>NZ_JBIRQJ010000006.1:331233-444105 GCF_044333135.1 Streptomyces sp. NPDC021093 | reverse complement strand
CCGGGGGGTGGCCGGGTCGGCCCCCCGGGGGGGGGGGGGGGGGGGGGTGGGGGTTTTTGGGGGGGCCGGGGGGGGGGGGGGGCCCGGGGGGGGGGGGGGGGGGCCCCCGGGGCCCCCCCCCCCCGGCCCGACGCGCGTCATCAGGAGTTGTGCAGGTGGCGCAGGTAGTCGTAGGCGCTCGGCAGGGACTCCACGAGCTCCTTCTGCCGGTCCTTGACCTGCTTGAAGAGGGGCAGCGCCCCGGCGACCGACTCCGGCTTGTGGGCCAGGGCCGGCAGCGGCGCGTCCGGCTCCAGGCCGAGGCCGGCGAAGATGCAGTAGTAGCTGCCGTTGGTCCAGAAGTTGCGGAACTCCGCCTCGAAGTTGCCGTAGTACGTCGACTCGTCGGAGATCGGCGCGTTGATCGGCAGCCCCGCCTTGTACGCGGTGATCTTGTCCTTGATGTTCTGGGGGAGTTCGAGTTCCTTGTTGGCCCGCCAGAACGGGGTGTCGGTGCGCGGCGCGTAGTAGAAGTGCGCCTGGAGGAAGTCCCGGGTGTCGTCGAACATCAACTCGATCTCGCGGTTGAAGCTGTCGACGAGCCCCTGGTTGAAGGTGCGGTCCGGGAAGTGCTTGGCCAGCTGGTAGATGGCGGCGCTGGTGAAGTAGATGCCGGTGGACTCCAGCGGCTCCAGGAAGCAGGACGAGAGGCCGATGCTCACCACGTTGTTCACCCAGGCGCGGCGGTTGCGGCCGACGCGGAAGCGGACGTGGTTGAACTCGGTCTTCTCCGGGTCGAGCCCCCACAGGTTGCAGAACTCCTCGGTCGCCTCCTCCTGGGAGGTGAACCTGCTGGAGTACACGTAGCCGGAGCCGAACCGGCCCAGCATCGGGATCTTCCAGGACCAGCCGGAGGACATGGCGATCGCCGAGGTGTACGGCTCGATGCCGTACTTCTCGTCGTCGTGCGGGACCTGCGTGGCCACCGCGCTGTCGCACAGCAGGTGGTCGCTCATGTCGATGAACGGCTCTTCGAGCGCCTTGTTGATCAGCAGCCCGCGGAAGCCGGAGCAGTCCACGAACAGGTCCGCGTCGAGGACCAGACCGCCCTTGGTGTGCAGCGCGGTGATGTAGCCCCGCTCGTCCTGCTCCGCCCGGACCATCTCGTCCTGGACGTGGTTGACGCCCTGCTTCTTGGTGGCGAAGCGCGACAGGAAGTCGGCGACGAGCTGCGCGTCGAAGTGCCACGCGTAACGGGTGGCGGCCTCGCCCTCCATCGAGCGCGGCGCCTTCATCGCGTCCATCACCGGCGGTTCCGGGAAGCACGCGTAGTCGAACGGCTCGGTCGTCTCGCCCTCGTGCTTGCGCTTGTACCAGTAGTGCGACAGGGGCGTCTGGTCGTGATCGGGCAGCAGTCCGAACGGGTGGTAGAAGTGGTCGGGTCCGTCGTCGGCGAGGGCGCGGGGGGTGGGCTCACCGGCGCCCGGGGTACGCCAGTTGACGAAGCGCACGGCCATCTTGAAGCTCGCGTTGCACTCCCGCATCCACTCCTCCTCGGGGATGCCGAGGTAGTCGAAGAAGGAACGCTGGAGGTTGGGGACGGTCGCCTCGCCGACACCGATGCGCGGAATCGACGGGGCTTCGAGAACCGTGATGTCCACGGTGCCCTGAAGGGCCTTCCCGAGGTAGGAGGCGGTCATCCAGCCCGCCGTGCCGCCACCGAGAATGACGATCTTCCGAATTTGCGTGCTGTCGCTCTTCACGGGCAGGCCCTTTCAAGGTTGGCGCCATGGAAGAACCCATCGTGCGAGGGGCGTCGATACGGCTGCTATACGAGTCGGCCGCACCGCCGATAGGAAATCGGTAGAGCCCCTTCGCAAGCTGACGGCTGCGCACCGCGCACGCGGCCGGGCTGTCCGGACGGCGCCCGTCGGTCACGTATCGCCCTCGGCGGTCACGTACCGCCGTCGTCGGTCACGTACCGCCGTCGGTCACGTACCGCCTCTCGGCAGTCGCGTACCGCCCTCGACACGCCATCGACGCAGGAGCCCGACATGCACATTGATCTCCTCGACCCAGAGCCCTTCGCGCGGGGCGACTTCTGGGAGACCTTCACCTGGCTGCGGGCCAACGACCCGGTGCACCGCCACCCGGAACCCGGCGGCGAAGGCTTCTGGGCGCTCACCAAGCACCGGGACATCACCCGCGTCTACGCCGACACCGAGACCTTCAGCTCGGCCTCCGGCATGAACCTGGGCAGCCACCCCTCGGCCGTCGCCGCCGTCGCGCAGCGCATGCTCATCGTCTCCGACGCCCCCCAGCACACCCGCCTCAAGCGGGCCCTGCACCAGGCGGTCGGCCCGCAGCGCATGCCGTACATCGAGGAACTGGTCGAGAAGGTCGTCGCGGAACTGGCCGAAGAGGCCCTGGAGCGCGGTGAGTTCGACTTCATCGACATCGCCAAGCAGCTCCCCAACCGGGTGGTCTGCGCCCTCCTCGGTATCCCCACCAGGGACTGGTCCTGGATCGGTGAACTCACCACGGACGCCTTCGAGTCCGAGGACGAGCAGGAGCGCTCCAACGCCAACTCGGAGATCTTCCTGTACTTCATGGAGCTGCTGAGCGAGCGCAGGGCCCGCCCCGGCGACGACCTCATCAGCCACATCGCCCACGACACCCAGGTGGACGAGGGCGGCGGCGAGCACCGTCCGCTCACCGACGAGGAGATCGTCTTCAATCTGAGCGGGATCCTCTCCGGCGCCAACGAGACCACCCGCTACTCGGCGGCCGGCGCCGTCCACCAGTTCGCCCGGAACCCCGACCAGTGGCGGCTCCTGCAGGACCGCGGCCCCGAGGGCATCGCCCCGGCGGTGGAGGAGATCCTGCGCTGGACCACCCCCGGGATCCACGCCATGCGCACCGCCACCCGCGACACCGAGATCAACGGGGTGCCGATCGCCGAGGGCGAGCGGGTCACGCTGTGGAACATCTCGGCCAATCGCGACGAGGACCTCTTCACCGATCCGCACACCTTCCGGGTGGACCGCAGGCCCAACCGGCACATCGCCTTCGGCCACGGTCGGCACCTCTGCCTCGGCGCCCACATGGCCAGGTTCGAACTGGCGGCGCTGCTGAGGGCGTTGACCGGGGTCCTGGACGGCTTCGAGACGACGGGCCCCGCGCTCCACAACTCCTCCAACTTCACCTGGGGCATCAAGAGCCTCCCGGTGCGACTGCTGCGCAGCCGTATCGCGTAGGCCCCGTCTCCTCCGTCCCCTCCTCCACCCCCTCCTCCGTCTCCTCCTCCGTCTCCTCCTCCGTCTCCTCCTCCGTCTCCTCCTCCGTCCCCGACCAGTCCAGACCAGCCCCGACCAGGCCAAGGATCGAACCATGCGCATTCTGTTCACCTGCTATCCGGAACGCACGCACTTCCTGCTGATGGCCCCCCTGGCCTGGGCGCTGCGCTCCGCGGGCCACGACGTGCGGGTGGCCTGCCAGCCGAAGATGACCGCCGCCATCCACCAGGCGGGCCTCACCGCCGTCCCCGTGGGCAGCGACCGGGACCTCTGGCAGGTCCACGGCCGGCTCGACAACGAGGGCGCGCGCAAGGCCCCCGGCCTGCTCTCCCCGTACGACGCGCTGGAGAAGGACCCCGAGGACATCGACCTCCGGTCGCTGCGCGACGGCTACCGGGTGCGGGTCGCCAGCACCCACAAGATGACCAACGCGCCGCTGACCGCGGCACTCGTCGAGTACGCCCGCCAGTTCCGCCCCGACCTGGTCGTGTGGGAGCCCATGACCTACGCGGGCGCGATAGCGGCCCAGGCGGTCGGGGCCGCGCACTGCCGTCTGCTGGTCGGCGCCGACGTGTACGGCGTGACGCGCGCGCACTTCAACCGGCTGGCGGCCGCCGCAGACGACGGCGGCAGCGACCCGCTGGGGGAGTGGCTCGGCGGCTACGCCCGCCAGTACGGCGGCGAGTTCACCGAGGAGCTGGTGACCGGCCAGTTCAGCGTCGACCTGCTGCCGCCCTCGCTGCAGGTGCACGCCCCCGGCCTCGACTACCGGCCGATGCGCTTCACCCCGTACGGCGGCCCCGCCGTCGTACCGCGCTGGCTGTGGGAGCCCCCGACCCGTCCCCGGGTGGCCCTCACCCTGGGGCTCACGGTCACCGACCACGCCATCGGATTCCCCATCGACGTCGAGGAGATCCTCGAAGCGGTGGCGGACCTGGACATCGAGCTGGTGGCGACCGTCGGCGAGGCGGCACAGCGGAAGCTGAAGCGGGTGCCCGACAACGCCCGGCTGGTGAGTTACGTCCCCATGCAGGCGCTGCTGCCGACCTGCTCGGCGGTCATCCACCACGCGGGCGTCGGCACCCTGTCGACGGCGGCGTTCTACGGAGTGCCGCAGCTCGCGCTGCCCTGGGACGTCGACCAGCCGATGCTGTCCGGGCGGCTCGCCGCGCAGGGCGCCGGGCTCACCACGCACTCCGCGAAGGCCACCGGCCAGATCGTCCGGGAGAGCCTCCAGCGGATCCTCGGCGAGCGGACGTTCCGGGACCGGGCGAAGGACCTGCGTACGGAGATCCTCGCCATGCCGCACGCCAACGACCTCGTGCCCGAGCTGGAGAACATGGCGGCCGCCGCGCTGCGGTGAGACGGCGCGGCGGCCCGGCCGAGCGGGGGAGCCGTAGCCGTCAGCGGCCGGGCAGCTCCGCCTCGACGAGGTCGGCGGCCCGCCGGGTGCCCCCCTCGGCCTCCATCTCCCGCCGGGCCAGGGCGCATCGCTGCGCGGTGCGCGGGTCGTCGAGCAGGGCGAACACCGCCTCGCGCAGGGTCCGCGCGGTGGCCTCCTCCTTCGTCAGCCGGCGGGCGACCCCCAGCCGCTCCAGCATCCTGGCGTTGGTGAACTGGTCGGCGGCCTGCGGCACGGCGACCATCGGCACCCCGCAGGCCAGCCCGTCGTGCGCACTGGACGCACCCGCGTGGGTGATGAAGACATCGGTCTGCTCCAGCACCCTCAACTGGGGGAACCACTCGCAGAGTTCGACGTTCTCCGGCACGGGCCCGAGCGCGTCGGTGTCGAGGCTCTTGCCGACCTGGAGCACCACGTGCCAGCCCGGCAGGTCACCGAAGGCGGCCAGGCACTCCCGGTAGAACTCGGGGGCGTGGGTGTAGATCGTGCCCAGCGAGATCAGCGCGACCCGCTCCGCGTCCGCAGGCCGCTGCCAGTCGCCGTGCTGAGTGCTCCTGCCGCGGCACGGCCCGGTGAAGTCGTAGACGGAGCCGTCCACGAGGTCGGCGTGCGGCTGGAGCGACTTCGAGATCAGCGCGATGCAGCGCCGCGGGCGGCGCGTGTCGCGCTGCCGGCCGAGCCCCAGCTGGTTGACGGACAGCCAGCGGTCGGCCGCTGCCTCGTCCATGTCCACGTCGCCGTCCCAGCCCACGGCGGTCGGGCTGAGCTGCACCTCGGGCAGCTGCCAGCGATCGGCCAGGACCCGCGCCGCGTAGGCCACCGGGTCGTACAGGACCAGATCGGGCCGGTCGTGCTCGTACGTGCGCAGGAGCTGCGGGAGCACCCGGCCGGAGTCCGCGAGGAACTGCCGCAGATGGTCGAGCATGTCGGTGCCCCAGGCGCCCGGCTCGTCGCGCGGCGGGAGCGAGGAGGTGTAGATCCTGGGCTCCGCACCGGTCGACGCGACGAGTTCGGCGAATGCCTCGGGAATGGAATACGTGACGCGGTGACCCCGGTCGACCAGCTCCCGAATTACTTCGATGTTCGGCTGGACATGGCCGTGCGTCCCCACGCTGAACATGGCTATGTGCGATGAATTCATATGCCGAGAATAGAGTCTCGAACGCAAAAAGTGATGCGTGCTCCACCCGATCCGGAGCACGCATCACTTCTCTTCTTCAGCTGCTTCGTCAGCCTCTTTTTCAGACCCCTGCGGATTCCATCCGCCGACGCAGGCTGAGCGGGCGCATATCGGTCCACAGCTCGTCGATGCGGGCCAGGCACTCCTCGCGGCTGCCCCGGCCCCCCTCGGCGTACCAACCGTCCGGAAGCGTTCGCTCCGCCCACCAGATCGAGTACTGCTGCTCGTCGTTGACGACCACCAGGTACGTGCCGTCCGCAGCGCCGACCTCGCTCATGAGCCGTCCCCTGCGAGGCGCTCCCGCACGGCGGTGGTGAGTGCGGCGGACGCGTCCTTGCGCTCCGCGAGCTCCTCGACGAGCTCGGCGAGCTCACGGAACGTCCGCCCGTCGAAGCCCTCCAGCTCCTCAAGGACCTTGACGTCGAGCGAGTTCTCCAGGTCGAGCACCACCTGGACCATGGAGAAGGAATCCAGGTCGCGCAGTTCCTCGGGCTCCGGAATGTCGGGCTGCTCGGCGCAAATGGTGGCTGCCGTCCTGCGGATCAGCTCCGTGAACTCCTCGATGAAAAGCGGGTCAGTGACTGTCTTCGTCTCAATTTCCGACATGAGTTTCCAGGGCTCCTTCGTCGCCGATTCATCTCCGACCGTAACGTCGGATTCGGCGCCGGGGCAATGAAGGGAAAGGTGAATTGCCGGGGCGCTTTACGCGGCCTCGCCCCGCCGCAGGATGTGTGCCGCGGCGCTGTCGAGCATGGACATCGCCCAGGACTGGAGGTCCTGTTCGGCGGCCGAGGCGGCCTGGCCCCAGCGCGTCCGCCGCTCCTGCGGCAGGTTCAGATGGATGTCCACCCGGGCCTCGACGGCAGCGGGCTCCTCGCCCTGCCGGGCGGCCCTCACCCTGTTGCGCAGGAAGCTCTTGGACCAGTTGAGCCGCTCGGCCCGGTCCATCCAGTACTCCTGCTCGGCCTCGGGGAGGCTGGCCAGCTCCGCGTGGTGCTGGAAGCTCAGCGTGGCCCTGCGCCGGCGCGGTGCGTAACGCCGGGAGACCCAGGCGTAGTTGCGGAGCGTCTGGTAGTCGAGCAGCGTCTCCTCCACCGCGCGCCGGTAGCGGTCCGGGTAGGTGGAACGCCCGTACGCCAGCCAGTCGCCCAGCCACCAGGAGGTGGAGTCGGCGGCGCCGAAGATCTTCCTGCCGATGTCCTGCCACTCCTCCAGGGGAATGGAGGGCGGCAGCTGAAGGGCGGTGCCTTCGGCGACGGGCTCCTGCGGGGCGGCGGTCCGCCGGGCGGGAGTCTGCGAGTCGTGCATCTGCGAGTCGTGCATCTGCGAGTCGGGCGTCTGCTGGTCAGGCGTCTGCGGGTCGGGTGAAGCGGATCCTGGTGAAGCGGTTTTCGGTGAAGTGGTGTGCATGCGCTGTCGTGAATCCGACATGCCAATCCCCCGTGGATGGTTGCGGTGGTGCGGGACGTGCGTCAGTGGACCCGGACCGTGGCGGTAGGACACCTGCGTCAACGGTCCACTCGAACAGATGATTCCCTCTGTTCGAGCACCCGGTCCATGCCCGTACGGCGTCCGTACGGCGTTCGTACGGTGTCCGTGCGCCGTCCCGTTGTCCCGCCAGCGGGACAACCCGAGCTCCCCCGGCGCAGACCCTCCATCGCAGCCAACTCCCCGGAGGCGCCCAGAAGTTGGCCCTTCGGTCAGGAACGCCGGAATCGGCAGCCCCGGCCCGGCAGTTGCCCGTGTTAGCTTCCACCGTGATTCGAAAAGCAGGGAGGCATGAATAGGGGGAGGGGACTTCATGGAATTCCGAATTCTCGGCCGGGTCGAGGCGCGCCACGAAGGGCGACGCATTCTTCTGTCCGGTGTAAAACAACGGACGGTGCTCGCCGCATTGTTGCTCGCACGCGGCGAAGTGGTGTCGGACCGGAAACTCAGCCTTCTGCTGTGGGGATGGGATCCGCCCGCGACGGTGAGCGCCCAGCTCTACACCCATGTCTCCCGGATCCGCCGGTTACTCGGCGACCCGGTCTCCCTCACCCGGGTGTCTCCGGGCTACGCCCTTGACATCGGCGGGAGTTCCTTCGACGTCGACGCGTACGAGCGGGTGAACACCGCAGGCTGCGAGGCACTCGCCGAGGGCGACGCGGGCACGGCGAGCCTGCTGCTGCGCGAGGCCCTCTCCCAGTGGCACGGGCCGCCGCTCGCCAACGTCACGGAGCAGCTCGCGGACGCGGAGGCGCCCCGCCTCGTGGAGAGCCGCCTGACCACCCTCGAAAACCGGATCGCCGCGGACCTCGAACGCGGCACGCACCAGCAGCTCGTCGCGGAACTGACCGGCCTGGTCCGCGAGTTCCCGCTGCGCGAACGCCTGCGCGGACAGCTGATGACCGCACTGGCGGGCACCGGCCGCAAGGGCGAGTCGCTGCGCCTGTACGAACAGGGGCGCCGGCTCCTCGTCGAGGAGCTGGGCGTCGACCCCGGCGAGACCCTCAACGCGGTGTACCAGTCCGTGCTCGACGACCGGGTCCGCGGCGCGGACACCCGGACGGCGGCCGTGCCGCTGATGCTGCCCCCCGACATCGCCGACTTCACCGGGCGCGAGGTCCAGCACTCGCTGATCCACGAGGAGCTGACCTGCGACCGCACCCCGGTCGACGGCGCCTGGCGGCCGAGGCGCACCGTGATCCTGGGCATGCCGGGCGTGGGCAAGACCGCCCTCGCGGTGCGCGCGGCCCACGCCGCCCGGGGGCACTTCCCGGACGGCCAGCTGTTCGCCCGGCTGCGTGCCGACGACGGCAGCGCCAGGTCGCCCGAAGAGGTGCTCACGGTGCTGCTCCGCGCCCTCGGCCACCCCGACCGGGAGCTCCAGGGGCTCGGTCCGACCGCCCTGACCAGCCGCTACCGCCAGGCCCTCGCAGGCCGCAGGCTGCTCGTGGTCCTGGACGACGTGGCCTCGGACACGCAGCTCGCGCCGCTCCTGCCCAACACCCCCCAGGCCGCGGTGATGGTGACCTCGCGGACGCCGCTGCCCTCCGTCGCCGGAGCCCGCATCACGGTGCTGGAGCCGCTGGGCGAGAGCGCCGCGCTGGAACTCCTCGCGGCGACCGCGGGCGAGGCCCGGATCGCGGGAGTGGAGGAGGAGGCCCGCGCCGTACTCGCCCACTGCGCCGGCCTCCCGCTGGCCATCCGCGTGGTGGGCACCCGCATCGCCTGCCGTCCGTACTGGCAGCCGGAGTTGCTCGCCCACCGCCTCGCGGACCCCGGCCGCCGCCTCGACGTACTGCGCTTCGGGGATCTCGACGTCGGGGCCCGCCTGCGCTCGGCCAGGGACGGCCTGGCCCCCGACACGGCCGCGGCCCTGGACCGCCTCGCCCTGCTCGACGCCCCGGAGGTCGACACGGAGGGCGCCGCCAGGGCACTCGTCGTACCCCGTGCGGAGGCCGAACGGCTGCTGGAGGCGCTGGTCGACGCCGGAATGCTGCACACCCGCAGACCGGACCGCCGCACCGGCGCCACGTACGGCCTGCACCCCCTCGTACGCCTCTCGGTGAACTCCACCACCGGCACCCCCACCTCCCTCACCCCCACCTCCCTCACCTCTATCTCCCTCACCTGAACACCCCATGAAGGGCGGCCACATGAAGGTCCTGATCTCGGGCGGCGCCGGCTATATCGGCAGCAGCGTCGCGTCGTACTGCCTCGATTCCGGAATCACGCCGGTCGTCCTCGACAACCTGGTGACCGGACGGCGCGAATTCACCACCGGCCGCATCTTCTACGAAGGCGACATCGCCGACGGCGAACTCGTCGACCGCATCTACGCCGACCACCCGGACATCCACGCGGTAATTCACTGCGCGGCACTCATCGTGGTCCCCGACTCGGTCGACGACCCCGTCGGCTACTACCGTTCCAACGTCACCAAAACCCTCGAATTCCTCTCGCACCTCCTGCGCAACGGCTGCGAGCGGCTGATCTTCAGCTCCTCCGCCTCGGTCTACCGCGCGGGCGCCGACTTCACCGTCGACGAGGAGTCGGACGTCGACCCGAAGAGCCCGTACGCACGCTCCAAGGCGATCTGCGAGGACATCATGGGGGACATCTCCAGGGTGACCCCGCTGCGGACCCTCTCGCTGCGCTACTTCAACCCCCTGGGCGCCGACCCGCAGTTGCGCACCGGGACCCAGCTCCCGAGGACCCGCCAGGTGGTGGGCAAACTGATCGAGGCGTACGAGACCGGGTCGGCCTTCCGGGTCGCGGGCGACGGCTTCCCGACCCGCGACGGCTCCGGCATCCGCGACTACCTCCACGTCTGGGACCTGGCCGCGGCCCACGTCGCGGCCCTCCGGCAGTTCGACCGGGCGCTGCCCTCCGGCACCCGCTCCACCGTGATCAACCTCGGCACCGGCACCGGCACCACGGTCTTCGAACTGCTGGCCGCCTTCAACCAGGTCGCCGACACGCCCCTCAGGTCCGTCGTGGTCCCGCCCCGCCCCGGCGACGCACCGGGCGCGTTCACCCGCACGGACAGGGCGGAACGCCTGCTCGGCTGGCGCGCCGAACGCACCCTCACCGACGGCCTCCGCTCCGCGCTCGCGTGGGCCGCGGTCTGGGACGAACACCTGCCGGAGCCCACCCCGGAAGACCTCGCCACCGGCTGACCACGGCCCCACGCCGCCGGGCCGCGGGCTTACGCCGCCGCTATGGCCCCCTCGCTAGCCTGCCCTGAGCAGCACAAAGGCCCTCCCCGAAGGGAGGGCCTGATGGTGCGTGCGCTGTGCGCCCCCGGCAGGAGCCACACGCAGGGGCTGGTCGTGCCCCGTCATCGCCCGTTTCCCCCGGCGATTCCCTGGTCGTGAAGATGTCGGCCCATCTGGCGAAGACCGGTGTCGGCTGACGCGCCCGACAGTGTTCTGTCGACCGTTGCGTGAAGTGGGGCCATCGGCGGGGGACTCGGAGCTTGGGAATCGGTGAAACCGGTGGTCGGGGGTGAGGGTGGCTGGTGGTGGAGGTGGTCGTCCGGCTGACGCGGTAAGCCGCCCGACACGGCCACCAGCCATAACCATCCGTCGACGACGACCGATGCACCCCGAGCGCCCCCGGGGCGTGGGCGAGCTCAACGGGCCGAGCAAGACGGCGTGGGCGCATATCGGCCCGATGGGTGACATCGGCCGGTGGTGACGGGCGTGGAGCATCGTCCGGACCGCTCCTGTGTCACTTGCGTACCCTCAACGGTCCGGTGGGGGAAGTTAGTTCAGGCTGTGTGTCGATGGGTTCGTGCGTAGGAGACAAGTGCTCGCAGTTCTTCCCTGCCCCTCTCCACAACCTCTAGCATTTCCGCGGGCTTTGCGTCGGGCGGCAGGGGGGTGTCCGCGATCAGGTCGAGCACTGTGAACGGTTTCTCCAGCCAGCGTTGCAGCGCGCGCCAGTGCTTGGTGAGGTCCGGGGGGAGAGAGGTGTTCCACGGGTGTGCGGCGTACTGGGTGCCGTCCTCGCCGTACACGTGTAGGAGGCCGGAGCGGCGGACCAGGCAGGGGAAGCAGAGGCCGCAGTGGGGGATGTTGACGGGGCCTGGTCGGTGGACGGGGGATGCGCCGCAGCTGACGGTGGATTCCAGGACACTCTGTGGCAGGTCGGTGTCCTGGGCCGCCTTGCACACCTCGCCTTTGGTGAGGGAAGCGAAGGGGTTGACGATCCGTACCGCCGACTCCGGTGGGTTCGCGATCTCGGCGATGACACGGTTGAGGTGGTGCAGTGTCCACGGGTGTACGGAGCGGGTGGAGCATGCGCCGGAACGGGCGGCGGACAGGGGCGGGTTAAGGGCGAGCTGGCCGTTCTCGGGGAGGTGGACGACGGGGACCTGCTCGGCGGCTGCTGCGGAGACTGCGGTGGCCGTGTAGAGCAGGCCGCGTGAACGCGTGGTCCGGTCCATCCTTTTCGTGAACCCCTTCGGCCTGCGCACGTTCTGGCTCAGTTCGATGAGGCGCAGAGGGCGCTTGCTCCGGCGCTCCACCGCTTCGTACACCGCCTTCTGCATTCGCCCCAGATTCCCCTCGGGGAACGAAACCAGGAGCAGCGTGCGTGGGTCGGAAGCGGCGGAGCGTTGGGCCAGCCAGCCCAGGGAGTCGAGGCCGCCGGAAAAGAGGGCGACTTCGCCGGCGTATCCCTCAGGGGCCAGAGGCAGCGGCTGGTTCTTGTCCGGGCAGTCGGTGCCGATCGGGCGGAACTCCAGTTCCCAGCGGTCGCCCGTCAGCGTCGTGAGCAGCGCGGAGAGGTGGGGGAGGGCCCGGCGCCAGGCGTCCGGCTCGGTGACCGGTACCGAGAGGCGGAGGCGGCGGGTCCAGCGGTCGAACTCCGCGTCCCTGGAGGTGCAGCGGTCCGCGGCGAAGACGGCACGTGCGACGCGTTCAAGATCGTCGGCCCAGTCAGGGATGGGGGCGAAGAGGGGGCGCTGGTCAGGGGCGCGTTTGGCGGACTCCCAGTAAAGGTTGTCGCTCAGGGGTTGCCACTGGGGGCCGGGCGAGGGGGCCTTCGGCCGCGGGAGCCAGAAGTAGGAAGTGAGGGCGGTGGTGGGAGTGGGGGTGGTGGAAGCGAAGGCGGCGGAAGTGGGAGTGGTGGTCATGCGGCCGGTGCCTCCTCGTCAGCAGGGGGGTGCGGGCCTGTGCTGGAGCCGGGTTCTGTGAGCAGTCCCAGTGCGGTGCCGACCGCGCGGGGGACCAAGCCGCGCGCGACCTGACCGAGGGTGGCGAGTAGCGGCTCTTCCAGGGCCGAAGCCTCCCCTTCCTCCTGCTCCGCCGCTTCCGCGAGCCGTTCGGCCTCCTCACACGGACTCGGAAGCAGACGCAGGACCTGCTTCGCGACCCAGCCAGCTATCCGGTCCTCCGAGTCGACCAGGGGCAGGACCGGAACCATCAGCTTGACCTTCTCCGCGATGACCATCCGCAGGAACTCGGCCACGACTCCCGCGAAGAACCACTGGTAGAGGAGGCAGAGCAGATCGCCGGACCAGCCGCTTCCGCCGGGCGCGAGCGCCTCGGGGTGCTTGCGCCTGATGCGGTCCGCGACTGCTGCTGCGGCCCGCCGTACTGCTGCGTCGGTGAGCGTGCCGCCTTCGCTGCCGACGGCTGCGGTGAAACGGGAGACGAAGTCGTCGCCTCCGGCCTCGGAGGAGTCCGAGAAGCCCGGGGAGGCCAAGAAATCCGGCGGCCCCGGAGAGCCCGGGCCTTCCGGATCACCTTCCACGCCGCCCGGCGTCGGCAACGCGTCCATCACCACCGCCAAGCGCTCACCCGCCGCGCACGCCGCATCGTGAAGACCGAAGGCGGACGGATCTTCGCGCAAGGTCCGGTGCAGTGCCTCCAGGTAGTCCTCGGCGATCCGGTCCAGCTTCGCCGGGGCGTCCGGTTGTTCCGCCCGCCAGCGTGACAGGCGCCCGCTGATCCGGCCCCAGTCGGCGGCTGCCTCGGGGCCGCCCCGTGGGCCCTCCCACCGTGATGACGTACCCACCCGTACCCCACCCCCGATGGGCGACCGGCCGCAGCCGCCCCCTCAGCGGACCGCCTGCGGTCTCCCTCTCCTCCAGAGGACCAGGAAGGGAACTGCACGGGTAGGGCGAGACTCGGCCAGAGGTGTTCCGTGTCAGGTTCGTGTGGGGGTCAAGGGCCCGTTGCTGCGCCGCGGAGGTGCGTGCGGAGGGCGGCCCGGAGGTCGGGTAGGGCGAGCGGGGAGCCGAGCAGTTTGAGGAAGTCGTCGGTACGCCAGGTGATGAGGCCGCCTTGTCGTGAGAGGTAGAGGCCGACCTGGTTGATGCCGAGGACGTCGTCGTAGTCGAGCAGGAGGTATCCGGCGAGCTGGTGGATCTCGTCGCGGCCCAGTGTTCGGGGGTTCTTGGCGGCCTTGCAGTCGAGGAGCAGGCCGTCGAGTACGAAGTCGGCGTCGGCGCCGCCGATGTCGGCGCTTCCGGCGAAGACCGGTCCGCAGGTCTTGGTCGGGGCGGGAAGCGCGCGGAAAGGGGCCAGGGGTTCCGCGGAGAGGTGCAGTTGGCGCTTGATGTCGTCGAGTACGTACGCGGGGACGGCGGCGGTGAGGTCGGTGAGCCGGGTGTCGGCTGTGGCGTCGGCGAGCATGCTGTAGCGGCGGATTTCGCCGGTGCGCATGATGTCCTCGAAGAATCCGGCGACGAAACACAGCCGGACGATGTCGTCCTCGGGCAGGAAGCCCGGGGTGGCGAGATTGGCGGCGATGGTCTTGAGGAGTTCGCGGCCCGCTTCGTGGAGGGCAGAGCGGGCTCCGTCCGGTTCGCCGCGCAGGGGAATGTCGGTGCCGAGGGCGAAGACCCCATGGGTGACGGCGGAGCCGAGGCTGCTGCCGAAGGAGAGCCGGAGGCGGTAGTCGATGGCGTGCCCGAGCGCGGACCAGTTGGGGTAGCGGACGTCGACGGGCTGGACGGGGTGGGGAAGCGAGGTGATCCGGCTGAGGTAGTCGCGTACGACGTTCTGGCTGAGGGGGAGGTGCTCGGCCATGAACCGGGAGACGGGCGAGGAGTCGTACCGGAGCTGGCCGGTCAGGCTGAGGTTGATCATTTCGCGCGGGGTGGGGACACGCTGCGACTGCGCGAGGGCCCGTTCGTACTCGTCGATCCACGCGACGCCCTCAGGGTCGAGGGCCTGGCGGGCCCGGCTGACCGCGACGTAGATGAGGCGGGCTTCGGCGGTGCTGAGCGAATTCTGTACGCCGTTGTCGTTCACGGAGGGCGCGCTGAACCCGCCGGAGATGCGTACGCTCGCCCATTCTCGGCCCTTGGCCTTGTGCGCGGTGGAGACCACGACCCGGGCCTGGTCCTCGTGCGAGAGCCGGTTGACCGCCTGCTCGATCTTGTCCGGACCGTGGGCGTCGATGAGCTGCACGGTCGCCCGCAGATCCTGGCCGGCGGTGTCGTGCTCGACGTAGTCCTGCACCTCGCCCCAGTCGGAGAACAGGAATAGCTCGCGATGGCTGGTCCGGCGGCCCGACTGGAGATCGCGTGCGGCCTTCGCGATCCCGAGGAGCGCGTTGCCGCCACCTGCGAGCGCAACCGGAACTCCGGCTTCGAGGAAGGCGAAGACCTCCTGCATCGCGTCGCCGTTGCCCCGGCACAGCACCGCGTCGGAGTGGTACAGCTTCTCCACCCGGCCTCTGTCGGGGCTGCAACCGGTCAACTGCATCTCGGATTCGGCGTGATGGAGCCACCGGTTGGCCACGTGCGCGATCTTCGGACCGAAGCGGAAGGACCGGGTCAGGTGAAGCTGCTCGGCGGGGAACCCGGTCATCACGTCCCGGGCGCTGCGCCACCCATAAATCTGCTGGGCCGGGTCACCGACACAGACGCGCTGGGCGTCCTGCGCGAGGAACACCTCCTCCAGGACCGGGTTGGTGTCCTGGGCCTCGTCCAGCAGGACGAAGTCGGCGGCGAGGACGGGACGGCCCAGCGCCCACACCTTCATGTAGTGGTCGTGCTCGAAGCGGAGCTTGCCGGTGGGAGAGCAGATGTCGTCCCAGGCCTGATGGGCGTACGGCAGGAGGTGACGTGCGAGGTAGTCCTGACCGGAGGAGTCGAGCCCGTTGACCCACTCGGCGTGGCGGGCCACGACCTGCCGGTCGGTGGAGTAGCAGAACTTCCGGATCATCCCCATCACCAGGCGGGCCTGGTGGTTGACGGTGATGCGCTGGGCACCGATGGGCAGGATCCGGGTGATGCCGAGGAGCCGGGCGGTCTCCCGGGCGGGGATGCGCGCCGAGACGTTCAGACGTTCCCGGTACGCGCCTCCGACCGCCCGGAACGCCAGCGAATGGGCGGTTCGGCACTCCACGTTCCGCCCGAACTTCCGGGCGGCTTCGTCGGCGATGGACCGGTTGAAGGCCACGTACAGGCCCCGCTTCCGGGTGGAGGCGCCCATCAAGGTCAGAGTGGAGGTCTTGCCGGTTCCCGCTCCGGCCACCAGGGCGAGGTCGTTGCCGTTGACGAAGACGTCACGGGCGGCTTGCTGCTCTTCTGTCGGCTCCAAGGCCTTGGTCCCTCCTCGGGAATCGCGGCTTCCCCTGCCGCGGCAGGAAGCGTTCCGTATGTGATGACTGATCGTCAATGGCGATGAGACACGCGGGGCGGTTGTGATGGCGGTCGACGCCGGAGGCAGGCGGAGCGGGGGAGGAGTTGGAGTTTCGCCCGCCGTGCCGACGTGGCGGACGGGCGATGGTCCACTGAACGGTCAGTGAAGGCGGCACAGCTGTGGAGGGGCGTCGGGGGCCGGGTGGACCGGCCCCCGACGTAGGCTTACCAGCCGCGGATCTTGCGCCCGTACTCGGTGTCCGGGCCGAGGAAGGCGTCGGCGACGCGACCACCGGAGTCCTTGGCACCGCCGCCGAAGTTGAGGGTCCCGGTGGCATTCGCGCTGGCGGCGACGCCGTCCCAGTAGCGGGCCTCGCGCTCGAAGCGGACCGGTTCCAGGAGCCCGTGCAGCTCCTCGGCGCTCAGGCGCTGGCCGGCGGTGACCCAGCTGGTGGCCTGGTGGGCGGCGATGCCGAGGCCGGCCAGGACGGCCGGGGCAGAGACGGCGTCGCGGGCGGCGAAGTTCGGGTAGAGGCGGGAGACCAGCGCGGACAGCAGCGGGACCAGCTCGCGCTCGGCCTGCTCAATGCTTACGCCCTTGGGCAGGTCGTCGGCGTGCACGGTGGAGGAGGACAGGCCGAGCCCGCCACGACCGTGCAGGGCGGTGATCACCAGGACGCGCAGGGCGGAGAGCGTGACCAGTTCCGGGTCGGTCCGGGTCAGCTGGCGCTTGCGGGTCTGGACGAGCTTGGTGAAGGGGACGATCTTCCCGTCGTGCTCGACCTTCACGGCCGCGGCCATGCGGTGGGCGAGCTGCGTGCCGATATCGCGCTGGTCCATGGACATGGCGAGGTTCTTCGCGACGGGGACGCCCTCGACGTTGCGGTCGTAGAAGATCTGCCGGGCGTCCTCGACGCTGAGGCCGAAGTACAGCTCGAAGGGGATACGGACCTGCGCCAGACGCTCGTAGGTGACGCCGAAGCGCTCGGGCTCGTCGTAGAGGGTGTGCCAGGCGGTGACCTGGGTCTCGCCGTCGATGGCGACGACCGGGGAGCCAGGGATCACAGTGAGCGTACGGATGCCGCTACCCGGGATCAGTTCCTCGCCGATCGCGCCGGGGCGACCGTCCAGCCACAGGGTGACGGGCGGCAGGGACCAGGCAGCACCGTGTTCGCCATTGACACCGGCCGCGATGTAGGCGGCGTAGTCGATGACGTTGCGGTCTTTCTGCGTGGTCAGGGTGCGCTGGACCAGGGCGCGAAGCTCAGCGTGCCGACGGACGGCTCCGGTGGCGTACTTCAGTGCGCGCTTGTCCTCTTCCTTCTTCGGGTTGGGGACGAGCTGGAGCATCGTCGTCAGGCCCATCGTCCCGATCGCCGCGTCGGGGCGGAACGGGGTGGCGGTGAGCTGGATGCCTTCGATGGTGCCGGTCGGCATGGTGAGGGTCATCGTGTGGTTCCTCTCGGCGTGGTGCACGGGGACGGTGGGGCACCGTCGCGATCCGCGATGCCCGTCGTGCTGCTGGGCGGGTGCGATTCGAGAGTGACAGCCATGCCAGAGAAGAAGCCAACGAATGTTTGATAACCCTCGTTATCAAACATTCGTTGGTATAAGAGCGCTGCTCAGGTCTAGAGTGAGGCGAATCCCGAAGCGGCAGAGGTCTACGTGACAAATACGGACAACCACCACCTTATGTTCCTGCAGAGAGGAGATGAGCCTCATGGCTGACAGCACGGCGACCCCGCTCACCCCCTCCCCGCAGCCGCCTGCTGCCGCACTGCTCTCGATGCCTGAGATCGCCGCACTGGCGAAGGTCCAGCGCCCGGTCGTCAGTAACTGGAAGCGCCGGTACGCGGACTTTCCCCCGCCGGTGACCCAGGTCGCAGGGCAGCCCTTGTTCGACGGGGAGCAGGTCGCCGACTGGCTGATCGCCGCGGGTCTGGGCAAATCGGCCCCGGAAGACCTGCGCGCGGACCTCGTCCTGCATGGCATCACCGCGCATGCCGACCGCACCGACCCGCTGCGCACCGTCGAGACCCTCGGTGCACTGCTGTGCCTGCGCCACCTCGACGAGAAGCCCCTTGCCGCTGACGGTCCGGAGCGGCAGACGACTTCCGAGGACGTACGAGCATCCCTGTTGCACCGAGCCGAACGGATGGACTCCGAGGACGAATTCGTCCTGCGCGAGGTACGGGGCGCCGGTGCCGAGATCGCGGAGCTGGCCCGGCTGGCCGAAGACATGACCGAGGCAGTCTACGGAGAGCGCGGCGCGTACGAATGGCTGCTCGCCGCACGCTCCCGCCTGCGCCTGCCCGACCTGACCGCCGACGCCCTGGCGCCCGAACTGCACAAACTGCTCGCGCAGCTTGCCGATCTCCCAGACCGTATCGAGCGCGATGGACCAGTCACGCTCGCCGACCCGCATGCCCGAACCGGCGACTTGCTCGCTTCCCTGATCCGTGAATCCGAGACTCCTGAGTGCCTCACCGCCTTGGCCGCGGAGAGGGACGAGCGGCTGGCTCGCATCGCCCGCCGCCGTCTTCTGCTGGCCGGCATCGAAGAGATGGAACTCGATGTCCAGACCGGAACCCGGATAGAAGAGGGCCTCTCCGACCCGGACCTGGTCATCACTCAACTCCCTTACCAGCCGGGCGAAGAGAGGTCCGCCCTCGCCACTCTGGAGGGCGTCGGGTACATCGCGGATCTCCTCGGCCCGGGTTGCACCGCTCTTGTCCTTGGCCCTGCCGCCGCGCTGGTGGACACTCTCTCTGACGCGGAGGCGGCGCAGTTCCGCACGGGCCTCCTGCGCGAGGGCATCGTGGAGGCCGTCATCGCCCTGCCGGGCGGCCTGCTGCCCTACCGGCCCGGGTACCGCCCCGCTCTGTGGGTGCTCACCCGTACCCCGGTCCGTGAGGCCGAGGGTTACGTCCTGCTCGTCGACGTCGCGGCAGAGGAACTGACCGCGACGGTACGTGCCCACCTGGTCGAGGACGTTCTGCTCTGGCGCGCCGAGGGACTGCGCCGCCTGGACGGCCATGACCCGCGCTACGGGCGCGCGGTCACCCTGGACAGCTTGGGCCAGGCATTCCGCGGTCCGCTCATGCCACCGGCCCCACCCGCCTCTCAGATCCTGGCGCGCAGGGTGACCGAACGCCCCGCACTGATCGCCGAAGCAGAAGCCCAGTTGGAGCGGGCCGGTACCCAGGCTCGGTCGTACGAGGACGCCACCGGCCCCTATCGCGGCAACGTCCAGCACCGAACCGGCCCACGGCCCGCCCGTACGACCCTGGGCAAACTCATCAGTCAGGGACGGGTGACCCGGGTCAGGGGACACCGCCTCGACGCGAAGCACGTGAGTGCCGAAGGCGGCCACGTGGTCCTCGGCCCCGAGGAAGTCACCGGGCGCGCCACGGTGGGGGAGCGGCGCATCGACCGCCTTGTACTGGCCGATAAGTACGAGCAGACGGCTCTCACCCGCCCCGGCGACCTGATCTACACCCTGGCGCCTGAACTCGGCCTGTACGTCGACCCGGACGGCTACGGCATCGCCGCGTTCCCCGCCCGCATACTGCGCGTCAACCCCGACGCCGAACACCCCCTGACCCCGCGCGTCCTGGCCGCCCTGCTGGGAGCCGCACGCGGCACGGGCCGCAGCCCCGGAGCAGTACGCCCCTCCCGCCGCATCGAGGACTACCAACTGCCAGACCTCAGCCCGTCGGACGTCATACGCTTCGATGCCCTGATGGCCGAGGCCGAACGCCGCGAACAACTGCTGCGCGCCCAGGCCGATGCTCTGGCCGAAGCGAAGCTGCTGACCGTCGCCGGCCTGGCCGACGGCACTCTCACCATCGGCCCCGCCATTGGTGAAACCCCCGACCGATGACCATCGACATGGAAGAAGGAACGATGCCTCCGCGCAAGCGAGCCGCAGCTGGACAGGGCGAACTGCCCGGCGTCTCCAGCACCAAGGAGATCCAGGACATCCTGTGGAAGGCCGCGGACAAGCTCCGCGGGTCCATGGATGCCGCCCAGTACAAGGAGTTCGTCCTGGGCCTGGTCTTCCTCAAGTACGTCTCCGACGCCTTCATCGAACGCCGCGCCCAGCTGGCGGCCGACCCCGAGCTCGCGGAGATTCCCGAGCACCGGCGTGCAGCGTTCCTCGAAGAGAAGGACGAGTACACCAACGGGAACGTCTTCTGGGTTCCGGAGAAGGCCCGTTGGGACTACATCTCCGAGAACGCCGCCAGCGCCAAGGGCGGTGTCGGCAGCCTCCTGGATGCCGCGATGGACGAGTTGATGAAGGAAAACAAGGCCCTCAACACCGTCCTCCCTAAGATCTTCAACAAGGAAAACGTCGACCAGAAGCGTCTGAAGGAACTCGTCGACCTCATTTCCGACGCCCGTTTCACCGGCCACGGCGACCGCCCCGCACAGGACGTGCTCGGCGAGGTCTACGAGTATTTTTTGGAGCGGTTCGCGAGGGCTGAGGGCAAGCGGGCCGGTGAGTTCTATACCCCGGCGAGCGTGGTGAAGCTGCTGGTGGAGGTCCTGGAACCGTACAAGGGGCGGGTGTACGACCCGGCCTGCGGTTCGGGCGGCATGTTCGTGCAGTCGGCGAAGTTCGTCGCCCGGCGGCGCGGCGTGGACCACAGCCACGACATCGCCGTCTACGGCCAGGAAGCCAACGAGCGCACCTGGCGCCTGGCCAAGATGAACCTCGCCGTCCACGGCATGGACCCCAAGGGCGTCGGCGAACGCTGGGCCGACACCTTCGCCGACGATAAGCTGCCCGACCTCAAGGCCGACTTCGTCATGGCCAACCCGCCCTTCAACATGTCCGATTGGGCACGGAAGACAGAGGACCCGCGCTGGCGCTACGGCACCCCGCCGCAGTCCAATGCCAACTACGCCTGGCTCCAGCACATCGTCTCCAAGCTCGGAGACCGTGGCTCGGCGGGTGTGGTCCTGTCCAACGGCTCGATGAGCAGCAAGCAGTCCGGCGAGGGGGAGATCCGCGCCGCAATGGTCGACGCCGACCTGATCGCCTGCATGGTTGCCCTGCCGGGCAACCTCTTCCGCACCACGGCAATCCCGGCCTGCCTGTGGTTCCTGACCAAGGACAAGACGCCCCAGGGCGCGAAGGCCCTGGACGACCGCCGCAGCGAAGTCCTCTTCATCGATGCCCGCAACATGGGCACGATGATCGACCGCACCGAGCGTGTCCTCACCGAGGCCGACCTGGAGAAGATCTCCGACACCTACCACGCCTGGCGGGGCACCAAGTCCGCCCGTGACAAGGGTCTTTCGTATGAGGACGTCGCCGGTTTCTGCTACACCGCGAAGCTCGACGAGATCGCCAAGCACGACTACGTCCTCACCCCCGGCCGCTACGTCGGCGCGACCGAGATCGAGGAAGACCCGGACGCCGAACCGGTGGACGAGCGCATCGCCCGCCTGACGAAGGAACTCTTCGCTCACTTCGAAGAGTCGGCTCGGCTCGACGTGGTGGTCTGCGAGCAGCTCGGGAGGATCGGTGGCTAAGGTCGAAACTTCCACGGGAGGGCGCGAGGCTACGACTGGGGTTATCCCGGGTCGCTGGGCGCTCAGCGTTGGAAACCCGATGACCCCCTCCGCGCCGGGGTTTTCTTGGACCCCACTCTCCAGTATTGCCAGACTCGAAAGTGGACACACGCCGAGTCGTCGAAAGCCAGAATACTGGGACGGAGAAATCCCTTGGATCGGCATCAAGGATGCGACTGGTAACCACGGTCGAACAATCACAACCACGCTGCAGAGCGTAACGGAAGAGGGGATTGCTAATTCTTCAGCGCGGATCCTCCCCGCAGATACGGTTTGTTTGTCCCGAACGGCATCTGTCGGGTACGTCATCACCATGGGCGTCCCGATGGCAACCAGTCAGGATTTCGTGAACTGGGTTTGCGGGCCAAGCCTCTTCTCGAAATATCTCCATTATATTCTGGTGTCCGAGCAGGAGTCCGTGCGGCGATTTGCGCACGGAACCACGCATCAGACCGTCTACTACCCCGAGGCGAAGGCGTTTCACGTCTGCATCCCTGAGCGTGTCGAGCAGGAAGCTATCGCAGGAGTCCTTGGGGCGCTGGACGATAAGATCGAGGTCAACGAGCGCATCGCGGTCACGGCGGATGCATTGCTGTCTTCTTCATATGACGGTGCGCTTGCCGCAGTTCCGGATGAGTTCTCTGAACAGCCGCTCTCAGGCGCGGCAGAGTTCATTAATGGTCGTGCGTTCACCAAGGATGCAACGGGAACTGGGCGTATGGTGATCCGTATCGCCGAAATTAACTCGGGTCCTGGTTCATCGACGGTGTATAACGATATCAATGTTCCAGAAAAGCATCTGGCGCGTCCTGGTGATGTCCTCTTCGCTTGGTCGGGTTCTTTGACGGCTGCAAGGTGGTATCGCCCGGAAGCTGTGATCAACCAGCACATTTTCAAGGTCGTGCCCAAGAGGGAAACTCCGATGTGGCTGGCTCATCAGCTAGTCCAGCTGAAGTTGGCGCAATTCCGTGCGATCGCCGCTGACAAGGCAACCACGATGGGGCATATCCAGCGCCGCCATTTGGATGAGCCGGTATTTACCCCGAGCCCTGAAATGCGGCAGCAGTTGGATGCCCAACTTCGACCGCTCTGGGAGCGGGCCTTGGCCGCTGAGCAAGAAACGCTCAGTCTCGCCGCCCTACGCGACACCCTGCTCCCCCAACTCATGTCGGGCAAGCTGCGCATCAAGGATGCCGAGGCAATCGTGGAGGACACCGTATGACCAGCATCGAGGCCAATGACAGCGCCAAGCGCGACGGCAAGATGACCGAGTCCGCCTGGGAGAACCTCGCCCTGGACGAGCTCGCCCAGCTCGCCTGGGAGCCGGCCGAGGGCAAGTCGATCGCCCCCAACTCCGGCCACCGCCGCGACTGGGACGACCCGATCATCTACGACGAACTGCGCCTCGCCATCGAGCGGCTGAACCCCGACCTGCCCCCGACCGCCGTACGCGACGCGCTCCGTATCGCCACCGACCCCGCCTCCGCCGAGGCCTACCCGGAGAACAAGCAGGCGCACGCCAACCTGGTCTCCGGCATCCGCCTCACCTACACCGACGCCCTCGGCGCAGAGCAGACCCCCACCGTCCGCCTTGTCGATTTCACCGACCCCGACGCCAACACCTACCGCGCCGTCAATCAGGTCACCCTCCACGACGGCGACCTCCACCGCCGCCTCGACGTCGTCCTCTACGTCAACGGCCTGCCGCTGGCCGTGATCGAGCTGAAGTCCGCCGCCGACAAGGACGCCTCGCTCAAGGGCGCACACGCCCAACTCCGCACCTACCTCGCGGAGTTCCCCCTCGCCTTCCGCTACAACGTCCTGGCCCTCGTATCGGACGGCATCACCGCGAAGTACGGCACGATCTTCACCCCGTACGAGCACTTCGCCCCCTGGAACGTCGACGAGAACGGGAAGCGCGTCGACACAGCCGCCCCCGACTACGACGGCCTCGAAGCCCTGAACCTCGCCCTCCACGGCCTGTTCACTCAGTCGCGCTTCCTCTCCCTCGCCGAGAGCTTCGTCAACTTCGTCCCCGGCAAGGGCAACAGCGGCGGCGGCAAGCGCATCGCCAAGCCCCACCAGTACTACGCCGTCACCAAGGCCGTCGACGCCATCGTCGAGGCCTCCCGCTCCAACGGCCAGGCCGGCGTGGTCTGGCACACCCAGGGTGCGGGCAAGTCCGAGGAGATGGTGGAGACCTCCGCCCTCGTATCCCGCCACCCCGCCCTCAACAACCCCACCATCGTCGTCATCACCGACCGCAACGACCTCGACGACCAGCTCTACGGCACCTTCCAGGACAGCGAGACCCTCCTCGGCCAGACCCCCCACCAGATGGCCACCCGCGAGGAATTGCGCGACAAGCTGACGAACAACCGCGTCGGCGGGATCTACTTCACCACCCTGCAGAAGTTCGGCCTCAGCAAGGAGGAGAAGGACGCCGGCCACGCCCACCCCCTCCTCTCCGACCGCCGCAACATCCTGGTCGTCGTCGACGAGGCCCACCGCTCCCACTACGACACCCTCGACGGCTACGCCCGCCACCTGCGCGACGCCCTCCCGTACGCGACCCTCATCGCCTTTACCGGCACCCCGCTCTCGAAGGCGGACGCCAACACCACGGCGATCTTCGGCGACTACATCGACATCTACGACCTCAAGCGAGCCGTCGACGACGAGGCCACCGTCCGCGTCTACCACGAGCCCCGCGTCATCGACGTCTCGCTTCCGCCCGGCGTCGACCCCGATGCCATCGACGCTCAGGCCAACACCCTCACCGAGGGCATGGATGACGCGGAACGACGCCGAGCGGTCCAGTACGCCGCGACCATGACTACCGTCTACGGCGCCCCCGACCGCATAGCCACCCTCGCTGACGACCTCATCACCCACTGGGAACAGCGCCGTGACCTGATGCGCCCCCAGATCGGCGGCCCCGGCAAGGCCATGGTCGTCTGCGCCACCCGCGAAATCTGCGTACGCCTCTACGATGCCCTTGCCGCCCTCCGCCCGGAGTGGGCGAGCAGCGAGGTCGACAAGGGCGTCATGAAGATCGTCTTCCACGGTGACCGCGAAGATCCCGAGCACCTGCGCGTGCACGCCCTGCGCAAGTCTCAGCAGAAGGTCGTCCAGGCCCGCGCCAAGAACCCCGACGACGAACTCCAGCTGCTCATCGTCCACTCGATGCTGCTCACCGGCTACGACGCCCCGCCCATTCACACCCTCTACATGGACCGCCCCATGCAGGGCGCGAACCTGATGCAGGCCCTCGCCCGCGTCAACCGCCGCTTCCGCGGCAAGGAGGACGGGCTGCTCGTCGGTTACGCCCCGCTCACCGAGAACCTCACGAAGGCCCTCGGCGAGTACTCCGAAACCGACAAGATGGACAAGACCCTCGGTGCGGACATCGAGCGCGCCATCACCGAGGTCAAGAACGAGCTGTCCACCATCCGCGACCTCCTGCGCCCCACTCACTGGGAAGCCCGGCTCGCCGACACCTCCCGCCCCGACTCCCGTATCCGCGCCCTGCGCTGGGTGTCCAACTACCTGCGCGACCCCCTCACCCCCGGCAACACCGTCGAGCCCCCGAACAAGCCGCTCTCCACCCGCTTCAAGGAGTCCGCGGCCCGCCTGGACCGGTTCTACCGGCTGTGCTCCATGAGCCGCGAGATCACCGAGCGCTGCGAGGACATGGACGACTGGCGTCGCGACATCGCCTTCTTCAGCGAGGTCCGTGCCTGGATGGTCAAACTCGACGCCGCCAACCGCGATGCCGATGGCCAGCCGCTGACCGCCGAAGTCCGCCTCTACCTCGAACAGCTCGCGGCCTCCGTCGTCGACGCCGACGAGATCACTGACCTGTACGAGGAAGCCGGCATCGGCCGCCTGGACATCACCCGCCTCAACGAGGCCGTCCTGCGCAGGATGGAGAACTCCGAGACCCCGCACCTGGTCGCCGAAGCCCTGCGCCGCATGATCAAGGAGAAGATGCGCGAGGTCACCAAGAACAACATCGTCCGCCAGGAGTCCTTCGCCGAACGCCTCGACGACCTGATGAAGCGCTACATGCTCCAGCAACTGACCAGCGCCCAGGTGATCGCCGAACTCGCTGCGATGGCCGGCGACGTCATCGCCGAAGCCAGCCGCGGCGAACGCTTCGACCCACCCCTCAACCACGCCGAACTCGCCTTCTACGACGCTCTCGCGCACCGCGACCTCGCCGAGCTGATGGCGGGCGGAGACGAACTCCTCGCCAAGATCGCCCGCACCCTCGTCGCGGACATTAAGAAGAACCTCTCCGTCGACTGGCTTTCCCGCGAACCCGTCCGCGCCAAGCTCCGCTCCCGCATCCGCCGTGTCCTGGCCCGCTTTGACTACCCGCCCGAGGAGGAGCGCGAGGCCATCGACCTGGTCCTCAAGCAGATGGAGACCTTTGCTCAGGAGTGGGCGCCGAAGGCGTAGCCGCCGTACGGCTGCCGTACAGCGAGGGCTTCGGGCCCGCCATCACCCCGTACCGCTGGTGGCGGGCCCGACCCCAGAACGACTCGCCTCCCGAACTCCAGGACCAGCTCGGCATGGTCCCCACCGGCAGACTCCTTGATTTTTACCGCCGGGTTCAACGAACTACCCGCGTCGTCGGCTCTGCCCCGTCCTCAGTAAGAGCAAAATCTCATGCTGCGCGACGTGGGCTGCGCCCGGCCGTTAAGTTCGTGTCCGCGGAACGGTCCGCTGAACGGTAGAGACGTCTGAGGGAGTTGCGGCATGTCGCAGAGAGCGCTGCTGTTGGTTGTGGTCGTCCTGGCGGCTGTCGTGGTGGGTTTCATGGCCGGCATTATCGAGTTCGCGGGTTCGAAGAATGTCGTCACGGCCGTCAAGTACGGCGGCGGGGCCTGTGGGGCGGCCGTGCTGATCGGTCTGGCTGCCGTCACCTGGCTGAAGTCGTCGTGACCCAGGGGAAGCGGGCGAGCGGGCCGGGGCAGCTGAAGTACCGACGTGTGCTGCAAGCCCTTGAGCGGCTGCGACGTACGACAGACGCCGATACGGCGTATCGACTGGCCTTCCAAGTGGTCTACCTCCACTGCCGGCCCAACTCTGGATCGGGTGGGACGACGGGCCACCCATGGTGGCCAAGCTCGCGGTCCGCTGGTGAGATGCTCAGCGTGGCCTGGCCGCGCACACCTGTCGCCCGCGCCTATGAGCTCCCCGCGGTCCGTGACGAAGGCGTGAGCCGTCCCTTCGCGTCGATGGACGCGGCTCTTCATGAGCTGATCCTGGAAGTACGGCAGTTGGAGCAGGGCGTGGGCCTGCTCGACGTGCTGCTCGACTTGTATTCGACACGCTATTCGCGCGGTGGTGACTACTTCACGTCGGATTCCCTGGCGTACCTCATGACCGGCTTGGCCGCTCCCCGCGCAGGGGAGACCGTGCGGGACCCGGCGTGCGGGAGCGGACGGCTGCTGCGCGCCGCTGCCCACTGGGCCCGCACCCGAGGCGGCGAAGTGGGCCTGTCCGGGGCGGACATCCGCCCGATGGCGCGTTATGCCGCGGCCGTCAACTTGGCACTGCATGGATTTCATGCCGATCTCGGCAAGGGCAGCGCTGACACTCTCCGGGCAGGCAGGTCACCAGACCGGGCTGATGTGATCCTCACCAACCCTCCTGTGAATATGCGGGATTGGGGGCATGGTGAGCTGAAGGAGGATGAGCGATGGAGCCTGGGTGTGCCACGGCCGGGCAATGCGAACTTCGCCTGGGTCCAGCACATCCTTGCCGACCTCACACCGCAGGGGCGGGCCGTCGTTCTGCTCTCCTCAGGGGCAGCGCACAGCAGTAATCGTTCTGATGGGCTGATCCGGCGGGCGATGCTGGAAAGCGGACTGGTGGTAGGCATCGTGGCCTTGCCGGCATGGCTCTTTCCACACACCAGCACGAGTACGGCGCTGTGGCTACTCACGCACGAGGCGCGGCCGAACGCCGATCAAGTCCTCTTTGCGGATGCGGGCAAACTGCCGACATGGAAGGACGGTACGCGACGCGGGTTCGACCAGGAGTCGATCGAGCACCTTCTGGGGATCTTCCGTGTGTGGCAGGGAGACCGGCAGCATGAGGGTGGGGATGCCCCCGGCATCGTGCCTTGGTGCCGTGCGGCGAGCCGTGAGGAAATCGCCCGTGCGGGCTTCGATTTGACTCCTGCGCGCTACGTACAGCAGCGGAGTACCGCGAAGTTGAATTCAGGAGTCGGCGGGCAGAACTGGCAGCGTGAGTTGTATGAGCGCATGGACCGTAGCGCAGCAGCCAGGCGCCAGGTCCGTGATGCGCTGGAAGGCAGGCATGACCACAGAACCCCATGACCTCTCAGTCCCGTGGCCCGTTGTTGAGCTGAAGGATTTTCCTGGAATCGAGCACACCGCGTACGGCATTGCGCGACCCGAGAAGGTTCCCGACGGAGTGCCCATGATCGGTGCCACAGAGGTCTTCGAGGGAACCGTGCATGCCCGGGAGCTCACCTTCGTCCCTCTCAAATTGGCTCAACGGCACCCGCGCAGCACGCTCAGGCCTGGGGATCTCCTTGTGGTGCTCGTAGGGCGCGTTGGAGAAACGGCAGTAGCAGCGGAGGAACACCAAGGGTGGAATGTCGCCAGGTCGGTCGCAGTTGTCCGCTGGAAACCTGAATCGCGTGCCCAGAAATGGAATCTGTGGCTTCGATGGTGGCTCAAGACCCAACAGAGCCGCAGCTACCTCACGCTTTCCTCATCGAACTCCGAGCACGCGACTCTGCCTCTGCAGGCGCTCAATCGACTTCAGGTTCCGGTGCCTCCAGAGCCAGTGCGGGAGCGACTGCTTGCATTGATCTCTCTGGCGGAGCACAAGAATGTGTTGAACATTCGGGTTGCGGCACTTGCGACGGAACTGGCGGATGCGTACTTCATCGACGCACTGAAGACATGCGGACGGCGTCCGACCGCCGAGCGCGCAGTGGGCGAGGTGGGCCGGATCACCACCGGCGTGGCGCTCACTCCTCCGGACAGCGAGCAACTGACCATGCCGTGGGTGTCTCCCCACGAAGTGCTGAACTGCCGGACTGTTCACCTGGATACGACGACTTCGCGCACCGTGGCACAGCCGGAGGCTGTGTGCCCGTCCGGCAGCCTCTTGGTCGCGCCTCGCCGTGGTGAAGTACGGACTGTGCTGACTACCACCCTTGTGGTCCCAGGTCGGCGAACGCTGGCGATTCACACGGAGTCCGAGGCCGACCGGATGTGGTTGTTGCATTCGTTGCGACACCAGAGGCGGGAATTGACGGCCCTAGCCCAGGGTCAACAAGCCCGGGCCATGCGGCGCAAGGACTTCTCCCGGCACAAGATTCCCTGGCCGACCGATGAGGTCAGACGGGATTTCGCCACGCGTGCTGCTGCCCTGCACGACCTGTCATTTGCCGTAGCCAAAGAAGGACAGGCGATGGAGGAATTGGTGGTGCATGAGATGACTCAGGGGAGCATTCCGTTGGCCAGCGAGTGGGTCTCAGAAACCGGTGACCGGCTGCCCAGTGAGCCGCTGAGCGACCTGCCAGAGCTGTCCCGAGCGTGAGGCCTTCACGATGACCTTGTCGCCTGGGCGGAGGATGGAGTCAAGGTAGGCCGCTGCGGTGTCGTTGTCGGCGACCAGCACGATGTCGGGGACGCCGGCTGCGCCCGCGTACAGGGCGGTCTGCTTGATGAGGTCACCGCCGACCCCGACAAGCATGTCGATCCCGTACTGGCCTGCCATGCGCCCGACCTCGCGGTGGGCTTCGAGGGTTTCGTCGCCCAGTTCCAGCATTTCGGTGAGTATGGCGATCGTCCGACCGCTGTTAGGGTCGGGGATTTTGTCGTCAGCTTCGGTCATCGAGGGTCTCCGCTGTTCAGGGGCGCGAAGGTGATCGCGCGGCCGGTGTACGAAGGGGCCAGGCGGCTGAGAGGGATACGGTCGTGGGTCTGGCCCCAGGCCGATGGGTCTCGGAAGTGGATGACTGGGTCGGGGGCGGTCTCGTAGCCGTGGAGGACGACCAGGTGGCCGCCTCTTCGGCCGTCGTCAGGAATTGTTCCGTTGCGGACACGATGAGCAGGGCTTCGTTCAGGCGCGTGGGGAGGTCTTCTACGGGGATGGGCTCGGCGGTCGCGGGGATGCCGAGGTCCGGTGCACGCTGCGGCCCTGATGGACCACATTTGGAAGCGGCTCCGCGGCGGCCAGCGGCTGCACGCGTTCTTCGCGACGCTGTACTACACCGGACCGCGGCCAGAGGAAGCCGTCGCCCTGTACGTCCAAGACTTGTGGCTTCCCGATGAGGGAGCCGAAGACCAGTGGGGCGAACTGCAGGTCCACACGGCGCAACCGGAGATCGGCAAGAACTGGACCGACAAGGGTGAAGTCCACGAGGAGAGGGCTGAAGGGGCGGGCGGACGGCGACACGCGATCCGTTCCCGTCCGTCCGGCTCTGACGCGCATTCTGCGGGAGTACATCAAGGCGGAGAAGCTCAAGCCCGGCGACCTGCTGTTCCCCGGCGAGAAGGGCGGGCTGCTCTCCGGGAAGGTCTACCGGCGGGCCTGGAACGGTGCCCGGAAGAAGGTTCTGACACCCCATGAATTCGAGTCCCCACTGGGTAAGCGGGTGTACAGCAACCGGGACACCTGCCTGACCAACTGGCTCAACGCCGCAATCCCGCCGGCGCAGGTGGCCGAGTGGGCGGGCAACAGTGTCGCCGTCCTGCTGTCCACGTACGCCCGATGCATCAGCGGGCAGCTTCCGGACCTCAAGAAGCGCATCGAAGCAGCCGGGGGCGACCTGCCGCACGGCGACGGCTGACACGGGACCCGGAAAACGTCACCGTGTATTCACCGTGGCCACCCGCAGAAACCCGGTGACAGCCGGACAGCCCCGGACCGCCCCGCGATCTCTCAGCGGGCCGGTCCGGGGCTTACGCCGCCACTATGGCCCCCTCGCTAGCCTGCCCTGAGCAGCACAAAGGCCCTTCCCGGAGGAAGGGCCCGATGGTGCGTGCGCGGTGCGCCCCCGGCAGGACTCGAACCTGCGGCCAAGCGCTTAGAAGGCGCCTGCTCTATCCACTGAGCTACGGGGGCCGGGTGGTGGCCCTGGGCCCGGATCGGCCGGTGTGGCCATTTGTGGTTGTTGCCGGGGACAAGGATAGGGCTCCGATCGCCTTGGCCCGGCTGCTTCACCTGCGTGGCATGATGTGGAGGTTCAGTGAAGCGACCCCGATAATCGCAGGCAGGTGCGAATCCCGCAGCGCTTTTGGCGTCCTGCGCCCCGGGTGTTGTGCACTCGTTATGCCTGCGCCCCACTCGCCCCAAGTGTCCCAGGGTGTGCATTGTCCCCGATTGGGGGGATACCGGCGCGCAGAGACGGTCTATACGCTTCAAAAAACGGTCATAGTTGGGCATTCTTCGTATGTGGTGACTCTGGACGTACGGCCCCAGCTGCTTGACGCACTTTCCGCCCTGCGCGACCGTGTCGCCGCCGTGCGCCTCCCCTTCCCGCTGCCAGGGGCGCCCCGCGCCCGGCAGACGCGGGTGGAGCTCCTGGCCCACCTCGACGACTATCTCGTGCCCCGGCTCCAGGACCCCGAAGCCCCGCTGCTCGCCGTCATCGGCGGTTCCACCGGGGCGGGCAAGTCAACGCTCGTCAACTCCCTGGTGGGGCGCCGGGTCAGCGAGGCGGGGGTGCTGCGGCCGACGACGCGTACGCCGGTGCTCGTGTGCCACCCCGACGACCACCACTGGTTCGCCGGGCTGCGCGTACTGCCGCAGCTGACCCGGGTGTGGCTGCCCGAGCGCTGCGAGGAGGAACTGGAGGAGCCGGCCGAGAGCGGGGTGCTGCGGGTGGAGACCTCCGAGTCGCTGCCGGTCGGGCTCGCCCTGCTCGACGCCCCCGACATCGACTCGCTGGTGGACGCCAACCGGGTGCTCGCGGCCGAGCTGATCTGCGCCGCGGACGTGTGGGTGATGGTGACGACCGCGTCGCGGTACGCCGACGCGGTGCCGTGGCATCTGCTGCGTACCGCCAAGGAGTACGACGCGATGCTGGTCACCGTCCTGGACCGGGTGCCGCACCAGGTGGTCGGCGAGGTGTCGCGGCAGTACGCGGCGCTGCTGACGAAGGCCGGACTCGGCGACGTACCGCGCTTCACCATTCCCGAGCTGCCCGAATCGGCGGGCGGGGGAAGCGGACTGCTGCCCTCCACCGCCGTGGGGCCGCTGCTGGAGTGGCTCACCCACCGGGCCCTGGACCCGGCCGCGCGGCAGCAGGCCGTGGCCAGGACCGCGCGCGGGGCCATGGACTCGCTGAACGCCCGCATGCCCGAACTGGCCGGTGCGGTCGCCGCCCAGTACGCCGCCGCGGTCCGGCTGACCACGGCCGTGGAGGACGCGTACGAGCAGGAGGGCGAGCGGGTGCGGCGGCGGCTCCAGCGGGGGGCCGTGCTGTCCGGGGACGCCCTCACCCGGTGGCGCGCCTACCCGGCGGACGCCACGGACGGCGAACTCCTGGACTCGCTGGTGGACAGCCTGACCGCGCTGCTCCAGTGCGCGGTGGCCGCCGCCGACGAACGGGTGCGGGCCGTCTGGCGGGAGGAACCCGCCGCCGAAGCGGTCGTGCCCGACGGGCCCGACCCGGAGTCGGGCGAGCGGATCGGCCTGGTCGTACGGCGCTGGCGGCGGGTGCTGGAGGAACTGGCCGAGGAGGAGGTACGGGAGCTGGAGCGGCCTGCCGCGCCCGACGCGGAGACCGTGGCCGCGCTCCTCGCGGCGGCGCTCCTCGGCGGCCGACGGGCCCGCTCGGCGGGGGAACGGCTGGCCGAACGGATCGGGGCACAGGGCGCGCTGCGGCTCCGGGACAAGGGCGGTGAGCTGGTGACGACGCACATCGAGCGGGTGCTGCACGCGGAACGGGACCGGCGCCTGGCACCGCTCGAAGCGCTGGACGTGACGCCTGATCCGCAGGCCGAACTGATCGCCGCGCTGTCCGTGACGAAGAAGGAGAGGTGACGGAGGTGACCGTGGAGCAGACAGAGACGGCAGAGACCGCTGGGAAGTCGGCGGAACGCGGCTGGGACGACGGGCTGATCGCGCGGCGGGCCGTGGGGAGGGAGCCGGAGCGTTCGGAGCCGGACGGCGCGGCGACGGACGAGTTCCCGCTGCCCGAGGAGTGCGGCGACGTACCGCCCGGGAGCGGGGAGTACGGAGCCGACCTGCGCGTACGTCTTGACGCGCTGCGGGAGTTGGTGGGGCTGTCGCGGGCCAGGCTCGAAGGGGACACGCTGCACGAGGCGGGGCGGGTGCTCGACGAGGCGGTGGCGCGGCGCCGGCTGTCGGCGCGGCACACGGTCGTCGCCGTCGCGGGAGCAACCGGAAGCGGCAAGTCCACGCTCTTCAATTCCCTCGCGGGGGTGAGGATTTCGGAAACCGGCCTCAAACGGCCCACCACGTCCGCACCGATCGCGTGCAGCTGGACCGACGGGGCGGCCGGGCTGCTCGACCGGCTGGGGATTCCGGGGCGGCTGCGCAGGCGGCCGTTCCAGGCCGGGACCGGCGCCGGGAGCAGCGGTGACGAAGGGCTGCGCGGGCTGGTGCTGGTGGACCTGCCGGACCACGACTCCGCGGTGACCGCGCACCGGGAGCAGGTCGACCGGGTACTGGCGCTGGTCGACGCGGTGATCTGGGTCGTCGACCCGGAGAAGTACGCGGACGCGGCCCTGCACGAGCGGTATCTGCGGCCCCTGGCCGGCTACGCGGAGGTCACCTTCGTGGTGCTGAACCAGACCGACCGGCTGCCCGGCGAGGCCACCGATCTCGTACTGGACGACCTGCGCAGGCTCCTCGACGAGGACGGCATGGCGCTCGGCGAACACGGCGAGCCGGGGGCGACGGTGCTCGCGCTTTCCGCCCTCACGGGGGACGGCGTGGAGGAACTCCGGGAGCTGCTGCGGACGTTCGTACAGGAGAGGGGCGCCGCGGGGCGGCGGCTGGCCGCCGATGTGGACGCGGCGGCGGCCGGGCTGCGGCCGGTGTACGTGACGGAGGGGAGGGCCGGACTGGGGGAGCGGGCCAGGGAGGAGTTCGCGGACCGGCTCGCGCAGGCGGTCGGTGCGGCGGCGGCAGGGGAGGCGGCCGAGCGCGAGTGGCGGCGCAACGCGGGCAGGGCCTGCGGGTCGCCGTGGCTGCGGCTGTGGCGGTGGCACGACGCCAGGCGGGTGCAGGGCGGGAGCGGTTCCGCGCTGCCGGAGCGGGCGTTCGCGCAGTCCAAGGACGTGGAGGTGACCGCGCGTCAGCGGGTCGAGCAGGCGGTGCGTACGGTCGCCGACGCGGCGACGTCGGGGCTGCCCGCGCCGTGGGCGCACGCGGTGCGCGAGTCCGCGGTGCGCGGTGCGCGGGGGCTGCCCGAGGAACTGGACGTCCTCGCCGTGCAGACCGGGGTGGAGCGAGGGAGGCCGCCGCGGCCCGCGTGGTGGCCCGTCGCGGTGCTGGCGCAGGTGGCGACGGTGCTGCTCCAGGTCTACGGCGGGCTGTGGCTGCTGGGCCAGGTGCTCGGGGTGCTGGAGCCCGACCTGTTCGCGCCGTTCCTGCTGATGCTGTGCGGGGTCGCCGGCGGGCCGGTGGTGGAGTGGGGCTGCTGGGCGGCGGCCCGCGGCCCGGCCAGACGGTACGGGCAGGACGTCGAGCGGCGGCTGCGGGAGGCGGCGGCCGGCTGCGGCAGGGCGAAGGTCCTGGACCCGGTCTCCGCGGAACTGCTGCGCTACCGGGAGGTGCGGGAGCGGTACGTGGCGGTGACGGGGACGAGCGCCGGCTGACCGGCTTCGAGCGCGGGCCGAGCGGGCTTCGAGCGCCGGATGAGCGGGCTTCGAGCGCGGGCTGAGCGGGCTTCGAGCGCGGGCTGAGGGCGGGGCGAGCAGGCCCGTCGGCCTCCGGCCCGCGGCGTAGCGGGAACCCCGTCCGGGTGACGGGGTTTTCCACAACCGGCGGGCGGTCCACAGGCCCCGGCGGGAAATCCGGGACCGGTTCAGCATGGGAAGCACCAGCCGGGACGCGGCTGGTCCGGTGCCTGCACCGGTCATGCGGACGGGGGACCTGCGATGAACGAGACGACGGTGACTCTGGTGGGCAACGCCGCCACCGGGCCGATCACCACCGAGACGCCGATGGGCATCGCGGTCAGATTCCGCCTCGCGGTGCGAGCACGGCGCTGGGACCGCGAGAAGGAGATCTGGACGGACGGCCCGACCAGCTTCTACACGGTGTGGTCGAGGCGGACGCTGGCGGCGAACCTGAGCTCCTCGATGGACGTCGGCGACCCGTTGGTCGTGCACGGCCGACTGCGCATCAAGGAGGAGACCAGGGACGGGCAGCGCTGGTTCGCGGCGGACGTGGACGCCGTGGCGGTGGGTCACGACCTGACCCGGGGCACCTCGGCGTTCCGCCGGGTGGCCAGGGCGGATCCCCGGCTGGTGGAACCGGCGGCGGTTCGGGCCGCGCACCCGGACGCGGCCGCACCCGCCGGACCACCGGGCTGGGCGGCGGAGACCCCCGTGAGCTGGGCTGCGCGGGGCGCACAGGACCGGACGGCGGACCGCACCGAGGGCGAGAAGGAGAAAGCGAAGGCGAAGGTGAAGGCCGTGTCCTGAACACACCTTATGCGCGGGGTATTTATCGACAAAGCCAAAGTGGAGGGCGAGCGGCGATAACGATTCCGATTCGGAATCGGACGTCCGGACGCATGGTGGGGGGCTGTTCGGTATTGCTTCCTTAGGATTCCCGGATACCCATGGGGCACTTGAGGTTGCAGGCGAGGCACTCCCCCCACACGCACCATGCGAAAGCACCTCGCCCGGAGGGGACTTGCATGTTTGGCGAAGCGACAGCTTCGAACCGGAGGCGGAGGACCGCCCGCCGCCTGGCGGCAGCCGTTCTCGCTCCGTCCCTGCTCGCGGCGGGCGCGCTGGCAGGCGCGGGACCCGCAGCGGCCGGCGAGCAGCCGCGCAGCCCCGGCGGTGCGGCCGCCACCCTCGGCAGACTCACCGTCCACGACGCCGTCACCATCAGTGACGCGGGCGAGGAGTGGAAGGCCGAGGCCGGGCTCTTCGAGATGACCGTCACCGGCGGCGGCACCCTGCAGAGCTACAGCATCGACCTGCGGACCCCGGCGCGCGAGGGGACCACGTACAAGGAAGTCGGCTGGGAGCAGTCCTCGCTGCACAAGAACAAGAACGCGGGCAGGATCCGCTGGATCCTGGAGCACTCCTACCCCCAGGTCAACGATCTCGCGGCGCTCGCCAAGAGCGCCGGCGCGGAGTCCCTCGACAACAGGACCGCCGCCGCGGGAACCCAGGCCGCCATCTGGAGCCTCTCCGACGACGTCGGGGCCCGCCCCGCCGACCCCGACGCCAGGAAGCTCGCCGCGTACCTGGGACGGGCCGCGAAGGACACCCGGCAGCCGCCCGCCTCGCTCGCCCTCGACCCGCCCGCCGTGGCGGGCCGGGCCGGGGAGCGGGTCGGCCCGGTCACCGTCCGTACCGGGGCGGACCGGGCGACCGTCCAGGTCACCGCGGGCGCACCGCTCGGGGTGCGGGCCGTCGACAAGGACGGCAAGACCGTCAAGGACGTCGGGGACGGGGCGCGGCTGTACTTCGACATACCCGCGGACACACCGGGCGGCACGACCGCGCTCACCGTCCAGGCGGACGCCAGGGTGCCGATCGGCCGGGCCTTCGTCAGCGACACCCACAGCCAGACCCAGATCCTGGCCGGGGCCAGCACCTCCACCGTCACCGCCGAAGCCACCGCCACCTGGGCCGCGGCGAAGGCGTCGGGAGCCGTACCGGCGCTCTCCGCGACGAAGAACTGCACCAGGAGCGGGGTCGACATCACCGCGGCGAACGCGGGCGACGCCCCGTTCAGCTTCGAGCTGCTCGGCTCCCGGTACACCATCGCGGCCGGGAAGTCGCGGACGGTGACCATCCCGCTGCAGGAGGACCAGGCCTACGACCTCACGGTCTCGGGACCCGGTGGCCTCCGGAAGAACTTCACGGGCGTCCTGGACTGCGAGACCGCGGGAACCGTGGCCATCGGCACCGCCGACGCCCCCGCCAACCGGCCCACCCCGGCCACCGCGGGCAAGCCCACCCCGCTCGTCACGGCCGACGACGAGAACCTCGCGGCGACCGGCGGATCGGCGGCGACCGCGATGATCGGCTACCTCGCGCTCGGCATGGTCGTACTCGGCGGCGGCGCGGTGTTCCTGCTCCGCAAGAAGAAGCCCGTACCCGCCCCCGACGAGGACTGAACGGCTCGCAGGGGGCCGGGAGCCAAGCGGGACAAGGGGTGCAAGCCCGCACACCCCTTCCCCCGGCCCCTGCCCCCGCGGATATCCGGTTTCCTCCGGGGGAGTGACGTCAGGCAAGATGGGGTGTATCTGCCCACCCCACGATCTGCCGGACGGTTTCCCTTGGCTGAGTTCATCTACACCATGCGCAAGGCGCGTAAAGCGCACGGCGACAAGGTGATTCTCGACGACGTCTTCCTGAACTTCCTGCCCGGCGCGAAGATCGGTGTGGTGGGACCCAACGGTGCCGGTAAGTCCACCGTTCTGAAGATCATGGCCGGGATCGAGCAGCCGTCCAACGGCGACGCGTTCCTGTCGCCCGGGTACAGCGTCGGCATCCTCATGCAGGAGCCGAAGCTCGACGAGTCGAAGACCGTCCTGGAGAACGTGCAGGACGGCGCCGCCGAGCAAATGAGCAAGCTCAAGCGCTTCAACGAGGTCGCCGAGCTCATGGCGACCGACTACTCCGACGCGCTGATGGAGGAGATGGGCAAGCTCCAGGAGGACCTGGACCACTCCAACGCCTGGGACCTCGACGCCCAGCTGGAGCAGGCCATGGACGCCCTGGGCTGCCCGCCCGGCGACTGGCCCGTCACCAACCTCTCCGGTGGCGAGAAGCGCCGCGTGGCGCTCTGCAAGCTGCTCATCGAGGCCCCGGACCTGCTCCTCCTCGACGAGCCCACCAACCACCTGGACGCCGAGTCGGTGAACTGGCTGGAGCAGCACCTCTCGAAGTACGCGGGCGCTGTCGTGGCCGTCACCCACGACCGTTACTTCCTGAACAACGTCGCCGAGTGGATCCTGGAGCTCGACCGCGGGCGCGCGATCCCCTACGAGGGCAACTACTCCACGTACCTCGACAAGAAGGCCACCCGCCTCAAGGTCGAGGGCAAGAAGGACGAGAAGCGCGCCAAGCGCCTCAAGGAAGAGCTGGAGTGGGTGCGGTCCAACGCCAAGGGGCGTCAGACCAAGTCCAAGGCCCGTCTCGCCCGGTACGAGGAGATGGCGGCCGAGGCCGACAAGATGCGGAAGCTGGACTTCGAGGAGATCCAGATCCCGCCGGGCCCGCGTCTGGGTTCGATCGTCGTCGAGGTCGAGAACCTCAGCAAGGCCTTCGGCGACAAGGTCCTGATCGACGACCTGTCCTTCACGCTGCCGCGCAACGGCATCGTGGGCGTCATCGGTCCGAACGGTGCGGGCAAGACCACGCTGTTCAAGATGATCCAGGGCCTGGAGACGCCGGACAGCGGCTCCATCAAGGTCGGCGACACCGTCAAGATCAGCTACGTGGACCAGAGCCGCGCGAACATCGACCCCAAGAAGACCCTGTGGGCCGTCGTCTCGGACGAGCTGGACTACATCAACGTCGGCCAGGTCGAGATGCCGTCGCGCGCGTACGTCAGCGCCTTCGGCTTCAAGGGTCCGGACCAGCAGAAGCCGGCCGGGGTCCTCTCCGGCGGTGAGCGCAACCGCCTCAACCTGGCGCTGACCCTCAAGGAGGGCGGCAACCTGCTCCTCCTCGACGAACCGACCAACGACCTCGACGTCGAGACCCTGTCGTCGCTGGAGAACGCGCTCCTTGAGTTCCCGGGTGCGGCCGTGGTCATCTCCCACGACCGCTGGTTCCTGGACCGGGTGGCGACGCACATCCTCGCGTACGAGGGCGAGTCCAAGTGGTACTGGTTCGAGGGCAACTTCGAGTCGTACGAGAAGAACAAGGTCGAGCGGCTCGGAGCGGACGCCACGCGCCCGCACCGTGCCACGTACAAGAAGCTCACGCGAGGCTGATAGCTGGTGTCCCGGCACATCTACTCCTGCCCCCTGCGCTGGTCGGACATGGACGCCTTCGGGCACGTCAACAACGTCGTCTTCCTGCGGTACCTGGAAGAGGCGCGGATCGACTTCATGTTCCGGCTGGCGCCGGGGGAGGGCAGCGAGTCCTTCACGGGCGGGTCCGTCGTGGCCCGGCACGAGATCGACTACGTGCGGCCCCTCGTCCACCGGCACGAGCCGGTACGGATCGAGTCGTGGGTGACGAAGATAGGCGCGGCGTCCCTGACGATCGCGTACGAGATCAAGGATCCCGAGCAGGTGTACGTACGGGCCTCCACGGTCGTGGTCCCGTTCAACCTGGCGGAGGGGCGGCCGCGGCGGATCACCGCCGAGGAGAAGACCTTCCTGCGGGAGTACCTGGACGACGACGCCGTGGCGGCAGGCAGTACCGAGGAAGCCGAGGCGGTCAAGGCTGCCGAGGCTGCCAAGGCCGACAGCGCCACGGCTGTCGCGGCATGACGACGGAGCAGGCATGACGGTGCAGGCGGGGGCCCGGACACTGGAGCTGGACGGGGCGGGGGAGGCGGCGGATCTCGCCGCCTTCCTCGCCCGGCTGATCCACTACGACCGGGCCGCCGCCGTCCGCCTCCAGGCGGAGGGGGCCGCGCTGGCCGTCTTCGGGCGGCCGCCGTCCTTCGAGGTCCTCGCCGTACGGACCGCCCGGCTGGCCGGTCCTGCCCAGCTCGACGTGACCGTGTCCGCCGGTGAACTCCTCGAAGGAATCGACGAGTCGACGGGCGCGCTGGCCGTGCCCGAGGCCGTCACCGGGCCGCCGTGGGCCGGTGTGCTGCCGCCGCGCGGCGGCTGGCAGCAGGTCGAAGGAGTGCCGGACGCCGCCACCATGCGGGGTGTCGTATCGGCCGCGGTCGCCGAATTCCGTTCCCGGGACGAGGAGTTGGCCCCCGAGGGGCGGACCAGGGCGGCCCGGGACCGGATCGGCCGCGACATCTGGTCGCGGACGCTCCGAGGGACCGAACTCCCGCTGCGGGCCGTGCACGCCGCCCAGTCGCTGGGCTTCCTGCGGCCGGGCGTGCCGGTGGCGCTGCTCTCCGCGGGGAGCTGGCTCCGGCTCCGTACCCCCTACGGATCGGTGACGGTCCGCAGGGTGTCCGGCGGGCTCGGGGCGCTGAGCGTGGGGCCCGTCTGAGAGGGGCGCCGGCCTGAGGCGTGGCCACCGGCCCGTCCGAGAGGGGCGCCGGCCCGAGGCGTGGCCACCGGGCCCGCCTGAGGCGTGGCCACCGGCCCGCCCGAGGGGCGGCCCTCCCGGAGGGGTTCTACCGCTGGTCGTCCGGCCAGATGCCGATGTGGTCCTGCTCCAGTTCCAGCATGACGCGGTGCCGCATGTCCAGCGACTCCGTGTACTCCGCCGGGAGTTGGAGCCGGCCCGCCCGGTCCAGCATCGCGTACTCGCGGGCCACCACCGACTCCTGGCCGGTCTCCGCGTCCACCTCCGTGCGCCGCAGCACCTCCGTCGACGTACGCCCGTCGCGGATGGCGACCGTACGGCGCACTTCGGCGGCGACCGAACTGTCGTGGGTGACGATCACGATCGTCGTGCCCAGCTCCTCGTTCGCCCTGCGGAACGCCCCGAAGATCTGGTCGGCGGTCGCGGAGTCCAGCTCGCCCGTCGGCTCGTCCGCGAGGAGCACCGAGGGTTCGTTGGCCAGGGCGACCGCGATGGCCACCCGCTGCTGCTGGCCGCCCGACATCTGCGCGGGGCGCCGGTCGCGGCAGGCCGCGACGTCCATCATGGCCAGCAGCCGATCCACCCGCGCCGTGCGCTCGGCCGCCTTGCCGCGGCCCTTCAACTGCATCGGCAGCGCCACGTTCTGGGCCGACGTCAGGTACGGGAGGAGGTTGCGGGCGGTCTGCTGCCAGATGAAGCCGACCACGTTGCGCCGGTAGTTCAGCCGCTCCTTCGCGCCCATCGTCAGCAGGTCGCAGCCCGCCACCTTCGCCGCGCCCGCCGTCGGCTCGTCAAGACCGGCGAGGATGTTCATCAGAGTGGACTTGCCGCTGCCCGACGCCCCCACCAGGGCCATCAACTCGCCCTCCTCGACCAGCAGATCGAGCCCCTGGAGGGCCTGCACCTCCACCCCGTCCGTGGTGAACACACGCACCAGCCGGTCGCAGGAGATCAGCGCGTCGTGGCCGAACGCGGGACGGTCGCGCCGTGCCGCGGCCCGGCGCTCCAGCTCCGCGAGGGTGGTTCCGGCGCCCGTACCCGTACGTACAGCCGCACCCGTGGTCGTCGTGTCGGTCATCGCGCGTCTCCTGCCCTGAGTTCGGTCGTTGTCGTCAGGCGGGTGGACCACCAGGCCTGGATCGCCGCCACCCCGGCCGCGATGCCCACCACCGCGAGCGCGGGAACGAGCAGCGACCAGACGTCCGTACGCAGCAGGACCGGCGCGGAGCCCGGGATCTGTGCCTTCGCCGCCAGGGCGAGGACGCCCAGGTCGATGTCGGGGGCGAGGAGCTGGATGGCCGCCCAGCCGACCAGCGCCCCGCCGCACGCGGCCAGGAGCGCCTGCGGCAGCGATTCGAGGACCAGCAGGCGTCTGCCCTGGCCCCGGGTGAGGCCCATCGTGCGCAGCCTGGTGAGCAGGGCCCTGCGTTCGGGGGCGGCCTGGAGGAGGGAGAGCAGCACGGCGAGTACGGCGAAACCGGCCCCGGCCGCGACCGCCGTCGTGTAGATCCGCTCGGCGCCCTGCTGGAACGGCCGGCTGACGAACTTCTCCCGCTCCTCCGCCCACAGGTGCACCGCCGCGCCGCCGCCCGCCGCGCCCTGCAGCGCCTTGCGGTCCAGGGCGCCCGGGACGGTGGCGGTGAGCATGAGGGACGAGGGCTTGAAGTGGGGGAGGGCGGCGGTACTGATCACCATGAACTCGCCCTCGCGCAGCGCCGGGGTGCTCGGCAGGGTTCCGGCGACGCGCGTCGTGAAGTCGCCGTAGCGAGCGCTGCGCAGGTCGACGGCGGGCCCGTTGCCCAGGCGGGCGGCGGTCTCGGGGGAAGCGAGGACGGGGAACACCTTGCCCTTGGTGCCGCTGCCTGACGAGGGGTTCAGCGCAGCGGGTGCGAAGCCGCCGTTGTCCGTGCCGCGCGAGAGCCGGGCGTACGACTCGGGGTCGACCGCCACCAGCGAGACCTCGCTCTTCCCGTCCGGCAGTGTGATCATGGTGTCGACGCCGACCGCGCTGACCTCGCGCACGCCGGGGACCTTGCCCACGGCGGCGACCGCGCGCCCGTCGAATCCCGCCAGGTCGTTCTGCAGCCGGGCGTCCGCGCCCACCTGCACCGTCGCCGCCCGGTCCCGGGAGTCGGCCACCCCCGCCAGTACGGAACCGCCGAAGGCGGCCGTCGTCAGGGCCAGCAGCAGGGCCAGCAGCGGCAGCGTCGCCGTGGCCTGGGACCGCCCCGCCCGCGCCGCCGACAGGAATCCGACCGCACCCCGGCGCAGCGCCATCGGCCGCGCCACCATCCGCAGCGGCAGCGGATACAGCCGTACGAGCACGAACGAGGCGACCGTCCCGACCAGCACCGGTGCGGCACTGACCAGCTGGTCGACCGCGCCGTCCGTGCCGCGCCTGCGCAGCGCGACGACCGCGCCCACCATCAGGGCGACGAGGGTGAGTTCGGCGACTGTACGCCGCCGGGACGGCCTGGCCGACGCGACGTCGGTCCGCTCCCCGTGCACACTCGGCCGCAGGTGCGTGAGGGCCGCCCGTACCGGCAGGCCCGCACTGGCGAGCAGCGCGACGGCCGCCGCCGCGAGCGCGGGCCAGGACGGCCGGGCGTCCGGCAGCAGCAGGTGCGAGGCCAGCCAGCCCAGCGCGGCGGCGGGCAGCACCACCACCGCGAGCTCCGCCCACAGCCGCCACATCAGTCCCCGTACGGAACCGCCCCGCGCCCGTACGAGCGACAGCTCGGCGGCCCGGCGGGCCCCGGCGAGCGCGCCGGTCATGAGCAGGACGACGGCGGCGACCGTACCGACCCCGAAGGCGGCGACGGCGACGACCGGGACGACCGCGGACCGGGTGGCCTCGAAGGAGGCGACCAGCTTTTCGAGGTCGGTGCTGACCGAGAGCGGGCGGCCGAGGCGCTCGCGCAGGGCGGTGGCCCCGGGGCCGCTCTCCAGGCTCGCGACCGCGCTGATCAGGCCCTGCGTGTCGGGAGCGGTGAGACGGTCGGTGCGCGGGGAGACCTCCCAGAACGTCTCGGGTTCCGGGTCGAGGTGGAAGAGCGCGGGGCCCGCCTCGGGGGCGAGCAGCAGGGTGGACCACCAGCGTGCGTCTTCGGGCGTCGGGTACAGGACTTCGGGCTGGTGCAGCAGCCGTGCGACGGACCAGTAGGTGGACTCGGGGGCGCGCGGGGCGAGGATTCCGGTGATCTTCACCCGGGCGGTGTTGCCCGTGGTGGCACCGGTGTTCATGGCGTTGAGGTGCACCACAGAGCCGACCTTGAGGCCCAGGGTCCGTGCCGTGGCCGTGCTGACCGCGGCCTCCAGGTCGAGCACCGTACCGGCCGCAGCCCTGCCCTTGTACACGGGCGCGCGGCCCTCGACGAACCGGGAGTGGCGTGCCAGGTCCGACTTGGCCGTCACCGTGAACTCGGGCGGCATCGGGCTGAGCCGGGGAAGCCACTTGTCCGTCGCGGTCAGTGACTTCGACGCGCGGACCCCGTAGGCCGAGCCCTCGCGCACCGCCCGGAGCGGCTCGGCGGGGGCCTTCACCAGCGTGTCGAGCACGGCGCCCAGCGCCTCGGGGGCCAGTGCCCGCTCCCGGTCCTCCGGCGAGGTCATGTTCTCGGGTGCGGGGCTGACGGCCTGCAGTACCCGCTGCGCGGCGGGAGCCGAGGTGATCTCGTGCCGCAGGCCGGTGTCCTGGGCGCGGTCCAGCGCACGCGGGAAGGCCGAGGCGAGGAACGCCGTGATCAGGACCAGTACGCCCAGGGCGACGGCTCCACCGGGCGCGGCACGCAGCCGGGTGCGTACCCAGGGGGCAACAGCGCGGTTGCTCATGTCAGTTGCCGTCTCTTTGAGGACGCGGAGGCGGCAGGGGTGCGCCGCCTCTTTGAGGGCGCGGAGGAGACCGAGGGGCGCCGTCTCTTTGAGGAGGCGGAGGCCGCAGGAGCGCGCCGCCTCTTTGAGGAGGCAGGAGTGCGAGGGCTCATGTCAGTTGCCGCCTCCTTGGACGCGCAGCGTGGTGGCCGGATCGCCGCGGCGCAGTGCGAGCACCAGGACGACCAGCAGGGGTACGACGACGACACCGGCCAGCAGCAGCGCGACCTGCCCGGCGGGCAGCTGCACCAGGACCCCGGGCAGCGGCTGGGTGGCCTGCCCCGTCAGCACGATCAGCGGGACCACCGCCCTGGTCAGTACGGCGCCCAGCGCGAGACCGACGACCAGCGCGATGCCGATCAGCAGGGACTGCTCGCCCGCGATCAGCCGGGCCAGCTGTCTCGGTGGCGTGCCCAGCGCCCTGAGCACCGCGAACTCCGCGGTCCGCTCCCGCAGCGAGCCCGCCGCGCCCACCGCGAAGCCGACCGCCGCCAGCAGCGCGGCCACCACGGCGACCGCGAGCAGCGCCGCCTGCGGGCCCGCGCCGAGCGGGTCGTCGTACAGCTCGCGCAGCGTCTCGTCCCGTACGTGCACCTGCTGCGGGTCGAGGTCGGGGCGGCTGCGCAGCGCCTGCGCGGCCTCGGCGGTCCGGCCGGGCGCGGTGGCCAGCCACCACTCGGTGGGCGCCAGCGCGTTCGCCTCCAGCCGGGTCAGCTCCTGGTTGACGGCGCGCAGGTCGACGAGGAGGGCGCCGCCGTCGCCCTTGGCGCCAGCGGCACCGGCAGCACCAGCAGCGGCACCGCCGGCGTCGGCGGCACCGGCCGCACCCGCCGCGGCCGGCCCGGTGGTGGACAGCTGCCGCACGGTGCCGGTGATCCTGAAGGTCAGGTTGACGCCGTTGACGTCGAGACCGACCGTCGATCCCTGCCGTGCGCCCGAGGCGGCCAGGAACCCGTCGGTCGCGACGGCCGACAGCGTCCGGGGCTCGGCGCGGACCACGGCCAGGCGCACGACCGTCGTGGGGTACCCGGCCCACTCCTGCTCCTCGGGCGTCAGTTGGTTCGCGCCCGTCTTGTAGCCGACGTCGAGGAGACTGCCGCTCGGGGCGGACGGCCGGAGCTTGGTGCGCGCCTGCGGGAGGCCGCCCTGGTCCGCGAGTGTGTCGACCGCGACGCCCGACCAGGTGACGCCCTCGGGCGCGGTCGCGGCCCGGCCGCCCTGGCCCCGTACCGAACGGAGCGTCAGGACATGGGACTCGGAGGCCCCGCGCGGCTGGACCACCGCCGCCTCCAGGCCCGTCAGATACAGCGGAGGGGCCGGCCGTCCGGCCGCGGCACTGTCCACGGTCAGCGCCTTCGGGCGCCCGTCGGCGGTCACCGACCCGGCCGGCACCCGGTGGGTCACGCCGTAGCGGTCCTGGACGGTGACCGTGAGGCTGCTCGACATCTTTGAGGGGACGCCGTCGGGGCGGCGCAGGACGACGTCCAGGGTGAAGGTGCCGCTGTTGCCCGGCAGGGCGATCCCGCTGCGCTCCTTGTCCGGGACGCCCAGTGCGGCGGTCTGCTTCCGGAGGCCTTCGCCGCCGCCCTCCACCAGGTCGTCACGGAGCAGCAGGGACTCGGTCGCCCCCGCGGTGTCCAGCGCCAGGACGTCCGCCGTGCGGTCGCCCGAGAGGTTCATCGGCACCCGCGCGGCCGGGGCCGCGGAGGTCACGCCGGGGGCCGACGCGTACACATCGCCGGAACCGGAACCTGCGCCACCGGTGACCCGGATCGAGGCACCGCTGCGGAAGTCCGCCTGGTCCTCCTGCGAACGGTCCCACGAGGCGCCCTGGCCGATCGCCAGCATGCCCATCGCGACGGCCAGCACCAGCAGCAGCACGGGGCCCGCGCCGCGCAGCGGACGGCGGCTCAGCTGCCAGCCCGCGAGTGCGGCGGGCAGCCCGCGCCCCTTGGCGGCACGTTTCTCCGCGAGTTTCGCGAGCGGCGGCAGCAGCCGCAGCGTCAGGACCGTGCCCGCGAGCAGCGCGAGCGCCGGGGCCGCGACGAGCAGCGGGTCCACCCCGAGGTCGCCGTCGCGGTCGCCGGTCAGCGGCCCGGTGCCCGAGGTCTGCCGGTCCAGCTGCCAGTACGCGACGACCGCGATCAGCAGCAGCGAGAGGTCCGCACCCGCCTTCATCGGTGCGGGCACCGAACGGAGCCTGCGGCCGAGCCCCCGGCCACCGCGGCCCGCCGCGATCGCGGGTGCGACGACGGCCGCCGCACAGCCGAGACCCACGCCCGCCCCGACCAGCCAGCTGCCGGCCGTGCCCAGCGGCCCGCCGGTGTCCAGCGTCAGAGCGAGCGCGCCGAGCGTGCCCTGCCCGGACAGCAGCCGGGTCAGCGGGCCCGCGAGCAGCGGCGCGGCGATGGCGGCGGGCAGCGCCAGACACCCGGCCTCGACGGCGGACAGCGCGACGATGCGCCCGCGCGAACCGCCGCGCGCCACGAGCAGTTCGGTCTCCCCGGCCCGCTCGCTGCTCAGCAGCCGGGCCACCAGCAGCAGCGCGTACGCCGCGAGGAGCACCAGCTGCAACGAGACGATCAGGAGCGTCGACCGGGACACCAGCAGTGCCCGCTCCGCCTGGTCGAGGACGGTCGGCAGCCCGTTGGACACGGACACCGACCCCTTGAAGGGGGCCGTCCCGCTCACGTACGACGCACCGGCGGCCGCCGCTGTGCGCAGCGCGTCGATGCGCGCCGTGTCCACCGTGCGGAAGTCGGCGGTGACCAGCCAGGAGGCGGTGCCGTGCGAGAGGTGCCCGGAGCGCAGCAGCGCCGGGTCGGCGAGCAGCGGGCCGTACGTGGTGAAGGTGGCGGTACGGATGCCGCGCCCGGTCAGCTCCTCCAGCTTCCAGTACGGGTCGTCGAGCCGCTTCGGCTCGTACAGGCCGGTGACGCGGATCTGCCTGGCCGGTCCCGACAGGCGGTCGGTGAGGGTGTGGACGGTGCTGCCCGGGGTGATCCTGAGTTGCTTGGCGGCGTTCTCGGGGAGCGCGACCTCGATGACCGCGTTCTCGGGGTTCTTGGTGCTCCCGGCGTTCTCGGCGGCCGTGTTCCCGGCCGGGGTGCCCCGGAGCGGCTTCGGCCAGGCGCCCGCGGTCAGCCGCACCCGGTCGCGGTCGAGCCCCGCGAACCGGGTCAGGTCGGGTTCGCCCTTGCGCGCCGCGGTCGGCTGGAGGGTGCGGGGCAGCGCGTAGGGACCGGACTGGTCCAGGGCGGTGGTGCGGGTGGGCAGGCCGTCGAAGGTGCGCAGGCCCGCTTCCCGTACGACCTTGTCGGCCTCGGCCCGTGTCTGCCCGGTGACGGCGCTGCTGGACACGGTGAGGGCGGCGGCCGAGGCGTCGCGCGAGCCCAGCGAGCGGCGCAGTCCCGCGTCCCCGATCGAACCCGAGAAGGCGGCGAGCGCCGCCAGCACGGACGTCGTCAGCAGGACCGCGAGGAGAGCCGCGGTGAGCAGCAGCCGGTGTGCGCGCACCCGCAGAAAGACGAACCCTGTCACTTGTTCCCCTGACGCCCCTGCTTCGAAAGCCCTTCCGGGATGCTGTCAGAGGTTCAGAGGGCGGGAACCCGCTCGCCGTTCCGGCTTGATGCGATCGTGATCGAAATTCGGCGGTGGATCACCGAATTCCGGTTCTGTGCGGGAGAGTACTGAGGTGCTTCGCCCAACTTCGGTGTGAAAAGGGCGAGTTCAGCCCTCGGTGTTCACCATGGAGGCGGCCGCGTACGTCATGTAGTTCCACAACTGCCGCTCGTGCTCGGCCTCCAGGCCCAGCTCGTCGACCGCCACCCGCATGTGGCTCAGCCACGCGTCGTGCGCCGCCCGGTCCACCTGGAAGGGCGCGTGCCGCATCCGCAGCCGCGGGTGGCCGCGCTCGTCGCTGTAGGTGCGCGGGCCGCCCCAGTACTGCATCAGGAACAGCGTGAACCGCTCCTCGGCCGGACCGAGGTCCTCCTCCGGGTACATCGGCCGCAGCAGCGGGTCCTCGGCGACGCCCTGGTAGAAGCGGTGCACCAGGCGCCGGAAGGTCGCCTCCCCGCCCACCTGCTCGTAGAAGGTCTGCTCCTGAAGCGCTCCCCGCGGAATCTCGTTCACCTTTCCATCGTCTCAGACCGGGCGGCGGAGGACCCGGGGCCTAGGACTCCGGCCCAGGACCGTGGCATTTCACCCCGTACCCCACCCGTTCGCACCCTCGCCAAGGAGGCGGTGACCGCGCGACAGTGGGCCTATGGGCGCACACGCGGAGTTCGTGGACCTGTACGCCGACGAGCGGGCCGCGCTCGTACGGGAGATCGCCGCGGCCGGCGCGCTGAAGGACCCGGCCTGGCGGGCGGCCTTCGGCGCGGTACCGAGGCATCTCTTCGTGCCGTACTGGTTCAGGTTCGGACCCGGCGGCAGCGAACGCCTCTGGGGCGAGGACCCGGACCCGCAGCGGCGGGAGCGCTGGCTGCGGGGCGTGTACGCCGACACCGCGCTCGCCACCCGGGTACGGGACGGCGTGCTGCTCTCCTCCAGCAGCCAGCCCTCGCTGATGGCCAGGATGCTGGACGAGCTGGAGGTACGGGAGGGGCACGAGGTGCTGGAGGTCGGTGCGGGCACCGGCTACAACGCGGCGCTGCTCTCCCACCGGCTGGGCGAGGAGCACGTCACCAGCCTCGACCTGGACACCGAGATCGTGGAGTCGGCCCGTTCCCACCTGGCGCGGGCCGGGTACGCACCGGTGGTCCTGGCGGGCGACGGGGCGCGGGGGTGCCCGGCACGGGCCCCGTTCGACCGGATCGTGGCCACCTGCACGGTGCCTTCGGTGCCGCCGGAGTGGCTGGGGCAGTGCAGGCCGGGGGCGCGGATCCTGGCGCCGCTGTCGACCGGGCTGATCGCCCTGCGGGTACGGGACGGGTCGTACGCGGAGGGGCGCTTCCTGCCGACCCCCGCGTACTTCGTGCCGCTGCGCGGGGGACCTGCCGCACCGTCGCCGCGCTATACGGGCGGACTGCCGCGGGCGGCACTGGAGAACGACCTGTTCCGCTTCCTGCTGACGCTCAGCGCGAGCAGTCTGGATCCGCACGAGGCGCTGGCGCTGTGGCACCTGGAGGGGAGGCCGAGGCGGGAGCGGTTCGGGGTGACCGTGAGCGGGGTGGGGCAGTGGGCCTGGCTGGACGATCCGGCCGGACCGTACACCTGGCCGCTGGGGTGAGACGCGGGACACGGCACTGCGGCGGCGCACCCCCGGGGCGCGCCGCCGCAGTACCGAAGCGGTGTGTCAGCCGCGGTGGATGGTGATGGTGGTCCAGGCGCCCACGTGGACGCGGTCGCCGTCCTGGAGCGGGACCGGGACGTACGGCTGGATCGGCTCCTCGCCGCCGTTGATCGTCGTGCCGTTCGTCGAGTTCTGGTCGACGACCGCCCAGGAACCGTCCGGCTGCTGCACCAGCACCGCGTGCTGGTGCGAGACGCCCGGGTCCTCCGGCGGGACCGCCAGGTCGACGTCGGGGGACTCGCCGGTGGAGTGCCGGCGGCGGCCGATGGTGATCTGGTTGCCGGTGAGCGGAAGCTGCTGCTCCGGCGAGTAGGCGGGCAGGTTCAGACCGCCCGCCTCCGGGCCGCTGCGCTGCATCATCGCCATGAAGTACTCACGGTCGGGCCCGACCGTCGCGGACCAGTGCCCGCCGCCGCCCGCCTGAGGACCGCCCTGCGGCTGGTACTCCTGCGGGTAGCCGCCCTGCTGCTGGCCGGGCTGGCCGGGCTGGCCCTGCTGCGGGTGCTGGCCCTGCTGCGGGTAGCCGCCGGGGCCGCCCTGCTGCTGCGAGGGGGGCGGCAGCATCCAGTCGTCCTCGCCGCCGCCGGTGTGCTGCGGCTGCTGCTGGTACTCCTGCTGGTAGCCGCCCTGCGGGCCCTGCTGCTGGAAGGGCTCGGCCGGCCGGTTCAGCTGCGAGGGCCGCGAGCCCTGGTACTCGTACGGGTCGTGCCCCTGCGCTCCGTAACCCTGTCCCTGACCCTGCGGCATGTGCTGCTGGGGCGGGGCGGGCGGTGCGTACGAGGTGGCCTGGTGGGTGAGGAAGTTCCACCGGCACTCCTCGCAGTACGGCGCCATCGCCTCGCGCGGCGTGCGGCACTGCGGGCACAGCTCGGCGTGCGCGGTGGCGTCGGGGCCCCCGTAGCCCTGGCCCTGGTCGGGCTGCGGGTATCCGTACGCGGGCGGTGGCGGCGGGGGCGGCGGCACGGCGCCGGTCATGCGATGGCCGCAGACCTCGCACCAGTCGTCGGAACCCGACTGGTGTCCGTTCGGGCAGGTCGGCATGTCGGCGCTTCCCCCTCTCCTCGTCCGGCCCGCAGGCCGTAACAGCTCCGGTCGGCCGCCAGAAAGCTCTGGACGGCTCTGCATCGAAAATAGTCGTACTGCGCTACTTCTTCACTCGGACGGTCTTCGTGGAGCGCGTTTCGAGAGTCATCTCGTCCGCTTCCGCGACCTTCGCCTTCAGCCGCACAGTACCCGTCGCCTCGTCGACGACGTCCACCACCTTCGCAAGCAGTTTCGCAGTATCCGCGTTCCCCGACGCCGCCGCGAGCTGTACCGCCCGTCCCAGTTTGGACGTCGCGCCGTCGAAATCTCCCGACTTCCGCGCATCCAGGCCCTGTTGGATTGCTTGTGCAAGTTCCGCCTGGCCGGTGTAGTGGGCGACCTGCGGATTGATCGAGGTGGAGGCCGCCATGTCGTCCGTCCAGACCGCCCTGATCAGCCCCTGGGAAAGGGTCTGCGGGGAGCCGCCGGCGGTGTCGGGGAGGATCAGCGAGACCCTGGCGGCCAGCATTTCCTGGCCCACACCGGCCTCCGGCACCGCCACGCACACGTGGTAGTCGCGGGACTCGTCGCCCCAGGAACCGGTCGGGTAGTCGCCCGCGCGGGGTCCCGCCTCCGTGCGCCTGGAGGTCAGCTCCTCGACCGTGGGGGCGACCTGCTTGACGAACCTGATCTCGACCCCGACGGGCGTCCAGAGGCGAAGATTCACATCCGCGACCTCCTTGCCCATCGCGTTCTCCATCATCTGCGTGAAGTCCGCGGACAGCTCCGCCGGGTCCGCGACGATGTCCGCGGTGCCGAGCAGCGCGGACGCGATGCCCGTGACCTCTTTCACTTCCCAGTCCGTGCCCACGCCACGGGCGTCACAGGTGAAACGGCCCGCGACGGCCTCCAGGGTGGCGGCCAGGTCCTTCGGCGACTCGTGCTCGTTGCGGCCGTCGGTCAGCAGGATGCCGTGCCGGATCGGGGCCTCGGAGGAGGCCAGCAGCCGGTCGGTGAGACGCAGCCAGGTGCCGATCGCGGTGCCGCCGCCCGCGGTCAGCGACCGCAGCGCGCCCTTGGCACGGGCACGGGTGGAGGCGTCCGCCACGGCCAGCTTGCCCTGGCCCGGGTAGACCTCCTTGGCCAGGTGGGTGCCGCCGACCACCGCGAAGGCGGTCCCGTCGCGCAGCGCGTCGATCGCCGCGGCCGTCGCGTCGCGGGCGCCGCGCATCTTCGTCGGCGGATAGTCCATCGAACCCGAGCAGTCCACCATGATCACCACGGCGGCCGTCGGGTCCTGGCCGGGTATGTACGAGGGCGAGGCGGACGCACCCGCCAGCGGCGAGCCGCCACTGGTGCCGCCGCCGGTCGACGTCACCGTGACGATCGCGTTGACCTCCCGGCCGCCCTCCGGCAGGAACTCGTTCTGGTACACGTCGACGGAGAACTGCGGCACGTTGGACTTGGAGAAGTTGGCCATCGAATCGGCTCCTAGCGAATCTTGCGAAACCAGGTCCCGCGAGGGACGGGGGCGAAGAAGCGGAACGTACGAAGGAACGCGGAACGTACGGGGGAACTGAGCGGTGCCGTTGCCACAGCGGGCGGACCCCGCCGTGGCAGGGCCGCCCTAGGCGGATCCTGCCCCTTGCGGCAGCATCGGGAACGGCAGCACCGCCACTGTTACGTTGTCGTGGCCCCCGCCGTCGAGCGCGTGCCCCACCAGAACCTGGGCGCTGTGCAGCGGGCGCTGTGCCGCGTCCGCCGGAATGACGTGTGCCATTTCCTGCGCGGCCTCCGCGTAGTTCCACAGCCCGTCCGTGCAGACGACGACCACTCCCGGCCGGTCCGGCTTGAACGAGGCGGTGTGCGGGTCGATCTCGTACGCGTCGGCGCCCAGCCAGCCGGTGATCGCGTGCGCGCGGTCGTCGGCGTACGCCTCGGCCTCGCCCATCAGACCCGCGGCGACCATCTGCGCGGCCCACGAGTCGTCCTCGGTGAGCCGGGCGGGCGGCCCCGACCGGTCGTCCGGCACCCAGTAGACCCGGCTGTCGCCGATCCAGCCGACGACCAGCAGGCCGCCCGTGACGATCGAGGAGACCAGCGTGCACGCCGGGGCGTTCTGGTGGCGGTGCGGATCGTGCTCCGTCGGCTGCGCCTGCTGCGCGGCGAGCACGTTGACGGCCTCGGCGGCCGCCAGGATCGCCTCGTGCAGTGCCTGCTGCGGGTGGGTGCCGCGCGGCAGCGACTCCTGGAGCAGGGCGTTCGCGGCGGCCGCGGCGGCGGCGGACGCCTCGTCGGGGCGGGTCGCGGACGACACCCCGTCGCAGACCACGGCGATCGTCGCCGTCGAACCGTCGGGCAGGGCCGCCTCGGAGATCGCGAACGCGTCCTCGTTGCGGTGGTGGCGCAGACCGCGGTCGCTCACCGCGGCGACGGACGCCAGCTCACGCTCCTGGTGGTCGCGCTCGCGTGGCTGGGCGTGGCCGCAGTTCTCGCAGTAGCCGTCGGTGTCGATCCGGCCGGCCCGGCAGGCGACGCACACCTTTGCGGCAGCGTCGGCACCGGCTTCCGCCCCGGCCTCCGCACCGGCCTCCGCTGGGGCGGCGAGGGGGTAGTCGTCGGCGGTGGGCCGCCGGACGACCGGCATGTCGGCGGTGTCCTCGCCGCTGTCGCCCTCGCCGAAGTCCGGCGCGGAGATGTCGGCCGTCGGCGGATGGCCGGACCGCTCGTCGGCGCCGCTCCCGGCCCCGCCCCCGTGACCGTTGACCGGCCGGCCGGCCGGGTCCGTACCGGGCGCGTGCGTCCCGATCGCCACTGTCGGACGGTCGTCCGGTGGCTGCGGCACGGCTGTCAGGTCGTACCCGCACACCTCACAGAACGAGTCGCCCGTTTCCAGCGGCTCCTCGCAGCCGGGGCAGGCCGACAGCTGGTGCGTCTGCGACATCATCACACCCAAGTCCGGGGGCGGAGGCGGTTGGCCCGCTCCACCAGGTCGATCCTCTCGTCGCCGCGCTGCGCGAGCCGTGCGAGCACCCGGTACGAGCGTTCCAGGCCGAAGCGCAGGCCCCGTTCGTCCAGCTGGCTGCCGAGCAGCGCGGTCTGCACGGGGCGGGCCCCGTGCCCACCGGAGAGTACCCAGTCGAGTGCGGTGCCCAGCACTTCGGTGGCCAACTGCTCCCGGCGCACGGCGTCGAGACCGAAGCCCTGGAGGGCCTCCACCTGCGCCGCGGACGCCAGTAGATCGTCGATCAGAGGCTCCTGGGCGGCGCGTCGCCGCAGCCTCGCCCGTACGGCGGCGACGCGTGCCGCCGTGTAGTGGATCGACGCCTCGGGCACCGACTCCAGCGTCCGTACGGCAGCCGGCCGGGCACCGGCAGCGAGCTGCACGCGGGCGAGGCCGAACGCGGCACTCACATAGCTGGGGTCCGTCGTCCACACCAGGCGGTAGTACTCGGCGGCGTTGTCGAGCTGGCCGAGCACCTCCGCGCACACCGCGAGGGCCAGCTTGGGGGCGGCCTCGCCGGGGAACGCGTCGTAGATCGCGTCGAAGGACAGCGCCGCCGTCTCGTTGTCCCCGGAGGTCAGGGCGGCGACGCCGCGGTACCAGACCACCCGCCAGTCGTCCGGGTAGGCGACCTCCAGATCCTGCAACGCCTCGGCGGCGGTGGGCAGTTCACCCATCTCCAGACGGGCCCGCAGCTCGCGCAGCCGCCGCTCCACCGAGTCGCCCGGCGCCTGCTGGAGCGCCGTGATCAGCTCGGCGGGCGCCGAGGCCATCAGGCCCGCGAGGAACCCGGCGTTCGGATCGTTCGGATCGACCCGGGGCACCGGCAGCGCCAGCGCGGTGGTCGAGGACGGCAGGGGCAGGAGGTACGGGGTGGCGTTCTCCGGCGCCACGGACGCGGCGGACGCGGCGGAAGCGGCGGCAGGGGGCGCGGCCGGCGGCGCGCCCGGGGGAGCGGGCGGAGCGCCCGGCACCGCGGGCATCTGCAGTGCGCCCTGGGTGGGGGCGTACGCGACGGAGGCAGCGGCGGCGCTGCCGGGCTGCTGGTGGGTGGGAGCGCCGGTCAGGGCGGCGGCGGACTGCTGCCCGGGTGACAGCGGGGCCTGGGTCTGGGCGGGGATCCGGACTTGCGGCGGGTTCTGGCCCTGCGCCGGAAGCTGCCCCTCCGGCCTCTCCGCCTTCGCCGCCTTCCTGTCGCCGCGCCGCGCACGACGCGGCGCGGGCAGTGAACGCATCCCCAACTGCGAAACGGAACCGGTCAGTTCGGCGAACAGGCCGGTGTCCGTGACCCGCAGCTCCGGGCCGAACAGCGTCGACAACGACGGCCTCGGCCGCCCCGTCTGGAGCGCCACGACCTCCCGCAGCACCCCCGTCAGCTGATCAGCCATCTCGGAAGCGGAGGCGAACCGGCGGGCCGGATCCGGGTCCGTCGCCCGTACGAGAAACCGGTAGAAGGACTCGTACTGGTGGAAGACCGGAATGTTGTCCGGGTCCGGGAGGGAGTCCACGAAGACATTCGTGTAGCCCTGGAAGTCGAAGGTGAGGACGGCCAGCGTGCGCGCCACCGTGTACAGGTCGGAGGCGACCGAGGGGCCGACGTCGGCGACCTCGGGCGCCTGGTAGCCGACCGTGCCGTAGATCGCGGACTCGTCGTCGTCCATGCGGCGGACCGCGCCCATGTCGATCAGCTTCAGCTGGTCCTGCTGCTGGATCGCGTTGTCGACCTTGAAGTCGCAGTACAGGAGGTTGCGGCTGTGCAGGTGGCCGAGGGCTTCGAGGGCCTCGATGCCGTACGCGCAGGCCTGCTCGACCGGCAGCGGGTCGCGCTTGCCCGCGGTGTCGCGGCGCTCGTTGGCGATCTCCTTGAGGGACTTGCCGCCCACGTACTCCATGACGATGTAGCCGTCCATGGAGCCGGTGCGGGTGTCCAGGTGCTCCACGAAGTTGTAGATCCGGACGATGTTGGAGTGCTCGATCTCGGCGAGGAAGCGGCGCTCGGAGATCGCGGCGGCCATCGCGTCCTGGTCGCCGGTGTCGAGGAGGCCCTTGAGGACCACCCAGCGGTCGGAGACCGCCTTGTCCACGGCAAGGTAGACCCAGCCGAGACCGCCGTGCGCCAGGCAGCCCACGACCTCGTACTGGCCGTGCACGACGTCGCCCGTGCTCAGCTTGGGCACGAAGGAGTACGGATTGCCGCACTTGGTGCAGAAGCCCTCGGTACGGCCGATCCGCTCGCCGCGCGTACGGCCCACCGGGGCGCCGCACTCGGAGCGGGAACAGAACCGCTTGCGCTCCGGGACCTCCGGGTTCGTCATGATCGCGGTGCGCGGATCGGGGCGCGGCACCTCGGGAACGGTGACCAGGCCCGCGCCCAGCCGGTTGCGGCCCGAGGCCGCGGTCGACGTGCCGGAGGAGCGCACCGACACCGAACGGGACGCCGTCGCACCGGACAGCGCACGCGACAGGCGGCCGGAGACCGAGCGGCGGGACGTCGCAGAGCGCGAGGACCGGGAGGACTGCGAGGAGGCGCGCGAACTGCTCCGCAGGGAGCTGCTGCCGGAGCCGCGGGACCCTCTTGAGGACTCCTTGCCGCCGCCGGTGACGCCGGTGGTGGTCGCGGCGATCATGCCGTTCGGCGACACCACGGGGGCGAGCCCGCAGGTGTCGCAGTACATCTCGCCGCCACCCATGTCCTCGTACGTGCCCCCGCAACCGGGGCGCTGACAGGACGTGCTCATGGATTACCCCCGTTGGTGCGGTCGTTGGGCGCCAGGATTTCCCTGGCGGTCTGCTGGTAGCGCAGCACCGCCTGCTCGGCCACGCGCAGGTCGCACGGAGCGCTCCACAGCATCCGGCGGGCCGCGTCGTACCGCTCGATGAGCTGCGGGTCCTCCGCCAGGCCGTGCCGGGCCACCTTCGCCTTGTACGCGTCCAGCCTGCCGCGCAGCTCGGCGCGGACCGCCAGCGGTGCGGTGACCGCCGTCAACGACTCGCGGGCCCGCAGCAGTTCGTCCTCGGCGTCCCGTTCGAGGGAGTCGAGCAGCGGGGAGAGCCGGTGCCACTGGGCGTGCCTGCGGTAGTCGCCGGCCGTGGCGAGCAGCTCCTGGAGCGCGGTGGGCGGGCCGCTCACCGCGGGTACCTCGGACGCCGCGATCTTCGCGAGGACCTCGCCGCGCGCGGACCGGGCCTCGGTGAGGGTGCGGTCCGCCCGCGAGAGCACGTCGCGCAGCCTCAGCAGCCGCTGCTCGGCGTCCTGCCGCACGGTCAGCACCGCGTCGATCTCCCGCCGCACCTCCTCCAGCGCACGGGCCGCCCGGTCGTAGCGGCCGGTGTCGGGCCGGCCGCCGCCGGGCGCCGAACTCCCGGGCGCGGAGCGCCAGAAGGCCAGCGGGTCGGACACCACCTGGGCGCGCAGCGTCGCCAGCTCCTGGGTGATCGACTCCAAATCGTCGCCCGCCGGGTGCTCGCCGGGACGCACGCCGACGGAGTGCGCAAGGGAACGGGTCCGGTGCAGCTCCGCCGCCAGGAGGTCTATCCGGGCGGGCAGCGCCGACCACACCGCGTCGGCCGTGACGACCATGTCGAGGGAGGACGCGTACAGCTCGTTCATCCGGCCCACCAGCTCGGCGAGCGAGAAGTGCTCGGAGAGCTTCGCCGGACCGGTGATCGACGGAGGGGCCCCGTGCGCGTGCGCCCCGCCGGAGACCGTGACGCCCTGGCCCCGCAGGGCGTCGGTCAGCTCGACCAGGTCCTCCCGGCTGGGCCAGCGCCGCCGGGAGCGCACCTCACGGGCGCCCCGGAGGGCGGCGGTGTACGCGTCGAAGTACGTCCACAGCAGCGTGATCGACTGCTCGGCGGACGCCCACCGGTCCTTGGTGACCCCGGTCAGATCGGCCCCTTCGAGCAGCCGCCGCCCCGCATGGTCCTGGAGGGCGAGCAGCGACGTCTCGATCGCCTCGTGCTCGGCGCCGAGCCGGGCCAGCGCACGGTCCACCTGGTCCCGGTCCAGGACCGGGCCCGGGGGACTCCCCGCGGAGCCGGGGGAGGATCCCGCGACGCCCATCGATCACCTCTCCGCTTCTGCCGTCAACTGCTGTTGTGCCGTGGGTTGTCGGTGCCGGTCCTGTGCTGCGCCGGTGCCGGTCCGGCCGGTCCTGCGCCGCGCCCGGTCCGGTCCGGCCGGTCCGGTGCTTCCCGGTGGGCCGGTCAGTCCTTGAACTTCGGGGCCGGTGGTCCCGTGCTCTCGCCGAGGCCCGCTTCGAGCCAGGTCTTGTACGACGCCGCCCAGCGGGCCTTGCTGTACTCCGCGAGGACCTTGTTGATCCGGCGCACCAGATCGTCGTCGTCCTTGTTCGTCGCGACTCCGTAGTACTCGGTGGTGAACGGGGTGCCCTTCACCTCGATCGCCGGGTCCTGCGCCGCCTGGCTGGCGGCCAGCGCGTTGTCCGTGACGATCGCGTCGGCCTCGCCCAGCTGCAGCCGCACCAGGCAGTCCAGCTGGTTGGGCACGATGTACTTCGGATCGTCGAACAGCGCGCCGTGCGACTCCTTCCTCATCGCGTCGAACGCGGTGGAGCCCGCCGCCGTGCAGACCCGCTTGCCCTTCAGCGAGTCGTCGTACCCGGTGATCCCGGGCCCCTTCGGGGCCAGGACCTGCTGCCCGGCCCGGAAGTAGGCGTGGGAGAACGCCACGTCCTTGATCCGGTCGCAGTTGACCGTCATCGTCCGCACCACGATGTCGACCTTGTGGTCCTGCAGCGCCACAATGCGCTGACTGGTCGGTATCGCACGGTAGATGACCTTGTCGGGGCTGCCGAACAGCTCCGTCGCGATCGCCTTCACGATGTCGATGTCGAAGCCTTCGAGCTGACCGCTGGCCGGGTTGCGGTAGCCCCAGCGGTAGCTGTTCTGGTCGATGCCCGCGACGAGCTTGCCCTCGGTGTCACCGGTCCGGGACTTGATCCGCTTGATCGCGGGCCCGTCCAGGGGGGACGGGCGCAGGCTCGCCTCCGGACTCTCGCACTCGTCGGCCTTCCCGGACAGCGCGGCGACCGTACCGCTGCCGGGCGAGGACACCGGGTCCGAGCCGCCGCCCGCGGCGTCCGGCAGCGGCAGCACGGCCACGCCCGCCGTCAGCACACAGGCCGAGGCCAGCGCGACGAGACCCAGCCGCCAGCCGCCCCGCAGGGTGCGTGCCCTTCCGCTCCCGGCCGTCCGGGCCCCTGCCGATCCGGTCCGTCCCATCGCACTCCCTCCGGCCACCTGGTCCCGCGCCTCCTGCCGGTCCCGCGCCTCCTGCGCGTCGCGCGCGCTCATCACCTGAACTCCGAAAGCCTGCGCCCGATGCCCAGCAGCGCCGCCGCCGCGGCGAGCACGGCCAGCACCGCCGCTCCCACCGCAAGACCCGACAGCGCGCTCCGGCCGCCCTCGGCGGCCTCGGTGAACTCGCGCTGCTCCCACTCCAGGGCCTTCGCCAGTGCCTCGTCAACCTCGCCGAACGACTCACCGGTCGAGGTCTTCTCCCCGATGACCTTGTCCAGCGCCTTGTCGTAGTTGCCCTGGTCGTCGGTCCTGCGCGCGTCCGCGTGCCGGGTCTGCCACTCCTTGACGCCGGCGGCGGCCCGCTCGACCGGGGCGCTGCCCCCGTCGTCCTCGGCGAGCTGCTGCGCCCGGTCCAGCTCCCGCTTGAGGGCGGCCATCCCGGTCGTGTAGTCGACGTCGTACTTGTCCTTCTTGTCCTTCGTGGAGACCGCGCCCCGCGAGACCAGCGTGAGGTTCTCGTTGGCGCGGGCCTGGAGGGAGCTGATCCGGGCGTCGTTGAGGACCTTCAGCGACTCCTGGCCGTTCGCCCGGGAGTCCGCCAGACCGGCGGACGCGACCGTGTGCCCGACGGCGAGCCACAGCAGGACGGCGGCCGAGGCGACGGTCGCGGTCAGCAGGCCCTGGTTGAACACCCGGTTCGTACGGCGGTAGTTGCGGCGTTGGGCCCAGCCGAGGCCGCCGAGCGCCACCACACCGAGCCCCAGCGCCAGATACGGCAACGCGCTCGCGTCGTCGTAGTCGCGGTAGAGGCGGTCGGTCTCCTCGTCGTACAGCTTCTTCGCGGCGGGCAGCAGCTGGGTGGTCATCTGCTCGTTGGCGTACCGCAGGTAGGCGCCGCCGAGGGGGAGGCCCTGACGGTTGTTGGCGCGGGCCCGCTCGATCAGGCCCGTGTACCGGGGGAGCCACTGGTTGAGCCGGGTGATCTGCTGCCCCGACGCGCTCTCGCCCGAGGTGTTCGCCGCGGCCTTGACCAGCAGGCGGGACGCCTCGGCGATGTCGTCGTTGTACTTCTTCGTCACGGCGGGCGGCTCCTGCGCGCCCGCGAGGAAACCGCTCGCTGCGGAGGTGTCGGCGTCGGCCAGCGAACGGTAGATGCTCGCGGCGTCGGCGGACAGCGGCTGGCTGCGCGTCACCACGTCGTCGGCGGCCGTCGCCCGGTCGGAGACCTGCCAGGCGGTCACCGCGCCGAACGCGATGACCAGGGCGGCCACCACGGCCCCGATGATCCGCAGCCGTCCGGGTTCGGTCGTCGCCCCGGCCCGCAGCCGGTCCATGCCCTCGGCCCATGCGCTGGTGCGCACCGGCGGTGGTTGCTGCGGCCCCGGTGCGCCGGGCCCGGGCGCGGTCGGCGCGGGCGCCACCGCGGTCCCCGCTGGGCCGCTCATCGGCGGGTGTGCCACGTGACCTCCCCCTCGGTCGTGGACGGCTGGCCCGTCTCCCGGCGGGCTTCCCTCCTCATGAATACGTCGGAGAGATCCGTTTGGTTCCCGTACGGGGCCCGCGGGCGATCAGCGCGCCGGTCGGTCCGAGGACCGGGACGGTGATCGGCCGGGAGAGACCGTTCGTTGCCAAATCGCGCCAGGGACATGCCACTTCGCGGCCAAATCCTATGCCGACGCGGGGTCCGGGGCCATGGGGCTCCGGACCCCGCCCGTGTCGTCCCCAAATGCTCGGGTACGGCGCGGGCGGCGGCCGGCGAAAGCGCTGGTACGGGGGCGGCCGGTGAGGGTGCCGGGTACGGGTGTTACGCGTAGTGCGCCCGCAACGTCCGGTGCGCCCGCGCCGGGGCCGCGACGTGGTCGAGGCCCAGCAGGGCCGCGCCGAGCACCGGCGCCGCCGTGACGACCCGTACGGCCGCCTTCGGCGCCCGCTCGGCCAGCAGGGCCGCGATCCGGCCGTCCAGCTCCGGGTGCCGGGCGGCCAGCACGCTGCCGCCGAGCAGCACCGGCGCCTCCTCCTCCAGGAGGCCGAGCCGGTTCAGCGCCACCGACGACATCGCGACGACCTCGTCGGCCAGCCGGTGCACCAGGGACCGCGCCGCCACGTCCCCCCGCGCACTGACCGCGAACACCAGGGGCGCGACCTCGTGCTGACGCACCGCCGGGATGCGGCCCAGGTGCAGCGCCTCTATGAGGGCGTACATCGACGGCAGCCCGTAGTGCGCGGGCAGCGCGTGCGCCAGCTCCGTCGGCTCCCCGCGGCCGTCCTCCGCGCGGGCGGCGAACCACAGGGCCTCCTCGGCGAGGCCCCCGCCGCCGCCCCAGTCGCCGGAGATCTTCCCGATCGCGGGGAAGCGGGCGGTGCGCCCGTCGGGCAGCATCCCGACGCAGTTGATGCCCGCCCCGCACACCACCGCGACGCCGCGCGGCTCGTCCACGCCGGCCCGCAGGATCGCGAAGGTGTCGTTGCGGACCTCGGTGCTGCGGCCCCAGCCGCGCGCCTGCACCGCGGCCGCCAACTCCTCCTCCTCGACCGGCAGATCGGCGTTGGCGAGGCACGCCGACACATGGTCGACGCCGTCGGCCCCCGCCTCCTCCAGGGCCCGTACGACCGCGTCCGCGAGGACGTCGACCGCCGCCTGCACGCCCACCAGGGGCGGCTGGAACCCGCCGCCCCTGCCGGTGCCCAGGACGTCGCCGTCCGCGCCGACGACGGCGACGTCCGTCTTGCTGTTTCCCGCGTCGATGGCCAGTACGGAGCCACGGGCCCGGGATGCCGTACTCACGCCCACGCCAGGTGCTCCCGGTTGTGCGCGATCAGCTTGTCCGTGAGCGCCTCGGCGTACTCGAACTGCCCGACCAGGGGGTGCGCGAGGAGCGCCTTGAAGACCCGCTCGCGGCCGCCGTGCAGGGCCGCCTCAAGAGCGAGGTTCTCGTACGCCGTGACATGGGAGATCAGCCCCGCGTACATCGGGTCGAGCGCCGGCACCTCAAGAGGCGTCGCCCCGGACGCGTCGATGCGCGCCTGCGTCTCGATGACCGCGTCGTCGGGGAGGAAGGGCAGCGTGCCGTTGTTGTAGGTGTTGACCACCTGCACCGGCGAACCGCCGCCGCCGAGCAGCCCGGACGCCAGGTCCACGGCCGCCTCCGAGTAGAAGGCGCCGCCGCGCTTGGCGAGCAGCTCCGGCTTCTCGTCGAGCGCCGGGTCGCCGTACATGGCCAGCAACTCCTTTTCCATGGCGGCCACTTCGGCCGCCCGGGACGGCTTGGTGCCGAGCTCCCGCACGACCTCGTCGTGCTGGTAGAAGTACCGCAGGTAGTACGAGGGGACGACGCCGAGGCGGTCCACGACGGCGCGCGGCATGTGCAGATCGGCGGCGATGGCGTCGCCGTGCTCGGCGATCAGCTTCGGCAGCAGGTTCTCGCCCGCCGGGCCCCCGAGCCGTACGCCCAGCTCCCAGGTGAGGTGGTTGAGCCCCACGTGGTCGAGGTGGACCTCGGCAGGGGCGACGTCGAGCAGCTTGGCGAACTTCCGCTGGAAGCCGATCGCCACGTTGCACAGGCCCACCGCTTTGTGGCCCGCGTTCAGCAGCGCACGGGTCACGATGCCGACCGGGTTGGTGAAGTCGATGATCCACGCGTCCGGGTTCGCACGGCGGACGCGCTCGGCGATGTCCAGGACGACGGGGACCGTGCGCAGCGCCTTGGCGAGACCGCCCGCGCCCGTCGTCTCCTGGCCGACGCAGCCGCACTCCAGCGGCCACGTCTCGTCCTGGTTGCGGGCCGCCTGGCCGCCCACGCGGAGCTGCAGCAGCACCGCGTCGGCGCCCGCGACGCCCGCGTCCAGGTCGGACGTGGTGGTGATCGTGCCCGGGTGGCCCTGCTTGGCGAAGATCCGGCGGGCGAGGCCGCCGACCAGGTCCAGGCGGTCGGCCGCCGGGTCGATCAGGACCAGCTCGGTGATCGGGAGGGTGTCCCGCAGCCGGGCGAAGCCGTCGATCAACTCGGGTGTGTAGGTGGAACCTCCACCGACTACTGCGAGCTTCATGTGCGTGACCTAGCCCTTCACTCCGGTCAGCGTGACACCCTCGACGAACGCCTTCTGGGCGAAGAAGAAGACGAGGATCACGGGGGCCATGACCAGTACGGTCGCGGCCATGGTCAGATTCCAGTTGGTCTGGTGGGCGCCCTTGAAGGACTCCAGGCCGTAACTCAGCGTCCACGCGGCCGGGTTCTCCGACGCGTAGATCTGCGGGCCGAAGTAGTCGTTCCACAGGGCGAAGAACTGGAACAGGGCGATCGCCGCGATGCCGGGCTTGGCCATCGGCAGCACGATGCGGATCAGCGTGCGGAACTCGCCGCAGCCGTCCACCTTCGCCGCGTCCAGGTACTCGTTGGGGATGGTCAGCAGGAACTGCCGCAGCAGGAAGATGGAGAACGCGTCGCCGAACGCGAGCGGGATGATCAGCGGCCACAGCGTGCCGGTCAGGTCCAGCTGCTTCGACCAGAACAGGTACATCGGGATGATGACGACCTGCTGCGGCAGCATCATCATCGAGATGACCAGCATCAGGGAGAGATTGCGGCCCCTGAAGCGGAACTTGGCGAGCGCGTACGCCACCGGTACCGACGAGACGACCGTCAGGACGGTGCCGAGGCCCGCGTACAGCAGGCTGTTCTTCCACCAGGTGAGGAAGCCCGGCGTCTCGAAGACCTTGACGTAGTTGCCCCACTCCCAGGTGTGCGGCACCAGGTCGCTGGTGAGCGCCTGCTGGTCGCTCATCAAAGAGGTGAGGAAGAGGAAGACGAACGGCAGCACGAAGAACAGTGCCGCCGCGATCCCCAGGGAGTGCACGCCGATCCAGTGCAGCGCGGCCTTGCGGCGTGCGGTGCGGTGGGCGGGGGTGGGCGCACCGGGGCCGTCCGAGTTGAGCGTTCGCTCAAGTGTCGTGGTGGACATGGGAGTTAGTCACCTGCCTGGAGGAGGCCGCCGCGACGTCGCATCAGCAGGGCCGTGAAGGCCATCGCCAGGACGAACAGGACGAGCGCGGTGACCGCGGCCGCGCCGTAGTCGAAACGCTGGAAGCCGAGGTTGTAGACGAGCTGCGGCAGGGTCAGGGTCGACTTGTCCGGGAAGCCGGGCTCGAACTGCTGGCCCGAGTTGCCGATGATGCCGGAGGCGACCTTCCCCGCCACGTACGGCTGGGTGTAGTACTGCATCGCCTGGATGACGCCCGTGACGACGGCGAACATCACGATGGGCGAGATGTTCGGCAGCGTCACGAAGCGGAACCGCTGCCAGGCCGAAGCGCCGTCCAGCTCCGCCGCCTCGTACTGCTCCTTCGGCACGTCGAGGAGCGCGGCCATGAAGATGACCATCAGGTCGCCGATGCCCCACACCGCGAGGATGGTGAGCGCCGGCTTCGAGAAGGCCGGATCGGTGAACCAGTCGGGGGTGGGCAGACCGAGGTTGCCCAGGATCTCGTTGACCGGTCCCGTGCCCGGGTTCAGCAGGAAGACGAAACCGAGGGTGGCGGCCACCGGCGGCGCCAGATAGGGCAGGTAGAAGAGGGTGCGGAAGATTCCCGTAGCCGTCTTGATCTTGGTGATCAGCAGGCCGATGCCGAGGCCGAAGACGACCCGGCACAGCACCATCACGACGACCAGCCACAGCGTGTTGCGCATCGCGGGCCAGAAGTTCGGATAGTCCTCGAAGACGTACTTCCAGTTGTCGAAGCCGTTGAACACCGGTGCGGCGAAGCCGTCGTACTTCGTGAACGAGAAGTACACGATGGAGATCAGCGGGTACGCGAAGAAGACCGCGAAGCCGATCAGCCAGGGAGACAGGAAGGCCGCCGTGCGAAGCGCTGACTTCCTGCGCTTCGTACGGAGCGTGTGCGTGGTCATGACGGGACTACTTCGCCTTCGCGATGTCGGTGTCGATCTGCTGGGCGAGCTTCTCCAGACCCGCCTTCAGGTCCTTCTCGTTGCCCTTCTCGTACCGGTAGCCGAACTCCTGGATGGAGTTCAGGTACGAGGCGCCGTTGATCGCACCGGACGGGGTGTTGGACTTCTGGTGCTGGGCGATGTCGAGGAAGGTCTTGAACTCCGGCCCGTTCTTCAGCTTCGGGGACTTCAGCGCCTCGAAGGTCGACGGCACGTTGTGGATCGCGTTGGAGAACTCCACGAGCGTGTTGGTGTCCGTGGTCATGAACTTGATGAGTTCCCACGCGGCGTTCTGCTTCTTGCTCTGCGGGGCGATGCCCATCACCGTGCCGGACAGGAAGCCCTTGCCGTAGTCGGCCCGCTGGCTGTCCGGAACCGGCATCGGCGCCACACCGATCTTGAACGGCACCTTGGCCTTCTCCGCCATCCCGAGCCGCCACTCGCCGTCCAGCTGCATTGCGACCTGGCCGGTGTGGAACGGGTGCTTCGGGCTGAACTCGTCGCCGAAGGTGTTGCGGAACTTCTCCAGCTTCTGAATTCCGCCGAGGTCGTCCACGAGCTTCTTCTGCGTCGTGAACATCTCCGCGAAGGCCGGGTCCTTGGCGACGTTGGACTTGCCGTCCTTGTCGAAGTACTCCGGACCCCAGGAGCCGAGGTAGTGCTCGGTGGTCGTCTCGTAGCCGTGGTAGGCGGGCATGAAGCCCAGCTGCTCGAAACCGTCGCCCTTGGCCTTCGTCAGCTTCTTCGCGGTCGCGGCGAGCTCGGACATCGTCACCGGCGGCTTGGCGATCCCGGCCTTCTCGAAGGCGTCCTTGTTGTAGTACAGGCCGTACGCGTCCGCGAGCAGCGGCAGCGCGCAGCGCTTGCCCTCGAACTGCGTGTAGTCGAGCAGGACCTTCGGGAAGGTCTTCTCCAGATCCAGCTTCGACTTCTCGATGAACGGCTTCAGGTCCGCGAAGGCGCCCGAGGAGCAGAACTTGCCGATGTTGGACGTGGTGAACGACGACACGACGTCCGGGCCGTTGGAACCGCCGCTGCGCAGCGCCTGGTTGAGCTTGTCGTCATTGATGTTGCCGACGACCTTGACCTTGATGTTCGGGTGGGCCTTCTCGAAGCGGTCGACGTTCTCCTCGATCGCCTTGACCTCGTCCGGGGAGGCCCAGCCGTGCCAGAAGTTGATCGTGGTGTTGGCCTTCGGGTCGTCCTTCGCCGTGTTCTCGGCGGAGCCGGTACAGGCGGTCGCGGCGACGGATATCGCGGCGACGGCGAGGGCGGCGGCGGACAGGCGACGGTTTCTGCGCATGACAGGGCTCCCAGGGGCAGGACGGGGACACAGGGGGGACACAGGGGACACAGGTGGGGACACAGGGTCGGTACGGGACGCGGGGGACTTGGCGGGACGCGGGGGTGTCACGGGACGCGGGGTCTCAGCGCGACGAGGTGTCGAACACCTCGTCGCGGGTGGCCTCCAGGGCGCTCTGCAGCGCACCTCTGAGCACGGGATCCTGCTGGATCTCACCGATCACGAGACGCGGACGGGGCGCGGCCAGATCGGCCAGCTCCGTCTGTACGAGGGCCCGCAGCGGCTCGCCGCCCGCGGCGGTCACCGCCCCGGACAGCACGATCAGCTCGGGGTCGAGCACGGCCACCACGGAGGCGAGCCCGGTCGCCAGCCGCTGCGCGAACTCCCGCAGCAGTCCGGCCAGTTCGGCCTCCCCCTCGGCGGCCTTCGCCAACAGTCCGGCGGCCACCTGCACGGCAGGCTGCTCCGGGGTCTCGTAGCCGAGCTCCCTGGCGATCCGCGGTACGGCGACCGCGCCGGCCAGCTCCTGGAAGCCGCCCCCGTTGGCCTGCGCCACCCGCCGCATCAGCGGGGCGCCGGGCACCGGCAGGAAGCCCACCTCGCCCGCGCCGCCGGTCCGGCCGCGGTGCAGCCGGCCGCCGAGGACGAGGGCCGCGCCGAGGCCGCCCTCCGCCCACAGCAGCACGAAGTTCTCGTGGCCGCGTGCCGCACCGAGCCGCTGCTCGGCGACCGCCGCCAGGTTCACGTCGTTCTCGTACACGACCGGCATCGGCAGCACCGCAGCCAGCTCGTCGAGCAGCGTGGGGGAGTGCCAGCCCGGCAGGTGCGAGGCGTACCGCAGCCGTCCCGTGCTCGGGTCGAAGGCGCCCGGCGTGCCGATGACGACCCGGTGCAGGTCGCCCCGTGCCAGACCGGCGTCCTGCGCGGCGCCGTCGACCGCCTGCGTCACCTGACGTACGACACCCGTCGACGAGCGCCCGGGCGTGAGGAGTTCGAAGCTGCCGACGGTCTCGCCCGTGAGGTCGGCGACGGCGGCGCGGATCCGGGCCGGGGTGACGTCGAGGGCGGCGACGTGGGCGGCGCCCGCGTTCACCGCGTACAGCTGCGCGCTGGGTCCTGGACGGCCCTCGCTGGTGCCGGTGGCGACGACGAGCCCGGCCGCTTCGAGGCGGGCCAGGAGCTGGGATGCGGTCGGCTTGGAGAGCCCGGTGAGCTTGCCGATCCGGGTGCGGGAGAGGGGCCCGTGCGCCAGCAGCAGGTCCAGCGCGGCACGGTCGTTCATCGCGCGCAGGACGCTCGGAGTACCCGGTGTACCAGGCGTTGTGGCCATGACGATGTCACCCGCCTCTCGGCTGCCCGCTCTCCCAACCACGTTGTTAGGAAAGTTTCCTATTCGGTGGAAGGAACGTAAACGCAGGTGAAAGGAGCGTCAATGGGAAGCGCCCCCGAGGCAACCAAAGCGTTACCTGCGGGGGCGCAGAAAGGGGTTCTCGCGGTACGAAGCCGGGCGTACCGCCGCCTCTTTGAGGAGCGGGCGAGGAGCGGGCCCGGCGTCGGCCGCAGCGTGCTTCTTCGGCTGCGGCCGCGGCCACCGCTACGGCTTGCTGAGGTTCGGGTTCGGTGCGGGGGCCGCCGGGCCGGATCCGGGAGCCGCCCCCGCCGGCGGTATCGGGTTGGACGCCAGCGCCTGCGGGGACAGCGGGTTGGACATCGCGGACGGGGCCGCGACACCCGCCGACGGGTCGGCCGGGTCCGCCTCGACGACCGGGACGGGGCCGCCGACGATCCGGATGCCCGCCTTGTCGAAGGCCTCCTTGACCCGCCAGCGCAGCTCGCGCTCCACCCCGAGCGCCTTGCCCGGCATGGTCTTCGCGGACAGTCGCACGATCATCGAGTCCAGCAGTACGGAGTCCAGGCCGAGCACCTCGATGGGGCCCCAGAGCCGCTCGTTCCACGGCTCGGCCTTCGCCATGTCGTCGGCGACCTCGGACAGCACGGCCCTGATGTTCGCCAGGTCCTCCGACGGACGGACCTGGACGTCGACGCCCGCCGTCGCCCAGCCCTGGCTGAGGTTGCCGATCCGCTTGACCTCGCCGTTGCGGACGTACCAGATCTCGCCGTTGTCGCCGCGCAGCTTGGTGACGCGCAGCCCGACCTCTATGACCTCGCCGGAGGCGACGCCCGCGTCGATGGTGTCGCCGACGCCGTACTGGTCCTCCAGGATCATGAAGACGCCGGACAGGAAGTCGGTGACCAGGTTGCGCGCACCGAAACCGAGCGCCACACCGGCCACACCGGCACTCGCGAGCAGCGGCGCCAGATTGATGTTCAGCGCACCCAGCACCATCAGCGCCGCGGTGCCGAGGATCAGGAACGACGCCACCGAGCGGAGCACGGAGCCGATCGCCTCGGAGCGCTGGCGGCGGCGCTCCGCGTTGACCAGCAGGCCGCCGAGGGCGGTGCCCTCCACCGCCTGGGCGCTGTTGTTCATGTGCGCTATCAGCTTGGTGATCGTGCGCCGGATCACCGACCGCAGGACGGTGGCGATCACGATGATCAGCAGGATGCGCAGGCCGACGCTCAGCCACGTGGACCAGTTCTGCTCCACCCAGCTCGCGGCGTTGCTCGCCTTCTCGGCGGCCTCGTCGAACGTGACGGGATCGGCGGGCGGTTCTGCGACCGGTCGGGCGGACCAGGACACCTCGGGCACCTCCATGGGATGTGGCAGACCCACCACACTAACGGGGCAAGGTGAAGGACCCTGTTGACATCGCGCCGCGGGGGCTGTGGTCCGCGACACCACGGCGGGCCGGTTCCTCCATGCAGGTGCTGTGGTGCAAAACACTCCCGGCCCGTTACCCGGACGTGGTGGCGCCGCGACCAGGCATGAGGGGAGACTGGTCCTGAATCGTCCCGGCGCGAGCCACGCGCCGCCGGCGTCATAGGAGGCATCCGTGCCGCATGTCCTGGTCCTCAACGCGTCGTACGAGCCTCTCGGCGTCGTACCGCTCCGCCGTGCGCTCGTCCTCGTCCTCGAAAACAAGGCTCTCTGCCTGGAGGAGTCCGGCGCCTTCCTGCACAGTGCGACCCGGGTCGTCCCCGCTCCCAGCGTGGTCCGGCTGAAACGGTTCGTAAGGGTCCCCTACCGGGGTCCTGTTCCCCTCACCCGCCGTGCGCTCTTCGCCAGGGACGGCGGGCGCTGTATGTACTGCGGTGGCGTCGCAACCAGCGTCGACCACGTCATTCCGCGCAGTCGCGGCGGACAGCACGCCTGGGAGAACGTGGTGGCGGCCTGCCGTCGCTGCAATCACGTCAAGGCCGACCGGCACCTTCTGGAGCTCGGCTGGCGGCTGCGCCACCAGCCCGCTCCGCCGTCCGGTCTCGCCTGGCGCATCATCGGGACCGGGCACCGGGATCCGCGCTGGCTCCCCTATCTGCAACCTTTCGGTGCGGATGACGCCCTGGCCCGGATCGACGGGACTTCGGTGAGAACCGGAGTCGCCTGAGACCGGGACTTTTTTGTCTGTACGGGTACGTCCGTGGGGTTGAGCGAACGCTTTGAGCGGTCGCTCAACCCCACGGGGCGTTTCCCGCGCTCTTCCCCGACCTGCGGAACCCTCCCCGGCCTACGGAGCGACCGCGTACGCCTCCACCGACCACAGCGAGTACCCGAACCGGGTCGCCCGCTCGTCGCCCTGCACCCGTACGAACTTCGCGTCCGGCGCGTCGAAGCGGACCGTCTCCCGGCCGCCCCTGCCGTCCCGCACGGTGGCCGCCGTGCGCCAGCTGCGGCCGTCGGCGGACACCTGGACGCGGTACGCCTTCGCATAGGCGTCCTGCCAGGTCAGGACGACCTGACCCACCCGCGTCGGCTGCTCCAGCTCCAGCTGCCACCACCCCGAAGGACCGGCGGGCGACGACCAGCGGGTCCCCGCGTTGCCGTCGGCCGCCGCGGCGGCCGGGAAGTCGGCCGTCTCGTCGCCCGACGACGACGCCTTCCCGGTACGTACGAGATCGGGGCCCGCGGTGCGCGGCGCCGCCCGTACGGTGAGCACCTGCTCCTCGCCCCCGCTGAACGACACCGGGATGCGGTACTCGCCCGCCGGAGTGCCCTTCGCGACCTTGATGTCGAGCGGTACCGCCGCGTCCGTGCCGCGCGGCACGACGGTCGCCTTCGGGGCCACCACCTCGATGCCCTTCGGCGCCTTCGCGACCAGCCCCCCGCGCACCTCGCCGGGCCGCTGCCCGGTCAGCGCCGCCTGCACGCGCGCGGCAGGCCCGCCGATCTCGGCGTCGACCTCCTTGCGGGACAGGGAGAGCCGGGCCTCGGGCTCGTCCGCGAACCACGGCACCATCCGGTGCACCTCCGGCTCCCCGGACGTCCACGCGAGCCGCACCGCGTCCACGCGCGTGCCGCCGACGGGCGTCTGCGTCCAGCCGTCGGCGGTGAGCACGCCCACCTTCCGCCAGCCCTCGCCCGGCACGTGCACCTCCACCGCGGCACCGGTCGGCCCCGGGGCGGTCATCGTCGTCACCGCCGACACCGGCCGCGGATGCTTCAGCCGCACCGTGTACGTGCCCGGCCCCCGCGAGACGCTGCCCGGCTCGCGGTCCGCCCCGGTCCACGCGGCCCCCTGCCGCACCGCCTTCGACAGGAACGGGTCGAGCACCCCCTTGCCGACGGTCACCCGGGGCGCCTTCAGCGCCGCACGGGAGGAGTCCAGGGCGAGCGACGCGCGCCAGGCGCCCGCACCGTCCCCGGCCGCCTGTGCCTGGAGCATGTCGACGGCCTGCTCGCCCGCCGCGCCGACCCGCGCGAACCGGTCCATCCAGGGCCGCACTTCGTCGTCGAAAGCGCCCCCTGCGGCCTTGTCGAGACGCTGCGGGGTCTCCCTCATCACCGTGAACGCGGCCCGCAGCCGCTGCGCCGCCGCGTCCCTCTTCGAGGCGTCGGCGGACGAGCGGGACTTCCAGAACGCGTCGATCAGCGGCCGCAGGTACGCCGACTCGTGCGCCGGGTCCAGGATCGACGAGGCGTGGTTCCCGGCGAACGCGCGCATCGCCTCGCGGGCCTTGGCGTCGCCGCCCGCGAGGTCGTCGATCGCCGCCTGCCAGGACTCCTGCGGCTGGTAACCACGAGGGTTCCAGGCGAAGTCGGCAGCCGTGAACAGCGGAATGCGGGACGCGGAGGGCTGCTCCATGGCGTTGGACAGCAGAGCGGCGCTGCGGCCCGCCACGGCCGGTTCACGGCCCGTGTAGGGGCCGAGGAAGATGCGGTCCTGCGCGTAGTCGTTGACCGGGTAGTTGTCCATGGTCACCAAGGGGTGGCCGAACGCGGCCCGGGTGGTGACCAGTTCGCGCCCGCTGATGGTGCGCGGCACCACGCCGACACCCGTCCACGCGACCTGCACACGCGGATCCAGCTCGGTGGCCAGCGCCCGCCGGTAGGCGGTCGCCCCGTCCTGGTAGAACTCGGTCGGCATCAGCGACAGCGGCTCGGCGCCCGGGTGCCGTTCGGAGAGGTGGCGGGCCACCGCGCTCGCCACGCGCGCGTGCGCCTTCGCGGCCGCCTCGGGTCCCGAGCCGAACACGTCGGCGTCCTGACCGCAGTGCCACTCGCTGTAACTGACGTCCTGGAACTGCAGCTGGAAGACCCGCACCCCCAGCGCCCACATCGCGTCCACCTTGCGGGTGAGGGCGCGGACGTCCCGGTCGTCGGACATGCACATCGCCTGCCCCGGCGCCACCGCCCAGCCCAGCGTCACGTGGTTGCGGCGGGCGTGCTCGGCGAGCACCCGGAAGGAGGTCCGCTCGGCGGCCGGGTAGGGCTCGCGCCACAGCGCCTGCCGGTACGGGTCGTCGCCCGGCGCGTACAGGTAGCGGTTCTGCTTCGTACGGCTCATGAAGTCGATCTGGGCGAGCCGCTGTTCGGTGCTCCAGGGGCGGCCGTAGAAGCCCTCCGTCATGCCCCGCACCGCCGTTCCCGGCCAGTCCCGGACGACGACGCCCGCGATGCTGCCCCCGGCCCCGCCCGCGGCGCTGTCGGTGCGGACCAACTGCCGCAGCGTCTGCGCCGCGTGGAACATGCCGTCCCCGCCGACGCCGTCCAGCGCGACCGTGTCGCGCCCCGCGACCTGTCCGACCGCGACCCGGTAGCCGCCCTGCGGCAGGTCCGCGCGGGCCGGCGCCCGGAGCGCCTTCAGCGCGTCCTCCGCGTCACCCGCCCGTACGACCAGGCCGCGCGGCGGCAGTGCCTCGCCGGGCGCCACCTCATAGAGGGTGTGGGCGCCGGCGCCCCTGAGCACGCTCCGCAGGGCGTCCACCGCGTACGGGTCGGTGCCCGGTGCGACGACCAGCACCGCCTCGTCACCCACCGGTACGCCGGGACCGGCGGCCCGCATCGACTGCGGACGCGGCCACACCGGCGGCAGCGAGGCGTCACTGTCGCGGTCCCGGGCGGCGGGGGTGGGGACGTCCGGCGCGGGCGGTGCGGCGGCCGCGACCGGCGCACCGCCGAGCAGACCGCCCATCACGGCGAACGCGACAGCGGTCGCACCCCTCCTGCGCCCCAGCTGCACGCCGTACTCCTCAGTGTTCATCGCTTCGTGACCTACGGGCGCCGAGCCCATCACCCGTCTGCCAAGGGTGTCAATGCGAGCACCTCGCTGTGTCGCATTTGCCCGCAGAGGTGTGGCGGACAGTCTGCGGCCGTCCGTCCGTTTCCTTCAACTTCTTCCTCCAACTCCCGCCCCGCGGCGCAGATGTGACCCGAGTCACCTTCAACGGCCGGAAATGTCTGCGGTTCCGTCCTGTGGGTATGGCTGCTGTAGTCCGCGTACCCCCACCAAGGGAGGCCCTCCGTGGCCGCTTCCGCCCAGCTCCTCCTCTCGGCCCTGTCCAAACAGGTCTCGGGCCCCGACTCGGGTCTCGACGGATCCTGTGCCTGCGGCTGCGCCGAGCCGCCCCTCACGAGCGAGCCCCCGCTCGCCGACGCGGCGCCGCTGACCAGTGAGCCGCCGCTCACCGACGCCGCACCCCTCACCAGCGAGCCGACGTCGTACGGAACGGCGTCCGGCATGGAGTACCAGTACCCGGGGGTCTAGATGGCCGCAGCAGGGGGGACGGCGCCGGGAGATCCGGCCTCGGGGGACCCGGCGCCAGGGGACCCGGAGCCAGGAGGTCCGGGGTCAGGAGGTCCGGGGTCAGGAGACCCGGGGTCAGGGGCGCTTGCCCGGCTCGCCGCGCTGCACGGTGTCGCCACGTCCTACGCGCCGTCCGAGGACCGCACCGTCCAGGTTCCCGCCGCCACCGTCGTCGAGGTCCTCGCCGCCCTGGACGTCGACGCCTCCACGCCGCACGCCGTGGACGCCGCCCTCGCCGCCCACGGCGCCGCCGCCCCGGAGCGGCTGCTGCCGCCGACGGTCGTCCTGTGGCGGGACGCCCCGGCCCTCCCGGACGCCCTGAGGAGGCTGCCCGAAGACGCCGTCGTGCGCGTCACGACCGAGCAGGGCGAGGCCAGGCAGTGGCCTGCGCCGCCCCCCGCACCCGGCGAAGGGCCCGACGCCCCCGCCGCCCACTGGGCGGAACTGCCGCTCGGCGTCCACGCGTTGGCCCTCCTGCTGCCCGACGGCCGCGAGGCCTCCTGCCACCTCGTCGTCGCCCCCGCGCGCGTACCCGCGCCGCAGGGCCCCCGGCACGGCTTCCTCGTTCAGCTCTACTCCCTCCTGTCCGCCCGCTCCTGGGGCATGGGCGACCTCGCCGACCTCGGCGAACTGGCCGCCTGGTCGGGGCGCTCGCTCGGAGCCGGGTTCGTCCAGGTCAACCCGCTGCACGCGGCCGTGCCCGGCACACCGACCGACCCGTCCCCGTACCGCCCGGCCTCGCGGCGCTTCCCCGACCCGGTGCACCTGCGGATCGAGGACGTACCCGAGTTCTCCTACGTCACCGACCCCGCCGACCTGGAACGCCTCACGGACCTGCGCGCCCGCGCCGCCGCCCTGCGCGACGACGTGCTCAACAAGGGCGCCCTGATCGACCGGGACGCCGTCTGGCACCTCAAGAGGCAGGCCCTGGCGATCCTGTGCGCACTGCCGCTCGGCCCCGGCCGCCGCGCCGCCTACTGCGACTTCCTGGCCGAGCAGGGCGCCGCCCTGGAGGACCACGCCACCTGGTGCGCGCTCGTCGAGCTGCACGGCCCCGACCGGCGGAACTGGCCGGGACTGCTCGCCGACCGCGACTCCGCCGACACCGCCCGCGCCCGCACCGGACTCCGGGACCTCATCGACTTCCACAGCAGGCTCGCCTGGCTCACCGACTGCCAGCTCGCCGACGCCCAGCGGGCCGCCCGCGAGGCCGGCATGGCCGTCGGCCTCGTCCACGACCTCGCCGTCGGCGTGCACCCGGGTGGGTCCGACACCTGGTCGCAGGGGTACGCCTACGCGCAGCGCATGTCCGTCGGCGCACCCCCCGACGCCTTCAACGCACACGGCCAGGACTGGGGCCTGCCGCCCTGGCGGCCCGACGCCCTCGCCGAGTCCGGCTACGCCCCCTACCGCAGCCTGCTCCGCAACCTCTTGAGGCACGCGGGAGCCGTCCGCATCGACCACGTCATGGGCCTCTTCCGGCTCTGGTGGGTGCCCGAGGGGCACGAGCCGGCCGACGGGACGTACGTCCGCTACGACGCCGAGGCCATGCTCGCCGTCCTCGCCCTGGAGGCCGACCGGGCCGGAGCCGCCGTCATCGGCGAGGACCTCGGCACCGTCGAGCCGGGCGTGCGCGACGCCCTCGCCGCACGCGGCGTGCTCGGCACCTCCGTGCTGTGGTTCGAACGCGACTGGACGGGCACCGGCCGCCCGCTGCCGCCCGAGGCCTGGCGCGAGGGCTGCGTGGCCACCGCCACCACCCACGACCTGCCGCCCACCGCAGCCCGCCTCACGGGCGACCACGTCGCCCTGCGGCACCGGCTGGGGCTGCTCACCCGCCCGCTGGAACAGGAGCGCGCCGAGGACGCCACGGAGGTCACCGACTGGCTCTCGTACCTCACCCGGCTGGGTCTGCTGCCCGAGGGCAGGGGCGACGAGGAGGCCGCCGTACGGGCCGTGCACCGCTTCCTGTGCGCCACCCCGGCCCGGATGGTCGGAGTGTGGCTGCCGGACGCCGTGGGCGACCGCCGCCCGCAGAACCTGCCCGGCACCTGGGACCAGTACCCGAACTGGCGGCTGCCCCTCGCCGACGCCGAAGGACACCCCCGCACCCTGGAGGAACTGGCCGCCTCACCACGCCTCCACGCCCTCATGGAGGTGCTCCGGACGCCCTCATAGAGGTGCTCCGGACCGCTCATGGAGGTGCCCCGGGCCGCGCCCGGCCCCCTTACGGCACCCCCGGGCGCGCGCCCCACTCAGACGTTCGCTACTTTTGCACCGTGGACAAGAAGAACGCTCTGCGCGCCGGCGCTGTCGCGACCGGTACGACGCTGATGATGCTGCTCCTGTCGTCTCCCGCGCTCGCGGCCGTACGGGACGACGGTGACGACCCGGGCCCCGGCCTGAGCGTCGCCGAGACCCTCGGTCTCTTCGTTGCGGCCCCGATCGGCCTCTTCGTGATCATCGCCGGTCTGGTGATGGTGCTCGACAAGTCGCGCAAGGTCTGACACCGGGACCCACCTCCCCGGAAGCCTTCCGAGGGCGCCGGCGCCCGTACGCATCGACGTACGGGCCGCCGGCGCCCTCGTTGCGTTGTCCCGCCACTCCATCATTCACTTCTGCTGAACAGATTCGTCGAAAAGTTTCGATGGACCTGAATAACCCCTCGGTGTCACGGTGGATCCCTCACCAAGATCCACCGATCACCTCATGGGGGCAGCGATGGCACTTCTAGACCGCATCCGCACACCGGCGAAAGCATCCCCGGCAGCACCGGGGACCGGGGCAGCACCGGGGACCGCGGCGAAGAGCGCGGGCCTCGGCCTCCTCCTCGCCGCCGTCGCCACCGTCGTCTGGTCCGGCAGCTTCGTCACCTCGCGCGGACTGCACGACTCCGTGCCGCCCGTCCAGGCCGCGTTCTGGCGCTGGATCGTCGCCCTCGTCGCCGTCGCCCCCTTCGCCGCCCGCGAGGCCTGGCGCCAGCGCGCCCTGCTCCGCGAGCACCTCGGCTTCCTCGCCCTCGCCGCGCTGCTCGGCGTCACCGTCTACAACACCCTCGTCAACCAGGCCGGACTCGACACCCCGGCCGGCACCATGGGCATGATCATGGCCGCCTCGCCCGTCGTCATGGCGGGGTACGAGCGGCTGGGCGGGCAGCGGCTCGGCGCCCGCCGTGTCGTCGGCATGCTGATCGCCTGCGCCGGAGTCCTGCTCCTGGTCAGCAAGGGCTCGCTCACCCTCGGCCTGTCCGTCGGCGCGTTCTGGATGATCGCCGCCGCCCTGTGCTTCGGCTCGTACAGCGCCCTGCTGCGCCGCAGGCCCGCGGAGATCGGCTCACTCGCCTTCCTCTTCGCCACGTTCGTGCTCGGCGCGCTGATGCTGGCACCGGTGTACGGCGTCAGCCTCGCCGTCCAGGGCGGCTTCGAGGCGCGCCCCGGCACCGTAGGACCGCTCGTCTACGTCGGTGTGTTCTCCTCCGCCGTCGCCTTCTTCGCCTGGAACAAGGCCATCGCGCTCATCGGCGCCGCCCGCGCCGGCATCGTCTACTACCTCCAGCCGGTCTGCGTGGCGCTGCTCTCGTACGCGGTCCTGGGCGAGCAGACCGGAGTGCTCCAGGTCCTGTGCATGGTGCTGATCCTGGGCGGCGTGGTGCTGGGCGCCGCGACGGGCCCGCGCACGAAGCGTCAGTAGGTGGGCCGCAGCACCTGTCCCGGCTGGGCCACGGCGGGCGCGATCATCTGCGGCACGGTCACGAAGGTGTACCCCCGCTTCTTCAGCTTCGCGACGATGCCGGGCACCGAAGGGACCGTGCCGTCGTAGATGTCGTGCAGCAGGATGATGCCGTCGCGTTCGGCCTGGGCGAGGATGCGGCTCTCGATGAGGGCCGGGTCGGTCGTCGAGTAGTCCCGGGCGGTGGCGTTCCACAGGACCTGGGTGAGGCCGAGTTCGCGGGCGACGCCGGTGACCATCGGGTTCGTACGGCCCTGCGGCGGGCGCATCAGGGTCGGCGTGACGCCGGAGACCTGCCGGATCGCGTCCTGGGTGCGGGACAGTTCGCTCCTGACCTCCTCCTCGCCGAAGTGGATGAGGATGCGGTGCGTCCAGGTGTGGTTGGCCAGTTCGTGGCCCTCGCGGTGCATCCGGCGCACGACGTCGGGATAGCGCAGTACGTGCTTCTCGCCCAGCAGGAAGAACGTCGCGGGGACCTTCTCCTCCTTGAGGATGTCGAGGAGCTTCGGGGTGTCCTTGCCGGGACCGCCGTCGAAGGTCAGCGCAATGCACTTGGCGACCCGGCAGTCGACCTTCCCCGACCCCTTCGCATCGGCCGCGGCCTTCGCGTCCGCGGCCCGGCCCTGGGCGACTCCCGCCTGGAACCTGACCATGTCGGGCGCGTTCGGTTCGACCGAACAGCCGCTCAGCGCAAGCGAGATCACCGCCGCTGCCGCCGCCACCGTCGTACGTCCGAACCCCGCCCGTCGCCTCATGAGGGGACGGTATCGCGGGAAACAGGGTGACGGCGGGGCCAAAGATTCCGGATAGGTTGCGGTCATGGCCGAGTGGGACATCAAGAAGCTGCGCATCCTGCGGACACTGCGCGACCGCGGCACCGTGACCGCGACCGCCGAGGCACTGCTGATGACGCCCTCGGCCGTCTCCCAGCAGCTCTCCAACCTGGCCAAGCAGCTGAACGTGACGCTGCTCGAAGCACACGGCCGCCGGGTCCGCCTCACCGACGCCGCGCACCTCGTCCTGCGCCACGCAGAAGCCGTCTTCGCGCAACTGGAGCGCGCGGAGGCCGAGTTGGAGGGGTACGCACAGGGAGATGCCGGGGAGGTGCGGATCGGGGCGTTCTCGACCGCCGTGCCGGCCCTCGTCGTACCGGCCGTGCGGCGCCTGCGCGAGACGCACCCCGGCCTGGACGTACGGGTCAGGGAGGCGGAGGCGGCCGAGGCGTACGAACTCCTCTCCGACGGCGCGGTCGACCTCGCCCTCTCGCTGGCGGCCCACGCGCCCACCGCCCGCGACCCGCAGTTCGCCCGCATCCCGCTCCTGGCCGACCCTCTTGATGTGGCGCTCCCGACGGGCCACGCCCTCGCCACGGCCCCCGGCCTGCGGCTCGCGGACCTCTCCGGCGAGGCGTGGATCTTCGGCGGCAGCGGCCCCTGGTCGGAGATCACCACCGCGGCCTGCGAAGCGGCGGGCTTCGTCCCGGAACAGGCGCACAGCGCGGCGGGCTGGACCGCGATCCTCGCCATGGTCGAGGCGGGGATGGGCGTCGCCCTGGTGCCGCGGATGGCGGCGGCGGAGCGCCGGGCGGGGGTGGTGATGCGCGTCCTGGAGGCGGACCAGCCCCGGCGGCACGTGGTCGCTGCGGTACGGCGGGGCGCGCAGGACGGCCCGGCGGTGGGGCGGGTGCTGGCGGCACTGCGGGGGATCGCGGCGGAACGGACGTAACAAGGGGGCGCTGCCAGGCAAACGGGGCACTGCCAGGCCAGGGGGCACGGCCCGGCCAGGGAGCGCTGCCGGACAAGGGGGCACTGCCAGCAACCGTTCACATCTGCTTAAAAGCCTGTGCGGAAACTTTCGATGGACCTGAGAGGTCTTCCCGCGTCACAGTCATGACATGACGACGACCGACGTGAACGCGACCGCGAACCCCGACGACCCGCACGCCAACGACGCCGCACCCTACGGCGGAGGCGACCCGTACGCCGACTACCGCGGCGCGGGCGACCACGCGTTCACCGAGCTCGTCGACCTCGCGGACCGCCGCCTCGGCGCTGGCGTCATCGCCGCCAACGACGAGTTCTTCGCCGAGCGCGAGAACCTCCTGATCCGCGAGCGCGCCGTCTTCGACCCCGAGCACTTCGGGCACAAGGGCAAGATCATGGACGGCTGGGAGACCCGCCGCCGCCGCGGCACCGGCGCCGACCGGCCCTTCCCCGAGCCCGAGGACCACGACTGGGCGATCGTCCGCCTCGGCGCCCCCGGCGTCATCCGCGGCATCGTCGTCGACACCGCCCACTTCCGCGGCAACTACCCGCAGCGCGTCAGCGTCCAGGCCACCGCGGTCGAGGGCTCCCCGAGCCCCGAGCAGCTCCTCGCCGACGACGTGAAGTGGGAGGAGATCGTCCCGGTCACCCCCGTGAAGGGGCACGCGGCCAACGGCTTCGAGATCGCCGTCGAGCGCCGCTTCACCCACGTACGCCTCTGCCAGCACCCCGACGGCGGCGTCGCCCGCCTCCGGGTGCACGGCGAGGTCGTCCCGGACCCCGAGTGGCTCCAGCTCCTGGGCACCGTCGACCTCGTCGCCGTACAGAACGGCGGCACCTACGAGGACGCGTCCGACAAGTTCTACTCGTCGCCGACCCAGATCATCCTGCCCGGCACCTCCCGCAAGATGGACGACGGCTGGGAGAACCGCCGCCGCCGGGTCCGCGACACCAACGACTGGGTGCGCTTCAAGCTCGTCGCCCAGGGCGCGATCCGCGCCGTCGAGATCGACACCGCTTACCTCAAGGGCAACTCCGCCGGGTGGATCGCGCTCAGCGGGCGCAACGGAGACACCGGCGACTGGTTCGAGATCCTGCCGCGCACCAAGCTGCAGCCCGACACCCTGCACCGCTTCAAGCTCGCCGCACAGGCCGTCGCCACCCACGTGCGCCTCGACGCCTTCCCCGACGGCGGCGTCGCCCGGATGCGCCTGCACGGCGCAGTCACCGAGCAGGGCCAGGCCGAACTCAAGGCCCGTTACGAGGACCTGAGCAACTAGTCCGTCCCAGCGGTCGACGCAACCCCAGAACGACAGAGGGCCCCGGTGCGTACTCCCGGGGCCCTCCGTCACTTCACCGGACCGGATCAGGCGGAAGCGGCCTCGTCCGCCGCCTGCGCCTTGAGCGCCCGCTCGACGCCCGCCCGCGACTCCGACACCAGCCGGCGCAGCGCCGCACTCGGCTCCGCCGACGCCAGCCAGCTGTCCGTCGCGTCCAGCGTCTCCTGCGAGACCTGCAGCGCGGGGTACAGGCCCACGGCGATCTGCTGCGCGATCTCGTGCGAACGCGAGCCCCACACGCCCTTCACCGCCGCGAAGTACTTCTCCGTGTACGGAGCGAGCAGCTCACGCTGGTCGGTCTGTACGAAGCCGCCGATGACGGCCTCCTGGAGGGAGTTGGTCAGCTCGTCGGACTCGACGACCGACGCCCAGGCCTCCGCCTTCGCCTCGTCCGTCGGACGCGCCGCACGCGCGGACGCCGCGTGCTGCTGGCCCGCCGAGGTGTTGTCGCGCTCCAGCTCCGCCGCGATCTCCTCCTCGTCCATGATCCCGACGGCGGCGAGACGCCCGACGAACGTCCAGCGCAGATCGGTGTCCACGGCCAGGCCCTCGACCGTCTCGGTGCCCTCAAGAAGGCCCCGCAGCAGGTCCAGCTGCTGCGGCGTGCGCGCCGTCGCCGCGAACGCCCGTGCCCACGCCAGCTGGTGGTCGCTGCCCGGCACGGCGGACTGCAGGTGGGCGAGGGTCGCCTCGGTCCACTGCGTCAGCCCCGCCTCGCGCCACGACGGCGCCGCGTACAGGTCCAGCGCCAGCTTCACCTGACGGTGCAGCGACTGCACGACGCCGATGTCCGACTCCTTCGAGATGCCGGACAGCACCAGCGCGAGGTAGTCGCGGGTCGCCAGCTCGCCGTCGCGCGTCATGTCCCACGCGGACGCCCAGCACAGCGCACGCGGCAGCGACTCGGTGAAGTCGCCCAGGTGCTCGGTGACGAAGGCGAGCGACGCCTCGTCCAGACGCACCTTCGCGTACGACAGGTCGTCGTCGTTGAGCAGCACGACATCCGGACGCGCACGGCCCACCAGGGCGTCCACGGCGGTCAGTTCGCCGTCGACGTCCAGCTCGATGCGGTCGGTGCGCACCAGCTTGCCCGCGCCGTCCAGGTCGTACAGGCCGATCGCGATGCGGTGCGGACGCAGCGTGGGGGAGCCCTTGGCGCCGGTCGGCAGCGCCGGGGCCTCCTGCAGCACCGCGAAGGAGGTGACGACGCCGTCGGCGTCCGTCTCGATCTTCGGGCGCAGCACGTTGATCCCGGCCGTCTGGAGCCACTTCTGCGACCACGTTTTGAGGTCGCGGCCACTGGTCCGCTCCAGGGCGCCGAGCAGATCGCTCAGCTGCGTGTTCCCGAAGGCGTGCGCCTTGAAGTACGCCTGCACACCGGCGAAGAACTCGTCCATGCCGACGTACGCGACGAGCTGCTTCAGCACCGACGCGCCCTTGGCGTACGTGATGCCGTCGAAGTTGACCAGCACGTCGTCCAGGTCACGGATGTCGGCCATGATCGGGTGCGTGGAGGGCAGCTGGTCCTGGCGGTACGCCCACGTCTTCATGGAGTTGGCGAACGTGGTCCAGGAGTGCGGCCACTTCGTGCCCTCGGCGTACGCCTGGCAGGCGATCGAGGTGTACGTGGCGAACGACTCGTTCAGCCACAGGTCGTTCCACCACTCCATCGTGACGAGGTCGCCGAACCACATGTGGGCGAGCTCGTGCAGGATCGTCTCGGCACGCGTCTCGTACGCGGCGTCCGTCACCTTCGAGCGGAACACGTACTGGTCGCGGATGGTCACCGCGCCCGCGTTCTCCATCGCGCCCGCGTTGAACTCCGGCACGAAGAGCTGGTCGTACTTGGCGAACGGGTAGTCGTAGTCGAACTTCTCCTGGAACCAGTCGAAGCCCTGCCGCGTGACGGCGAAGATGTCGTCCGCGTCGAGGTGCTCGGCCAGCGAGGGGCGGCAGTAGATGCCCAGCGGCACGGACTGCCCGTCCTTGCCCTCGTACGACGAGTGCACCGAGTGGTAAGGGCCGACGATCAGCGCGGTGATGTAGGTCGAGATGCGCGGCGTGGGCTCGAAGACCCACACGTCGTCCTTCGGCACCTCGGGCGTCGGCGAGTTGGAGATCACGGTCCAGCCCGTCGGGGCCTTCACGGTGAACTGGAAGGTCGCCTTCAGGTCGGGCTGCTCAAAGCTGGCGAACACCCGGCGCGCGTCCGGCACCTCGAACTGCGTGTATAGATAGGCCTGCTCGTCGACAGGGTCCACAAAGCGGTGCAGGCCCTCACCGGTGTTCGTGTAGGCGCAGTCCGCGACGACCTTCAGTTCGTTGGCCCCGCCGCGCAGTCCGGCGAGCGCGATGCGCGAATCGGCGAAGACCGCCTTCGCGTCCAGCGCCGCACCGTTCAGCACGACCTCGTGCACGGCCGGCGCGACCAGGTCGATGAAGCTCGCGGCCCCGTCCTCGGCGGACTCGAAGCGCACCGTGGTCACCGAGCGGTACGTACCGCCCTCCTGCGCACCACTGAGGTCGAGCTCGACCTCGTACGCCTCAACCGTGAGCAGCCGCGCGCGCTCCTGCGCTTCTTCGCGGGTCAGATTGGTACCGGGCACCCTGTCATCTCCTCGGATCGTGACGTTCTCGGCCATCCTTCCACGGCAGGGGCGCTCACCGGCAGTGAGATTTACGGCGGATCCGGCGCGGGGACGGCAGAACGGCGGGCGGCGACGGCGAAGGGCGGTGACACCGGTCGCCCGGTGTCACCGCCCTTCGGCCCACGAGGTGCCTCGGCCCTCGGGCTCCGCGAGGTGCGTCAGCCCTTCAGCTCCGCCGCCACCAGCTCCGCGATCTGCACCGCGTTGAGTGCGGCGCCCTTGCGGAGGTTGTCGCCGGAGAGGAACAGCGCGAGGCCGTTGTCGACGGTCTCGTCGACGCGGATGCGGCCCACGTACGACACGTCCTGGCCCGCCGCCTCAAGAGGCGTCGGAATCTCCGACAGGGCCACGCCGGGGGCGCCGCCGAGCAGCTCGTACGCGCGCTCCACGCTGAGCGGCCGCTCGAAGCGCAGGTTCACCTGGAGCGAGTGGCCGGAGAAGACCGGGACGCGCACGCACGTGCCGGAGACCTTGAGGTCAGGGATCTCCAGGATCTTGCGGGACTCGTTGCGGAGCTTCTGCTCCTCGTCCGTCTCGAACGAACCGTCGTCGACGATGCTGCCCGCGAGGGGGAGCACATTGAAGGCGATCGGCTTCTTGTAGACGTTCGGCTCGGGCAGCTCCACCTTGTCGCCGCCGTGCGTCAGCTCGGCCGCGTGGTCGACGACCTTCTTGACCTGGCCGTCGAGCTCCGCGACGCCGGCCAGCCCCGAGCCGGACACGGCCTGGTAGGTGGTGGCGATCATCGTGAGGAGCCCGGCCTCGCCGTGCAGCGGCTTCAGCACCGGCATCGCGGCCATCGTCGTGCAGTTCGGGTTGGCGACGATGCCCTTGGGGCGGTCCGCCACCGCGTGCGGGTTGACCTCGGAGACGACGAGGGGGACCTCGGGGTCGCGGCGCCACGCGGAGGAGTTGTCGATGACGACGGCGCCCTGGGCGGCGACCTTCTCGGCGAGGGCCTTGGAGGTGGCACCACCGGCGGAGAAGATCACGATGTCGAGGCCCGTGTAGTCGGCCGTCGAGGCGTCCTCGATGGTGACCGGCCTGCCGTCCCACTCCAGGGTGTTTCCGGCGGAGCGCGCCGAGGCGAACAGCCGCAGCTCCGTCACCGGGAACTTCCGCTCCGCCAGGATCCGCAGCACAACTCCGCCGACCTGACCGGTGGCTCCGACGATTCCGACCCTCACAGTGACTCCTCAGTGCTGTGCGTGTGCAGGCATGACGACCTGCGGCGATGGCACCCATGATGCGGGAGGTGCCGTCCGGCTTGTCCAATCGATTGTCCGAAGGACGGGACACGGTGTCCGGCCGATTCTTCGAACGGCGGGACAAGAGCCGCCTGCCCCGGCCATGCTCTGGCCATGTCTGTGACAAAGAACAAGTGGACACCCACCCACGGCGACCCCTACCGGCCGGTGCCCTACGCCCCCGCACGGATGGACGCGGCCGAATCCCTGGCCCGCGCCACCGAGCTCCGCGTCCGCATGGACGAGCGCCGCACCGTACGGCAGTTCTCCACCGATCCCGTCCCCGACCAGGTGATACGCGACGCCATCGCGTGCGGCGCGACCGCCCCGTCCGGCGCCCACCAGCAGCCCTGGACCTTCGTACTCGTCAAGGACCCGGACGTACGGCGCCGGATCCGCGAGGCGGCCGAGGAGGAGGAGCAGATCTCCTACGACGGCCGGCTCGGCGAGGAGTGGCTCGACGCGCTGCGCCCGCTCGGCACCGACGAGGTCAAGCCGCACCTCACCGACGCCCCCGGCCTGATCGTCGTCTTCCAGCAGCGCTACTGGCTCGCCGAGGACGGCACCAAGCACAAGCACTACTACGTGGACGAGTCCGTCGGCATCGCGGTCGGCATGCTGCTGTCCGCCCTCCACCTCTCCGGCCTCGCCGCGCTCGTCCACACCCCGAGCCCCATGCGCTTCCTCTCCGAGGTGCTGGGCCGCCCGGTCAACGAGAAGGCGTTCGCGGTGATCCCGGTCGGCTACCCGGCACAGGACTGCGTCGTACCCGATCTCGTACGGAAGTCCCTGGACCAGGTACTGATCGAGATCTGAGCGACGCCGGTACAGCAGGTACGACGGTACGAGGAAGGGGCGGGCCGGATGTCCGGCCCGCCCCTCACCTCACCGACGCCTCAAAGAGGTGGTCACGGCGTGACCTTGTCGATCTGGACGCTGCCCTTGCCCGCGGCGGTGCCGCGCGCGTTCAGCAGCTGCACCTCGCCGAAGAACTGACGTCCTTCGGGAGCCGCGCCCCCGACCTTCACCTCGCCCTTGACCTGCGCCGAAGCGCCGCCTGCGAGCTGCACGGTCTGCGTCTCGTCGGTCGTGACCGAGCCGAGCGACGGGGCGAAGAACACGTCCCGGTAGTCGTACGTGGTCGTGCCCGAGGGGATCGAGTAGCCGTCCACGACGACCGTGTACGTACCGGCGGCGGGCTTGAGGAGGCTGACGGACTCCTCCGAGTCGCCCTCCGCCGACTTGCCGACCTCGACGCCGTCCTTGAGGACCACCAGGTCCAGGTCGGCCTTGGTGTCCGAGACCTTGCCGATGGCGATGTCCAGGCGCTCGGCGCCCGCACCGAGGACGACCGTTGTCCTCTGCGACTCACCCTGCTTGATGCTCGGCTTTGCGATCTTCGCGGAGCCCAGCGAGCCGCCCTTCAGCCTGCCCTCCAGCGCGGCGAAGTTGTTGGTGACCTTCCACTCGACGGGGGCCGGGGTGCCGGCCTTCGCCTCGGGGACGACCTTGACCGCCGGGTCGAAGTCCGCGCCGAGGAGCGTCACGTCGAGCGTGTACGGGTTGTCGAGGAGCGGCGACGTACGACGGGCCTCGACCTCGATCTCCCACACGCCCGGCGTCGGGTCCGCGTACGAGCGGACGTCGGGACGGCAGGTGTTGGCCGGGTTGGCGTAGTTCGGGTAGCAGTTGACCGTCGACGTCGGGTCCGACGGCACGCCGTACGGGTGGATCGAGACGAACCGGGTCTGGCTGCCCTGCGAGAGCCCGCCCATCGCCACCTCAAGGGACTTCGCGCCCTCGGGGACGTTCACGAAGTACGAGACGGGGCCGTTGCGCTGCACCGTGCCGGACTTCTTCAGCGTGTACGAGGGCTTCGCCAGCTCGTCGGCGGCGACGACCGTGGTGAGGATCTGCTTGTCGATGCCCTCGGTGGCCTTGTCGGACACCTCCAGGATCGCGCTGTGGATGCCGCCGGAGCGGGGCTGCGCGGAGACCTTGACGGTGACCGGCTGGTTCAGCGGCAGCTGCACGACGTCGTTGCCGACGATTTTGAAGGTGCCGTCGTTGTTCTCGAAGTGCAGCTCGTGACGGACGGCGCCGGCCGGGCCCGTGGTGCGGGTGACCGTGATGTCGTACGTCTTCTTCTGGCCGGTCTTCAGACCGCCCTCGCGGTCGTACAGACCGGTGCCGAAGCCGGGCTCCTTCAGGGCCTCGTCGATCGCGGTGTCGACCGGGGCCTTCACCGTGTACTCGTGCGCGGTGGCGCCCTTCTTCAGGGACTTCCACGCGTCGACGACGTTGAGGAGACCGGCGCCCTCCTCGTGCGGCTGCGCCCCCTTGATGTGGTCCGCCTGGCTGACCAGCGCGGTCCGCAGCTTCGCGGGCGTCAGGTCGAGTTTGGCCTGCTTGGCGGCCGAGATCAGCAGCGCCGAGGCGCCCGCCGCCTGCGGGGACGCCATCGAGGTGCCCTGCAGCATCTGGTAACCGGCCGGGAGCGGGTAGCCCGCCTCGGCGACCGGGCCGCCCGGCAGCCAGGTCTGCGTGGTGTTGATCGCGGCGCCGGGCGCGGTGATCGTCGGCGCGAAGCCGCCGTCCTCGCGAGGGCCGCGCGAGGAGAACGGCATCATCGCGTACTCGGTCTTCACCGCGGAGCCGTAGTTGGCCGCCCAGGTCTCCTTGGAGATGGACGCGCCGACCGAGATCACCTTGTCGGCGAGCGCGGGGTCACCGATGGTGTTCGTACCCGGGCCGCTGTTGCCGGCCGAGATGACCAGCTGGACGCCGTAGGTGTCGATGAGGCGCGTGTACAGCTGGGCGCGCGCGTTGTTGCCGTCGTTGAGCGCGGGCAGGCCGCCGATCGACATGTTGACGATGTCGACACCGCGCTTGGTGACGAGGTCGATCATGCCCTCGGTCAGCGCGACGTTGGTGCAGCCGCCGCCCCAGGTGCAGGCGCGCGAGGAGACCAGCTTGGCGCCGGGCGCCGCACCGTTCATCCTGCCGCCGAAGAGGCTGTTGGCTGCGGTGATGCCGGCGACGTGGGTGCCGTGCTCGCTCTCGATGACGCCGATGTTCACGAAGTCGGCCTTCGCGCCGGCCGCGTTGTAGACGACGTCCTTGCGGGACTCGACGACGAACGGAATCCGCTCCGCGACGTCCGTCTTCGGGTCGTCCTTGCCGAAGTAGCCGACCTGGAACTTGTCCTTGTACGGGCTCATCGCGACCTCGTCGGCGAAGTCGCCGTCGTTGTCGAGGTCCACGCGGACGGTCCCGGTCGCCGGGTCGTACAGCACGCCCCACACGTCGGTGGTGTCACCGTCGCGGTTGAGGTCGCCCTTCATGTCGCCGCCCGTGGTGGCGGCCTCGCGGAAGACGTTGAACTTGTACGTGCCCGCGGGCGCCGTCCAGGTCCGGCCCGAAGCGGTGAAGGTCGGCCCGCTGACCTCGGTGATCATCGGCCGCCAGGTGGCGTCGGCGTCGGCGACCGGGTCGGTGGCGGTCACCCAGTCGACGATCTTGCGCTCGCCGGTGGTGGTCTTCTGCAGCGCCGGGTGCCCGAGGTCGACGCCCGAGTCCAGGATGCCGATGGTGACGCCGCGGCCGTCCGCCTTCGGGTTCTTCTTCACGAAGTCGACGGCGCCGATTTCGAAGGACGGGTTGTACGGGTTCTCGGCGGGGGTGTTCTTCCCCGGTGCCGGGTACGCCCCCTTGGCCCCGGCCGCCCCGCGCGCACCGTCGGCCCGGTCGCCCGACGGCGTCGGGTCGTCCAGCTCGATCTCCTGCTTGAGGTCGATGCCCTGCACGCTGGAGAGCTTGGCGGCCGCCTTCAGCGCGGCCTCCGCCTTCGCGGTGGGCAGCGTCGCCCGTACGTAGCCGAGCTTGTCGTCCGTGCGGCCGACGAGCGCGCCCTGTACGTCACCGAGCTGGTCCGCGACCTGCTCGGTCGCGCCGGGAGCGGTCGCCACCATCACGGTGACGTCCTTGGCACCGGCGGCCTGCGCCTTGGTGAGCAGCGCCGAGTCCACGCTGCCGAGCTTGGTCTCGGCCGACTTCGGGGCCGGGGGAGTGGGATCGGGTGCACCGGCCGCGAAGGCGGGCAGCGGCGCGGTCGCACACAGCGCGGCTACGAGCGAGGCGGCGAAGGCTATTCGCGCGGTACGTCTGACGCCGCCCGCGCGAGGCGCGGAGGGCTGGGGGGTGGCGGTCATGTGCTTCCCTGAATGTGAAGGATCTGGAAGAAGTCAGGACAGAAAAGGTCCGGATTTCGGTGCCCAATGACCGGTCAGCATGTCTTAAGTGACAGTTGTTTGGGGAGAGTTGATTGAGGCGGATTACGGCCGTGGCACACATCCGCCACCGGCCGCCTTCCGCCACCGGGTGCGACAGGGGTCGACTTCTTGCGTCCAAAGCGCAATCCACAGCCCGGACGCCTAGCCTCTGCAGATGAACGCAGAGCTGAGAGTCGCTGCCTACGCCGTGTGCGTACAGGACGAGAAGGTGCTGTTGGCCCGGTGGGTGGCACGGGACGGGGCCAAGCGGTGGACGCTGCCCGGCGGCGGCCTCGAACACGGCGAGGACCCCCTCGAAACGGTCGTCCGCGAGGTCGACGAGGAGACCGGCTACGCCATCGAACCCGTCCAGCTCCTCGGCCTCGACTCCATCCGCCGCCGCTACCCGCGCCGGCTCGGCTCCTTCGCCGACTTCCAGGGCCTGCGGATCGTGTACGAGGCACAGATCGTGGGCGGTGAACTCCGCCACGAGACCGGCGGCTCGACGGACCTCGCGGCCTGGCACCGCCTCGACGCGGTCGACGCCCTCGACCGCGTCGAACTCGTCGACACCGGCCTCGAACTCTGGCGCACCCGGCCGGCGACGGGCCGGGCCACCCCACCGCCCCACCGCACCTGACGGAACATACGGTTCCGCAGGGTCCCCGGAATGGCTGAAATCGGGTCACTCCGGGAGGGGTGGGGCAACCGTGCTGCCCCACCCCCGGGTCATCCCCCACGACGTGCCGCCGCACCCGTTGCCCGGCCCGCACCCGACCAGCAGGGGAATCAGATGCCCGCATCCACCGCCCGTGCCCGCCACGCGTCCAGTGCCGCCCGTGCCCGCCACGCGTCCAGTGCCGCCCGTGCCCCCCACGCGTCCCGTGCTCCCCGTGCCACCCGCACCGCAGCCCTCGCAGCCCTCGCCGCCGCCGTCCTCACCGCCGGCTCCCTCTCCACCGCGCAGGCCCGCGCACGTACCGCCGGAGACCCCCACGCCCGGACCCGAGCCGCCGTCGACGCCCTCGTGCGGGACGGGGCACCCGGCGCCGTCGCCCGCGCCGAGGGGCCCGGCGGGTCCCGGGTCTGGACGGACACCGCGGGGGCGGGCGACCTCACGACCGGACGGGAGCGCGATGCGCGCGACCGGTTCCGGATCGGGTCGCTCACCAAGACGTTCGTCGCGACGGTGCTGCTCCAGCTGGAGGCCGAGGGGAGGCTGAGCATCGACGACCGCGTCGAGAAGTGGCTGCCCGGCGTCGTCCGCGGCCACGGCCACGACGGCCGGAAGATCACCCTGCGCCGGCTCCTCCAGCACACCAGCGGCGTCTACTCCTACACCAAGGACCCGGAGTTCGTCCGGGAGCGGCTGGGCATCGGATTCCTGGAGCACCGCTACGACTCCCTCCCCGCCCGGCAGCTCGTCGAGGTCGCCATGGGACACGCCCCCGACTTCGAGCCCGGTGCCAGGTGGCAGTACTCCGACACCAATTACATCCTCGCCGGGATGGTCGTCGAGCAGGCGACCGGCCGCCCGTACGAGAGCGAGATCGAGCGGCGCGTCATCCGCCCGCTCACGCTGCGCGCCACCTCCGTCCCGCACGACGAGCCCCGCATGCCACGGCCCGCCAGCCGCGCGTACAGCAAGTTCTCCACCGACCCGGCCGCCACGAAGAAGTACGACGTCACCGAACTCAACCCGACCGTCGCGGGCGCCGCGGGCAGCATGATCTCCAGCACCGCGGACCTCATCCGCTTCTACCGCGCCCTGCTCACCGGCACGCTCCTGCCGGAGCGGCAGCTCAAGGAGATGACGACCACGGTCCCGGTCGGCGACCAGTTCCCCGGCGTGGGGTACGGACTCGGCATCTTCGAGCAGCGGCTGTCCTGCGGCAGGGCCCTCTGGAGCCACACCGGCGAGATCTACGGCTCGCTCACCCGGGCGGGCACGACCAGGGACGGCCGGCAGTCCCTCGCCGTCCATCTCAACGGCGACTGGGGCCGGGACGCGGGCGCGGTGTTCGAAGCCGAGTTCTGCCCCGAGTAGCGGTTTCGCGAGGCGGGTTCACCGGTCGTCGCGAGTCTCCCGTCACCTGGGCAGGACGACCAGGTAGGCGGCCGGGTCGCGGTCCACGGACGCCATCAGCGCCGTCCGCACCACGGCCGCCTGCTGGTCCATCGCCTCGCGCAGCTTCCTCGGAGTGAGGTGCACGACCGTGATGCCGAGCCGCTCCAGGTGCTCCCGCTTGCGCACGTACTCCGACCAGAGCGAGTCCTCGTCCTGGCGCGGCGCCCGCGTGTCCAGCTCGACGGCCACCGACTGGTCCGGCCAGAACGCGTCCACGCCGCCCAGGTGCGGGCCGCCGGGCAGCCGCAGGTCCACGTTCCACAGCGGGTCCGGCAGCCCGAAGCAGCGCACCATCTCGTACAGCCGCTCCTCGGCGATCGACCGGCTCTCGGCGAGGATCGAGTTCACCGCGTCCTGCACGTGCGGCCGCGTCAGCAGCCGTGCCATGTTCAACTCCCGCACCAGCGCGGCCGGTTCGCAGTGGCCGCCGCCCACCGCCTCGGTCAGCAGCCGCCGCACCGTGTCCGTGTCCGTCAGATGCGCCACCGCGTCGGCGACCGCGCGGGCGACCGGGGCCACCGGGAGCCCGGTGATGATCCGGGTGCCGGGCAGCGCGTGCGCCCGCACGATCCGTACGCACCCGGTGGAACGCAGCCGCCGCGTCCTCGGCACCATGACGTCGATCTGTGCCAGCGCCGGCAACGGCGGCGCCGAGGCGAACCCGTGCAGGGCGAGGGCAGCGAGCCCGGTGACGACCGCCTCGCTGTCGTCCCGCCCGGGACGCCCCGCGTACAGCAGCGCCGCGTGCAGCCGCTCCTCGCTGGTCGGCGGACCCTGGTGCAGTACGAACACCCCCGGCAGCAGCTGCTGCCACGGCCCGCCGGGCCCGCACTGCGCGGCCGCCCCGGCCGCCGTCACTCTGTGCTCACGCAACTGGGCGGTCGTCAGAACGCGCCGCTGGGCGGAGGCGGAAGCGGGGGCGACAGGGGTGGCAGGGGCGACGGGCGCGGCAGCGGATTCGGTGCGGGCGGAGTCGGTACGGGGGGAGTCGGTACGGGGGGATTCGGTACGGGCGGAACCGGTACGGGCGGAACCGGCGCGCGGCTGCGGGGCGATGTGCACCTGCGGGGCCGCCTGCGCCTGCCGCGCGTTCTGCGCCGGTGCCGTCTGCTCCTGCGCGGAGCCCTGTGCCTGCGGGGTGCCGGGTGCCTGGGGGTGCGTGTTGTTGTTCATGCCGAGGGCTTGCCCGCGCCGACCCCTGCCTCTAACCGCTGTTACAGTCCCGTCGACATTCCGGGACAACCCCGCCCTAAAGTACGGCTGTTCGACTGCCGAGCAGTGCCCGGGAAAAGCCCCCGGAAACCCTCAGGAATCCACCGCAATCCCCTCTGCGGCGGATTCGCAGCCGCAGCCGCCGACGGCGCGCAATCACCCACGACAGGGCTTCACGCTCTCCGAGAACCCTCAACGGGCGGGCGGGGTGGGGTGGAAACGTGGAGGGCCGGCCCCCGGATGCCGTGGCGACACCCGGGGGCCGGCCCCCATCCCCGTAACCCTGCCGGCTAGGCCGCGTCGCACTCCTGCGCGCGCTGTGCCCGTGCCAGCCCGTCCCGTGCCTCCAGCACCAGGCGGCGCAGCGCCGGGGCCGCGTCCGCGTGGGACGTGAGCCACTCGTCGGTGGCGGCCAGTGTGGCCGCCGGGTCCTGCAGTGCCGGGTACAGGTCGCGGACGATCAGGACCCCGATCTGGATCGAGCGCTCCGCCCACACCCGCTCGATCGCTTCGAAGTACTTCGCGGCGTACGGGGCGAGCAGCTCGCGCTGACTGCCGCGCACGAAGCCCCCGTTGGTGGCCTCGACGAGCGCGTTGGAGAGCGCGTCGGACTCCACGACCGTCGCCCACGCCTGCGCCTTGACCGCCTCGGAGGGGCGGGAGGCCAGGCAGCGCACCTGGTGCCGCTTGCCGGACGCCGTGTCGTCCCGGGCCAGTTCGGCGTCGATCGCCTTCTCGTCGGCACGGCCGTGCGCGACCAGCGGGGACAGGAGCGCCCAGCGCAGCTCCTGGTCCACGTCGAGGCCGTCGATCCGGGCACTGCCGGCGAGCAGGCCCTCCAGGAGCTGGAAGTCGGTCTCGGACGAGGCGCCCGCGGCGAAGAACCGCGCCCAGGTCAGCTGGTGCTCACTGCCGGGCTCGGCGGTCCGCAGCTCGCGCAGCGCACCCTCGGAGAGGAGCCGGCCGCCCTCCTCGCGCCAGCCGGGGGCCACGTAGTGGACGAGCGCCGACTGCGTCCACGTGTGCAGCATCTGGAGCACGCCGACGTCCGACTCGCGGCCCGCGAAGCGCAGTACGAGGTCGATGAAGTCGCGGGCCGGCATGAGGCCGTCCCGGGTGAGGTTCCACAGCGCGGACCAGCACAGGGCGCGGGCCAGGGGGTCGGTGAGGTCGCCGAGGTGGGCGCGCAGGGTGTCCAGCGAGCCCGTGTCGAAGCGGATCTTGCAGTAGGTGAGGTCGTCGTCGTTGACCAGGATCAGCGCGGGCTTCTCGGCGCCGGTCAGGCCGTCGACGACCGTGCGCGGACCGGCCACGTCCGTCTCCGTACGGGCGTACCTGACCAGCTCGCCGCCCTCCAGCCGGTAGAGGCCGATCGCGATGCGGTGCGGGCGCAGCTCCCCGGCGTCCGCCGACGGGTCCTGATGCGCGGGCAGGGCGGCCTGCTGGACCACCGCGAGCTCGGTGATCCGGCCCTCCGCGTCGTAAGTGACCTCCGGCGTGAGGGAGTTGACCCCGGACGTCTGGAGCCAGGCGCGCGACCACTCGGCGAGGTCGCGGCCGCTGGTCTCCTCAAGGGCGGAGAGCAGATCGCCGAGCCGGGTGTTCCCGTACGCGTGCGCCTTGAAGTAGACGCGGGCGCCCTCCAGGAAGGCGTCCCGTCCGACGTACGCGACGAGCTGCTTCAGCACGGACGCGCCCTTGGCGTACGTGATGCCGTCGAAGTTGAGCTTCGCGTCCTCCAGGTCCCGGATGTCGGCCGTGATCGGGTGCGTGGACGGCAGCTGGTCGGCGCGGTACGCCCAGGACTTGCGGCGGTTGGCGAAGGTGATCCAGCCGTCGGTGAAGCGGGTCGCCTCGACCATCGAGAAGGAGCCCATGAAGTCCGCGAAGGACTCCTTCAGCCACAGGTCGTCCCACCACTGCATGGTGACCAGGTCGCCGAACCACATGTGCGCCATCTCGTGCAGGATGACGTTCGCCCGGCCCTCGTAGGACGAACTCGTCGTCTTCCCGCGGAAGATGTACTCCTCGCGGAAGGTGACCAGACCCGGGTTCTCCATCGCACCGAGGTTGTACTCGGGGACGAACGCCTGGTCGTACTTCCCGAAGGGGTACGGGTAGTCGAAGTGGTCGTGGAAGAAGTCCAGGCCCTGCTTGGTGATCAGGAAGACGTCGTCCGCGTCGAAGTGCTTGGCGAGGCCCTTGCGGCACATGGCGCCGAGCGGGATGTCGAGGGTGCTGCCGTCCTTCAGGGTGCGCGTGTAGGAGTCCGTGACGTAGTGGTACGGACCTGCCACGACGGCGGTGATGTACGTCGAGATCGGCTTGGTCTCGGCGAACGTCCAGGTGCCGTCCTCAAGGGAGCCCACGCCGTTGCTCCACGCCGTCCAGCCCTCGGGCGCCCGTACCGAGAAGCGGTACGGCGCCTTCAGGTCGGGCTGCTCGAAGTTGGCGTACACACGGCGGGAGTCGGCAGGCTCGTACTGCGTGTAGAGGTAGACCTCGCCGTCCTCCGGGTCGACGAAGCGGTGCATGCCCTCGCCGGTACGGCTGTAGGCGCACTGGGCGTCCACGACGAGGACGTTCTCGGCGGCGAGGCCTTCGAGGGCGATGCGGGTGCCGTCGAAGACGGCCGACGGGTCGAGCGCGGTGCCGTTGAGGGTCACCGCGTTCACGGCGGGTGCGACCAGGTCGGCGAAGGTGGACGCGCCGGGCGTGAGCGCCCGGAAGCGGATCGTGGTCACCGAGCGGAACGTGCGCGGGCCGTCCCCCTCGTGGTCGCCCACCGCGGAACGCAGGTCGAGCGCGACCTCGTATCCGTCGACGGACAGCAGCTCGGCCCGGATCTGGGCTTCGTCGCGGGACAGGTTCTCACCGGGCACGGGCACTCCTTCGTGACGCGTTCGACGCTTTTCGATACTCCTCGAAACAGCCCCGATCCTCCCATGTGCGCCTGAAGCGTCGTACACGGGAATGGTGCCGGGGCCCGGATGGTTGTGAGGCACAACGCGCGACGCTTGAAACATCAACGAGGAGAGACATGTCCCAGACCGCGAAAGTCCCCGCCGACTTCTGGTTCGACCCCCTGTGCCCCTGGGCGTGGATGACGTCGCGCTGGATGCTCGAAGTGGAGAAGCAGCGTCCGGTCGAGGTCCGCTGGCACGTGATGAGCCTGGCCGTGCTCAACGAGGGCCGCGACGGCCTCTCGGAGGGGTACCGGGAGGGCCTGAAGACGGCGTGGGGCCCGGTCCGCGTGGTCATCGCCGCCCAGCAGCTGCACGGCGAGGAGATCACCGGCGCGCTGTACACGGCGCTCGGCACCCGCATCCACAACGAGGGCCGCGGCATCACCGACGAGGTCATCGCGGAGGCGCTGGCCGAGGTCGGCCTGCCGGCCTCCCTCGCCTCCTACGCCACGTCCGACACGTACGACAAGGAGCTGCGGGCCTCGCACGGTTCGGGCATAGCGCTCGTGGGCGAGGACGTCGGCACGCCGATCATCGCGGTCCCGGGCCTGGACGGCGAGCAGGTGGCCTTCTTCGGTCCCGTCGTCACCCCGACGCCCAGGGGCGAGGCGGCGGCGAAGCTCTGGGACGGGACGCTGCTGGTCGCCTCGACCCCCGGCTTCTTCGAACTGAAGCGAACCCGCACCCAGGGCCCCGACTTCACCTGAGGGCACGGCGGGTGGGCTTCGTGCGGGCTGCTCGGCGCAGGGCGGCGGGTGGTCACCTGCGGGTGCGTCGTGGCTGATCGCGCAGTTCCCCGCGCCCCTAACTGCCTGCCCCCTAGCCCCTTGGGCCGTGAGCCCGCCCCAGCCTCCTTGGGCAGCGGGGCCGCCCCCCGGGGGCAGTGGGGTCTCCCCTGCTCCTTAAGAGCTTGGGGAAGGGTGGGCAAGGGGGCGGCCCCCCACTGCGGCACGCCCCCTCCGCGACCGCACGCCCCCGCGCCCCTGAGGTGCCCCGACCCCGACCGGCCCACCCAGCAGGCACCCCCGCCCGAACCCCCGTACCGTCCCCCTATGGAGACTGGCGAGATACGCGGCGACAGCCACATAGGTCACGCAGGCCGCATAGGCCGCATAGGCATGGACAGCACCCCCCATGCCCCCCACGCCACCCTGCCCGTACGCCCGACCGACCGAGCTGTACGGGCAGGGTGTTACGCCCTCGCCGCCCTCTGGTGGCTGACCGGCCTGCGCCGAGCCGCCGGAACCCTCCGCCACTACCTCGCCGGCACCGGCGCCCCGTACGCCCTCGACGCCAGCACCCTCGTCGCCCTCCCGCCCGTACGGGCAGCCGTCAACGCCCGCCTCATGGAGGCGGAGGCGGGCCACTGGTCCGGCACCGACGGCTGGCAGGGCCTCCGCATCGCCCCCTCCACCAGCCCCGACTGGTGGCTGGCCGTGCGCGGAGTCCAGTACCGCGTGGTCCGCCCCAACCCGCACTACTACCGCGTCGAGTTCCACAAGACCTGGAACTTCGCCCGTCTCCACGAGACCGGTCTGGCAAGGGAGTTCACTGCCACCGGCCGCACCGGCTACCTGCCGCGCTGACCTGCCGCGCCGACCCGCCGCCCCGCCGACCCGCCGCGTGCACGCAGAAGAGCCCCCGCGAGTCATGTCCTCGCAGGGGCTCTTCGTTCATCCACCCGCCCGGTGAAGGTTGAGAAGACGATCACGAGCAGGGCGTTCGGGGTCCCGCCGGTCGGGCGGGGATCACCACCGGCTCCGGGTCACGGAGTGATCAGCGGCGTACGGTCCTTCGCCTCGGCGTAACGCTTCGCCACGTCCTGCCAGTTGACGACGGCCCACATGGCCTCGATGAAGTCGACCTTCTGGTTCTTGTACTGCAGGTAGAAGGCGTGCTCCCAGGCGTCGAAGACCAGGACCGGGACGGAACCCTGGCCGACGTTGCCCTGGTGGTCGTAGACCTGCTCGACGATGAGACGGCCCGAGACCGGCTCGTACGCGAGAACGCCCCAGCCGGAACCCTGCGTGGTCGCGGCGGCCTTCGTCAGCTGCGTCTTGAACTTCGCGAAGCTGCCGAAGGACTCGGTGATCGCGTCCGCGAGGTCGCCCACGCCGTCGGCGGCCGTCGGCTCGCCGCCGCCGCTGCCGTCCTTCGGGCTGGCCATGTTGTGCCAGTAGATGCTGTGCAGGATGTGGCCGGAGAGGTGGAACGCGAGGCTCTTCTCCAGTCCGTTGATCGAGCCCCAGGCGTCCTTGTCACGGGCCTCGGCAAGCTGCTCAAGGGTGTCGTTGGCGCCCTTGACGTAAGCCGCGTGGTGCTTGTCGTGGTGCAGCTCGATGATCTGCGGGTTGATTACGGGCTCAAGTGCCGCGTAGTCGTACGGAAGTTCAGGAAGCGTGTAAATGGCCATGTCGTCCGACCCCTCCGATTGCTTATTGCAAGTCTTATGCAGCTGCACGCTACCAGCACTTATTTGACTGAGCAGCTTAGGTATGCCTCAGTAAATGGGCCTAGGGCCAAGGGTCGAGAGCCCCGGAAAACACCGGAAGCCCGGCCCGCGCACAGTGCGCGAACCGGGCTTCCGACAGGGCCGGAGAGCGGGATCAGTCCCGGGCGGTCCCCGCCTTCTCCTTCTCCTTCTCCTTCGCCTTCTGCCGTACGAAGCCGAGCGCGGCCAGCGCCGCCGTCATGGCGACCGTCATCCACAGCTGTTCCTGGGTGCCCTCCTGGAGCGCCATCAGCACGAACACCCCGAGCATCGCCACCAGCGCCAGCACCGTCAGCACCGGATACAGCCACATCCGCACCACCAGCTTCTCGGGCGCCTCGCGCTCGGTGCGGCGGCGCAGGATCAGCTGGGAGACGGCGATGAAGACCCAGACGACCAGGACGACCGCACCCGTCATGTTCAGCAGCCAGACGAAGACGTCGTCGGGCCGCCAGTAGCTGAGCAGCACGCACAGGAAGCCGCCCAGCGAGGAGGCGACGACCGCGCGGCGCGGCACCCCGCCGGAGACCTTGCCGAGGAACTTGGGGCCCTGGTCGCGCTGGACGAGGGAGTTGGCCATCCGGGACGCACCGTAGATGTTGGCGTTCATCGCGGAGAGCAGGGCGACCAGCACGATCACATTCATGATCTGGCCGGCGCCGGGGATGCCCAGGTGATCGAGGGTGGCGACGTACGGGCCGTCCTTGACCACCTTCGGGTCGTCCCACGGGACCAGCGTGACCACGACCGCCATCGAGCCGACGTAGAACAGCGCGATCCGCCACATCGCGGTGCGCACCGCCTTGGCGACGCCGCGCACCGGGTTCTCCGACTCGGCCGCCGCGATGGTGACCGTCTCCAGGCCGCCGTACGCGAAGAGCGAGGCGAGCAGGCCGATGATCAGTCCCTCGCTGCCGTTCGGGAAGAAGCCGCCCTCGCCGGTGAGGTTGGCGGAGCCGGGCGCCGGGGCGTCCGAGCCGGGCAGCAGACCGACGATCGCCAGCGCGCCGATGATCAGGAAGAGCGCGATCGCGCCCACCTTGAGCGCGGCGAACCAGAACTCGAACTCCCCGAAGTTCTTCACCGCCGCGAGGTTGGCGCTCAGGAACACCAGCATGAACAGGGCCACCCACGCCCATTGCGGAGTCCCCGGCAGCCAGGTCGTCATGATCTTGGCCGCGCCGATGCCCTCCATGCCGACGGCCACACACAGCAGCACCCAGAACGACCAGCCCGCCGCGAAGCCCGCCCACGGCCCGATCGCCCGCTCGGCGTGCACCGAGAAGGAACCCGAGGCCGGGTTGGCCGCCGACATCTCGCCCAGCATGCGCATCACGAGCATGACGATGACGCCGGATATCGCGTACGCGATCACGATGGACGGGCCCGCGGCGGCGATTCCGGTGCCGGAGCCCACGAAGAGCCCGGCGCCGATCACCCCGCCGAGGGCGATCATCGACAGATGGCGCTGTTTGAGGCCGTTGCCGAGCGAGGCGTCGGCCGGTGCGGCGTCGGCCGGCCCCCCTTCGGCACGTGGCGGCGGCGGGGGCGCGGAGGTCCGAGACATGGGCGTGCCCGTTCACTAGCTGAGTCGATGGGGAGCAAGCTGAGAAAGAGGGTCACAGTCTCGGCATGCGTACCGCTCAGAGGGAACAGTCGACCGCTATACGGACACCACGCTCACACAAGGTGAACGCTTAGGCACGCCTCGCGCGCAACTCCCGCACCAATGACACCAGAAGCACAGCCGCGGTCGCCCCCGCCGACCACAAGAGCTGCGGCCGGGCCGTGTCGTCGAGGAGCATCAGCACCAGTACGACCCCCATCGCGGCCAGCGCCACCCACGTCAGATACGGGAACGCCCACATCTTGAGGGTGAGGCGCTCCGGCATCTCGCGCTCGATGCGGCGGCGCAGCCTCAGCTGCGAGACGGCGATCAGCGCCCACACGAAGAGCAGCACCGCGCCGACCGCGTTGAGCATGTAGAGGAAGACCGTGTCCGGCCAGAGCAGATTCAGTACGACGGAGAGGAAACCGAAGGCGACGGAGGCGAGGACCGCACGGCGCGGGACGCCGCCCCGGCCGATCCGCAGCAGCCCCTGGGGAGCCTCGCCGCGCTCGGCCAGCGAGAAGATCATGCGGGACGAGCCGTAGAGGTTGGCGTTGAGCGCCGAGAGCAGGGCCACGAAGACGACGATGTTCATCAGGGTGCCGGCCGAGGGAACGCCGATGCGGTCGAGCACCGCGACGTAAGGACTCAGGCCCGGCGTCATCGAGTTCCACGGCAGCAGCGTCACGATGACCAGCATCGAGCCGACGTAGAAGAACAGGATCCGGAAGAGCGCGCTGCGCACGGCACGGCCGACCGCGCGGGCCGGGTCGTCGGTCTCGGCCGCGGCGATCGTGACGACCTCCAGGCCGCCGAACGCGAAGACCACCGCGAGGACACCGGAGATCACACCGGACCAGCCGTGCGGGAGGAAGCCGCCCTCGCCGGTCAGATTGGCCATGCCGATCGGGTCCGTGTCGGGGAGCACCCCGAAGATCGCGAGCAGGCCGAGCACCAGGAAGAGCACGATCGCGCCGACCTTGAGCGCCGCGAACCAGAACTCGAACTCGCCGAAGTTCTTCACCGAGGCCAGGTTGGCGGCCGTGAAGACCACCATGAAGATCAGCACCCAGGTCCACTGGGGCACCCCCGGCACCCACCCGTTGGCGATCTTCGCCGCGCCCGTCGCCTCCACCGCGAGGACGACCACCAGCAGGAACCAGTACAGCCAGCCCACGCTGAACCCGGCCCACCGGCCGAGCGCCCGCTCCGCGTGCACCGAGAACGACCCCGACGCGGGCATCGCCGCCGACATCTCGCCCAGCATCCGCATCACCAGCATCGCGATGGCACCCGCGATCAGGTACGAGAGGACGATGCCGGGGCCTGCCACGGCGATGCCCGCGCCCGAACCCACGAACAGGCCGGCGCCGATCACCCCGCCCAGGCCGAGCATGGTCAGATGGCGCTGCTTGAGCCCGCCGGACAGGGGCTCCTTCTCGCCGGGGCCGGGCGTGCGGAGCTGCTGGTCTTGCATGACGCTCGTACTCTCGAAGGACCACGGAGGATCAGTGGAATTTAGCAGGACTCCACAGTCTCTCCCCGTTCGGCCACCGCGTGCAAAAGGGATCTCATACGCTCCGCCGCAAGTGACGCGCGTCACGTCGCCCCACTTCGACCTCGGGGGCTTTGTACGAACCCCACCAAGCCTCTGTTCTCGGCTTTGTCGGCGCTCTAGGGTGATCGGGCGGCGGGCCCTGGGTAACGTCGCCATGTCCCCCACCCTTCTTCTCTCCTGCGGAGTCCCGATGAGCACTGCTGCCGTAACCACCCGCCCCGGCGCGGTCCTTGCCGACCTGCTGCCCGCCAGTCGTGTACGAGACATCGCGCTCGTCGTCGGCGGCGCGGCGCTCACCGGCATCGCGGCCCAGATAGCGGTGCCCGTCCCGGGCACCCCGGTGCCGGTCACCGGGCAGACCTTCGTGGCGCTGCTGGTCGGTACGGCCTTCGGTGCGCGCCGCGGCTTCCTGGCGCTGGCGCTGTACGCGCTGGTGGGCATGGCGGGCGTGCCGTGGTTCCAGAACGGCACCTCGGGACCGGGCGGCTCGTCCTTCGGTTACGTCATCGGCATGCTGCTGGCCGCCACCGCCGTCGGCGCGCTGGCCCGCCGCGGCGGCGACCGCTCGGTGCTGCGGACCGCGGGCACCATGGCGGTCGGCTCGGCGATCATCTACGCCGTCGGCGTCCCGTACCTGATGGCCTCGAACGGCATGGGCCTGGGCGCGGCGCTCGCGGGGGGCGTCGTCCCCTTCCTCATCGGCGACGCGCTGAAGGCGGCCCTGGCGATGGGCGCGCTGCCGACCGCGTGGAAGCTGGCGGGCCGCAAGGGCTGATCCGTTCCGTACATACGAGAGGGGGCTTCCGGCATCTTGCCGGGAGCCCCCTCTCGTTCATCGGGGCGCAGGGGGAGATACCCAGGGGCGCGGGGAACTGCGCGACAAGCCCCCACGCACCCGCAGTCGACACACCTCCTGCGGGATCCCTCAGTGCTGTCCGGCCCCTCGGCCCCGGCGGGACCACCAGAAGCCCGCTCCGCCCGCCGCAAGCAGCACCGCGCCGGCGATCCCCCACGGGAGCGCGTCGGATTCCACCCCGGTCGGCGGCAGCTTCCCCGGCTTGCTCTCACCCGGTGCGGGAGAGGTCGGCCCGGGCGACGCCGGAGACGGCGACTCCGGCCCGAACGGCACGTTCGAGGTGCCGAGCAGCAGCGGTGTGTCCGGTGCGTTCGGCGTCGGCGTCGTGGTGCCGAAGTCGACCGGGCCCTGCTGCCAGAGCAGCTTCTCGCTGGTGCCCTCGGTCACCGGCAGACAGATCTTCCCCTTCTTCTTGAGGTCGAAGGTCGCGTCGACCTCGTACGACTTGGACTTGCCCGCGGCGAGGTCGGCGACGACGCACGCGAACCCGCTGTTGGAGCCCGGCGGGAACTTGTTGGCCGGGATCGGCACGCAGCCCGCCACCCCGTTGACCTTCAGGCCGTCGAAGCCGACGACGGCCATGGTGATCTGCCCCGTTGCCTTGGTGCCCTTGTTCGACACTGTCGCGGTGATTTTTGTCTTTCCTGTTTTGTTGTCGACCGAAATCTTTCCGGGGAGTTCGGTGGAGATCTTCAGGTCCGCCGGAGCGCTGGGGCCGGGAGACCCGCCCTGAGTACTGCCGGGCGTCGGCTCGGCGGCGAACGCACCGTACGGCAAAAGGAGAACGGACGCCGCCGCGACCGCCAGACAAGATCCCGTACGTTTCCCGGTGATCTCTTTCCCGATCTTTTCGAGCATTTCCCAGCCCCCTTATTCTGGACAGCGTCAGCTGTACTTGCAGGAGTACCACAAGATTGCGTCCAACTGTGATGCAATGGTGGGAAGTTAATGCTTCTGTCCTGGTCGCAGCAGGTGCTGAGGAGGGGGCGGGGATGCCGGGATATACGAGTGGCGGGGTACAAGGGTTACTGGTCGCCGGTCGTTACCGGTTGGGGGAGACGATAGGCCAGGGCGGTATGGGGCGGGTGTGGCGTGCCTATGACGAGATCTTGGACCGCCCCGTCGCCGTAAAAGAAATGCGCATGGACGGACTGGATGCAGAGGACAGTCGAATTCGGCGGGAAAGGACTTTGCGGGAAGCACGGGCCACAGCTCGTATAGACCACCCGAATGTGGTGCGGGTCTACGACGTCGCCGACGAGGGCGAACGGCTGTGGATCGTGATGGAACTGGTGGATTCCCGCTCCCTGGAGCAACTCCTCGTGGAGGACGGCCCGGTGGCGCCGCAGGAGGCGGCGCGGATCGGGCTCGGGGTGACGGCGGCGCTCCGCGAGGTGCATGTACGGGGGGTACTGCACCGGGACATCAAGCCGGGCAACGTGCTCCTCGGCCGGGGCAACGGGCGGGTCGTCCTCACGGACTTCGGCATCGCCGCGATCCAGAACACGACGGCGCTGACCATCGTCGGGATGCTGGTCGGCTCGCCGGACTACATGGCGCCGGAGCGGGTCGGCGGACGCCCGCAGGGAGCGCCGTCCGACCTGTGGTCGCTGGGGGCCACGCTGTGCGCTGCGGTGGGGGGTACGTCCCCGTTCACCCGCCCCACGACGATGGCGACGCTGCACGCGGTCCTCTATGAGGAGCCGCAACTCCCGGCGTCGGCCGCGGAGCTGATCCCGATCCTGACCGCCCTCCTGGCCAAGGACCCGCAAGCCCGCCCGACCGTGGACGAACTCCATGAGTCGCTGACGGCGCTGGCGGCTGCGCCGAGGACACCGACGCTGGTGGAGCGGGCGCCGGGGGAGCCGGGGGAGGGGGAGACGGAGGGGCCGGAGGGCCCCACGCAGGAGCGAACGCCGTCCGCACCGCAGTCCCCGCCGACGTCGGCCCCTCCGGTCCTGTACGAGCCGACCCGAGTGGATTCTCCGCCGCCATTCCCGAGGCCGGAGCCGGAGCCGGAGCCGGTGACGGAGGCCGAGCGGCCCGGGGAAGGGGTCGGACGCGAGCCCGAAGCGGAGCCCGATCCCGAGACCGGGCCGGGGGGCGAACCGCCCGGTGCGGCCGCGGGATCCCCCCGGTCGGAGACCACGGAACTACGCGTTCCGGCAAGGTTGGTGTCGCCTGGGGGCCGACCGGAACCACCGGACCACGGCCAGGAGCCCGTACCGGATCCGGAGACCGGCGCGCCCGTACGGGCGAACGACCCGAGGATCCCGCCGGGAAACGGCCCCGGCGCAGGACCCGAGGGTCGCGCGAGGCAGGCACCCGCAGCCCAAGGAGAACCGGAAGCGGCCGCAGGGGAAGAGGCCAGGACCGCAGCGGGAGCAGCGCCCGCCGCCCCCACCCCCGCCGCCGCTCCGGGCCGTTCCGGCGGACGAGGCGTGCGGTTCAGGCGCAGCAGGCCGGCACCACGAGAGGCCGCGGACACCGACCCAACGGAACCGACGGGCGGAACGCCGGCCGGCGCGGGTCCCGCGACCACTGCCACACCCACGGACGGAGCGGGCGAAGCAGCCGGTCCGGAACCCGCATCAGGAGCCGGACCGGAACCTGCCCCCGGACCCGCGACAGGACCTGGCCCCGCAGCGGGAGCGAGCCCCGCGTCCGGAGCTGGACAGGTCACAGAACCTGGCCCCGCAGCCGGTCCGGAACCTGCACCCGCACCTGCAGCCGCAACCGGAGCCGGACCGGACCCCGCGACCGGAGCCGGAACGGCAGGTGGGCCTACGCCCGCGCCCGGATCCGGAGTCGACCCCTCGAACGGGCCGGGAGCGGTAGACGGTCCTGGGCCCGAGACCGGAGTCGGACCCGCATCCGGAGTCGCCCCCGAGAGCGGAGGCAGCCCGGCGGGCGGACCGGAGCCCGCGACCGAACCCGGAGCCGAGCCGGGACCCGCGAGCGGAGCTGGATCCACATCCGGATCTGGCCCCGCGTACGGAGTTGGAGCGGTAGGCGGGCCTGGGCCTGCAGGTGGACCGGAGCCTGCGACTGGATCCGGAGTGGAGCCGGGGCCCGGGAGCGGAGGTGGCCCGGCAGGTGGACCTGGGGCAGCGGGTGGACCGGGGTCCGTGTCCGGAGTCGAGCCTGGCTCGGCGTACGGAGTTGGAGCGGTAGGTGGGCCTGGGCCTGCAGGTGCGGAGCCTGCGACCGGATCCGGTGCCGAGCCGGGCCCCACGAGCGGAGGCGGCCCGGCAGATGGACCTGGGTCAGCGGGCGGCCCGGGGTCCGTGTCCGGAGTTGAACCTGGCCCGGCGTACGGAGCTGGATCCGCAGGTGGGCCTGGGCCTGCAGGTGGACCGGAGCCCGTGACTGGATTCGGAGTGGAGCCGGGGCCCGCGAGCGGAGTGGGGTCCGCGACGGGATCTGGCCCTACGAGCGGAGGCGGCCCGGCAGGTGGACCTGGGTCAGCGGGCGGACCAGGACCCGTGTCCGGAGTCGAACCAGGGCCCGTGACCGGGGGAGGACCTGGCCCCGCGAACGGAGCCGGAGCGGCAGGCGGGCCTGCGCCCGCAGCCGGACTCGGACCTGGCCCCGCGAACGGAGCCGGAGCGTCACCGGGACCTGGAGCATCACCCCGACCCCGACCCCGACCCGGACCTGGCCACGGAGTCGGACCCGGGCCCGCAGTCGGTCAGGTGTCCGGGCCCGGCCCCGGGGCTCCCGAGGATGCCGTTCCGCGGGCCTCTCGGCCCACCTACGTTCCCCCTCCCGCCACGCAGCCGGGCGAGGAGACTCCCGGGCCTTCGCCCGATGCCTCGGCCCTGGCGCCCGGGCAGCCGCCCGCGTCGGCCCCGGCCACAATTCCCGGGCCCGCAGCAGACGTGGAACCCGCATCTGCAGTTGAGCCCGAATCCGCGTCAGCGCCTGTGCCCGCGCCCGCACCCACGGCTGTTCCCGATGCTGAGTCCGCGCCCGAACCCGCCCCCGCCCCGTTCGAACAGCCCACGACAGACGTCCCGGTCCGCCCCCGTACCGCTTCGGAACTCCCGGTTCCGGCACCCGAAGGGCCCGTCGGCCCCGTCCCCGGCCAGGCCCCTCGCCGTACTCACACCCCCACCCGTACCAGCAGCCGCACCCGCACCCGCGCCCTCGCATCCGCCGGGGCCGCAGTCCTCGTGGCCGGTGTGGCGGTGACCGTCGTGCTGCTGGGGCGCGGTGACGACCCCGGCCAGAACAACAGCGGCAGCAGTAGCGGCGGCAGCAGCAGGCCGTCCGTCGCCCCCACGGTCGCCGGGACCGCCCGGCCGCCCACCTCCGGGGTCCGGCCGGGCAGCCGGAACGAGATCGGGTTCTCCTGGGTGCCGCCCACCGGCTGGACGCGCAGCGCGCGCAGCCCGTCGAACGTGCACTACCACTCGCCCGACGGCACACAGGAAATCGCCGCCGCGTACACGCTCGTACGGGGCGGCGATCTGCTCACACAGTGGGAGAACTTCGAGAAGGAGTCCCACGACGTGCAGGACTACCGGAAGATCCGGCTGGAGCGGACGACGTTCCAGGGGCGGCCGGCCGTCATCTGGGAGTACACCTTCGCCCAGGAGGGCAAGCCCCGGCAGGGCCGCCAGACCGGCTTCAACGCGGGCGGGAAGTCGTACCAGATCAACGTCTGGTTCGAGATCCCCGCCCGCGCCGAGGCCTTCCGCAACTACGACCGGGTGACGGAGTCCTTCGTACCGCTCTGATCCACCGGGTCCACCGAGTCCGCCGGGTCCGCCGGGTCCACCGAGTCCGCGGTGGCCCCGGAGGCCACCGGGGCCACGTAGGCCGCCGACGCCGCCGGAGGAAGCGTGCCGTTCCTCTTCTGCACGACCTCGCGGACCAGCGCGAAGCCCACCACGAGTGCCGCGACCAGCAGTGACAGGAGCACCTGGGTGCGGCCCGCGTCGTCGGTCAGCATGTAGACCAGTACGAACGAGATCATCGCGATCGTCGCCCAGGTCAGGTACGGGAAGAGCCACATCTTCACGACCAGCTTGGACGGGTCCTCGCGCAGGATCATGCCGCGCATCCGCAGCTGCGTGAAGCAGATGACCAGCCAGACGAAGAGCGCGACCGCGCCCGAGGAGTTCAGCAGGAACTGGAAGACCGTGTCCGGCCACATGTAGTTGAAGAAGACGGCGACGAAGCCGAAGACGACCGACGACAGGATCGCGATCTGCGGCACGCCCCGCTTGTTCACCTTGGTGAAGGAGGCCGGCGCGTCCTTGCGCTGGCCGAGCGAGAAGGCCATCCGGGAGGCGGTGTAGAGGCCCGAGTTCAGGCAGGACAGCACGGCGGTCAGCACGATCACGTTCATGATCTGACCGGCGTGCGGGATGCCGATGGACTCCAGGGCCGCGACGTACGAACCGCCGTCCGCGACGAGCGACTTGTCGTTCCACGGCAGCAGCGTCAGCACGACGAAGATCGAGCCGAGGTAGAAGATGCCGATGCGCCAGATGACGCTGTTGGTGGCCTTGGTGACGGCGCGCTGCGGGTCCTCGGACTCACCTGCGGCGAGCGTGACGATCTCGGAGCCCATGAACGAGAAGACGACCATCAGGATGCCGGTCAGTACCGCCCCGTACCCCTTGGGGAAGAATCCCCCGGTATCGGTGAGGTGCGCGAATCCCGCCCCCGGGTTGTCCGAGCCGGGCAGCACGCCGAAGACGGCCAGCAGACCGATGACCACGAACGCACCGATCGCGACGACCTTGATCCCCGCGAACCAGAACTCGAACTCGCCGTACGACGAGACCGAGGCGAGGTTGGTGGCCGTCAGCACGAGCATGACGATCAGGGCCCAGCCCCACTGCGGCACGTCCGGTATCCAGCCCTCCAGGATCTTCGCGCCCGCGGTCGCCTCGACGGCGAGCACCACGACCCAGAAGAACCAGTAGAGCCAGCCGATGGAGAAGCCCGCCCAGCGGCCGAGCGCCTGGTCGGCGTAGGCGGAGAAGGAACCCGACGACGGCCGCGCGGCAGCCATCTCGCCGAGCATCCGCATCACGAAGACGACCATCGCGCCGACCAGGGCGTACGACAGGAGGATCGCGGGTCCGGCGGCGGCGATGCCCGCACCGGAACCGACGAACAGGCCTGCGCCGATGACGCCGCCGATTGCGATCATGGAGAGGTGGCGGTTCTTGAGACCGGCCTGGAGGCCGCCGTTGTCGGCGGAGCCGCCATCTGCGGAGCTGCTGTCCTGCTTCTCCGTCAGGGTCGGGTGCGCACTCATGCACAAACCTCATTCGTTACTTCGGGCACGTCGTCGGGCCGCAGGGTCATGACGCTCGGTGCAGGCGAAACCGGTCTGCCGGCGGCCTGTGAGCCCCCGCATTCAAGCCGAGCCCGGGACATTCCGGAAGAGTTGATTCCGGATCGTTGTACGGACAAAGGCCCTGGATGTACGGCTGTACGTCCCGAATCGCGAGGGACCAAGGTCCTTACCCCGATGCGCCCTACCCCGCGCAGCACATGCCACACTCGTCACATGCGCGTGTACCTCGGTTCCGACCATGCCGGATACGAACTCAAGAACCACCTCGTCGAGTGGCTCAAGGCCCACGGCCACGAGCCCGTCGACTGTGGTCCCCACATCTACGACGCCCAGGACGACTACCCGCCGTTCTGCCTGCGTGCCGCCGAGAAGACGGCCGCGGACCCGGACTCGCTCGGCATCGTGATCGGCGGCTCCGGCAACGGGGAGCAGATCGCCGCGAACAAGGTCAAGGGCGTACGGGCCGCCCTCGCCTGGAGCGAGCAGACCGCGGCCCTGGGCCGCGAGCACAACAACGCGAACGTCATCTCCATCGGCGGCCGGATGCACACCGAGGCCGAGGCGGTGAAGTTCGTCGAGATCTTCCTCTCGACCCCCTACTCGGACGAGGCGCGGCACACGCGGCGCATCGAGATGCTCTCGGAGTACGAGACGACGGGCGTGCTCCCCGAAATCCCGTCCCACCACCCGCAGCAGGGCTGAGTATTCGGGTCCGGGGGCTCACCCCCTCGGACCGCCGCGGGGCTCCGGGTGGTCTTCGTGCGGGCTGCTCGGCGCAGGGCGGCGGGTGCGTGTCTCCGTGCGGGTGCGTCGTGGCTGATCGCGCAGTTCCCCGCGCCCCTAACTGCCTGCCCCCTAGCCCCCGTGGGCGGCTGACGCTGCCGCCCCCCTAGCCCCCTTGGGCAGCGGGGGCCGCCCCCCCCGGGGGGGCGGGACGGGTGGGCAAGGGGGCGGCCCCCGCTGCGGCACGCCCCCTCCGCGACCGCCCCACCCCGCTCCCGCCCCGCGAGCCCGTCCCGTCCCCCCGGAGGCCCCCGTGCCCGAAGGCCACACCATCCACCGCCTCGCGCACGAGTACGCCACCCGCTTCACCCCCGGCAAACCCCTCCAAATCACCAGCCCCCAGGGCAAGTTCGCCGACTCCGCCGCCCTCCTCGACACCCGCCCCCTCACCACCACCGAAGCCCACGGCAAGCACCTCTTCCTCGGCTTCGGCCCCCTCGGCTGGGTCCACATCCACCTGGGCCTCTTCGGCAAGGTGGCCTTCGAGAACACGGAGTCCGGGTCGACGGCCAAGGCGGCCCCCAAGCCGGACACCGTCCGCCTCCGCCTCGCCACCCCCACCGCCTGGGCCGACCTCCGCGGCCCCACCACCTGCACCCTCATCACCGACGCCGAGAAGCAGGCGGTGCAGGACCGCCTCGGCCCCGACCCCCTCCGGGCCGACGCCGACCCCGACCGCGCCCGGCGCCGCATCGCCGCCTCGCGCACCACGATCGCCGCGCTCCTCATGGACCAGAAGGTCGTCGCGGGCGTCGGCAACGTCTACCGCGCCGAAGTCCTCTTCCGCCACGGCATCGACCCGTACACCCCGGGCCGGGACATCACCGACGCCCAGTGGGCAGCCCTCTGGCAGGACCTCGTCGACCTCATGCACGAGGGCGTCCGGCTCAACCGGATCGACACCGTCCGCCCCGAGCACACCCCCGAGGCCATGGGCCGCCCGCCCCGCCGGGACGACCACGGCGGCGAGGTGTACGTCTACCGCCGCGCCACCCTGCCCTGCCACCTCTGCGGCGGCGAGATCCGCACCGCCGACCTCGCCGCCCGCAACCTCTTCTGGTGCCCCACCTGCCAGCAGCCGTAACAGCCGGGACTAGAACCCGTGCGCCAGCCAGGGCGCCACGTCCGACCCGAACGCCACCGAAGCCTCCGCCACCGCCCCCTCGCGCAGCTCCCGCACCCGCCCGGCCGCCGCGAGCCCGGTGAGCGGCACACCGCCCAGGTAGGCCGCGCCCAGCTCCCGTACCGACAGGGCGATCTCCGCCGGGTCAGCGGTCCGTGCGCACACCGCGCCCTTCGCGTCGCCGGTCAGCCGCCAGCGGCCCTCGTTCCACGGGCAGAAGGCGTCCTCCACCTCGAACACCACGTCCACCGGCGCCCGGTAGGTACGCGCCTCCAGCGCGGCCCCCACGTCCACCAGCCGTACGTGCATCGAGTCCCGCAGCGTCACCGCGCTGCGCCGCACGTCGGTCACCAGGTGCTGCCACGCGTCGTCCGACGGCCGGTTCAGCGCCGTCAGCCGCGACGTCAGGTCGATGCCGAAGAGGAAGCGCCAGAGGGCCGCGTACGCCTGCGGGGCGTACGGACCGGCCGCCTCCAGGTCGTCCAGCAGCACCACCCCGTCCGCGCCGGCCGCGCTCCACTCCGGCTTCACCCGGAACCGCGCGAAGCCCAGGACCGTACCCTCGGCGTCCGACGCGAGCACGCACTGCAGCGCCGACGCCCCGTCGCGGTCCTTCTCCGGGTCGAGGAGCGGCACCCGCTCCCAGCCGGGCTGCCGGGCGAGCATTCCCGGCCGTCCCGCCACGGCCCGCGCGTAGATCTCCTCACACGTGTTCCGTACGACCTCGTCGGTCACCGGCGCGTACCGCAGTCGTATGTCGTCCGTACCCTCCGGTACCGCGATCCCCACCCGTGCGGTGTCGATCCCGGCCCGCATCTCGAACGTCCCGACCCCGTACCCGAACCGGCCGTAGATCATCGGCTCCGACGCGGTGAGGACCGCGACCGCCTCGCCGCGCGCCCGCACGTCGTCCAGCTGCCGGCGCATCATCGACGTCAGCACACCGCGCCGCCGGTGCGTCGCGGCCACGCTGACCATGGTCACGCCCGCCACGGGCAGCTCCGCCCCGCCCGGCACCGTCATCCGGAAGGAGAACGCGCCCGCCGTCCCGACGCACGCCTCGCCGTCCCACACACCCACCGAACGGTCGAACTCGGTCAGGTCACGCCACAGGGCGTGCTCCTCCTTCGACTCCTCGACCCCGCCGAAGGCCCGCTCCAACGTCGCGTACCAGGTGTCCCACTCGGCCGGAGCCAGTACTCGCAGTTCCGTAGTCATATGCCATGCCTACCAGCGGCCCACCATGACAAGCCACTCATTTCGAACGCGATGTCATGGGGGTCCCCCTGCGAAGCGGCCGCGCGGGTGGATAAGGTCCACGGCAATGGGCGGTGCCACGAGAGTCGATTCGTACCCGGCCCGGCTGCGCAAGTCAGCGCACCGGGTCCGCAACGGGCTGCGCCGGTCCGGGGTCGACTACTTCCGCGGCGACGGCTCCGACTGGATCGCCCTCGCCGCCCTCCTCCTCACCGTCCCGGCCATCGCCTTCGGCACGATCGTGACGCCGGTGTGGATCGCCCCCTCGATGCTGGTGCTGCCGATCGTCGCGGGCGGACTGCTGCTGCGCCCGGCCAGCCTGCTGGGCCTGTACGCGGCCGCGGCGACGGCACTGATCGTCGAGTCCGTCGTGCTCGGCCCGTACACCCAGGGACCGGCCCGCGTCACCCCGGGCACCGTCCTCACGGTCGCCGCCTGCGGTTTCTTCGGGCTGGTCATCGCCCAGTTCAGGGCCCGGGTCGGAGTGCCGTGGAGACGCGGCGGCACCATGCTCTTCGACCTGCGCGAACGGATCCGCGTACAGAGCGCGCTGCCCGCCCTCCCCAAGGGCTGGCACCGCGAGATGGCGCTGCGCCCGGCCGGCGGCCAGTCCTTCTCCGGCGACTTCGTCGTGGCCGCCCGTACCAACGGCGGGCGCACCCTCGAAGTCGTCCTCACCGACGTCTCGGGCAAGGGCATGGACGCGGGCTCCCGCGCACTCCTCCTGTCCGGCGCCTTCGGCGGACTGCTCGGCTCGCTGCCGCCGCACGACTTCCTCCCGGCCGCCAACGGCTACCTGCTGCGCCAGGACTGGGACGAGGGCTTCGCCACCTCCATCCACCTGGTCCTGGACCTGGAGACCGGCGAGTACGAACTCCTCTCCGCGGGCCACCTCCCCGCCCTCCAGCTGCACGCGGGCAGCGGCCGCTGGGAGGAGAAGTCCGGCGAGGGCCCTCTCCTCGGCGTCTACGACGGCGCGGAGTTCGACCCGGGCAAGGGCGTGCTGGCCCCCGGCGACGTCCTGATGCTCTTCACGGACGGCCTGGTGGAGGCGCCGGGACGCGACATCAGCGAGGGCGTCGACCGGCTCACCGGCGAGGCCGACCGCTACGTCTCGGCAGGCTTCGAGGGCGCCGCCTGGCACCTCATCGAAGCCGTCGCCAAGGACGTCAACGACGACCGCGCCCTGCTGCTGCTCTGCCGCAACTGACCGGCCTCCCACCCCTCTCACCGGCCGCCCACCACGACAGCGCCCGCCGCCACCTCTATGAGGTGACGACGGGCGCGACAGGAACAGCGAACGGCAAGCGGTCAGCGTGCCGCGGAAGGCTCCTTCTCCAGCGGTACGGGCCCCGGCGGCAGGTCCTTGTCCCGGCCCGGCAGGATCCGCGCCAGCCAGTGCGACTGCCCGGCGGCCAGCGGCCCCAGCACGGCCAGCAGCAGCACGTACCCGGCGATGAACGGCGAAAGCCGCTCGTCGAGTCCAGCCCCCGCCGCCATCGTCGCGAGGATCAGCGCGAACTCGCCGCGGGCGAGCAGCGTGGTGGCGATGTTCGCGGCGGGCTGCGCCCCGAACCCGTAGATCCTCGCGGCGCTCACGCCCGCGACCACGTTCATCACCAGCGTCACCGCGACGGCGGCCAGTACCGGCCACAGCACCACCGGCAGGTCACCGGGGTCGATGGACAGTCCGAAGGCGAAGAAGAAGATCGCACCGAACGCGTCCCGCAGCGGATGCACCAGCTTCATGATGCGCGGCCCCGAGGACGTGCTGCCGAGCATCAGACCGACCATGAACGCACCGATCGCGTCCGCCACTCCGAACCACTCGGAGACGCCCGCCACGAAGACGGCCGCACCGAGGAAGGAGATGACGAGCAGCTCGTTGTCCTCGGTGCCGATGAGCCTGCCGATGACCTTCGTACCGAACCGGGCCACCAGGGCGAGCAGCAGCAGGAACCCGAACGCCCTGCCCGCGTCGACGGCTGCGGCGGCGAGGCTGTCCGCGCCGGACAGGATGGGCTGGAGCGCGGCCAGATACAGGGCGAGGAAGATGTCCTCGACGACGATGATGCCGAGGATCGGCTTGGTCTCGCCGTTCCCGATCCGCCCCAGGTCCACCAGCACCTTGGTGACGATCGCGGACGACGAGATGCCGAGCACACCGGCCAGCACCAGCGCCTCGGAGGTGCCCCAGCCGAGCGCGAAGCCGAAGCCGAGACCCGCGCCGACGTTCAGCGCCAGATACGCGCCGCCGGCGAGCGCCATCTTGCGCCCGCCCTCTTTGAGGTCGTCGAGATGGAATTCGAGGCCGAGATAGAAGAGCAACAGGACCAGACCCAGCGCGGAGAGCATCTCCAGGTCGTGCGGGTCCTTCAGCAGCACCCAGCCGGGGGTGTGCGGGCCGAGCAGGATCCCGGCCAGGATGAACAGCGGAATGGTCGGCAGGCCGATCCGGCCGCCGAGCCGGGCGAGTACGGCGGCGGCGAGAAACGCGCCGCCCATGGCTATGAGGGTGTCTGCGTGTCCGATGGGGCCGCTCCTCCTGTGTGGTGGGGCACTGCGCGGTGGGCAAACTGGTCAAGACGGCGTCAAGAAACCGTCAGTAATTAGTTTACCGAACGTTTTACGTCGCAAGTAGTCCCCGGGCACGTACGCACACACAGGCACACGCACACACCACGCAGGCACACGCACACACGCGGGCACACGCACACACAGAGGGGGGGGGGCCGGGCCCCCCCCCCCCCCCCCCCCCCCACCCCCCCCCCCCCCCCCCCCACACACACCCCCCCCCCCCCCAACCACAAA
>NZ_JBIRQJ010000006.1:0-331223 GCF_044333135.1 Streptomyces sp. NPDC021093 | reverse complement strand
CCCGCCGCCACCCCCCCCCCGGGGCCACCCCCCCCCCCGGGGGGGCGGGCCCCCCCCCCCCCCCGCCCCCGCCCCTCCGCATGCCCGCCCGCCCCTACGAACCCTTCCGGAACGCCCACGACAGATCCGGCTCCGCCACCGCCCGCAGCGCCCGCCGCACCGGCGGCGTGCACAGCACCGTCACCATGGCCACCGCGGCCAGCGTGACCACGACCCGCCCCGGCGGTGTGTCCAGGTGGAGCCGCTCCACCCACCCCGCGTAACCCGCGTACTTGATCACGAAGCCGTGCAGCAGGTAGCCGCCGATCGTGCCCGCGCCCAGCGCCGTGAACCACATCCGCCGCCGGGGCACCCACGCCAGGAAGCAGGCGGTCAGCACCAGCGCCGCACCGAACATCGCGAACGTCATCAGCACCCCCAGCCACCACGGCTGGTCCATCTCCTGCGCACTGTGATTGCGGTACACCCAGTCCAGCTGCGTCCGCGGCGCCGCCCAGTACAGGAAAGCCGCCGACGCCGCGAACACCGGGATCGCAGCCCACCGCACCGACCACCGCTGCACCAGCCGGAAGTGCTGCGGCCGCAGCCGCAGCCCCAGCACGAAGAACGGCAGGAACTGCAGCACCCGCTGCACCGACAACTGCTCGCTCATGCCCGGCGTCACCGACGCCGCCGCCGCGACGAGCAGCGAGATCTGCACCGGCCACCGGACCGCCATGAACAGCGGGGTCAGCAGCCGCCACACGAACAGCGCGAGCAGGAACCACATCAGGAAGTACGGCGACAGCAGATGCGGCGTCATCGGCCCGTCCTCCATGTACGCGAAGAACCCCGCGTACACCGTCTGGAAGACCACGTACGGCACCACCACGCTGGACACGAGCCGCATCAGCTTGTGCGGACGCATGTCGAAGGACCGTGAGAAATAGCCGGAGATCAGGATGAAGGCCGGCATGTGGAAGACGTACACGAGCATGTACAGCGCTTCGGTCGCCCGGCTCCCGGAGAGCACCAGCGGCCATGAGTGGCCCACCGCGACCAGCACGATCGCCAGGTACTTCGCATTGTCGAAGTAGGCGTCCCGTCTGCCTTCGCCCGGTACGGGCACGGGAGCCTTCGCCGATGAACGGGCGGGCCGCAGCGGCGGCACCGGTTCCGTCAGCGGAGGCAGCGGGGCCCTCTGTTGCGCCTGGGGAGACTGGAGCATTTGAGGCACCCTAGTGGCGCCTACAACGATCCGTCACGCATCACCGTTCCGCCGTCGCGCGCCGCCGCGACGGCCGCGCACCGGTTCCGCGGTGATTTCGACAGGCACCCGGCGGCGGCTCCGCGGCGTACGAGCAGGTGCACTACGGCCAAGATCACGTCGTGATCCGGCCATCGGGGCTCATCAACAGTGCGTCACCCGGCAGTCAGTGGTGGGGTGTTGGTGGCACGATGGCCTGGCGGGGGAAGCACTGGGCCGTGTGTCCCCGGGCCGGCAAGGCGGACCGACCAAGGGTGTGATCAGTTGTGGCCATTTCACTGTCAGTGGTGCTGTTGTTGGCAGTCGTTCTCGTGGTGTTGATACGAGGAGGCTCGCTCAAGGCAGGACCCGCTGTCGTCGCGGTGCTCTTCGGGTTCTTCCTTGCCTCCACGGGCATGGCGGACGACATACAGCGTTTCCTCAACTCCCTTGCCAGCACCCTCAACAACATCAAGTTCTGAGGTCGGTACGTGATGGGGACCAGGAGCCGGAGTGCGCGGAGGAACGCCTAGCGGAGGAACACCTGAAAGACCTCCGGCCCGGCGAGCGAACTCACCGGGCCGGAGGCCGTTGCAGAGCGGGCGACGGGAATCGAACCCGCGTAGCTAGTTTGGAAGACTAGGGCTCTACCATTGAGCTACGCCCGCACACGCACCGCAGGGACGCCGGAGCGACCGCGGTACGGAGAGCATCGTAGCGGGTCCTGGAGCGTCGGCGCACACCCCGTATCCACGAGCCGGTAAAGCGGCCGACGCAGTGCCCGCGGGCATGTACCCTACGTGTCGCACCGACGGGGTGTGGCGCAGCTTGGTAGCGCGTCCGCTTTGGGAGCGGAAGGTCGTCGGTTCGAATCCGGCCACCCCGACCAGCAGAATCCTTCTTCAGGTTCCCTCACAAGATCGCATTGTGGGAGCACGTCCGCTTGCCGTTACTATGCAAGCTGCGTGCCCGTGTGTCTGATACCGGGCCCGATCAGCAGGACCGCCCACTGAAGCGGTTCGGCAGAACCCAAGAAGTCAGCCACCAAGGAGACCGAACCGTGAAGAGCGCCGTGGAGACCCTGAACCCGACCCGGGTTCGGCTCAGCATTGAGGTGCCCTTCGAGGAGCTCAAGGACAGCCTCGACGCGGCGTACAAGAAGATCAACCAGCAGGTCACGGTGAAGGGCTTCCGCAAGGGGAAGATCCCGAACCGAGTCATCGACCAGCGGTTCGGCCGTGGCGCTGTTCTGGAGGAGGCCGTCAACGACGCCCTCCCGAAGTTCTACACCGAGGCCGTCAACGAGGGTGAGCTGAACCCGCTGGGTCAGCCCGAGGTGGACATCACGGAGCTGAAGGACGGCGAACTGCTGTCCTTCACCGCCGAGGTCGACATCCGCCCGACGATCGAGATCCCGGACTACTCCGGCATCGAGGTCGAGGTCGACGCCGTCACCGTCTCCGACGAGGACGTCGAGAAGGCTGTCGAGGACCTGCGTGGTCGCTTCGCCTCCACCAACCCGGTGGAGCGCGCCGCCGCAGACGGCGACGTCGTCACGATCGACCTTGAGGCCAAGGTCGACGGCGAGGTCCTGGAGGACGGCGTGGCCGAGGGTGTTTCGTACACCATCGGCTCCGGCGAGCTCCTCGAAGGCATCGACGAGGCAGTCAAGGGCCTGGAGGCCGGTGGCGAGGCCACCTTCACCTCCGAGCTCAAGGGCGGCTCCGCCGAGGGCAAGGAAGCGGAGGTCACCGTGAAGGTGTCCGCCGTCGCCGCCCGTGAACTCCCCGAGCTGGACGACGAGTTCGCCCAGATGGCGAGCGAGTTCGACACCCTGGAGGAGCTGAAGGCGGACAGCCGCAAGCGCCTTGAGGGCACGAAGCAGTACGACCAGGCCACCCAGGCCCAGGAGCGCGTGCTCGACAAGCTCATCGAGCTCGTCGAGGTCCCGATCCCCGAGAACCTCCTCGCGGACGAGGTCAAGACCCGCAAGCACAACCTGGAGCACCACCAGCTCGGTCAGATGGGCCTCGACCTCGCGAAGTACCTGGAGATCCAGGGCAAGACCGAGGAAGAGTTCGACGCCGAGACCGCCGAGCAGGCGATCAAGGGCATCAAGACCCAGTTCATCCTCGACGAGCTGGTCAACAAGGAGAAGCTGAACGTGAACCAGGAGGAGCTCACCGAGCACCTCATGCGTCGCGCGCAGTCCTCCGGCATGTCCCCGGACCAGTTCGCCCAGGCCGTCGTCGAAGGCGGCCAGGTGCCGATGCTCGTCGGCGAGGTCGCCCGCGGCAAGGCGCTCGCCGTCGTCGTCGAGGCCGCCACGGTCAAGGACACGAACGGTGAGCTCGTCGAGCTCGACGACGACGAGGACGAGACCGCCGAGACGGTCGACGCCGACGCCGCCGCCGAGGGCGAGGCCGACGTGAAGGACGCCGCCGAGGCCAAGTAGGCCCCGACAGCCCCTGAGCACAGCCCCAGAGTCACGACGACGGGCCCGGACGCACCACTTGCGTCCGGGCCCGTCGCCGTCCGCCCGGCAGCCCCCCACGCCCCGTACGACAGGCCCGCACACCTGATCCCACGACCTTGCGCTCCCAGCGAACAGTTCCGGTAGCGGGATGGCGTTGTCCTACCTGCGCGTTAGGGTCCATGAGTAGGCGGGTTGGGTGGGATACCCGACTCCCCGTACGAAGACGCTGAGACGGCCGGAGCCGTCAGAGACGAGCAGGTGGAATACGTGACGAATCTGATGCCCTACGCCGCCGGCGAGCAGTTCCTCGGTGGAGGCCTCGGCGACCAGGTCTACAGCCGACTGCTTGGCGAGCGCATCATCTTCCTCGGCCAGCAGGTCGACGACGAAATCGCCAACAAGATCACGGCGCAGCTCCTCCTCCTGGCCGCCGAGCCGGAGAAGGACATCTACCTCTACATCAACAGCCCCGGTGGCTCGGTCTCGGCCGGCATGGCGGTCTACGACACCATGCAGTACATCCCGAACGACGTCGTGACGATCGGTATGGGCATGGCGGCCTCCATGGGCCAGTTCCTGCTGACCGGCGGCACCGCGGGCAAGCGCTTCGCGCTCCCGCACACGGACATCCTGATGCACCAGGGCTCCGCGGGCATCGGGGGCACGGCCTCGGACATCAAGATCCAGGCCGAGTACCTGCTGCGTACCAAGAAGCGCATGGCGCAGATCACCGCCAGGCACTCCGGTCAGACCGTCGAGACGATCATTCGCGACGGCGACCGCGACCGCTGGTACACCTCCGAGGAGGCCAAGGAGTACGGCCTCATCGACGAGATCATCTCCGCCGCTTCGGGCGTTCCGGGCGGCGGCGGCACCGGGGCCTGACCCCCGCGGCCGACCCCCTCCGCAACTCCGCCCACCCCAGAACGCCACCAGGATGGTGAACACCCACATGAGTAACTTCTCCGCCCCCGGCGGCCTCTACACCGGCCCGCAGGTGGACAGCCGCTACATCGTCCCGCGCTTCGTCGAGCGCACCTCGCAGGGCGTCCGCGAGTACGACCCGTACGCCAAGCTCTTCGAAGAGCGCGTGATCTTCCTCGGCGTGCAGATCGACGACGCGTCCGCCAACGACGTCATGGCGCAGCTGCTGTGCCTGGAGTCGATGGACCCCGACCGCGACATCTCGATCTACATCAACTCGCCCGGTGGCTCCTTCACGGCGCTCACCGCGATCTACGACACGATGCAGTTCGTGAAGCCCGACATCCAGACGGTCTGCATGGGCCAGGCGGCCTCCGCCGCCGCCGTCCTGCTCGCCGCCGGTACGCCGGGCAAGCGCATGGCGCTCCCGAACGCCCGCGTGCTGATCCACCAGCCGTCCTCGCAGACCGGCCGTGAGCAGCTCTCCGACCTGGAGATCGCGGCCAACGAGATCCTGCGCATGCGGACCCAGCTGGAGGAGCTGCTCGCGAAGCACTCCACCACGCCGATCGAGAAGATCCGCGACGACATCGAGCGCGACAAGATCCTCACGGCCGACGACGCCCTGGCGTACGGCCTGGTCGACCAGATCGTCTCGACCCGCAAGACCACGGCCGCGGTCGCGGCCTGAAGCCCCGGGCCTGAAGCTCCGGGCCTGAAGCTCCGGCCGAGTGAAGTAACGGGTCCTGCCCACCCCTTGGCACGGTGCATGTCATCGTGAACCGTGCCAAGGGGGGCCCGAACGGGGGGTCGGGCAAGGTACCGTCGAAGATTGAGGCACCAGGAGCCGCTGTACCAGGCGGCTTCCCAGGCGAAGGGGATTCACCTCGTGGCACGCATCGGTGACGGCGGAGACCTGCTGAAGTGCTCGTTCTGCGGAAAGAGCCAGAAGCAGGTGAAGAAGCTCATCGCAGGTCCCGGTGTGTACATCTGCGACGAGTGCATCGATCTCTGCAACGAGATCATCGAGGAGGAGCTCGCCGAGACGAGCGAGGTCCGCTGGGAAGAGCTTCCCAAGCCTCGCGAGATCTACGAGTTCCTTGAGGGGTACGTCGTCGGGCAGGAGCCCGCGAAGAAGGCCCTCTCGGTGGCGGTCTACAACCACTACAAGCGCGTCCAGGCCGGTGAGAACGGCGGCGGTGCGAACCGCGAGGACGCGATCGAGCTCGCCAAGTCCAACATCCTGCTGCTCGGCCCGACCGGCTCCGGCAAGACACTGCTCGCGCAGACCCTGGCCCGCATGCTGAACGTGCCGTTCGCCATCGCCGACGCCACGGCCCTCACGGAGGCCGGTTACGTCGGCGAGGACGTCGAGAACATCCTCCTGAAGCTGATCCAGGCGGCCGACTACGACGTCAAGAAGGCCGAGACCGGGATCATCTACATCGACGAGATCGACAAGGTCGCCCGCAAGAGCGAGAACCCGTCGATCACCCGCGATGTCTCCGGCGAAGGCGTTCAGCAGGCACTCCTCAAGATCCTCGAAGGCACCACCGCCTCGGTGCCTCCGCAGGGCGGGCGCAAGCACCCGCACCAGGAGTTCATCCAGATCGACACGACGAACGTGCTGTTCATCGTGGGCGGCGCGTTCTCCGGCCTGGAGAAGATCATCGAGTCGCGGGCCGGCGCCAAGGGCATCGGCTTCGGCGCGACGATCCGCTCCAAGCGCGAGATCCAGGCGAGCGACCAGTTCTCGGAGATCATGCCGGAGGACCTGGTGAAGTTCGGGATGATCCCCGAATTCATCGGCCGTCTCCCCGTGATCACCTCGGTCCACAACCTGGACCGCGAGGCGCTCCTCAAGATCCTCGTCGAGCCGCGCAACGCACTGGTCAAGCAGTACCAGCGCCTCTTCGAACTCGACGGCGTGGAGCTGGACTTCGACCTCCCGGCGCTGGAGGCCATCGCCGACCAGGCGATCCTGCGCGGCACCGGCGCACGTGGCCTGCGGGCCATCATGGAGGAGGTCCTCCAGTCGGTGATGTACGAGGTGCCGTCCCGCAAGGACGTCGCCCGGGTCGTCATCACCGAGGAAGTCGTCCACTCCAACGTCAACCCGACCCTGGTGCCGCGCGAGCCGCGGATCATCGGGAAGGGCGACGGCGGGCGGCACGAGAAGTCGGCGTAGCGGTTCCTGACGTACGAGGAGGGCCCGGCCGGTAGCTACCGGCCGGGCCCTCCTCGTACACGGAACTAGTTCTTGACACGGACCTCGTTGCGGAGCTTGGCGACCTGCTCCGCGGTCTCCTCCATGCTCAGCGGCTGCTGCCCCACGCCGGCGGAGCCCCCGGCGAGCGTGCTGTAGTCGGCCCAGAAACAGATGTGGTTCGTGACGATCGCCCCGGTCTGCTTCTGCTTGCCCTGGATGGACTGGCACTTCATGAGGGCGTTGTCGAGCGAGCTCGGGCTGACGCTCTCGGGGCTGCCCAGGAGCTTGGGGCTGTCCTTCTTGGCGGCGTCCTTGTCGGCATCGGCCTTCAGCTTGGCGAAGAAGTTGTCGAGTGCCTTCGCGGGGTCGCTGATCTTGCCGTAGGCGCCTTTGAAGGAAACCGACTTCGCCGTCTTCGCCTTCTCGAGCGAGCTGGGGTCCGTCGGGTTCAGCTTGGACATGTCGAAGTCCGAGTAGGTCATGCCCACCAGCTGCGGGTTGGCGACGCCCGCCGCGGCGAACTCCGCCACGGACTTGTCGTCCTTCGACGTTCCGTCGTCCTTCTGCACCTTCTTGTACGTGCCGCCGAACACCGTGTCCGACGCGACCAGCTTGTGCGGGCCGTCGTCCGAGATGCCCTGGAAGAACGCGAAGTACGCGCCCGCGCCCGCCGCCGCGAGGACGACCACCGCGAGGGTGACGATCAGGCCGGTCTTCTTTTTCTTCGGGGCCTCAGGGACACCCGGGTACGGCTGCTGGCCGTACGGGCCCTGCGGGGGCTGCTGGCCGTACGGAGGCTGCGGCTGCTGGCCGTACGGCTGCTGCTGCGGGGGAGCCTGCTGCGGGTAGCCGTAGCTCGGCGGCGGCGCCTGCTGGGGGTAGCCGTAACCGGGCTGGCCCTGCGGCTGCTGCGGCTGACCGTAGGGGCCGGGCTGCTGGCCTCCGTACGGGTTCGGCTGCTGCGGCTGCTGGCCGCCGTACGGACCCGGCTGGTTGTAGCTCATGTACGGAGTTCCCCTCCAGATGCTTATGCGTCCCGAACATCCTGGCGGACGGGTGCGACGGGTGGGCTTCCGGGGGCTGCACTGTTACCAAAGAAACGCGTTTCGGAGCGGTGCCCCAGGGCCCTTAAACTGGCGGCGTGACCGAGAACTCTCAGACTCCGCAGCCCGCACCCGCCCCCGAACTGCCGACGACCTACACGCCGGCCGATGTAGAGGGGCCGCTGTACGAGCGCTGGGTAGAACGCGGTTACTTCACGGCCGACGCCAAGAGCGACAAGCCCCCCTTCACCATCGTCATCCCGCCGCCGAACGTCACCGGCGCCCTCCACCTGGGCCACGCCTTCCAGGTCACGCTCATGGACGCGCTGACCCGCCGCAAGCGCATGCAGGGCTTCGAGACCCTCTGGCTGCCCGGCATGGACCACGCCGGCATCGCCACCCAGAACAAGGTCGAGCAGCAGCTCGCCGAGGAGGGCAAGTCCCGCCACGACCTGGGCCGCGAGGAGTTCACCAGCCGCGTCTGGCAGTGGAAGGAGGAGTACGGCGGCCGCATCCTGGGCCAGCTCCGCCGCCTCGGTGCCGGTCTCGACTGGTCGCGCGAGCGCTTCACGATGGACGAGGGCCTCTCCCGCGCCGTCCAGACGATCTTCAAGAAGCTGTACGACGACGAGCTGATCTACCGCGCCGAGCGCATCATCAACTGGTGCCCGCGCTGTCTGACGGCCATCTCGGACATCGAGGTCGACTACCAGGACGACAACGGCGAGCTGGTCTCGCTGAAGTACGGCGAGGGCGACGACACGCTCGTCGTCGCGACGACCCGCGTCGAGACGATGCTCGGTGACACCGCGATCGCCGTCCACCCCGACGACGAGCGCTACGCCCACCTCGTCGGCAAGCGCATCAAGCTGCCGCTGACCAACCGCACCATCCCGGTCGTCGGCGACACCCACGTCGACCCCGAGTTCGGCACGGGCGCGGTCAAGGTGACCCCGGCCCACGACCCGAACGACTTCGCGATCGGCCAGCGCCACGGCCTCGAATCCATCACGGTCATGGACGAGCGCGCCATCATCACCGTCCCCGGCCCGTTCGAGGGCCTGGACCGGTTCGAGGCACGGTCCGCGATCGTCGAGGCCATGCGCGAGCAGGGCCGCGTCGTCGCCGAGAAGCGCCCGTACGTCCACTCCGTCGGCCACTGCTCGCGCTGCAAGACCACCGTCGAGCCCCGGCTGTCCCTCCAGTGGTGGGTCAAGGTCGAGACGCTCGCCAAGGCCGCCGGTGACGCGGTCCGCGACGACAGCGTCAAGCTCCACCCCAAGGAGATGGAGAAGCGGTACTTCGACTGGGTCGACAACCTCAACGACTGGACGATCTCCCGCCAGCTCTGGTGGGGCCACCGCATCCCGATCTGGTACGGGCCCGAGGGCCAGGTCGTCTGCGTCGGTCCCGACGAGGAGGCGCCCACCGGTGAGGGCTGGCACCAGGACCCCGACGTCCTGGACACCTGGTTCTCGTCGGGCCTGTGGCCGTTCTCGACCCTCGGGTGGCCGGAGGAGACCCCGGACCTGGAGAAGTTCTACTCGACCGACGTCCTGGTCACGGGACACGACATCATCTTCTTCTGGGTCGTGAGGATGATGATGTTCGGCCTGTACGCGATGGACGGCGAGGTTCCGTTCAAGACCGTCGCGCTGACCGGCCTCGTCCGCGACGAGTTCGGCAAGAAGATGTCGAAGTCCAACCCCAACGCCGTCGACCCGATCGACTGGATGGACGCGTACGGCTCCGACGCCGTCCGCTTCACCCTCGCCAAGGGCGCCAACCCGGGTGCGGACGTCCCGATCGGCGAGGACTGGGTCCAGGCCTCCGGCAAGTTCGCCAACAAGATCTGGAACGCGACGCGCTTCGCGATGATGAACGGCGCGACCGTCGAGGGCCCGCTGCCGCCCGTCGAGCAGCTGACGACGACGGACCGCTGGATCCTCTCGCGGCTCAACACGACGGTCGCCCAGGTCGACGCCCTCTATGAGGACTTCCAGTTCGCCAAGCTCAGCGAGAACCTCTACCACTTCGCGTGGGACGAGGTCTTCGACTGGTACGTCGAGCTGTCGAAGACGACGTTCTTCGCGGGCGGTGAGCAGGCCAAGGTGTCGGCCCGCGTCCTGGGCGAGGTCCTGGACGTCATGCTGCGGACGCTGCACCCGGTCATGCCGTTCCTGACGGAGACGCTGTGGACCAACCTCACCGGCGGCGAGTCCCTCGTCGTCGCCGACTGGCCCAAGGACTCCGGCTTCCGCGACACCGCCGCCGAGCAGGAGATCGAGCTCGTCCAGCAGGTCGTCACCGAGGTCCGCCGGTTCCGCTCCGACCAGGGCCTGCAGCCCGGCCAGAAGGTCCCGGCCGAGCTCACCCTGACCGGGACGGCGCTCGCTCCTCATGAGGCCGCCATCCGGCAGCTGCTGCGGCTCCAGCCGGCCGGCGAGGGCTTCCACGCCACCGCCTCGCTGCCCGTCGCCGGTGCCACGGTCGCCCTCGACCTCTCCGGCACCATCGACGTCGCCGCCGAGCGCAAGCGCCTCACCAAGGACCTGGAGGCCGCCAAGAAGGAGGTCGCCCAGGCGAACGGCAAGCTCGGCAACGAGGCGTTCCTCGCCAAGGCCCCCGACAACGTCGTGGACAAGATCCGCGGCCGGCTGAGCAAGGCCGAGGCCGACATCGCGCGCATCACCGCGCAGATCGAGGCGCTGCCCGCCCAGTAGGCGCACGTACGACAGCGAGGGCCCCGCACCGAACAGCTGGTGCGGGGCCCTCGGCGTGTGCCCGGCGGGCGCGCCGACGCACCCGCGGCGCGGGCGTCGTCGTCCGACGGACGCGGGCGTCGTCGTACCCCGGGCGTGTGCGTCGTCGTACCCGGGCGCGTGCCGCAAATCACGCGTAACGGGACGGAAGCCCGTCGAAACAGGGCGAAAGTCCCTGCATTATGGAGCGTATGCACGACAAGCCCGCCGCCTCGCCGGTACACCGGGCCTGGGCGGCCGGCCGGCGTCGGCTGGACGGCGCCAGGGTCCATCCGCGCACCCTGGACCTGCTGGTTCCGCTGATCTGCTTCGGCCTGATGCTGCTGGACGTGCCCGGCCTGGCGGAGGCCGACAACTCCCTCAACCGCCTCTCCGCCACCGCCGTCCTCGCCCTCGGCGCGCTCTCCCTGCTGCTGGGCCGCAGGCTGCCCTGGATCCCGTACGTCGTCGCGCTCGGCCTGCTCGGCTGGCTGCACGAACTCACGCTGATGCAGTTCGCCCTGTACAAGATCGGCCGCTACCGGGGCCGGACCGCCGCGACCCTGGCGACGCTGGGCTACGTGGTCTTCGCGTACGTGATCTACCTGCTCCAGAAGTGGCCCGAGAAGCAGGCCGACACGCTCATGGAGTTCCTGAGCCTCATCGTGCCCATCGGGGTACTCGCCGCAGGCGTCGGCGTCGCCGCCAACCGCCAGGACCTCGTACGCGAACTGGAGATCCAGAAGGGGCACGCGGCCGGGCTCCGGGCCGTCCAGCAGGAACGGCTGTCGGTCGCCCGCGACGTGCACGACTTCGTGGGGCGGGAACTGACCCTGCTCGCCGTACGGGCCGAGGTGCTGGCCGTACGGGCGCGGGGCGAGGCCCACCAGAAGGACTTCGACGAGCTGTCCGAGACCGCCCGCAAGGCACACCGCATCCTCAACGAGATCATCGTGCAGCGCGCCCAGGAACGGGACGCCACCCCCGGCATCGAAGCCCTGGCCGTGCTCGCCGTCGAGGGGGAGCAGGCCGGCAGCCCGGTGGTGCTCGACATCGACGGGCGCGCCGCCGCACTGTCGCCGCTGCGCCAGGCGGCCGTCTACCGGGTCGTCCAGGAGTGCCTCACGAACGCCGTCAAGCACGCGCCGGACGAGGCCGTACGGGTACGGATCGCGCTCGACGGCCTGCACCTGCGCATCGAGGTCTGCAACGACCTGCCCAGCACGGCGCCCGCCAAGCGGCCCGTGTCGGCGGGCACCGGCACCTTCTCGATGGAGGAGCGGGTGCAGGCCATGGGCGGCACCCTTGAGGCGGGCCACCACGACGGGAAGTACCGGGTGGTCGCGGTGCTGCCCGCCGGGGTCTAGCGCTCAGGCCCGGCCCGCCCCGACCGGAGCCCCGCGCTAGCTCGCCTTGAGCAGCTTCTGGAGGTTGTCGAAGTCCTCCACGCACTTCCCGGAGCCCAGCGCCACACAGTCCAGCGGATTGTCCGCGACGTGGACCGGAATGCCGGTCGCCGCCGAGATCCGCAGATCGAGCCCCGGCAGCAGGGCGCCGCCGCCGGTCAGCACGATGCCGTGCTCCATGACGTCGCCCGACAGCTCCGGCGGGCACTCCTCAAGGGTGGTGCGCACCGCCGCGATGATCGCCTCCACGGGCTCGTGCAGCGCCGCCCGCACCTCCGCCACCGAGAGGTCGAGGGTCATCGGCAGACCGCCGACCTTCTGCCGGCCCCGGATCGGATACGTCTCCTGCTCCAGCTCCGGCCGCGCGGGCACCTGCCCCGCCGAACCGATCGCGACCTTGATGTCCTCGGCGGTGCGCTCGCCGATGAGCAGCTGGTGCTCCTTGCGCACGTAGTCGGTGATCGCGGTGTCCATCCGGTCGCCGCCGACCCGCAGCGACCGGGCGGTCACGATGCCGCCCAGCGAGATCACGGCGACCTCCGTCGTACCGCCGCCGATGTCCACCACCATCGAACCGCGCGCCGACGACACCGGGAGACCCGCGCCGATCGCCGCCGCCATCGGCTCCTCTATGAGGTGCACGGCGCGGGCACCGGCCCGGTCCGCGGCGTGCACGATGGCCCGCCGCTCCACGGGCGTCACGCCGCTCGGCACGCACACGACCATGCGGGTGCGCGGGCGGCGGCCCGGGACGGCCTTGCGGACGAAGTGCCGGATCATCTCCTCGGCCGCCTCGTAGTCGCTGATCACACCGTCCTTGAGGGGGCGGATCGCGGTGATGGAGCCGGGGGTGCGGCCGATCGTCTCCTTCGCCTCGGTGCCGACGGCCAGCGCCGTCGTCGAACCGGCCTTCACCGCCACCACGGAGGGCTCGTTGAGGACGATGCCGTGCCCCCGCATGTACACCAGGGTGTTCGCCGTACCCAGGTCGATGCCTATGTCCCGGCTGCCACGGCCACCACGCGTGCGTACAGCGGGCTGCGTCGTCTCGTCGCTCACTCGATATCCTCCCGAATCGTGATCTACCAGGGTCACACACTCGTTCGGTATGGAAGGGATAAAAAGTCCCCGCGGGTACCGGTCGAAGGTCCTGTCCGCCGTTGTCGTACCTCCTCCGTAGACTGACGGGGTGAGTGACCTCCCCCCGAACGACGACCATGCTTTCGAAGAGATCGTGGAGGCCGAGACCGGCCGCGATCCCGACCTCGCCGTCATCGAGGCCGGCAGCCGCACCCTGCGCACCCAGGGCGGCGCCCCGGCCGGCGACGGCCTGCCCGCCCGACCCGCGGACCCGGAGGTGGACAAGGCACTGCGCGCGGTCGAGACCGAGCTCGCGGGCCGCTGGGGCGAGACCAAGCTCGAACCCTCCGTCACCCGGATCGCCGCCCTGATGGACGTCCTGGGCGAGCCCCAGAAGGCGTACCCCGCCGTCCACATCACCGGCACCAACGGCAAGACCAGCACGGCCCGCATGATCGAGGCCCTCTTCGGCGCCTTCGAGCTGCGCACCGGCCGCTACACCAGCCCGCACGTGCAGTCGATCACCGAGCGCATCAGCCTGGACGGCCTGCCGATCAGCGCCGAGCGCTTCGTCGAGACGTACGAGGACATCAAGCCGTACGTCGAGATGGTCGACGCCGCGCAGGAGTACCGGCTCTCCTTCTTCGAGATCCTGACCGGCATGGCGTACGCGGCCTTCGCCGACGCACCCGTGGACGTGGCGGTCGTCGAGGTCGGCATGGGCGGCACCTGGGACGCCACCAACGTCATCGACGCGGCCGTCGCCGTCGTCACCCCCATCTCCCTCGACCACACCGACCGGCTCGGCACGACGCCCGGCGAGATCGCCACCGAGAAGTCCGGGATCATCAAGCAGGACGCCACCGTCGTCCTGGCCCAGCAGCCGGTCGACGCGGCACAGGTCATGCTCAAGAAGGCCGTCGGCGTCGACGCGACGGTGGCCCGCGAGGGCATGGAGTTCGGCGTCGTCGCCCGCGAGGTCGCCGTCGGCGGCCAGCTGGTCACCCTGCGCGGACTCGGCGGGGAGTACGAGGAGATCTTCCTCCCGCTCCACGGCGCCCACCAGGCGCACAACGCGGCGGTCGCGCTCGCCGCCGTCGAGGCTTTCTTCGGCATCGGCGCGGAGCACGCCCGCACCCTGGACATCGACACCATCCGCAAGGCGTTCGCCTCGGTGACGTCCCCCGGCCGGATGGAGGTCGTACGGCGCAGCCCGACCGTCGTCCTGGACGCCGCGCACAACCCCGCGGGGGCACGGGCGGCGGCCGAGGCGGTCGGCGAGGCGTTCAGCTTCAGCCGGCTGATCGGAGTCGTGGGCGCGAGCGGCGACAAGGACGTACGGGGCGTGCTCGAAGCGTTCGAGCCGATCTTCGCGGAAGTGGTCGTGACGCGGAACTCGACCCCGCGCTCCATGGACGTCGACGAGCTCGCCGCGATCGCCGTCGAGGTGTTCGGCGACGACCGCGTCCAGGTCGAGCCGCGGCTCGACGACGCCATCGAGGAGGCGATCACGCTGGCCGAGGAGGACGGCGAGTTCTCCGGCGGCGGCGTGCTGGTCACCGGATCGGTGATCACTGTGGGAGAGGCCCGGCTGCTGCTGGGGAGGGGCTGAGTTCCTGTGCGTACGCTCTGTGCTTCGACGCTGATCGGCGAGTTCTTCGTGATCGGCTTCGCCGGGCTCGTCGCGATGAAGTCCGACGACCTGTCGATGGCCACGGTCTGGACCGTGTGCGGCATCGCGATGCTGCTGTCCGTGCTGCTGTGCGGAATGATCACGCGGCCGGGAGGGCTCCAGCTGGGCTGGGCCCTGCAGGCCGGACTGATCGTCAGCGGCTTCTGGGTGCCGTCGATGTTCTTCCTGGGCGCGGTCTTCGGAGGACTGTGGTGGGCGTCGATCCACTACGGCCGCAAGATCGACGAGGCGAAGGCAAGGTGGGCGGCGCAGGCGGAGGCATAGCGCCCTCAAGGGGCGCGGGGCCGTATGGGACATGCGGCTTCGCCGCGTGGGCGCGACCAGCCACGACGCACCCGCAGGAATCGCACCGCGCCCGGACGGGCAACCCCGGGGTCCGGGCGGAGCCCGGGGAACGGTGGAAGGGCGGGGAGGGGCACAGCGCCGCAGGCACACCGCACCCACGTCGCGCCCGCACCGTGCTCCCTCCGTAATCCTCCGCACCCCACCCCCCACGCCTGACGCTGCGTAACGGGTCCCCCGTACGGCCCTGTAATCTGCGACCCACCGCGTCCGTAGCGCACCCCGCACCACCCGCACACCCAAGGAGCCCGCACCGTGACCCAGCGCACCCTCGTCCTGCTCAAGCCCGACGCCGTCCGCCGCGGACTCATCGGCGAGGTCATCGGCCGCATCGAGCGGAAGGCAGGCTGGACGATCAGCGCGCTGGAGCTGCGCAGCCTCGACCAGGACACCCTCGAAGCGCACTACGGCGAGCACAAGGGCAAGCCCTTCTACGAGCCGCTCGTCGCCTTCATGTCGTCCGGCCCGATCGTCGCCCTCGTCGTCGAGGGCGAGCGCGTCATCGAGGGCGTACGCCAGTTGGCCGGTCCGACCGACCCGATTGCCGCCGCTCCCGGGTCCATTCGGGGCGACTTCGGCACCATCGTCCGCGAGAACCTGATCCACGCCTCGGACTCCGAGGAGTCCGCGACGCGCGAGCTCAAGCTGTTCTTCCCGGGCCTCGTCTGACCCGAACGGCCACGGCGCACGCCGACGGAATGTCAGCCGAACAGCGCCGCATGTCTGGGGCGACCGAAGTAATTCGGTCGCCCCTCGGCATATGCACCGTGCCGAAGGGAACGCATCCCCCCGACACAGCGTCACCATGGGTGAGGCGGGTAGGTGTTCCGCCCACAATGGCGAAGGACCCTCGCGCGGTGAGCGCACATGCAGCACTACGATGGAAGTCACCGCGCCCGCAGCATCCGGCGCACCACCCACTTCGCCTACCGATACAAGCCATCGCACGCTCCACTCGGGAAGGCCCGACGCATCCTCATGGGGAAGAAGAGGGAACCAATGTCGTTCATCGGCCGTGATATGGCTGTCGACCTCGGGACCGCCAACACGCTGGTGTACGTCAGGGGTAAGGGCATCGTGCTCAACGAGCCCTCGGTCGTCGCCATCAACACCAACACCGGCGGCATCCTGGCCGTCGGCTCCGAAGCCAAGAAGATGATCGGCCGTACGCCGGGCAACATCGTTGCCGTACGGCCCCTGAAGGACGGCGTGATCGCCGACTTCGAGATCACGGAGCGGATGCTCCGCTACTTCATCCTGAAGATCCACAAGCGGCGCTACCTGGCCCGCCCGCGCGTCGTCGTCTGCGTGCCCTCCGGCATCACGGGGGTCGAGCGCCGCGCCGTGATCGAGGCGTCCACACAGGCCGGTGCCCGTCAGGTGCACATCATCGAGGAGCCCATGGCCGCGGCCATCGGCTCCGGCCTGCCCGTCCACGAGGCCACCGGCAACATGGTCGTGGACATCGGCGGCGGCACCACCGAGGTCGCCGTCATCTCGCTCGGAGGAATCGTCACGGCACAGTCGATCCGCGTCGCGGGCGACGAGCTGGACAACGCGATCATCCAGCACATCAAGAAGGAGTACAGCCTCCTCCTCGGTGAGCGCACCGCCGAGCAGATCAAGATCACCATCGGTTCCGCGTACGACCTCGACAAGGACGAGCACACCGAGATCCGCGGCCGCGACCTCGTCTCGGGCCTCCCGAAGACCGTCGTGATCTCCGCCGCCGAGGTCCGCAAGGCCATCGAGGAGCCCGTCAACGCGATCGTCGACGCCGTCAAGACGACGCTCGACAAGTGCCCGCCGGAACTCTCCGGCGACGTCATGGACCGCGGCATCGTCCTCACCGGCGGCGGCGCCCTGCTGCGCGGCCTCGACGAGCGGCTGCGCCGCGAGACCGGCATGCCGATCCACATCGCGGAGGACCCGCTGGACTCCGTGGCACTCGGATCCGGCAAGTGCGTGGAGGAGTTCGAGGCACTCCAGCAGGTGCTGGACGCCCAGCCGCGCAGATAGCACGACACACCACCAGTACCCGGGGCCACCTGCCGGCCCCGGGCACTGCAGAAGAAATCCGCCGTACGGGACCCTGCCGTCCTGTGCGGCGGATCGTTGATATACACGCATACGCATTTTTCCGACGAGGAAGGCACGGCCGCCGCACGTGAGGGACACACGAGAGAGCCGGCTGCTCCTGGTGCTGCTGATCGCCGTAGCGTTCGCGCTGATCACGGTCGACATCCGCGGCGGCGAACAGTCACCCGTCGACGGAGCACGGCAGGCCGCGGCCGCCGTCTTCGGACCGGTGGAGAAGGGCGTCGCCACCGCGGTCGACCCGATCGGCAACGCGATCGGCGCGGTACGGGAATCCGGGGACAGCCACGACCAGCTCAAGGCGCTGGAGCGGGACAACCAGGAACTCAAACTGCGGCTCGGCAGCGACGACCGCAACCAGAGCCGGGTGCGCGAGCTCGACGGCATGCTGAAGAAGGCGGGCGCCGGACAGTACGGCATCAAGGGCGCCGAAGTCATCGCCATAGGAGCGTCCCAGGGCTTCTCCTGGACCGTCACCCTCGACGTCGGCAGCAACGACGGCATCAAGCGCGACATGACCGTCATCAACGGGGACGGCCTCGTCGGCCGCATCACCACCGTCGGCCCCGGCACCGCGACCGTACTGCTCGCCAACGACCCCAAGTTCACCGTCGGCACGCGCATGGAGAAGACCAACGAGCTGGGCTTCGCGACCGGCCAGGGCGACCGCCCGCTCAGCGTCCAGTTCCTCAACGGCAAGGCCAAGGTCAAGCCCGGCGACCGCCTGGTGACCTTCGGCTCGCGCGCCGCCAAGCCCTTCGTACCGGGCGTCCCGGTCGGCGAGGTGGTCCGCGTCGACCCGTCCGGCGGCGACCTCACCCGGACCGTCTACGTCCGCCCGTACGTCGGCTTCACCAAGCTCGACATCGTCGGCGTCGTCGTCCAGGCCCCGCGCACCGACCCCCGCGACACCGTCCTGCCGAACAAGCCCAAGCCCGCCCCGACGGTCACCGTCACCGTGACACCGAAGCCCCCGAACGGCGAGAACAACGGCGCCGACAACGGGGCGAACAACGTCAACGGCAACGCCGCCGACCAGTAGGAGCTGAACCTGATGCGCTTCAACCGGATTCTGCTCTCCGCCACCCTGGTGGTCGTCGCCCTGGTCGTCCAGGTCACCGTCCTCGCCAGACTCCAGCTCCCCGGCGCCGTCCCCGACCTGACCCTCCTCGTCGTCCTCGGCCTGGCCTTCGTGTACGGACACGTCAGCGGCGCCCTCATCGGCTTCGGCGCGGGCCTCCTCGCCGACCTCGCCCCGCCCGCCGACCACGCCGCCGGCCGCTACGCCCTCGTGCTCTGCGTCATCGGCTACCTCGCCGGCCTCGTCAAGCCCGAGAACGGACGGCTCCGCTCCGCCACAGGACCGATGCTGGTCGTGGTCGCGGCCGCGATCGGCTCCACCCTGCTGTACGCGGGTGTGGGCGCCCTCGTCGGCGACACCGCCGCCCGCCACGTGGGCCTCGGCGGACTGCTGTTCACAGCGGCGCTGTACGACCTGCTGCTCGCCCCGTTCGTCGTCCCCGGCATCATGGCGCTCGCCAGACGCGCCGAGAACGACCCGCTCTCCGAGTCCTCCTCCGGCGGCGCCGACGTCTCCGCCGGCTGGCTCTCCTCCGGCACCGGGCTGCGCATCGGCGAACAGAAGGGCGGACTGCGCCTGCGCGCCGCCCGCTCCAGGGCCTCCAAGGCCGGACGCATCAAGGGAGTGAAGCGCCTGTGACCAACATTCCGGAGACCGGCCGGACCCCCCGGGTCAAGATCCGGCTCATCGTCCTCCAGGTCCTCGTCTTCTCCCTGCTGCTCACCCTCGGCGGGCGCCTCTGGTACCTCCAGATCCGCAACGGCGACGAGTACACCGACGAGGCGAAGAACAACCACGTCCAGCAGGTCGTCCAGCCCGCGGTCCGCGGCTCCATCCTCGACGCCCGCGGCGTCCCGCTCGCCGACAACGAGTCCAAACTCGTCGTCTCCGCGTCCCGCACCGAGCTCATGAAGATGAAGGACGACGGCAAGGCGGTCCTCACCCGGCTCGCCGAAGTCCTCGACATGGCGCCCAAGGACGTCATCGACAAGGTGCGTCTCTGCGACTCCAAGACCCCCCAGCCCTGCTGGAACGGCTCGCCCTACCAGCCGATCCCGGTCACCAGCAAGGCCACCGAACAGCAGGCCCTCCAGATCATGGAGCGCGCCGAGGACTTCCCCGGCATCACCGCCGAACCCACCGCCGTGCGCCGCTACACCGCCCCCGGCAAGGCCAACACCGCCCAGGTCCTCGGCTACCTCTCGCCCGTCACCGACGCCGAGATCGAGAAGGCCAAGGACTCCGAGTCCCCGTACCTGCGCTCCGACCAGGTGGGCCGCTCGGGCCTGGAGCGCACGTACGACAAGGACCTGCGTGGCAAGGCGGGCGTCACCCGCTACGAGGTCGACAACCTCGGCCGCGTCATCGGGCTCGCCAAGGCCGACAAGGCCGAGCCCGGTGCGAACGTCGTCACCAGCATCGACGCCCGGGTGCAGGCCGTCGCCGAGTACGAACTGCTCGACGCCATGAAGGAGGCCCGCAAGGGCTTCGACAAGAACACCAACACCAACTACAAGGCGGACGCGGGCGCCGTCGTCGTGATGGAGGCCAGGACCGGCCGGGTGGTCGCGATGGCCTCCAACCCCACCTACGACCCCAACTCCTGGGTCGGCGGCATCTCCGGCAAGGACTACGCGGCCCTCACCGGCAAGGACTCCAACTTCCCGCTGCTCAACCGGGCCATCCAGGCACAGGCCGCCCCCGGCTCGATCTTCAAGGTGATCCCGACGACCGCCGCCGTCAACGCCGGATACGACTTCAACGGCAACTACCCCTGCCCCAGCTCGTACTCCATCGGCGGCCAGACCTTCACCAACTACGAGTCCAAGGGCCACGGCAACATCAGCCTCGGCGGCGCCCTCGAAGTCTCCTGCGACACCGTCTACTACGCCCTCGCCCACCAGCAGTGGCAGCGCGACGGCGGCACCAAGCCGAAGAAGAACGCCAAGGACTGGTTCTACCGGACGGCCCACCAGTTCGGCCTCGGCAAGGAGACCGGCATCGACCTCCCCAACGAGGTCTCGGGCCGGGTCCCCGACCGCCAGTGGAAGCAGCGGTTCTGGGCGGCCAACAAGGACGCCTGGTGCAAGCAGGGCAAGAAGGACGGCACCTTCGTCGAGAAGATCGCCTTCGAGAACTGCATCGACGGCAACCAGATGCGCGCCGGTGACTCCGTCAACTACTCCATCGGACAGGGCGACACCCTCGTCACGCCCATACAGATGGCTTCGATCTACGCGTCCATCGCCAACGGCGGCACCATCCACACCCCGTCCGTCGGCAAGGCCGTCGTCAGCGCCGACGGCAAGCACGTCAAGGAGATCAAGCCGAAGTCCCAGGGCCGGCTGCCGATGAACGCGAGCACGCACAAACTGATAGACGAAGCCCTCGCGGGAGTCGCCACCCGGGGCACCGCCGCCTGGAGGTTCCAGGGCTGGCCCCAGGACAAGATCCCGATGCACGCCAAGACGGGCACCGCCGAGGTCTACGGCAAGCAGACGACCTCGTGGTTCGCCACGTACACCAAGGACTACTCGATCGTCATGACGATCGCGCAGGGCGGCACCGGCTCCGGCGCCTCGGGACCTGCCGTACGGAAGATCTACAACGCGCTGTACGGACTGGACGACGCCGGAAAGTTCGACCCGAAGAAGGCCCTGCTGCCGCAGCCGCAGCAGAACCTCCCCAAGATCGAGGCGGACGGCTCCATCGACGCCCCCGCCGTCAAGCCGTACGTCCCCCAGCCCAAGGAGCCCGTCGAGCCGGTGGGGGTCGCAGGACCCCCGGCGACCGGCCAGGGCCGCCCCGGCGCAGGCGGCGCCGCGGGCCGCAACGTCCAGCGGGTGGGGGACTGAGATGGCGAACAGCACACACGGCTTCTCCGTCCAGCGGTACGCACCCGAGCGCGGCGCCTTCGCCAAGCTCGCCGCCCGCGACTCCCTCGTCCGCAGGCTCGACTGGCCGCTGCTGCTCTCGGCGGTCGCCCTGTCGGGCATCGGCGCGCTGCTCGTGTGGTCGGCGACCCGCGGCCGTGACTCGCTCACGCACGGCGACCCGTACTACTTCCTCTTCCGGCACCTGCTCAACACCGGCATCGGCTTCGCCCTGATGGTCGGCACGATCTGGCTCGGCCACCGCACCCTGCGCGGCGCGGTGCCGATCCTCTACGGGCTCTCCGTCGTCCTGGTGCTCGCGGTGCTCACCCCGCTCGGCACCACGGTCAACGGTGCGCACGCGTGGATCGCGGTGCCCGGCGGCTTCTCGCTCCAGCCCTCCGAGTTCACCAAGATCACGATCATCCTGGGCATGGCGATGCTGCTCGCGGCCCGGGTGGACGCGGGCGACCAGGCCCACCCCGACCACCGCACGGTGCTCAAGTCGCTGGGCGTCGCCGTCATCCCGATCATGATCATCATGCTGATGCCGGACCTCGGCTCGGTCATGGTCATCGCCATGATCATCCTGGGGGTGCTGCTGGCCTCGGGAGCCTCCAACAGGTGGGTGTTCGGCCTGGTCGGCGCGGGTGCGCTCGGGGCCGTCCTGGTGATGGTCCTCGGCCTGCTCGACGAGTACCAGATCAACCGCTTCGCCGCCTTCGCCAACCCCAACCTCGACCCGGCGGGCGTCGGCTACAACACCAACCAGGCACGCATCGCGATCGGCTCCGGCGGACTCACCGGCACGGGCCTCTTCAAGGGCTCGCAGACGACGGGCCAGTTCGTCCCGGAACAGCAGACCGACTTCGTCTTCACGGTGGCGGGCGAGGAACTCGGCTTCCTCGGCGCGGGCCTGATCCTCGTCCTCCTCGGCGTCGTGCTCTGGCGGGCCTGCCGGATCGCCCGCGAGACGACCGAGCTGTACGGCACGATCGTCGCGGCCGGGATCATCGCCTGGTTCGCCTTCCAGTCCTTCGAGAACATCGGGATGACCCTCGGCATCATGCCGGTCGCGGGCCTCCCGCTCCCCTTCGTCTCGTACGGAGGATCGTCGATGTTCGCGGTGTGGGTGGCGATCGGACTGCTGCAGTCCATCAGGGTGCAGCGGCCCATGACGGCATAGCGGCCGAAACCGGCGCGGGCACCGCCCGCCGTCCGCCCGCCGTCCGGCCGCCGCCCTGCCGCCGTCCCGCTGCAGTCCCTCTGTCTGCAGGCCCGTATCGCGTCTAGATTCATGTCATGGCGGACACCAAGCGCGAGATCGAGCGGAAGTACGAAGCCACCACGACCGATACCGAGGGCCGACCCCGGCTGCCTGATCTCCTCAAGGTGGCCGGGGTTTCGTCCGTCGCGGACCAGGGCGTCGTCGACCTCGACGCCGTCTACTACGACACCGGCACCCTTGCCCTCGCCGCCCACGCGATCACCCTGCGCCGCCGCACCGGCGGCGACGACGCGGGCTGGCACCTGAAACTCCCCGTCTCCCCGGACGTGCGCGACGAGATCCGCGCCCCCCTGGGCGCGGCGGGCGACGTGCCGCGCACCCTGGCCGGTCTCGTACGGGCGCGGACCCGCGGGGAGCCGCTGCTGGCGACCGTACGGCTGAAGTCCTCGCGGCGGATCCGCCATCTCCTGGACGGGGCGGGGGAGCTGCTCGCCGAGGTGAGCGTGGACGCGGTGACGGCCGAACGGCTCGGCGGGGCCGGACCGCGGGCCGCCACCTGGACGGAGATCGAGGTGGAGCTCGCCGACGACGGCGACCCGGCGTTCCTCGACGCGGTGGAGAAGAAACTGCGCAAGGCGGGCGTGCTGCCTTCCCCGGCGGCCTCGAAACTGGCGCGGGCGCTGGAGGAGACGGGCGGCGGGCCGGCCCGCACGGCCGACACGGACACTGCCGCGGACGACGGCTCGGCGGGAGCGCAGGTACTCGCGTACGTACGGCAGCAGGCCGAGGCCGTCGCCGCGTACGACCCGGCGGTACGGCGGGACCTGCCGGACTCGGTGCACCAGATGCGGGTGGCGACGCGCCGGATGCGCAGCGCCTTCAAGACCTACCGGAAGGTCCTGGACCGTGGCGTCACCGACCCGATCGGCGACGAACTCAAATGGCTGGCGGGCGAGTTGGGCGTCGACCGCGACCAGGAGGTGCTCGCCGCCCGGCTGTCCGCCCGGCTGTCCGCCCTGCCCCGCACACTGCTCCTCGGGCCGGTACGGGGGCGGCTGCGGATCTGGTCGGTGGCACGCCGCAGCGGATCCAGGCGGCGGACCCTCGCCGTCCTGGACTCCCGGCGCTACCTGGACCTGCTGCACTCCCTGGACGCCCTGCTCGCGGACCCGCCGCTGCTGAGGACGGCGGCGAAGAACGCGGCCCCGGTACTGCGCGAGGCGCTCGCCAAGGACCACGCACGCCTGGCCGACCGTACGGAACACGCACTGTCCCTCGCCCCGGGCGGCGAACGGGACATCGCCCTGCACGAGGCCCGCAAGGCCGCGAAACGCCTGCGCTACGCGGCGGAATCGGCCCAACCGGTACTGGGCAAACCGGCGAACCGGCTGCGCAAGCGGGTCAAGGAGGTCCAGACGGTACTGGGCGACCACCAGGACAGCGTCGTCGCCCGCACCGAACTCCGAAACCTGGCGGTCCAGGCCCACGCGGCGGGCGAGACGACCTTCGTGTGGGGCCTGCTGTACGGCCAGGAGGAGCGGGTGGGTGCGGAACGGGAAAGGGAGCTGGAGGGAGTCTGGGGAAAGGTGCCGGGCCCTTAGGGGCGCGGGGCTGTACTGGACATGCGGCTCCGCCGCGTGGGCGCGACCAGCCCCGACGCACCCGCAGAACCCTGACCCCGCCCAGCCGGGCACCCCGGGGGTCCGGGCGGAGCCCGGAGAACGGGTGAAGGGCGGGTAGGGGATCCGCGCCGCAGGCAACCCGCGCCCCCGCAGCACCGCCCCCGCCCCGCTGTCGGCGGCCGGCGGGCGGCGGTGGCCGCGACGGGCAGAGGGGTGCCTCTCAGGGCAGCCCGTACAAACCCACTCCCCACCCGAGTTAGGCTTGAGGGTCCCCCTGCCCGCTCATGAGAGACACCGCGATGCCTGTTGAGTCGGTCTTCCCCCGCCTGGAAGCCCTCCTGCCGCACGTGCAGAAGCCCATCCAGTACGTCGGCGGTGAGCTGAACTCCACCGTCAAGCCGTGGGAGAGCTGCGACGTCCGCTGGGCGCTCATGTACCCGGACGCGTACGAGGTCGGGCTGCCCAACCAGGGCGTCATGATCCTCTATGAGGTGCTCAACGAGCAGGAGGGCGTCCTCGCCGAGCGCACCTACAGCGTGTGGCCCGACCTCGAAGAACTGATGCGCAAGCACGACGTGCCGCAGTTCACCGTGGACGCCCACCGCCCGGTGAAGAACTTCGACGTCTTCGGACTGTCCTTCTCCACCGAGCTCGGCTACACCAACATGCTGACCGCGCTCGACCTCGCCGGCATCCCCCTGAACGCCGCCGACCGCACCCTGGACGACCCGATCGTCCTCGCGGGCGGCCACGCGGCGTTCAACCCGGAGCCGATCGCCGAGTTCATCGACTGCGCGGTCATCGGCGACGGCGAGCAGGCCGTCCTCGACATGACGGCGATCATCCGGACCTGGAAGGCGGAGGGCCGCCCCGGCGGCCGCGAGGAAGTCCTCTTCCGCCTCGCCAGGACCGGCAACGTCTACGTCCCCGCGTTCTACGACGTCGAGTACCTGGCCGACGGCCGCATCGCCCGCGTCGTACCGAACAAGTCCGGCGTGCCGTGGCGGATCTCCAAGCACACCGTCATGGACCTCGACGAGTGGCCCTACCCCAAGCAGCCCCTCGTCCCGCTCGCGGAGACCGTCCACGAGCGCATGTCTGTAGAAATCTTCCGCGGCTGCACCCGCGGCTGCCGTTTCTGCCAGGCCGGCATGATCACGCGCCCCGTGCGGGAGCGAAGCATCACCGGCATCGGCGAAATGGTCGAGAAGGGTCTGAAGGCGACCGGCTTCGAAGAAGTCGGCCTGCTCTCGCTCTCCTCCGCGGACCACACCGAGATCGCCGAGGTCGCCAAGGGCCTCGCCGACCGGTACGAGGAGGACAAGATCGGCTTGTCCCTCCCGTCCACCCGGGTCGACGCCTTCAACGTGGACCTCGCCAACGAGCTGACCCGCAACGGTCGCCGCTCGGGCCTCACCTTCGCCCCCGAGGGCGGCAGTGAGCGCATGCGCAAGGTCATCAACAAGATGGTGTCCGAGGAAGACCTCATCCGGACCGTCTCCACGGCGTACGGCAACGGCTGGCGCCAGGTGAAGCTGTACTTCATGTGCGGCCTCCCCACCGAGACCGACGAGGACGTCCTCCAGATCGGCGACATGGCGGTCAACGTCATCGCCGAGGGCCGCAAGGTCTCCGGGCAGAACGACATCCGCTGCACCGTCTCCATCGGCGGCTTCGTGCCCAAGCCGCACACGCCCTTCCAGTGGGCCCCGCAGCTCAGCGCCGAAGAGACCGACGAGCGACTCACGAAGCTCCGGGACAAGATCCGCGGCGACAAGAAGTACGGCCGCTCGATCGGCTTCCGCTACCACGACGGCAAGCCCGGCATCGTCGAGGGCCTGCTCTCGCGCGGCGACCGCCGCATCGGCTCGGTCATCCGCGCCGTCTACGAGGGCGGCGGCCGCTTCGACGGCTGGCGCGAGTACTTCTCGTACGACAGGTGGATGCAGGCCGCGGCCAGGACGCTGCCGGAATTCGGCGTCGACGTCGACTGGTACACCACCCGCGAGCGCACCTACGAAGAGGTCCTGCCCTGGGACCACCTGGACTCCGGTCTCGACAAGGACTGGCTCTGGGAGGACTGGCAGGACTCGCTCGACGAGACCGAGGTCGAGGACTGCCGCTGGACGCCGTGCTTCGACTGCGGCGTGTGCCCGCAGATGGACACTAGTATCCAGATCGGACCCACCGGGAAGAAGCTGCTTCCCCTTTCGGTCGTCAAGTAGCACCTGAGCAGCGTCTGAGCAGCGCCTGCCGTACGGAGGTCCGGCCGAGGGAACCACACCCTCGGCCGGACCTCTTCGCGTACCGGGCATTGATCGGAACGGGATCCGAACGGACCGCTGACGCGTCCTGGAGGGGAAACGGGGAGGACCGGACATGGACCTTGAGAAACAACAGCCGCCTGTGCCTGCACCCGCGCCTGTGCCTGCACCCGCGGCTGTGCCTGTGCTCACGCCTGTGCCCCCGCCCGTGCCTGTGCCCGCGCGGCAGGAAGGCTGTCTGACGGCCTTCGTCAGGATCCCGGTGCGGATCGTGGTGCTGGTCCTCGTCGTACCCGTACGAGTGGTGTGGGACCTGCTCCGCACCGGCGGCGAACTGGTCCACAGGACGGTGCCGCGCGTGGCGCACGCACTGTTCGTGGCGCCCTGGGTGTGGCTGTACGCAGCGGTCCTCACGCCGGTCGGCCACGGCCTGCGGTGGCTCGGCCGGGCGGTGTTCGTCACCCCGTGGGCGGCGCTGTGGCGACACGTACTCCGCCCGCTCGCCCGCGGCCTCTATGAGGCGGTGCTGACCCCGGTGGGCCACGGGCTGCGGTGGCTGGGACGAGGCCTGCGCCGGCTCGGGCAGCACGTGGGTACCGGGCTGGCCGCCTGCGGGCGCGGTCTCTGCGCGGGCGTGGTCCGGTGCGTGATGCGGCTCGGCGTCGCGCCGGTGGTGTGGGTGTACCGGTCGCTTCTGACGCCCGTCGGCCACGGGCTGCGGTGGCTCGGCCGGAACCTCGGAGCCGGGACCGCCGCCGTCGGCCGTGGACTGTGGACCGGGCTGAAGTGGACCGGCCGGACCCTGCTCGTCGTGCCGGTGGTGTGGTGGTACGAGGCGGTGCTGACACCGGTGGGCCACGGGCTGCGGTGGCTGGCGAAGGCGGTCGGCGCCGGGTGCGGGTGGTGCGTGCGGACACTGCTGGTGGTGCCGGTCGGGTGGGTGTACCGGACGGTGCTGACACCGCTCGGCCACGGCGTCACATGGGCGGCGCGCGGCCTTGGGAACGGGGTGGCGCGGGCGGCGCGCGGCTTCGGGAACGGGGTGGCGTGGGTCGTGGTGACGCTGCTGGTGGGACCGGTGGTGTGGGTCGTGACGACGCTGCTGGTGGGACCAGTGGTGTGGCTGTGCCGGGAGGTCGGGGCCGCACTGGGGATCTGCTGGCAGGTCGCCGGGTACGTGTCGCGGGCACTGGGCCGGGGCGTGAAGTGGCTGGCGTGGAACCTGATGGGACGGCCGGTGCGGTGGGTCTACCGGAGCGTCTTCACCCCGGTCGGGCACTGGGTGCTGGACGGTGTGTGGCGGCCCACGAAGAGGGTCGCCGTCGAGGCGGGCCGGAGCGTGGGGGACGCGGTGCGGTCGGCGGCGCGGACGGCGCGGCAGGCGGTGCGGGAGGCGAGGACTTCGGTGCGGGAGGCGCGGAGGGGGGCCTGGCGGGCGTTGGTGGGAGGAGCGGAACCGGCTCCCGCTCCGGTACTGGGTGCGGGTGCGGGTGCGGGTGCGGGTGCGGCCCCGGCCCCGGCCCCGGCGCCGGCCCCGGCCCCGGCGCCGGCCCCGGCCCCGGTTCCTGCTCCGGGGGAGCGCGTGCCGGAAGTGAAGTAGTTGTGTGGGTGCGGGTGCGTCGTGGCTGGTCGCGCAGTTCCCCGCGCCCCTGGCTCCCGATGCCCACCCCTCTTGGACAGCGGGGCCGCCCCGGGAACCATCCCCGCCACCGGCGCGTACTCTGGGTAGTACAACGACTGACCCCGGCGCAGCCCCCGGCCCCGAGACCCCCCTGCTCAGCGCAGCGGAGGACCGGACGGGAACCGCCGCGCGGGGACATCCCCAACTGGCCCGTGGGCGCGCGGAAGACGCGCCGCCCCGCACCGAGGAGAAGAACCACTGGGCAAGCGACAGCCCGAAGGCCCGCCGCCCGCACCGGCGGTGCAGCGCATCCGACTGCGCTACACCAAGCGAGGCCGCCTCCGGTTCACCAGCCACCGTGACTTCCAGCGCGCCTTCGAGCGGGCCCTGCGCCGCGCCGAGGTGCCCATGGCGTACTCGGCGGGCTTCACCCCGCACCCCAAGGTGAGCTACGCCAACGCCGCACCCACCGGCACCGGCTCCGAGGCCGAGTACCTGGAGATCGCGCTCACCGCGCCCCGCGACCCGCAGATCCTGCGCGGACTGCTCGACGAGTCGATGCCCGACGGCCTCGACATCGTCGACGCGGTCGAGGCCCGCACCTCGGGTCTCGCCGACCGGCTGACCGCCTCCATCTGGGAGCTCCGGCTGAACGGAGTGGCGCAGGAGGACGCGGCCAAGGCCGTCGAGACCTTCCTCGCCGCCGAGACCGTCGAGGTCCAGCGCCGTACGAAGAACGGCATGCGCAGCTTCGACGCACGCGAGGCCGTCGTCGAGATGGCGTCCGTACCGCTCGCCGAGAGCGTCGCCCGTCCACAGGGGGAAGCGGGCGATAGGCCTGCGGCGGAGCCCTGTGCGATACTGCGGCTGGTAGTGCGGCACATGACACCCGCCGTACGACCCGACGACGTCCTTTCCGGTCTCCACGCTGTGGCCGACCTGGCGCCGCCGGTCCCCGCAGCGGTGACCAGGCTGGCGCAGGGGCTTCTCGACGAGGAGTCCGGATCGGTGACCGACCCGCTCGCGCCCGACCGCGAGGCGGTGACGGCAGGCTCTACCACAGCCCCCGCACCCGCCGCCGCGAAGGCGTCGGAAGGTTCCGGTTCCGCTTAAGGGCGGTCGTTGTAGCGCAGCCCTGGTACTCGGGAGCCACCTGGGTCGGGCCGCGTACTGACCAGGACTTTCGCCAGGCCGTACGTCTTCGTGCGTACGGAACCGGCGAGCTAGAGATCAGCTCCCGTGCGGCGCCCGCGCCCCGGACGGTGGCCCCGCGCACCGCGCGTGGGCCGCGGCCGGACCGGATTCAGGCGCGGCGCCCGGGAGCGCGACGGGAGAACCCCGCATGCTTGAGCCGATCGACTCCGCCGAGGCCGAGAACACTTCGCCCAGCGACACACTGCCGCCGCGCCGCAGGCGCCGCGCGGCCTCGCGTCCCGCCGGACCCCCCGGGGCCGGCGCGACCAAGCAGGACCAGCCGGACCAGTCGGATGCCGCCAAGACCGTAGAGGCCGCGGCTCCGGCCATACCGGCCGGAGAGGGTGCCGTGACCGACACCACTGACAACGCCAACAACACCAACCCCACCGGCGGCGACAGCGCCGAGGGCGCTGCTCCGGCGCGCCCGCGCCGTCGCGCCGTGCGCAAGGCCACCGCACCGGCGGGCTCGCCCGCGCCGGTCGCCGGGACGGCCCCCGCCGCTGAGACCGCCGCCACCGGGACGGCCGCCGCCGCTGTCGCCGAGACCGCCGCACCCGCCGCGGACGAGGCCCCTGCGCCGCGTGCCCGCCGTCGTGCCGTGCGCAAGGCCACCGCTCCGGCCGGTGCGCCCACCGAGCCTGCTACCCCCGCCGAGCCCGTGACCGCCGCCGAGGAGGCGCCGGCCGCCGAGGCCGCCGCCACCGGGACGGCTGCTCCGGCACGCCGCCGGGCGACGCGCAAGGCCACCGCGCCCGCCGGTTCCCCGGCCGCCGAAACCGTCGAGGCTCCGGCTGCCGCAGCGGCGTCCGCCGACGACGAGGCCCCCGCACCGCGTACGCGCCGTCGCGCCGTGCGCAAGTCCACCGCCCCGGTCGCCGAAGAGGTTCCGGCCGCGGTCGAGACCCCGGCCGACTCCCCGGCCGAGCCCGTCGCCGTACCGCAGGAGGCGGAAGCGGCCGAGGCGGCCGCCGAGGCGGCTCCGGCGCCGCGTGCCCGCCGTCGTGCCACCCGCAAGGCGACCGCACCGGCGGGCTCGCCCGCTCCGGCGGAGGAGGCCCCGGCCGCCGCTGCGGCTCCGGCCGTCGAGACCCCGGCCGAGCCCGAGCCCGTTTCCGTACCGCAGGAGCAGGCCGAGGCGGCTCCGGCGCCCCGTGCCCGCCGTCGCGCCACCCGCAGGGCGAGCGCACCCGAGGGTGCCCCGGCCGCTGCCGCGGCTCCGGTCGAGGCCGAGCCCGTGGCCGTCACCGCGGAGGCCGCTGTGACGGAGACCGCAGCGACGGAGACCGCCGAGCAGGACGAGGCGCCGCGCGGACGTGCGCGCCGTCGGGCGAGCCGCCCGGCCGCCACCCCGAAGTTCACCGCCGAGCCGGTGGCGGCCGCCGCCGCGCCCGCAGCGGCGAAGAAGGCCGACGAGAAGCCTGCGGACAAGCAGGCCGAGAAGCAGGCCGAGAAGCAGGCCGACGAGCCCGCGCCGCGTTCGCGCCGCCGTGCGCAGCGGCCCGCCGTCGCCGTGTTCCAGGCGCCCGTCTTCGCCGAGCCGATGTTCCAGACCCCGGAGACCGCGGCCATGATCGCCGCTGCCGCCGCCCCGGCCGAGGAGCCGGAGGAGGACGAGGACGAGGAGGCCGTGACCGAGGCAGAGGCCGTCGTCGAGGCGCCGGTCCAGGACCCCGAGCCCGCACTGTCCGGTGGCCGCCGCCGTCGCCGCCGCCGCGGTGAGGCCGCAGCCGAGCCGCAGCCCCGTCACGACGTCCAGGAGGCCCCGCAGGACGAGGCCGACGCGGCCGACGGGTCCGACGAGGACACGGCGCAGGGTCACGAGGCCGAGGGCCACGACGAGTCCGACGACGCCGACGACCGCAGGGCGCGCCGTCGCCGTCGCGGTGGCCGCCGCCGCCGTCGCGGCGAGGCCCTGGACGCGGAGGAGTCCGAGGGCGGCCGCCGCTCCGACCGGACCGTCGAGGACACCGCCGAACCGCAGCAGGAGACGGACAACTCCTCCGACGAGGACGAATCCGACGACCACGACGACGACCACCAGGGCGCCGGTTCGTCCAGCAGCCGTCGCCGCCGTCGCCGTCGCCGTCGCAGCGGTGACTCCGGCCACGACGACTCCTCGGTGAACGGGTCCGACGACCCGGAGCGCACCGTCGTCAAGGTCCGCGAGCCCCGCAAGAAGGAGACCGCCGCCGAGCGCGAGCCGGGCACCGGCTTCGACGAGGTCCAGTCCATCAAGGGCTCGACCCGCATGGAGGCCAAGAAGCAGCGCCGCCGCGAAGGCCGCGAGCAGGGCCGCCGCCGCGTCCCGATCATCACCGAGGCCGAGTTCCTGGCGCGCCGCGAGGCCGTCGAGCGCGTCATGGTCGTCCGCCAGAACGGCGAGCGCACCCAGATCGGCGTTCTTGAGGACAACATCCTCGTCGAGCACTACGTCAACAAGGAGCAGTCGACGTCCTACGTCGGCAACGTCTACCTCGGCAAGGTGCAGAACGTCCTCCCGTCCATGGAGGCCGCGTTCATCGACATCGGCAAGGGCCGCAACGCCGTCCTGTACGCCGGTGAGGTCAACTTCGAGGCGCTCGGCATGGCCCACGGGCCGCGCCGCATCGAGACCGCCCTCAAGTCGGGACAGTCCGTCCTCGTACAGGTCACGAAGGACCCGATCGGCCACAAGGGCGCACGCCTGACCAGCCAGGTCTCGCTGCCCGGCCGCTACCTCGTGTACGTGCCCGAGGGCTCCATGACCGGCATCAGCCGCAAGCTCCCGGACACCGAGCGGGCGCGTCTGAAGACCATCCTCAAGAAGATCGTCCCCGAGGACGCGGGCGTCATCGTGCGCACCGCCGCCGAGGGCGCGAGCGAGGACGAGCTGCGCCGCGACGTCGAGCGTCTGCAGGCCCAGTGGGAGGACATCCAGAAGAAGGCGAAGAGCAACGGCGCCAGCAACGCGCCGACCCTGCTCTACGGCGAGCCGGACATGACCGTCCGCGTCGTCCGCGACATCTTCAACGAGGACTTCTCCAAGGTCATCGTCAGCGGTGACGAGGCCTGGCAGACGATCCACGGGTACGTCGCCCACGTCGCGCCGGACCTCAACGACCGGCTGTCGAAGTGGACGTCGGAGGTCGACGTCTTCGCGACGTACCGGATCGACGAGCAGCTGATGAAGGCGCTGGACCGCAAGGTCTACCTGCCGTCCGGCGGTTCGCTGGTCATCGACAAGACCGAGGCGATGATCGTCGTCGACGTCAACACCGGGAAGTTCACCGGCCAGGGCGGCAACCTCGAAGAGACCGTGACGAGGAACAACCTCGAAGCGGCCGAGGAGATCGTGCGCCAGCTGCGGCTGCGCGACCTGGGCGGCATCGTCGTCATCGACTTCATCGACATGGTCCTGGAGTCCAACCGCGACCTGGTGCTGCGACGCCTCCTGGAATGCCTGGGACGCGACCGTACGAAGCACCAGGTCGCCGAGGTCACCTCGCTGGGTCTCGTCCAGATGACCCGCAAGCGGGTCGGCCAGGGCCTCCTGGAGTCCTTCTCCGAGACCTGCGTCCACTGCAACGGGCGCGGCGTCATCGTGCACATGGAGCAGCCCACCGCGGTCGGCGGCGGCGGTGGCTCCAAGCGTGCGAAGAAGCGTGGCAAGGGCGGCAGCGGCTCCGACCAGGGCCACGAGCACGAGCACGGCCACGAGGGCGGCCAGGACCACGGTCACGCCCACGACGACGTGCCCGAGCCTCTTGAGGCCGAGACGGAGGCGGAGGTCGCTGCCGAGGTGGCCGCGCCGATCGCGCTGCCCTCGCCCGACTTCGTACCGGACGAGGAGCTGTACAGCAGCGCCGCGGAGGCCGAGGCCGCCGCCACGCGCGGCCGCGGCCGCCGTCGGGCGTCCCGCAAGGCGTCGGCTCCGGCCGGTGCGCCGCGCGGGAAGACCTCGCCGGCCGACTACATCGAGCACGCGTCGCCGATGAGGACGAGGGCTTCGGCAGCGGCCGAGGCGGCGCCTGCGGCTGAGGTGGCACCGGTTGCCGAGGTGGCGCCCGAGCCGGTGGTCGAGGTTCAGGCCGAGGCAGTGGTGGAGGCCGTGGCCGAGGCTGCAGCTGTTGCCGAGCCCGTTGCCGAGAGCGTCGTCGAGGCTGCCGAGGAGGCCGCTCCGGCGCCTCGTGGCCGCCGTCGGGCGACCCGTAAGGCGTCGGCTCCGGCCGGTTCGCCGAAGAGCGCCCAGGCGCCCGCGGCCGAGGCGACCGCGGTGGAGACGGCTCCGGCCGTCGAGACCCCGGCGGCCCCGGCGGCCGAGGCGACCCCGGTGACTCCGGTGGTCGAGGTGGCCGCGTCCGAGCCGGTGGAGGCACCGGCCGAGGCGCCCGTCGAGGCCGCCCCGCCGCGGGCCCGCCGCAGGGCGACCCGCAAGGCCACCGCCCCCGCGGGCTCGCCCGCCGGGTCGGCCGAGGCCGCCGTGCTCGTGGTGGAAGCCGCGCAGCCGGTGACCGAGAAGGCCGAGGCGGCGCCCGTCGAGGCGGCGCCGGCCGCCGCCGCACCGGTCGAGGCAGCACCGGTCGCCGCATCCGAGGTCGACGAGGCTCCGGCACCGGCCAAGAAGACGGCACGCAAGACCGCCGCCAAGAAGGCCGCGCCCGCCAAGAAGACCGCAGCCAAGAAGACGGCCGCCAAGAAGACCGTCGCGAAGAAGACGGCCGGCAAGACGGCCACGAAGACGGCTGCCAAGTCGACGACGGCCAAGAAGGCTGCGAAGAAGACGGCCGCGGCGGACCAGCAGACGCTGCCGTCCGTGTCCGCCCCGGCGCAGGACTGACGCAGCACCAGCAGCACCAGCAGTACCCGCGGTACGCGGTGGTACCGGCAGTACGGAACCACCGCGGCAACGCACCAGCAGTGACGCAGCATCCGCAGTACCCGGCGGAACCGGCCCCGGCCGGACCCGGGGTGGCCAGTGCCGATCAGGCACTGGCCACCCTGGTATCCGGGACCCGGGCCCGCGCGACCCGCAGGCCGTGAAATGCCCCTGAACGACGGAGAGTTCGTAACCCCATGAGCAACAGCGCCACCCCCCGCCCCATACGCAAGGCCGTCATCCCGGCCGCGGGTCTCGGCACCCGCTTCCTGCCGGCGACCAAGGCGACTCCCAAGGAGATGCTGCCGGTCGTCGACAAGCCCGCGATCCAGTACGTGGTCGAGGAAGCCGCCGGGGCGGGACTCTCCGACGTACTCATGATCACGGGCCGCAACAAGCGCGCTCTTGAGGACCACTTCGACCGCAACTACGAGCTGGAGTCCGCCCTCACCAAGAAGGGCGACGCCGACCGCCTCGCCCGCGTCCAGGAGTCCAGCGACCTGGCGACCATGCACTACGTCCGCCAGGGCGACCCGCGCGGCCTCGGCCACGCCGTCCTGTGCGCCGCCCCGCACGTCGGCGACGAGGCCTTCGCGGTCCTCCTCGGCGACGACCTGATCGACCCCCGCGACCCGCTGCTCTCCCGCATGGTCGAGGTCCAGCAGACGTACGGCGGCAGCGTCGTCGCGCTGATGGAGGTCGACCCGGAGCAGATCCACCTGTACGGCTGCGCGGCCGTCGAGACCACCACCGACGGCGACGTCGTCAAGATCAACGGCCTGGTCGAGAAGCCCGCCACCGAGGACGCCCCCAGCAACCTCGCCATCATCGGCCGCTACGTCCTGGACCCGGCCGTCTTCGACGTGCTGCGCCACACCGCGCCCGGCCGCGGCAACGAGATCCAGCTCACCGACGCCCTCCAGACGATGGCCGCCGACGAGAAGGTCGGCGGCCCGGTGCACGGCGTCGTCTTCAAGGGCCGCCGCTACGACACCGGCGACCGCGGCGACTACCTGAAGGCCATCGTCCGCCTCGCCGCCGAACGCGCGGACCTCGGCCCGGAGTTCAAGACCTGGCTGCGCGGCTACGTCGCGGAGGAGATGTAGGCCGCCACCCCCTGCCCCGGGTGGGGCACACCCCCTGCCCCACCCGTACCCCCTGCTCGACCCGCACGAAGGAGAACCCCATGATCGGCCTGGTACTGGCAGCGGGCGCCGGACGGCGTCTGCGTCCCTACACCGACACGCTGCCCAAGGCGCTCGTCCCCGTGGACGGCGACACCACCGTCCTGGACCTGACGCTGGGGAACTTCGCGAAGGTCGGGCTGACCGACGTCGCGATCGTCGTCGGCTACCGCAAGGAGGCCGTCTACGCCCGCCAGGCCGAGCTGGAGTCGAAGTACGGCGTGAAGATCACGCTCATCGACAACGACAAGGCCGAGGAGTGGAACAACGCCTACTCCCTGTGGTGCGCCCGCGACGTCCTCAAAGAGGGCGTGATCCTCGCCAACGGCGACACGGTCCACCCGGTCTCCGTCGAGGAGACCCTCCTCGCCGCCCGCGGCAAGGGCCAGCAGATCATCCTCGCCCTCGACACGGTCAAGAACCTCGCCGACGAGGAGATGAAGGTCGTCACGGACGGCTCCGGCGCCGTCCAGAAGATCACCAAGCTGATGGACCCGGCGTCCGCGACCGGCGAGTACATCGGCGTCACCCTCATCGAGCCGGAGGCCGCCGAGGCCCTCGCCGACGCGCTGAGGACGACCTTCGAGCGGGACCCCGACCTCTACTACGAGGACGGCTACCAGGAGCTCGTGGGCCGCGGCCTGCGCATCGACGTGGCACCGATCGGCGACCTCAAGTGGGTCGAGATCGACAACCACGACGACCTCGCCAAGGGCCGGGAGATCGCGTGCCTGTACTGACCCGGCTGATCCCCTCGCCGGTCGCCGTCGACATCTCCAGGGGCGCCCTGGACGATCTCGCGGGCCTCCTGGCGGACCAGCGGATCTCCGGCTCGGGCGCGCTCGCCGTCGCCATCAGCGGCGGGTCGGGACGGGCGCTCCAGGAGAAGCTGGCGCCCGTCCTGCCCGGCGCCGACTGGTACCCGGTCACCGACGGCACCATCGACGCGGCGGTCCGGCTCGCCGAGGAGATGAAGGGCCGCAAGCGGTACGACGCGGTCGTCGGACTCGGCGGCGGAAAGATCATCGACGTCGCCAAGTACGCCGCCGCCCGGATCGGCCTGCCCATGGTCGCCGTCGCGACGAACCTGTCGCACGACGGCCTGTGCTCCCCGGTGTCCATCCTCGACAACGACAACGGCCGGGGCTCCTACGGCGTGCCCACGCCCATCGCGATGCTCATCGACCTCGATGTCATCCGCGACGCCCCGCCCCGTTTCGTACGTTCCGGAATCGGCGACGCCCTCTCCAACATCTCGGCCGTCGCCGACTGGGAACTCTCCCACCGGATCAACGGCGAGAAGGTCGACGGCCTGGCCGCCGCCATGGCCAGACAGGCCGGCGAGGCCGTCCTGCGCCACCCAGGCGACGTCACCCAGGACGCCTTCCTCACCGTGCTCGCCGAGGCGCTCGTCCTGTCCGGCATCTCCATGTCGATCAGCGGCGACACCCGGCCCTCCTCGGGCGCCTGCCACGAGATCAGCCACGCCTTCGACCTGCTCTTCCCGAAGCGGGCCGCGCTCCACGGCGAGCAGGTCGGCATCGGTGCGGTCTTCGCGATGCACCTGCGCGGTGCCCACGAGGAGGCCGGGCTGTTCGCGGACGTCCTGCGCAGGCACTCCCTGCCGGTCCTGCCGGGCGACATCGGCTTCACGGTCGAGGAGTTCGTGACCGCGGTGCAGTACGCGCCACAGACCCGCCCGGGGCGCTTCACGGTGCTGGAACACCTGGATCTGCCGGCGGACGGCATCAGGGACGCGTACGCCTCCCTGGTGAAGGCCGTCGGCGAGTCGGGTGGACAGCCGGGCAGCGGGCGTTAGCCCGGTTTGACCCACCGGTCGGGGTCCCGTAACTTTGACCGTCGGCGTCTTTTTGTGCGCCAAACCCCTGAGCAACCCCCTCCCGGATCACTTCGGTGCGCCGGGAGAGGCCGCTCGTCCTGTTCGCGCCGGAAGCGGCTGGCATCAGGGGTCCCGTCTTCGAGTGAGAGTGAGATCCGCGTGTACGCCATCGTGCGCAGCGGTGGTCGCCAGCACAAGGTTGCTGTCGACGACATCGTTGAGGTTGACAAGATTTCCACTGCCAAGGTTGGCGACACGGTCGAGCTTTCGACTCTGCTCGTTGTCGACGGCGACTCCGTCACCAGCGACCCGTGGGTCCTGGCCGGGATCAAGGTCACGGCCGAGGTCGTGGACCACCACAAGGGCGAGAAGATCGACATTCTCCGCTACAAGAACAAGACCGGCTACCGCCGTCGCCAGGGTCACCGCCAGCAGTACACGGCGATCAAGGTCACCGGTATCCCCACGGCTGCGAAGTAAAGGGACTGAGACATGGCACACAAGAAGGGCGCATCGTCCACTCGGAACGGTCGCGACTCCAATGCCCAGCGGCTCGGCGTGAAGCGCTTCGGCGGTCAGGCCGTCAACGCCGGTGAGATCCTGGTCCGCCAGCGCGGCACCCACTTCCACCCGGGCACGGGCGTCGGCCGTGGCGGCGACGACACGCTGTTCGCCCTCGCCGCCGGTGCGGTCGAGTTCGGCACGCACCGTGGTCGCAAGGTCGTGAACATCGTTCCGATCGCCGGCTGAACAAGCCAGCTTTCTTCACGGACACCGCCTCTTTGAGGCGACGGTCCTGAGCGATACACAGCACGTTCCGAGGGCGGACGCTCTTTCCCGGCTTACCGGGGAAGCGTGTCCGCCCTCGGCGTGTTACGTATGTAGACATTCCGCATTACCTGTACTGGAGGACACCCATGACCACCTTCGTGGACCGCGTCGAACTGCATGTCGCCGCGGGTAACGGAGGCCACGGCTGCGCCTCCGTACACCGTGAGAAGTTCAAGCCGCTCGGCGGCCCGGACGGCGGCAACGGCGGACGCGGCGGCGACATCACCCTTGTCGTCGACCAGGCCGTGACCACCCTGCTCGACTACCACCACAGCCCGCACCGCAAGGCCACCAGCGGCCAGCCCGGCGCAGGCGACAACCGCTCCGGCAAGGACGGCCAGGACCTCGTCCTGCCCGTACCGGACGGCACCGTCGTCCTCGACAAGGACGGCAACGTGCTGGCCGACCTCGTCGGCCACGGCACCACCTACATCGCCGGTGAGGGCGGCCGCGGCGGCCTCGGCAACGCCGCCCTGTCCTCGGCCCGCCGCAAGGCCCCCGGCTTCGCCCTCCTCGGCGAGCCCGGCAAGTCCGCCGACATCGTCCTGGAACTCAAGACCGTCGCCGACGTGGCCCTGGTCGGCTACCCGAGCGCCGGCAAGTCCTCGCTGATCTCGGTGCTCTCCGCGGCCAAGCCGAAGATCGCGGACTACCCGTTCACCACGCTGGTCCCCAACCTCGGCGTCGTCACGGCCGGCTCGACCGTCTACACCATCGCCGACGTCCCCGGCCTCATCCCCGGCGCCAGCGAGGGACGGGGCCTCGGCCTGGAGTTCCTGCGCCACGTCGAGCGCTGCTCGGTCCTGGTCCACGTGCTCGACACGGCGACCCTGGAGTCCGACCGCGACCCGATCTCCGACCTCGACGTCATCGAGGAGGAGCTCAAGCTGTACGGCGGCCTGGACGACCGGCCGCGCCTCGTCGTCCTCAACAAGGTCGACATCCCGGACGGCCAGGAACTCGCGGACATGATCCGCCCCGACCTCGAAGCCCGCGGCTACAAGGTCTTCGAAGTGTCCGCCGTCTCCCGCACGGGCCTGAAGGAACTGTCCTTCGCCCTGGCCCAGGGCATCGCCAAGCTCCGCGCCCGCAAGCCGAAGGAGGAGGCGACCCGCATCGTCATCCGACCCAAGGCCGTCGACGACAGCGGCTTCAAGGTCGTCCTGGACGAGGAGGAGAACGTCTACCGGGTGCGCGGCGAGAAGCCCGAGCGCTGGGTGCAGCAGACCGACTTCAACAACGACGAGGCCGTCGGCTACCTCGCCGACCGGCTCTCCCGCCTCGGCGTCGAGACCGCACTGATGAAGGCCGGCGCCCGCGCGGGCGACGCCGTCGCGATCGGCTCCGACGAGAACTCCGTCGTCTTCGACTGGGAGCCGACCGTCATGGCCGGCGCCGAAATGCTGGGCCGCCGCGGCGAGGACCACCGCCTCGACGAGCCGCGCCCCGCGGCCACCCGCCGCAAGGACCGCGACGCCGAGCGTGACAATTCGCAGAAGGAATACGACGAGTTCAAGCCGTTCTAGCCGCTCCGGCGACTCCCGGAAGTACACCGTGAGTCGATGACGTGAGAAGACAGTGAGAAGGGGGCCCCGCAAGGGCCCCCTTGTCCGGTTTCCGGAGTTGACAGGCCAGGATGGGAGAGGACAGCAACGACCCAGGGGAGTGGCACGGTGGAATCCCGCACAACGGACCTTGTGGGCAACGCGGACGGTACGGTCAGCGTCGTCGTCATCGTCTACAACGACGCCGCCCACATCGCCACGGCCGTCGAGTCCGTGCTCGCACAGGGCACCGCCGTCGGCGAGGTGATCGTGGTCAACGACGCTTCCACCGACAACACCCGTGCGGCAGTCGACGCACTCGCCGCCCGGCACCCCCAGGTCAGGCCCCTGCACCGCACGGAGAACAGCGGCGGCTGCGGCAGCCCCCGCAACGACGGCATCACCGCCGCCACACACCCGTACGTGATGTTCCTCGACAGCGACGACGTCTACCCGGCGGGCGCGGTGGACGCCCTGCTGGCCGCCGCCGACGGCGTCGACATGGTCGCGGGCCAGTGCGTGCGCCGGGAACTTCCCGAGGACCGCGACACCGTGTGGGCCCCCGGCCTCTACGACCCCGCAGCCGGTGCCACCCTGCCGGGCACCGTCATGGACGGCATCGGCGCCCACCCCGAGTTCCTCCTCGACACGCTCTCCGTCAACAAGCTCTACCGCCGCGACTTCCTCACCGAGCACACCGTCCGCTTCCCCGACGGCGCCTTCCACTACGAGGACTTTGTCTTCACCGCACAGGTGTACGCGGCAGCCCCCCGCACCGCGGTCGTCGCCACCCCGGTGTACGTGTGGCACGTCCGCCGGGACGCCGCCGAACTCTCCATCTCCCTGCGCCGAGCCACCATCGCCAACTGGGAACATCGCGTGGAGGCCCACCGCCGCGTCGTCGAGGTGTTCCGCAAAGCCGGCCTCGACACGCTCGCGACGGCCGCACAGACAAAGTTCCTCGACTACGACCTGCCCATGTACGTACGGGAGCTGCCGCAGCGCAGCGCCGCCTACCGGGCCGACTGGTGGCGTGCCACACGCGCATACCTCGCCGCCTTCGACGAGACGGCGTACACGGCCGCCGAAGCACCCTCCCGCTGGCTGGCCCGCGCCGTCGTCGCCTGGCAGGCCCCGGCCGAACTGGAACGCGTCGTGGCACTGGCCGCGCAGCCGCCCCGGCTGCTGCCGCCGTCGTACACGACGGACTCCGGCCAACCGGTGCTCGCCGAAGGACTGCCCGAGGTGGAACTCGACGGGCTCACCGAACTGCCCCCCGGGAAACTCCCGTTGACCGTCAACGGCACCGTGGCCGTCGGTCGCTCGCTCGGGTTCACTCTGACCGTACGGGAACTGCACGGCCTGCTCGGCCCGTTGAAGCCACAACGGGCCGTGCTGCGCCTCGTCGACCAGCGGGAGGACCGTCCCGCCCTGGAGCGCGAGCAGCCCCTGCGGTTCGCGGGCGCCGGAGCCTGGCAGGCGGAATTCGCCGTGAGGACACGTGACCTGGCGGTCCACGAACGGCTGATGTGCTGGCGGGTGCGCGCCGAAATCGTGTGCGCCGACGGCACCCGCATCCCCGCCGAAGTGCGGGCCGCCGCCCCGGGCGCGGCCCGGCGCAGTGTCGTCCTCGGCGCCGGTCTGCCCCTGCTCGTACAGGCACACGTGACGCCGCGGCAGGCCCTGATGGTGCGCGTGGTCGGCGGCGTACAGGGCGGAATCGACGTCGCGGGCCGCCGCCTCAAGAGGCTGGCGCGCAAGGTGAAGTAGCACGGAGAAGGAGAGAAAGAGAGGGGCCCTGCCCGCGGCTGCGGACAGGGCCCCTCCCCTCTTTGAGGTCGCGGTGGCTACCGCTCCAAGAACGTGAAGAGCTCTTCCCACCGCTGGGTGATCGACTCGGGGGAGTACCGCTGCACGTTCTCCCGGGCCAGGTCGCCCATCCGGTCCCGCATCTCCTGGTCCTGCATCATCCGCACCAACTGCCGCGACAGCTCAGGGGTGTTGCCGGGCCGGGCCAGCAACCCGTCCACACCGTCCTGGACGATCTCGTGCACGCCCGGCGCACAGTCGAACGCCACGCACGGCACTCCGCACGCCATGGCCTCCAGCAGCGCGAGCGGAAAGCCCTCGCCGCGCGAGGACTGCGCGAAGACGGACGCCCCGTGCAGCGCACCGACCACGTCACGGGTCTGCCCGGCCCACTCCACCGAACCGTCCAGGCCGAGATCCGTGGCCTGCTTCTTGAGCGACTGCTCAAGCTCCCCGGCGCCGTACAGCTTCAGCTTCCAGCCCGGCACCTGCGCGGAGGCCTCCGCCCAGGCGTCGAGCATCATGTCGAGGCCCTTCTGGTGGCTGAGCCGCCCGATGCTGACGACGGTCTTCTCCGTACGGGGCGAGACGGTCTCCGGCATCATCGGCAGCGGGTTCGGCATGAACCCGACGTTGTTGAGCCCCTTCACCGCCCACAGGTCGGCGTCCTCCTGCGTGAGCAGCAGCAGCCGGTCCACGTCCTTGAAGTGCTGCTGGACGCGCCCGAAACGGGAGGACTGCCGGGAGTACTCGTAACTCTCGTGGCTCATCCCGACGACCGGGTGCCCTGCGGTGTCGGCGAGCGCCACCCACTCCATCGCCCACACCTGGGTCACGACGATCATCGCGCCGGGTGCGGCCGTCCGGAACATCCGGGACAGCTTCGCGGAGGCCTCCCGCATCCCGGCCTCGCGCCGCGAGTTGTGGAGGCGGGCGGTCATGTCGACCGTGCCGCGCAGCCCGGCGACGGGCTTGCGGCCCTCGGGCCTGACGTCGTACAGCGTCACCGTCTTGAACGGGGGGTCCTCCCCGAGGTTCATGGCGACCTCGGCCGGCGCGATGCCGACGAGCGTGACCCGGTGCCCGAGCCCGGCCAGCAAGGACGCCATCTGGGCCTGCCAGCGGGCCACCCCGCCGAGCTCGTCGACCTCGTTGGCCACGAAGAAGATGTCGCGTCGAGTCACCTGGCCCGGCCCTTTCCTCCGAAGAAGCGGTCGGCGATCCGGGCTGCGGCGTCACCGTGGTCGTACTCGCCGTACTTGTCCACGAACTCCTTCACCTGCGGCCCGTACTGCGTCCGCACACCGTCCAGGTCCTCCAGCACCTCGTACAGCGACTCCTCGTCGCGCGGCACGGGGCCCGGCGCCGTCTCCAGGAGGTTGAAGTACGTGCCGCGGATGTCCTGCGAGTACTCCTCCCAGTCGTACGCGAAGAAGACCATCGGCCGCTGCAGCAGCGCGTAGTCGAACATCACGGAGGAGTAGTCCGTGATCAGCACGTCCGAGGCCAGAAGCAGCGGCGTGATGTCCGGCTCCTCCGAGACGTTGACGACCCGCCCCGCCATCGCCGGCGGCAGCGACACCTGGTTCAGGTAGTGCGTGCGCACCAGGAGCGTGAACCTGTCCCCGAAGTGCTCGGCGAACTTCTCGATCTCGAAGGGGAACTCGAACTTCTGCACCTTGCCCTGGGCGTTGGCCCGGAACGTCGGCGCGTACAGCACCACCGGCAGGTCCGGGCGGATGCCCAGGCGTTCCTTGACCTCCTTCACCTGCGGGCTCTCCACAGAGGCGTCACGCGCCTTCACCAGGGCGTCGTTGCGCGGGTAGCCGGTGCGCAGCAGCTTGCTCTCCGGCATCCGGTACGCGCGTGCCAGCGTGCTCACGTCGTGCTCGGTACGCACCACGAAGTGGTCGAACCGGTCCAGCGACGCCTGGTACGCGGCCTGCTCGCCCTCCGACATCAGCCGGTAGCCGGGCTCGTCGAAGCCCATGCGCTTGAGCGCGGAACCGTGCCAGGTCTGGATGTACGTCGTCTCGGGACGCTTGCGGAGCTTCAGCGGGAAGCCCTGGTTGTCGATCCAGAACTCGGCCTGCGCGAGCGCCTTCAGATACTTCCAGGACCACCTCTGCACCAGTTCCACGTCGTCCGGGAAACCGGTCGGCTTCGCGCCCGCGTACGACCAGATCGCGTGGATCGGGGCGCCGCGCCGCTTCAGCTCCTCATAGATGGCGCGGGGGCTGTCGCTGTACTGCTTGCCGAGGTGGCTCTCGAAGACGACGGTGCCCTTGCGAATGGGCAACGCCTTGATCATGCGGTGGTAGCCGTCGATCTTGCGGGCGCCGGAGTTGAGGTCCTTGCGTACGTCACGGGCCTTGCGGTACGTCTTCTTGGCGATCCGGGCGGGCAGGCTGTCCATGTTGTCGCGGATCAGCGCACGCGCCTTCTGCGAGGCGGTGCTGTGCTGCACGATGTGGAACGCCAGGTGACCGCGCCCGGAGACCTCCGCCTCTATGCGGTCGCCCGCCAGCCGCGTCAGCCGGGGCCTGACCTGGATGATGCCGGTCCGCTCGATGTCGGCGGAGCCGACGGTGACGGCGCTCACCGTGGTGCGGCCGTCGATCGACAGATGCATCCGGACGTTCCAGACGTCGTCCACGATGCCCAGCGGACGCAGCTCCTTGGCCAGCGGCAGGGACGCTTCCCAACGCACCCGGTCGCCGTCGACACGGAGGCTGCGGACGGGGAAGCGGAACGTCTGGAGGCTGGTGCGGCGCGCCTTGAGGACGATCTCGGCGGACAGCTTCGAGTCGGGCTTGATCCTGTCCAGCGGATTGACGACCGCACCGCCGAGCACGACCTCGGTGGGCCTCTCGTCGTAGCCGGTCAGGCTGTTGCGCAGGTCCAGCCGCTCGACCGGCCTGGTGTGGTAGCCGAGGTCGGTCACGTCGAGCAGGGTGCGGGCGTGCGGGTCCTCCAGGTGCTCCTCGCACCAGTAGATCCGGCCGTCCTTCTCCACCAGCGGCACCGCGAGCTTGTTCCTGTTGAGGAGCATGTCGATCGCGGGCATCAGGTTGTCCCAGTCCTCCTGGAGGAGGAGGTACGCGCAGATCGCGTGGGCGGGGTGCAGTTCGTTGTACGCCTCGGGGGCGAAGCTCTGGACGTAACTGCGGGCCATCTCGGCGAAGGCGTGCCGGTAGTCGTCGTCCAGGAACGGCAGTTCGCGCAAGTAGAGGACCAGATCGTGCTTCAGGAACTTGATGTCCTTGTGAAGCTTTAGGTCGTCCATGGAGCGGGACTTGAGGATTTTGTCGATCCGACGGTGGATCTCCACCCGGTCCGCAAAGTTGTTGATCTCATTGCGGCGATTACTGATCGATTTTTTCTCGGTCTTCTCGACCACATTCCAGTAATAGACCGTGTTCGGAATGAGGGTGATGCGGGAAGCCGCCAGATATGCCTGGGCGGAGAAAAGCAGGTCCTCGTAATGAATCCGCTTCGGGAAAGTGAGGTTGCTTTCGATCAGGAATTCGCGCCGGTAACACTTGTTGGTCGACAGGGTGTCGAATACCAGCAGGTCGGGGAGTTCCGCAACGGAGTCGATCGTGCGCGTGGAGTTGTAGAGCCAGCGGTACCACTCGGTCGTCTTGCCGTGCCGGCTGTCGACGTGGACCCGCAGACACATGCCGGACACCAGGTCCGCACCGGTGCTCTCGGCGGCCTCCAGCATGTTGCGGCACGCGTTGAGCTCAAGCGTGTCGTCACTGTCGAGGAACATCACATAGCGGCCGCGGGTCACTGCGATGCCCTGGTTGCGCGGCTCGCCGCAACCGCCGCTGTTCTCCTCCAGTTGGATCGCCCGGACCCGGTCGGGGTGTTCGGCCGCGAGGCTCCTGGCCACGGCATACGAACCGTCGGTGGAGCAGTCGTCCGCGACGATCACTTCGACGTTGTGCAGCGTCTGATCCAGGACCGACTGCACGGCGGCGGGCAACCGGTCGGCATCGTTGTAAACGATGACGACAACACTGATGTCCGGCACGGTCGTCGGCAGGCTGTCCGGCGAGGGAGACGGGCTTGACAAGGCCACCTCTGTGTTCACGTCCTCGGTACGTTTCGATTACTGATCCCTCACAACTGCGGTGGGTGAGGGACGGCCAACTAGATGAGCCTTGAAGGATTTCGACACTCCTGGCCAGGCTAGCCTACGGGCGAAGGCGCCCGGCCCCTGCCCAGAGATGCCTTGATCAGTGATCATTGCGCCTCTGTATAGTGCCTCTATGACTTGGCTGGTAACTGGCGGTGCGGGATACATCGGTTCACACGTGGTAAAGGCGCTCGCCGAAGGCGGGGAAAGCGTCGTCGTGCTGGACGACCTGAGTACCGGAGACGTGGCCCGTATTCCCGCGGGTGTTCCCCTGGAGCGCGGCTCGGTGCTCGACCGCCCGCTCCTCGACGACGTACTGCGCAGGCACACCGTCACGGGTGTGGTGCATATCGCCGCGAAGAAGCAGGTCGGCGAATCCGTTGAGCGACCGCTGTTCTATTACCACGAGAACGTGGTCGGACTGCAGACCGTGCTGGAGGCCTCCGCGGCCGCCGGTGTGAAGCAGTTCCTCTTCTCGTCCTCCGCCGCCGTGTACGGCATGCCCGACGTCGACCTCGTCACCGAGGACACCCCCTGCCTGCCCATGAGCCCGTACGGCGAGACCAAGCTGGCCGGTGAGTGGATGGTCGAGGCCGTCGGCAAGGCACACGGCATGGCCACCGCCTGCATGCGCTACTTCAACGTCGCGGGCGCCGCATCGCCCGAACTCGGCGACCCCGGGATCTTCAACCTCGTACCGATGGTGTTCGAACGGCTCGACGCCGACAAGTCGCCGCTGATCTTCGGCGACGACTACCCGACCCCCGACGGCACCTGCGTCCGCGACTACATCCACGTCGCCGACATCGCCTCCGCGCACGTCGCCGCCGCCCGCAAGCTGGTCGCCGACCCCGACGCCCGGCTGATCCTCAACATCGGCAAGGGCGAAGGCGTCTCGGTCGCCGAGATGATCGACATCATCCGCGAGGTCAGCGGCCGCCAGGACATCAAGGCCGAAGTCGCCCCGCGCCGGGCCGGCGACCCCGCCCGGGTCGTCGCCTCCGCCGACCGGATCCACACCGAACTGGACTGGGAAGCCCGCTACGGCGTACGGGACATGGTCGAGTCGGCGTGGGCGGGCTGGCGCCACCGCCACCCGCAGGGCTGACCGGCCGCGACCTCGACGGGTTGACGCCCACCACATCTTGAGGGCCACAACAGCCCGACAGCACCACAGTCCGACAGCACCACGACCCGACGGCGGGCCCCGGAACCTTCCGGGGCCCGCCGTCCCGCGTCCGCCACCGGACACCCGGCCCGGGTGTCCGTGGACCGGAACCCGAAGGCGGCACGGCGCCCCCCTCACGTACATTGCGGGAAACAGGGCTGAGCAAGGGGATGACGTACGTGTCAGGGGAAAGCGGCCGGGCGGTACAGGGCACGAGGCAGGGCGTCACCGAAGCACGCAGAGTCGTGATCAAGGTCGGCTCCTCCTCGCTGACGACCGCAACGGGCGGCCTGGACGCCGACCGGGTGGACGCCCTCGTCGACGTACTCGCCAAGGTCAGAAGCGGTGGCGCCCGGGAGATCGTGCTGGTCTCCTCCGGCGCCATCGCCGCCGGGCTCGCCCCCCTCGGCCTCGCCCGCCGCCCCAAGGACCTGGCCCGCCAGCAGGCCGCCGCCAGCGTCGGCCAGGGCCTCCTCGTCGCCCGCTACACCGCCTCCTTCGCCCGCTACGGCGTCCGCGTCGGCCAAGTGCTGCTCACCAGCACCGACACCAGCCGCCGCGCCCACTACCGCAACGCCTACCGGACCCTCGACCAGCTCCTCGCCATGGGCGCCCTGCCGGTCGTCAACGAGAACGACACCGTCGCCACGGACGAGATCCGGTTCGGCGACAACGACAGGCTCGCCGCCCTCGTCGCCCACCTCGTGCGCGCCGATCTGCTGGTGCTCCTTTCGGACGTCGACGGTCTGTACGACGGAGATCCGGCCAAGCCCGGCACCTCCCGCATCGCCGAGGTCACAGGACCCGACGACATCGCCCACGTCCAGATCGGCAGCGCGGGCAAGGCGGGCGTCGGCACCGGCGGCATGGTCACCAAGGTCGAGGCCGCCCGCATCGCCGCCGCCGCCGGCATCCCCGTCGTCCTCACCTCCGCCACGTACGCCGCCGACGCCCTCGCCGGACGCGACACCGGCACCTACTTCCACCGCACCGGCCGCCGCAGCGCGGACCGGCTGCTGTGGCTCGCGCACGCCTCCACCCCACAGGGCGCCCTCACCCTCGACGACGGGGCGGTACGGGCCGTCGTCGAGCGGCGCACGTCGCTGCTGCCCGCCGGGATCGCCGCGGTCGAGGGCGACTTCGGCGCGGGCGACCCGGTGGAGCTGCGCGACAGCACCGGCCGGGCCGTCGCCCGCGGCCTGGTCAACTTCGACGCGAAGGAACTCCCGCAGCTGCTCGGCCGCTCCACCCGCGACCTCGCCAGGGAACTCGGGCCCGCGTACGAACGCGAGGTCGTGCACCGCGACGACCTGGTGCTGCTGCACCGCTGACAGACAGGCCGGCACGGCCGCCGAAGCGTCCCCGAATCCCCTCCGGGCGTCCACGAAACGGCCGAAAGTCCAGCCTCCCGGTGGAGACCTTCAGGAAAACCCCCCGCATCCGGCCCAGGACTGGTCAACTTTGTTGCGGGGGTACAGCACACAAACGCATCAGGAGGCCGCCGGTGAGACGAGCGCGCCCGGGGGCGCCGCCCCGAGGGACAGCCGAGCGAGCCTTGACGAGCGTCGGGGCGGGCGCGGACTTCGACGACGGCGAAGACTTCGACGACGGCCGGGACGGCCCCGACGCCGCCGATGCCGCAGACGGCAGGGAACCCCGCCCCGGCCGGCGTCGGCAGGACACGGAGGAGTCCCGCCTCTGGTACATCACGCTCAGCGTCTCGGGCGCCGAGACGCCCCTCAAAGAGGTGCGCCGCGGCCTCGAACAGCTCGCCCACGACCACCCCTTCCTGCTGACCAGCCGCTACGCGGGCGACCACGCGGAGATCCGCTACTGGGAAGAGGCCCGCGACCTGCACGACGCCGCGGCCGTCGCCCTGCGCCTGTGGGGCGAACACCGGTCGACGGCGAAGCTGCCGCCCTGGGAGATCGTCGGCCTCGAAGTCATCGACCGCGACACCTACCACCAGCGGGTCGCCGAGGGATACGGACCACCCCCGGCGGCACCCGTCGGCGTACACCCGTACTGAGCCCGAGGTGCACGGGTACTGAGCCCGGCGTGCACCGGCACTGAGTCTCACGTGGCCTTGTGCTGAGCCCGGCGTGCCCTTGTGCTGAGCCGGGACGCGACAGGGTTGAGGACCCGGGTCCGGTGGTGGCCTGCGGTGACCTGTGGGGTCTTGTGGCGCCCTGTGGGTTCCATGGGCGCCTGGGGCGCCCGGGGTGGCCGTGGGGCGGTCCGCCGACCGTCCCGTGGCGTCTCGGAGTCCGGGACGGCGGACGGACCGCCGGTGTCACCGGATTACCCTGCGGACATGACCTCGCACACCGCTCCCGCCGACGCCACCGCCGACCGTTCCCCGGTCCTCGCCGCCGCCTCCCGGGCCCGGGAGGCCGCCGCCGCGCTCGCCCCGCTGCCGCGTGCCGCGAAGGACGCGGCCCTCCTCGCCGTCGCCGACGCCCTCCTCGCCCGTACGGACGAGATCGTCGCCGCCAACGGGGAGGACGTCACCCGCGCCCGGGAGGCCGGCACCGCGGAATCGGTCGTCGACCGCCTCACCCTCACCCCCGAGCGTGTGCGGGCCATCGCCTCCGACGTACGGGACGTGGCGGCACTGCCCGACCCGGTCGGCGAGGTGGTGCGCGGCTCGACCCTGCCCAACGGGATCGACCTGCGACAGGTACGGGTACCGCTCGGCGTCGTCGGCATCATCTATGAGGCGCGCCCCAACGTCACCGTCGACGCCGCCGCCCTGTGCCTCAAGTCCGGCAACGCGGTACTGCTGCGCGGCTCCTCCTCGGCATACGCCTCCAACACCGCACTGGTGGGTGTGGTCCGCGACGCCCTCGAAGAAGCAGGACTGCCCGCCGACGCCGTACAGCTCGTCCCCGGCGAATCCCGCGATTCGGTACGCGAGTTGATGCGCGCCCGCGGCCTGGTCGACGTCCTCATCCCGCGCGGCGGCGCCTCCCTGATCCGTACCGTCGTCGAGGAGTCCACCGTCCCCGTCATCGAGACGGGCACCGGCAACTGCCATGTGTACGTGGACGCAACCGCCGACCTCGACATGGCCGTCGACATCCTGGTCAACTCCAAGGCACACCGCGTCAGCGTCTGCAACGCCGCCGAGACCCTCCTCGTCCACAAGGACATCGCGGACACCTTCCTGCCCCGTGCGCTGGACGCCCTCGCAGAGGCCGGAGTCACCGTCCACGCGGATGCGAATGTCCTGACATTTGCCGGGGGTTCGAAGGCCACCGTCGTACCGGCCGTCGAGGAGGACTGGGAGACCGAGTACCTCTCGTACGACATCGCCGCAGCCGTTGTCGACTCCCTCGACGCCGCCGTCGCGCACATCCGCCGCTGGTCCTCCGGGCACACCGAGGCCATCGTCACCACCTCGCAGGCCGCCGCCCGCCGCTTCACCCAGCTCGTCGACTCCACGACGGTCACGGTGAACGCGTCCACCCGCTTCACCGACGGCGGACAGTTCGGCTTCGGCGCCGAAATCGGCATCTCCACACAGAAGTTGCACGCGCGGGGGCCGATGGGGCTGCCCGAGCTGACGTCCACGAAGTACATCGTGACGGGTGACGGCCACATCCGCTGACCCGCTCCTCGTTTCCTTCTTCCGCCCCTCGGCCGCTCCTCCGCAGCCTCTGTCGGCCCTTCCCGCTCTGCCCGTTCTCTGCCCAAAACGACCGACCGGGTCTACGCTGAACGGGTGCCGGACGACGTGGAGGGCAAGCCGTTCTCGGATGGCTGGGAGCCCGACGACGACCGCGGGGGCGCGGACGAGGACTTCGCCTCCGTGGTTTTCGACGAGGCCTTCGTCAAAGCCGCCGAAATTCATGAACCGAGCGCGGTGGAGCGGCTGTTGGCGGCCGCCGAAGCGCGCGCCGACGCTGATGCCGCAGCCCGTACCCGGGCGGGCCAGCGCCCCGACGACGACCCTTGGGACCCGTCCGACGGACGCGATCCGTACGCGCCGTACGGTGACGGCGGCCACGACGACGGCGACGCCCGCGACGTTTACGCGAACGGGGTTTTCGTAGGGCCGTACGGACCCTACGGGCGGCACGGCGGCGCCCTGCGCCCGTACCGCAACTCCTCGCGCTGGCACCGCCCCGTCGCCTGGCTCCTCGCCCTGCTGATGGGCATCGGCATGGTCGCGTTCGCCTTCGCCGCCGTGTACCGGGGTGCGTCCGGCAGCCGCGACGGACAGGCTCCCTCGCCCGCGGCCACCGAGGTCGACGTTCCGGCGCCCGGCACGGCCGCTACAACGGGCACAGCCGGAGGCGGTCCGTCCGCCTCGGCGGAATACACGGCCCCGGCCGCCTCTTCCCAACCCCGTACTCCCTGAATGCTCCGGCCGAATCTTCCGGAATGGCCGAATCTCTCACCGAAACCTTCAACGCGGCGGAATCCGGCGGGAGTTCTCCTGAAGTTCTGCTGTTCCGGGGCGTTTACCTTCGCTTCCCGCGACCTACTCTGAAAGGGAGACTCTCTCCCCACCGCAGGGCCCAGTGCTCAGGGAGAAGCGATGGCAGGTCGATCGGACCCGCCCGAGGGCACCCCGCCCGAGGGCTTCCCCAACAGTGGTGACGACGACTACCGGTCCGTCGTATTCGACGAATCGTTTGTCAGAGCTGCCCGGCTCCAGGAATTCTCAGCGTCCGAACGGGCCGGGGACCACGCACCCGCGGTCCGCCCCCTGTCCCCGGCCGCCGCACCCCCGGCAACGGGCAACGGTCGCAAACAGGTGTTCCTGATGATGCTTCTCGTGGTGCTGGCCTTCAGCACAGCGGTCTACATGGGCATACGCACTCCCGTGTCGCCCGTCTTCGAACGTCACCCGGAGGCACTGCGCGCGACCGTCATACCGCTGGTCCCGGTGGGAAGGGTGCCCGGCGGTGAACCCGCGGAGCTCTTCCTGCACAGCCCGGCGGCACAGTTCCGTACCGGCGCGGAAGGCATCCAGCTTCCGGTCGCCCGGAGCACACCGCACTTCTCGGAGAGCCAGGTCCTGGCCGCCCTGACCATTGCCAAGGACTACCTGGTCCAGTCGTCCGTCGACCCGGCCGTCCTGACCGGCGGATCGGTCCGGCCGGTGCGGCTGCTGCTCGACCCGGACCAGCAGGAACAGTTCGACGCGAGTTTCGCCCCGGGCAGGGCGGGCGGAAGCTTCGCCGCGGGCACGGGCACGGGCACGGGTACAGGGGCAGGGGCAGGTATGGCGGGCGGACCGGGACCCGGGGCCGGAAGCGGTTCCGGCACGGGGGCGGCCGCCGGCGGCTGGATGGTCCGCTTCGACCCCGACAAGGTCGACCTGGCCGGGGCGGCCCGGGCGAACGGCACGCTGCGGGCCACCGAGGTCGGCCCCGACATCCTCGACGTGTCCACCGACCACACCTTCGTCTACCCGCTGCGCCCGGCGGCCCGCCCCGGCAGCAACTCCGAACGGGCCGACGCCGCCTCCCTGTTCACCGTGCGCCGCGAACTGCATTTCCGTTACGACGCGGAGGACCTGCGGCGGCACCGGGCGGAACTGCTCGGCTCGTACGCGGTCGGCGGCCCGCAGGTGTGCGGCACCAGCGCGTCACCACAGTTCTGGCAGCCCCTGCTGGCAGGGCGGAAGGCTCCCGCGACAGCCCCTGGCGCAGGGGCGCCCTCCGGGGCGCCTGCGGGCACCGATCCGTATGCCACGGGGGCGCCGACGGGATCGCTCTGCGGCATCCTGGCCCCGGCGTCGGTGCCGACCCCGCAGTCGGGCTGACCAGTGAGGATCCGGCCTCTCGGAGGCGAGAGAGCGGGGGGCCAGGGCTCGGCCCCGGCCCCCCGCTCTCCGTACAGAACAGCCGTCTCAGGACCCGTTGCCGGAGCCGGAGCCGGAATCGGACCCTGACCCGGTGGAACCGGAACCGTTCCCCCCGCCGAACTTCCCCCTCAGCTTTCCGCCCAGGTCGCCCGCACCGCCCGCGATGTCGCCGACAAGCTTCATCAACGGGTCCTTGCTGGTGCGGACCGTGTCCGCGTAGTGCGCCGCGGACTCCTTGAAGGAGTCCGTCACCGAGGTCTCCTTGTCCTCGTCCCGCCGCGGGTAGTGGCCGTCCATGATCCGCTGGTAATCGCGGCTCTCGGACCACTTCTTCAGCTCCGCCGCCCGCACCGTCGTGAAGGGGTGCGAGCGCGGCAGCACGTTCATGATCTTCAGGACGGAGTCGCGCAGGTCACCGCCCGCCTCGTACTCCTCCGCCTGCTTCAGGAACGCGTCCACGTTCATCTCGTGCAGGTGGTTGCCGCCCGCGATCTTCATCAGCCCGCGCATCGACGCCTGGAGATCCTGGCCCACCAGCAGCCCCGCGCGGTCCGCCGACAGCTCCGACTTGCGGAACCACTCGCGCAGCGCCGTGACGATCGCCATGATCGCGATGTTGCCCAGCGGAATCCACGCCACCTTCAGCGCCAGATTCGTCAGGAACAGCAGGATCGTCCGGTACACCGAGTGCCCGGACAGCGCGTGGCCGACCTCGTGCCCGACGACCGCCCGCATCTCCTCCTCGTCGAGGAGCTCCACCAGTCCCGTCGTCACCACGATGATCGGCTCGTCGAGGCCGATGCACATCGCGTTGGGCTTCGGGTCCTGCGTGACGTACATCGCCGGAACCTTCTCCAGGTCCAGGATGTAACAGGCGTCCCGCAGCATGGAGTTGAGGTGGGCGAACTGCTCGTCACTCACCCGCACCGAGTCGGACAGGAACAGGAGCCGCAGGCTCCGCTCCGGCAGCAGCCCGCTCAGTGCCTTGAAGACCGTGTCGAATCCGCTCAGCTTGCGCAGTGCCACGAGGGCGGACCGGTCCGCCGGGTGCTCGTACGCCCGGGAGGAGATTCCCGGGAAGCGCCTGCGCTGCCGTCCGGGCAGGTTCTCCTGCCCGGCCCCCTCCGCGTCGTCCCGACCCTGCTCGTGATTGCCGTCTGTCATGAAAGACCCCTGCTCTCGTACGAGACATGTCCCGTCCCCCGGACGGCCCCAGCCTAAAGGGGGCGTTCCGGGGCCTCCCCAATGCTGACGCCACCCCACCCGGGCCGGTTGCCCGGAGGGCCGATATCGCCTCAACGACTGAGTCGGCGTGAGCGTGCCCGCGACCGCCGCATACGATGATGCCGAAGTCTCCCCTCCGTCTCCCGATAGGTCCGCCGAAGATGAGCCTCCACAGCACCGCGTCCCACCTCGTCACCCTCGCCTCCGGCGAAGCCGGCAAGCACGTCGACGAGCACGCCTCCCTCAGCCCTCTCGTCACGGGCGGCGGCGCTTTCGTCGCGCTCATGCTGCTGCTCTGGATCACCACCCGCTTCAACCGGGACCGCTGAGCCGGACCGGGGGACCGGGCCGGACACACGGGCCAGTAGGGTCTGCACGCATGGGAGAGCAGGTAATGCCTACCGGCCCGGCCGGTACGGACACGGGCACACTGCGCGGTACGGCCGCGACGATCAGCGCCGACGGCACGGGCAAGCGCCGGATCGGTGTCATGGGCGGCACGTTCGACCCGATCCACCACGGGCACCTGGTGGCCGCCAGCGAGGTGGCCGCACTGTTCCACCTCGACGAGGTGGTCTTCGTGCCGACCGGACAGCCGTGGCAGAAGAGCCACAAGCTGGTCACGCCCGCGGAGGACCGCTATCTGATGACGGTCATCGCGACCGCGTCCAACCCGCAGTTCTCGGTCAGCCGTATCGACATCGACCGCGGCGGCCCGACGTACACGATCGACACCCTGCGGGACCTGCGCGCACTCAACGCCGACGCGGACCTGTTCTTCATCACCGGTGCCGACGCTCTCTCCCAGATCCTCACCTGGCGCGACGCCGAAGAACTCTTCGCCCTCGCACACTTCATCGGTGTCACCCGCCCCGGCCACGACCTCACGTCCGACGGACTGCCCGAGGGCGGAGTCTCCCTCGTGGAAGTTCCCGCTCTCGCGATCTCCTCCACGGACTGCCGCGCGCGCGTGCGCGCGGGCGACCCGGTCTGGTACCTGGTGCCCGACGGCGTGGTGCGCTACATCGACAAGCGCGAGTTGTACCGGGACTGACGGCGAGCGGCACGGAGCAGCAGGAACAGCACGGAAATGGGGCACCGGTGAACGACGGCCAGAACCCGTACGACCCTTACGCGCAGGACCCGTACGCCCAGCCGCAGCCGGAAATCATCGGCTACGACGCGTACGGACAGCCGGTGTACCAGCAGGTGGCGCAGCAGCAGACGCAGCAGACGCCGCAGCAGTACGACCCCTACGCACAGCAGCAACAACAGGCGCCCCCGCAGCAGCAGGCGTACGGCTACGACCCCTATGCCCAACAGCCGCAACAGCACACACAGTTCGACCCGTACGCCCAGCAACATCAACAGCAGGCGCCGCAGCCTCAAGAGGCGTACGGCTACGACACCGCCCAGCAACAGCAGCAGTGGATCCCGCAGCAGACCCCCGCTCCGGAACCGCAACAGGCACGGCAGCCGTCCCGGCCGGCACCTGCCGAGCCGCCGCGCGAGGCACCTCAAGAGGCGCCCACCGGAGAGCGTCGGACCGACGCCCCCGAGTACGGCACCGAACAATTCTCCTTCGTCGAGGAACCGGACGAGAACTCCGAAGACGTCATCGACTGGCTGAAGTTCACCGAGAGCCGCACCGAACGCCGCGAGGAGGCCAAGCGCCGGGGCCGTTCCCGTGTCGTAGCCCTCGCCGTGGTCCTCGCGCTCGTCGTCGTGGGAGGTGTGGGCTACCTCTGGTACGCCGACAAGCTGCCCGGCCTGTCCTCCGGCAAGGACGACAAGCCCGTCGCCACAGGCGCCCAGAAGCGTGACGTGATCGCCCTGCACCTGCACAACACCAAGCAGCCCGGCATGACGTCGACCGTGCTGCTCGTCGACAACGCCAGCACCGGGCAGGGCACCACCGTGCTGCTCCCCAACACCCTCACCCTCGCCGACGACAACGGCGTCGCCACCACCCTGGCCAAATCCGTCCACGACGACGGCGGAACCGGTACGCGCGAATCCATCGGCACCGCCCTGGGCACCCGGGTCGGCGGCACCTGGCGCCTCGACACCCCGTACCTGGAGAACCTCGTCGAGCAGGTCGGCAACATCGAGATCGACACCGACACCGCCGTCCCCGACACCAAGAAGGGCGCGGCACCCTTGGTGAACAAGGGCGCCCAGCAGACCCTCAGCGGCCGGATGGCCGTCGCGTACTCCACCTACCGCGCACCGGGCGAGCCCGAGAGCAAGCAGCTGGCCCGCTTCGGGGCAGTGATGCAGGGCGTCCTGAAGAAGATCTCGGACGACCCGCAGACCGCCGCCGTCACCGTCCGCAACCTCGCCCAGATCCTCGACCCGTCACTGCCGGAGAAGTCCCTCGCCGCCTCCCTGGCCAAGCTTGCCGGGCACGCCAAGAAGGGCGCCTACAAGACGGTGCTGCTGCCGGTGGGCGCAGACGGCCGGGTCAGCGGCTCCGACACGGTGGTCAAGACCGTCCTCGGCGGTGTCGCCACCGCACCCGAGCAGGGCGCGGCCGTACGGGTGGGGGTGCGCAACGGCAGTGGAAAGCCGACGGCGACAGAGGCAGCCCGGGTCACCCTGGTCAACGGCGGCTACACGTTCTCCGACGGAGGGAACGCGGCCACCGCGGCGACCTCGAAGGTCACCTACGGCGACGCCGCCCAGAAGCCGAAGGCCGAGGAGGTCGCCAAGACCCTGGGGCTGCCGGCCACCGCCGTGACGAAGGGCACCGCCGCTCCGAACGCGGAGGTCTCCGTCGTGCTGGGCCAGGACTACAAGCTGCCCTCGCGGGGATAGTCCGCCCGCAGCCCGATGCCCCGCCGGAAAACTCCGGCGGGGCATGTCAGCAGTACGTGAGACCCTTGTGGTAATCACCGACCGCCGACGAAAGCCTGCTTGTGACCGCCACTGACCGTTCCATCGAGCTCATCAACGCCGCCGCACAGGCGGCCGCCGACCGGCTCGCGCACGACATCATCGCGTACGACGTCAGCGACGTGCTGTCCATCACGGACGCCTTCCTGCTCGCCTCCGCACCCAACGACCGCCAGGTCAAGTCGATCGTCGACGAGATCGAGGAGAAGCTCAGCAAGGAGCTCGGCGTCAAGCCGGTGCGCCGCGAGGGTGACCGCGAGGCCCGCTGGATCCTCCTCGACTACGTCGACATCGTGGTGCACGTCCAGCACAGCGAGGAGCGCGTCTACTACGCGCTGGAGCGCCTGTGGAAGGACTGCCCCGAGATCGCTCTGCCCGAGGACGCGGTGAAGACCCGCGGCAAGGCCGAGGAGCACGCCAAGCTGAACCCCGCGGGTGAGCTGGACGGAGACCTGGACGGAGACGGGTTCTGAACAGCACGGGGCTGAACAGCACGGGTCCGAACACCACGGGCGGCGGCACGGCGAGCGGGAACCGGGGCCGCCGCATCGTTCTGTGGCGGCACGGCCAGACCTCCTGGAACCTGGAGCGCCGCTTCCAGGGCAGCACGGACATCGCGCTGACCGGGACCGGAGTGTCCCAGGCGCGCCGGGCCGCACGACTGCTCGCCTCGCTGAAGCCGGACGCGATCGTCGCGTCCGACCTCCAGAGGGCCGCGTCCACGGCCGCTGAACTGGCCGCCCTGACCGGGCTTGAGGTCACGCACGACGCCGGCCTGCGCGAGACGTACGCGGGCGCCTGGCAGGGTCTCACGCACGACGAGATCGTCACCCAGTACGGCGAGCAGTACGCGGCGTGGAAGCGCGGCGAGCCGATCCGGCGCGGCGGTGGCGAACTGGAGACGGAGGTTGCCGACCGGGCCGCCCCCGTCGTCCTGGCGCATGCCGACAAACTCGCCGACGGCGGCACCCTCGTCGTCGTCAGCCACGGCGGTACCATCCGCACCACCATCGGCCGCCTCCTCGGCTTGGAGTCGCACCACTGGGAGGGCCTGGGCGGTCTTTCCAACTGCTGCTGGTCCGTCCTCGGCGAGGGCGCCCGAGGCTGGCGGCTCTTGGAGCACAACGCCGGGACGCTTCCGGAACCCGTGCTCGGGGACGACGACTGAACCGTTCCCGGACCGTCCCGGGCCGCCCCAGGGACGGCGGCCGACCCGGATTTCACTTTCCGGCAGGTCGCAGGCTAGAGTTCTTCTTGTTCGCAGCGCAGAGCGGGAAACACCCCGCACAGCACCAAGAACACGCGGGGCTATAGCTCAGTTGGTAGAGCGCCTGCATGGCATGCAGGAGGTCAGGAGTTCAATTCTCCTTAGCTCCACAATCAAGATCCCGTCCCCGGCAGGGGGCGGGATCTTTTGCTGTCCCCCTTGCGGAGCCGTGACAGAATCGAGCGCCGGAGGGGCGGTCGCCGAAGGGGAGGGGACGATGGGCGCACACAGGCGGAAATGTGACTGGTGCGGCAGCGGTACGCCGATCGTCCGCGACATGGAACCAGTCAACTCCGAGTACCAGTACTGGTGCGAGGAGTGCGCGCGGGCGCTGATCATAAAGGGCGACCCGATCGAGACCTACCGCGAGTTGGAGGGCGAGCCCATCTACGGCCGCCTGCTCGACGAACACTGCACCCTCAAACGCTTCTACTCCTTCGCCAGGGCCTGATCCGGCGCCCGAGCCTCCGAAGCCTTTGTCAGGACAAAATGTGTCAGGACAAATGCCAGGCCGACTGCCGGGTAGATCGCCGACAGTGTGAACTCCCCGAAGTTCTGGCGCAGCTCGGGACGCCCCTGCCTGCCGTGCGGCACGGCCCACAGCGCGTACGAGAAGAAGACCGCCCCTGCCGCCCACGCCCCCGCACGTCGCGCGCCCCCGTGCCGTACCGACTCCGCGCCGAGGAACAGGACCAGGGGCACGCACCACACCCAGTGGTGCGACCACGAGATCGGGCTGATCAGCAACGCCGTCACCGCGCAGGTCAGTGCGGCCCGGGCCCGTTCGCCCCGCAGCGCGGCTGCCACCGCCGCACAAAGCCCGAGAGATGCGACGAGCGCGGCGGCGGCGACCCACCACAGGCCGGGTTCACCGGTGTGCAGAAGGCGGGCGAGGAGGCCGCCGAGGGACTGGTTGGCGGTGTCCTCGGTGTTGCCGACCCGAGTGGACTCGAAGATTCTCCGGGTCCAGAAGGAGCGGGAATCCTGGGGCAGGAGGGTTGCCGAGGCGAGGGTGGCGGCAGAAAATGCGGCGACGGCGACGGCTGCCCGCCGCAACCAGGGGTTGTCGCGGTACGTACCGGTGCGCCGGGCCCAGGCCAGGCCGGTGAGCAGCAGGAAGACGACGAACAGTCCCGGTGTCAGTTTCACCGCCGTGGCGAGGCCGATTCCCGCACCCGCCCACCTGTGCCGGTCGTGACGGGTGAGGTCCCACAGCACGGCGACCGCGACGGCGAGGTTGATCTGCCCGTACCGCAGCGTCGTCCAGACGGGCTCGCACCAGACCGCGGCGGCCGCCACCCACAGAGTGGCCGCGGGGCTGTCGCGGCCGATCAGTTTGAGGGAGAGATGCACCAGGGCGACCAGGAGGGCGAGGTTGCCCGCTGTCGCGAGGGTGCGCATCGAGCCGTCGTCCAGCAGGGGCAGCGGGGTGAACAGCAGGGCGGCGAAGGGCGGGTACGTCGTCGGGAGGTTCGCGGCGGTGGCACGCATCTCATAGAGGTCGCCGCCGGCGAGGACCGTCGCCCCCTCCGCCCGGTAGACGGTCAGGTCGATCATCGACACCTGTGCCAGACGCTGGGCGGCCCAGAACGCGGCGAAGGAGAGAAGGCAGACCGCCCCTGCCAGGAGCACGGAACGAGGGGTGCGGTGGCTGCGGGTGGCAAGGGCCCGCCCAGTCCTGATGACAGTCACGTGGGGTGACAGTATCGTCACGGAGGGAGTGGGGTCGGGGCGAGAGGAGACCGCCCAGAGGGGGTGCGGAAAGGGATTTGGTGATGCGGCGATTCTCCGTCTAAAGTTGGCGATGTCGCCGGGGGAAACCACGGGGAACGACACGAAGTGCACAGCACGGGGCTATAGCTCAGTTGGTAGAGCGCCTGCATGGCATGCAGGAGGTCAGGAGTTCAATTCTCCTTAGCTCCACAGAAACAAGAAGCGGACCATCCGATCGGATGGTCCGCTTCTTTGTGTTGCCGTGCTTCCTCAACGGCGGTGCTTCCTCAACTGCGGCGCCGGTCAAGGTCCTTGCCCGCAACCGGCGAGGACGGCACGGCCGGGGGCTGCTCGATGCGCAGGGCGAGGGCAGGGCAGCGGCGTACCGCGCGCTGGGCGCGCGGCCTCAGATGGAGCGGCACGGATGCGTCCGCGAGCGCCGGGTAGCCGTCGTGGCCGAGCCGGATCAGCTCGGGGACGACGTCCGCACACAGGCCGTGACCCTGGCACAGGGTCCAGTCGACGGCGAGCTTCTCGCCGCTGGGGGCGCCGCGTCCGTCGCGGGCGGAGCCGTGCTGGGCGGGGCCGGGGAGGGGCAGCACGCCGGTCGTGGGGCGTCCGCAGCCGCCGCCCAGGACATGGGCGGCCAGGTCGTCCGTAAAGGCGCTCAGGGTGGACAGCAGGAAGCGGACCGAACCGTCGGGGTGCTTGCAGGCACCCCTGCCCTTTGCCGCCTGCGCCACTTCGCGGAGGGCCTCCAGGGCTGCCTGGCCGCCGCCGTTCAGTACGTCGGACAGGCCGCCCGCGGCGGCGGGCAGCCCCAGTTTGCAGGGGCCGCACTGACCGGCGGTCTCGGCGGCCAGCCAGTTCGCGATGCGCAGCGACTCGCCCAGGGGGCAGGTGTCCGGGCCGATCGGGAGCAGTGCGCCCGCGCCGAGCGCACCTCCGAAGGACGCCAGGGACGCGTGGGAGACGGCGGCGTCGTGCGCGGCGTACGCATCGATCCAGCTGCCGTGGTAGCCGCCGGTCAGCACGCCCTGGGGAAGCGGCGGGGCACCGGCCAGCTGGAGGACGTAACCGAGCGGGACGCCGGAGGGCACCTCGACGACGAGTGGGCGGGCGACGGCGCCGGAGAGGGTCAGCAGGACGGTACCGGGCTCGTCCGGGACGCCGGTACGGGCGTAGCGGCGCGGGCCCAGGCGTGCGGCGACGGCGAGTTGGGCGTACGTCTCGGCGTTGGAGAGCAGCGTGGGGGCGCCACCGACACCGGACTCGGCGGCACGTTCGCGGCGGCCGGGGGGCAGGGCGGGGCCACCGTTCGCCGCGCGGATCACGGCGGAGGCCTCGCCGGAGACCATGCGCTCGGGGGTGCGGACGATCCGGGCGCGGATGCCGCGGTTGCGGATGCGCCGGTCGGTCAGGCCGCGTTCGGCGAACGCGTCGGTGAAGGATGCTTCGGTGGAGTCGCGGGTGACGGCGACGAGCAGGGTGCGTGCGCCGAGGGCTTCGGCGGCGAGCAGAGCGCCGTCCAGGACGAGGTGCGGGGCGCGGTTGATCAGCACGGTGTCCTTGCGGCACGCGGGCTCGCCCTCGCTCGCGTTGACGACGACCACAGGAGGGACGCCGCGGTGACCGGCGGCCTTGGCCACCGCTCGTAACTTGCGGGCGAAAGGGAAACCGGCGCCGCCCTTCCCGAGCAGGGAGACCTCTTCGGCGAGGGTGGCCAGGTGTTCGCCCGTGACAGGGGCCAGAGGGCCGTGGACCTTCAGGTGGGTGCCGAGGTCGAGACGGGCGGCGAGGTCGAAGCCGCTGGTGAGGTGGGGGAGGCCGACGGTGACCACATGGGGGACGTCGGGCAGGGGGGCGTTGGGGGCGTTCAACGGCGTTCTCCGGTGGGGGTGTGCGCGTGCCGGGGCGCGGCCGAGCCGGGGCGAGGGGCGGGCAGGGGCTCGTACGACGGGGCATCGACGGGCCGACGCTGTCGCGGTACGGACGGAGCCTCGTCCGACGGGAGCAGGGTGGCATCGACGATGCTCCTCTTGAGGCGGGGCGGGAGCAGGCGCAGGGAAAGTGCCGCCGCCACCGTGGCCAGGCACAGGGCGTACATCGTGACCACCCAGGCAGCGGCCGGTCGGCCGGTGAACAGACCGTGCAGGAGGGCCGAGCACCAGGCGGGGTAGGCGAGCATGTGGAGCGCGCGCCAGCGGCCGGGTATCCGGCCCGGCGTCGCGAAGGCACTGCGCAGGGCGCCCGTCGTGGCAGCCACGATCATCAGGAGCCCGGCCAGCGAGCCGAACCCGACAAGCACGGACGTCCCCGAGAGCCCGCCCGCGAAGGGCAGCAGGGCCGCGAGCAGCGACACGTGCCCGAGGGTGGCCTTGACCGTGATGTGCAGCAGGAGCAGGCCGAGGGAGGCGACCGCGGTGGCCCGGTGCACTCCCTGCGCGACCAGCCGGTGCCGTGGCCTCAGCAGCAGTCGGTCGGTGGCCAGAAGTCCCCAGGCGACGGATGCGGTGAGTGAGACGAGGGTCAGGACACCGGTGGTGAAGTCGAGGGCTGCCCGGAGACCGTCGCCGCCGAGGAGGGCGAGCAGCGGCAGCAGGAGCAGCGCAGCCGCCGGCAGGGCGCGCGGCAGAGGGCGCCGAGGAGCGACGGCCGCTTTGTGGCGCAGGTTCGGGCGAGGAGGCAGAGGGTTCATGGGAAAGACTCCGGGGGTCGGGAAGGTGGTCCCGTCGCGGGAGGCTAGGTGGGGCGGTGCGGGGAGGGCGGCGGTTTCGTGGTTCCGCCGTGCGCGCGGTGTGCGGACGGGTACGGTCCGCCCCGCAGTCCTTCGCCCCGTGTTCCGGCGGAGGCAATGGCTCGATGCGACGCCCGCAACCCCTGCGGTACCCTGACGCCATGCGTGCCGTACGCCTTCTGCTTAGTGAGCCGCGCTGATCAGTCCCGACCGGTGAAGAACCCGGTCGGCATCGGCGCGGCGTCCCCTCCTGTGCGAGGGGATTTTTCATTTCCGCAGGCAGAGATCCGTAGGCAGAGACGAAATCGATGGAGCTTCGAAAATCATGAGCGAGACGAATGCCGCTGCCGCTGCCGAGACGGCAGCCGCGCACCGCTACACGGCTGCCATGGCCGCCGACATCGAGGCACGCTGGCAGGACTTCTGGGACGCCGAGGGCACCTACGAGGCGCCGAACCCCGGCGACGGAGACCTGTCGGGTGACGCGGAGCTGGCCGCGAAGCCCAAGAAGTTCATCATGGACATGTTCCCGTACCCCTCCGGCGCGGGCCTGCACGTCGGCCACCCGCTGGGCTACATCGCCACCGACGTCTACGCCCGCCATCAGCGCATGACGGGCCACAACGTGCTGCACACGCTGGGCTTCGACGCCTTCGGTCTGCCCGCGGAGCAGTACGCCGTGCAGACCGGCACGCACCCGCGGACCTCCACCGAGGCCAACATGGCCAACATGAAGGACCAGCTGCGCCGGCTGGGCCTGGGCCACGACAAGCGCCGCTCGTTCGCGACGATCGACGCCGAGTACTACAAGTGGACGCAGTGGATCTTCGTCCAGATCTTCAACTCCTGGTACGACGCGGACGCGCAGAAGGCCCGTCCGATCGCGGAACTGGTCGCCCAGTTCGAGAGCGGTGAGCGCGTGCTGCCCGACGGCCGTTCCTGGGCCGCCCTGGACGCCGCCGACCGCGCCGACGTACTGAGCGAGTACCGGCTGGCGTACACCTCTGACGCGCCCGTGAACTGGGCGCCGGGGCTGGGCACCGTACTGGCCAACGAGGAAGTGACGGCGGACGGGCGTTCCGAGCGTGGCAACTTCCCCGTCTTCAAGGCCAAGCTGCGCCAGTGGAACATGCGCATCACCGCCTACTCCGACCGCCTGATCGACGACCTGGACGGCCTGGACTGGCCGGAGGCGATCAAGCTGCAGCAGCGCAACTGGATCGGCCGCAGCGAGGGTGCACGCGTGGACTTCGCGGTCGACGGCGTCGACGGCAAGAAGATCACTGTCTTCACCACCCGGCAGGACACCCTGTTCGGCGCGACGTACATGGTGCTGGCTCCCGAGCACGAGCTGGTCGCGGACATCGTTCCGGCCGCCTGGCCCGAGGGCACCCACGACGTGTGGACCGGCGGGCACGCCACTCCGGCCGAGGCCGTCGCCGCGTACCGCAAGCAGGCCGCCGCCAAGTCCGACGTGGAGCGGCAGGCCGACGCCAAGGAGAAGTCCGGCGTCTTCACCGGTGCGTACGCGACCAACCCGGTAAGTGGGGAGCGCGTCCCCGTTTTCATCGCCGACTACGTGCTGATGGGCTACGGAACCGGCGCGATCATGGCCGTTCCCGCGCACGACACCCGTGACTTCGCCTTTGCGCGCGCCTTCGAGCTGCCGATGCGCTGTGTCGTCGAGCCGGCGGACGGCCGCGGCGAGGACCCGGCCGAGTGGGACGACGCGTTTGCCTCGTACGACGGGAAGATCGTCAACTCCGCCGCCGCGGACACCGTCTCGCTGGACGGGCTGAGCGTCGTCGACGCGAAGAGCCGCATCACCGAGTGGCTGGCCGAGAACGGCTGCGGCGAGGGCACGGTCAACTACCGGCTGCGCGACTGGCTGTTCAGCCGCCAGCGCTACTGGGGCGAGCCCTTCCCGATCGTCTACGACGAGGACGGCGTCGCCCACTCGCTGCCCGAGTCGATGCTGCCGCTGGAACTGCCCGAGGTCGAGGACTACTCGCCGCGCACCTTCGACCCCGAGGACGCCGACGCGCAGCCCGAGACGCCGCTGTCGCGCAACCAGGAATGGGTCAACGTCACCCTGGACCTGGGCGACGGCCCCAAGAAGTACCGCCGCGAGACCAACACCATGCCCAACTGGGCCGGTTCCTGCTGGTACGAGCTGCGCTATCTGGACCCGCACAACAGCGAGAAGCTGGTCGACCCGGCCGTCGAGCAGTACTGGATGGGCCCGCGCGAGGGCATGCCGCACGGTGGCGTCGACCTGTACGTCGGCGGCGCGGAGCACGCGGTGCTGCACCTGCTGTACGCCCGGTTCTGGTCGAAGGTGCTCTTCGACCTGGGGCACGTCTCGTCGTCCGAGCCGTTCCACAAGCTGTACAACCAGGGCATGATCCAGGCCTTCGTCTACCGGGACGCACGCGGCATCGCCGTCCCCGCTGCCGAGGTCGAGGAGCGCGACGGCGGCTTCTACTACCAGGGCGAGAAGGTCAGCCGCGTCCTGGGCAAGATGGGCAAGTCCCTGAAGAACGCCGTCACGCCGGACGAAATCTCCGCCGAGTACGGTGCGGACACCCTGCGTCTCTATGAGATGGCGATGGGGCCGCTGGACGTGTCGCGTCCGTGGGACACCCGCGCGGTCGTCGGCCAGTACCGGCTGCTGCAGCGCCTGTGGCGCAACGTCGTCGACGAGACGACGGGCGAGGTCACCGTCGTCGACAGCGAGTCGGACGAGGACACGCTGCGTGCCCTGCACAAGGCGATCGACGGTGTCGGCCAGGACATGGCCGGAATGCGTTTCAACACGGCCATCGCCAAGATCACCGAGCTGAACAACCACCTGACGAAGACGGGCGGCCCGGTGTCGCGGTCGGTTGCCGAGCGGCTGGTACTGCTGGTCGCCCCGCTGGCCCCGCACGTCGCCGAGGAACTGTGGCGCAAGCTGGGGCACACCGAGTCGGTCGTCCACCAGGACTTCCCGGTCGCGGACCCGGCGTACGTCGTGGACGAGACCGTGACCTGCGTCGTTCAGATCAAGGGCAAGGTCAAGGCGCGTCTGGAGATCTCCCCGTCGATCGGTGACGACGAGCTGGAGAAGCTGGCGCTGGCGGACCCCGCCGTCGTCGCGGCGCTGGGCGGTGCGGGCATCCGCAAGGTGATCGTGCGGGCGCCGAAGCTGGTCAATATCGTTCCGGCGTAGTCCCGCACCGCATGATCGGGACGGCTGTACGGACTGGCTGAGGGCTTTCCCCTACGGGCAGGTTGGGGGTTCCGATGGAACCTCTGGCCTGCCCGCTCCGTTTACGGTGGGAGCAGTCAACAGTTCAGTCAGTGGAACATCCCATCAGTCCTACCGCGGAGGGGCGTCATGGAAGCTGTCGTCATCCTGATCATGGCGCTGCTCTTCTTTGCCTTCGTCGGGTTGGGGGTGTACGTCACCGTGAAGGCGGTCGGAGCCGCCAGGCGCGGCGTGGACCGTACGATCACGCAGGCCAGGCGCACCGTCGAGGACACCACACTGCGGGCGAAGAGCTACGGCCAGGTGGGCATGGGCGGCGAGCTGGCACAGCTGCGCCTGTCGCTGCGCACCTCTATGAGGGCCACCCAGGAGGCACTGACCACGGGCGTCGCGTCCGACGCCTCGCTGTCGGAGTCGATCGCGCTGTTCGAGCGGCTCAGCGAGTACGGGCACCAGCTGGACGACGAGCTGCGCCGGCTGGAGCGCGACCCGGACAAGGCGCAGGCCGCCGAGCGCATTCCGGAGCTCCGCGAGCGTACGGAGCAGGTCGTGCAGTCGGCGGACTCGCTGCGCTGGGCGGCCCGGGACCGGGCGCGGAAGTTCGCGGACGACGACCTCGCCTCGCTGAGCGAGCAGATCCGGATGGAGTCCGGGGCGCTGCGCCACTGGGCGGCAGTGGACCCCGACCCCGCCCGGCAGGACGGAAAGGCCGCTGCCGGACCTTCGCAGACCTGGTCGGAGCCGGACAAGGGCACGGCGGGGCAGGGCGAATCCGCGGCCGGGGACGCCGCGGAGGACAAGAAGGCCTCCGGGCCGCAGGCGATCACCGCCCGCGACCACAGCCGGCAGGCCACCTACCCGTGGCAGAAGTCGCCCCGGCCCGAGAGCACCACCTGATCGCTGCGGGCGCTCGCATTCCTCGCGCCCCTCTGTGCCCCGCCTGTGTTCCGCCTGCGCTCCGCGCCCACGTGTCGCTGTGTGCCGGTGGGTCCTTGAGAGGGGCCGGACTGCCGCGGGGCTTCGCCTGCGGGTAACCTCCCGCTCATGTCCCGCCATGTCGCGATCGTCACCGATTCAACGGCCTACCTGCCACACCGGACGATGGAGCGGCACGGCATCACCGCGGTGCCGCTGACCGTCGTCCTCGGCGACCAGGCGCTCGAAGAGGGCACCGAGATCTCCGCACGCTCACTGGCCCAGGCCCTGCAGAAGCGCCGGTCCGTGACGACGTCCCGGCCGAGCCCCGAGATGTTCGCCGCGACGTACCGCGCGGCGGCCGAGGCCGGAGCCACCGGAATCGTCTCGCTGCACCTGCCGGCCGAGCTCTCCGGAACGTACGACGCGGCCGTGCTCGCGGCACGCGAGGCACCCGTGCCGGTACGGGTGGTGGACACCGGGATGATCGCCATGGCGCTCGGTTTCTGTGCCCTCTCCGCCGCCGAGGTCGCCGAGGCCGGTGGCACGGTCGACGAGGCGGTGGCCGCGGCGGAGAAACGCGCCGAGGGCACCTCCGCGTACTTCTACGTCGACACCCTGGACTATCTGCGGCGCGGGGGCAGGATCGGTGCCGCACAGGCGCTGCTGGGCTCGGCGCTCGCGGTCAAACCGCTCCTCGAACTCGCCGACGGGCGGATCGAGATGCTGGAGAAGGTGCGTACGGCGTCCCGGGCGATCGCCCGGCTGGAGGAGCTCGCGGTGGAGCGGGCCGGCGAGCGCCGCGTGGACATCGCGGTGCATCACCTGGCCGCGCCCGACCGTGCCGAGACACTCGCCCAGCGGCTCAGGGAACGGGTGCCGGGACTGGCGGACCTGCACGTCAGCGAGGTCGGGGCGGTGATCGGCGCACACACGGGGCCCGGACTGTTGGGGGCCGTGGTCTCGGCACGCTGAGGGGCCCTCGCCCCCTCCCCGTCACCCGGCAGAGTGGCCGAGTTATCCACAACAGGCGGCTTTTCCACGGGAATTGACCATGATCAGCGGGATATGGGCGATGTGCCTACCGTCAGGTTCATGGCTCTGCGATCACGAAACGAAACGACAGGACCGGGCCGCACGCCCGGTCGTACCTCCTACTCCCTCGCCCGTACGAGGCCGGAGCGCACAAGGCTCTCCCGTACGAGGTTCCACACCGCGCCGGGCGCCCGGCGCGGCAGACGCGGGGCGGCCGCCACCGCTGCGGCAGCCGTGTCCAGGCGCCGTGCGGACGCGCTCTTTGCACTGCCCGGTGCACTGCCCGGCGCTCTGTCACGGGTGCTGACGCCCTCTGCCTCTGTCCCTGCGGCCACTGCTGCTTCCGCCACGGTGGCCTCTGCGCGGTCCGCGCCTGCCCCATCGGTCCCGGTCTTCCGTACCCCGGCCGCATCGGCCCGCATTCCGGTTCCCTCTCCGGCATCTCCCGTACGTACACCTGTGGTTGCTCCGGAAGCCCCCGGGGCTTCCTCTGCCGCCGTGCGGCGGGGCATGGGAGGGCTGCGGCGGGGGTGGGCCGCGGTGCGGGAGCGCATGCCGGTGTGGGTCCAGACGCGGTGCGGGATGGAGCCCAGAACGCTGGGGGCGCTCGCCGCCGTCCTGGCCGTGTCCGCGGGCTTCGCCTTCCAGCACTTCTGGGCCGGGCGCCCCGAGACGGTGCGCGCCCCGGAATCGGTGGGGGCGGCGGGACTTGCGGCACCTCCGCCGACAGCACCCCGGGCACAGTCGTCGCCCGGCCCTGCACCGGCTCCTGCTCCCGCCCCGGGGCCGGTGCAGGCTCCGCAAGCGCCGGGCGGTGCGGTGGTCGTCGTCGACGTGAGCGGCAAGGTACGGCAGCCGGGTGTGCACCGGCTGCCCGCCGGATCGAGGGTCGAAGACGCCCTGAGGGTGGCTGGCGGCGTCATGCGCGGTGTGGACACCGGCGGGCTCAACAGGGCTCGGGTACTGACCGACGGTGAACAGGTGGTGGTGGGTGGGCCCGCACCACCACCGACGAACACGGGCGTCGGTCCGGGGACGAGTCCGGGCGCCGGGCCGGGGGCCGGGCCGCTCAGCCTCAACTCGGCGACCGTGGAACAGCTCGACACCCTGCCGGGAGTCGGACCCGTCCTCGCCCGGCACATCGTCGACTACCGCACACAGCACGGCGGTTTCCGCTCCGTGGAGGAGCTCCGCGAGGTCAACGGGATCGGTGACCGACGCTTCACGGACCTCCAGAACCTCGTGCGCCCATGAACCGCCCCACTGGCCCCGTCCTTCCCGCAGCGGCCGGGCGGGCAGAGGTTCACGCGGCGTCCGGCCACCGGCTTGGGGACTCCCATCCGCGGCAGGAGGGCCCGGCCGACCTCAGGCTGCTGCCTCCGGCACTGGCGGCCTGGGCCGCCGCCGCGCTGACGGTGGGCGGCTCCGTGGCACCGGCGGTCGTACTCCTCGCCATCACCCTGGCAGGAGCCCTGGCGGCGGTTCTCCTGGCGGCGCGGGGGACAGCCGGGCGAAGCGGCGGGCGGACCGGTGGGGACGACGGAAGCCGGACCGGTGGGGACGACGGAAGCCGGAGCGGCGGGGACGACGGAAGCCGGAGCGGCGGGCAGGGCAGAGGGCAGAGCGGAGGCCGGACCGGCGGGCAGGGCAGAGGCCTGAGCAGTGGGCAGGGCGGCGGGCGGTCCCTGCGGCTCACCGCCGTTGCCACCGCGCTCCTCTGCGCTGCCGCGGCGGCTGCCTCGGCCGCACTGCACTCGGCCGATCTGCACCGGGGCCCTGTGCCCGAACTGGCGCGCAGGTACGCCACGGTGGGGGCCGAGCTGACGGTCACCGGCGACCCGCGGCAGACCCGGCCCCGGGTGCGGGGCGCACGGACAGCGCCCCGTTCCGTCGTCCTGGACGCCGAGGTCACCCGGGTCACCGCCGTCGACGGCACGGTCACCGCCGTACGGACACCGGTCCTCGTCCTCGCCCCGGTGCGCGGGCCCACCGCCCAGTGGCTGCGGCTGCTGCCCTCCACCCGGCTGCGGGTGGCCGGGGCCCGGCTGGCGCCGCCGCTGCCGGACGGCGACCGGATCGCCGCGGTGCTGCGCGTTCCGGGCGGCGGACCCCCGGAGGTCGTCGGCCCGCCGACCGCCGTGCAGCGCACGGCCGGTGGGCTCAGGGCCGGGCTGCGGGAAGCCACCGAGGGGCTGCCGCCGGACGCCCGGGCGCTGCTGCCCGGGCTGGTCGTCGGCGACACCTCCCGCATGGAACCGGATCTGCACGACGCCTTCGCGGCAACCGATCTGGTGCATCTGACGGCCGTTTCCGGCAGCAACCTCACCATCGTCCTGGCCCTGCTGATCGGGCCGCCCGCTCTCGCCCTGCGCGCGGAGCGTCGGGGGCTCGCGCCCAGGCTCGGCATCTCGTTGCGCACCACCGCGCTGTTCGGCGGATCACTCACTCTCGCCTTCGTGATCGTGTGCCGTCCGGAGCCCAGCGTGCTGCGGGCTGCCGCGTGCGGCCTGATCACCCTCCTCGCCATCGGCACCGGCCGGCGCAGGTCACTGATCCCGGCGCTGGCCGCTGCCGTCCTGCTCCTGGTGCTGTACGACCCGTGGCTGGCCCGGAGTTACGGATTCCTGCTCTCGGTACTGGCCACCGGGGCGCTGCTCACCGTCGGACCGGTCTGGAGCGCCGGACTGCAACGGCGCGGGGTGCCGCCCAGGCTCGCCGAGGTGCTGGCGGCGGCGTGCTCGGCGCAGGCGGTGTGCGCGCCGGTGGTCGCGGTGATGGCGGCCCGGGTCAGCCTCGTGGCGATCCCCTGCAACCTCTTTGCGGAGCTGGCGATCGCCCCGGCCACCGTGCTCGGCTTCGCCGCCCTCGCGACGGCCCCCGCGGCGATGCCCGCCGCCGAACTGCTCGCCCGGGTCGCGGGCTGGCCCGCCGGGTGGATCGCCGGGGTCGCCAGGGCCGGGGCCGCGCTGCCGGGGGCGGAGATCGGCTGGCCCGGCGGCTGGTGGGGCGGGCTGCTGCTGGCCGCCCTGACCGTCGCCGTGGTGCTCGCCGTGCGACGGGCCCCGCGCCACCCCTGGCTGAGTTCCGGCTGCGTACTGCTTCTGCTGCTCGCGGTGGTGCGCCCGCCGCCGCTCACCGGGGCCCTCACCGGATGGCCGCCGCCGGACTGGAGGTTCGTCCTGTGCGACGTGGGGCAGGGCGACGCGACGGTGCTCGCGGCGGGGGAGGAGGGGACGGCGGTGGTCGTCGACGCGGGACCCGACCCCGTACTGGTCGACCGCTGTCTGCGCGACCTCGGCGTCACCCGCGTGCCGCTGGTCGTGCTCAGTCATTTTCATGCCGATCACGTGGCCGGGCTGCCCGGGGTGCTGCGTGGCCGGGCGGTCGGTGCGGTCCAGACGACGACGCTTCAGGAACCCCGGGACCAGGCAGCGTTCGTCCGCCGGACGGCAGCCGGGGCAGGAGTGCCGGTGATCACCGTCCGGCCGGGAGAGCGGCGCCGGATCGGCTCGCTCGACTGGCAGGTGCTGTGGCCGCCGCCGTCGCCGCACCCGGTGCCCCGAGAGCCGAACGACGCGAGCATCACCCTGCTCGTACGGTACGGAGATCAGGACGGGGGTCAGGGCCAGAGCGGGGACCGGGACCAGGACCGGGATCAGGACAGGGGCCAGGGCCGGGGCGGAAGTCTGACCCTGCTTCTGCCCGGTGATCTCGAACCGTCCGCTCAGCAGGCTCTGCTGAGGACCAGGCCGGAGCTTCCGCCGGTGGACGTCCTCAAGGTCGCCCACCACGGGTCGGCCCGCCAGGACCCCGGGCTGCTCCGCCGGGTCGCACCGCGGCTGGCCCTCGTTCCGGTGGGCCGCGACAATCCGTACGGACATCCCGCCCCCGCGGCCCTGGCGGCGCTCGCGTCCGGAGGTGCGGTGGTGCTGCGTACGGACAGGGACGGGCCGATCGCGGTGACCGGTTCGGGGGCCGGACTGGGGGCGGTGCCGCGGGGGAGCTGACTCCCGCCGGGCCCTACTGCCGGTAAGGGGCTGACGACCAGTGGACACAGGGAAGTGGAATGCTCAATTCAGACCTCTGTGGACAGGCAGGTCCATCTCCGTACCGAGCCCCTCGTTTGCCTCGAACGCCCCATGGGTGATCGAATGCCTTTTCGTCAAAGGGTCGCTGTCCCGACGGTTCGTCGTGTTTCGTCGCGCCCGTTCAGCAACGAATCGCACGGGGTGCGCAGATTATGATCTCCCGCTGGCTCGGCCGACGCTCGACCTCCGGAAGCCACGCCAACCCACTCGCCGGACTCTCCGTCCCGACGTCCGCGGGTGTCCTCAGCTGCCGGGTCCTCGACCCGGTCAACGAGCCCGTCCGGCAGGCCGAATTCGTCGTCACGGACGGCGCCGGACGCAAGATCGTCGGAGGCGAGACCGACCCGTACGGCTCCCTCGTCGCCACCGTGCCGGCCGGGGACTACCGGCTGGCCGTCACCGCCGAGGGCTTCACCCCGTACCGCGGAAGCGCCACCGTCACCGAGAGCGGTCACTCCGGCCTCGGCGACGTGACCCTCCAGATCGCCTCCCCGCCGCAGCTCCCGGAGCCGGGTGACTGGGAGATCGACCTCATGCACTCCCAGATCAGCTTCTCCGCGCGGCACATCGGCCTCGCCCGCATCCGCGGCCGGTTCAACAGCTTCGCGGGCGCGGTCCGCATCGGCGAGCGCATGGAGAACTCCGCCATGCACGTCATCATCGACGCCGCTTCCATCGACACCAACGTCAAGATGCGCGACGACCACCTGCGGGGCAAGGACTTCTTCGACGTCGCGAACTACCCGACGATGGAGTTCTACAGCGACCGTTTCGTGCACCGCGGCGGCAGCCGCTGGGCCGTCTCCGGCGCCCTCACCCTGCACGGCGTGAGTCGCACCGTCACGCTGGACAGCCAGTACCTCGGCATGGGCAGCGGCATCCAGGGCGAGACCCGCGCGGCCGTCCACTCCACCGCCGAACTGCACCGCGAGGACTTCACCCTCACCTGGCAGACGATGCTCGGGCACGGCATCGCGGCGGTCGGCTCGTCCATCGCCGTCGAGCTGGACATCCAGATCATCCCCAAGGCATCCGGTGCCCCGGCCTCCTGAGCAGGTCCTTTAGGAGCCCTGGGCACCTAATCCTGGAGCCTGATCCCGGGCGGCTCTCCCCAAGGGCCTCCAGCAACCCCTCTCAAGGGCCTCCAGTCACCCCGCTAAGGGGCCTCCAGCCACCCCTCGTACTCCGCGGCCAGCGCATCCAGCGCCGCGGAGTCCAGGCGCCCCTCCGGGTCCTCGACCACCACCAGCCACTGGGCGTCCTCGGCGTCGTCCTCGCCCGCCAGGGCGTCCCGTACGAGCTGGGGCTCCTCCACCGTCCCGAACCGGTCGGGCAGCTCCTGGGCCACCTCCTCGGCGGCATCCCGGTCCGGCAGCACCAACACATGTCGTACATCGCTCACGTGCACATTGTCCGGTACCCGTCCGGTGCGGACCCGGCGGGGGCGGGCGCTGTCAGTGGCCCGTGGGATGCTTGACCGCGATGGCCACCAGGAAGAATTCGACCGACGATCCGCTCGCCCCCGTCACCCTCGCCGTGGGGCAGGAGGACCTGCTGCTGGACCGCGCCGTGCGGCAGGTAGTGGCGGCGGCCCGCGCCGCCGACGCGGAAACGGATGTGCGCGACCTCACGCCCGACAAGCTGGAGCCCGGCACGCTCGCCGAGCTGACCAGCCCCTCGCTCTTCTCCGAGCGCAAGGTCGTCGTCGTGCGCAACGCACAGGACCTCTCCGCCGACACGATCAAGGACGTCAAGGCGTACCTCGGCGCCCCCGCCGAAGAGATCACCCTCGTTCTGCTGCACGCGGGCGGCGCCAAGGGCAAGGGCCTCCTCGACGCGGCCCGCAAGGCCGGTGCCCGCGAGGTCGCCTGTCCCAGGACCACCAAGCCCGCCGAGCGGCTTTCGTTCGTACGGTCCGAGTTCCGTGCCCTCGGCCGGTCCGCCACCCCCGAGGCGGGCCAGGCGCTCGTCGACTCCATCGGCAGTGACCTGCGAGAGCTGGCCAGCGCCGTCGCGCAGCTCGTCGCGGACGTCGAGGGCACCATCGACGAGGCGATCGTCGGCCGGTACTACACGGGCCGGGCCGAAGCCTCCAGCTTCACCGTCGCCGACCGTGCGGTCGAGGGCCGGGCGGCAGAGGCACTCGAAGCACTGCGCTGGTCCCTGTCGACCGGCGTCGCCCCCGTTCTGATCACCAGCGCGCTCGCCCAGGCCGTACGTGCCATCGGGAAGCTCGCCTCCGCCCCGCGCGGCGCCCGCCCCGGTGACCTGGCCCGGGACCTCGGCATGCCGCCGTGGAAGATCGACCGGGTGCGCCAGCAGATGCGCGGCTGGTCGGCGGACGGTGTCGCACTCGCCCTGCGTGCGGTCGCCGAGGCCGACGCGGGAGTCAAGGGCGGCGGGGACGACCCGGAGTACGCACTGGAGAAGGCGGTCGTCGCGGTGGCCCGCGCCGCTCGGGCCCGGTCGGCGCACTGAGCCGCCTCGGCACGCGGAGGGGCCTCGGCGCGCTGAACCGCTTCAGCAGTGGAGAGATCTCGACACGCTGAGCCGCCTCGACGCGCTGAGCTGCTTCGACGCGCTGAGCTGCTTCGACGCGCTGAGCGGCCGAAGAGCAAAGGGAAGACCGAACGGAAGGGAAAACGCCGGAACCCCGGCTCTCCGTCCTGGGGAAGGACGGAGAGCCGGGGTTCCGGTTCAAGCTTTGTCCACCGCGCCCGCGTGGCGAACGCGTTCGGTGCGCGGCGGGGGTGCCGGGTCAGGAGCGGTAGAGAGGGTCCGCTGAATCCTGGCGCCGACGATTCACTACAGGTACCTCAGAGCTGAATGCTCAGGCCTGCAGGGTGGCGACCTTGGCAGCCAGCGCCGACTTCTTGTTGGCGGCGGCGTTCTTGTGGATGACACCCTTGCTGGCGGCCTTGTCGAGCGCGCGGGAGGCGTCGCGAACGGCCAGCGTGGCCTTCTCGACGTCACCGGCGACGACGGCCTCGCGGGCCTTGCGCACGGCGGTCTTGACCGAGGACTTGACGGCCTTGTTGCGCAGGCGCGCCTTCTCGTTGGTCTTGTTCCGCTTGATCTGGGACTTGATGTTCGCCACGAAAGAGCCTTTACAGGTTCGGTTGGATCTCAATGTGTGCGCCCCGCCACCCGCAAGGGTCACGAGACACAGCTGCCCAGGCTACCAGCCGCTCCCCGACCGGCCCAAACCGGCCGCAGGCCCCCGGTCGTGGGACCATGGGAAGACTTCACAACTTCCGGACCGAGACGAGAACGACGCACGCGCGCGCCCGACGCACCTCCGCGGCGCCCACCGTGTACGTCTTCTCAAGAATCAGGACCCTGCGTGCCCGCGACTCCTCTCCACGTGCCCGAGCCGAGCCGTACCGACCCGGCACTGCTCCGCAACTTCTGCATCATCGCGCACATCGACCACGGCAAGTCGACGCTTGCCGACCGGATGCTCCAGCTGACCGGAGTGGTCGACCAGCGGCAGATGCGTGCCCAGTACCTCGACCGCATGGACATCGAGCGCGAGCGCGGCATCACGATCAAGTCCCAGGCGGTACGGCTGCCCTGGGCGCCCAGCGAGGGCGAGGACAAGGGCAGGACCCACATCCTCAACATGATCGACACCCCGGGCCACGTGGACTTCACCTACGAGGTCTCCCGCTCGCTGGCCGCCTGCGAGGGCACGGTCCTGCTGGTCGACGCGGCACAGGGCATCGAGGCGCAGACCCTCGCCAACCTCTACCTGGCGATGGAGAACGACCTCACGATCGTTCCCGTCCTCAACAAGATCGACCTGCCGGCCGCCCAGCCGGAGAAGTTCTCCGAGGAGCTGGCCAACCTCATCGGCTGCCAGCCCGAGGACGTACTGAAGGTCTCCGCCAAGACCGGCGTCGGCGTGGACGCGCTGCTCGACCGCGTCGTGCGCGACGTGCCGGCCCCGGTCGGCGTCAAGGACGCCCCCGCCCGCGCGATGATCTTCGACTCGGTCTACGACTCCTACCGCGGCGTCGTGACGTACGTACGAGTGGTCGACGGCCAGCTCAACAAGCGCGAGCGCATCAAGATGATGTCGACCGGCGCCACCCACGAACTTCTGGAGATCGGCGTCTCCTCGCCGGAGATGACTCCCTCCGACGGTCTGGGCGTCGGCGAGGTCGGCTACATCATCACCGGTGTGAAGGACGTCCGGCAGTCCAAGGTCGGTGACACCATCACCTCCCTGAACAAGGGCGCGACCGAGGCGCTGGGCGGCTACAAGGACCCGAAGCCGATGGTCTTCTCCGGGCTGTACCCGGTGGACGGCTCCGAGTACCCGGACCTCCGCGAGGCCCTCGACAAGCTCCAGCTCAACGACGCCGCGCTGGTGTACGAGCCGGAGACCTCGGCGGCGCTGGGCTTCGGCTTCCGCGTCGGCTTCCTCGGCCTGCTGCACCTCGACGTGATCCGCGAGCGCCTGGAGCGCGAGTTCGGCCTCGACCTCATCGCGACCGCGCCCAACGTGGTCTACCGCGTGGGCATGGAGGACGGCTCCGAGCACATCGTGACCAACCCGAGCGAATTCCCCGAGGGCAAGATCTCGGACGTCTTCGAGCCGGTCGTACGGGCCACGATCCTCGCCCCCAGCGAGTTCATCGGCGCGATCATGGAGCTCTGCCAGACCCGCCGCGGCACGCTGCTCGGTATGGACTACCTGTCCGAGGACCGGGTCGAGATCCGCTACACGCTGCCGCTGGCGGAGATCGTCTTCGACTTCTTCGACCAGCTGAAGTCCAAGACGCGCGGTTACGCCTCCCTGGACTACGAGCCCACCGGCGAGCAGTCCGCGGCCCTGGTCAAGGTCGACATCCTGCTGCACGGCGACAGGGTCGACGCCTTCTCCGCCGTCACGCACAAGGACGCGGCGTACGCGTACGGGGTGCGCCTCGTCGCCAAGCTGCGCGAGCTCATCCCGCGGCAGGCCTTCGAGATCCCGATCCAGGCCGCCATCGGCTCCCGGGTCATCTCCCGCGAGACGATCCGCGCCATCCGCAAGGACGTCCTCGCCAAGTGCTACGGCGGCGACATCTCCCGCAAGCGCAAGCTCCTGGAAAAGCAGAAGGAGGGCAAGAAGCGGATGAAGATGGTCGGCAGCGTCGAGGTTCCGCAGGAAGCCTTCATCGCGGTCCTCTCCAGCGACGAGTCCGGCGGTAAGACCAAGAAGTAGCCGGGCGCTCCTGAACCACCAGTCACCGGCAGCCGAGTACGGGCCCGTCGCACCGAGGTGCGGCGGGCCCGTTCCGTTGTCCGGACTCCGTGCGGCGCGTTGCGGGACTCCGTACGTCCCGCCGTCCGGACTCCGTGGGCCCCGGTCCGGAGCCCGTGCGCAGTGCCCGGGACCACCTGGCGGCCACGGTCAGGTCCGTTATGAAATGGAGGGCCCTGGGACCCTTACGGACCAGGCCCGGGCGCTCTACTCTGATCACTGATCGTTTGTTACTCGCCAGTTAAATACCAGCCAGTCGCGCAGCAATGCCGCGGGCCCGGAGGACGTCGTGAGCGACACACAGACCTTGATCGAGAACCGGCCGCCGTCCGTGGCGACCCTCTTCATTGAGCGCGTGGCTGCCACGCCGGACGGGGAGGCCTACCGGTATCCGGTGCCGCCGTCCAGTGGACAGGGACCCGACGAATGGCGCTCGCTGAGCTGGGCGCAGGCGGCCAAGCGGGTGTACGCGATCGGCGCAGGCCTCGTCGAACTCGGCGTGCGGCCCGAGGAGCGGGTCGCGCTCGCCTCGGCCACCCGGGTCGAGTGGATCCTCGCCGACCTCGGCGTGATGTGCGCCGGAGCGGCCACCACCACGATCTACCCCTCGACCAACGCCGGGGAGTCGGCGTACATCCTCTCCGACTCCGAGAGCCGCGTCCTGATCGCCGAGGACGCCGAGCAGCTCGCCAAGGCCCGTGAGAAGCGCGCCGAACTGCCGCACCTCGCCCACGTCGTGGTCGTCAACGCCGAGGACGCCGTGCCCGCCGAAGGCGACCCCGAGGGCTGGGTGCTCTCGCTCGCCGACCTGGAGGCGCGCGGAGCCGCGTACCTGGAGAAGAACCCGGACGCGGTCAAGGAGCGCGTCGCGGCGATCACCTCCGACCAGCTCGCCACGCTCATCTACACCTCCGGCACCACGGGCCGTCCCAAGGGCGTACGGCTGCCGCACGACTGCTGGTCGTACATGGCGAAGGCGACCGTCGCGACCGGACTGATCACCAAGGACGACCTCCAGTACCTGTGGCTGCCGCTGGCGCACGTCTTCGGCAAGGTGCTCACCTCCGGACAGATCGAGGTCGGGCACGTCACCGCCGTCGACGGCCGCATCGACAAGATCATCGAGCATCTGCCGGTCGTGCAGCCGACGTACATGGCCGCCGTACCGCGCATCTTCGAGAAGGTTTACAACGGCGTCGCCGCAAAGGCGCGGGCCGGTGGCGGAGCCAAGTACAAGATCTTCCAGTGGGCGGCCGGCGTCGGCCGTGAGTACGCGAAGGTGACGCAGGACAACTTCCGGCGCACCGGGCAGGCGACGGCACCGTTCGGGCTGAGCGCCAAGCACAAGGTCGCGGACGCGCTGGTCTTCTCGAAGATCCGCGAGGCGTTCGGCGGGCGGCTGCGGGCGTGCGTGTCGGGTTCGGCAGCGCTCGCCCCCGACATCGGCTACTTCTTCGCCGGAGCCGGGATCCACATCCTGGAGGGGTACGGGCTGACCGAGTCCAGCGCCGCCAGCTTCGTCAACCCCGGTGAGGCGTACCGCACCGGCACCGTCGGCAAGCCGCTCCCCGGCACCGAGGTCCGCATCGCCGAGGACGGCGAGATCCTGCTGCGCGGCCCCGGCATCATGGAGGGCTACCACGGGCTGCCGGAGAAGACCGCCGAGGTCCTGGAGTCCGACGGCTGGTTCCACACCGGCGACATCGGCGAACTGTCGGCGGACGGCTACCTCAAGATCACCGACCGTAAGAAGGACATCATCAAGACGTCCGGCGGCAAGTACATCTCGCCTGCCGAGACCGAGGGCCAGTTCAAGGCGGTCTGTCCGTACGTCTCGAACATCCTGGTGCACGGCGCCGACCGGAACTTCTGCACGGCGCTGATCTCCCTCGACGAGCCGACGATCCTCGGCTGGGCGAAGGAGCAGGGCCTCCGGGCGACGACGTATGCGGAAGTGGTCGCCGCGCCGGAGACCCAGACCCTCATAGAGGGTTACGTCAAGGAGCTCAACGAGGGACTCCAGCGCTGGCAGACCATCAAGAAGTTCCGGCTGCTGCCCCGCGACCTGGACGTCGAGAACGGTGAGCTCACGCCCAGCCTGAAGCTGAAGCGGCCGGTCGTCGAGCGGGAGTACAAGCACCTGATCGACGAGATGTACTCGGGGAGCCGGGAGGCCTGACCCCCTGGCGGCCCCTGCTCGGTGCGTCGCGGTCAGCCGTCCTGGCCGCGGCGCATTTCCGTCAGGGTCTCCTTCATCCGGACCACCTGGCCCCGCAGTTGCGACGCGTCGCCCGGGCAGTCCTCCATGACGCGCTCCTCGATCTGCGCCAACTGCTCGGCGAGCAGCCCGAACTGCTGCCGCTCCTGTTCCAGCATCCGCTCCAGCTGGCGGTTCTTGCGGTGCAGTTCGAGGAATACGTTCACCTTGGCGCGCAGCACCCACGGGTCGAACGGCTTGGTCAGGAAGTCGGCGGCCCCGGTGGCGTACCCCCGGAAGGCATAGCCGGAGTCGCCCTCGGTGCCGGTGAGGAAGATGATCGGTACGTCCTTCGTCTGGTCGAGGCGCTTGATGTTGGACGCCGTCTCGAAGCCGTCCATGCCGGGCATCCGGACGTCGAGAAGCACCAGGGCGAACTTCTGCCGCAGCAGCGCCTTCATCGCCTCCTCGCCCGAACGGGCCCGTACCAACGGTTCGTTCAGTGCGCCCAGAACTGCCTCCAGCGCGATGAGGTTGTCCTCCATGTCGTCCACGAGCAGGATGCTGGCGCGGTCGCTCTGCGGTACCTCAGTGGTCATCGTCTACTGCCTCACAGCGTCGGTGGTGGGCCGGCGGGCTCCCCGTACGGGTCGTCGGCCTGCCCCGGGAGCGCGGGGGCAGCCGGTGCCCCCGGGCAGTCCGGGACTGTGAAACCTGCCGACGCGCATCCCGGCTGTCCCGGTTCCGCCAATTGCCCCTCGGGGTCCAGGAGGGAGCAGACGACGGAGAGCAGCCGGTCGACGTCGACCGGTTTGGGTACGTACTCGTTGGCGCCCTGGGCGATGGACTTCTCCCGGTCGCCGGGCATCGCCTTCGCAGTGAGGGCGACGATCGGCAGGTCGGTCCACCTGGGCGTGTTGCGGATGGCTTCGATGGTCTCGTACCCATCCATCTCAGGCATCATGATGTCCATCAGGACGAGTTCGACATCGGAGTTGCGTTCCAGCATCTCGATGCCCTCCCGCCCGTTCTCGGCGTACAGCACGGGCATGCCCACCCGGCCCAGTACGTGGGTGAGGGCGAAGACGTTGCGGATGTCGTCGTCGACGATCAGGACGCGGCGGCCGGGCAGTACGACACCGGCGCGGCCGGACTTCCACTCCTCCAGCTTGGTGGTGGTGGGCCAGCCGTCGTCCTGCTCCGGCAGCGTCACGTGGTTGGCGGACAGGCGCTCCGGCTGGCTCGGCAGGAGCGCGCGGACGGGCGGTTGGGGGTCCGGCTGCTCCGTGTCGATGTGCCCCGGGTAGCGCACCGGAACGTACAGAGTGAAGGTCGAGCCGCGGCCCGGCTCGCTCTCCGCGATGATCCGGCCGCCCAGCAGTCCTGCGATCTCGCGGCTGATGGACAGACCGAGACCGGTGCCGCCGTACTTGCGGTTGGTGGTGCCGTCGGCCTGCTGGAACGCCTCGAAGATGACCGGGAGCTTCTCGGCGGCGATGCCGATTCCGGTGTCCGAGACGGCGAAGGCGATCACGTCGTGCGCGCTCTTGAGGAGGTGGTTCTCCGCGTCCGCGACGAGGTTGACGTGGAGTTCGACGCGGCCCGACGAGGTGAACTTGATCGCGTTGGACAGCAGGTTGCGCAGGATCTGCTGGAGGCGCTGCTCGTCGGAGAACATGTCGCGCGGTACGTCCTCGCCGACCGCCACCTCGAACGAGAGGCCCCGGTCCAGGGTGACCGGGCGGAACGTGGCGTGGACGTAGTCGAGGACCTTGATGAGCGGGAGCTTCTTGGGGCGTACGTCCATCCGGCCGGCCTCGATCTTGGACAGGTCGAGGATGTCGTTGATCAGCTGGAGCAGGTCGGAGCCCGAACGGTGGATGGTCGTCGCGAACTGCACCTCCTGGTCGGAGAGATGACCGTCCGGGTTGTCGGAGAGGAGGCGGGCCAGGATGAGGAGGGAGTTGAGCGGGGTGCGCAGCTCGTGCGACATGTTCGCCAGGAACTCGGACTTGTACTGCGACGACGTGGCGAGCAGGGCCGCCTTCTCTTCGAGTTCGGCGTTGGAGCGCTGGAGTTCGGCCTGCTGGCGCTGGAGTTCGTTGGACCGGTCCTGGAGCTGGACGGCGAGCCGCTGGGACTCGCTGAGCAGGGACTCCGTACGGGAGTTGGCGATGATGGTGTTGATGGCGACGCCGATGGTGTTCACGAACTGGTCGAAGAACGCCAGATGGACGTCGGAGAACCGGGAGAACGACGCCAGCTCGATGACGCCGAGCAACTTGTCCTCGAAGAGGATGGGGATGATGACGACGCTCGCGGGTGCCGCTTCGCCGAGACCGGAACTGATTTTGATGTAGTCCGGCGGCGCCTCCTCGACGAGGATGCGCTTCTTCTCCAGGGCGGCCTGTCGTACGAGGCCGTGTCCCGGCATGCCGTGGGTGTCGACGGTGGCGCCCTGCGCGGACCCGTACCCGGCGATGAAGGCGAGTCCGCGCTGCGGCATCGTCGCGTTGGTGGTGTGCGACGGGGTGCCGTTGGTTTCGGGGTCGGCCAGGAAGAACGCGCCGAACTGTGCGTTCACCAGGGGCGTCAGCTCGCGCAGGATGAGGTCGGCGACCTCCATCAGGTCGCGGTGGCCCTGCATCAGACCGGCGAGACGGGCCAGGTTGGACTCCAGCCAGTCCTTGGCGCGGGTCGTCTCGCGGAGGTTGGACACCATCAGGTTGATGTTGTCCTTCAGTTCGGAGACCTCGCCCCGGGTCTCCACCGTGATCGAGCGGGACATGTCGCCCTGGGCGACGGCGGACGCGACTTCCGCGATGGCGCGGACCTGGGTGGTGAGGTTCAGGGCGAGTTCGTTGACGTTGGTGGTGAGGCGCTTCCAGGTGCCGTACACGCCCTCGACGCGGGCCTGGCCGCCGAGCTGGCCCTCGGAGCCGACCTCGCGGGCGACGCGGGTGACCTCGGAGGAGAACGACGACAGTGTGTCCACCATGGTGTTGATGGTGGTCTTCAGCTCCAGGATTTCACCGCGTGCGTCGACGTCGATCTTCTTGGACAGGTCGCCGTTGGCGACGGCGGTGGCGACCTGGGCGATGTTGCGGACCTGCGAGGTGAGGTTGTCCGCCATGTAGTTGACGTTGTCGGTGAGGTCCTTCCAGACACCGCTGACGCCGAGGACCTGGGCGCGGCCGCCGAGCCGGCCGTCGGTGCCGACCTCACGGGCCACCCGGGTGACCTCGTCGGCGAAGGCGCGCAGCTGCTCCACCATCGTGTTGACGGTGTCCTTGAGCTCCAGGATCTCGCCGCGTGCGTCGACGGTGATCTTCTTGGAGAGGTCGCCGTTGGCGACGGCGGTGGTGACCTGGGCGATGTTGCGTACCTGGGACGTCAGGTTGGAGGCCATGAAGTTGACGTTGTCGGTGAGGTCCTTCCAGACTCCGGAGACGCCCCGCACCTGCGCCTGGCCGCCGAGGTTTCCCTCGGTGCCGACTTCGCGGGCGACGCGGGTGACTTCGTCGGCGAAGGCGGAGAGCTGGTCGACCATGGTGTTGATCGTCGACTTGAGTTCGAGGATCTCGCCCTTCGCCTCGACGGTGATCTTCTTGCCGAGGTCGCCCTGGGCCACGGCGGTCGAGACGAGTGCGATGTTGCGGACCTGTGAGGTGAGGTTGTCCGCCATGTAGTTGACGTTGTCGGTGAGGTCTTTCCAGACGCCGGAGACGCCGCGGACCTGGGCGCGGCCGCCGAGGTTTCCCTCGGTGCCGACTTCGCGGGCGACGCGGGTGACTTCGTCGGCGAAGGCGGAGAGCTGGTCGACCATGGTGTTGATCGTCGACTTGAGTTCGAGGATCTCGCCCTGGGCGTCGACGGTGATCTTCTGCGACAGGTCGCCGTTGGCGACGGCGGTGGTGACCTGGGCGATGTTGCGTACCTGGGACGTCAGGTTGGAGGCCATGAAGTTGACGTTGTCGGTGAGGTCCTTCCAGACGCCGCTGACGCCGCGCACCTGGGCGCGGCCGCCCAGCTGGCCGACCGTGCCGACTTCGCGGGCGACGCGGGTGACTTCGTCGGCGAAGGCGGAGAGCTGGTCGACCATGGTGTTGACGGTCAGCTTCAGTTCGAGGAGTTCGCCGGTCGCCTCGACCGTGACCGTACGGGTCAGGTCGCCGCGGGCCACCGCGGTCGTCACCGCCGCGATGTCGCGCACCTGGGCCGTCAGCCGGGACGCCATCGTGTTGACGGCCTCCGTCACGTCCCGCCAACTGCCGGACAGTCCCTGCACCTTGGCCCGGCCGCCGAGGCGTCCCTCGGTGCCGACCTCGCGCGCCACCCGGGTCACTTCCCCCGTGAAGAGGGAGAGCTGGTCGACCATCTTGTTGACCGCCCGGCCCAGCCGGCGCAGGTCGCCGTGCAGCTGCCGGTTTCCGTCGTGCAGGTCGACCCGCTGGGTGAGGTCGCCGCCGGCCACCGCGTCCAGCACGCGCGTGGCGTTGGCGGCGGGCACCACGAGGGCGTCGAGGAGGGCGTTCGTACTGTTGATGTTGGAGGCCCAGCCGCCCTGGCCCGGGCTCACCGCGAGGCGTTCGTCGAGTCTGCCGTGCCGTACGACCTCCCGGCGCACGCGGGCGAGTTCGGCGCCGTAGTGCTCCTTGCGGTGGGCGATCTGGTTGAAGACGGCGGACAGTTCGGCCGGGGTGCCCTCCTGTGTCTCCAGGAGGCGGACCCGGAAGTCCCCGTCCCGCAGTGACGTCATCGCGGCGAGGAGGGGGCGCAGCTCGGAGGTGTGCACCCAGCCCTCGCCGGGATGTGTTCCCGGGTCGTCCCCGGGGCCGGGACCGGTGCGGGACCCGATGCGGGATCCGGTGCGTGAAATGGCGCGGTCTTCGTTCATTGAGGCCCACTTCAGTGACTCGGTGCTTATGGGCAGGCTCAGTCTGTCACCCTGTGGTTGTCGTAAGCGGCGCAATGCGAGAACCGATCAGGAGCCGCACTGTGGCATCCATTCCGACGCAGCGGGCCGACGGTGCCCGTGCGAGAAGTCCGTGGGCCGGGAGGTACGAGATCCATTCCGAGGCCCGCACCAGCCTGCCCGGGAATCCGCTCGCGCCGTCCGCCGCGCGGAAGTTCCTGCGGGCCGCCGTCGCGGACTGGTCCGGTACGCCCCTGCTGCCCGACGACAAGGGCTTCGCCGGCCGGCTCGCCGACGACGCGGCCCTGGTCGTCAACGAACTCGTCACCAACGCCGTGGTGCACGCGGGCACCACCGTCGAACTCCTCTGCCGCATCGAACCGGCGGGCACCACCCGGGAGGCCGCCGCCCTCGTCATCGAAGTGTCCGACCACCACCCCTCCCGGGTCGTACGCAACGAACCGCAGCGCCGCGGGCGGAGCGACGCCCCCGAGTACGGGCGCGGCCTCCACCTCGTCGCCGGACTCGCCGAAAGCTGGGGCGTCACCTACCGCACCGGCCTCAAGACCGTCTGGGCGGCGCTCCCGCTGGACGGCTGGCAGCCCGCCGCGGCCAACGCCCCCGCGCTCACGCCCACCGCCCTCGCCTCCCACCAGGCGCTCCAGCGCGGGCTGCGGGTGGCCGAGATCCTCGCCCCGCTGCCGCGCAGGCAGGTGCGCGACGAGGACCCGGACTGGATCAACCGGGGTGCGCTGTCGTTCCTCGCCGAGGCCTCCGACCTGCTGGCCGGACAGTTCGACCAGGACATGGTGGTGGCGCTCGCCGCGCAGCTGCTGGTGCCCCGGCTCGCCGACTGGTGCGCCGTGTGGCTCGACCCCGAGGGCGGCGGCCCGGGTGCGGAACCGAGGCTCGCCCGGGTCTGGCACGCGCGCGAGGCGTGCATGGAGGAACTGCGCACCCTGCTGGAGAAGGAGCCGCCCCGGCTGCCCGAGTCCGCCCGGGGCGGCCCCGTGCCGCTGCCCTGGCCGGGCACCGGTGCGGCGTTCGGCGGGGCCGGTGCGGTGCTCGCCTGTCAGATGGTGGTGGGCGGGCGCCGGGTCGGCATCCTGATGCTCGGGAGGGCCGGAATCCTGCGCATCCCCGACGAGGTGACCGGGCTCATCGAGGACTTCGTCCGCAGGGTGGCGCTGGCCGTCGGCGCCGCCCGCAGGTACACCCAGCAGGCCACCATCTCCAGCGTCCTGCAGCGGGCCCTGCTGCCCAGCCAGGTCGCCGAGATCCCCGGCCTGACCAGCGCCCTCGTCTACCAGCCGCGGGGCGAGGGGGTGGCCGGCGGCGACTTCTACGACGTCTTCCACGCGGCCGACGGCCGCTGGTGCTTCGCCCTCGGCGACGTCCAGGGCAACGGGCCGGAGGCCGCCGTCGTCACCGGGCTCGTGCGGCCGTGGCTGCGGCTGCTCGCACGCGAGGGCTACCAGGTGTCGGAGGTCCTCGACCGGCTCAACCGGCTGCTGCTCGACGACGCGACCGAGTCCGCGGACGCGGCGGCGCGGCTGGTGGCCGCAGCGGGCGGCCAGGAGCTCCCGGACGGACCGCAGGCACGGTTCCTGTCGATGCTGTACGGGGAGCTGGAGCCGCTCCCGGAGTCCGACGGCGGCGGTGTGCGCTGCACGGTCTCCAGCGCCGGGCACCCGCTGCCGCTGGTGCTGCGGCCCGACGGGGAGGTGCGTGCGGCGGCGCAGCCGGGGGTGCTGCTCGGGGTGCTGGACGACGCGGCGTACGAGAGCGAGACGTTCGTGCTGGCACCGGGGGAGGTGCTGCTGGGCGTGACGGACGGGGTGACGGAGCGGCGCTGCGGGCGGGTGATGTTCGACGACGGCGAAGGGCTGGCGGTGGAGCTGGCGGGGTGTGCGGGGCTGTCGGCGCAGGGGGTGGCGGAGCGGATCACCAGGGCGGTGCACGGGTTCGCGGCGGACCCGCCGGACGACGATCTGGCGCTGCTGGTGCTGCGGGCGGAGTAGAGCGGGGCGGTATCGGCTTTCCGGAGGGCGGACAATGGGGGCATGCCTTCTGTACTGCCTGATGGTGAGCCCATGCCCGAGGACGGGGCGCTGCCTCTTGATGCGTTGCGGGGGGCGGGGGAGCGGCCCCTCGGGTTCTATCTGCACGTGCCGTACTGCGCGACCCGGTGCGGGTACTGCGACTTCAACACGTATACGGCGACCGAGCTGCGCGGGTCGGGCGGAGCGCTCGCCTCGCGCGACAACTACGCGGCGACGCTGGTGGAGGAAGTGCGCCTCGCGCGCAAGGTGCTGGGCGACGACCCGAGGCCCGTGCGGACCGTCTTCGTGGGGGGCGGGACGCCCACCCTGCTGCCCGCCGCCGATCTCGTACGGATGCTGGGGGCGGTCCGGGACGAGTTCGGTCTCGCGGACGACTGCGAGGTCACGACGGAGGCCAATCCCGAGTCGGTGAATCCGGCGTACCTGGCGGAGCTGCGCGAGGGTGGCTTCAACCGGGTGTCGTTCGGCATGCAGAGCGCCAGGCAGCACGTGCTGAAGATCCTGGACCGTACGCACACCCCGGGGCGCCCGGAGGCGTGCGTCGCTGAGGCGCGGGCGGCCGGGTTCGACCATGTGAACCTGGACCTGATCTACGGCACCCCGGGGGAGTCCGACGCCGACTGGCAGGCGTCCCTCGACGCGGCGATCGGGGCGGGCCCCGACCATGTGAGCGCGTACGCGCTGATCGTCGAGGAGGGCACCCAGCTGGCCCGGCGGATCCGGCGCGGCGAGGTCCCGATGACGGACGACGACGTGCACGCGGACCGCTACCTGATGACGGAGACGGCGCTCTCGAAGGCCGGTTTCTCCTGGTACGAGGTGTCCAACTGGGCGACGTCCGAGGCCGGCCGGTGCCTGCACAACGAGCTGTACTGGCGCGGCGCCGACTGGTGGGGCGCAGGTCCCGGCGCGCACAGCCACGTCGGCGGTGTGCGCTGGTGGAACGTCAAGCACCCCGGGGCCTACGCGCAGGCGCTGGGCGAGGGGCGGTCCCCCGGGGCCGGGCGTGAGGTGCTGCTCGACGAGGACCGCCGGGTCGAGCGGATCCTGCTGGAACTGCGGCTCGTCGAGGGCTGTGAGCTGTCGCTGCTGAAGCCCACGGGACTGGCCGCCGCGGAGAAGGCGGTAAGGGACGGCCTCCTGGAGGACGGTCCTTACACGGAGGGCCGCGCGGTGCTCACCCTGCGCGGCCGGCTGCTGGCGGACGCGGTGGTACGGGACCTGGTGGACTGAGCACCGGGCGGGGCGCCGCCGTGCCGCGGCGCCCGGCGCCGGTCGGCCCCGCGGCAGGGCGGGCCGGGGCACGCGTCGGTCAGCCCTGCGGCACGTCGCCGACCGTCACGTGGTCGATGAGCCGCTCCACCGCACCGAGCAGGGACGGTTGAAGGTCCTTGTACGAGCGGACCCGCGCCAGGATGTGCTGCCAGGCGGCGCCCGTGTTGTCCGGCCAGCCCAGTTCCCGGCACACGCCCGTCTTCCAGTCCTGGCCGCGCGGGATCCGCGGCCAGCCGGGAATGCCGACGGAGGACGGCTTCACGGCCTCCCACACGTCGATGTACGGGTGTCCGACGATCAGGACGTTGGCGTCCGTCACCCCGGCGGCGATGCGGGACTCCTTCGAACCGGGCACCAGGTGGTCGACCAGGACACCGAGTTTCGCGTCCGGTCCCGGGGCGAACCCGGCGACGATCGCCGGCAGGTCGTCGATGCCCTCCAGGTATTCGACGACGACGCCCTCGATGCGCAGGTCGTCGCCCCAGACGCGCTCCACCAGTTCCGCGTCGTGCCGCCCCTCCACATAGATGCGGCCCGCCCGCGCCACGCGCGCCCGCGCGTTCGTGACGGCGACCGAACCGGAAGCGGTCCGGGCGGGGCGCACAGGACCGGCCCCCGAGGACGGCCGTACCAGCGTCACCGGCGCGCCCTCGAAGAGGAAGCCGGCCACAGTCATCGGGAACACCCGGTGCTTGCCGAAGCGGTCCTCCAGGGTGACCGTCGGGCCCTCCGCCGTCTTCTCGGTACGGATCACCGCACCGCAGAAGCCGGTCGACACCTCCTCCACCACCAGGTCGTGATCGGCGGGGAGTTCGGGGGCGGGCGTCGACTTCTTCCAGGGCGGGGTGAAGTCGGGGCTGTAGCTGCGCATGCGGCTGACGCTACGACACGTGCACGAGGGGCAGCTAGGAGGCCCTGAAACGGCGTGCCAGCGCGTCGCGTTGGGCCCGTACGAACGCCGCGTCCACCGCGGCACCGTGCCCCGGCACGTACACGGCGTCCTCGCCGCCCAGAGAGAGGAGCCGGTCCAGTGCCTCGGGCCACCGCCCACCGACCGCGTCAGTGCCCGCCTGCGGCTCCCCCGACTCCTCCACCAGGTCCCCGCAGAAGACGACCTCGGGGCCGCCCTCCAGGCCCGGCACGAGGGCCACCAGGTCGTGGCCGCTGTGCGCGGGGCCCAGGTTGGCGAACAGGACGCTGCGCCCGCCGCCCAGGTCGAGGGTCCGCTCGTCGGAGACCAGGTGGTGCGGGGCGGCCAGCAGCTCCGCGGCCTCGACGGCGGCGTCCGGCGCCACTCCGTGACGTACCGCGTCGGTGGAGATCGACTCCCGTTGCGAGACGAGCAGCGTGTCCATGCCGACCGCCGCGAACACCTCGACGCCCGCGAAGACGCCCGACCCCAGCACATGGTCGAAGTGGGGATGGCTGAGCGCGAGATGCGTCACTCTGCGGCCGAGCAACGACTCGGCCTGCAGCCGGATCCCGGCGCCCTCGCGAAGCGACGACCCCGTGTCGTACAGAAGCGCTCCCTGCCCGCCCGCCACCAGGCCGATCGTCGCGTCCCAGCCCGGCAGCCGGCGCCTGCCGACACCCGGAGCGAGACGTTCCCAGCCGGCCTCTTCCCATCGCATCTCCATACCGTGACGCTAGCGTGAGCCGCCGCCCTTGCCCGGGCAGCACCCCGCCGCCGTACACTGGCCCGACAATCGCTGGCACTCGCAGACGGGGAGTGCCAGGCAGAGTGCCGGGGTATCAGCCCCGCACGCCCGATCTGCACCAGGGAACATCACGGCTTGGAGGTGTGCGCGATGCTCAGTGAACGCAGACTTGAAGTGCTGCGCGCCATCGTCCAGGACTATGTCGGCACGGAGGAGCCCGTCGGCTCCAAGGCCCTCACCGAGCGGCATCAGCTCGGTGTTTCCCCGGCCACCGTGCGCAACGACATGGCGGCCCTGGAGGACGAGGGGTTCATCGCCCAGCCGCACACCAGTGCCGGGCGGATCCCCACGGACAAGGGCTACCGGCTGTTCGTCGACCGGCTGGCCGGGGTCAAGCCCCTGTCCACGCCGGAGCGGCGGGCGATCCAGAGCTTCCTGGACGCCTCCCTCGACCTCGACGACGTCGTCGCCCGTACGGTGCGGCTGCTCGCGCAGCTGACCCGGCAGGTGGCCGTCGTCCAGTACCCGTCGCTGACGCGGTCGACGGTGCGCCACGTGGAGCTTCTGTCGCTGGCGCCCGCCCGGCTGATGCTGGTGCTGATCACCGACACCGGCCGGGTCGAGCAGCGGATGATCGACTGCCCGGCGCCGTTCGGCGAGATGTCCCTCGCGGACCTGCGGGCCCGGCTCAACAGCCGGGTCGTGGGCCGCAGGTTCGCCGATGTGCCGCAACTGGTGCAGGAACTTCCCGAGTCGTTCGAACCGGAGGACAGGGGAACCGTTTCGACGGTTCTCGCGACTCTTCTGGAAACACTTGTGGAAGAGACCGAGGAACGGCTGATGATCGGCGGAACCGCCAATCTCACCCGCTTCGGCCACGACTTCCCGCTCACCATCCGCCCCGTACTGGAGGCGCTGGAGGAGCAGGTCGTCCTGCTGAAGCTGCTCGGCGAGGCCACGGAGTCAGGCATGACCGTACGTATCGGTCATGAGAATGCTCACGAGGGACTCAGTTCTACGTCCGTGGTCGCAGTCGGCTACGGTTCGGGCGACGAGGCAGTCGCCAAGCTAGGCGTGGTCGGACCGACCCGCATGGACTACCCCGGAACGATGGGAGCGGTACGCGCAGTGGCACGTTACGTCGGACAGATCCTGGCGGAGTCGTAAGTGGCCACGGACTACTACGCCGTACTCGGCGTGCGCCGCGACGCTTCCCAGGACGAAATCAAGAAGGCGTTCAGGCGTCTTGCGCGTGAGCTTCACCCGGATGTGAATCCGGACCCGAAGACTCAGGAGCGCTTCAAGGAGATCAACGCCGCCTACGAGGTGTTGTCGGACCCGCAGAAGAAGCAGGTCTACGACCTCGGCGGCGACCCGCTGTCGGCCTCCGGCGGAGGCGGCGCGGGCGGCTTCGGCCAGGGTGGCTTCGGAAACTTCTCCGACATCATGGACGCCTTCTTCGGTACGGCGTCCCAGCGCGGCCCGCGTTCGCGCACCCGCCGCGGCCAGGACGCCATGATCCGGCTGGAGATCGACCTCAACGAGGCGGCCTTCGGCACCACCAAGGAAATCCAGGTCGACACGGCTGTCGTCTGTACGACCTGCAGCGGCGAGGGCGCGGCCCCCGGCACCGCCGCGCAGACCTGTGACATGTGTCGCGGTCGCGGTGAGGTCTCGCAGGTCACCCGGTCGTTCCTCGGCCAGGTCATGACCTCGCGGCCCTGCCCGCAGTGCCAGGGCTTCGGCACGGTCGTGCCGACGCCGTGCCCGGAGTGCGCCGGCGACGGCCGCGTCCGGTCGCGTCGCACGCTCACGGTGAAGATCCCGGCAGGTGTCGACAACGGCACCCGCATCCAGCTCGCGGGCGAGGGCGAGGTCGGCCCCGGCGGCGGCCCCGCCGGCGACCTCTATGTGGAGATCCACGAGCTGGCGCACCCCACCTTCCAGCGGCGCGGCGACGACCTGCACTGCACGGTGACCATCCCGATGACGGCGGGCGCGCTCGGCACCAAGGTGCCGCTGGAGACGCTCGACGGGGTCGAGGAGATCGACATCAGGCCCGGTACGCAGTCGGGCCAGTCGGTGCCGCTGCACGGGCGCGGCGTGACACACCTGCGCGGTGGCGGTCGCGGCGACCTGATCGTGCACGTCGAGGTGCTGACGCCGTCGAAGCTGGACCCGCAGCAGGAGGACCTGCTGCGCCAGCTGGCGAAGCTGCGCGGCGAGGAGCGGCCCACGGGGCAGTTCCAGCCGGGGCAGCAAGGGCTCTTCTCGCGGTTGAAGGACGCTTTCAACGGGCGCTGAGCAGCGGGTGCCGGGGCTGCTGGGGGTCCGGGGGTCGTCCCCCGGGGCGCACAGTCAGCCGGGGCAGCAGGGGCTCTTCTCACGGTTGAAGGACGCTTTCAACGGGCGGTAGTTCTCGTCCCTGCGGTGGGCATCCGCTGTCGTCCGTGCGAAACGGGGTCGGACCATCGGGTCCGGCCCCGTTCTCGTTCGATTCGGCGGGTCGGCCCGGGCGTGAAACGATGCGGGCATGTCTGTTGAGTCCAGGGTGATGCCCACGCTGGGAGAGCTGTGCCGGCGAGGGATCGTGCAGGCGCCCATGGCCGGCGGGGCCTCCTGCCCCGAGTTGGCCGGTGTCGTGTCCGACGCCGGCGGGCTCGGCTTCCTCGCGGCCGGTTACAAGACCGCCGACGGGATGTACGAGGAGATCAAGCAGCTGCGCGCGCTGACCTCGAAGCCGTTCGGGGTCAATCTGTTCATGCCGCAGCCCGCCGCCGACCCGGCGGCCCTGGATCTGTACCGGCAGCAACTCGCGAGCGAGAGCGCCTGGTACGAGACGCCGATCGCCGAGCGCGACGACCACGGCACCGACGACGGGTACGAGGCCAAGCTGGCGCTCCTCGTCGACGACCCCGTGCCGGTGGTGTCCTTCACCTTCGGCTGCCCCTCAAGGGACGAACTCGACGCCCTCGCAAATGTCAGGACATTTACGATCGTCACCGTCACCACTCCGGAAGAGGCGCAGGCCGCCGAGTGGGCGGGTGCGGACGCCGTGTGCGTGCAGGGCATCGAGGCGGGCGGGCACCAGGGCACGCACCGCGACGACCCGCAGACCGACGGCAGCAGCGGGCTGGGGCTGCTGTCCCTGGTGACGCAGGTCCGCGAGACCGTACAGCTGCCGGTGATCGCCGCCGGAGGGCTGATGCGCGGCGCGCAGATCGCCGCCGTACGGGCCGCGGGCGCGGACGCGGCGCAGCTGGGGACGGCGTTCCTGGCGTGCCCGGAGTCCGGTGCGCACGCGATGCACAAGAAGGCCCTGCGGAACCCCCTGTTCGTACGGACGGAACTCACCCGGGCGTTCTCCGGGCGCCCCGCGCGGGGCCTGGTCAACCGGTTCATGCGCGAGCACGGCCCGTACGCCCCGTCCGGATATCCCGAGGTGCACTACATGACCGCCGGGCTGCGCAAGGCCGCCGCGCGGCTGGGCGACGCCCAGGGCATGGCGCTGTGGGCGGGGCAGGGGCACCGGCTGGCGCGGGACCTGCCCGCCGGGCGGCTCGTACAGGTGCTCGCGGCCGAGGCGGACTCGGCGTGGACGGAGATGGCTTTGAGGAGGTCGACGTCATGACGGCGCCGGTGTTCGTGGTGGAGAGCGTGCCGCAGGGCGGGGAGTACGTCCTGGAGGGCCCCGAGGGGCGCCACGCGGTGTCCGTACGGCGCCTGCAGCCGGGCGAGGACGTCGTCCTGACCGACGGGGCGGGAAACGGCGCCGAGGGCGTCGTCGTCGCGGCGGAGGGCAAGGACCGGCTCGTCGTGAAGGTCACCGGGACGGTCGTCGAGGACGAGCCGCGGCCGCGCATCACCGTCGTGCAGGCCCTCCCCAAGGGGGACCGGGGCGAGCTGGCGGTCGAGACGATGACGGAGACCGGCGTCGACGCCGTCGTGCCGTGGCAGGCCGCGCGTTGCATCACGCAGTGGAGGGGCGAGCGGGGTGCCAAGTCCCTCGCCAAGTGGCGGGCCACCGCGAGGGAGGCCGGGAAGCAGTCGCGGAGGCTCCGCTTCCCCGAGGTCGCGGACGCGATGAGCACCAAGCAGGTGGGGGCACTTCTGGCCACCGCCGACTTCGCCGCCGTGCTGCACGAGGACCGGGACGCCGACAGCGGTGCGCTGGCGGTGGCGGAGCTCCCTCAAGAGGGCAGCATCGTGCTGGTCGTCGGGCCCGAAGGGGGAGTGTCCCCGGAGGAGCTCGCGGTCTTCGCGGCGGCGGGGGCGAAACCGTACCGGCTGGGGCGCAGCGTGCTGCGGACGTCCACGGCGGGCACGGCGGCGACGGCGCTGCTGCTGGGGCGCACCGGCCGGTGGTCCTGAACAAGTCCGCGCGGGAACAGCCCCGCGGGAACAGTCCCGCAGGAACAGCCCCGCGGGGGAGCCCCTGTCCTCCACCTCAAAGAGGAGTGCGCCATGGAACTCGCTCAAGTCCGGCTGCTGGTCTCGGACTTCCGTGCCTGCTACCGCTTCTACGGCGACGTGCTGGGGCTGAAACCCCAGTCCGGGTTCGCCGACGGGCCGTACGAGAAGTTCTCGCCGACGACCGGGTCCGCCGGGGTCGCCCTCCAGGACCGGGCCATGATGGCCGAGCTGCTGGGGGAGCTCGCCGCGGATCCCACGGGGCACCGGTCGTTCGTGGTGCTGCGGGTCGACGACCTCGACCGGTACTGCGAGGAGATCACCGGGCGCGGAGCGGCCCTGGTGAGCGGGCCCGCACCGATGACGGAACGCATGCGTGTCGCCCACCTCAAGGACCCCGAGGGGAACCTGGTGGAACTCCAGGAGTGGCTGCTGCTCGGCGGCTGAAACGCCCCTGTCCCTCCCCGGTGCGCGGTGGCAGGCTGCCCCCCATGGGGGCAATGAGGCGGATACGGCACCGGCGCACCCTCGCGGCGATCGGCGTCGCAGGTGCGGCGGTCGCGGGCGTCGTGGCGTGCGAGCCGGGCACCGCCGGCGGCCTGAGCTCCTTCGCGGTCGCGCTGACCACCGACCAGACCGGCACGAGTGCGCTGCAGCGTGCCGGGGTCGCCGTCAACTGGATGACCTGCACGGCCACCGTCGGGGAGAACGGCAGGGTCACCGCCGGTCCCGGCAGGGGCGATGCCGACAGGGTCACCGCCGGTCCCGACTCCCGCCCCTCCCGCGTCACTTCCGCCCCACCGGTCCGCAACGTCGCCACTGTCGCGTGCGAGGGCCAGGACCGGGACGGACGCGAGATCCGTATCGCGGGCAAGGTCACCGACGAGCGCGACGGACGGTGCGTACGGGGCGACCTGACCGCGAAGGTGTCGGGACGGACCGTGTTCCGGGTGAGTGTGCTGGGCAACTGCAACGCCCCCACCACGGGGCCGACTTCGGAGCCTCCCACGGGGCCCGGTCCGACCACGGGGCCCACGCACCGGCCCACCTGGAAACCGACCCGGCCGACCGGGAACCCGGACCCGACGCCGCCCGTTGGACGTACCACCATCACCGTCGCCCCGCCGGAACCCGATCCCACGCCCGACCCGAGGCCCACCGTCACCGTCACGGTCACCGCGCCGCCCGACCCCGCCCCCGACCCGCCCCCCGATCCGACACCCACCTGCGGCTGTCCTTCCGACAAGTGAGGTGAGGGGTTCACCGCGGTGACCGCGGGGCAGGGATGTGCGCGTGCGACGTCCGAGCCCGGCAGTCCGGCTGCCGCGACGAGGTGTTCGTGCGAGGTGTTCGTGCGAGGTGTTCGTGCGAGGTGTTCGTGCGAGGTGTTCGTGCGAGGTGTTCGTGGGGGACCGCCGTCTCCGCCGCGCATACCTACGTAGTTCCCATCAGGGGAATTAGGTGTACGGATCTCCGGCCCTCGGGGGCGCGCGACGGGCCGGTGCCCGACACAGTGGGCGCATGCCTCCCGCATACGGCCTCCCCGTCCCCCGCATCCCCCACGAGCCGGCCCTCGGTGAGCTCCTCGACGTCCTCGTCGACACCAGGCTGGTGACCCTCACCGGGCCCGCCGGAGTCGGCAAGTCGCATCTCGCCGCCCGACTCGCGGAGTCCGTCACGGATCTCCCCGTCCACCGTGCGGACCTCTCCGACTGCGCCGACGCCGCACTCGTCCCGCAGACCGTCGCCGCGGCCCTGCACGCGGGGACCGCCCCCGGCAGCGGGACGGACCCGATGGAGGCGGTGCTGCGGCTCCTCGCGGGGCGGCGCGGGCTGCTCGTACTGGACACCTGTGAGCGCGTCCGGGTGGGCTGCGCGTACCTGGTGGGCAGGTTGCACGACTCGTGCCCCGGTCTGCAGATCCTGATGACGAGCCGCAGCCCGATCGGCGTGCCCGGCGAGTACCGGGTGCCGCTGCGCCCGCTGTCGCGCGAGCAGACCGTCGAACTCCTCCGCGAGAAGGCGGCGATGCAGGGGGTGGACCTGCCCGTGTTCTGGACCCGGCTGCTCGCCGAGCGCCTCGACGGCGACCCGCTGAGCGTGCTGCTCGCGGCGCGCACCCTGGGCAAGTCCGTCACCCCGCAGCAGCTCTACAGCAGCCTGTGCGAACCGGGGGCACGGTTCGGGGTGTTGATACACGGCCCGAAGGATCCCGCCCGGCACCGCACCCTCTTGAGGGCGATCGCCTGGAGCCACGACCTGTGCGGGCGGGCCGAACGGCTGTTGTGGGCAAGGCTGTCGGCGTTCACCGGGAACTTCACCGCCGAGCAGGTCAAGACGGTGTTCGCGGGCGACGGCGAACTGGCCGCGCTGATCGAAGCGTCGGTGGTGCTGCCCGAGGACGACGGCACGTTCCGGCTGCCGCTGGCGCACCGGGAGTACGGGCAGCTGCTGCTGGAAGGGCTGGGGAGGCCGTAGGGGGCCGTGGAGCGGCGCCGCGAGGCCGTTTCCCGACCCGCGTGAGCACAGGGGCGCACCGTCTTCATAGGGTGGCCGCATGTCCGAAGAGCCACCCCTGATACGCAGCCTGCGCGCGGCCGTTGCTGCTGCCCCCGACGACGTACCCCTGCGGTTGCACCTCGCCGGGCTGCTGCTCGACACGGGACAGGGCGACGCGGCCGTCGCGGAGGCGGCCGTCGCGCTGACGCACGCGCCCGGCGACCCGCAGGCGCGGGCACTGATGGTGCGGGCGATGGGAGGCACCCCGACACCGGCGTCGGCACCGGCCCTGGCACCAGCACCCGCACCCGCACCAGCACCCGCCCCGGCCCCGGCAGGGTTCGACTGGCAGGCCGCCGAGCAGGAGGTCCGGGACGCGGTGCCGCCGCGCTTCGCCGAGACCGGCGACACCTCGGCGGCGGCCCCGGCAGCGGACGGTACGCCCCCGGGGGTCGAGCGTCCGCTCGGCTCCGACGGCGAAGGCGACCCCGGCGACGCCCCCGCGTACGACATCGAGGCGCCCGGCCGCATCCGCCTCGCGGACGTGGGAGGCATGCAGGACGTCAAGGACCGCCTGGAGGCGGCGTTCCTGGCCCCCCTGCGCAACCCGGAGCTGCGCAGGCTGTTCGGCAAGAGCCTGCGCGGCGGGCTGCTGCTGTACGGGCCGCCCGGCTGCGGCAAGACGTTCATCGCCCGTGCGATCGCGGGAGAGATGGGCGCGTCCTTCATGTCGGTGTCGCTCAGCGACGTCCTCGACATGTACATCGGGCAGTCCGAGAAGAACGTCCACGAGGTGTTCAGGGCCGCCCGCGCCAAGGCCCCCTGCGTGGTCTTCCTCGACGAACTGGACGCCCTGGGCGCCAAGCGCAGCCGCTCGCACCACAGCGGGCTGCGCAACGCCGTCAACCAGCTCCTCGTCGAACTCGACGGCGCCGACGGCGACAACGAGGGCGTCTTCGTCCTCGCCGCCACCAACGTCCCCTGGGACGTGGACCTCGCGCTGCGCCGCCCCGGCCGCCTGGACCGCACCCTGCTGGTGCTGCCGCCCGACGAGGCGGCCCGCGAGGCGATCCTCCGCTACCACCTGCGGGAGCGCCCCATCGAATCCGTCGACCTGGGCAGGCTCGTCAAGGTCACGGACGGCTTCTCCGGCGCCGACCTCGCGCACGTCTGCGACACCGCGTCCGAGACGGCGCTCATGGACTCCGCGCGCACCGGCACCGTACGCATGATCAACACGAAGGACCTGCTGGGCGCCGCGAAGCAGCTCAAGCCGTCCACCGAGGCCTGGTTCGCCGCCGCGCGCAACGTGGCGCTGTTCGCCAACGACGGCGGCACGTACGACGACCTGCTCGCCCATCTCAAGAGGAAGCGGAAACTGTGAGCGGCACGACGGGGAGCCTTCAGGACGCGGTCGAGAAGGCGGACCTCCTCCTGGAGGTGGGCAGGACCGAAGAGGCCCGCGAGCTGATCGCCCGCAGGCTCGCCGAGGAGCCGTCCGACGCGAAGGCCTGGACGCGGATGCACCGCTGCAGTCTGAGGGCCGAGGAGTACGAGGAGGCCGAGCGGGCGCTCGACCAGGCCCTCGCACACGCCCCCGACTACGCGTACGCGCACATCCTGCGCTCCTACTTCTTCCACGGCGCCCCCAACTGGCACAAGGCGCTGGCCGCCGGACGGGAGGCCGTCCGCTGCGCACCGGACTCCTGGAGCGCGCACGTCGCCCTCGCCAAGGCGATGATGCACCCCTTCGACCAGTGGCCCGCGGCGCTGGAGGTGGCGTTCGAGGCGGTGCGGCTGGCACCCGAGGAACCGGAAGCGCACCACGCGGTGTACTTCTACGCCGAACTCCTCAAGAGGCAGGACCTCGTGGAGAGTTCGGCCAGGGCCGCGCTCGCCCTCGACCCGGAGTGCAAGTGGGCGCACAAGGTCCTCGCCGAGGCGAGGGCGGCGGACCCCTCGGCGAAGCTGTCGGAGGTCGCCGACTCGTACGCCACGGCGCTCTCCGTCCTCCCGCAGGACAAGGAGATGCACAGGGCCCTCGACGGCGCCGTGTACCGGATGCTGCGCGGCACCCGCTGGCTCGCCCTGCTGTGCGTGGCGATCGCCGGAGTGTCCGGGCGGCTCTTCCCCGGCGAGGGCGACGCCGTCGACCTGCCCGCACCGCTGGGCACCCGGCTGTACGCGCTCGCCGTGATGGGCGCGGTGTGGGCGTTCGGGGCGTGGCGGCGCTACCGCAGGATGCGCACCGGGGTGCGGCTCAGCATGGGCGCGTTTGTCAGGACAAACTTCTGGGGGAAGGTCGCCGTCGGGCAGGCCGCCTGGTGCACCCTGTGCGCGGTCGTCGTGGTCGCCGTGCCGTGGACGGAACGACTGGTGCCGCAGATCCTGTTCTGGCTGGCGCTCGTGCCGACCCTGCTGACGATCTGGTTCGAGCGGGCGGGCATGCGCCGCTGACGGGGCGCGCACGCGCCTCGAACGGGCCGTGACCGGCCCCGGGTTCCGGCAGCGCCGTACGGATAGCATGCGCCGTAACCGATCACCGCATCATGAGGAGGGCACGCCATGGCAGGCGAACCGCAGGCGGACTGCCTGTTCTGCAAGATCGTCGCGGGGGAGGTCCCGGCCACCGTCGTCCGCGAGACCGAGACGACCGTCGCCTTCCGCGACATCAACCCGCAGGCACCCACCCACGTCCTGGTCATCCCCAAGGTGCACCACCCGGACGCCGCCTCGCTGGCCGCGGCCGAGCCGCAGATCGCCGCCGACGTGCTGCGCGAGGCCGGACAGGTCGCCCTCGACGAGAAGGTCGAGGAGAACGGCTACCGCATCGTGTTCAACACGGGCGCCGGAGCGGGCCAGACCGTCTTCCACGCGCACGCCCACGTCCTCGCCGGACGCGGCCTCAACTGGCCCCCCGGATAAGGACGATTCGAAAGAGGGCCCGGCCCAGGGCCCGACGGAGAGTTTCGGAAGAGAGCACCGTGTCCGCACGCGAACTGGTCGTCCTCGGCACCGCCAGCCAGGTACCCACCCGCCGCCGCAACCACAACGGCTACCTCCTGCGCTGGGACGCCGAGGGCATCCTCTTCGACCCCGGCGAGGGCACCCAGCGCCAGATGCTGCGCGCCGGGGTCGCCGCGCACGACATCAACCGGATCTGCGTCACGCACTTCCACGGCGACCACTCCCTGGGCCTCGCCGGTGTCGTCCAGCGCATCAACCTCGACCAGGTCCCGCACCCCGTCACCGCGCACTACCCGGCGAGCGGGCAGCACTTCTTCGAGCGGCTGCGGTACTCCACCGCCTACCGCGAGACGGTCGACATCGCGCAGGTCCCGGCGTCCGCCGACGGCGTCCTGGCCGCCACTCCGGCGTACACCCTGCACACCCACAAGCTGTCGCACCCGGTGGAGAGTTACGGCTACCGCCTGGTCGAGCCCGACAGCCGCCGCATGCTGCCCGAGAAGCTCGCCGCGCACGGCATCCAGGGCCCGGACGTCGGCCGTCTCCAGCGGGAGGGGACGCTGCACGGCGTCGACCTCGAAGAGGTGAGCGAGGAACGCCGCGGACAGCGCTTCGCCTTCGTCATGGACACCCGCCTGTGCGACGGCGTGCACGCGCTCGCCGAGGGCTGCGACATGCTCGTCATCGAGTCCACGTTCCTCGACGAGGACGTCCGCCTCGCCACCGACCACGGCCACCTCACCGCAGGACAGGCCGCCCGGGCGGCGCAGGAGGCGGGCGTACGGCACCTGGTCCTGACGCACTTCTCGCAGCGCTACAGCGACCCCGAGGAGTTCGAGCGCCAGGCCCGCGCGGCCGGCTTCGAGGGCGAACTGACCGTCGCCGCCGACCTGATGCGGGTGCCGGTGCCCAAGCGGGTGTGAGACCCGCGAGGGCCCGCCGGGCCGGCAACTGCCGCCGTCCGCGCGGAACTTGCCCGTCCGGGCGAACCGCTGTTCTACCGTGCTCGTCATGATGTCGATGAGACGTGGGAGCGCGCTGCTGTGCTCGGTGTCGGCCGCCCTGGTGCTGCTGTTGGCGCAGTCCGCCGGAGCACAGGCACCGGCGCCTGCGGCGGCACCGGCGCCTGTGCCTGCAGCTGCACCGGCGCCTGCACCGGTGCGGGCGGCTCAGGCCCCGGCACCGGCGGCACCGGCAGGGGCACAGGCGGCACCGGCAGGGGCCGCCGCGACCCCCGACCGGCCCTCCTACGACGTACGCCTGCGCAGCGACGCCGACGGTTCGCAGTGGACGGGCCGCCAGACGGTCTCCTTCCGCAACGCCTCCCGCACCCCGCTGCGCTCCGTCGACGTACGCCTGTGGGGCAACGGCCACCCCGACGCCGGATGCGGCACTCCGGGCAAGGCATCGCCGGTCCGGGTGGGCCGGGTCGTGGGCGGAACCCCGCAGCCGCTCGCCGTCAACTGCACCGCCCTGCGCATCGACCTGCCGAGGCCGCTGCCCCACCAGGCCCGTACGAGCGTCTCTTTCGACGTCTCGATCGCCGTGCCCGACCGCGTCCACCGCTTCGGGCGCGACGGTGCGCACCGCTACCTCGGGAACGCGCTGCCGCTGCTGTCCGTGCGGGACGCGAGGGGCCGTCACCTCGACCCCGACGTCGGCTTCGGCGAGAGCTTCTACACCCTCGCCGGGGACTTCCGGGTCGTCCTCGACCACCCGAGCGCCCTGGGGGTCCCCGCGACGGGCACCACCGTCCGGCGCGCGGGCGCTCCCGGCCGGACCGTCACCACGAGCACGGCACACGGGGTGCGGGACTTCGCGTGGGCGGCGGGACCTTTCCGTACGAAATCGGTGACCACGCCCGGCGGGATCCGGCTGAACGCCTTCTGGACCGCCACGACCGAGGGGGTCGAGGGCGCCCTGAAGGACGCAGCCGGCTCGGTCGACGAGTTCGGCGAGCGCTTCGGCCGCTACCCGTACGGCGAGCTCGACCTAGTCATGAGCGACCGCCTCGACGACTTCGGCAGCATGGAGTTCCCCGGCCTCGTACTGCTGTGGACCGAGCCGGAGGGGTCCGGGGCCGTGCACGAGATCGCCCACCAGTGGTGGTACGGCATCGTCGGCAACGACCAGTACGCCGCGCCCTGGCTCGACGAGTCCTTCGCGCAGTACGCGGCCCAGCTCTACTGGCGCCAGCCCACGACCACCTGCTGGGCCGACGACGACTGGCCCAGCGACACCGCAGCCCTGACCCGCTCCATGGGCTACTTCGCGGACGGCCGCAGGTCCGAGTTCTCGTGGGTCGCCTACTCGCGCGGCGCCTGCGCCCTGCACGACCTGGAGCGCACCCTGGGCAGCCCCGCCATGGCCACCATGCTGCGCGGTTACGTGCGCGACCACTGGCTGGGCGTCTCCACCACCGCCGCCTTCAAGCGGGCCGCGCAGGCGGCGACGGAGAAGGACCTCACGCCCTTCTGGACCGAGCACCGGATCCACTGAACCCGGCCGGGCACCGGATCCACTGAACCGGCGGGCATCGGATCCACTGAACCGGCGGGCACCGGATCCACTCCGCAGCCACACGTCACACCCCGTTCACAGAGCGCCGTCCGGCCCCGTCGATCGTGCACACTGGCCGCAAAACGGCAGCACACGCACCGCACGACGGGGAGCGAACAGTGAGCACGCACCAGCACTTCGGCGACCGCTACGCCGACCACCACGGCCACGACCCGGTCCGCAGGGTCGACCCCCTCGACGGCCTGCGTGCCCCCGACGGCCCCGCGTGCGACGTGTTCCTCACCGGCACGGTGTTCCTGGACATCATCTTCACCGGCCTCGACAGAGCCCCCGTCAGAGGCACCGAGACCTGGGCCCGCGGCATGGGCTCCAGCCCCGGCGGCGTCGCCAACATGGCCACCGCCCTCGCCCGCCTCGGACTGCGCACCTCCCTCGCCGCGGCCTTCGGCGACGACCACTACGGCGAGTACTGCTGGGACGCCCTCGCCGACGGCGAGGGCATCGACCTCGGCATGTCCCGTACGGTCGCCGGCTGGCACTCCCCGGTGACCGTCTCCATGGCGTACGAGGGCGAGCGCACCATGGTGTCGCACGGCCACGAGGCGCCCCCGCCGGGCGGTTCCGCACCCTTCCCGTCCTGCCCGCCTCGCGCGCGCGCCGCCATCGCGTCCCTCGCCCCGGGCCGCCGCGAGGAGTGGACCGCGTCCGCCGCCCGCTGCGGCGCCAAAATCTTCGCCGACGTCGGCTGGGACGACACCGGCCGCTGGGACCTGGCCGGGCTCGCCGACCTGGAGCACTGCGAGGCCTTCCTCCCGAACGCCGAGGAGGCCATGCGCTACACCCGCACCGACTGCCCCCGCAGAGCCGCCCGCAAGCTCGCCGAGAAGGTGCCGCTCGCGGTCGTCACCCTGGGTGCGGAGGGCGCGTACGCGGTGGACGGCTCGACCGGCGAGACCGCGGAGGTGCCCGCCATCGCCGTCGAGGCGCTGGACCCGACCGGCGCCGGGGACGTCTTCGTTGCCGGGTTCGTCACCGGCACCCTCGCGGACTGGCCGCTCGCCGACCGGCTCGCCTTCGCGGGACTGACCGCGGCCCTCTCCGTGCAGGAGTTCGGCGGCTCGCTGTCCGCGCCCGGCTGGTCGGAGATCGGCGCGTGGTGGCAGCAGGTGCAGGGGCACGACGCCCAGGACCGGGAGGCGCTGCGCCGGTACGCGTTCCTGGAGGACCTCCTCCCGGCGGACGCACGGCCGTGGCCGCTGCGCAGGGCCGTACCGACGATCGGTTTCCGTGCGTGACGCACGAAGGCACAGTGCCGAAGACATGCCTTCGAAGGCACGACTTCGAAGGATCAACCCCGGAGGTAAAACCCCGGGGGTAAAACCCCTCGGTGTTGTCAGCGGCGAGTCGTACGCTTGGGATTCCAGAGGTTGTCGAGCAGCGAGAACCCTGCAACGGGAGGTATGTGCAGGCCACAGTGCCGGCCCATGACTCAGACACCCACACAGCAGCCGCAGGCCCGTGCCGAGTTCAAGATCCCTGCCACTCACCCCATGGTGATGGTGCTCGGATCAGGCGACGCCCTGCTGCGCGTGATCGAAGAGGCCTTCCCGGCGGCCGACATCCACGTCCGGGGCAATGAGATCAGCGCTACGGGGGAACCGGCGGAAGTCGCCCTGATCCAGCGGCTGTTCGACCAGATGATGCTGGTGCTCCGCACCGGACAGCCGATGACGGAGGACGCAGTGGAACGCTCGATCGCCATGCTCAGGGCGAACGGCAACGGCGCGGGCGGCGGAGCGGTGGCCGAGACCCCCGCCGAGGTGCTCACCCAGAACATCCTCTCCAACCGCGGCCGCACCATCCGCCCCAAGACGCTCAACCAGAAGCGGTACGTCGACGCCATCGACAAGAACACCGTCGTCTTCGGCATCGGCCCCGCGGGCACGGGCAAGACCTACCTCGCCATGGCGAAGGCGGTCCAGGCGCTCCAGTCCAAGCAGGTCGACCGGATCATCCTGACCCGCCCCGCCGTCGAGGCAGGCGAGCGCCTGGGCTTCCTGCCCGGCACGCTCTTCGACAAGATCGACCCGTATCTGCGCCCGCTCTACGACGCGCTGCACGACATGATGGACCCCGAGACCATCCCCCGCCTGATGGCGGCCGGGACGATCGAGGTGGCCCCCCTGGCGTACATGCGCGGCCGCACGCTGAACTCCGCGTTCGTCGTCCTCGACGAGGCGCAGAACACCAGCACCGAGCAGATGAAGATGTTCCTCACCCGCCTCGGCTTCGACTCAAAGATCGTCATCACCGGCGACGTCACCCAGGTCGACCTGCCGAACGGCACGAAGAGCGGTCTGCGCCAGGTCCAGGACATCCTCAAGGACGTCCCGGACATCCACTTCTCGCGGCTCACGTCGGAGGATGTCGTACGGCACAAGCTCGTCGGCCGTATCGTCGACGCGTACGAGCAGTACGACAGCCGCACCGAGGCCCAGAAGGGACAGGGCGGCCGAACCGGGAAGTAGAGCAGAAGCGCACCATGTCGATCGACGTCAACAACGAGTCCGGAACCGAGGTCGACGAGCGGGCGATCCTCGACATCGCCCGCTACGCCCTCACGCGGATGCGCATCCACCCGCTCTCCGAGCTCTCGGTGATCGTCGTGGACGCCGACGCCATGGAGCAGCTGCACATCCAGTGGATGGACCTCCCCGGCCCGACCGATGTCATGTCCTTCCCGATGGACGAGCTGCGTCCGCCGACGAAGGACGACGAGGAGCCCCCGCAGGGGCTCCTCGGTGACATCGTGCTCTGCCCGGAGGTCGCCGAGCAGCAGGGCAAGGACGCCGACACCGAGCACACCATGGACGAGGAGCTCCAGCTCCTCACCGTGCACGGCGTGCTGCACCTCCTCGGGTACGACCACGAGGAGCCCGACGAGAAGGCAGAGATGTTCGGCCTGCAGGCGGCCATCGTCGACGGCTGGCGGGCGGAGAAGGGCCTCACAGGACCCTCCCCGGCGCCGACCGTCTCATGAGTCCGCAACTGATCGTCGGTGCCGTCGCCCTGGTCGTCGTGGCCTGGCTGGCCGCGTGCGCGGAGGCCGGCCTGGCCCGCGTCACGAGCTTCCGGGCCGCGGAGGCGGTACGGGCGGGCAGGCGCGGCAGCGCGAAGCTCGCGCAGGTGGCCGCCGATCCGACGCGGTACCTGAACGTCGCTCTGCTGGCGCGCGTCGCCTGCGAGATGGCGGCCGGCGTCCTGGTGACGTACGGCTTCCTCGAAGTCTTCGACGAGACCTGGCAGGCGCTGCTCGTCGCCATCGCGGTGATGGTGCTCGTCTCGTACGTCGCGGTGGGGGTTTCGCCGCGCACGATCGGGCGGCAGCACCCGTTGAGCACGGCCACGGCCTCGGCGTACGTGCTGCTGCCGCTGGCCCGGATCATGGGGCCGATTCCGCAGTTGCTCATCCTGATCGGCAACGCACTGACGCCCGGAAAGGGTTTCCGCAAGGGCCCCTTCGCGAGCGAGGCGGAACTGCGCGCCATGGTCGACCTCGCGGAGCAGGAGTCGCTCATCGAGGACGACGAGCGGCGCATGGTCCACTCGGTCTTCGAGCTGGGCGACACCCTGGTGCGGGAAGTGATGGTGCCGAGGACGGACCTGGTCTCCATCGAGCGCTTCAAGACGGTCCGGCAGGCGCTGACGCTGGCGCTGCGGTCCGGGTTCTCGCGGATCCCCGTGACCGGGGAGAACGAGGACGACGTGGTGGGCGTCGTCTATCTGAAGGACCTGGTGCGCAAGACGCACGTGAACCGGGACTCGGAGTCGGATCTCGTCTCCACCGCGATGCGGCCGGCGGTCTTCGTGCCCGACACGAAGAACGCCGGTGATCTGCTGCGCGAGATGCAGCAGGAGCGCAACCACGTGGCGGTGGTGATCGACGAGTACGGCGGCACGGCCGGGATCGTGACGATCGAGGACATCCTCGAAGAGATCGTCGGGGAGATCACCGACGAGTACGACCGCGAGGTCGCCCAGGTCGAGGAGCTCGGGGACGGGCGCTTCCGGGTGACGGCGAGGCTGGACATCGACGACCTCGGGGAGCTGTACGGGCTCGACGAGTTCGACGACGAGGACGTGGAAACGGTGGGCGGGCTGCTGGCGAAGGCCCTCGGCCGGGTGCCGATCGCCGGGGCGTCGGCGATGGTCGACCTGCCGGACGGGCGGCGGCTGCGGCTGACGGCGGAGTCGCCGGCGGGGCGGCGGAACAAGATCGTGACGGTGCTCGCCGAGCCGGTGGTGTCGGAGGGTGTGGAGTAGGGGGCGGGTCTTCTGCGCGCGGGCCGGTGGGGGCTGATGTTCGGGGCTGCGCCCCGTGCCCGGCTGCGCCGCGCGTCCTCAAGCGCCGGACGGGCTGAGAATCTCAGCCTGTCCGGCGCTTGAGGGTCCGGGCATACTGGCCCTCATGACCCCCGCCCAGCTCCGTGCCTTCTGCCTCGAATTCAATGAAGCCGTCGAGGAGTTTCCCTTTACGCCGGAGACTTCCGTCTTCAAGGTGCTGGGCAAGGTGTTCGCGCTCAGCGCCCTCGATTCCTCACCGCTCACCGTGAATCTGAAGTGCGACCCGGAGAACGCGCTCCGGCTGCGGGCCCAGTACCCCGCGATCGTGCCCGGGTGGCACATGAACAAGCGGCACTGGAACACCGTCACCCTCGACGGAACGGTCCCCGACCGGCTCCTGCGCGAGCTGGTCGAGGACTCGTACGACCTGGTGGTGGCCGGGATGCCGAGGGCGGTCCGGCTCAGGCTCGACCGCCCCTGACCGCGCGTCCGCGCAGCCCGTACGCGGCCAGCAGGGCGGTGAGCACGGCCAGTCCGCCGGCGAGGCCGAGGACCAGGCGCACGCCGGTGAAGAGGTCGCCCTGAGTGGTGGCTAGGACACCGAGCAGCGGGATGCCGATCGTCATGGCCACCTGCTGGGTGGTGGTGACCAGGCCGGTCGCCAGGCCCTGTTCCGAGTCGGGGACCCCGGAGGTCACCGTCAGGCCGTACGAGACGATCGCGCCCAGGTGCGCCATGCTCGCCAGGGAGACGAGGACCGTCACGAGCAGGGCCCCGGACTCCTCGCCGACGGTCACCAGCGCCGCCATCAGCAGGCCCTGGAGGAGCAGGGACACCACCAGGGTGCGGCGGGCGCCGACACGGCCGACGACCTTCGGGGTGAGGGTGCCCGCGACGACCGACAGCACGCCCTGCACACCGAAGACCAGGCCGGTCTGCGAGGCCGACAGGTGCAGGATCTCCTGGAGGTACAGGGTCAGGACGAAGACGACGGTGGTCATCGTCGCGAAGGTGATCAGACCGCCCAGGTTCCCCCAGGCGACCGACGGGCGGCGCAGCATGGGGAGCGAGACGAGCGGGGCCTTCGCCTTCGCCTCTATGAGGACGAAGGCGGTGAGGAGCGCGAGACCCGCGACGAGGGTGACGATCACGTCCGTGCCGCCGAAGCCGCGCTCGGCGGCCGTGGACAGGGCGTAGATCAGGGAGAGCAGACCACCGGTGACGGTGATCGCACCGGGGATGTCCAGGCGCGGGCGCTCCGGGTTGCGGGACTCGGTCAGGATGCCGGGGGCGAGCGGCAGCACGATCAGGGTGAACAGCGCGAGCAGCCCCATGGTGGAGCGCCAGCCGAGGGCGTCGGTGAGGACGCCGCCGAGGACCATGCCGACGGTGAAGCCCAGCGAGAGCAGCGTGCCGCTGATGCCCAGCGCACGGTCGCGCTGCGGGCCCTCGGGGAAGGTGGTGGTGAGGAGCGACATTCCGGTGGGGACGATCGCGGCGGCGCCGATGCCCTGGAGGGCACGCCCGGCCAGGAAGGACGTCGGGTCCCAGGCGAAGGTGGCGAGCAGGGACGCCGTGCCGAACAGGGCGAGCCCGGCCAGGAACAGCTTGCGGCGGCCGAACAGGTCGCCCATGCGGCCGAAGAGCAGCAGGAAACCGCCGGACGGGAGCGCGAAGGCGGTGACCGCCCACTGGAGTGCGGACTGGCTCATGCCGAGGTCGGCGCCGAGGGCGGGCAGCGCCACGTTCAGTACGGAGAAGTCGAGCGCCACCATGAACTGCGCGGCGGCCAGCACGAACAGGACGAGGGCGGCGCGGCCGGTCAGCCGGGCGGGAGCGGTGGGGTGCGCCTGGGGAGGGGCGGGAGCGGGGGGTGTGTCGAGTGCCATGTGCCACAGCTTCCGTTTCCCGGAATGCCCGTGGGGAGCGGGAACTTATCCTGTTGGCGCCACCACCAGGCAGCCGGAATCAGGGGGAGACACGGCATGACGACGGCAGCACACAGCACGGGCGGCGGCAGACACGTGAGTACGGGCGGCGGCAGACACGTGAGCACGGGTGGCGGCAGACACACGAGCATGAAGGAGCACCGGCTCAGCGAGCTGCGCGAGTTCCTGATGAGCCGTCGGGCCCGGATCACCCCCACTCAGGCGGGACTTCCCGACGGCGGCGCCCGGCGCCGCACCCCGGGCCTGCGCCGCGAGGAGGTCGCGGTGCTCGCGGGGGTCGGCGTCAGCTGGTACCAGTGGCTGGAGCAGGGGCGGGACATCACGGTGTCGCCGCAGGTGCTCGACTCGGTGGGGCGGGTGCTGCGGCTGAGCAGCTCCGAACGCCGTCATCTGTACGTGCTCGCCGGGCTCAACCCGCCCGCCCCCGAGGTCGATCCGGGCACCACGGACATGTGCGGCGGGCTGCGGCGGCTCATCGACGCGTGGATGCCGTACCCGGCGCACATCATGGACGCGTACTGGAACACGATCCAGTACAACGACGCCGCCGCGATGGTCCTCGGAATGCGGCCGGGGCTCGTCCAGAACTGTCTGATCGCCTTCTTCACCGACCCCGTGTACCGGGCCAGGACGAAGGGCTGGGAGGAGCTCGCGGGCCAGGTGGTGGCCCAGTTCAGGTCGGCGTGCTCGGAGCGGCCGGACGACGACGGCTTCCGGGACGTCATCGAGCGGGCGAGGCAACTCAGCCCGGAATTCGGCGGGTTCTGGGAGCGCAGGGACATCGCGCCGGGCGGGCAGCTGGTCAAGACCCTGACGCATCCGGTGGTCGGTCAGTTGCACGTGGAAACCACCCAGCTGCGCGTACCGGCCCGCCCCGACCTGGTGATCGTGCTGCACACGCCGCGTCCGGACACGGGGACGGCAAAGAAGATGGAGTGGCTGTCGACGCCGGAGGGGCGGCGCGAGGCGATGTATACGGTGGCGGGCTGAGCCGATGCCTCCGGTGGGGACACGGTGGCGGGCTGAGCCGATGCCTCCGGTGGGGGCCGGGTCGCCCCCTTCCGGGACATCCTGTCCGGATTTGGTGTTTCTTTTACCTTCCGTTTAGATTCCCGGGAGTAAATCGAACATCCTCTTCGGGAGCTCCCGTGCGTACTCGTACCCTCCGTGCCGCCGCCGTCGGTCTGGCCGCCTCGTCCGTTCTCCTGGCCACCGCGTGCGGAGGCAGCACGGAGGCGGAGGAGAAGCCCGCGGCGAAGAAGACGCCCGCCGCAGCGAAGCCCTCGACGCCGCCGGCCGTCGCACCGCTCACCCAGCGCCAGGTGGAGTCCGCCCTCCTGGAGGTGCGGGACATGCCCACCGGCTGGAGCAAGGAGAACGAGATCTCGGCGAGCGACGCGGGCAACGCCGAGTTCGGGATGGGCAAGTCCGACAAGCCCGAGTGCCAGTTCCTGCTCGACGCGGTGGTGGGCTCCGAGAAGGGCCCCAAGCCCCAGAACTCCGCCGTCGTGGGCTTCACCAAGTCGCAGGAGGGGCCGATCCTGGTCGGCGGGGTGACCGCCTACACCGAGGCCGAGGCCAAGAAGCTGATGAAGGAGCCGCCGCTGCCCCCGAGCTGCCGCAGCTTCACCGGCGACTTCGAGGGCGACAAGGTCACCGTGGCGTACGAGGACCTGTCCGTGCCGAAGGCGGGCCAGGACTCCCAGGGCCTGCGCCTCAAGCTCACCTCGGACGACCCGGAGATGCCGTCCATGCAGTACGACATCGCCAACGCGCGCGTCGGCGGAGCGATCGCCACCACGGTGGAGATGAGCTTCCTGAAGGCCGACACCCAGGCCTTCGCGGAGGCGTTCACCAAGTCCGTCGCCAAGGTCGAGAAGGTCACCAAGGCGGGCCCCGAGGGCAAGAAGGCCTGAGCGCTTCCTATGCTCGGGGCATGACCACCCAGGACAGCCAGGACAGCCAGGACAGCCCGGACAGCCAGGGCACTCAGGACGGCCGGGGCGCCACCGCCCCCCTCGGCCCCGAGGACCAGAAGCTCATCACCCTCGCGCGCTCCACCCGCGCCCGCAACGCAGTGCCCGAGGGCGCGGCCGTGCGCGACGAGACCGGGCGTACGTACGTCGCCGGGACCGTCGCCCTCGACTCGCTGAGCCTCAGCGCGCTGCAGACCGCCGTCGCCATGGCCGTCGCCAGCGGCGCGCGGTCCCTGGAGGCGGCGGCCGTCGTGACGGCCGCCGACGGGGCCGCGGACGCCGACCTGGCAGCGGTACGGGACCTGGGCGGCGCGGGCACCCCGGTACTGGTGGCCGGGCCGGACGCGGCGGTGAAGGCGCGGGTCGGGGCGTAGCCGCAGGCCGGGGCGTAGCCGCGGGTCCTGTGACACAGCACACGTGCGGTACGGGCGGTGGGTCGGGCGACCCCCGCCCGTTTCGTACGTACGGGGCCCGTCCGCCCGCGTGACGCCCGCGGCGGGACCTTCGGCCCGGGCCCTCCGGCCAGGGGGAGGGGTGCGGTGCGGCCGGGACGTCCGGCCCCCGCGAGGCTTCCGAAAGGCCGTGGATCGGGGCGGCGCGCGCTGGGAGTGTGGAGACACGCCGCAAGGGACATCGCAAGTTCCCGTGCGGCGGTCCACGTCCCCCACCGTTAGGTCACTACGTGTTCTCCTCCCTGATCCGCACCACCGCCGCCCGCCGCATCACCGGTTCCGTCGTCGCGGCAGGCGCCGCAGCGGCCGTGCTCCTGACGGGTGCGGGCTCCGCGTCCGCCGCTTCGGGTGCGAACTGGTCGGCCGTCGCGGCGTGCGAGTCGGGCGGCAACTGGGCCACCAACACCGGAAACGGTTACTACGGCGGCCTCCAGTTCACCCAGCAGACCTGGGCGGCCTTCGGCGGCACCGCGCACGCGCCGAGCGCCCACCAGGCGAGCCAGGCCCAGCAGATCGCCGTCGCCGAGAAGGTCCTGGCGAGCCAGGGCGCGGGCGCCTGGGGCTCCTGCGGCGCCAAGGGCGGTCTGGCGTAACCACGCCGCCTGCGCACCCGTACGACATCGAAGGGCCGACCACTGGTCGGCCCTTCGGCGTACATCGGGGAGAATGGGGCCCATGAGCGCTCGTACTCCCGAAAACCCCGCAGCCGACCCCGCCCCCCACCGGGCCGGCTTCGCCTGCTTCGTGGGCCGCCCCAACGCGGGCAAGTCCACCCTTACGAACGCTCTGGTCGGTCAGAAGGTGGCCATCACCTCCAGCCGCCCCCAGACCACCCGGCACACGGTGCGCGGCATCGTGCACCGGCCGGACGCGCAGCTGATCCTGGTGGACACGCCGGGCCTGCACAAGCCGCGCACGCTGCTCGGCGAGCGGCTCAACGACGTCGTACGGACGACGTGGGCCGAGGTCGACGTGATCGGCTTCTGCCTGCCCGCCGACCAGAAGCTGGGACCCGGCGACAAGTTCATCGCCAAGGAACTCGCCGGGATCAAGAAGACCCCGAAGATCGCCATCGTGACGAAGACCGACCTCGTCTCGCCGAAGCAGCTGCGCGAGCAGCTCCTCGCGATCGACGAGCTCGGGCGCGAGCTGGGCATCGCGTGGGCGGAGATCGTGCCGGTGTCGGCCGTCGGCGACCAGCAGGTGTCGCTGCTTGCGGACCTCATCGCGCCGATGCTCCCGGAGAGCCCGCCGCTGTACCCGGAGGGCGACCTCACGGACGAGCCCGAGATGGTCATGGTCGCGGAACTGATCCGCGAGGCGGCGCTGGAGGGTGTGCGCGACGAGCTGCCGCACTCGATCGCGGTGGTGGTCGAGGAAATGCTTCCCCGGGAAGACCGTCCTGCGGACCGGCCGCTGCTCGACATCCACGCGAACGTCTACATCGAGCGGCCGAGCCAGAAGGGCATCATCATCGGCCCGAAGGGCCAGCGGCTGAAGGACGTCGGGACGAAGTCCCGCAAGCAGATCGAGGCGCTGCTGGGGACGCCGGTGTACCTGGACCTTCATGTGAAGGTCGCGAAGGACTGGCAGAGGGATCCGAAGCAGTTGCGCAAGCTGGGCTTCTGAGGCGGGTTGGGCGGTCGCGAGCGCGTGCGGTCGCGGAGGGGCGTGCCGTCGCGTGGGCGCGTGGTCGGGAGGGTGGGGCTCCGCGTGGGGGCCGCCCCCTTGCCCACCCGTCCCGCCCCCGGGGGGCGGCCCCGCTGCCCAAGGAGGCTAGGGGGGACGGCGGCTTCAGCTGCCCGTAGGGCAGGCTTTCAGGGGCGCGGGGAACTGCGCGGCCAGCCACGACGCACCTGCACGTACAACCCACCCGCCCCGCAGGGCGACCTCACTTCTGCGCCCGTAGGGCGTCCCGCAGCCAGCCGTACGAAGCCTTCGGTGTGCGGGTCAGGGAGCCGTCGGCGAAGTCCACGTGGACCAGGCCGAAGCGCTGCGCGTACCCCTGGGCCCACTCCCAGTTGTCCATCAGTGACCACACGAAGTACCCGCGGACGTCGACGCCCGCCTCCATCGCGTCGTGCAGGGCGCGCAGATGGCCGTCCAGGTAGGCGATCCGGTCCTGGTCGTCGATGCCCTCGTAGCTGCACCCGTTCTCGGTGATGACGACGGGCGGCAGGCTGTCGCCGTACCGGTCCCGGAAGGCGACGAGGAGTTCGGTCAGGCCCGACGGCACCACCGGCCAGTCGAAGGCGGTGTGCGGGTACCCCTCGACGGGGTGGAGGGAGAAGGGCATCTCGGGCGGTATCCGTATCCCGGCGAAGTGCGCGGAGACCGCCGGGTCGGGGGCGCCCACCCGGGTCGGTTGGTAGTAGTTGACGCCGTACCAGTCCAGCGGCTGGGAGATCAGCCGGAGGTCCTCCTCGACCGGGCCCGGCAGCATCTCCGCGATGCCCTCCGGGTACCTCCCCAGCAGCAGCGGGTCCGCGAACAGCTGGTTCAGCAGCAGGTCGTAGAAGTCGGCGGCGCCCCGGTCCGCCTCGGAGTCCGATGCGGCCCAGGTCGGGCCGTGCGAGTTGGCGATGCCGATGGAGCCCGAGCCGCGCGAGCGCAGCACGTCCACGGCGAGGCCGTGCGCGAGGAGCTGGTGATGGGCGACGGGCACCGCGTCGAACAGCAGCCGCCTGCCCGGCGCGTGGTCGCCCAGGGCGTGGCCCAGCATGGTGAGCTCGGCGGGTTCGTTGAGGGTGATCCAGCGGCCGACGCGGTCCCCGAGCCGCTCCGCGACCACGTCCACGTACTCCGCGAACCGGTACGCGATGTCCCGTTCCAGCCACCCGCCCCGCTCCTCCAGTGCGAGCGGTGTGTCCCAGTGGAAGAGGGTCGGCACCGGGCGGACCCCCGCCTCGCAGAGTGCGTCGACGAGCCGGTCGTAGAAGTCGAGGCCCGCCTTGTTGACCGGCCCCGCCCCCTCGGGCAGCACCCGCGACCAGGAGACCGAGAAGCGGTACCCGCCCACCCCGAGGTCCTTGAGCAGGGCCACGTCCTCGGGGTAGCGGTGGTAGTGGTCGGCGGCGACGGACGCGTCCGAACCGTCCTTGATCCGGCCCGGCTCGGCGGCGAAGGCGTCCCACGAGGAGGGCCCGCGCCCGTCCTCCCGCACCGCACCCTCGATCTGGGTGGCCGAAGTGGACACTCCCCAGAGGAAGTTGGCCGGAAAGCGGGGCAGTGGTGCGGACGGGTCGGCCGGGCGGCCGGACGGCAGCGTTGTCATGGGGGAGATGGTCGGTACCCCTGGGTAACGCTGTCAACGGATGTGACCGCCCGTGTTGTCGAGCGGCTCGTCGGGCGTCCTGGTGCGCGCCTCGCTACGCGCCTTCCTTCAGCACCCGTGAGATCAAGTCCCGCTGCGCGTCGGAGAGTTGCGGCTCCGCGCAGTGCACGGTCTGCCCGTCCACGGTGATCTCGTAGCTGAACCCGTCGGGGATCGCCGCCCCCGGCAGCCGGACGCCCCGGCCCGAGGCGACGGCGGCCGCGGCCAGGGCGTGCCACTCGCGGGCGTCGGGCCGGCCCGACGTGTCGACCTCGGCCCGCCGCTCGATGCCGGCGAAACCTCCGCTGCGGACTACCGAAATAAGCATGGGGTCCGTTCTAGTACGCGGCGGGCTCCGCCGGTAGGGGGCGCCGACGGGCTCCGCCGGCAGGGGCGCCCCGCCGGTCGTGGCCGGGACGCCCCTGTCGTCTCCGTACGGTCTACGGCTTCGCCTTCGGCTGGGTGGGCACGCCGACCTGCTCCCAGGCCTTGAGTAGCGCCTGCTTCTCCTCGCCGTCCCCGAACCGCTGGTGCGCCGCCGCCACCGTCGCCTGCGCGAAGTCCGCGAAGGTCGGCGTGACGGTGAGGGTCCCCGCGGTGAGGGTGTCGTACCAGATCTGCCCGGCCCGCTCCCACGCCTTGCCGCCGAGCGCGTCGGCGAGCAGGTAGAACGCGTGGTTGGGGATGCCCGAGTTGATGTGCACACCGCCGTTGTCGCGGCCGGTGGTGACGTAGTCGTCCATCGTGGCGGGCTGCGGGTCCTTGCCCAGGACGTCGTCGTCGTACGCCGTGCCCGGGGCCTTCATCGAGCGCAGCGCGACCCCGGTGACGCGGTCGGCGAGCAGCCCGGCGCCGATCAGCCAGTCGGCCTCGGCGGCCGTCTGGTCGTTGACGTACTGCTTCACGAGCGAGCCGATGACGTCCGACATGGACTCGTTGAGCGCACCGGGCTGGCCGAAGTACGTGAAGTTCGCCGTGTACTGGGTCACGCCGTGCGCCAGCTCGTGGCCCATGACGTCGACGGGGATCGTGAAGTCGAGGAAGAGTTCCCCGTCCCCGTCGCCGAAGACCATCTGCTCGCCGTCCCAGAACGCGTTCCCGTAGTTCTTGTCGAAGTGGACGGTGGCCAGCAGCGGCATGCCGTTGCCGTCGATGGAGTTGCGGTCGAAGGCCTTGAGGAGCAGGTCGAAGGTGGCGCCGAGACCGGCGTACGCCCGGTTCACGGTGGCGTCCTTCGTGGGCTTGTCGCCCTCCTTCCGTACGATCTTGCCCGGCAGGTCGCGCCTGCCCTGCGCGTCGTGGATGGTGCGGTGGACCAGGTTGTCCGCGGCCCCCGGTGCGGGGGCGAGCGACGGTGCGCCGATGACCGTGGTCAGCCGGCGGTGGGTGCGCTGCGCGGCGTCCGCTTCGAGCGTGCGGCGGGCGGGTCCGGAGAGCGCGGGGTCCTCGGCCCGTGCGAGCTTGTCGAGGACGTGGGGCGGCACGATGGTGCAGAAGACGGGGCGGATGGCTTCCATGGCGAGCAATGTGGCACCGGGTCATGCCGCTGTCACTACCTGCGACCATGATTTACGCGATATTTCAATGCATCGAGTGAAGGATCACTGTTTGACTGACAGCCGTCGGAAGACGGACACAGTTGCCGGGTCTTGCATACTGATACAGGACCGGCGCCCCCGCCGTCCCTCGGTTAGGCTGCGGCGCATCATGAGTTTCGGGCTGCTTCTCCTTAGCTGCCGCGGCGAGGGCCTGTAAGTCGTAGGCCGACCCCCTCCCCGCGGGATCTGGTGCTGCGCAGACAAGTCGGCCGCCCCCTTGCAGGAGAGCCCGAGGAGCCCCACGCAATGACTCAGCAGTCCGTCGGCAACCCCACGCCGGTCACCAACGCCTCGCACTTCCAGCAGCCGTCCGGGATGCCGGTGCACAAGTACGGCCGGTACGACGCCGTCGAGATCCCCGACAGGACCTGGCCCGAGGCCCGCATCACCAAGGCTCCGCGCTGGCTCTCCACCGACCTGCGGGACGGCAACCAGGCCCTGATCGACCCCATGAGCCCGGCCCGCAAGCGCGAGATGTTCGACCTGCTGGTGCGGATGGGCTACAAGGAGATCGAGGTCGGCTTCCCGTCCTCGGGCGAGACCGACTTCAACTTCGTACGGTCGATCATCGAAGAGGGCGCCGTCCCGGAGGACGTGACGATCTCCGTCCTCACCCAGGCCCGCGAAGAGCTGATCGAGCGCACGGTGGAGTCCCTGCGCGGCGCCCACCGCGCGACCGTGCACCTGTACAACGCGACCGCCCCGACCTTCCGCCGCGTGGTCTTCCGCGGCTCGAAGGAGCAGGTGAAGCAGATCGCGGTGGACGGCACCCGGCTGGTCATGGAGTACGCGGAGAAGATCCTCGGCCCCGAGACGATCTTCGGCTACCAGTACAGCCCGGAGATCTTCACCGACACCGAGCTGGACTTCGCCCTGGAGGTCTGCGAGGCGGTCTGCGACGTGTGGGGGCCCGAGGAGGGACGCGAGATCATCCTCAACCTGCCCGCCACGGTGGAGCGTTCGACGCCCTCCACGCACGCGGACCGGTTCGAGTGGATGTCGCGGAACCTGACCCGCCGCGCGCACGTCTGCCTGTCGGTGCACCCGCACAACGACCGCGGGACCGCCGTCGCCGCCGCCGAGCTGGCGATCATGGCCGGTGCGGACCGCATCGAGGGCTGCCTGTTCGGCCAGGGCGAGCGCACCGGCAACGTCGACCTGGTCACCCTGGGCATGAACCTCTTCTCGCAGGGCGTCGACCCGCAGATCGACTTCTCGCAGATCGACGAGATCCGCAGGACGAGCGAGTACTGCAACCAGATGGAGGTCCACCCGCGCCACCCGTACGCGGGCGACCTGGTCTACACCGCCTTCTCCGGCTCCCACCAGGACGCCATCAAGAAGGGCTTCGACGCCATGGAGGCGGACGCGGCCAGGCAGGGCAGGACCGTCGACGACATCGAGTGGGCGGTCCCGTACTTGCCGATCGACCCGAAGGACGTCGGCCGCTCCTACGAGGCCGTGATCCGGGTCAACTCGCAGTCCGGCAAGGGCGGCATCGCGTACGTCCTGAAGAACGACCACAAGCTGGACCTGCCGCGCCGCATGCAGATCGAGTTCTCGAAGATCATCCAGCAGAAGACGGACGCCGAGGGCGGCGAGGTCACCCCGAAGGCCATCTGGGGAGCCTTCCAGGACGAGTACCTGCCGAACGCGGAGAACCCGTGGGGCCGCATCCAGGTCCGCTCGGGACAGACCACGACGGACACCGACGGCCGCGACACCCTGACCGTCGAAGCGGTCGTCGACGGCACGGACACGGTACTGACGGGTGTCGGCAACGGTCCGATCTCCGCCTTCTTCGAAGCGCTGGCCGCGGTCGGCGTCGACGCCCGCCTGCTGGACTACCAGGAGCACACGATGAGCGAGGGCGCCTCCGCACAGGCCGCCTCGTACATCGAGTGCGCCATCGACGGGAAGGTCCTGTGGGGCATCGGCATCGACCCGAACACGACTCGGGCCTCCCTGAAGGCCGTTGTCTCCGCCGTGAACCGGGCAGCGCGCTGACCTGAGCGTTTCCCCCGTGACCCGTGAGGTCCCGGCCACCGGCACCGGTGGACGGGACCTCCGTCTTTCGCCGGGGTGCTGACGCCGCCTCCCGGATGTGGCTAACATCACGTCCAACCCCGGCAAAGATGCCGAAGCGTGACGGAGGTGCGCGGTGCTGCCAGTACGAGGCCGATCGTCCAGCCCGTGGGGCGGCGTGTGGGGCGGCGTGGTGCGCGGCCCGTGGGGCGTGCGCACCACCTGGACCACCGTGGGCGACGGCGAGTTCTTCTGTCCCGGCTGCGGCGGCGACCGCAACTACGCCCACCGCACGGGCCGTCGGCGCCTCACCGTCCTCGGGATCCCCCTCTCCACGCGCGGCACGGTCGGCCCGGTCGTCCAATGCGCGTCCTGTGAGGGGCAGTTCGGGGCGGACGCCCTCGACCACCCCACCACGGTCCGCTTCTCGGCGATGCTCCGCGACGCCGTCCACACGGTCGCCCTCGCCGTCCTCGCCGCCGGCGGTACGTCCTCCCGCACGGTGACGAGCACCGCCGTCGCGGCGGTCCGCTCCGCCGGGTTCGAGGACTGTACGGAGGATCAGCTCACCCATCTCGTCGAGGCGCTGGCCGCCGACACGGGGCGGTACCTGCCGGAGGGCGCGGCGGATGCGGCCGCGGCGGATGCGGCAGGCGCGGCGGGAGCTGCGGGGGCGGACTGCCCGTACAGCGCCACCCTCGCCATCGAGCTCCACGAGGCGCTCGAACCCCTCGCCCCGCACCTCGCCCCGGCGGGCCGCGAGTCGATCCTGCTCCAGGGCGCCCGCATCGCCCTCGCCGACGGGCCGTACAGCCCGGCCGAGCGGGAGGTGCTGGTGACGGTGGGGACGGCGCTCCAGCTCTGCGCGGACGACACGGCACGGCTGCTGGCGGCGGCGCGGACGCCTTCCTGATGCTCCCCGGGGAGTAGTGCCGGGCCCGTGCGGCCCACGGTGGTACTGCCCAACTCGGCCCTGCGCCCGACGAGTTGTGCGCAGGCCGGCGGAAGGCTTGGGGCATGGACACCACTCAGCCCCGCCGCCGTATTCCCTGGGCGGTCCTCGCCCTCTGGGTGCTCGTGCTCGCCGTCGCCGTGCCCTTCGCCGGGAAACTCGCCGACGTGCAGCGCGACAACCCCGTCGACTACCTCCCTGCCAGCGCCGACTCCACCCAGGTCGAGCGGCTGCGCGAGCTGCTGCCCGGCGGCGAAAGCACCGACCTGGTCCTCGTCTACCACCGCGGGGGCGGACTGACCGCCCCCGACAAGGCGGTGGCGGCACGGCAGCTGGCCGGCCTCGCCGCGGAGCACCGCTTCCTCGCACCTCCCCGGGGCGTCCCGTCCGAGGACGGCACCACCCTGATGTACCCGCTCTCCAGCTCCGCGCCCGGCACCGACGAAGAGGCCCGCGCCGCCTTCGTCGCCGACGTCCGCGCGGGCGTGGAGGGCGGTGGCGGGCTGAGCGCCGAGGTCGGCGGGCCCGGCGCCCTGGACAACGACCTCGGAGAGGTCTTCGATTCCATCGACGCCACCCTGATGATCGCGACCGTCCTCGTCGTGGCCGTCCTGCTGGTGCTCACCTACCGCAGCCCGTTCCTGTGGCTGGTGCCGCTGCTCGCCGTCGGCCTCGCCGCGATCGCGTCCCGGGCCGCCGTGTACGGCCTCGTCGAAGGCTTCGACGTCGTCGTCACCGGCCAGAGCGGCGGCATCATGACCGTCCTCGTCTTCGGCGCGGGCACCGACTACGCCCTGCTCGTCGTCGCCCGCTACCGCGAGGAACTCCGCCGCTTCGCCCGCCCGTACGACGCGATGCGCGCCGCACTGCGCGGCTGCGGCCCCGCCGTCCTCGCCTCGTCCGGCACCGTCGCCGCCGGGCTGCTCTGCCTGCTCGCCGCCGACCTCAACAGCAGCCGCGGGCTCGGCCCGGTCGGAGCGGTGGGAGTGGTCTGCGCACTGGCCGCGATGATGACGCTGCTGCCCGCCCTGCTCGTCCTCCTCGGCCGGCGCGTCTTCTGGCCCCTGATCCCGCACTACGGCAGCGAGGCCCCGAAGCGGCGCACCTTCTTCGCCCTGATGGGCGGTTCGGCCGCCCGCCGCCCGGTCGTCGTCCTGGTCACCGGCATGGTGGCGCTGGGCGCGCTCGCGCTCGGTGCGCTCAACCTGCCCGGCGAGCTCAAGCAGGCCGACAGCTTCACCAAGGCCCCCGAGTCGGTGTCCGCGACGGCGAAGCTGTCCGCCGCGTACCCCGAGCGGGGCACCAGGCCGATCAGCGTCTTCGCCCCGAGCGCGACCGCGCCGCGTGCGCTGGCCTCGGCCCGTACCACCGAAGGCGTCGCCGCGGCCGAACAGGGCCGCAGCGGCGGAGGCTGGACCGAGATCGAGGTCTTCGCGAAGGCGGCCCCCGAATCGGCGGGCGAGTTCGCGACCGTCGAACGGCTGCGGGACGGCGTGGGCGCCGAGTACGGCGCGCACGTGGGCGGGGCGAGCGCCCAGGCCCTCGACACCTCCGCGACCGACGACCGGGACCGGCTCGTCGTCGTCCCGCTGGTGCTGGCCGCCGTCGCCCTGATCCTGGTGGTACTGCTGCGGAGCCTCGTCGCCCCGCTGCTGCTCATCGTGGGTGTGGTCGCCGTGTGGGGCGCCACGCTCGGGATCGGCGGCCTTGTCTTCGGACCGCTGCTCGGGTTCGCGGGCTTCCACTCCGGGCTCGCCCTGCTCTCCTTCGTCTTCCTGGTCGCGCTCGGCGTCGACTACGGCATTTTCCTGATGCACCGCATGCGGGAGGAGGCGGTGCGCGGCGCGGAGCCCAGGGAGGCGGCACTGACCGCGCTCCGCACGACCGGCGGCGTCATCGCCTCCGCGGGGGTCGTCCTCGCCGCGACGTTCATGGTGCTGGCGTCGCTGCCGCTGGTCTCGATGGCCGAGATGGGGATCCTGGTGGCGGTGGGGGTGCTGCTCGACACCTTCCTCGTACGGACGTACCTGGTGACGAGCGCGAGCCTGCTGCTCGGGCGGAAGGTGTGGTGGCCGGGGAAGCTCTCCCGGAAGCCGGCGGCTGCGGCTGCGGCTGCGACGGCGCAGTCGCAGCCGCAGTCGCAGTCCCCAACTCCCTTGCCGGGCATGGCGGACGAGCAGGTGCGTGGCGGAGGATGAGCATGTGCCCCCGTTCACCGAACGGGCCCTGGCCGTGCTGAACCGGGACCCGCTCGACGCCCCGCACCGCCTGCGCACCGACACGGCGATCGCCGCCGCCGTCGGTGCGCTGGTCGCTGCGCTCGGGCTCGGCCTGGTCGTGGACAGCGGCCGCCAGCCGGACCTGCGCGGCTGGCTGCTGCTGACGGCGACGGTGCTGCCGCTGGCACTGCGGCGGGTCCTCCCGGTGCCGGTCCTGGTGGTGACGCTGGCGGCCGTCGCCCCGTACCACGCGCTCGACTACAACCACGCCGCCCCCGTGCCCGCCTCCCTGGTGGCCATCTACACGGTGGCCGCGACCGGTCGCCCGCTGTGGACCGTGCCGATCGGGTCGGGGGTGGTGGCGATCGCCGTGACCATCATGTTCACGGTCGACTCGCACCAGGGGGCGGAGGTCCTCCGCACCTCCGGGTGGATCTTCGCCGTGGTCGCCCTCGGCGTCTACATGCGGCTGCACCGGCGGTACGTGGCCGCCATCGTCGAGCGAGCGGAACGGGCGGAGCGCACCCAGGAGGAGGAGGCCGCCCGGCGGGTCGCGGAGGAGCGGCTGCGCATCGCCCGCGACCTGCACGATCTGCTCGCGCACTCGATCACGCTGATCGGCGTGCAGACGTCGGTGGCGGCCCATGTGCTGACCGTCGACCCGCAGCGGCTGGACCGGGTGGCGCTGGTCGGTGCGCTCGACGGGATCGCGGAGACGTGCAGGACCGCGCGGGGGGAGCTCCGTACGACGCTGGAAGTGCTGCGGGCGGGGGAGGCGGAGTGTGAAGGCCCGTTGCCGGACCTGGCCGCGCTGCCGGATCTGGTGGGGAGGGCGGAGGCGGTGCTGGAGCTGCGGATGGGGGACGCGAAGGCCGCTCCGGCGGTGGAGGCGGCGGCGTACCGGGTGGTGCAGGAGGCGTTGACGAATGCGGTGCGGCACGGCGGGGCCGGGGTGAAGGCCGTGGTGCGGGTGGTGGTGGACGGGGGGAATCTGCGGGTGAGTGTCAGGGACGACGGGGTGGATGGAGTGGATGGAGTGGACGGGGTGGACGGGGTGGGTGGATCTGGGGATTCCGGTGGTTACGGGCTCGTCGGGATGCGGGAGCGGGTCCGCAGCGTGGGCGGGACGCTGACCGTGGGTCCCCGTGCGGAGGGCGGCTTCGAAGTGAGCGCGGTGCTGCCGTTGGGAGTGGACGGATGACGATGATCAGGGTGCTGCTGGCCGACGACCAGACCCTCGTACGGGCGGCCTTCGCGGTTCTCGTGGAGTCGGCGCGGGACATGGAGGTGGTGGGCCAGGCGGGCACGGGTCGCGAAGCGGTCGAGCTGGCCGCGTCGGAGCGGGCGGACGTGGTGGTGATGGACATCCGGATGCCCGAGCTGGACGGGATCGAGGCGACCCGGCTGATCGCTGCGGACGAGGACCTGGCCGGGGTACGGGTCCTCGTCCTGACGACGTACGACACGGACGAGCACATCATGGCGGCGCTGCGGGCGGGGGCGTCCGGCTTCCTGGTGAAGGACACGCGTCCGGCGGACCTGCTGGACGGGATCCGTACCGTCGCGGCGGGCGAGTCGCTGCTCTCGCCGGGGCCGACGGGGCGGCTGATCGCACGGTTCCTGCGGACGCCGGAGGTGCCGGCTGCGGGCGGGCCCGAGGGGTTGTCGGAGCGGGAGCGGCAGGTGCTGGGGCTGGTGGCGCGCGGCCTGAACAACACGGAGGTGGCGGAGACGCTCGGGCTGTCGCCGCTCACGGCGAAGACCCACGTCAGTCGGATCATGGGGAAGCTGGGGGCGAGGGACCGGGCACAGCTGGTGATTGTGGGGTACGAGTCGGGGTTGGTCGTGCCGGGGAGCGGGGGCGGGAGTGGGAGTGGGGGAGGGAGCGGTATGTAGGTGGGGGTGGGGCGGGGTCGGAGGGTGGGGGTTTCGGGCTGCCGCCCTTGGCGGGATAGTGGCGCTTCCGGGGGAGGTGCGGGGAGTGGTGCGGGTTTCGTTGCCGGGTGGTGGGTGTGTGGGTGGGGGCGCCGGGAATCCCTGCGGGTGGACTTCAGATCCCGTGCGTGGGCGGGTGGGGGCTTCGGAGAGGGGTGGTCGTGGGTTCGATCTGTTGGGGTGGGTGGGGGTCGGATCTATGTCTTGGTGGCACGTGTAAGTGAGACATCTTTCTGAGGGGGGCGTGGGGGACGGGCATGGTCGGTGACTGTGTGTCAGGTTGTTCGCATGGTGCATGAGGAAAGTGAAGTGGCGGAAGTCGTGGAGGAGGGGCGGGAGCGTAAGCGGGGGTGGAGCAGTGGGTTGACGCTCACTACGGGCGCGTTTCTGTTTCTGTTGTTGCGGCTCTTTGCCGTGTCCGGCTACCAGTGGCACACGGCGTTCGCGGTGCTGCACACGATCGACCTCGACGACAGCATCGGGATCGTGCTCGGCACGGTGATGGCCGATCCGGTGGTGGCGGCCGTGCTGCTGGCGGTGTTGTTGCCCGCTTTCCTCTTCCGGGTGGTGGGCGGATTCCTCCTCGCGGTACGGATCCGGCGCGGCGGTGCGACGGGGCTGCCGGAGGGTGTGCGGGGGTCCGGCGGGCTGGACATCGCCGGTCTTGTGCTGCTGGCGATCGTGGTCGCGGGCGTGACGGCGTACATCATGAGCTTCCGCGCGTGGTGGCTGCCGCTGGTGTCGCTGCTGGTGATGGCGGCGATGTTCGGCATCGGCGCCCTGGCCAGGCGCGACCACGGGCAGGTCGGTGCGGCGTCGCGGTGGGCGGGCCGCCATGTGGTCGGCCTGGTCGTCGGGCTGGCGGTCGTCGGCCTGCTCGTCAGTGCGGCGGTCGTGCGGACGCCGTGGATGCCGTTGGAGCGGGTCGAGGTGAAGGGGGAGCGGGCGCCGTTGGTGGGGTACGTACTGGAGGCCGAACCGGGGTTCCTGAAGTTCATGACCGATGAGGGTCGGGACTTTCTGATCCTCAACGAGGGGGAGGTGGAGTCTCGCGAGGAGATCGTCGACCATTAGCCGTGCGGCGCCGTGGTGCGTCTGCGGCGCCGTTGTGGGGTTGCGCAGTTCCCCGCGCCCCTAATGGGGCGCCCCCTACTGCTTGAGCGAGTCGATGAAGGGGGACCAACTTCCGGCGGGGAGAAGGAGGATGGGCCCGTCCGGCACCTTGCTGTCGCGGACGGGGACGACGCCGGGGAGGCAGTCCGAGACCTCGACGCAGCTGCCGCCTTCGGCGTTGCTGTAGGTGCTCTTGCGCCAGAGGGCCGCGCCGGGGAAGTCGTGCGCTACCTCGACGCAGTTGTCGGCGTTGCCGCTGCTGTAGGTGCTCTTGTGCCAGAGGGCTGAACTCAGGTCGGGCTGCTGCATTTTCTGTAGTCCTCCGCCACCGCTTCGATCAGGTGTAGGGACGCCGACGGTGACAACGCGGCTGCCCTGAGTAGATCGTAGGTGCGCTGCGCCCGCTTCACCATCGCCGGATCATCGAGCAGGTTGCCGGTATACAGGCCCTCTGTATAGGCCACCGGTGGTGCGTCCTCGAACTCCATGAGGCGCAGCGACTTCCCCATGGTGGGGTAGACACCCTCGCTGAACGGGATGATCTGGATGAGGCCGCGCCCGGAGCGTGCAGTGGCCACGACTCTGTCCAGTTGCTCGGCCATGATGGCCGGACTTCCGACAGCGACCCGTAGCGCTGCTTCGTGCACGATTGCCCAGTACAACGGCTTCTCGGTGTTCGTGAGGATCTTCTGGCGCTCCAGCCGGTCGGAGACCATTCCCTGGACCTGCTCGGACGACCTATCGGGTCCTGCGCTGACCATCAGCGCCCGCGCGTACTCCGCTGTTTGCATGAGCCCGGGGATGAGCATGCTTTCGAACTCGTAGATGCTCGTTGCATGCGGCTCAAGTTCCGCAGTGGACGTGAAGTAGTGCTCGTAAGCCGAATCGCCGATCAACTTTCGCCAGGTGCGCTCGAAAAAGCCGTCGGTTTGTAGCGCAACATCAATGCGCTGCGCCACATCCAATTGCGGCTTCCGAATAGCCTGTTCGAATTGGCCGATGTATCCGCCAGAGACGAACACCATGCGTCCCAAGGCCTCTTGGGTCAGTCCGGCTGCTTCCCGGCGGTACTTCAGCTCGTCCCCGAAGTGCTCCCACGATCGCTGGCGCCCAGCATTGGCCACAGCTCAACCCCCTCGCCAAGCCACGCAGTTGTAGTGCGCAGACCTCTTCCGAGAGTAGCCATCCCGACCCACGCTCGTAATGCAAAACGTGAAATCCATTCGGGACGGGAAGTGATGGCAATGCTGGAAAGCCCGCACCACTCTGCGGAATGCATCGAAGAGGCGGAGGAAGTTGTGAAGAGATTGCGCGCGGCTCTGGAGAGGGCCGGCATCGTGCTGCCGTCGCTCGGTGTGGAGGCCACCTCGTACACGAGGGAGGTCGGCTGTCCGCTGGTGGACCTGGGCCGGTGCTCGGTCGACACGGCGCGGCGGATCGCAGGGGCGCTGCCCCGTACGGAAGGGAGCGGGGAACGGTGAAGCAGGCGTCCCTCGGCTCGTACGTGGTGGATCTCACCACCGGACGGGTCGGCCGCGTCGTCGCCAGGGTGGGCCGGCTCCTGCGGCTCGCCCCGGTGGGCGGGGGGCGGGAGTGGAACTGCGACCAGGGCGACGTCCGCCCGGCCACCGCGTCCGAGCGGCTGAGCGCGGCGACGGCGTACGTGAACGCCCGCAGCAGGGGTGAGCTGCCCTGACTGCGGGCGTTCAGGTACGGACGGGAAGGGGGGCCGGTGCTGAGCGACCGGGCCCCCTTCTCCGTACGGGACAATGGAATGCATGAGCCTGTTCCGTGACGACGGCATCGTCCTGCGCACCCAGAAGCTGGGCGAGGCGGACCGCATCATCACGCTGCTCACCCGCAATCACGGCCGCGTCCGTGCCGTCGCGCGCGGGGTGCGGCGGACGAAGTCGAAGTTCGGGGCCGGGCTTGAGCCGTTCAGCCACGTGGACGTGCAGTTCTTCGCGCGGGGCAGCGAGCTGGTCGGGCGCGGGCTGCCGCTGTGCACGCAGGGCGAGATCATCGCTCCGTACGGGAGTGGGATCGTCACCGACTATGCCCGGTACTGCGCGGGGACGGCCATGCTGGAGACGGCGGAACGGTTCGCCGACCACGAGGGCGAGCCCGCCGTACAGCAGTACCTGCTGCTGGTGGGCGGCCTTCGCACCCTCTCCCGCGCCGAGCACGCGCCGAATCTGATCCTCGACGCGTTCCTGCTGCGGTCACTGGCTGTCAACGGGTACGCGCCCAGCTTCGACGACTGTGCGAAGTGCGGGATCGGCGGGCCGAACCGGCTGTTCTCCGTCGCGGCGGGCGGGGTCATATGCGGTGACTGCCGGGTGCCCGGCAGCGTCGTACCCTCTGCGGAGGCCGTCGGGCTGCTGAGCGCGCTGCTCACGGGGGACTGGGCGACGGCGGACGCGTGCGAGCCGAGGCACGCCCGTGAGGGCAGCGGGCTGGTGTCCGCGTATCTGCACTGGCACCTGGAGCGCGGGCTGCGCTCGCTGCGGTACGTGGAGAAGGCCAAGTAAAGCCATCTGAAGAAGTCAGCACAGCGAGTCAGCACAGCAGGGAGAGCACGAGCCATGGCACGACGCGGGATTCTCGGACGCAACCGGCGCGAGTACAAGATCCCCGAGCCGCACCCGTCCGGTGCGCGGCCTCCGAAGATCCCCGGTGAGCTGGTCCCGGAGCACGTGGCGATCGTCATGGACGGGAACGGCCGGTGGGCCAAGGAGCGCGGGCTGCCGCGCACCGAGGGTCACAAGGTGGGCGAGGGTGTGGTGCTCGATGTGCTGAAGGGGTGCATCGAGATGGGAGTGAAGAACCTTTCGCTCTACGCCTTCTCGACCGAGAACTGGAAGCGGACCCCGGACGAGGTGCGCTTCCTGATGAACTTCAACCGGGACGTCATCCGGCGCCGGCGCGACGAGATGAACGAGCTGGGCATCCGGATCCGGTGGGTCGGCCGGATGCCGAAGATGTGGAAGTCGGTCGTCCAGGAGCTGCAGGTGGCTCAGGAGCAGACCGTCGACAACGACGCGATGACCCTGTACTTCTGCGTGAACTACGGGGGCCGGGCGGAGATCGCGGACGCCGCCCAGGCGATCGCGCGCGACGTGGCCGCCGGGAAGCTCGACCCGTCGAAGGTGAACGAGAAGACCTTCGCCAAGTACATGTACTACCCGGACATGCCGGACGTGGACCTGTTCCTGCGGCCCAGCGGCGAGCAGCGCACCTCCAACTACCTGCTGTGGCAGAGCGCGTACGCCGAAATGGTCTTCCAGGACGTGCTGTGGCCGGACTTCGACCGCCGCAACCTGTGGGACGCCTGTTACAGCTACGCCCAGCGCGACCGGCGGTTCGGCGGAGCTGTCCCCAACGAGCAGCAGAATGGCGGTAGTTCGCCCCTTCCGCAGGTACCCGAACAGGGCTGATACCGGGGGCCCCGGCAGTATCATTCCGCCGAGGGGAGCACGTGCACGCCCGGCGGACCGGCTCCCCGGGGCGGGGGTCTGAGCGGTGACGGAGCGACTCGTGGTGTCCGGTGCGGAAGCCGGGACGAGGGGCCTCGACGCGGTACTGCTGCTGGTCGAGGACGACTCCGCCGACGCGCTGCTGTTCACGGAGGTGCTGGCGGACAGCGACCTGCGGGCCGAGGTCCACTGGTGCACCTCCCTGGCCGAGGCGCGCAAGTTCCTCGGCGGGCACACCGGACCGGTGTGCGTACTGCTGGATCTGCACCTGCCGGACGTGCGGGGGCTGGACGCCGTACGCCAGCTGCTTGCCGCGCACCCGGACGCGGCGATCGTCGTACTGACCGGTCTCGTCGAAGGCGGGGCCGGTCAGACCGCCGTGGCGGAGGGCGCGCAGGACTATCTGGTGAAGGGGCGCCTCGACGCCGAGACCCTGAGCCGGGCCGTGCGGTACGCCGTGCAGCGCAAGCAGGTCGAGCAGGCCTCGGTGGCGCTGCACGCGGGCCGGCTGCGCGCCGAGGAGAACGCCCGGCTCGAACTGGGGCTGCTGCCCGTGCCGTTGCTGCGGTCCACGGGGTTCGAGGTGGACGCGCGGTACGACCCCGGGCGTGAACAGGGCCTGCTCAGCGGGGACTTCTACGACGTCGTGCAGACCGCCGACGGGACCGTGCACGCGGTGATCGGCGACGTGTCCGGGCACGGGGCGGCCGAGGCCGCGCTCGGGGTGTGCCTGCGGGTGGCGTGGCGGGCGGCGGTGCTCAGCGGCTGCACGGGACCCGCCCAACTCAGGCTCCTCGAAGAGATCATGGCGGCCGAGAGATCGGCCCAGCAGGTCTTCGCCACCTTGACCAGCCTGGTCTTCCCCGCCGACCGGCGCTCGGTGCGCGTGGTGCGGGCCGGGCATCCGGGGCTGCTGCTGCGCGGCCCCGCCGGCACCACCTGGTACGACCCGCCAGGCGGCATGGCGCTCGGCATCTCGCCCGGCACCGGCACCTGGCCGGAGACCGACCTCCCGCTGGAGCCCGGCACCGGCATCGTCGTCTTCACCGACGGGCTCTTCGAGGGGCTGACCGGGCCCCGCACCCGGCTCGGCGAGAACGGGCTGCTGCGGCTCGCGAAGGAGTACCAGGCGCTGCCCGCGGGGCAGTTCGTCCAGGCACTCGTCCAGGCGGCGACGGCCGCGGCGGCGCCGCACGGCGGGCTCTCCGACGACATAGCGGTGCTGCACCTGGCCTGGGGGAGCGACTGAGGTGGCCCGCACACTCGGCCGGGCGCCACTTCGGTTCGACCGGCTTTCCGTGCGGGGCTGGATCCGTCTCGTACTGCTGGTCATGGCCGTGCTGCTGGTGCTCTGCGCGGCCGTCGGAGCGGCCCTGCTGGACCGGGCCAATGTCCGCAACGCCGACCTCGTCGACCACATCCAGCCCGGCCGCTCCGCCACGCTGCTGCTCCAGCGCTCCCTCCTCGACCAGGAGACCGGCGTCCGCGGCTTCGCCCTCAGCGGCAACGAGGCCTTCCTCGCCCCGTACGTGGCGGGGGTGCGCGAGGAGCGGCGCCACCTCGCCGACACCGCCCGGCTCCTGGGCACCGGGGGGAGGCTCGGGAGCGACCTCGCGGCGGTGCGGGACAAGGCGGCGCAGTGGCGCCGGGAGCAGGCGGCGCCGCTGATCGCCGCGATCCGGGACGGGGCGAGCGTCACCTCCGTACAGCCGCGCGTCGAGGGCAGCAAACGGTCCTTCGACGAGCTGCGCGCACTCCTGCGCGTCCAGGAACGCCACCTCGACGAGGCGCGCGTCGCCGCCCGCGCCGACGTGGAGAGCCTGCGCACCCTGCGCGACTGGGCGTTCCTCGGCATGCTCGCCGTGATCGCCGTCACCGGCCTCCTGCTCGCCCTGCTGCTCAGCCGCATGGTCGTCCGCCCGCTGTCCGCCCTGCGCGCGGCGGCCGACCAGGTCGCGTGCGGCGACTTCGACCGGCGCATCGACGTGCCGGGGCCCGAGGACGTACGGGCGGTGGGCGCGTCCGTGGACTCCATGCGGCGGCGCATCGCGGGCGAACTCGCACAGGCCAGGGCGCGGGAGGCGCAGCTCGCCGCACAGGCCGCCGACCTCGACGAGCAGGCACAGGAACTGCGGCGCTCCAACGCCGAGTTGGAACAGTTCGCGTACGTCGCCTCGCACGACCTGCAGGAGCCGCTGCGCAAGGTGGCGGCGTTCTGCCAGCTCCTGGAGAAGCGGTACGCGGACGTGGTCGACGACCGGGGAAAGCAGTACATCGACTTCGCCGTCGACGGCGCGAAGCGGATGCAGATCCTGATCAACGACCTGCTGACGTTCTCCCGGGTGGGCCGGCTGGACGCCGACCCGGTCCCGGTCGCCATGGACGCCGTACTGGACCGGGCGCTCGGCAACCTCGCCACGGCGGTCGAGGAGTCCGGCGCGGTCGTCGAGCTGCCGGACCGGCCGCTGCCGGTGGTGGTGGGCGACCCCACCAGCCTCACCATGCTGTGGCAGAACCTGATCGGCAACGCGATCAAGTTCCGGCACCCGGAGCGGACGCCGGTGCGGATCGCGGTGCGCTGCGAACGGGCCGGGGAGCACTGGCGGTTCTGCGTCACCGACAACGGGATCGGGGTGGCGCCGGAGTTCGCCGAGAAGGTCTTCGTCCTCTTCCAGCGGCTGCACGCGCGGGAGGAGTACGCGGGCACGGGGATCGGCCTCGCGCTCTGCCGGAAGATCGTCGAGTACTACGGGGGGACGATCCGGCTCGCCACCGACGGGGTGTCGGAGGGGGCCAGGGTGTGCTTCAGCCTGCCGGTGCGGACCCGGCCGCCTTCCGCCACCGCAGCCGCCGCCACCGCACTGTTCGAGTCCACAGGAGCGCGTACGACATGAACACCCCCGACACCCACGAGGTCCCGGCCACCCCCATCGAGGTGCTCCTCGTCGAGGACGACCCGGGCGACGAGCTGATGACCCGGGAGGCCTTCGCCGACAACAAGATCCGCAACAGGCTGCACGTGGTGCGGGACGGGCAGGAGGCCTTCGACTTCCTCTACCGGGAGGGCGCGCACGTCGACGCGGTGCGGCCCGACCTGATCCTGCTGGACCTGAACCTGCCGAAGTACGACGGGCGGCAGGTGCTGGAGCGGATCAAGAAGGACGAGGAGCTTTCGTGCATTCCGGTGGTCGTGCTGACGACGTCGGCGGCCGAGGAGGACATTCTGCGCAGCTACAAGCTGCATGCGAATGCGTATGTCACGAAGCCGGTGGATCTGGATCAGTTCATCGCGGCGGTGCGGCAGATCGACGACTTCTTTGTGACGGTGGTGAAGTTGCCGCCGAAGGGGCGGTGAGGGGGCGCGGGGTGAGCGTGTGCGGTCGCGGAAGGGTGCGCTCCGCGTGGGGGCCGCCCCCTTGCCCACCCGTTCCGCCCCCGGGGGGCGGCCCCGCTGCCCAAGGAGGCTAGGGGCGGGGCCGCTGAAGGCCTAGCTTGCTTGGGCCTTGTCGTAGGCCGTCTTTACTTCGTTGCCGAAGTAGGGGCCGAACATTCGGCCAGGGAGGAAGGTGTAGCCGAAGCTGTTCACGGAGGCCTGGAGGCCCGTGCCCGTCGACTCGTTGAACGAGTTGAACCAGGGGCCGCCGCTCGACCCGCCCGTCATGTTGCAGGCGAGGCTGTGGTCGTTCGAGAACAGGAAGTCCTTCGTCGTGTTCCCCGAGCAGTAGATCAGCTTCTTGCCGTCGTACGGGGCCGCCGCCGGGAAGCCGAACGCGTACATCGGCTTGTTGTAGCCGCCGTTGAACTGGATGCCCTGGGCGCCGACCACATCGGCCAGCTTCTTGCCGTCCAGGGGGTTCACGACGGCGAGGCCCACGTCGTAGTTGATGTCCTCGCTGGCCGCCCACTGGTCGGTGGCGGAGGTCTTCGACGCGGTCCAGGTCCCGTACGGGGTCTGGCCGTCGTTGTACGCGGGGACGAACGCCCAGTTCGTGTGCCAGGCGCCCTGCATCTTCACGCAGTGCCCCGCGGTGACGACGGTGGACTTGTTCTGGCTGGTGACGGAGTTGCCCGAGCAGGAGGCCGTACGGCCCTGGTACGTGAAGAAGACCCGTCCCGAGGTCTTCACCACCGCCCCGCCACCGGTCCACGCCCCGCCCTTCTGCGGGAACGCCCTGGTGCCGGGGACGGACGTGGCGGGGCCGCCGGTCTTCGCCGGGGCGAGCTTCGAGGGAGAGACCTGCAGCAGGTCCAGCGGCTTCGCCGAGCGCATCCGCTCCGGCGTCCAGAAGTCGCGCACCTGCTGTGCGGCGGAGAGCGCGGCGGACGGGGCGGAGGAGGGGCCCGGGGAGTCCGACGGGGTGGCGGCGGTGGCCGGAACGGCTCCGGTGGCGAGCAGGCCGCCTACGGCAGCCGCGAGGCCGATCAGTGCACTGTGGGGACGACGTCTCACGCTAACTCCTTCTGCGAAGAGGGGGAAGCGGTGCGGAAATCGGTGTGCGTGAGGCAGGTTGCCACGGAAGCTGAATACCTGTCAGCAGTGAGGGTGCGAGTTGGCCGAAACACGGCGAACGCCCCAACTCCCGGTGGGAGTTGGGGCGTTCGGGAAATCGGGCGGGCCAGGAGAGTGCGGCCGTCAGGCGGCCGCGCACTCCGCGCACGTACCGAAGATCTCCACAGTGTGCGCCACGTTCACATATCCGTGCTGTGCGGCGATCGCGTCGGCCCACGACTCGACGGCCGGGCCCTCGACCTCGACCGCCTTGCCGCACACCCGGCACACCAGGTGATGGTGGTGGTCGCCGGTGGAACACCGCCGGTAGACCGACTCCCCCTCACTGGTGCGCAGCACATCGACCTCGCCCGCGTCCGCCAGGGACTGCAGCGTGCGGTAGACCGTGGTCAGGCCCACCGAGTCGCCCTTGTGCTTGAGCATGTCGTGAAGCTCCTGCGCGCTGCGGAACTCGTCCACCTCGTCCAGCGCCGCCGCCACGGCAGTTCGCTGCCGGGTGGAGCGCCCCCGTACCGGTGCGGAGTTCGTCGTCGCGCTCGCACCGCTCGGCGCCGTCGTCACAGGTGCCTCCTCTGGTCGCCCATTACGCGAATAGATGCGTCGGGCCATTGTGCCAGGAGCGCCGACCGTGCCTGTTCAGACCTTGATCGCGTCGGCGGTCACGGCGGGGCCCTCGGTTTCCCGCTGTGCGGAGTCTCCCGCGCGCGAGCGCCTCCGTGCCAGTGGTGCGGCGAGCAGGGTCAGGGCGATGAAGACGCCGATGGCGAGCAGCACGATCGTCGCGCCGGGCGGGACGTCGTACTGGTACGAGGTGACCGTTCCGGCCAGGGTCACCGCCGTACCGATGGCGACGGCCAGGACGAAGGTGACGGTGAAGCTGCGGGAGATCTGCTGGGCCGCGGCCACCGGCACCACCATCAGCGCGCTGACCAGGAGCAGGCCCACGACCCGCATGGCGACCGTGACGGTCACCGCAGCCGTGACCGCGACCAGCAGGTTCAGGGCGCGCACCGGCAGGCCGGTCACCCGGGCGAACTCCTCGTCCTGGCTGACGGCGAACAGCTGGCGGCGCAGCCCGATCGTCACCAGGACGACGAAGGCGGCCAGGATGAGAATCGCCGTCACGTCCTCCTGCGACACCGTGGAGAGCGAGCCGAAGAGGTACGAGGAGAGATTGGCGTTGGAGCCGGTCGGCGCGAGGTTGATCAGCAGGACGCCGCCCGCCATGCCGCCGTAGAAGAGCATCGCGAGCGCGATGTCGCCGCGGGTCTTGCCGTACCAGCGGATCAGCTCCATGACGACGGCGCCCGCGATCGCGACGGCGGTCGCCGTCCAGACCGGGCTCGCCGACAGCAGGAAGCCGAGGCCGACACCGGTCATCGCGACGTGCCCGATGCCGTCGCCCATCAGCGACTGGCGGCGCTGCACGAGGTAGATGCCGATCGCCGGGGCGGTGATGCCGACCAGGACGGCGGCGATCAGGGCCCGCTGCATGAACGGGGTGCTGAAGATGTCCATCAGTTCGCTCATGTCAGCTCAGCAGTCCCGTCGGTACCGGAGACGCGGCGGCGGGCACGGCGTCCGGGTGGCAGTCTTCCTTGGTCAGGTGGTGGTCGTCGTGGCCGGGCAGGGCGCCCGCCGTCGGCGGACCGTCGTACGTCACGAGCCCGTCGCGCAGCACCACGGTCCGGTCGATGAGCGGCTCCAGCGGGCCCAGCTCGTGCAGCACGAGGAGCACGGAGACGCCCGCCGCGACCTGCCGGCGCAGGGTCTCCGCGAGGATCTCCTGGCTGGCCAGGTCCACGCCCGCCATCGGCTCGTCCATGATCAGCAGCTCGGGCTCGGAGGCGAGCGCGCGGGCGATCAACACGCGCTGGTGCTGGCCGCCGGAGAGCGCGCTCACGGAGTCCCTGGCCCGGTCGGACAGGCCGACGAGGCCTATCGCCCGGTCGACGGCGGCCCTGTCGGCCTTCGACGACAGCAGGCCGAGCCGGGAGCGGGACAGCCGGCCCGACGACACGACCTCGCGGATCGTCGCGGGCACCCCGCCCGACGCCGTCGTCCGCTGCGGTACGTAGCCGACGCGCGCCCACTGCCGGAAGCGCTTCAGCGGCGTACCGAACAGCTCGACCGTGCCGCCGGTCAGCGGCACCTGGCCGATGACGGAGCGTACGGCCGTGGACTTGCCCGAGCCGTTCGCGCCGAGCAGGGCGACGACCTCGCCGCGGTGCACGGAGAGGTCGATGCCGCGCAGCACGGGGCGCGAGCCGAGCGTGGCGGTGGCCGCGCCCAGGGAGATGACGGCGTCGTTGTGCACTTCTCGCGCCTCCGATGCTGGGGGTGTGGAATTCACTTCGCGCCGAGCGCCTTCTGCAGGGCGGCGAGGTTCGACTTCATGACTTCGAGGTAGTCGGAGCCCTTGGACCTGTCGGTGATGCCTTCGAGCGGGTCCAGGACGTCCGTCTTGAGACCGGCGTCCTTCGCGACGGTCTTCGCCGTCTTGTCGCTGACCAGCGTCTCGAAGAAGACCGTGCTGACCTTGTCGTCCTTGGCGATCTTCTGGAGCTGCTTGATGCGGGCCGGGCTGGGCTCGGACTCCGGGTCGACGCCGCTGATGCCCTCCTGCTCCAGGCCGTACCGCTCGGCGAGGTAGCCGAAGGCGGCGTGGGTGGTGATGAAGGTCTTGGTGGTGGTGTTCTTCAGGCCGTCCTTGAACGCCGTGTTCAGGCCGTCCAGCTTGGTGACCAGGGTCCCGGTGTTCTTCTTGTACGTGGCCGCGTTGTCCGGGTCGGCCTTCTCCAGGGCCGCTCCGACGCCCTTGGCGACCTCGGCGAACTTCACCGGGTCCAGCCAGACGTGCGGGTCGGAGGCGCCCTCGGCGCCGTGGTCGTGCCCGTGGTCGTGGCCCTCGTGCCCGGCCTCCTCCTCGGCGCCGTGCTCGTGGCCACCGGCCTCGGTGCCGTGCGCTTCGAGCTTCGTGAGGGTGGAGGCGTCGACGGTGGACTTGGCACCGGACTGCTGCACGGCCTCGTCGACGGCCGGCTGGAGGCCCTTGAGGTAGACGATCAGGTCCGCGTCGGAGAGCTCCGCGGTCTGCTTGGGCTTGAGCTCCAGGTCGTGCGGCTCGACGCCCGGCTTGGTCAGCGTCGAGACGTTGACCTTGTCGCCGCCTATCTGCTCGGCCAGGTACTGCATGGGGTAGAACGACGCGATCACGTTGAGCTTCCCGTCCGCGTTCTTGCCGTCGGCGGCGGACGAGCTGCCGCCGCAGGCGGAGAGCGTGACCAGTCCGAGGGAGACGGCGGCGGCGGTGGCGGTCGCGGGTATGAGGCGTCGTACGTTCATGACAGTCATTTTCAACAAAAGTGGAAACGATTGTCAATAGTGCGCTTGTCCGCTCTGTCCCCGATACCGATTTGATCCGAGGCCCCCGCCCGCCGGTAACCTGAAGCATTCGCCCGCCCGTCTCCCGACCGCCGCCCCTCAATGAGGCGCTTCGCGCCGCCAATCCATCCCGTCGTAATGAAGAGAGCACCGTGGCCGCCGACAAGATCGAGACCATCGTCAGCCTGAGCAAGCGCCGTGGCTTCGTTTACCCCTGCAGTGAGATCTACGGCGGTTCCAGGGCTGCCTGGGACTACGGTCCGCTGGGTGTCGAACTCAAGGAGAACATCAAGCGTCAGTGGTGGCGCGCGATGGTCATCGGGCGCGAGGACGTGGTCGGCCTCGACTCGTCGGTCATCCTGGCCCCCGAGGTGTGGGAGGCGTCCGGCCACGTCGGCACCTTCTCCGACCCGCTCACCGAGTGCACCGCCTGCCACAAGCGGCACCGTGCCGACCACCTGATCGAGGCGTACGAGGCCAAGCACAACGGCCGCACCCCCGAGAACGGCCTGGCCGACATCAACTGCCCGAACTGCGGCACCAAGGGCCAGTTCACCGAGCCCAAGCAGTTCTCCGGTATGCTGCAGACGCACCTCGGCCCGACCCAGGACACCGGCTCCGCCGCGTACCTGCGCCCCGAGACCGCGCAGGGCATCTTCACCAACTTCGCCCAGGTCCAGCAGACTTCGCGCAAGAAGCCGCCGTTCGGCATCGCGCAGATGGGCAAGTCCTTCCGGAACGAGATCACCCCGGGCAACTTCATCTTCCGCACGCGCGAGTTCGAGCAGATGGAGATGGAGTTCTTCGTCAAGCCGGGCGAGGACGAGCAGTGGCAGGAATACTGGATGGAGCAGCGCTGGAACTGGTACCTGGACCTCGGCATCAACCCCGAGAACATCCGCTGGTACGAGCACCCGGCCGAGAAGCTCTCCCACTACTCGAAGCGCACCGCCGACATCGAGTACCGCTTCAACTTCGGCGGCAGTGAGTTCTCCGAGCTCGAAGGCGTCGCGAACCGCACCGACTTCGACCTGAAGGCGCACTCCAAGGCCTCCGGCCACGACCTGGTCTACTTCGACCAGGAGGCCAACGAGCGCTGGACGCCGTACGTCATCGAGCCGGCGGCCGGTGTCAACCGCGCGATGCTCGCGTTCATGCTCGACGCCTACCGCGAGGACGAGGCTCCCAACGCCAAGGGCGTCATGGAGAAGCGCGTCGTCATGGGCCTCGACCCGCGCCTGGCTCCCGTCAAGGTGGCCGTCCTGCCGCTGTCCCGCAACCCGCAGCTCTCGCCGAAGGCCAAGGGCCTCGCCGCCGACCTGCGGAAGAACTGGAACATCGAGTTCGACGACGCGGGCGCCATCGGCCGCCGCTACCGTCGTCAGGACGAGATCGGCACCCCGTTCTGCGTGACCGTCGACTTCGACACCCTCGACGACAACGCGGTGACGGTGCGCGAGCGCGACACCATGAAGCAGGAGCGCGTCTCGCTGGACATGATCCAGGAGTACCTGGCGGTCCGGCTGCTCGGCTGCTGACCCGCTCGTACTGTTCAGAGCCCCCGGTTCGCGCGCATGCGCGGCCGGGGGCTCCGGCGTGCCAGGACCGCGCAGAGGGCGGCGAGGGGGAGCTCGGCGCACACGGCCATGGCGGCCGCCGCCGCGAGCTCCGCGCCGGGGGCCGAGGTGAGCAGGTCGGCGCAGGCGTCGGCGGCGAGCAGGAGTGCGGCTCCGGCGGCCGGGAGGCGGAGGCTGCCTTCACCGCGTACGAGGCGGGTGCCGGCGGTCAGGAGGCAGAGGGCCTCCAGGGCGTCGAGGGCCGTCCACGCGGCGGCCTCGGCTGGCGGCAGCGTGGCGGCCAGGTAGCCCATCCAGGGGAGCAGGGTGAGACCGGCGAGGGTGAGCACGCGGCCCTGCCAAACGGCCGTCGGGGCGGGGAGGTTGAGGGCCATGAGTGCCATGGAGGCGGATCCTTCCGGGGTGCGTTCCACGAGGCGTTCCGCGGTGTTCTCGCGGTGCTTCTCACGGTGCTTTCGCGGTGCCGAACCCGGCTGTCGGGCTCGTGATCCACACTCCGGTTTTCGGCGGCCCGGGTCAGGAGTGGTGGTTGCCGACTTGGGGTGGCACTGGTTGCACCCCCGGGCGGAAGCAGGCTTCCTGGTGCGCTGTCAGACCCGCCGCCTACCCTCGGGATCATGAACCTCCTGCCCTGGCCGCCACCGACCCGGATGCGGCGCACGTTCGCCAGGCTCCGCCGTGACCTGGCCTTTCTTGCTGCCGGGGCGCTCCTGCACCTGCTCACCGCGTCCCTGTTCCTGTGGGCGACGACACAGGCCGTCGGACTTCTGGACGGAAGCTCGGACGCTGCTCCGTACGTACTGCCGGTGGTCCTCGCGCTGATCCTCGTCGCCGGGTTCGCGCTCACCGGGGCGCAGCGGTGGCGGTTCCGGGAGCTGTGCGGGGTGGAGATGCCCCGGCTGAGGTTCGCGGTGGCGCGGCGGCAGTTCGCGTACCACTGGCTGGTCGGGCCGTGCCTGGCGGTGCTCGAACTGGCCGTGCTCGCGCTGGCGCTGCTCGCCGTCGCAGGGACGACCGTGTACGCGTGGGAGTGGCTGCTGCCGGTCGATGTCCGGACGGCGCACCCGGGCTACACCACGTGGTCCGCGTTCGTCATGGTCGGAGGAATCGCCGCCCTCTTCGCCGTACCGCCGTCGGCCGGCGCTCTCGTACGGCTGGAACAGCGCATCACGCCCGCCCTGTTGCGGGACGACAGGGCCGAGTCCCTCAAGCAGCGGGTGTCCGACCTGACCGAGAGCAGGGCCGGAGCCGTCGACGCGGCGGACGCCGAACGGCGGCGCATCGAGCGGGACCTGCACGACGGCGCACAGCAGCACCTGGTCTCCATGGCCCTCAACCTCGGCATCGCGAAGGCCACGCTCAAGGACCTGCCGCCCGAGGCGCAGCAGGTCATCGACGAGGCGCACCGCGCCGCCAAGGAGTCCATCGAGGAGCTCAACAACCTGGTGCGGGGCCTGCACCCGTCCGTGCTCGACGAACTCGGCCTGGATCCGGCCCTGTCGGGGCTCGCCGCCCGCGCGCCCTTCCCCGTACGGCTGCGGGTGGACGTGCCCGAGCGGGCGGCGCCCGCCGTCGAGGCCGTCGCGTACTTCGTCGTGTCCGAGGCGCTCACCAACATCGCCAAGCACGCCCGCGCGACCAGGGCGGAGGTGACCGTCACCCGGCTCGGGGGGATACTTCGGGTGATCGTCACCGACGACGGAACGGGCGGGGCCGACCCCCGGGGCGGCACCGGGCTGCGCGGACTCGCACAGCGGGTGTCCTCCGTCGACGGTGTCTTCCGCCTCAGCAGCCCCACCGGGGGACCGACCGTGATGACCGTGGAGTTGCCGTGCACCGCCGCCGTGCAGTGATCGCAGAGGACTCCGTCCTCCTCAGGATCGGGGTCGTCAAGATCCTGGAGATGGCCGGGTTCGACGTCGTCGCCGAGGCGGGCGACGCGGCGGGACTCCTCGCCGCGGTCGAGGAGCACCGCCCGGCCCTCGCGGTCGTCGACGTCCGCATGCCGCCCGGCTTCACCGACGAGGGGATCCGCGCAGCCCTCCAGGTGCGGCAGCGGTGGCCGGACACCGCCGTGCTGATGCTGTCGCAGTACGTCGAGGAGCGGTACGCGGCGGAGCTGCTGTCCGCCCACACCAGCGGCATCGGCTATCTGCTCAAGCAGCGGGTCGCCGACGTCGAGGAGTTCATCGAGGCACTGCGCAGGGTCGCCGACGGGGGCACCGCGCTGGACCCGCAGGTCGTCGCCCAACTGCTCGTACGCAGGGGCAGCGACCCCCTCGACCGGCTCACCGAGCGCGAGCGCGAGGTCCTCGCCTCCATGGCGGAGGGCCGCTCCAACGCCGGGATCGCCGCCCACCTCTCGCTCAGCGAGAGCGCGGTCGCCAAGCACATCAACTCCATCCTCGCCAAGCTCGATCTGCCCCGCGCGGGCGGCGACCACCGCCGGGTGCTGGCGGTCCTGCGCTTCCTGGAGGGCAGGGGCCCGGACGGCAGCGGCTGACCGCGCGCGGCGCACACCGTGCTGGTGGGCAGGGAAATCTGGTGCGGGCGGGGAGCGGGAGAGGGTACCGTTCTGAGCATGTTCTTCCAGACGCCGATTTACGAGTGAGAGCGTGACGGGTCCCTGTCGACCCGTCCCCCACCGTCGAATCCGTAGATCACTTCACATCACGCCGGGAGAACCCGCATGAGCACGAGCAAGAACATCAACAACCCCGTGGGCCAGGGCGGCGGCCAGCGCAAGAGGCAGTCCCGCGACGAGCGGGCGAACAACGGCCCGCACCGCAACGCCGACCGTCAGAGCGCCGCCGACAAGAAGGCGGAACTGCTGGCCAAGATGCGCGCGAAGGCCGCCGGCACCGACGGGAACGCCGCCGCCGGGGGCTCCGACACGCAGGCCTGAGCCAGGCAGCGCCTGAAGCCTGAGGCATGCAGCGCCTGAGCCATGCAGCGCTTGAAGCCTGAGGCACGCAGCGCCTGAAGTACGTCACGCAGGGCCCGGACCGCAGCACGCGGTCCGGGCCCTGCTGCGTCCCGCACGTCGCACCTCAGCTGACGGTGCGCGGCAGCCGCAGATTCAGCAGACCCGTCAGCGCCACCACTCCCAGCTGCACCAGCAGCGTCACCGTGAGCGCGTCACCCATGCCCAGCACCGGGGTCAGCGCCAGGAACAGCGTGCCGAGCGTGGCCACGCCCAGGGCGAGCGAGGACTGCTGGGCGGTCACCATCACACCGCTGCCCACTCCGGCACGGTCGGCCGGGACGTCGGAGAGCACGATGCGGAGCAGGACCGGGAGCTGGAGCCCCTGGCCGAGTCCGGCGAGCAGCATGCCGGGGAACAGCCCCAGGAAGCCCAGCTCCGGCCAGTCCTGCCGTACGGCCAGGATCAGGAGCCCGAGACCGGCCGCCTGGATCAGCGCACCGGCGACCGTGATCCGCCCGCCGAAGCGGCCGATCAGCCTCGGCCCGGCGAGGGACGCCCCGAAGAAGGCGACCGCCATCGGGACCAGGGCGAGACCCGCGGCCACCGCGCCCATGCCGAGGCCCTGCTGCAACGCCACCGCGATCACGAACATGAATCCGCCGAAGCTGATCGAGAACGGCACGATCGGCGGCAGACCGCGCCGCAGCGACTGCACCGCGAACAGGCTCGGCGGCACGAGCGGGGTGCGGCCCGACCGGTCGGCCCGCCGTTCCACCAGGAAGAACGCGAGCGCCACGAACGGGAAAGCGGCCAGCGACAGCCACGTCCACAGCGGCCAGCCCGCGGCCCGCCCCTCGGTGAGCGGCGCCAGCAGTGTGATCAGGGAGAGGGCCAGGAGCAGCGTTCCGGGTACGTCGACGGGCGCGGGCTTCTCGGAGCGGGTCTCCGGCACCGAGCGTGCCGCGAGCAGCAGCCCGACGAGCACGACGGGCACGTTGACGAGGAAGATCGACCGCCAGCCCGTCCCGGCGAGGTCGGCGGCGACGAGGACGCCGCCGAGTATCTGCCCGGCGACCATGGCGAGCCCGGCGGTCGCCCCGTACAGGCCCATCGCCTTCGCCCGGCGCTGTCCGCCGGTCGACGCCTGGATGGTGGCCAGCACCTGCGGCAGCATCAGCGCGGAGGCGGCGCCCTGCGCGACCCGGGCCCCGACGAGCGTCCAGGCGTCCGGGGCGAGCCCGCAGGCGAGGGAGGTCAGGCCGAAGGCGGCCATGCCCCACAGGAAGAGCCTGCGGCGGCCGAACATGTCGCCGAGCCGTCCGCCGAGCACCAGCAGGACCGCGTACGCCAGCCCGTACCCGGCGACGACCAGCTCCAGCACGGCGGGTCCCGCGGCCAGTTCGTGGTCGATGGTCGGCAGGGCCACATTGACGATGAAGAAGTCGATGAGCGGGAGCGCCGCCCCGAGCAGCACGGTGAACAACCCGAGCGGGCCGAGGGAGGACAGGACGGCTGTGGCTGAGGAGGGGCGGACGGGGGCCGGGGGAAGCGTGGTCGTCTGGGTCACGAGAGCCACTGTGCGGGAGCCCGAAGCCTGGTACCAGAGTTTCCTTATCCTGGTACAAGCACTACCCGGCAACGGGCTGGCCGGTGCGCGGGAACGTCGGAGAAGCTGGGAGCATGACGACGATGGTGCAGACGATGCCCCAAGGGACCGCTGCGGTACGGGAGACCGGTGCGGCACGCGTGACCGGTGAGCCCGATGTCCGCCGGGCCGAGCTCGCCGCCTTCCTGCGCAGCCGCCGCGAGCGCATCACCCCCGAGCAGGTCGGGCTGGTGCGCGGCCGCCGGCGGCGCACCCCCGGCCTGCGGCGCGAGGAGGTCGCGCAGCTCGCCACCGTCGGCGTCACCTGGTACACGTGGCTGGAGCAGGGCCGGGACATCCAGGTGTCGCCGCAGGTCCTCGACGCCGTCGCCCGCGCCCTGCGGATGGACCGCGTGGAGCGCACCCACCTGTTCGCGCTCGCCGGAGCGTCCGACCCCGCCCCCAACGGGCCGTGCCCGACGGTCACCCCCGCCTACCAGGCGCTGCTGCACCAGCTGGGGCCGATCCCGGCCTGCATCCAGAACAGCAGGTACGACATCCTCGCCTACAACCGCGCGTACGCCCGGCTGCTCTGCGACCTCGACGCGCTGCCCCGCGAGGACCGCAACTGCATGCTGCTCGCCTTCACCAACGACGAGTGGCGGGCCGCGCTCGACGACCTGCCGGGGACCTGCCGGGCGATGGCCGCCAAGTTCCGCGGCTCGATGGCCGGGCATCTCGCCGAGCCCGCCTGGAAGGCGCTGCTGAAGCGGCTGGAGAGCGAGTCGGCGGAGTTCCGCGAGCTGTGGGAGCGGCACGAGGTCGTCGAGCACGCGAGCCACACCAAGTACATCCGCAATGCGGAGGTCGGGCTGCTGCACGTCGAGCACGTCAACCTCTGGCTCAGCCCCGGCAACGGTGCCTCCACCGGCCCCCGGCTGGTCAGCTATCCGCCGGTCGACGAGGAGACCCGGGGGCGGCTGGAGCGGCTTCAGGCCCTGGCGGAGGCCGATTCCGCCGCCTCTGCCTGAGCGCGCCGCTCCAGTTGCTCCGCCGTCCTGGCCGCCGTCTTCCGCGCCCACTTCCCGCTGGTCAGCGCCCCGAGCAGGAGGACGCAGAGCCCGCAGCCTGCGATGATCCACCAGGCCGGGACGGCGGCCCGCACGAAGCCCTGTGCGTACGAGGTGCCGCTGAGGCCCGCCGCGAGGACCGCGCCGATCACGGCGACGCCGAGGGTGTTGCCGATCTGGCGGCTGGTGGAGGCGACGGCGGCCGCGACTCCCGCCTGGGCGCGGGGCATTCCGGAGACCGCCGTGTTGGTGATCGGCGCGTTCACCATGCCGAAGCCGAGGCCGAAGAGCACGTACCCGGTGAACATCAGCGGATCGCTGGTCTCCGCCTCGAATCCGGCGAACAGCACCGCGCTCGCCGCCATCGACACCCCCGCCACCAGCAGCGAGGGCCGTGGACCGAACGCCCCGACCAGGCGCCCGGACAGCGGTGCGCACACGAAGGTCATCACCGCCATCGGCAGCATGTAGAGCCCGGCGTGCAGCGCGGAAAGCCCCCGCACGTTCTGGAGGTAGAGGGTGTTCAGGAAGAGGAACCCGGTGAGAGAGGCGAACGCACAGACCGCTATCACCGTGGCGCCGCTGAACGGAGCGCTCCGGAAGAACCGCAGATCAATGAGGGGCTCGGGCCGGCGCGGCTCGTACAGGACGATCCCGATCAGCGCGAGCACCGCGACCCCGGCGAGGGAGAGCACGAGCGGGGACCCCCAGCCCGCCTCCGGCGCCTCGATGATCGCGTACGTGAGGGATGCGAGCAGCGCGATGACGAGGAGCTGACCCACCGGGTCGGGCCTGCGCGACTTCGGGGCGCGGGACTCGGGCACGTACCGGAAGGTCAGGAACAGTGCGACCAGCCCCACCGGCAGGTTGATCCAGAAGATCGCCCGCCAGCCCACCGAGTCGACGAGCAGCCCGCCGAGCAGCGGCCCCGCGGCCATGGATATGCCCACGACGCCGCCCCAGACACCGATCGCGCGGGCGCGCTCGCGCGGCTCGGTGAAGGTGTTGGTGATGATCGACATCGCGACCGGGGTGAGCATCGAGCCGCCGATCGCCTGCACGGCCCGGAAGGCGACCAGCGATTCGAGGTTCGGCGCGAGGGAGCAGAGCAGCGAGCCGAGCGTGAACATCACAAGCCCGGCCATGAAGACCTTGCGGCGTCCGATCCGGTCGGCCGTCGAGCCGGACAGCATGAGGAGGGAGGCGAGGACCAGGGTGTAGGCGTCGATCGTCCACTGCATACCGGCCACGGAAGCGTCCAGCTCGCGCTGCATGGCGGGGAGGGCGACGTTGAGCACCGTGCTGTCCAGGCTGACGATCAGCAGGCTCATGCAGCAGATGCCGAGGACGAGCATGCGGCGGCGGTGGGTGAGCGGCGGGGCGGGCCGTGCGGCGGAGGCGTCGGGCATCTTTCGATAGTACGGATAACTAAAGAAGTCGCTCGAACGGGTGCGGGCGGTGCGCGACAATTGGGTAATGACCTCGCTCAACATCGGCCCCCATGTCGTGCAGCCGCCCGTGGTCCTCGCCCCCATGGCAGGCATCACGAACGCTCCCTTCCGCACCCTCTGCCGTGAGTTCTCCGGCGGGAAGGGCCTGTTCGTGAGCGAGATGATCACGACGCGGGCGCTGGTCGAGCGCAACGAGAAGACCATGCAGCTGATCCACTTCGACGCGACCGAGACGCCGCGCTCGATCCAGCTGTACGGGGTGGACCCGGTCACCGTCGGCAAGGCGGTCCGCATGATCGTGGACGAGGACCTGGCCGACCACATCGACCTCAACTTCGGCTGCCCGGTGCCCAAGGTGACGCGCAAGGGCGGCGGTTCGGCCCTCCCGTACAAGCGGCCCCTGCTGCGCGCGATCCTGCACGAGGCGGTGGGCAACGCGGGCGACCTGCCGGTCACGATGAAGATGCGCAAGGGCATCGACGACGACCACATCACCTTCCTGGACGCCGGCCGGATCGCCGTCGACGAGGGCGTGACGGCGATCGCGCTGCACGGGCGGACCGCCGCCGAGCACTACGGCGGCACCGCGGACTGGGACGCCATCGCGCGCCTCAAGGCGCACGTCCCGGAGATCCCGGTGCTCGGCAACGGCGACATCTGGTCGGCGGACGACGCGCTGCGGATGGTGCGCGAGACGGGCTGCGACGGCGTCGTGGTGGGGCGCGGCTGCCTGGGGCGGCCGTGGCTGTTCGGCGACCTGGTGGCCGCCTTCGAGGGCCGCGAGGAGCGGGCGACGCCGACCCTGCGGGAGGTCGCCGTCGTGATGCGGCGGCACGCGGAACTGCTCGGCGAGTGGATCGGCGACGAGGCACGGGGTGTCATTGACTTCCGGAAGCATGTCGCCTGGTACCTCAAGGGCTTCTCGACGGGCGGCGAGATGCGCAAGAGGCTCGCCACCGCGTCCTCCCTGGCCGAGATGGACGCTCATCTGAGCGAACTCGACCTGGACCAGCCGTGGCCGGAGGGTGCGGACGGACCTCGGGGGCGTACGTCCGGAAATGGTCGGGTTGTTCTGCCGGACGGCTGGCTGAAGGACCCGTACGACTGTGCCGGGATCAGTGACGAAGCGGAGCTGGACACGTCCGGAGGGTGAGATTCGGGCTACCGCACCGGGTGTACGGCGGCGTGATTCTCGCCACGCCTGATGCTGTAGTCGCTCAGATGAGCACTTTGCGGCAGGCTGCATTTTCCAAAGGGTGGCACCCAGTGCCACCCTTTCTCTTTTCACTGTTCCCGGTCATGCATGACGGAGAGTCGACAATCGGCGGTCTGAGCGTCTCTGTGTGTAGTGATGCGTTCGATACTTGAATAAATGCGGAGAGGTTCGGGGGAGGGCGGATCACTTTCGATCTGCTGGCGGACGGGTGGTTAAAGCCGTATGACGGTTAAGTGGACGTACCCAGACACCTTCGATCTGGGTATGTTCCTCGCCGTCAGGGCAGCCAACGCGTCTTCGAGGAGCCGAGACCGTGTCGGAAAACAAAGAACCCCAGGTAGCTGAGAAGTTCGTCTACGACTTCACCGAGGGGAACAGGGACCTCAAGGACCTCCTCGGCGGCAAGGGCGCCAACCTCGCGGAGATGACCAACCTCGGTCTGCCGGTGCCTCCGGGGTTCACCATCACCACCGAGGCCTGCAAGGTCTACCTGGACAGCGGTGACGCCCCCAAGGAGCTGCGCGACGAGGTCAGCGCCCACCTGGTCGCCCTTGAGGCGAAGATGGGCAAGAAGCTCGGCCAGGCGAACGACCCGCTGCTGGTCTCGGTCCGCTCGGGCGCGAAGTTCTCGATGCCCGGCATGATGGACACGGTCCTCAACATCGGTCTCTCCGACAAGTCCGTCACCGGGCTCGCGAAGCAGTCCGGCGGGGAGCGCTTCGCCTGGGACTCCTACCGGCGGCTGATCCAGATGTTCGGCAAGACCGTCCTCGGCGTGGACGGGGAGCTCTTCGAGGAGGCCCTCGAAGCGGCCAAGGCGGCCAAGAAGGTCAAGGTCGACACCGACCTGGAGGCCGCCGACCTCAAGAAGCTCGTCAAGAGCTTCAAGAAGATCGTCTCGGACTCGTGCGGCCGGGACTTCCCGCAGGACCCGCGCGAGCAGATGGACCTCGCGATCAACGCGGTCTTCGACTCGTGGAACACCGACCGCGCGAAGCTCTACCGCCGCCAGGAGCGCATCCCCGGCGACCTCGGCACCGCGGTCAACGTCTGCTCGATGGTCTTCGGCAACCTCGGCCCCGACTCCGGCACGGGCGTCGCGTTCACCCGCGACCCGGCCTCGGGCCACCAGGGCGTGTACGGCGACTACCTCCAGAACGCGCAGGGCGAGGACGTCGTCGCGGGCATCCGCAACACGGTCCCGCTCGCCGACCTGGAGTCGATCGACAAGAAGTCGTACGACCAGCTCATGCAGATCATGGAGACGCTCGAAACGCACTACAAGGACCTGTGCGACATCGAGTTCACCATCGAGCGCGGCCAGCTGTGGATGCTCCAGACCCGCGTCGGCAAGCGCACCGCGGGCGCCGCCTTCCGCATCGCCACCCAGCTCGTCGACCAGGGCCTCATCGACGAGGCCGAGGCCCTCCAGCGGGTCAACGGCGCACAGCTCGCGCAGCTGATGTTCCCGCGCTTCGACGACGACGCGAAGACCCAGCTGCTGGGCCGCGGCATCGCCGCCTCGCCGGGCGCCGCGGTCGGCAAGGCCGTCTTCGACTCGTACACGGCCGTCAAGTGGTCGCGCTCCGGCGAGAAGGTCATCCTGATCCGCCGCGAGACCAACCCCGACGACCTCGACGGCATGATCGCCGCCGAGGGCATCCTGACCTCGCGCGGCGGCAAGACGTCCCACGCGGCCGTCGTCGCACGCGGCATGGGCAAGACCTGTGTCTGCGGCGCGGAGGAGATCGAGGTCGACACCAAGCGCCGCCGTCTGACCGTGGGCAGCACGGTCGTCGAGGAGGGCGACGTCGTCTCCATCGACGGCTCCTCCGGCAAGGTCTACCTGGGCGAGGTCCCGGTCGTCCCGTCCCCGGTCGTCGAGTACTTCGAGGGCCGGATGCACGCCGGCGCCGACGACGCCGACGAGCTCGTCGAGGCCGTGCACCGGATCATGGCGTACGCGGACCGCCGCCGCCGGCTGCGGGTGCGCGCCAACGCGGACAACGCCGAGGACGCCCTGCGCGCCCGCCGCTTCGGCGCCCAGGGCATCGGCCTGTGCCGCACGGAGCACATGTTCCTCGGCGAGCGCCGCGAGATGGTCGAGAAGCTGATCCTCGCCGACACGGACGACGAGCGCGAGGACGCCCTGAAGGGCCTTCTGCCGCTCCAGAAGAAGGACTTCATAGAGCTCTTCGAGGCGATGGACGGCCTGCCGGTCACCGTCCGTCTGCTGGACCCGCCGCTCCACGAGTTCCTGCCCGACATCACCGAGCTGTCGGTCCGCGTCGCCCTCGCCGAGTCCCGCAAGGACGCCAACGAGAACGACCTCCGCCTGCTGCAGGCCGTCCACCGCCTGCACGAGCAGAACCCGATGCTCGGCCTGCGCGGCGTACGCCTCGGCCTGGTCATCCCCGGCCTGTTCACCATGCAGGTCCGCGCCATCGCCGAGGCCGCGGCCGCCCGCAAGAACGCCAAGGGCGACCCGCGCGCGGAGATCATGATTCCGCTCGTCGGCACGGTCCAGGAGCTGGAGATCGTCCGCGAGGAGGCCGAAGCGGTCATCGCCGAGGTCGAGGCCGCCCACGGCATAGACCTCAAGCTGGCGCTCGGCACGATGATCGAGCTGCCGCGCGCGGCCATCACGGCCGGTCAGATCGCCGAGGCCGCGGAGTTCTTCTCCTTCGGTACGAACGACCTGACGCAGACCGTCTGGGGCTTCTCCCGCGACGACGTCGAGGCGAGCTTCTTCACCGCGTACCTGGAGAAGGGCATCTTCGGCGTCTCCCCGTTCGAGACGATCGACCGGGACGGCGTCGGCGCGCTGGTCCGCTCGGCCGTCGAGGCGGGCCGCAAGACCCGCCCCGACCTCAAGCTGGGCGTCTGCGGCGAGCACGGCGGCGACCCGGAGTCCGTCCACTTCTTCCACGAGGTCGGGCTGGACTACGTCTCCTGTTCCCCGTTCCGCATCCCGGTCGCCCGCCTGGAAGCGGGCCGCGCGGCAGCCCAGGCCACGGGCAGCGACAGCCGCTGACCGGTACCCGGACCACCGGATCGGACGCCGGGAGCCTTTCTCCACCCTCATCCCCGGCGAAGGATCCGGCACCACACGAAGCGGCGGCACCCTGTGCGGGGGTGCCGCCGCTTCGGCGTGGACGGGGCCCGTGGCGACCATCCGGATCCGGGGGATCCGGCGACGCCGGCCTTCGGGAAGGAGGTCTTCGGCGAGTTTGCGCCATGGTTCCGCAGGACATGGGCGGCAACCGGCGTACGGGTACTCGCTGTGGTGGTTCGAGACCGGAGGGTGAAGGTCAACCCAGCTGCGCGAAGTGGCAGTTGAAAAGTTGACCTTCGCGCCGATGGCCTCCCGGTGACATTCGGGTGCCGGTCGGCGCTCGGTGGTGAGTGCTGTGCGGAGGTGTTCGGAGCTGTGTGGTGGTGAGCGTTGGTGCGGGGCGGGGATGGCGGATCCCCACCCGCCACCCACGCCCGCGCACCTCGGCCGGACACCGCAACCGCAACCCCGCACGCCGCCGTCAAGTGCAGCGAAGCCCCCCACGGCCTTCGCCGCACCCCTCGGACGTGCGGGGCTGCCGGTGTCCGACGTCAGTCAGCTTCGCGCCTTTCGGTCCACCCTCGCGAGGCGTTTCACGCGTGGCCGAAAGGCCATGGTGACGGGGTGTAAGGGAGTGCATACTCTCCCGGGGGAACGATTGCGGGTGCAATCGGCGGGCGATGATGGGGAGTTGGGCAGTGGTGCTGCGTATCCACTTCACGGGGGAGGATCTCGCTCGGGTGCGGCTCGCCGCCCGGCCGGACGCCCTCTGGGAGACGACTCTCAGCTTCCACCGGCTGCGGGACCGGCGGGGCGGGCGGGTGTACGGCGACTGGCGCACGGAGGCGCGCGCCCGGCTCGGCAGGGGAGGGTCCCGGCAGCTGCTCGCCTCGGTCGTGCCCGCGCGCGGCTACTTCCCCGACTTCCTCACCCCGGCGGAGGGCGTCCAGGGGTGGGACGAGGGGCTGGCCGCCCTGCGGGCCACCCCTGACAAGCGGGTGGAGGGCGAACTCTCCCTGCTGAACCGGAAGTTCGCCGAGCCGCTGCGGCTCGGCGCCCTCGTCGACGCCCTGGGCGACTACCACCGGGCCGCCGTCGCCCCGTACTGGCCCCATGTGCACGCCCGTGTCGAGGCCGACCGGGCGGCCAGGGGCCGCGCCCTCCTCGACGGCGGCACCGACGCGCTCCTCGCCTCCCTGCCGCCGGTCCTGCGCTGGCGCTCGCCCGTCCTGGAGGCGGACTATCCGGTGGACCGCGAGGTGCACCTGGCGGGGCGGGGACTGCGGCTCCAGCCGTCGTTCTTCTGCCAGGGGGCGCCGGTGGTGCTGTACGACCCGGGGCTGCCGCCGGTGCTCGTCTACCCGGTGGAGCACGCCACGCCCCGTACCCCGGTGGGCGGCGGCCCCTATCTGGGCCGGCTCGTCGGGCACACCCGGTCGGCCGTGCTGCGGGCCATCGACCACGGCTGCACGACGAGCGAGCTGGCGCGGCGGGCCGGGGTGTCCCTCGCGTCCGCCAGCCAGCACGCGTGCGTGCTGAGGGAGGCGGGGCTGGTGGTGACGCTGCGGCACGGGAGCGCGGTGCTGCACTCGTTGACACCGTTGGGCTCCGCCCTGTTGAGGGGTGGGGCGGTGCCGGTGGCGCAGGCGCAGTGAGGGGGTGGGGGGGCGGGGGCGGGGCGCGGGGTGGGGATGTGCGGGTGCGTCGTGGCTGGTCGCGCAGTTCCCCGCGCCCCTGTCGGGGCGACCTCAGGGGGCGCCCCGCCGGGAATCAGGTGCGGAAGGGGCCTGTCACCTCGTAGGTGATGCCGCCCGATGAGCTGCCGCTCGTGCCGCGCTGGCTGGAGAAGTAGAGGCGGGTGCCGTCGGGGGAGAAGGCCGGACCTGTGACCTCCGAGCCCGACTGGCCGCCGATGCGCAGGAAGGGGGTGACGACGTCGGTGGGGGTGATCATGCAGATCTCCATGTTGCCGCCGTCCTCCGCCACGTACAGGTCGCCGGACGAGGTGCCGGTGACGTTGTCGACGCCGGTGAGCGGGGCCGAGCCGCCGGTGACCAGCGAGTCGTCGTAGACCAGGTCGAGGGTCTGCGCGGCGGCGTCGTAGCGCCAGACCCGGTTGTCGCCCTTGGTGGTGAAGAAGCAGACGTTGTCCGCGTAGAAGCAGCCCTCGCCGCCGGTGAAGCGCTTGGCGCCGGACACCTGGTCGCGGGTGGCCTTGGACGCGCCGGACGGGTCGGGGACCTTCGCCCAGGTGGCGGGGCCGCTGGTGCCGGAGCCCATCTTCAGGACCTCCAGCTGGCCGGAGGCCAGATTGCCCCAACTGGTGGGCGTGAACCGGTAGAAGCAGCCGTCGGTGACGTCCTCGGTCAGGTAGATCACCTTGCGGTCCGGGTCGGCGGCCGCCGCCTCGTGCTTGAAGCGGCCCATGGCGTCGCGGCGGACGGCGGCCTTCACACCCCACGGGTCGGTCTCGTAGACGTAGCCCCGGTCGACCTCCTCGCAGCTCAGCCAGGTGTTCCAGGGGGTCTTGCCGCCCGCGCAGTTCTGCCGGGTGGAGGAGAGGATGCGGTACGCGGCGGTGATCGCCCCGGTGGCGGAGAAGCGGACCGCGCCCGCGCCGCCCGAGGGGTTGATCTCGGAGTTGGAGACGTAGATCCAGCCGGCGCCGTCGGCGTAACAGGCGCCGCCGTCGGGGGCGTTGTGCCAGGTGTACGAGGTGCCGGCGACCTTCTGTCCCGAGCGGGCGATCACCCGGCTGCGGAATCCGGCGGGGAGCTGGATGCCGTTCGCGTCCGCCGCGCCGAGCGCGCCGTACGGGCCTGGCCCCGGCTGCGCCGGGTCGGCGTGGGCGGCACCCCGCCAGAGGGTGCCGCCGAACGCGGCGGCGGAGGAGCCGATGACGGCGGTGCGCAGGAAGGTACGGCGTTCCATGAGGGCTCCAGGGGGCTTCGAGGGGACGGTTTCTCTGCCCGTGGAACGTAGAAGCCAGGAATTGATGTGTCCTCAACTCGCCGTGAACACAAGGAAAATCAGTCGTCGATACCCGACCTTTCGACCCCCGCCACGATCCACCGCTGGAAGAAGAGGAAGACGAGGACGAGGGGGAGGATCGAGACGGCCGCCGCCACGAACAGCTCGTGCAGGTTGACCGTCTGCGCGGTGTTCAGGGTGGAGAGTGCCACCTGGACCGTCCACGACCGCTGGTCCTGGCCGATCACCAGCGGCCACAGGAAGGCGTTCCACGCCCCGATGAAGACGATCGCGGCGACGGCCGCGAACACCGGCCGCGAATTCGGCACCACGATGCGCCAGTACGTACGCCAGTGGCCGAGCCCGTCGACGCGCGCCGCGTCCTCCAACTCCCTCGGGAATCCCAGGAAGTACTGCCGGAAGATGAAGCACGCGAAGGCCGAGAACAGGGTCGGGACGATCAGCCCGCGGAGCGTGGAGATCCAGCCCAGCGAGGAGACCAGGACGAAGCTCGGCACGAAGGTGACCGCCGCCGGGACCATCAGTGTGCCCAGGATCGCGTAGAAGACCTTGTTGGAGTGCTTGTACGGGATGCGGGCCAGGCCGTACCCGGCGAGGGAGGCCGTGAGCAGGGTGCCCAGGGTGGTGGCGACCGCGATCAGCGCCGAGTTGAGGAGGGAGCGGGCGAAGGGGATCGCGGTGTCGTCGAAGAGTTCGGTGACGTTGCCCCACTGGAGTTCGGCGGGGAGAAACGTCCACTCGGGCGAGGTGATGTCGGCGTCCGTGGCGAGCCCGTTCCGAACGAGCAGGTAGAAGGGGACGAGGAAGAGCAGCGCGAGCGCGACGAGCAGGGCGGTGCGCAGCGCGCGGCCCACCCGTACCAGAGCGTCGTCCATGGAGCCTCAGTCCTCCTTCCGGCCGAGGCCGAAGAAACGTGCCTGGAAGATCGTCACTACGGCGATGATCAGCGCCAGGATGATGGCGCCCGCGCTGCCGAGGCCCAGGTTCTGGCCCTGGCCGAGCGCCGTGTAGTAGAGGTAGACGAGCGGCGGGCGGGCGTAGGGCGGGTAGCCGCGCGAGTCGGAGAGCAGGTTGTAGAACTCGTCGAAGGCCTGGAAGGCGTTGATGACGAGCAGCAGGACGACCGCGACCGAGGTGGCCCGCAGGAGCGGGAAGGTGATGTTGCGGAAGACCTGCCAGCCGGGGCGGGCGCCGTCGACCGCCGCCGCCTCATAGAGGGTGGGCGAAATGCGCTGCAGCCCGGCCAGGAACAGGATCATGTAGAAACCGGCCTGGAGCCACAGCCGTACGGTCACGATGACCAGCCAGTACCAGGGCGGCGAGGTCGTCGAGAGCCAGGCCGTCTGGTCCGCGCCGAACCAGCCGAGGACGGTGTTGGCGAGCCCGAACCGCACCCCGTTGAAGATCGACATCTTCCAGATCAGGGCCGCGACGACGTAGGAGCAGGCCGCCGGGAGGAAGAAGACCGACCTGAAGAAGGCCTGCGCGAACCGGATCCGGTTCACCATCAGCGCGAGCGCGAGGGAGAGCGCGTACGTCGCGGGGACGATGAACGCGGTGAAGAGCACGAACGTACCGAGGCTGCTGGTGAACGCGTCGTCGCGCAGCATCGCCGCGTAGTTGTCGAACCCGACGAAGTCCGTCGGGGAGACGGTGTTGTGCGCGTCGAAGAAGCTGAGGTAGAGGCTCCACAGCAGCGGTACGTAGGTGAAGAGGCCGAGCCCGACGGCGAAGGGCCCGACGAAGACCCAGAACCACAGGGTGCGGTTCTGGGTCCCCAGCAGGCGTTCCTTCAGGGGGCGTTCCCTCACGAGGTGCTCCTTCGCGAGGCGTTCCTTCGCGGGGCGGTCCCTCATGAGGCGTTCTTTCACGACGACTTCTTCTTCACGCGCTGAAGCTCCTCGTTCGTCCTGCGCACGACCGTCTTCAGCTCGGTGTCCGGGTTCGCGCCGTCCTTGATGATGCGGCTGAGGGCGTCCTGGTACGCCGTCTGGGAAGCGGGGGTCCACAGCAGCGGCTGGGCGTAGGCGTTCTCGCCCGCGTACTTCACCGCGTCCGCCGCCGCGCCCTCCTTCAGCTTGTCCGCCTTCTTGGCGAGGGAGGTGCGGGCCGGGATGTGGAAGCCGTACGAGAGGGCGAAGTCGGTCTGGAAATCGGCCTGTTCGATCCACAGCCACTTGATGAAGTCCTTGGCGGCGGCCTGCTGCTTGCTGCGCGCGCTGACCGCGGCGCCGTACGCGCCGACCGGCACCGACGGCTTGCCGCTCGCACCGTCCTTCGGGAACGGCAGCACCCCGAAGTCGTCGCCGAGCGCCTTCTGCACGGCGGGCAGCGCCCACAGCCCCGACCACTGCATGGCGGTCAGGCCCTGGACGAAGGCGGAGGGGTCGGACCAGTCCGTGGGGGCGCCGAGCAGCAGCGACTTGTCGGCGTACAGCTGGCGCAGCTTGCCCAGTGCGCGGGCGGCTGCCGGATCGTCGAAGCCGACCTTGCCGTCCTCGGTGACGAGGGAGAGCCCGGCGGCGTGGAGCGGGGTGCCGCCGAGGGAGCCGGCGCCGCCGTCGTTGCCGAGGAAGAGGCCCTTGGTCTTCTTGTCGGTCAACGTCCTTGCCGCGTCGACGAGTTCGTCGAGTGTGGTGGGGGGCCGGACGTTCGCGGCCGCCAGCAGGCTCTTGCGGTAGAAGAGCAGCTGCATGTCGACGACCTGGGGGACCGACCAGATCTTCCCCTCGTACGTCTTGGGGGCGAGGACGGCCGGGTTGAAGTCGTCCTTCACTCCGGGGCCCTCGAAGAGGTCGGTGAGGTCGACGACCTGGCCGCCCCGAATCTGGTCCAGGGTGGGCCCGTTGACCTCGAAGACGTCCGGGCCGCCCGAGGTGAGGAGGGCGGCGGCGGTCTGCTGGTCGTAGTTGCCCGGCCGCCACTGCACGGTGACCCTGGCCTTCTTGTACGCGGCCGCGTACCGGCGCACCGCCTGCTCGGTGCCGGGTTCGCCGTACTGGTGGTACCACTGCGCGAGTTGTGGTCCCGTACCACCTCCGCTGCTCGAACTGCCGTCGCCGCGGCCGGTGTTGGAACCGCAGGCGGAGAGTGCGCCCGCGAGGGTGAGTCCCGCTCCCGTACCGAGAAGTGCCCTGCGGCTGATCGTCATGTCGTGTTCCCCCTGAGCTCGCACGCCAGTTGCACGTCGGACCGGGACATCGTGCTGCGGGATGCCCCGACGATCAACCATGCGGGCCGGTCGCGTACGGCGTGTTGCTGCCGTGTGTCAGCATCCGGGACGGACGGGACGGGCGTGGTGGGGGGAACAGAGCCCCCGACCGGAGCGGAGTTGGACGCTCCGGTACCGTCGGGGGCTGCCGCAGCACAGTCACAGGGGGAGCGCGCATGGGCGACTCGGGCAAGGTACTGGACATATCCACGCAAGACCTGAAGAAGGCGGCCCCCGCCTTCGCCAAGCAGGGCCAGGCGCTCGCCGAAGCGGCGGCGACGCTGAAACGGACCCTGGACGGCCTCGGTTCGCCGTGGGGCGACGACGAGCAGGGCACGAAGTTCGGCGAGGCCTACAAGCCCAAGCGCACGGAGATCGAGCGCGGGGTGGCCATTCTCGCCCTCGGCCTGAAGAGCATCAACGCCGCGATGGTGGACATGGCGGACGGGCACATCGACAACGAGAAGCTGGTCGAGGGCATGTTCACCAAGGTCAAGACCCCGGGCGGCAAGGACGGGAACGGCGACGGGGCCGAAGGCGACAAGGGCGCCCGGTGAGCGTCGAGGACATAGCCAAGGACCTTCTGATGAAGGCCGGCATGTGGTGGCCGGACGCCAACTCCGGCACCCTGCGCAAGGCCGCGGCCGCCTGGCGGACCTTCGCGGACGCGGTGGACGACGTCATTCCGCCGGTCAACACGAGCGCGAACACGGTCATCCTGCACAACACCGGCGAGTCGATCGACGCCTTCCGGACGTTCTGGGGCAGGTACCACAAGAGCGAGGGCGTGGGCTGGCTCGACGACAGCGCCAAGACCGCCCGTGCCATGGCCAAGGCCCTCGACGAGTTCGCGGACGCCGTCGACGACGCCATCGAGAAGCTGTGGATCGAGATCGGCATCGGGGCCGCGGTGATCGCGGCCGGTGTGGGCCTCGCGGTGTTCACCTTCGGCGCCTCCACCGCGGCCTCGGCAGCCGCGACCGCCACCATCATCGAGGTCGCCGCGGGCCTGGGCATCACCGTCTCGACCACGGTGGCCACCATCGCCGCGACGACGCTCACCGGCATCGCGTTCGGTGCGATCGAGGGCATCACGGTCGACCTCGCGGTGGCCCAGCCGCTGCGGATGGCGACCGGCCTCCAGGACGGTCTGAGCCTCGACTCCGTCGAGAAGTCCGCGCTGTACGGCGGTGCGTTCGGCGGTGCCTTCGGCGGCGCGGGCGGCTTCTCCCGCGCCGCGGGGGAGGTCGGCGGCTACCGGAACCTGTTCTCCGGGCAGGACGTCCCCTTCGGCGTCATCAACCCGAACCTCGCCGGGGCGGGCGGGGCCGGCGGGGTTCCGCTGTCCCTCGACGAGATGGGCCGGCGGCGCACCTGGAACCTGCTGCGCAGCGAGGACTCGAAGATCCCGGCACCGCCCCGGGTGCCCGGCGACCACGCGCTGATCTCCGGCGACCCGGTCTACTTCGGCAAGCGGACCACGACCATCGGCTACGACCCCAAGACGCTCGCCAACACGGAGCGGGTCGCCCGGGTGCCGGGGAAGCACGACGTCATCGTGCACGGCACGCCCGAGGGGGTCTTCCTGCCCGGCCGGGTGAACAGCAACGGCAAGACCCTGATGGACTTCGAGGTGAACCCCTCGCACATCTCCGACGCCATCCGCAGCAACCCGCAGTACGACGGCGGCCCCGTGCGCCTCATCTCCTGCCACTCGGGGACCGTCGAGCCGAACCTGGTCGAGCTGCCGCTGGCCCAGCGGGTCGCCAACGACCTGGGAGTCCCCGTGCAGGCCCCGACCAATAAGGTGGGCACGTCGCCGGAGCTGGGGCTGAACCAGACGCCGCAGATCGGCAACAACGGCTACTGGCGCACCTTCCTCCCGATGGCCGACCAGTGAAGGACCGGCCGGTGAAGGACCGGCCGGTGAAGGACCGGCCGGTGACGGACCGGCCGGTGACGGACCGGCCGGTGACGGACCGGCCGGTGACGGACCGGCCGGTGACGGCCACGGCACCGACGAGTCCCACCGCACCGACAAGCAACGAACGGTTCGCATCGATGATCCAACGCGTCGGATTCTTCCGCGAGTTCACCCACGACGAGGCCACCGCCACCCCCTCGATCCACGACGCGGTGGGCACGCACGCGCTGTACGACGAGGCGGGCATCGTGGCCTACCTGGAGTCCGGCGCCGAGATCTTCACCGCGATGGGCGCGGACCGCGACGTCGTGTCCGGCGACGAGTGGGTGCCCTCCGGTTCGCTGAGCACGGACGGAAAGTGGCTCTGGCCGGGGGAGCTCGCCCACTACGTACGGCGCTACCACCTGGAACTCCCCGCGGACTTCCTCACGGACGTACGGGCCGCGCAGTACGCCCCGCCCGCCCTGCCCCCCGGGCGCGGCGCGGAGATCTACGGGGAGGTCTTCGGCGGCTCCCCGCAGGGACCGCAGGAGCGCCCCGAGGGCGGCTTCTTCGCCTGGTACCTCACCGCGCTCGCCCCGGAGGGCGCCGCCCGGCTGCTCGCGCTGCTCGCAGAGGCCGGTCTGCAGCACCGTCACCGGCTGACGGACTCGGTGTACCTCACGCGCAGGGAGAAGGGTGCGGCGGCCGAGGTGCCGGTCGCCGACGGGCAGGACCCGGCCGCGGTGCTCGCGGCTCCGGGCGACGGCGAGGTCACCCTCCACCTGCGGTTCGAGGGGGACACCGCGGTCGCGCTGCGGGTGCGACGGCTCGACCCGGAGACGGTCACGGCCGTCTTCGACCTCGTGGACCTCGCAGGACCGGAGCGGGAGCAGGCGGTGGCCGGACTGGTCCGGGTGCTGGACGCGTTCCGCGACGACTGCCGGGGCTTCGTCCTCGACCGTACGGGCCGCAGCGCGCGCGGCGACTGGGACGGGCTCTACCGGGACGGAACCTGGCCGCCGGCCCCGTTCCCGGACAGCGTCGCGGTCGGCGCGGAGCGCGGCGGCCGCCCGACGGGGTCCGCCCCGGTGGCCCCGGCCTCGTACGGCCGCCTCACGGTCTTCAACCGGACCGCGCCCCAGTAGCCCGCGTCGCCGGCCGGCGCCGCGACCGGCGCCCCCGGCCGTCGGCCGCCGGTGTTCGAATCCTGTGTCATTTTTCTTCCGGTGGAGCGATGATTTTGCGCGTCGCTCCCGGTCTATATCTGTGAAAGGCGGCGGCAGAAGGGCCGCGCCGGACGAGAGAGACAGGGACACCGACCATGGCGACGTACCAGCAGATGATCTTCCTGAACCTTCCGGTCAAGGACCTGGAGGCCTCGAAGAACTTCTTCGCCAAGCTGGGCTACACCTTCAACGCCCAGTTCAGCGACGACAGGACGGCCTCGATGCCGATCAGCGAGACCATCGTCGTGATGCTGCTGACGGAGCCGCGCTTCAAGGAGTTCACCAAGAAGGAGATCGCGGACTCCGCCACCACCACCGAGGCGCTCATCGGGCTCAGCGCCGAGAGCCGCGCCAAGGTCGACGAGCTGTGCGACGCGGCCCTGGCGGCGGGCGCGTCCCCGTCCGGCGAGCCGCAGGACCACGGCTTCATGTACGGCCGCTCCTTCCAGGACCTGGACGGCCACAACTGGGAGATCATCTGGATGGACCCGGCCGCCGTCCAGGGCTGAGCGGCCCGGATCCCGTGACCGGGGTTCGCTCGACCGGGGCTCCCGTGACCGGGGTTCGGTTTGCCCCACCCCCGAGTGCCGTGCTGGCACGGTCGATCAGGGGGCGCGCGTTCGCCAGTCTTGAGGCATGAACAGCGCAGTGCGGCAGCAGTCGCCACGACACCAGGTACGCGTACGGCCGACCCTCGCCGCCGAGCAGGGGCCGACCCCCGCCGCAGGGCAGGGCCGCTCCCGCCGGTTCCCCTCCTGGCGGGTGATCCTCCGGGAGCCGTTCCGGGCCGAGACCTGGCGGCGGGTCGCGTATCTGCTGCTCGCGCTGCCGGTCGGGGTGCTGTGCGTTCCGGTGGCGCTCGTCGGGGGGCCCGCCGGGAAGATCCAACTCGCCCTGCTGCGGCGGGTGCTGGGGACCGGGATCGAGGGGCGGGAGCGGTCCCGGGCGCTGGGGGCCGTGCACGCGGTGGTCAGCGCGCCGCTCAATCTGGTCGCCCTGGTGGTCGTCCTCTACTGCTGGTTCGTCGTGGCGATCAACCTGGGGTTCCCGCTGCGGGTCGACGACCCGACGACCTCGTGGGGCGGGCCGACCATGGCCGGGGCGTGGGCGGTGCACGCGGTGGGCGGCGGCGTGACGTTCCTGTTCCTCACGCCGTGGATCGCCAAGGGGTTCGGCGCACTGCAGGTGCGGCTGGCACAGGGGTTCCTGGGGCGGGACCGGAGCGGGCTGAGGACGGCGGCCGGGCTCGCGGTGGCGGTCGTGGCGGTCTGTGGTCTGCTGTCCGTGCCGGTCATTCATCAGATGGAGCTTTAGTGGACCCCGTACGCCGTCGTCTCAAGGTCCCCCTCGGAGCTTCCCTCAGAGTCCCTCTCGGAGCTTCTCTCAAAGCCCTTCTCCATGCGGTCCTCGCCTTCCCGCTCGCCCTGGTGGCGGCGTGGCTCGTGCTCGTCGGGCTGCTCTTCGGCGGGTTGCTGTCGGTCACCGCGTTCGGGCCGTGGCTGATCGCGGCGACCGTGCGGGGCGCGGTGGGGACCGGGGCGGTGCAGGCCGCCCTGGCCCGGCGGCTGCTGGGGGTGGAGGTCGAACCTCCGGTACGGCCGGCCGCGGACGGGCTCTTCGGCTGGCGACGGGCGGTCCTCGCCGACCGGGCCGGGTGGCGGGCGGTGGGCTGGGCCTTCGCCGCCCCCGTGCTCGCGGCTCCGGCGCTGATGGCCGTGCTGGTGGGGTACGTGTACGGGCTGCTCTACCTCCTGCACCCGTTCCTCCGGCACGTCAACTACCTGACGGTCCACGACCCCGACGGGAGCGAGCGGCACGTCTCGCTGAGGTGGTTCGGCGTCCAGATGGATTCCTGGCCGCGGTGGCTGGCCGTCGTGGTGGTCGGCGCGCTGCTGCTCGCCCTCGCCGCCCCTCTCGTACGGCTGGCCCTCCTCCCGTACGAGAGGGTCCTGCGCGCGCTCCTCGGGCCGGGCGCGGCCGAGCTGCGGATCCGCACGCTTGAGGAGACCCGGGCGCAGGCCGTCGAGGACGCCGCCGCGACCCTGCGGCGCATCGAACGCGACCTGCACGACGGCACCCAGGTCCGGCTCGTCGGGCTCGGCATGCACCTCACCATGATCCGCGAGCTGGTGGCGGGAGGAGCGGAGCGCGAGCAGGTCCTCTCCGTCGTCGAGACCGCGCAGGGCAACGCCAAGCAGGCCGTCGCCGACCTGCGGAGCCTGGTCAAGGGCATCCACCCGCCCGTGCTCGACCAGGGACTCGACGCCGCGCTGGCGACCCTCGCCGCGGACAGTCCGCTGGAGGTCGCGGTACGGGTGGAGGTCGGGGAGCGGCCGTCCCCTGCGATCGAGGCGATCGCCTACTTCTGCACGGCCGAGCTGCTCGCCAACGCGGCCAAGCACAGCGGGGCGGACACGGTGGAGGTCGAAGTGGCCGGCGGGGGCGGGGCGCTGAGCCTGGTCGTACGGGACGACGGGTGCGGGGGAGCGGTCGTCGGCGCGGGGAGCGGGCTGACCGGGCTGCTCGGGCGGATCAGGGCGGTGGACGGGACGCTGGAGTGCGACAGCCCGGCGGGTGGGCCTACGGTGGTCCGCGTCGTACTGCCGTTCCGCTAGCCTGCCGTTCCGCCGGCGGTCCGGCAGCCCAGCCGTCCAGCCGTCAGAGGAAGTTCCCAGCACATGCCGTCGCCATCGCCGTCGCCCCTGCGGGTTGTCATCGCCGAGGATTCCGTACTGTTGCGGGACGGGCTCGCACAGCTCCTGGGAATGCGGGGGGTGGAGGTGGTCGCGGCCGTCGGGGACGGAGAGGCGCTGCTCGCGGCGGTGGCCGAGCACCGGCCGGACGCCGCCGTGGTCGACGTACGGATGCCGCCGACGCAGACGGACGAGGGGCTGCGGGCGGCCGTCGAGATCCGCCGGGCGCACCCCGGGACCGGAGTGCTGATCTTCTCCCAGTACGTGGAGACCAAGTACGCGGCGCAGCTGCTGGGAGGCGGCGGAGGCGGTGGCGGTGGCGCGGGCGTCGGCTATCTGCTGAAGGAACGCGTCGTCGACATCGGGGAGTTCGTCGACGCGCTGGAGCGGGTCGCGGCGGGCGGCACGGCGCTCGACCCGGAGGTGGTGGCCCAGCTGTTCGGTGCGAGCCGGCGCGGATCGGCGCTGGACGGGCTGACGCCGCGCGAGCGGGAAGTGCTCGGGCTGATGGCGCAGGGGCTGACGAACCAGGGGATCGCGGGCCGGTTCGTGGTGTCGGAGCGCGCCGTCGAGAAGCACGTGGCGAACATCTTCGCCAAGCTGGGTCTCTCGATGGAGGAGGGCGGGCACCGGCGGGTGCTGGCCGTGCTCAGGTACCTGGAGGAGGGGTAGGGGCAGGGCCGCGCGGGCGGCCCCGCCCCGGCGGGGCCGAGTCAGCCGATCTGCAGCTCGCCCATCGCGCTCCAGCCCGTCGCACCCTCGATCGTCGTGCTGACGATCTCCGGGGTGCGGCGCAGCAGCGGGCGCATGTCCTCCATGGCGGCGCGGAAGTGGTCCGAGGTGACGTGTGCCTCGGCCGCGTCGTCCTGGAAGGCCTCCACCAGCACGTACTCGTTGGCGTCCGCGACACTGCGCGACCAGTCGAACCACAGGTTGCCCGGCTCCGCGCGCGTGGCGGCGGTGAACGCCTCCACGTGCTGCGGCCAGGAATCGGCGTACTCGGGCTTTACGGGGAACTTCACGACAATAAAGATCATTGACCCATTCTAGGGTTGCTCCGGGGTTGCTCCGGGGCTGATCCGGGGCTGATCCGGGGCTGATCCGGGGCTGATCCGGGGCTGCTCCGGAGTCGACGGCTGACCGGCACAGTTTCCTCAGATCTCGCTCAACTTTCACCGGAGTAAGTGGCTCAGGGGGCTTTCGCTCCGTACTGTCGTGTCCATGCCCGACATATCGATCACTACGGTCCTGCTCCTCTGCCTCGCCGCGGCGGTGGCCGGGTGGGTCGACGCGGTGGTGGGCGGCGGCGGACTGCTGCTCCTGCCCGCCCTGATCATGGGGCTGCCGGGCAACATGGCGAGCACCTTCGCGCTCGGCACCAACAAGGCGGTCGCGATCGTCGGCACCACGGGCGCCGCGGTGACGTACGTGCGCAAGGCCCCCATCGACGTGAAGATCGCGGTACGGATCGGGCTCGCGGCCCTGGCCGGGTCCACGACGGGCGCCTTCTTCGCCGCCGGGATCAGCAACGAGGTGATGCGGCCCATGATCATGGTGGTGCTCGTCGGCGTCGGCGCCTTCGTCATCTTCCGCCCCGACTTCGGCACGGCCCCGGGCCTGGGCCCCGCCACCCGGCAGCGGGTCGTCGCCGCGATCGCCCTCGCGGGCGTCGGCATCGGCCTTTACGACGGCCTGTTCGGGCCCGGCACCGGCACCTTCCTGGTGCTCGCGCTCTCCGCGATCCTGCACTTCGACATGGTGACCGCCTCCGCCACCGCGAAGATCGTCAACGTGTGCACGAACGCGGGCGCGCTCGCGATGTTCGCCTACCAGGGGTACGTGCTGTGGCAGCTCGGCGTGCTGATGGCGGCGTTCAACCTGGCGGGCGCCATGGTCGGGGCGCGCACCGCGCTCAAGAAGGGCAGCGGATTCGTACGGGTGGTGCTGCTGGTGGTGGTGTTCGCCATGGTGGCGAAGCTGGCGTACGACCAGTGGGTCAAGTAGCCCTCACGAGCAGTTCTCGCGGCGGCAGTCAGGCCCCTCGCCCCACGCTCACTTCACCTGGGTCAGGTGTGCGTACGCGACCACGTTCCCCCGGTAGCCCTTGCCCTCGACGAAGCCGCCGCCGCAGGTGATCACCCTCAGCTCGGGCCGCGCCGCCCTGCCGTAGACCTTCTGTTCCGGGAAGTGCTCCTTGTCGTACACCTCGATCGCGTCGATCGAGAAGACGGCGGTGCGGCCGTCCCTGCGCACCACCTCGACGGTGTGGCCCTTGCGCAGGGCGCCCAGGCGGTAGAAGACCGCCGGGCCGTCCGCGGTGTCGACGTGACCTGCGACGACGGCGGTTCCGGGGGCGCCGGGAAGGGTGCCGCCCCGGTACCAGCCGGCGATGTTCGGATTGTCCTGCGGCGGTACTTCGAGACCGCCCGAGGCGTCAAGGCCGAGCCCCGTCATGGGCGTGTCCACCCGGATCTGCGGGATGCGCAGCCGCACCGGCTCGGACGGGGGGAGGGGCGCCGGAGCGGCCCGACCGTCCGTCGGCCCGTCCGCCCGCTCGCCCGTCCGGGCCGCGCGCCCGGGTGCGAACGCCTCGGCGGACGTCGGCTGCGGCGGCTCCCCGACCTCCGCCGAGCCGCCCCGGATCAGCCACACCCCGGCGAGGGCGAGAAGCACGACCAGTGCGATGTGCGTACGGAATCGCGCGGAGTCGACGGGCACGGACGGCATCCGGGGAATCCTGGGCACAGCGCTACTCCGAACTCCGGCTCGTGGGTACGGCCCGAGTCCCCGCCCGGGACTCATGGTGAAGGGCGGGGACACGGGACGGTGGCCGCATGGGCTGCTAGCGCTCGCCGCTCGCCCGGCGGCGCAGCAGCCAGGTGCCGCCCACGGCGGACGCGGCCAGCACGGCCGCTCCCGCCGCGATCTGGGGGGTGTCGGGGGCGGAGACACTGCCGCCGACTCCCGTACGTACGTGCCCGGTGGGACTGGTGGGGGTGGTGGTGGGGCTCGGGTCCGTAGGGGAGCCCGCGGTCACCCACAGGTCGCCCGCCGCGGATTTCCGGCCGTCCGCGCAGGACACGCTGATCGCGTACTCGCCCTTGGCGGTGTGCGCCGGAACCGTGAACTGCCCGACCAGCACCTCCTTGTGGGTGCTCGTCTCCATGGTGAAGTCGGCGATGCCGAGCGAGGACGCGTGGCCGGTGCCCTGCCCGCCGGGGCCGCACGCGGTGGTGTTCACGGTGACGACGCTGCCCGGCGCCACGGTCGCCGGATTGAACTCAAGCTGCCCGGCAGGCGGCGAGTCCTCCCCGGCGAGCAGCGGCTCCTCCCCGGCGAGCAGTGGCTCTTCCCCGGCGAGCAGCGGATCCTCCCCGGCGAGCAGCGGATCCTCGGCGGCGAGCGGGGCGTCCTCGGCGGCGAGCGGCAGATTCTCGCCCGCGCTCTCCGCCGCGTTCTCTCCCGCCTTCTCGCTCGCGCTCTCTCCCGCGTTCTCCGCCGCCTTCTCGCCCGCGCTCTCGCCCACGAGCGGCGGCTCCTCTGCTGCGTAAGCGGTCCCGCCCAGGCTCAGCGTGAGCGCGGCGGCGGCGAACGCGGCACCGGTCAGCCTGCTCCGGCGGGGCCGGGCGGTACTGCTGCGCATGGGGGCCTCCGGGCGTCGTCTCTCCCGTACTCGTACGGGCTCTGCCTCCGAGATAAGCGGCGTGGCGCCCCAGCCGCCTCCCGAGAAGCGGCCCGACGGGCCGATCCGGGCCGCCCCTTCACCCGTACGCCACCACGTTCGAGCAGGTCAACGGGGGTGACGGGGCCTCATCCCGGCCGCCGGACCGAACGGGTGACGCACCGCCCGGCACACTGCTCGGCACGCCGCCCGGCACACTGCTCGGCACGCCGCCCGGCGCACCGCTCGGAACACCTTCCGCCGCACCGCCGCCCGCCCGGCGCGCAAGGAGATTTACAGCCGCGCTTGACCTCAAGTGGGCTTGACGTATGAACCTTCTCGGCATGGACACCAACAGCACCGCATTCGAAGCCTCCGCCCGCTCCAACTCCCTTGCCGACAAGCCGATCCGACTGGCCGTCATCATCGGCAGCAACCGCGAGGGCCGCTACGCCCCCGTCATCGCCGACTGGTTCCTCTCCCGCGCCGAGAGCTTCGGCGGCCTGGACATCGACGTCGTCGACGTGGCCGAGATCGATCTGCCGACCACGTTCTCCTCGCAGCCGTCCGACACCGTGCAGGCCGAGCAGGCCAAGGTGGCGGAGCGCCTGGCGGCCGCCGACGCGTTCGTCGTCATAACCCCCGAGTACAACCACTCCTACCCCGCGGGCCTCAAGAACCTCATCGACTGGCACAACGCCGAATGGCACGCCAAGCCCGTCGGCTTCGTCTCGTACGGCGGTCTCTCCGGCGGTCTGCGCGCCGTCGAGCACCTGCGGCAGATCTTCGCCGAGCTGCACGCCGTCACCGTCCGCGACACCGTCTCCTTCCACGGGCCGTGGGGCCAGTTCGACGAGGACGGTCAGCACACCAGCCCCGAGGAGTGCGACACCGCAGCCAAGTCCCTGCTGGACAGGCTCACCTGGTGGGCCCACGCACTGCGCGACGCCAGGTCCGTCCGCCCCTTCTCCGCATAGCAGCACGAGGACATGAGGACCGGTACCCACCATGAAAGAGATCCTCGGGCTGCTCCGCACCCGGATGCGCCCTTACCGCCGCACTCTCGCCCTCGTCGTCGCGCTCCAGCTCGCCCAGATCGCCGCGACCCTCTACCTGCCCACCCTCAACGCCGACATCATCAACCGGGGCGTGCTCACCGGTGACACCGGCTACGTCCTGTCCTCCGGCGGCGTCATGCTCGCCGTCACCCTCCTCCAGGTCCTCGCCTCCGGTGCCGCCGTCTACTTCGGCGCCCGGGTCGCGATGGGCATCGGGCGGGACCTGCGGGCCGCCGTCTTCTCCCGGGTGCAGGACTTCTCGGTGCGGGAAGTGGGCCAGTTCGGGGCGTCGTCCCTGATCACCCGCACCACCAACGACGTCCAGCAGGTGCAGATGCTGACCGTCATGGGGCTCACCATGCTGGTCGCCGCACCGCTGATGTGCGTCGGCGGCATCGTGATGGCGCTCAGCCAGGACGTGCCGCTCGCCCTGCTCATGCTGGTCTTCGTACCGCTGCTCGGCGGGGCCGTCGGCCTCATCGTCCGGCGGATGCCGCCCCTCTTCCGCTCCATGCAGGAGCGCATCGACCGGGTCAACCGCATGATGCGCGAACAGATCACCGGCATCCGCGTCATCCGCGCCTTCGTCCGCGACAAGCACGAGCAGGAACGGTACGCCGGGGCCAACGCCGACCTGATGAAGGTCTCGCTGCGCACCGGCCGGCTGATGGCACTGATGATGCCGACCATCCTGCTGGTGTGGGAGCTGGCCACCATCGCGATCATCTGGGTCGGCGGACAGCGCATCGACTCGGGCGCACTGCAGGTCGGCTCGCTGATCGCGTTCCTCGGCTATCTGATGCAGATCCTGATGGCCGTGATGATGACCGCCTTCCTGATGATGCAGCTGCCGCGCGCCGAGGTCAGCGCCGAGCGCATCCGGGAGGTCCTGGACACCGAACCGAGCGTCGTGCCGCCCACCGCCCCGGTCGTCGAGCTCTTCGGCCGTGGCCAACTCACCGTCAGGGACGCCGACTTCAGCTACCCGGGCGCCGAGGAACCGGTGCTGCGCGGTGTCTCGTTCACCGCCCGCCCCGGCCGTACGACCGCCGTCATCGGCTCCACCGGCAGCGGCAAGACCACCCTCCTCCACCTGATCCCGCGCCTCTTCGACGCCACCGGGGGACAGGTCCTGATCGGCGGCACCGACGTGCGCGACATCGAGGAGTCGCTGCTGTCCCGCACGGTCGGCCTCGTCCCGCAGAAGCCGTACCTCTTCTCCGGGACGGTCGCCTCCAACCTGCGGTACGGAAACCCGGACGCCACCGACGCCGACCTGTGGCACGCGCTGGAGGTCGCCCAGGCCCGCGACTTCGTCGAAGCGCTGGACGAGGGACTCGCCGCACCCGTGGCCCAGGGCGGTACGAACCTCTCCGGCGGGCAGCGCCAACGCCTCGCCATCGCGAGGGCGTTGGTGACCCGGCCCGGCATCTACCTCTTCGACGACTCCTTCTCCGCCCTCGACTACGCCACCGACGCGGCCCTGCGCGCCGCCCTCGCCGAGGAGACCGCGGACGCCACCGTCGTCATCGTCGCCCAGCGCGTCTCCACCATCCGGGGCGCGGACACCATCGTCGTCCTCGACGAGGGCCGGGTCGTCGGCACCGGCACCCACGAGGCACTCATGCGGGACAACCAGACCTACCGGGAGATCGTCCTCTCCCAGCTGACCGAGGAGGAAGCCGCATGAGCACCGCCCAGGAGGTCCGGGAGGAGTCCCCCGAAGCCAAGGCCGTGCCGGAGCGCAAGGGCCCGCCCCCGCAGCGCGGCCCCGGCGCCGTCGGCACCCCGCCCCTGGAGCGCTCCCTCGACTTCCGCCGCTCCGGTCTGCGCCTGCTGCGGATGCTCGCCCCCGAGAAGCACCTCATGGCCGCCGTCCTCGTCTCCGGAGTGCTGGCCGTCGCGCTCGCCGTCCTCACCCCGAAGATCCTCGGCGCGGCCACCGACCTGGTGGTGACGGGCGCCAAGTCCCCCGCGGGCATCGACTTCGAGGCCGTCGCCCGCGTCCTCCTGCTGGCCCTCGCCCTGACCGCGGGCGGCGCCGCGTTCACCTGGGTGCAGGTGCGGATCGCCATGGTCGTCGTACAGCGCCTCGGCTTCCGGCTCCGCGAACGCGCCGAGACCAAGCTCGCCCGCCTCCCCCTCGCCTACTTCGACCGCCAGCCGCGCGGCGAGGTCCTCTCCCGCACCACCAACGACATCGACAACATCACCCAGACCCTCCAGCAGGCCTCCAGCCAGATGGTGCGCGCCCTGCTCACCCTGGTCGGCGTCCTCGCGATGATGTTCTGGATCTCACCGCTGATGGCCCTGGTCACCCTCGCCACCGTCCCGCTCTCCGTCTACGGGGCGTACCTCATCGGCAAGCGCGCCCAGCCGCAGTTCGTCAAGCAGTGGGCGGTCACGGGTCGCCTCAACGGGCACATCGAGGAGATGTACACCGGGCACGCCCTGGTGAAGGTCTTCGGCCGCAAGCAGGAGGCGATCGCCACCTTCGACAAGCACAACGACGAGCTGTACGCGGCGAGCTTCAGGGCCCAGTTCATCTCCGGCGTCATCCAGCCCGCGATGGCCTTCGTCGGCAACCTCAACTACGTCCTGATCGCCGTCGTCGGCGGACTGCGGGTCGCCTCGGGCACCCTCTCCATCGGCGAGATCCAGGCCTTCGTCCAGTACTCGTACGAGTTCAACGGCCCCATCACCCAGATCGCCGCCATGGCCAACCTCCTCCAGTCGGGCGTCGCGTCCGCCGAGCGCGTCTTCGACCTCCTCGACGCCGAGGAGGAGTCCCCGGAACCCGCCCACAGCGGCCGCAGCGAGCGGGTCACCGGCCGTGTCACCTTCGAGAACGTCGCCTTCCGCTACGACCCCGACAAGCCCCTCATCGAGGACCTCACCCTGGCCGTCGACCCCGGCCAGACCGTCGCCATCGTCGGCCCGACAGGCGCGGGCAAGACCACCCTGGTCAACCTCCTGATGCGGTTCTACGAGGTCACCGGCGGCCGCATCACCCTCGACGGCACCGACATCGCCACCCTGCCCCGCGAGGAACTGCGCGCATCGACCGGCATGGTCCTCCAGGACACCTGGCTCTTCGGCGGCACCATCGCCGACAACATCGCGTACGGGGTGGAGGGCGAGGTCTCCAGGGAACGCGTCGTCGAGGCCGCCATGGCGACGTACGCGGACCGCTTCGTCCGCACCCTCCCCGACGGTTACGACACGGTCATCGACGAGGAGGCGGGCAACCTCAGCGCGGGCGAGAAGCAGCTCATCACCATCGCCCGCGCCTTCCTCACCGAACCCTCGATCCTGGTGCTCGACGAGGCCACCAGCTCCGTCGACACCCGCACCGAGGTCCTCATCCAGCGGGCCATGAACTCGCTGCGGCACGGCCGGACCTCGTTCGTCATCGCGCACCGGCTGTCCACGATCCGCGACGCGGACGTGATCCTGGTGATGGAGGCGGGCCGCATCGTCGAGCAGGGCTCGCACGACGAACTCCTCGCCGCGGGCGGGGCGTACGCCAGGCTGTACGCGTCGCAGTTCGCGGCGGCGGCCTGACGGTTCTTCCGTACGGTACGAGGAGGGGTGGGCCGGTCGCAGCCGGTCTACCCCTCCGCCGTCCGTTCCGCGGGCGGCAGCGTCACGACCACCACCGCGCCCCCGTCGTCCGGGTCGTTGGACAGCTCCACCTCCGCGCCGATCGCCCGCGCCTGACCGAACGCGATCGTCAGCCCGAGCCCGGTGCCCTGCCCGCGCTCGGCCGTTCCGGTGCGGAACCGCTGCGGCCCGTCCACCAGCAGCGCCTGCGGGAATCCCGGCCCGTGGTCGCGGACCACCACGCGCGGGCCCTCGACCCGTACCTCCACCGGATCGGCGCCGTGCCGGCGGGCGTTGGCGACCAGGTTGGTGACGACGCGCTCCAGCCGGCCCACATCGGTCCGCACATACGTGTCCTCGCCCGGAGCCGGCGCGGTGAACTCGCAGCCCAGCCGCTCCATCGTGCCCGCCACCAGCTTCCCCAGCGGATGGGCGGCGAGGTCAGGCTCCTCCGTGCGGGAGTCCAGCCGGACCACTTCCAGGAGGTCCTCGGTGAGCGCGCGCAGCACGGCAACCCGGTCCCGTACGAGCTCGGTGGGCCGGGACGGCGGCAGCAGTTCGGCGGCGGTCTGCAGCCCGGTCAGCGGGGTGCGCAGCTCGTGCGCCACGTCGGCGGTGAACCGCTGCTCGGCCTCGATGCGGCGCTGGAGGGAGGCGGCCATCGTGTTCACGGCGGCGGCCAGCTGGGCCACCTCGTCCTTGGTGGCCCCGGGGTCGCGGTCGCCGCCGGCGATCCGGGCGTCCAGGTCGCCGTTGCTGATCCGGCGGGCCGTCGAAGCGGCGGTGCGCAGCGAACGGCTCAGCCGGGAAGCCAGCACGGCCCCGCCGACGGCGGTCAGCGCGACGACGACCGCACCCCACACCACCAGGCTCTGGTCCAGCTCGCGGATCTCGGCGCTCTGCGCGCCCAGCGGCAGCCTGACCGACAGCACCTGGTCGCCGATCGGGCGGGCCGCCCACACGGCGGGGGCGGGCCCGGACAGATCGAGGTAGGTGTTGCGGTTCCCGGCACGGGCGTCGGCGGCCAGCGCGGCGGGCAGCTCGGGGGAGTCGAGCGCGGAGCCGGTGTCCCCGGCATCGACGTGCCCGGTCAGCTCGTACAGCTGCCGTACGCGGTACAGCTCGGCGATCGCGGAGCCGCGGGCGGTCTCGGCGACCTGTGCGCCGCGCGCGTGGTGGATCAGCATTCCGATGGTCAGTGCCACGAGGGCGGCACCGGCTGCGGGCAGCGCGGCGATCTTCCAGCGCAGGCTGAGCCCGGCGGCGAAGGAGCGCACGAGGCGGGCGGCGCGGCGGATCACGGGGCCCCTGACGGAGTGGACGTCGGTGTGGAGGAGGGTGCGGAAGGCGGTGCGGACGGGGGTGTCCGCGCGGGGGGCCGCGGCTGCTTCGGGGCCGGCGGGGGCACGGACCGCGGGACGCTCCTCCTGGGGCCGTCGGGTTCCTGGTCCGGGCCCTGGCCCTGGTCCGCGCCCGGCTCCTTCGCCGTGCCCTCCGTGTTCTCCGTACGGTAGCTCCGCACCTCGCTGACGGTGATCATCCGGTTGCCGTCCCAGCGGTAGCGGACCGCCTGCTCGCCGCCGTCGGTCGCGGAGCCGCGCACGACGAGATCGACCCCGATCGCCTCGACGACCGGGCGTACGCCACTGGTGTAGAGAATCGGCACGATCTTCCCCTCGCGCACCGTGTATACCGCCAGCACCACCCGCCCGCTCTCCAGATCCACCGCGCTGATCAGCTCGGGCTTCCGGTCGCCGGTCAGGTCGTGCAGCACGGCCGGCCGGACCCCGGGCGTGCCGGGCTTGTCGACGGGCCCGCGCCTGGTCAGCCGACCCATGCGGGGATCGGCGCGCAGAACGTCCAGCTGGTCCATGGCGGCGAGTCCGCCCGCGGGGACGGCCGGCGAGTCGGGCAGCGGGTCGGGGGCGGGCTGGAGCTCCGGGTCGGTGACCGCGTCCGACAGCGAGGGCGAGGCGGGGGACCAGGCGGGCCACAGGGTTTCGGGCTGCGGCTGGGAACTGGCGGACGGGGCGGGTTCACCCTTGCCGAGACCGGACGGCGCACCGCATCCGGTCAGCAGAAGGCCGCAGGCGAGTGCGGTGAGGGCCACCGTGCCGGCCGGGGTCCGGGCCGGGGCCGGGGCCGACACCGGGGCCGATGCCGATGCCGGGGCCGGTACGGCGGGGAGCGGTCCGCTCGTTCTGCGCATGCTGCTCGTTCTGCTGGTACGGACACAGGGGGCTCCCCGACCCTACGTACCGAGCATCACGGCAACCCGGACATTCTGTAACAACCATGCGTACGGTCCCGCTCGGTCCGGATACTTTCGCCCCGGACCCGTGCGCGGGCGGCGGCAGGACCCGCCGGAGCGGGGCGGACACGCGATACACCCGAACGAGTGGTGCGGGTTTGGAAGTTGGGCGTGGCCAGGAGCAATGTGCCGTGCATGCACAGCTCCCACCTCAAGACCCTGTTCACGGCGGCGGCCCTGGCGGCGACGTTCTTCGCTCCCACCGGTGAGTCCCACGCGGCCGATGCCCAGCCGGCGGTGGCCGTCGCACCCGACTACGAGCAGTGGATCGGAAAGACCCTCGTACGGACCGGCGAGGCCGACCCCGCCGACGTACCCGCCGACCGCCTCGTCCACGAGCGGGACATCCCCAAGCCGTACCGGATCGTCAAGCCCGGGTCGATCCTGACGCAGGAGTACCTGCCGGACCGGCTCAACGTCCACGTGGACGACCGGAACCGGGTCACGCGCGTCAACTTCGGCTGAGCCGACGGGCCCTGGGGCCCGTCCGGCGGATCTTGCCGCGGCCGCGTGCCCTGGCACGCACGCCCCCAAGGTCTTGAGGACCAGGGGGACCCCTCGGCGTTGTCGTCAATCTTCCCCAAGCTCTCCACTCCGTTCGAGCAGGGGAGGCCCCATTGCCCCGCTCAGCCGCACCGAACGGGCAAGGTCACCCCATGCAGCCTGATCCGCCGGACGGGCCCTGGTTCTCGGGCCTGCCCGGCACGAGGCCCGCCGTCCATCCGCCGTCCACCGCCAGCTCCGCCCCCGTCACGTACGCCGCCGCGTCCGAGAGCAGGAAGGCCACGGCGGCGGCGATCTCCTCGGGCACCCCGACCCGCCCCAGGGGTGCGCCGGGGTACTTCCCTTCGCCGACCTCGATGCCCACGTGCGCGGTCATGTCGGTGTAGGTCATCCCCGGGTGAACGGAGTTGACCCGGATCCGGGACCCGCCCAGCTCGGTGGCCCCGATCTTCGACAGCCCGCGCACGCCCCACTTGGACGCCCCGTAACCGGCGGTCCGCGCCATGCCGGTGAGCCCGGCGGCCGACGAGATGTTGACGATCGACCCGCCGCCGCCCTCCCGCGCCACCGGCACCAGGGTCTTCATCCCGATGAACACCCCCACGAGGTTCACCTCGACGATCCTCCGGAACCGCTGCACATCGGCGTCCTCCAGCAGCTCGCCGCTCGATGTCCCGGCGTTGTTGACCAGCCCGTCCACCCGCCCGAACTCCCGGAGCGCGAAGGCGACGGCGGCCTCCCAGTCGCTCTCGCTCGTCACGTCGTGGGACACGAAACGGGCCGCGTCCGCGCCCAACTCAGCCGCCAGCGCCGCCCCTTCCGCCACCCGTACATCGGTGACGACGACGCGACCGCCCCCGTCCACGACGGCACGCGCCGCGGCGGCGCCCAGCCCCCGGGCGCCCCCGGTGACGAGCACGACCTTCCCGTCCAGCGCCAACGCCCCGTCCGTACCGGCCACTTGAGCCCACCCGCCTCTCCGTCGTATGCCGAACAGGCATACCTCATCCGGTCGGCGGCCAGTGTGTCAGCGGGCGGGTCCCCCTGCCAACGCCTCGGTCACCCCGGTTTCCCGCTCACCGAGAAAGTGCGGATCGGGCCGGAACGCGGCGTCCAGCGCGGCCTTCCCCGCGGCGAACACCTCGCGGGCCCCGCCGTAGTACCAGGTCGCGTCGTGCTCGTCGTCGACCCCGACGCCGAAGCCCTCGACCCCCGCCGCGTCGCACAGCGCGACGGCCCGCCGTATGTGGAAGGCCTGGCTGATCAGCACCGCCCGGTCGACGCCGAAGATCTTCTTGGCCCGTACGCACGAGTCCCAGGTGTCGAACCCGGCGTAGTCGCTCACGACGTGCCGGTCCGGCACCCCGTGCCGGACCAGATAGCTTCGCATGGCATCCGGTTCGTCGTACTCCTCGCGTCCGTTGTCCCCGGTGACGAGCACGACCCGGACCTTCCCCGCCCGGTACAGCTCGGCCGCCGCGTCCAGCCGGCGCGCCAGGTACGGAGTCGGCTCGCCCTTCCACAGCCCGGCCCCGAAGACGATCGCCACGTCCCGGTCCGGCGCCTGCGCGGTGTCCCCGACCTGCCCGCCGGTGGCCGCGTACGTCCAGGTCGAGGGCAGCAGCGCGAGCACGCACCCGGCCATGACGGCCTGCACCAGCCGCCGCTTCGTCCGCCGACTCCTCGGCAGTCGAATCTCCGGCAGCCGGGGCCACTTCGCCTTCAGTCGCCCGAACCGCATGACATTCCCCCTGGTGGTACCCGATGGCTCTTCGTCCGTTGGACGCTCGGGCGCCGCGGAAAGTTCCCCCGCCGTGCGGCGGGCGGCCGCCGGGTCGATCGGCGGAATTCTTTTGAATGCGGTGCGCATGGCGGGGAATTGCCGGGGCACCCGTCTGCCTGGAGGTTGATAATTATGGTTCCCCTGCTACTCGTACTCCTGCTGGTCCTGATCCTTTTCGGTGCGGGATTCGCAGTCAAGATTCTGTGGTGGATCGCCATCGCGGTGCTGGTCCTCTGGCTTCTCGGATTCGTCGCCCGCTCCGGAGGTACGGGTGGCCGACGGGGTCGCTGGTACCGCTGGTAGCTGAGATGTGACGGCGGAGCCGCAGGGCGGTGGCGAATTCGGGTGGCCCGGAAGATTCCCTTCCGGGCCACCCGTACGCCATGTGCGGCGAATTCCGGCCGAAGACACGACCGGCCGGGAAAACCCGTGTGGGGAAGAGAAGTCCGGGCACTCGTCCGGCAGCGGGAAAGCCGCACGCTAAGGAGCGGCCGCTTTTCCGGTACGGAATGCGTGCACCACAAGTCAACTGCCTACGATGAAGGAGCCATTCATGAGCGAGAACATCTGGGGCTACCGGCCGACCGCCGGTTACCGGGCGGGCACCAGCCTGATCGGGTTCAAGGTCGAGGCGACCGACGGCAGTATCGGCAAGGTCGACAAGCACTCCGACGAGGTGGGCTCGGCCCACCTCGTCGTCGACACCGGCGTCTGGATCTTCGGCAAGCACGTGCTGCTGCCGGCCGGCATGGTCAGGACGGTCGACGCGGTCGAGAGGAAGATCTACGTGGACCTGACCAAGGACCAGATCAAGGACGCGCCCGAGTTCGACAAGGACAAGCACATCGGCGACCCGGGCTACCACGAGCAGATCGGCGGCTACTACGGCAGGCACCGCCGCATCTGAAGGGTGAGCCGACGGCCGTGAGCGCCGCGCGCGGGGCCGGCCGGGAGCGCATCCCGGCCGGCCCTCGCGCACGGGCCGCGTCGGCACGGAGAGCGGCGGTATTTCGCTGGAGCCGGACGTACGGACGCCGAATACTCGCCCCATGACGACGGACGACACGAACGACAAGAACAACGAGAACAACGAGCACAACGAGAACGGCAAGAACACCGTGCGGGTCGGCGAGGGCGACAAGGAGCTCGCCGGCCGGCTCGACGAGGAACTCACCGCCTTCAACAGCCGGGCCACCGGGGCGTACGACGAGCAGGAGCTGTCCGTGCGCGTCACCGACGAGACCGGCGCACTCGTTGGCGGCCTCACCGGCTCCACCTGGGGCGGCCTCGGCAGCACCCACATGCTCTGGGTGCGCGAGGACGCCCGCCGCGACGGCTGGGGCAGCAAGCTGATGCGGGCCGCCGAGGAGGAGATGCGCCGCCGCGGCTGCGACCGGGCGATGGTGTCGTCGTTCACCTTCCAGGCGCCGGACTTCTACAAGGGGCTGGGGTACGAGGAGACCGCGCGGCTGCCGGGGATCCCCGGCGGGCACGAGGACGTCTTCCTCTTCAAGAAGCTCCCTCGCTGACTCCTCCCCAGGTCCTCAAGAGGCTCCCCGCAGGCCGGGCAGGCCGGGCCGCGTACGGAATCAGCCGTCACTCCCGCGCAACGCCGACGCAATCCGCGAGGAGGAGCATCGGGACATGACGACAGAGTCGGCAGCACCGCGAGAAACCCCCGGGGACCCCGCGCGCACGCACGGCGAGCCCCACTCCCTGCCCCTCGACAGCACCGCCGAACTCCTCACCCGTATCACCGCCCAGCTCTCCGCCCAGCTCGGCCGGGTGTCCCGCAACGGGACCCGGACACCTCCGGGGTCGCCCACACCCGCCTGACCTGCACGCGGCGGGTGGGGGCGACTGTCGGTGGCTGCGGTTACGGTCATCGGTATGGAAAGCACCGCATACGACTCGGCCGCGACGCAGCGCTGGGACGCCGAGCCCGACAAACGGCCCGGCAGGACCGCGTTCCAGCGCGACCGCGCCCGCGTGCTGCACTCCGCCGCGCTGCGCCGCCTGGCGGGCAAGACCCAGGTGGTCACACCCGGTTCGAGGAGCCAGGTGTGGGACTCCAGCCCCCGCACCCGGCTCACCCACTCCCTGGAGTGCGCCCAGGTCGGCCGCGAGCTGGGCGCCGCCCTCGGCTGCGACCCCGACCTGGTCGAAGCGGCCTGCCTCTCCCACGACATGGGCCACCCGCCCTTCGGGCACAACGGCGAGCAGGCCCTCAACGACTTCGCCAAGGACTGCGGCGGCTTCGAGGGGAACGCCCAGTCGCTGCGCCTCCTCACCCGCCTCGAACCCAAGCGCTTCGTGTCCGGCGCGGAGACCGGCGAGCCTGTCAGCGTCGGCCTCAACCTCACCCGGGCCGCCCTGGACGCCGCCACCAAGTACCCCTGGCCGCGCGGCAGTCACCCCACCGACCCCGCCTCGGTGAAGTTCGGGGTGTACGAGGACGACCTCCCCGTCTTCCGCTGGGTGCGCGAAGGCGCCCCCGAGTTCCGCAAGTGCTTCGAGGCCCAGGTCATGGACTGGTCCGACGACGTCGCCTACTCGGTGCACGACTTCGAGGACGGACTGCACGCCGGCCACCTCGACCCGGGCCTCCTCCTCGCCGAGCCGGAGCGGCGCGAGATCTACGAGGTGGCACGCGGCCGTTACGTCTCCGAGGACACCGACCCCGCCGAGCTGGCCGCCGCCCTCGACCGGCTCACGGACCAGGAGTGGTGGCCGCACGGCTACGACGGCTCGGCGATCTCCCAGGCCCGCCTCAAGGACGCGACGAGCCAGCTCATCGGCCGCTTCTGCACGGCGGCGGAGACCGCGACGAGGGCCGCCTTCGGCGGCGGCCGGCTCACCCGGTACGCGGCGGAACTGGTGGTCCCGCGCGAGACGCGCAACGAGTGCGCGGTGCTGAAGGCGGTCGCCGACCGGTACGTGATGCAGCGCGAGGAGCAGGAGCGGCTCCGCGCCGACCAGCGCATCGTCATCGCGGAACTGGCCGAGGCACTGACGCTGCGGGCGCCGGGGGAGGGGCTGGACCCCCAGTTCCGCGCCCTCTTCGACACGGCCCCCGACGACAGGGCCCGCAAGCGCGTCCTGGTCGACCAGATCGCGGCACTGACGGACTCGTCGGCGAGGTCGCTGCACGAGCGGCTGACGACGCGGCGCTGAGCGCCCCGGCCCGCCCCTGCCCACCCCCTCTTCCCCCGTAACCGTCCGTGCGGGACGCTCGAAACCCCACGCGCACACAGGAGGCATCAAGTGGTCGACGCAGATCAGACCTACCTCATCGTCGGCGGCGGACTCGCCGGCGCGAAAGCGGCCGAAACCCTCCGCACGGAGGGCTTCACCGGCCGGGTGATCCTGATCGGTGACGAACGCGACCACCCCTACGAACGCCCGCCCCTCTCCAAGAGCTTCCTCGCGGGCAAGTCCGACCGCGACTCCGTCTTCGTCCACGAGACCGGCTGGTACGCCGCCAACGACGTCGAACTCCACCTCGGCCAGCCCGTCGTGCACCTCGACCGCGAGGGGAAGACCGTCCGCCTCGGCGACAGCACCCTCATCCACTACGACAAGCTCCTCCTCGCCACCGGCTCCGAGCCCCGCCGCCTCGACATCCCCGGCACCGGACTCGCCGGCGTGCACCACCTGCGCCGCCTCTCCCACGCGGAGCGGCTGCGCGGCGTCCTCGCCGCCCTCGGCCGTGACAACGGGCACCTCGTCGTCGCCGGAGCCGGCTGGATCGGCCTGGAGATCGCCGCCGCCGCACGCGGCTACGGGGCCGAGGTGACGATCGTCGAGCCCGAGCCGACCCCCCTGCACTCCGTACTCGGCCCCGAGCTCGGCCAGCTCTTCACCGACCTGCACGCCGAGCACGGCGTCCGCTTCCACTTCGGGGCCCGCCTCACCGAGATCGTCGGCCAGGACGGCCTCGTCCTCGCCGCCCTCACCGACGACGGCGAGGAGCACCCCGCCCACGACGTGCTCGCCGCCATCGGCGCCGCCCCCCGCACCGCCCTCGCCGAGAGTTCCGGCCTGGCCCTCGTCGACCGCGCGCACGGCGGCGGCATCGCCGTCGACGGCCACCTGCGCACCAGCGACCCCGACATCTACGCCACCGGCGACGTCGCCGCCGTACCCCTGCACCTCCCCGGCAGCCCGCTGCACGGGCAGCGGCTGCGCGTCGAGCACTGGGCGAACGCCCTCAACGGCGGTCCCGCCGCCGCCCGCGCCATGCTCGGGCGCGGGGCGTCGTACGACCGCATCCCGTACTTCTTCTCCGACCAGTACGACCTCGGCCTGGAGTACTCGGGCTGGGCGCCCCCGGGGACGTACGACCAGGTCGTGGTGCGCGGCGACGCGGGCAAGCGCCAGTTCATCGCCTTCTGGCTGAAGGACCACCGGGTCCTCGCGGGCATGAACGTCAATGTGTGGGACGTCACCGACCAGATCCAGCGCCTCATCCGCAGCGGCACCGAGGTCGACCAGCACGCCCTCGCCGACCCCTCCGTGCCCCTGGAGTCGCTGATCGCGGCCTGATCGCACCCGCCCGCACCCCGGTCCGCCGACCACGCACGTCGGAGTGTCCGACCCGCCCCGTACACTTCACGCGTGGCAGGCAGGATCAACGACGACGACGTGAAGGCGGTCCGGGAGGCGCTCCCGATCGACGCCGTCGTGTCCGAGTACCTTCAGCTCCGCAATGCGGGCGGCGGCAACCTCAAGGGCCTCTGCCCCTTCCACGACGAGAAGTCCCCGTCCTTCCAGGTCAGTCCGAGCAAGGGTCTCTTCCACTGCTTCGGCTGCCAGGAGGGCGGCGACACGATCGCCTTCGTGATGAAGATCGACCACCTCACCTTCGCGGAGACGGTCGAGCGCCTCGCCGCCCAGGCGGGCATCACCCTGCGGTACGAGGAGGGCGGCTACAACCCCTCCACCCAGCGCGGCGAACGCACCCGCCTGGTCGAGGCGCACAAGGCCGCAGCCGACTTCTACATCCAGCAGCTGGAGAGCCCGGAAGCGGAAATCGGCCGCAAGTTCCTCGCCGAGCGCGGCTTCGACCAGGGCGCCGCCGCCCACTTCGGCGTCGGCTACAGCCCGGCGGGCTGGGACCACCTCACCCGCTTCCTGCGCGGCAAGGGCTTCAGCGACAAGGAGCTCATCACCTCCGGCCTCTCCCAGGACGGCCGCCGCGGCCCCATCGACCGCTTCCGCGGCCGCCTGATGTGGCCGATCCGCGACATCGGCGGCGAGGTCGTCGGCTTCGGCGCCCGCAAGCTCCGCGACGACGACAACGGGCCGAAGTACCTCAACACCCCCGAGACCCCGATCTACAAGAAGTCCCAGGTCCTGTACGGAATCGACCTGGCCAAGAAGGACATCGCGAAGGTCAGCAGGGCCGTCGTCGTCGAGGGCTACACCGACGTCATGGCCTGCCACCTGGCCGGCGTCACCACCGCGATCGCGACCTGCGGCACCGCCTTCGGCGGCGACCACATCAAGATCCTCCGCCGCCTCCTGATGGACAACGGATCGGCCCGCGTCATCTTCACCTTCGACGGCGACGCCGCGGGCCAGAAGGCCGCCCTGCGCGCCTTCGAGGACGACCAGAAGTTCGCCGCCGAGACGTACATCGCGATCGCCCCCGACAACATGGACCCCTGCGACCTGCGCCTCATCAAGGGCGACGAAGCGGTCGTGGACCTCACCCAGCCCCGCACCCCGCTCTTCGAGTTCGCCCTGCGCCAGATCATCGCGCGCTACGACCTGGAGACCCCGGCCGGCCGCGCCGCCGCCCTCGACGAGGCGGGCCCGGTCGTCGCCCGCATCAAGAACAGCGCCTCGCAGCACGAGGTCGCGGTCCAGCTCGCGGGCATGCTCGGCATCCTCGACACCCAGTTCGTCGTCAAGCGCATCGCGCAGCTCGCCCGCTGGGCGAAGGACCGGGGCGGCCGCGGCGCGCCGTCCCCGCAGACCCCCCGGCAGTACGACACCGGGGCGCCCGCCCCCGTCGTTGCGGGCCCCGCCCTCAACCTGCGCAGCCCCGTCCACCGCACCGAGCGCGAACTCCTCAAGCTCGCCCTCCAGCGCCCCGACCTGGTCTCGCCCGCCTTCGACGCGTACGGCGCCGACGAGTTCACCGCACCCCCGTACGCCGCCGTCCGCCAGACCATCGAGGAGGCCGGTGGCGCCGAACTGGGCGCCGGGGCCGCCGCCGACTACCTGGCCAGAGTCCGCGAAGCGGCCATCAACGACCAGGTCAGAGCCATGGTCACGGAACTGGCCGTCGAAGCGATCCACGCGAAGACGGTCGACGAGGTGTACGCGGGCGTCCAGCTCGTCCAGGTCCGCCTGCGCGCCGTCGACCGCCGCATCCTCGAAGTCCAGGGCTCCCTGGCCCGAGTCGGCAGCAACGGCGACCCCGCCCACCTGGCCGCCGTGCAGAACGAACTCTGGGTCCTCCAGCAGTACGCCCGCTCCCTGCGCAACCACGGCGCGGCAGCCCTCTAGAACCTGTCCGCCGGACAGGCCTAGCGCTTCCGGGTAACCGCTCGGTCACGGACCGGACTCAAAAAGTCACCGCACGCCCCTCGCGGCGGTCGTGTGTCGCACCCCACACTGGAGTGCGGTGCCTGAGGCTCCGACCCGGCAGCGTTCACCCTGGAGGTCGCCCCCGTGCAGACCCAGACCCTGACCGATCTGGTCGCGGCCGTACCCACGCAGAGCCGCGCCGAGCGCCATCCGGAATCGACGGTGGAGGCGACGGAGTCCACCGACGACGCAGTGGAGGAACGCGAGCCGGAGAGCGAGCGGGAGCAGGAGCAGGAACGCCCCGACCCTCCCGAGCGCCCGCACCGGGCCGGCGAGTCCGCCACCCCGTCCTCCGACCTCTTCCGCCAGTACCTGCGGGAGATCGGCCGCATACCGCTGCTCACCGCCGCCGACGAGGTCGAACTCGCCCGCAGTGTGGAGGCGGGCCTCTTCGCCGAGGAGAAACTCGCAGGAGCGTCCGACCTCGATTCCCAACTCGCCCTGGATCTCGACAAGTTGGTGGTACGGGGCCGGATGGCGAAGCGCCGCCTCATAGAGGCCAACCTCCGCCTGGTCGTCTCCGTGGCGAAACGGTACGTCGGCCGGGGGCTGACCATGCTGGACCTGGTCCAGGAGGGAAACCTGGGCCTGATCCGGGCCGTCGAGAAGTTCGACTACGCCCGCGGCTTCAAGTTCTCCACGTACGCGACGTGGTGGATCCGCCAGGCCATGTCGCGGGCCCTCGCCGACCAGGCCCGCACGATCCGGGTCCCCGTCCACGTGGTGGAACTCATCAACCGCGTCGTACGGGTGCAGCGCCGCATGCTCCAGGAGCGGGGGTGCGAACCCACCCCGGAAGAGGTCGCCGCCCAGCTCGACCTCACGCCGGAGCGGGTCGGCGAGGTGCTGCGCCTCGCCCAGGAACCGGTGTCCCTGCACGCCCCGGTGGGCGAGGAGGACGACGTGGCACTCGGCGACCTCATCGAGGACGGCGACGCCACGTCCCCCGTCGAGTCCGCGGCCTTCCTGCTGCTGCGCGAACACCTGGAAGCGGTCCTCTCGACCCTCGGCGAACGCGAACGCAAGGTCGTCCAGCTCCGCTACGGGCTGGCGGACGGCCGCCCCCGCACCCTCGAAGAGATCGGCCGCATCTTCGGCGTCACGCGGGAACGCATCCGCCAGATCGAGTCCAAGACCCTCAACAAACTGAGGGACCACGCTTTCGCGGACCAGCTACGGGGTTACCTGGACTGAAGCTTTTAGGGGCGCGGGGCGCGGGGCGCGGGGCGCGGGGCGCGGGGTGCGGGCGGGGACGCGGGGCGGTGGCGAGCGCGTGCGGTCGGGGTGGGGCGTGCCGCAGTGGGGGGCCGCCCCCTTGCCCACCCGTCCCGCCCCCGGGGGCGGCCCCGCTGCCCAAGGGGGCTAGGGCGGGTTCACTGCCCAAGGGGGCTAGGGGGCAGGCAGTTAGGGGCGCGGGGAACTGCGCGACCAGCCACGACGCACCCGCACGAAGACCACTCACCCCCGGTGCCGGCACAGCAGCCCCCCACCCCCCCCGGCCGGAGGCCGGTTACTCGACCTCCACCACCGCCTGGGCGAACTGTGCCGCGTACAGCCCCGCATAAGCCCCCTCCGCCGCCAACAGCTCCCCGTGCGTCCCCTGCTCCACGATCGCGCCGTTCTCCATCACCAGGATCACGTCCGCGTCCCGGATCGTGGAGAGCCGGTGCGCGATCACGAACGAAGTCCGCCCGTGCGCCAGCCTGGCCATCGCCTTCTGGATCAGCACCTCGGTCCGCGTGTCGACCGAACTCGTCGCCTCGTCCAGCACCAGGATCACCGGATCCGACAGGAACGCCCGAGCGATCGTGATCAGCTGCTTCTCGCCCGCGCTGACCCCCGCCCCCTCGTCGTCGATGACGGTGTCGTACCCGTCCGGCAGCGTCCGCACGAAGCGGTCCGCGTGCGCGGCCCTGGCCGCCTCCTCGATCTGTTCCGGTGTGACAGGCCCCGCCGCCCCGTACGCGATGTTGTCCGCGATCGTCCCGCCGAACAGCCACGTGTCCTGCAGCACCATCCCGACCCCGGACCTGAGCTCCTCCCGCGACATCTTCGCGATGTCGACGCCGTCCAGGGTGATCCGGCCCCCGGTCACCTCGTAGAACCGCATCAGCAGATTGACCAGGGTCGTCTTCCCGGCCCCCGTCGGCCCGACGATCGCCACCGTCTGCCCGGGGGAGACCCGCAGCGACAGGTCCTCGATCAGCGGCTTGTCCGGCTCGTAGCGGAAGGAGACGTTCTCCAGCTCCACCGCCCCGCGCGGCTCGTCGGCGTCCGTCACCGGCAGCCCCGGCGCGTCCACCGCGTCCGGCGCCTGCTCCTCGGCGTCGAGCAGTTCGAAGACCCGCTCCGCCGAGGCCACCGCGGACTGGACCAGGTTGGCCATCGAGGCGACCTGCGTCAACGGCATCGAGAACTGCCGCGAGTACTGGATGAACGCCTGCACGTCCCCGATGGAAAGCGTCCCCGAAGCGACCCGCAGCCCGCCCACCACGGCCACCAGCACATAGTTCAGGTTCGACACGAACATCATCAGCGGCTGCATGATCCCGCTGTTGAACTGCGCCTTGAAGCCCGCCTCGTAGAGCTTGTCGTTCTGCTCGCGGAAGGCCTCCGCCGACTCGTGCTGCCGCCCGAAGACCTTGACCAGCGAGTGCCCGGTGTACATCTCCTCGATGTGCGCGTTCAGCGCACCGGTCGTCTTCCACTGCGCCACGAACTGCGGCTGCGAGCGCTTGCCGACCTTCGCCGCCACGACCACCGACAGCGGCACCGTCACCAGCGCCACCACCGCGAGCAGCGGCGAGATCCAGAACATGATGATCAGCACGCCCACCACGGTCAGCACGGAGTTGATGAGCTGGCCCATCGTCTGCTGCATCGTCTGACCGATGTTGTCGATGTCGTTCGTCGTACGCGACAGCACCTCGCCGCGCTTCGCCTTGTCGAAGTACGACAGCGGCAGCCGCGACAGCTTCGCCTGTACGTCCTGGCGCATCCGGTACACGGTCCGGTTGACCGCCAGGTTCACCATCCGCGTCGACACGAGCATCAGCAGGCCCGCGCCGACGTACACCCCGAGCACCACCAGCAGCACGGCACCCACCGCACCGAAGTCGATGCCCTGCCCGGGGGTGAAGTCCACCCCGGACAGCATGTCCGCGAACCCGCCGTCGCCGTTCCTGCGCAGCTGCTCCAGCGCCTGCGCCTTCGTGGTGCCGCTCTCCATGGTGCGGCCCACGATCCCCGCGAAGAGCAGGTCGGTCGCCGCACCGAGGATCTTCGGCCCGACCACCGACAGCGCGACGCTGAAGACCAGCGCCACGAACAGCACCCACAGCGCGGCCTTCTCCGGGGCGAGCTGCCGCACCAGCCGCTTCCCCGACTCCTTGAAGTTCATGGACTTCTCGGTCGGGGGTCCCGCCATCATGCGTCCACCGGGCCCGCTCATGCCGCCTCAGCCTCCGTCAGCTGGGAGAGCACGATCTCCCGGTAGGTCTCATTGGTCTCCATCAGCTCGTGGTGGCGTCCCGTACCCACCACCCGGCCCTCGTCCAGCACCACGATCCGGTCCGCGTCCCGGATCGTCGACACCCGCTGGGCGACGATGACGACGGTCGCCTCCGCGGTCTCCCGCCCGAGCGCCGCCCGCAGGGCCGCGTCCGTCGCGTAGTCCAGCGCGGAGAACGAGTCGTCGAAGAGATAGATCTCGGGCCGCTGCACCAGCGTCCGCGCGATCGACAGCCGCTGCCGCTGTCCGCCGGACACGTTCGTACCGCCCTGTGAGATCGGCGCGTCGAGCCCGCCGTCCAGCTGCTCCACGAAGTCCCGCGCCTGCGCCGTCTCCAGCGCCCGCCACAGCTCCTCGTCCGTCGCCTCCGGGTTTCCGTATCGCAAATTGCTCGCGACCGTCCCCGAGAACAGATAGGGCTTCTGCGGAACCAGCGACACCGTCTTCGCGAGCAGCACCGGATCCAGCGTCCGTACGTCCACCCCGTCGACCAGGACCTCCCCGCCGGTCGCGTCGAACAGCCGCGGTACGAGCCCGAGCAGCGTCGACTTGCCCGCCCCGGTCGACCCGATGATCGCGGTCGTCTCGCCGGGACGCGCGTCGATCCGGATGTCCTTCAGCACCGACTCCTCGGCGCCCGGATAGCTGAACTCGACGCCCCGCAGCTCCAGTCGGCCGTGCCGGTGCAGTTCGACGACCGGTGCCTCCGGCGGCACCACACTGCTGTCGGTGCCCAGGACCTCCTCGATCCGCTCGGCACACACCTCCGCGCGCGGCACCATCATGAACATGAAGGTGGCCATCATCACGGACATCACGATCTGCATCAGATACGCCAGGAACGCGGTCAGCGCACCGATCTGCATGCCCCCGCTGTCGATCCGGTGCGCACCGAACCAGACCACGGCGACGCTCGACACGTTCACCACGGTCATCACGATCGGGAACATCAGGGCCATCAGCCGACCGGTCGCCAGCGACACCTCCGTCAGGTCCTCGTTGGCCTTCCGGAACCGGTCCTTCTCGTATTCGTCCTTCACGAACGCCCGGATGACCCGGTTGCCGGTGATCTGCTCGCGCAGCACCCGGTTCACGGTGTCCAGCCGTTCCTGCATGGACCGGAAGAGCGGCCGCATCTTCCGCACGATCAGCGAGACGCAGATGCCGAGCACCGGCACCACCGCGAGCAGCACGCCCGACAGCGGAACGTCCTGGCCGAGCGCCATGATGATGCCGCCCACGCACATGATCGGCGCGGACACCACCAGCGTGAAGCTCATCAGGACCAGCATCTGCACCTGCTGGACGTCATTGGTCGTCCGTGTGATCAGCGACGGCGCCCCGAACTGTCCGACCTCCCGCGCCGAGAAGCTCTGCACCCGCGCGAAGACCGCAGCCCGGACGTCCCGCCCGAGCGCCGAAGCGGTCCGCGCCCCGTAAAAGACGGCTCCGACGTTGCAGACGACCTGGAAGACGCTCACCGCGATCATGAGCGCGCCGAACTCCAGGATGTAGCCCGTGTCCCCCTTCACGACACCGTTGTCGATGATGTCCGCGTTGAGGGTGGGCAGATAGAGGGAGGCGCTGGTCTGCAGCAGCTGCAGCACGACCAGCAGACCTATGGGTTTCTTGTACGGGCCGAGATGGGCCCGCAGCAGCTTGAGAAGCACGCGCAGTCTTTCGTCGGACGGCGGGGGACAGGGATGCGGCCTCCCATCCTCCGCCAACCGCCCCCACCGCGCCCAAGGGATTTCCCCAAACCCGGGTCAAGACCTGACCCCGCGCGCCCGGCCGGGAACCCGGGCGTGCCCGGCGGTCACACCCCTCGCTCCCGCCCGACCGCTACTCGGCAGCCCCGAACGCCCCGGGGTGGAGCTGCTCGCGCGCCGCCCCGTACTGCTGCCGCACCGCCCCGCCCGCCGCGAGTTCCTCGCCCGGCTCCAGCACCTGCGCCACCGCACCCTGCCAGGCCGGCGGAGCCTGCGGCGACAGCGTCCCCTGCGCCACCCCGAGCGCCCACGCCGCCTGCCGCGCCGCCCCCAGCGCCGCGTACTGCGCGGGCTGCGGCACGACCACCTGAGTGCCGAGGATCATCGGCGCCATCGCCTGCACGGCCGGCAGCTCGGCGGCCGCCCCCAGCAGGAACACCCGCCGCACCTGCACCCCGCGCGAGCGCAGTACGTCCATCGCGTCCGCCAGCGAGCACAGCATGCCCTCGAAGGACGCCCGCGCCAGGTGCTCGGGCTTCATCGACTCCCGCCGCAGCCCGAACAGCGTGCCCGCCGCGTGCGGCAGCCACGGCGTCCGCTCACCCTCCAGATACGGCAGCAGTACGAGCCCGGACGCACCGGGCGTCGACTTCAGCGCCAACGCGGACAGCTCCTCCAACCCGCCCTCCACGCCCAGCAGTTCGGCCGTCCCCCGCAGTGCCCGCACCGCGTTCGACGTGTGCACCACCGGCAGGTGCATGCCCGTCGCGTCGGCGAACGACGTGATCATCCCGCTCGAATCGGCCAGTGCCTCGTGGTGCACCGCCATTACCGAGCCCGAAGCCCCCAGCGACACCACGGCGTCCCCGACCCCGACCCCGAGCCCGAACGCGGCGGCCATCGTCTCGCCCGTACCCGCCGAGATCAGCAGCCCCTCCGGCGTCGTCCCCGCCGCGTCCGAGGGGCCGAGCACCTCGGGCAGCGAGGCCTGGTGCCCGAGCGCCAGCTCCACCAGGTCCGGCCGGTACGCACCCGTGGCCGCCGACCAGTAACCCGTACCCGAAGCAGCGCCCCGGTCGGTCGTCCGTCGCGCGGGCCGGCCGAGCAGCTGCCAGACCAGCCAGTCGTGCGGCTGCATGACCGCCGCGACCCGTGCCGCGTTCTGCGGTTCGTGCCGCGCCATCCAGGCCAGCTTGGCCAGCGGCTGCGGCGACGTCGGAACCGCCCCGACGGCCTCCGCCCACGCCTGCTTGCTGCCCAGTGCCTCCACCAGATCGGCCGCGGCGACCTGCGCCCGCTTGTCATTGCCCAGCAGCGCGGCCCGCACCGGCGTCCCGTGCGCGTCAAGAGGTACGAGTCCGTGCTGCTGCGCGGAGACCCCGATCGCCTGGACGTCGTCGAGCAGCCCGTCCGCGGCGGCGTCGCCCAGCGACAGCAACCACGCCTGCGGATCCGCCTCGGTGGCCTTCTCCTCGACCGGATGGGGGGCGTACCCCTCACGCAGTACGGCACCGGTGTCGGTGTCGCAGACGACGACGTGTGTGAATCCGGCCGAACTGTCCAACCCCGCGACTATGCCCATGCACACGATTCTGCCGCACCCCACCGAGGCGGGATGCGGCAGCTGTGGAATCAGTGACAGGGGGGAACAGACCTCGCCGGTGCCCCCGCACCCCCGGATCGGGCGCTGGCGGATCAGGTGTTGCTCGTGCCCCAGTCGTCCTCGCCGCTCTGCCTGCGCTCCTTCAGCGACCGCACCCGCTGGGCGACCGACTCGGGAACCCGGTTGCCCACCTTGTCGCCGACCTTCTCGGTGACGGTGTGCACCGCCTTGCCCGCGAACTCCCGGCCGCTCTGGGCCGCCGACTCCGCGGTGTTCCGCACGGCCGGGTTCTGGGCGATCCGCTGGGCGGACTTCCTGATCTGCTCGTACCGCTCGCGCCCGGCCCGGGTGCCGAGCACGTATCCGAGAGCCAGTCCGGCGACGAACGTGAGCCGGTAGCGCATGGCTGCCACCCTTCTCCTGCAACGGTGTCGGTGTGCCGACCGCCTACCCGGCCTGCCCGCTGATCATCCCGGGGCATACCGATTGGCGGAGCACCCCCCTGCTTGCGCTAATGTATGTCTCGCAGCGGGCGCACGCCCCCGGGAAGACCGGGCGGAGGTGCATTCGGTGCAACCGCAGCAATCCCCTGTAGCTCAATTGGCAGAGCAGCCGGCTGTTAACCGGCAGGTTACTGGTTCGAGTCCAGTCGGGGGAGCGCGGTCCCCTGTAGCTCAATTGGCAGAGCATTCGGCTGTTAACCGGAGGGTTACTGGTTCGAGTCCAGTCGGGGGAGCAGTAAGAAAAGAGGGCCTCCACGGAGGCCCTCTTTTCGTGTGTGCGTGCGCCCCTTGGTGTGGTGTGCGGCACGTTCGGGAACCGTGCGGGCAGCCCCGAAGTCCTCATGGTCATGCGTTGCCGACCATCCGAGGCAGGAGATCGTATGACCGGCTATGCTGCGGCAGACGGCGCGTACATGTGTACGCGCCACGCCGTGTGGGGGCAGTAGCTCAGCCGGTTAGAGCAGCGGACTCATAATCCGTCGGCCGTGGGTTCGAGTCCCACCTGCCCCACCACAGCAGTACTGAAGAAACGTTCCGAGCGTGAGGTCTTCCGCTCGCACCCGCACGACTCTGTTCCCCCGCCCCCGGCAGGTCTAGTCTGGGGCGCGAAGCCCCGGCCCCCGGCATGTGAGATCTGTCGAGGCGGCGTGTGATGCATTCGGTTCCAGCTCTTGAGAGTGGTTCTTCTTCCGAGGCGGTTCCTCTTCCCGTGCCCGTACCGGTGGCGCTCCGGGTCGTTCCCGGGCTGCTGCCGGTCGTGGTCGTGGCCGGGCGCAGACTCGGGCGGGCGAAGCCCGCGGAGTTCGGGGGCCGGGTCGGTGCGCCGTGGGTGCTCGATCTGTCGGGTGTACGGGCGTGCGACCTGCTGGGGGTCGGCATGCTGGTCGCGGTGTGGCGGCGGGCCCGTGCGTACGGCGGCGAATTGCGGCTGGTCGCGCCCTCGCAGGCGGTCGAGGATGCGCTGGCGGCCAGTGGGCTGAGACGGCTGCTGGCCGTGTTCCCGGATGTGGCGAGTGCGGTCGAGGGCTAGGGAGCCTGTCGTGGTCGTTCTGCTGGTGGTGGGTGTGGCGGTGCTGTTCGCACTGGGCTTCTCGTCGCCCGTGTGGTGGCTGGTCGGGGCAGTGGTGCTCTACGGGGCCTTGAAGTACGGGAACGGCGTCGGCGGCGGCGGTGGCGCCGCGAAGGGCGGGTACGGGGAGTACCGCGAGCGGCGCGAGCAGCGGGACAAGTGGGACCGGCGGTACCGGCGGCAGCACCGGGGGAAGCGGATCACGCCCGACCGGCCGACGGACCGGTAGTTCCCGAGGGCGGGAAGAGAACTGCGGCCGGTGGACCGCGCCGGGTGCCGTGACCGGCGTTCAGGTTGCCGCAGTATGACGCGGTTTCGGATCTGCGTTCCCTCTGTGAGACAACTGAACGAGCCATTCCGGTCTGGCGGCCGGGCGGTGGCGGTTGTCTTCGGCGAAAGGTGAACTCCATGGTCCTCTCCCTCCTCCGGCGCGCGCGGGCGAAGGCAGGTTCGGCGGGCGGCAGGGGCGGCGGCGGGCTCGTGCTGCCGGTGCCGCGCGGGGCCGGGACGGTCGGCTGCGAGGTGGTGGACCCGGTCGGGCAGAGGCTCGGCGGGGCCGAGATCGTGATCACGGCGAAGACGGACGGCCGGGTGGTGGCGCGGGGGACGACCGACCTCTTCGGGCTGTTCACCGCCGCACTGCCGGCCGGGGAGTACGGGCTGCTGATGACCGCCGAGGGGATGCGGCCTGCCAGCTGGTCCTTCTACATCGAACCCGGCGAGACGCTCACCATGGGCCGGGTCGAGCTGGAGGTGGCGCAGCAGCTGGAGCCGCCGTCGCCGGGCATGTGGACCATCGACCCGCCGCACACCGCGATCCGCTTCATCGCCAAGCACGTGGGCATGGCGAACGTGCACGGCCGCTTCCAGAAGTTCGAGGGCGGCGTACGGGTGGCCGCGAATCCGGAGGAGTCGGAGGTACGGGTGCGGATCGAGGCCGCGAGCCTGACGACCGGCAACAAGACCCGCGACAACCACCTGCGCTCCGGCGACTTCCTGGACGTCGAGAACTACCCGTACATCGACTTCGTCAGCGAGCGGTTCGTCCACCGGGGCGGCAACAACTGGTCCGTGCAGGGCGCGCTGACCCTGCACGGGGTGAGCCGGTCGGTGGCCCTCGACACCTCCTACCTGGGCGCCGTCAACGGCGGGTACGGGGAGGAACTGCGCTGCGCCGCCCGCGCGACCGCAGAGCTGCACCGCGAGGACTACACGCTGAACTGGCGGAACATGCTCGCGCGCGGCATCGCGATCGTAGGGCCGACGGTGCGCCTTGAGATGGACGTCCAGACGATGTTCCAGGGGCCCGACACCCCGACGCCGCCGGAGTAGGCACAGGTCAAGGGGCCTGTGCGCAGGGGTAGTTCGGACGAGTGGGCAGGGCGTCCGAACCGGGTCCGAACAGGATCCGATGCGGCGCGGCCCAGAGTCGTCCTCGTCGCAACGGATGCCTCGAACCCGCCTGGAGACGCCATGTCCCTCCGTACTGTCCCTGTCCCCACCCCCGTACCCGCGCGGGCCGGGGTCCGCCAGTGGCTCGGCCTCGCCGCCCTGCTGCTCCCGGTCGCCCTGATGACCGCCGACCTCGGGGTGCTGTGGCTGGCCACCCCGTACCTGACCGCCGATCTGCGGCCCACCGGGGCCGAGTTGCTGTGGATCACCGACATGTACAGCTTCATGACGGCCGGATTCCTGGTCGTGATGGGGACGCTCGGGGACCGGATCGGGCGGCGCAGGCTGCTGATCTACGGGTCGGGCGGGGTGATCGCGGCCTCTCTGCTCGCCGCGTACGCGTGGAGTCCCGAAGTCCTCGTCGGGGCGAGGGCGTTGCTGGGGGTGGCGGGAGCGGCGGTGCTGCCCTCCACGCTCTCCCTGATCAGCCACATGTTCGCCGACGCGCGGCAGCGGGCCACCGCCATCGCGATGTGGGTGACCGCGCTGTCGGTCGGCATCGCGGTGGGCCCGGTGATCGGCGGGGTGCTGCTCGACAGCTTCTGGTGGGGCTCGGTGTTCCTGGTGGGCGTACCGGTGATGCTGCTCGCGATCGTGGCGGCGCTGGTGCTGCTGCCGGAGTACCGGGGTTCGGGGGCAGGGCGGATCGACGCGCTGAGCGTGCTCCTGTTCCTGGGTGCGGTGCTGCCGGTCGTCTACGGGATCAAGAAGTTCGCGGAGTACGGGGTGCAGGGGGCGGTGGGGGTGGCCCTCGCGGTCGGCCTGGCGGCCGGAATCGCTTTCGTACGGCGGCAGTTGACGCTCGCCTCGCCGCTGCTCGACGTACGGCTCTTCGCCCGCCGGGAGTTCGCCGGAGCCCTGGTGATGCTGCTGCTCGGCATGGCCGCGCTCAACGGCGTCGAGTACCTGGCCCCGCAGTACTTCCTTGCCGTGGCGGGACTGTCGCCGCTGGCGGCGGGGATGTGGCTGCTGCCGGGAGCGGCCGGACTGGTCCTCGGCTCGCAGCTGACGCCGGTCCTCGCACGACGGGTACGGCCGGCCTGGGTGGTGGTCGGTGGACTGGTGGCCGTTCTGGCCGGGCTGGCGGTCGTGCACGGGGGCGGGGTCGCCGGGGTGTCGCTGGGACTGGCCGTGGTGATGTTCGGGATCGCCCCGATCAGCGTGCTCGGCACCGCGCTCGCGGTGGAGTCGGCACCGGCGGAGAAGGCGGGCTCGGCGGCGGCGGTCGGCCAGACCGCGTACGACCTGGGCCTGGCGCTGGGCATCGCGGTGACGGGCAGCGTGGCGACGGCCGTCTACCGGAGCGGTGTCGCGGAGAACGCTCCGGCCGGACTGCCCGCCGAGTCGGTCGACGCGGCCCGCGACACGGTCGGCGGGGCGGTGGCCGCGGCCGGGGAACTGCCGGGCGGGGCGACGGCGCTGGGCGAACGGCTGGTGGAGGCGGCCCGTACGGCCTTCGTCGGAGGATTCGAGACGGCGGCGCTGGTGAGCGGGGCGGTCGCGGTCGTGACGGCGGTACTGGTGGCGGTGCTGCTGCGGAAGGTTCCGGCGATCGGGGGCGGGGAGGAGGAGTCCCGCTGAGGGGGGAAGGGCTGAAGAAGCAGGGGGTCGTGCCGCTGAGCGGTACGGCCCCCTTGCGCGTGGGCGGTCGGATGCGCGGGCCGCGTCGGCCGTCCCGCAGGGACAGGCAGCGCGGGCGGGGCTCCTCGGCGCTGAGGAGGAGCGACTCCAGGCGTCGGGCCAGGTCGGCGGGGGCGGCACGGCCTTCTCGTACTCGGCGTGCTCGGTCGCCGGTTGGACGAGGTGGGGAGGTGAGAGAGGTGGTGGGCCGGTGGGGCGGGCGTGCCGTGCCCGGATCGTAGCGGTGCTCATCGGCGCACCTCGCCTTCCCGCACGTCGCCGCACCGTGCGGCGATCCGGAGTTCGGCCCGGCCGGAGCCGGGCGAGGTCTCCGGCCGGTCGGTGAACACCGCGAGGTCGGACACGGAGCCCTCGATCCACGTGTGCACCGCGACGCAGTCGCCGTCCTCGCCGGCGTGCGGCATCAGCACCGCCGGCCCCGGGGATCCGCGCAAAGGACCCCCGGGCGGCGGCTGCCGTCCGGGGGTCGGGTGAGGTGCGGGGGCGGGTGGGCTCCGGGCCCTGGTGGGTCAGGGGGTACGGGTGTGGAGTGCGGGTACGGACAGGAAGTCCGTGAGGGCGGTGTCGGCGTCGGCCAGGACGCGTTCCGCGCCCGGCCCGTCCTTGACGATCGACCCGTGGACCAGCCCGACCGTCGCGTGCTTCATGCCGGAGTACTCGGCTATGCCGGTACGGAGCTGGCGGTCGATCGCCTCGTCGAAGCCGGGCTTCGCCAGGTCCTCGGCGCCCGCGCCCGCCAGGGCCAGCCACAGCATGCGCTTGCCGGAGAACGGGGCGCGGTCGGCCGGATCGCCGTACGCGAAGCCGTGGTTCCAGGTCCGGTCGATCCAGCCCTTGAGGATCGCGGGCAGCCCGTACCACCAGAGCGGGAAGACGGCCACGATCGTGTCGGCGGCCTCGATCCGCCGCATGTGGGCGCGGACTTCGGGGCTGTACGTCTTGTGCGGGTCCGACCAGTCGGGCTCGTCGGCCACCGTCATGCGCGGGTCGAAGTCCTCCGCGTGCAGGTCGAGGAAGTCGACGGTGTGGCCCGCGGCCTCCAGCCGCTTGCGGGCGCGGGCCGCGGCCTGCCCGGTGAGGGAGTCGGTACGGGGGTGGGCGACGACGAGGAGGGTGTGCGACATGGTGGGCTCTCCTGAGCAAGTGGGTGTACGGGTGGGGGGAGTCGGTGGCGGGCCGGTCAGACGCCGAGGCCCGAGCCGCCGCTGACGTCGATGTTCTGGCCGGTGATCCAGCGGGCGTCGTCCGAGGCGAGGAAGCCCACCACGTCCGCCACGTCGGCGGGCTGGCCCACCCGGTCGAAGACCGAGAAGGACGCCGCGTGCGCCTTCGTCTCGGGGTCGGCCATCCACGGGTGGATGTCCGTCTCGATCGTGCCCGGGGAGACGGCGTTGACGGTGATGCCGCGGGCGCCGAGGGTGGCGGCCAGGGTGAGGGTCAGGACCTCCACCGCTCCCTTGCTCGCCGCGTACGACGTCATGCCGGGGAAGGCCACCTTCGTGACGCCCGACGAGACGTTGATGATGCGGCCGCCGTCGCGGAGCCGGTCCAGGCCCTTCTGGACGATGAAGAAGGGGGCCTTGGCGTTCACCGCGAAGACGCGGTCGTAGTCCTCCTCCGTGACGTCCTGGATCTGGCCGGGGCCCGCGATCCCCGCGTTGTTGACCAGGATGTCCACGCCGTCGGCGTGCAGGTCGAAGGCGGCCCAGAGCGCGTCGGCGTCACCGGGGACGCCCAGTTCGGTACGGAGGGCGAAGGCGTGGCCGCCCGCGTCCTCGACGGCGGTCACCGTCTCCTTGGCCGCCTGCTCGTTGCCGGCGTAGTGCACGCCGACGAGGGCTCCCTCGCGGGCCAGCCGGAGCGCGATCGCCCGGCCGATGCCCCGGCTGCCGCCGGTGACGAGGGCGGTCTTCCCGGTGAGGGGGCGAGCGGCGGGGGCCGAGACGGTGCGGGCGGTCTGCGCGGTGGGGTTCTGGGTGCTCATGGTGTCCGGGCTCCTTCGGCTCTGTGTTCCGGGCGGGGCCCGTGCGCCCCGCTCGTACCGGGTGGGACTCGTGCGCCCCGCCCGCTCCGGGTGGGGCCCGTGCGCCCCGCTCTCGGTGAACCTCACTCTGGGTCCGCCCTGTTCGGGCCCTGCTCGGACACTGTTGCGGCCCTGTTCGGGGGCCGGGTTACCGTGGCGCCATGCGATACGGAGTGCTGGGTCCTGTGCAGGTCACGACCGACGCCGGGACGCCCGTCCGGGTGCCCGAGCTCAAGGTCAGGGCACTCCTCGCCGCCCTCCTCGTCGACCCCGGCCGCCCCGTCCCCTCCCACCGGCTCATCGACGCCCTCTGGGGCGACGACCCCGACCGCCACCCCGCTCAGCCGCTGCGCGCGCTCCAGGCGAAGGCCTCCCAGCTGCGCCGCGTCCTGGACGAGGCCGAGCCCGGGGCCCGGGACGCCGTCGTGTCCCGGTCGCCCGGGTACCTCGTCGACCCCGCCGCCGGAGCCCTCGACACCCACCGGTTCGCGGACCTCGCCGCCCGTGCCCGTACCACCGACGACCTCCGCGCCCGTACCGGACTCCTCACCTCCGCACTGGAGTTGTGGCGCGGTCCGGCCTTCGCCGACTTCGCCGACGAACCCTTCGCGCTGGCCGCCGCCCACCGGCTGGAGGAGGACAGGGCCGCCGTCGTGGAGGAGCTGGCCGAGGCGCGGCTCGCCCTCGGGGAGCACGCCGCGCTCATCGGGGAACTGGCCGACCTCGTGGCCCGCCACCCCCTCCGCGAACGCCTCCGCGCCGTCCAGCTCAAGGCCCTCTACCGGGCGGGCCGACAGAGCGAGGCCCTCGCCGCGTACGAGGAACTGCGCACCCGCCTCGCGGACGACCTGGGTCTGGACCCCGGTCCCGAGCTCGTCGCGCTCCACCGGGCCGTCCTCACCCAGGACCCCGGTCTGACCGCCGCCCCCGTACCTCCCGCGCCCGCCGCCCCGCGCAGCAACCTGCCCGCCCCGCTCACCGGCCTCGTCGGCCGGGACCAAGCGGTGGCCGAGGTCGCTGAACTCCTCTCCTCCGCCCGCCTGGTGAGCCTCACCGGGCCCGGCGGCGTCGGCAAGACCCGGCTCGCCGTGGCCGTCGGCGAGCGGCTGACCCCCGACTTCCCGGACGGGGTCTGGCTCACCGAACTGGCCGCGCTCCCCGACGGTGCCGGGACCGAGGAGGTGGCCGCCGCCGTCACCGCGGCCCTCGGCATCCGCGACGACGGCAGCTGGGGTTCCGACGCCGACACCGCTTCCGTGTCCGGGCGGCTCGCCGCCGCCCTCCGCCCCCGGGACATGCTCCTCGTCCTCGACAACTGCGAGCACCTGGTCGAGTCCGTCGCCGTGCTCGCCGGACACCTGCTGCGGGCCGCCCCCGGCCTGCGCATCCTCGCCACCAGCCAGGAGACCCTCGCCGTCCCCGGCGAGAGCGTGTGGAACGTACCCACGCTGAGCCTCCCCCGACGCCGTCGCGCTCTTCGCCGCCCGCGCGGGCGCCCTCACCCTCGACGACACCAACACCCCGGCCGTGGAGGCCGTCTGCCGTCGCCTCGACGGCATCCCGCTCGCCCTCGAACTCGCCGCCACCCGGGTCCGCGCCCTCGGCGTGCACCGCCTCCTCGACCGGCTCGACGACCGCTTCCGCGCCCTCGGCGGCTCCGCGCAGCGCGGTGCGCCCGCCCGCCAGCAGACCCTGCGCGCGATGATCGACTGGAGCTGGGAACTCCTCACCGACCCCGAACGCGCCGTACTGCGCCGCCTCGCCGCCCACGCCGACGGCTGCACGGCGGAGGCCGCCGAGGAGGTGTGCGCGGGCGGTGACGTCGCCGCCGAGGACGTACTCGACCTGCTGACCCGGCTGGTGGACCGCTCCCTGGTCGTCCCCGTGCTCGTTCCCCTCCGGGACGCGGCGGCCGAACCCCGCTACCGCCTCCTCGAATCCGTCGCGGCGTACTGTGCGGAGCGGCTGCGCGACGCGGGCGAGGAGGACGGCGTACGGGCCCGTCATCTCGCCCACTACACCGCTCTCGCCGAGCGGGCCGAGCCCCTGCTTTACGGGCCGGGCGCGCAGGAGTGGCTGGAGCGGCTCACCGCCGAGGCCGCCAACCTCCGCACCGCCCTGGACACTTCGATACGTCGGGGCGCCGCGCACTCCGCGCTGCGCCTGGTCAACGCGCTCGCCTGGTCATGGGTGCTGCGCGGCCGGCTGGCCGAGGGGCGCCGCGCACTCGCCGACGCGCTCGCGGTGGGCGGCGGCGAGGACACGGACGGCCCCGACGGCTGTGCGGGACTGCGCGCCTGCGTCGGCGCCTGGCGGGTCGGCATGGACATCCTCGCCGGGGACGGCGCCGACCGCGCGGCCCGGATCATGGCCGCGCTCAAGGTGTACGACGACCTGTGCGAGCCGCACGAGCAGGCGCGGGCCCGCTGGTTCCTGGCCCACTCGCTCTGCGGCACCGGGGACATGTCGCTCGGCGAGGGCCTCATCACCAGTGCGCTGCACTCCTTCCGCGAACTGGGCGACGACTGGGGCACCGCGGCCGCGCTCGCCGACCGCTCCGTCCAGCGCCTGCTCAAGGGCGACCTGGACCGTGCGGGCCAGGACGCCACCGCCAGCGACCGGCTCTTTCGCGAACTGGGTGATCGGAGCGCGCGGTTGTGGACCGTCCACACCCTCGCCGTGATCGCCGAGATCCACGGCGACTACGCCCGTGCGGCCCGCCTCCAGCACACCGCGCTGCGCACCGCCCGCAGGCTCGGCCTCGCCACCCAGGCCGCCGACCTCCTCTCGGGGCTCGGCCGCGTCGCCCTCCTCACCGGGCACCTCGACCAGTCCGCCGAGTACCACGAGGAGTCCCGCCGCCTGGCCGCCGCGCACGGCTTCAAGGCGGGCGAGATCAACGCCGAACTCGGGCTCGGCCTGGGCGCCCGCAGGGCGGGCGACCTCGACGCCGCCGAGCGCCACATGCACCGCATCCTCGACTGGCACCGCGAGGTCGGCCTCGACGGCGCGAACGGCCTGATCCTCGCCGAGTTGGGCTTCGTCGCCGAGCTGCGGGGCGAGAGCGCCGCGGCCCTCGCCCTCCACGAGGAGGGCTACACCACCGTCCGTACGACCGGCGACCCCCGTGCGCTCGCCCTCGCCCTGGAGGGCCTGGCAGGAGCGCACTCGCTGGCGGACCGGTTCGAGGCCGCCGCCCTGCTCCTCGGCGCGGCCTGCGCCGCCCGTGCGTCGGCGGGTGCGCCGCTGCCGGTGGCCGAGCGGGCGGACGTCGTACGGATCGAGGCCAAGTGCCGTACCGGGCTGGGGGAGTCGGCGGCGTACGAGGCGGCCTTCGCCGAGGGTGCGGCCCTCGCCCCGGACGAGGCGAGGGAAGCGGCTGCCCCCGCTCAGTCGTCCAACTGGCCGCGCAGCCACTCCTCCACCGCGCCCACGTGCGCCGCGGCCGCGACGCGTGCCGCCTCCGGGTCCCGGCCGACCAGGGCCCGGTAGATCCGTCCGTGCTCCTCGCGGGTGACCGCGAACGCGCCCACCTCCTGGTGGCCCCGGCGGACCCGCGCGCGGAAGGTGCGCGACGACAGGCCCTCGACGATCGCGGCGAGGGCCTCGTTGCCCGCGGCCTGCGTGATCGTACGGTGGAAGGCCATGTCGGCGGCGAGGAAGGTCTCCGGGTCGTCCGCCTCGTTCATGACGGCCAACTGGGCGTCCAGTGCGGCGAGTTGGACCCCGTCGATCCGGGCGGCCGCCAGGGCCGTCGCCGCCGACTCCAGGATGCGGCGGACTTCGAGGAGTTCCGCGAGCCTCGGCTTCGGCGAGATCTCGGCGACGATCCCGAACGTGTCGAGGAGGTCGACCGCCTCCAGCTGCGTGACGTAGATACCGGAGCCGTGGCGGGACTCCAGCACCCCGAGGACGGTGAGCGCGCGGACCGCCTCGCGCATGGAACTGCGGGAGATGCCGAGGTCGGCAGCCAAGTCCCGCTCGGTGGGTAGGCGTTGGCCCGGGGTGAGTCGGCCTTCTGTGATCATTGCCTTGATGGACTCGATCGCGCGCTGGGTGACCGAACTGCCCTTCTCGGGCGGTGCGGACGCCGGTACGGCCGGCGGCGAGTCCTGCGATGGGTCCGGAGCAGTCTCTGGAGCGGTCGTGGCCATGGGGTCTCCTCCGGCTTCGGCGGTCGAGCAGGCGGCAGTCTATCCGGCACCCACCGTGCACGAACAAGCAGAGTCATCGGACCAATTCATCAAATTTTTCGGGGAATTCGCCCAAGAGGGGTGTTGGAGCCCCCGAAAGGTCTGATAAATATTCGGCGCGGCCGGATGAAGACCTGTTGGTGATGTTGATCCGTCGACGGGCCCCCGACCGGGGAACCCGTGCAGTCCATTCGTTTCGATCAGGAACCGAGGAGCCGTTCAGATGGCCGGCAGCATGATCAAGGCAGCGAGCAGAGCAACCAGCAGGGCAACGAGCCACAAGGCACGGGCGGTTCAGTTCGCCGCTCTCGCGGCGTGCGCCTCTCTCGCGCTCAGCGCGTGCGGCAGCACCAAGGACGCCGGGGCCGCCGGGGCGGGCGGCGAGGGCAAGGTCGGCGTGATCCTGCCCCTGCTGACCTCGCCGTTCTGGCAGTCGTACAACGACTACATCCCGAAGATGGCGACGGAGGAAGAGGTCGAGGCGCTCAAGACCGTCAACTCCAACTCCGACCCGGCGCAGCAGATCACCGACATCCAGAACCAGTTGAACCAGGGCGTGAAGGGCCTCGTCGTGGCCCCGCTGGACAGCGCCGCGATAGCCGCGGGTCTCGACCAGGCCGAGCGCAAGAACGTTCCGGTCGTCGCCGTCGACGTGGCCCCCGAGAAGGGCAAGGTCGCCATGGTCGTGCGCGCGAACAACGTCGCGTACGGGCAGAAGGCCTGCGAGTTCCTGGGGTCGAAGGTCAAGAGCGGCAAGGTCGTCCAGATCATGGGCGACCTCGCGTCCGTCAACGGGCGCGAGCGCTCCGAGGCCTTCCGGACCTGTGTGAAGGACAAGTTCCCCGACCTGAAGGTCCTGGAGATCCCGGCGAAGTGGGAGTCGGACGCCGCCGCGTCCAAGCTGGACACCCTCCTCAACTCCAACCCCGACCTCAAGGGCATCTACATGCAGGCGGGCGGCGTCTACCTCGCGCCCACCCTCCAGACCCTCAAGAGCAAGAACATGCTCAAGAAGGTCGGCGACCCGAAGCACATCGCGATCGTCTCCAACGACGGCATCCCGCAGGAGTTCGCGGCGATCCGCAGCGGCGAGATCGACGCGACGGTCTCCCAGCCGGCCGACACGTACGCCAAGTACGGCATGTACTACGTGAAGAGGGCCATGAACGGCGAGACCTTCAAGGAGGGTCCGACCGATCACGGCTCCACGATCATCAAGCACCCGAACGGCATGCTGGAGGACCAGCTGCCCGCCCCGCTGGTCACCAAGGCCAACGTGGACGACAAGAAGCTGTGGGGCAACAACATCAAGTGAGCACACTGACCCGCGCCGATGCCTCCCACCGACCGCTGGTCGAGGCGTCCGGGATCACCAAGCGGTACGGTCCCACGACCGCCCTCCAGGACGGCCGTCTGACCGTGATGCCCGGCGAGTCGCATGCCCTGGTGGGGCGCAACGGCGCGGGGAAGTCCACCCTCGTGACCGTGCTGACGGGGCTCCAGGCCCCGGACGCCGGTACGGTCCGCTTCGACGGAGAGCCGGCACCCGCGCTCTCCGACCGGGACGCATGGCGGCGGAAGGTCGCCTGCGTCTACCAGAAGCCGACCGTCGTGCCCGAACTCACCGTCGCCGAGAACCTGTTCATCCACCGCCAGCCCACCGGCCCCGGCGGAATGATCCAGTGGAAGAAGCTGCGGAAGCAGGCCGCCGAACTGCTCGACACCTGGGACGTGCGGGTCGACCCCGACGCCCGCACCGCCGACCTCAAGGTCGAGGACCGGCAGATGGTCGAGATCGCGCGGGCCCTGTCCTTCGGGGCACGGTTCATCGTCCTGGACGAACCGACCGCGCAGCTCGACAACAAGGAGATCGAGCGGCTCTTCGCCAGGATGCGCACGCTCCAGGAGTCGGGCGTCACCTTCCTCTTCATCTCGCACCACCTCCAGGAGGTGTACGAGGTGTGCCAGGCGGTCACCGTGCTGCGCGACGCCCGCTGGATCACCACGGCGCCCGTCGCCGAACTCCCGCGCGCCGCCCTCGTGGAGGCCATGGCGGGGGAGTCCGTCACCGCGGCCGCGAGCGCGGCCCGGTCGGGCGTACCGGACCGGGCGCCGATCCGGCTGCAGGTGGACGGGCTCGGCTCGGCCGCGTACCAGGACATCAGTCTGACCGTCCGCGAGGGCGAGGTCGTCGGCCTCGCCGGGACCAGCGGCAGCGGCAAGATCGAGCTGGCGGAGACCTTCGCCGGGCTGTACGCGCCGGACCGGGGAAGTGCCCGCCTCGACGGCAGCCGGCTGCCGCTCGGGGACGTGCCCGCCGCACTCAAGGCGGGCGTCGCCTGTGTGCCGCGCGACCGGCACGACCAGGGGCTGGTCTCCGGGATGAGCATCGGCGACAACGCCACGATGAGCGTCCTGGGGCGGCTCGGCAAGTACGGACTCGTCGGCACGGAGAAGAAGCGTGCCACCGGCGAGGAGCTGATCCGACGCCTCGACATCCATGCCGAAGGCCCCCACCAGCCCGTCTCCGACCTGTCCGGCGGCAACGCCCAGAAGGTGGTGATGGCACGGGCGCTCGCCTCCGACCCGAGGCTGCTCGTGCTCATCAACCCGACCGCGGGCGTCGACGTGAAGTCCAAGGAATCCCTGCTCGCGCGGATGGACAGTGCGCGCGAGGACGGCACGGCGGTCCTCGTCGTGTCCGACGAGATCGACGATCTGCGGCGTTGCGACCGCGTCCTGGTGCTCTTCCACGGGCGCGTCGTCGCCGACCATGCGGCCGGCTGGAACGACCACGAGCTGATCGCATCCATTGAAGGAGTAGACCGTGGCTGAGACGACAGCCTCGAAGGCGGCCACCGCCCCGGTGGACCGGCGGAAGAGTTCCCCGGCCGACCGGAAGAAGTCCCTGCTGCTCAGCCGGGCACGCGAACTCGCCCTCGTACCGGCCCTGTTGGCGCTGGTGGTGCTCGGTGCGTTCACCAATGACAGCTTCTTCACCGGGCCCAACATCATCTCCATCCTGGGCGCGTCCGCCGCGCTCGCGATGGTGGTGCTCGCGGAGTCGCTGGTACTGATAACCGGCAAGTTCGACCTGTCCCTGGAATCGGTCGTCGGCATCGCCCCCGCGATGGGTGCGCTGCTGGTGCTGCCCGCCCTCAGTTCCGGGTTCGGCACCGAGATGCCCACGTTCGTCGGCATCCTGGTGATCCTGGTGGTCGGCGGACTCATCGGCGCGTTCAACGGCGCGCTGGTCGTGAAGCTGAAGCTGAACGCGTTCATCGTGACGCTGGCGATGCTGATCGTGCTGCGCGGACTGCTGGTCGGGGCGACCGAGGGCAAGACGCTGTTCGGCATGCCGGACGCGTTCTTCGCCCTTGCCACCTCGACGTTCATCGGGGTGCCGCTGTCCGTGTGGATCGCGGCCGTCGCCTTCGGCATCGCGGGCTTCGTACTGAAGTACCACCGGGTGGGGCGTGCGCTGTACGCGATCGGCGGCAACCCGGCGGCGGCCAAGGCCGCGGGCATCCGGGTCGACCGGGTCATGCTCGGCGTGTTCATCACCGCCGGTGTACTGGCCTCGATCGGCGGGCTGATGCAGACCGGCTACGTCGGCGCGATCAACGCCAACCAGGGTCAGAACATGATCTTCACGGTGATGGCGGCCGCGGTCATCGGCGGCATCAGCCTGGACGGCGGCAAGGGCACGATGTTCGGTGCGCTGACCGGCGTGCTGCTGCTGGGTGTGGTGCAGAACCTGCTGACGCTGGCGCAGGTGCCGTCGTTCTGGATCCAGGCGATCTATGGGGCGATCATTCTGATCGCGCTGATGATTGCGCGTGTGACGACGGGTCGGGCGCAGGACTAGGTCCGGATGTTCATCTGCGGGTCCGTTGTGGCTGGTCGCGCAGTTCCCCGCGCCCCTGAAGGGGCGCCCCGGCTCCCGGCGCCCTTAGAGGTGCGGGCCCCGTACTAGGAGTTCAACTCTCGTGAAATTGCAGCGACTTGGTGAGATCGGGAGCGAGACTCCTGCCCTTCTTGCCGACGACGGTCAGGTGTACGACCTTTCCGGGCTCACGTCCGACATCGACGGGGCCTTTCTCGCGGGCGGTGGAGTGGAGCGGGTCCGTGCCGCTCATGCGGCCGGGGAGCTGCCCGTCCTCGAAGGTGCGGACGGACTCCGTGTCGGTGCGGCCGTCGCGCGGCCCGGCAAGGTCGTCTGCATCGGCCTCAACTACCGTGACCACGCCGAGGAGACGGGTGCCGCGATACCGCCCAGGCCCGTCGTCTTCATGAAGGACTCCTCCACCGTCGTCGGTCCGTACGACGAGGTCCTGATCCCGCGCGGCTCGACCCGTACCGACTGGGAGGTGGAGCTCGGCGTCGTCATCGGCAGCCGGGCCCGCTACCTGGCAGGCCCCGAGGAGGCCCTCGCCTGCGTCGCCGGGTACGCGGTCAGCCACGACGTGTCGGAGCGCGAGTTCCAGCTGGACTTCTCCCCGCAGTGGGACCTCGGCAAGTCCTGCGAGACCTTCAACCCGCTCGGTCCCTGGCTCGTCACCGCCGACGAGATCGCCGACCCGCAGGACCTGCGGCTGCGCCTGGACGTCAACGGCGTCCGGCGGCAGGACGGCAACAGCAAGGACATGATCTTCCAAGTCGCCGACGTCATCACCTACTTGAGCCAGTACATGGTGCTCGAACCCGGCGACGTCATCAACACGGGCACCCCGGCCGGAGTCGCCCTGGGCCTGCCCGGAAACCCCTATCTGCGCGCCGGAGACACCGTGGAGCTGTCCATCGACGGCCTCGGCGGCCAGCGCCAGACCTTCGCACAGGCGTGAGAGGCCCGTTACGTGACCAGAACCACGGCTCGTATCACGGCAGTTGATACGTACGACATCCGCTTCCCCACCTCGCGCGAGCTCGACGGCTCCGATGCGATGAACCCCGACCCGGACTACTCGGCCGCGTACCTGATCCTGCGCACCGACTCCGGCGACGGCGTCGAGGGGCACGGCTTCACCTTCACCATCGGGCGTGGCAACGATGTCCAGGTCGCCGCGATCGAGGCCCTGAAGCCCCATCTGATCGGCCGCTCGGTCGACGAACTGTGCGCCGATCCGGGCACGTTGGGGCGCACCCTGACCGGGGACAGCCAGCTGCGCTGGCTCGGCCCCGAGAAGGGCGTGATGCACATGGCGATCGGGGCGGCCGTCAACGCCGCCTGGGACCTGGCCGCCAAGCGGGCCGGGCAGCCGCTGTGGAAGCTCCTCGCCGACGCCGAACCCGAGTGGCTCGTCCAGCAGATCGACTTCCGGTACATCGCCGACGTCCTCAGCCCCGCCGACGCCCTGCAGCTGCTCCGTACGGGCAAGCACGGCGCCGCGGGACGGGAGGCGAAGCTGCGCGAGCGCGGCTACCCCGGCTACACCACCTCGCCCGGCTGGCTCGGCTACTCCGACGAGAAGCTCACCCGCCTCGCCCAGCAGGCGGTCGCCGACGGCTTCACCCAGATCAAGCTGAAGGTGGGTGCCGATCTGGCCGACGACGTACGCCGGATGCGGGCCGCCCGCGCCGCCGTCGGCCCCGACATCCGGATCGCCATCGACGCCAACCAGCGGTGGAACGTCGGCGAGGCCATCGAGTGGACCAGGGCGCTGAGCGCCTTCGACCCCTACTGGATCGAGGAGCCCACCAGCCCCGACGACATCCTCGGCCACGCGGCGATCCGCAAGGCGGTCGGCCCGGACGTGAAGGTCGCCACCGGCGAACACGTCCAGAACCGCATCATCTTCAAGCAGCTCCTCCAGGCCGGGGCGATCGACGTCCTGCAGATCGACGCGGCGCGGGTCGGCGGCGTCAACGAGAACCTGGCGATCCTGCTCCTCGCGGCGAAGTTCGGGGTGCCGGTCTGCCCGCACGCGGGCGGGGTCGGGCTGTGCGAACTCGTCCAGCACCTGTCGATGTTCGACTACGTGGCGCTGAGCGGCACCACCGAGAACCGGGTCATCGAGTACGTCGACCATCTGCACGGCCACTTCACCGAGCCGGTCGTCATGCGCGACGGCCACTACACGGCCCCGTCCGCACCCGGCTTCTCGGCGACCATGCACGCCGATTCCATCGCCGAATTCACCTACCCGGGCGGCCGGTTCTGGACCGCCGACCTTGCCGAAGGACTCTCCGAGGAGGCTGTCGTATGAGTGAGCACACGGGCGAGCGTACGAGTGGGCACACGGGCGAGCACACGGGCGAGCGCGCGGGTGAGCTCGCAGGGCTGAAGGCGCTGGTCACGGGCGGTGCTTCCGGCATCGGCCTGGCCGCCGCCCGACTCCTCGCCGCACGGGGCGCGCAGGTCGCCGTGCTGGACCTGGACCCGTCGGGGGCCGAGGCCCCCCTGCTCGGCTTCAAGGCCGACGTCTCGGACGACACGTCGGTACGGGCCGGGGTCGCGGCAGCCGTCGAGGCCCTCGGCGGCGGCCTGGACATCCTCGTCAACAACGCGGGCATCGGCGCGGCCGGCACCGTCGAGGACAACGACGACGCCCAGTGGCACCGGGTCCTCGACGTGAACGTCCTGGGCATGGTGCGGGTCTCGCGCGCCGCCCTGCCCGCGCTGCGCGAGTCGTCGCACGCGGCGATCGTCAACACGTGCTCGATCGCGGCGACGGCCGGGCTGCCGCAGCGGGCCCTGTACAGCGCGAGCAAGGGCGCGGTGCTGTCGCTGACCCTCGCCATGGCCGCCGACCACGTCCGCGAGGGCGTACGGGTCAACTGCGTGAACCCGGGGACGGCCGACACCCCGTGGGTGGGCCGCCTCCTCGACGCGGCCGACGACCCGGCGGCCGAGCGTGCCGCGCTCAACGCCCGCCAGCCGATGGGCCGACTGGTCTCCGCCGACGAGGTCGCCGCGGCCATCGCCTACTTGGCGAGCCCGGCCGCGGGCTCCGTCACCGGGGCCTCGCTCGCCGTCGACGGCGGGATGCAGGGGCTGCGGCTGCGCCCGGAGGGGCAGTGAGCACGGGGGCAGCAGGTGCGCAGGCGGGGAGCGCGCGGCCGCTCGGGGGGAGCGCGGTGTCCGTCTCCCCGCTCGGCTTCGGGGCCGCCACCCTCGGGAACCTCTTCCGGGAGGTGACGGACGAGGACGCCCGCGCCGCCGTCGACGCCGCCTGGGACGCGGGGATCCGGTACTTCGACACCGCGCCGCACTACGGCCTCGGGCTCTCGGAGCGGCGGCTCGGCGCGGCGTTGCGCGGCCGGCCCCGGGACTCGTACACCCTCTCCACCAAGGTGGGGCGCCTCCTTGAGCCCGCAGAGGGTACGGGCAGGGGTGCGGGCACCGGAGGCACCGACGAGGGCTTCGCCGTCCCCGCCACGCACCGCAGGGTGTGGGACTTCAGCGCCGACGGCGTACGGCGCTCCCTCGAAGCCAGCCTGGAACGCCTCGGCCTCGACCGCATCGACGTCGCCTACCTGCACGACCCCGACGAGTACGGCGACGGCGGCGAGCAGGCGCTGCGCGAGGCCTACCCGGCGCTGGAGGCACTGCGCGCCGAGGGCGTCATCGGTGCGATCGGCGCAGGAATGAACCAAGTGGCGCCACTCCTTCGCTACGTGAGGGAGACCGACGCGGACGTGCTGCTGTGCGCGGGACGCTACTCGCTGCTCGACCAGCGGGCCGCCGCCGCACTCCTCCCCGAGGCGGCGGAGCGCGGCCGGAGCGTGGTCGTCGGCGGAGTCTTCAACTCCGGCCTGCTCGCCGACCCGCAGCCCGGTGCCACGTACGACTACAAGGCCGCCCCGGTGGACCTGCTCGGCCGCGCCCTGCGCATCAAGGCGGTCGCCGAGGGCCACGGGGTGCCGCTGCGGGCGGCGGCCCTCGCGTACCCCGCACTGCACCCTGCGGTGGCGAGCGTCCTCGTCGGCCTGCGGTCGGCTGCGGAGGCGGCGGACGCGGCGGCGATGGCGGCCGTGGACGTACCGGAGGAACTGTGGGACGAGCTGAGGGCCGAGGGCCTGCTGGGGGAGGAGTGACTCCGGCGCCGCCCCGTGTGGTGGACGCGCACCACCACGTCTGGGACCTGTCCGTCCGCGACCAGGACTGGATCACCGGACCCGAACTCGCCCCGCTCCGCCGGGACTTCCTCGTCCAGGACCTCGCGGCGGAGGCCGCGGCGGCGGGAGTGTCCGCGACGGTGCTCGTGCAGACGGTCACGGTCGCGGCGGAGACACCGGAGTTCCTGGCGCTCGCCGGGGCGCACGGGCTGATCGCGGGCGTGGTCGGCTGGACCGACCTCACCGCCCCGGACGTCACCGACCGCCTCGCCGGGCTGCGGGCCCTGCCCGGGGGCGAGTTCCTGGTGGGCATCCGCCACCAGGTGCAGGCGGAAGCCGACCCGGAGTGGCTGCTGCGGACGGACGTACGGCGGGGACTCGCGGCGGTCGCGGACGCCGGTCTCGTCTACGACCTGGTGGTCACCCCCGGCCAGCTGCCGGCCGCGACGAAGGCGGCGCGGGCCCTGCCCGGCCTCTCCTTCGTCCTGGACCACCTGGGCAAACCCCCCATCGCCCTCGGCACGAGAGAACCGTGGGAGTCGGCCGTACGGGAACTGGCGACGCTCCCGAACGTGGCGTGCAAGCTGTCCGGGCTGGTGGTGGAGGCGGACTGGCAGCGGTGGAAGGTGTCCGACCTGCGGCCGTACGCGGAGGTGGCGCTGGAGGCTTTCGGGCCGTCGCGGGTGATGTACGGGTCGGACTGGCCGGTGTGCAGGCTGGCGTCTTCGTACCGTGAAGTGCTGGACGTGGCACGCGAGTTGACGTCCGGGCTCTCCTCGGCGGAGCGCATGGAGGTGTTCGCCGGGACGGCGGAACGGGTGTACGGGCTGCGGGTGGAGTGAGCCCGCGGGCGGTGGGCCGCTTCGCGGATTCGTCCCCCACCCGCCCCTTCCCGAAACCGCTGCCGCGGGGCCGGGAGGTTCACGGCTCGCGCCGGTGGGGGCGGGCGTCCCGGGCTGCGCCCGGTGCACGGCTGCGCCGCGCGTCCCGGGCTGCGCCCGGTGCACGGCTGCGCCGCGCGTCCCGGGCTGCGCCGCGCGTCCTCAAACGCCGGACGGGCTGTTCCCGCCCCCTACAACGGTGCCTGCCACGTAAGCGTCGTCCCCTTCCCCTCGTCCTCCCCGACCCCGTCGTCCGACACCGTCAACCGCACCCCCTCCCGCCCGTCCGGCAGGGCCACCCCCACCTCCACCCGCACCCGCACAGCGCTGACCCCCGGCCTCCGGTGCGCCGCCGCCAGTGCCCCGCGCAACGCGGCGACCAGCTGTCTGTCCACCGGGGGGTGGACCAGCGCGTCCACCGGCCCCTCGAAGTGCACCGACGGTGCGAAGCCCAGCAGCGCCGCCGCCCCCGCCGTCTCCCGGAGCACCTTCCCCCGTACCGTCGTCGGCGCGTCCGCCGGCGGCTGCTGGAGCGCGAAGATGGCGGTCCTCACCTCCTGGATGGTGGAGTCCAGCTCGTCGACGGCCTGCCCCAGCAGCTCGTCCATCGCGCCTGCCCGCCCGCCGCCCGAGGCGCCCACGGCGGCCCTCCGCCGCGTCGACTCCAGCATCATCTCCGTCGCGAACAGCCGCTGCACCACCAGGTCGTGCAGGTCCCGGGCGATCCGGTCCCGGTCCTCGAAGACCGCCAGCCGTTCCCTGGCGTCCCGGCCGCCCGCCAGGACCATCGCCAGCGCAGCCTGCGAGGCGAACTGCGAGGCCAGCAGCCGTTCCACCCCCGTGTACGGTGCGCCGCCCCGCCCCCGGGGCAGCGCGAGCGTGCCGATGAGTTCGCCGCCGCTCTGCAGCGGCAGCAGCATGCTCGGCCCGAAGCGGGTGCGCACGGACGTGGTCATCCGGGGGTCGGTCGCGGAGTCGTCCACGAACACCGGCTCCCCGCCGAGGAGTTGTTCCAGTACCGGACTGCCCGGCTCGATCTCCGTACCGAGGAGGTCCGCCGCGTCCTCGCCGGGCCCCGTGGCCGCCGCGACGATCTCCATGCCGCCCGCCCCGGTCGGCTGCAGGACGATCCCGGCGAGCGCCTTCGCCAGCAGACGGGCCTCGGCGGCGACCACCATCAGGGCGTCCGACGTCGTCTCGCCGTCCAGTACGGCCGTGGTGACGGCGGCGGCACCCTGGATCCACTCCTCGCGCAGCCGTGCCGTCTCGTACAGCCGCGCGTTGCCGATCGCGATGCCCGCCTGCGCGGCGAGCACCCGCAGCAGCGACAGGACCTCCGGGGTGAACGGCGTGCCGTCCGCCCGGTCCGTGAGGTAGAGGTTCCCGAAGACCTTCCGGTCCACCCGGACGGGCACGCCGACGAAGGACTTCATCTCCGGGTGGCCGGGCGGGAAGCCCGCCGACCGCACGTCGGCCCCGATCTCCGGGACGAGGAGCGGGCGCCGCTCCTGAACCAGGATGCCGAGCAGCCCCGTGTGCCCGTCCGGGAGCCGGCCGATGAACTCCCTGGCCGCCTCGTCGAGGCCCGCCGTGTATAGCTCGGTGACCCGGGTGCCGTCCGCGTCGACGACGCCCAGCGCCCCGTACCGCGCCCCGGTCAGCTCGACCGCCGAGTCCACGATGTGCTGGAGGGTGCCGCGCAGCTCCAGGTCCGTACCGACGGCGAGGACCGCGTCGAGCAGCAGGGGCAGGCCGGGGGCGGTACGTGCCTCGTCGTGCATCGGGTTCCGGTTCCTTCTGCCGATTGCGTACTGCCGGTTGCGTACGTCACACGGGCCCGGCCGCGTACGTCGCACGGGCCCGGCCGCGGGCGGGGGCACGGGCCCGGCTCAGCTTGCCAGCGGGTCCAGGGCCAGTGGCTGGATCTGACCGTCCAGCATGGCCCCCAGGCCCAGCACCGCGCACACGTCGGGCCGCTCCGCGATCCGTACCGGCATGCCGGTCGCGTCCCGCAGCATCTGGTCGAGGCCCGGCAGCAGCGCGCTCCCGCCCACCATCATGATCCCGCTCTCCGCGAGGTCGGCGACCAGGTCGGGCGGGCAGGTCCGCAGGATCTTGCCGATGCCGTCGAGCACGGCGGTCAGCGGGGTGTGGATGGCGCGCTGCACGGCGGCGGTGTCCACGTGCACCGAGCGGGCCAGGCCGGTCGCCACGTCCCGGCCGTGGATCACGGTGGAGACCGGGCCGCCCGCCACGAGCCCGTTGCTGCTCAGCGCCAGCTGGAGCGGGCGCACCGACTGCGAGGGCAGCATCAGCTCGTGCGCCTGCCGCAGGTGCTGCACGACGGCGTGGTCGATGGCGTTGCCGCCGACCGGGATCCGCTCGGCCGCCACGATCGCGCCGAGGGAGAGGACCGCGACCTGCGTGGTGGCCGCCCCGCACACCATGATCATGGTGGCGCACGGCTGCTCCACCGGAAGCCCGCAGCCGACCGCGGCCGCGATGAGGGTGTCCACCAGCTCCACCCGGCGCGCGCCGATCCCCACCAGCGTCTCGACGGCCGCGCGCTGCGCGAGCGGGTCCGCGTCGTGCGGGGTGCAGGCGGCGGCCCGCAGGCCCGGCCTGCGGCGCAGCTGGCGGCGGAGCTTGTCGCCGAGCAGGTGGCGGAGCATGCGCTGCGCCATCTCGATGTCGATGACGGTGCCGCCGGAGACGGGCCGGGCGACCCGGATGTAGTCGGGCGTGCGCCCGGTCATCTGCTCGGCGAACGCGCCGACCGCGATGAGCGCCCCGGTCCTGGTGTTCACGGCGGCGCAGCTCGGCTCGTCGACCACGAGGCCGAGGCCCTTCACGAACACCCGGGTCCTGGCGGCACCCAGATCGACGGCGACATGGCAACGGCGCAACTGCTCAAGGCTGACGGTCATAGTCGCATCGTGCGGTCCGCCCGGTCCGGGCGCGCGCTGGGCTGAGCCGCCCGGGGTACGGGAGCTGACACAGTGCCAGAACGTCAGTTTCCGTTACGGGCGCGGAAGCTGGCCGTCCGCCGGAGTTACGGGCGCGGAAGCTGGCCGTCCGCCGGGGTCACGGGCGCGGAAGCTGGCCGTCCGCCGGGGCGAACCCCTGGAACAGCCCCCAGCAGAATTCCGCCACCCGCTCCTGCCGCTGTCCCTGTCCCGGTTCCTGTTCCCGCCCCCGTCCGCCCGGCAGCGTCACCGCCAGCCGGGCCCGGGTCGGTGCCGCCCCGTCCAGCATCCGTACGGGCGGGAAGGCCCGCGCCACCTCGTCCACCGTCGCCGACCACGGCACCAGGTCGTCCGCCGACCCCAGTGCGGGCCCCGGCTCGCCCGGTGCCCGCACCAGCCACTCGTTCCAGGCGGTCCCGTCGGGGCCGGTCAGCACCTCCAGCCGCAGCGTCGGCCAGAGCGGCACCGGCCACAGCAGCGCCTCGCACTCCAGATCGCCCGCCTTCCGCCGTACGACCGCCTCCGGCGGACCCAGCACCGACCGGTACCGCTGCACGGCGCCGCGGGCCCGAGGCGAGCGCACCATGGCCTGCCAGCGCCGGTTGACCTCGCGCATCTCGGTCAGGGTCACCCCCATCGAGATCCGGGCGTCCTCCACCAGTCCCGGCTGGTGATCGGCCATCCGCCGCAACAGCACGAGCTGGAAATCCGCAGGTCCGAGGCCGTTTCCCAGCATCACACACCCCACTTACTTGACAATCTCAAACATTGAGGAGCAAGGTTCATCCAGATCATAAAGTTGTTTTCTCGCCGTGGAGGCCGTTCCTCATGACCACTCTCCCCACCTCCAGCCGCGCCTGGCACCTGGTACGCCGCCCGATCGGCTGGCCGGTGCCGGAGGACTTCGCGCTGGTCGAGTCCCCGGTGACCGAGCCGGGCGCGGGCCGCATCCTGGTCCGCAACCTCCACCTGTCGGTCGACCCGTACATGCGCGGCCGCATGAACGACGTGAAGTCGTACATCCCGGCCTTCGAGCTGGACAAGCCGATGACCGGCGGCGCGGTCGGCGAGGTCATCGCCTCGAACGACGAGCGCTTCGCCGTCGGCGACCACGTCCTGCACGACCTGGGCTGGCGCGAGTACGCGGACCTGAAGGCCGACTTCGCCACCAAGGTCTCCGCCGAGCTGGCCCCGCTCTCCGCGTACCTCGGCGTCCTCGGCATGCCGGGCCTGACCGCGTACGCCGGTCTCTTCGACGTGGCCTCCTTCAAGGAGGGCGACACCGTCTTCGTGTCCGGCGCGGCCGGTGCGGTCGGCAGCCAGGTCGGCCAGATGGCGAAGCTGCGCGGCGCCAAGCGCGTGGTCGGCTCGGCCGGCTCCACCGACAAGATCAAGGTCCTCACCGAGGAGTACGGCTTCGACGCCGCGTTCAACTACAAGGACGAGGCACCCGTCGCGCAGCAGCTGCGCGAGGTGGCCCCCGAGGGCATCGACGTCTACTTCGACAACGTCGGCGGCGAGCACCTGGAGGCGGCGATCGGCGCCCTCACCGTGCACGGCCGCGCCACCCTCTGCGGCGCGATCTCCGGCTACAACGACACCGTGCCGGTCCCCGGCCCGCGCAACATGATCCAGATCATCGGCAAGCGGCTGCGCCTGACGGGCGTCCTGGTCGCCGACCACGCCGCGCTCCAGCCGCAGTTCATCGAAGAGGTCTCCGCCTGGATCCGCTCCGGCGAGCTCAAGTACGACGAGACCCTCGTCGAGGGCATCGAGCACAACGTGGACGCGTTCCTCGGCATGCTGCGCGGTCAGAACACCGGAAAGATGATCGTCAGCCTCGGCGAGTAAGCTCACCCCACGCCGTCACGGCGCGTGGGCGCGAGCCGTGGCGAACCAAGCAGGAGGATCTACTCGTATGTCCATCCAGAAGATCGACGTCAAGTACACCGCCGTCGCCACCGCCGAGAACGGCCGCGACGGCCGCGTCGCCACCGACGACGGCAAGCTGGACGTAGTGGTCAACCCGCCGAAGGAGATGGGCGGCAGCGGCGCGGGCACCAACCCGGAGCAGCTCTTCGCCGCCGGTTACAGCGCCTGCTTCCAGGGTGCGCTCGGCGTCGTCGCCCGCAAGGAGAAGGTCGACATCACCGGCTCCACGGTGACCGCGAAGGTCGGCATCGGCTCCACCGAGGCCGGCGGCTTCGGCCTGGAGGTCGCCATCTCCGCGACCATTCCGAACGTGGACGAGGCCACCGCCAAGTCCCTGGTGGAGAAGGCCCACGAGGTCTGCCCGTACTCCAGCGCCACGCGCGGCAACATCAAGGTCGAGCTCTCCGTCGCCTGATGACCTGCTAGCAGTACGTACGAAGGGGCCGCGCCCGGCACGTTCCGGGCGCGGCCCCTTCCGCGTGTGCGGTGACGCCTTGTGCCGTTACGCCGTCGCCGCCCGCACCAGCGCCCGCACCAGGTGGACGTTCTCGGGCGCGGCCCCGCCCGGGTAGGCGAACCGGCGCCGGTTGTAGCCGTACGCGATCCGCTGGCGGGGGTCGGCGAACCCGAGGGAACCGGCCGCCCCGCTGTGCCCGATCGAGCCGTGGCCGAGGACCGGGTACTTCTCGGCGGACAGCGCCCCGAAGCCCACCGCGAACACCGACCGCGCGCCGCTCACCAGGTCGGTGCCGTCGGACTGGATCTGTCCGAACTCGGCGAGCGTCTCCTCGTTCAGCAGGGCGCCCTGCTCCAGGCCGTCGCCGAGGATCGCCCGGTACATCCCGGCGAGCCCGCGCGCGGAGCCGACGCCGCCGAACGACAGCTGGCCGTTGGCCCGAAGCGCATACGAGTTCCCCGCCTCGACGATGTCGGTGGGCTTCTCGGCATTGAGGTTGAAGGCGATGCCGCCGAGGGAGTGCCCACTGCCCGGGTTGGCGGCGATCTCCGCCTGCTGGGCGGGGGTCGGCGCCATCGGCAGGGTGTCCAGCACCCGCCCGGCCTCCGAGTCCGGCAGCCCGACGAAGAAGTCCAGGCCGTACGGGGCGCGGACCCGCTCCTCGTAGATCTCCTGGATCGTCCGCCCGGTGACCCGCCGCACCACCTCACCGGCGAGCGCGCCGACGACGTACGCGTGATAGCCGACGGCCGTGCCGGGCCGCCAGTACGGGCGCTGTCCGGCCAGCCGCTCGGCTATCGCCCGGTCGTCGGCCAGCTCCTCGGCGGTGAATCCGGTGTCCGCGCCGACCACCCCGGACCGGTGCGCGAGGAGCTCGCGCACCGTCAGCCGGTCCTTGCCGTGCGCCCCGAACTCCGGCCAGTAGAAGGCCACTTCGCGGTCCAGGTCCAGGACCCCGTCCTGCACCAGCAGGGCCACCACCAGGTAGGCGGCGCCCTTCGTCGACGAATAGACCGGTGTCAGCGAGTCCGCCCCGATGTGCGGCCCGCCCCACAGGTCCACCACCAGCTCGCCGCGGACGTGCGCGACGAGCTGGGCGGCGTGGTCCGGCCCCTCGTCGGGGTTGTTGAGGACGGCCGCGAACTCCTCGCGGACGTCCTCGTAGCCCGCGGCGACGGTTCCCCCGACTTCGATCCCGCTCATGCGGATCAACTCCCCGATGGTTGTGCTGAGTGCCTGTACTTGCTTGCAGGGAGATCAAGCACCCGCCGTCGCGAGCTATTCCGGACCGGCGGACCTTATTCAGCCGGCCGTGACGAACAGAGCCCGTGCGACCTGCGCGAACTCGCCCTTCGGGTGCGCACGGAACAGCGGCTGCGTACCGAACAGCACGACCTCCGTACCCTGCGCCGAGGTCCCGCTGACGACGGAGGCCCGGCCTGCCGCGTCCTTGGGCCCGCCCGTACCGTCCTCGCCCGCACGCCAGTGCCCGGAGACGAGCGGGTTGCCGCCCGCCCTGCCGTACGACTGGTCGGCCCTGACCCCCTTGCCGAGCTCCGTGAACCACATGGGCGAGAAGACGAAGGTGTGCGCGGGCGCCCCGGCGGTGACCGGGCTGGCCGACGAGTTGTCCACCTTCACGACGCCGTTCGCGTCGCCGTTGCCCTGTACGGCCCTGGCGGCGATGAGGGCGGTGTCCGCGTTGAGCTTGGCGCCGTCGCCGCCGAGCCCGACCAGCCCGTGCTCCTTGAGGAAGCCGTCGAGCCCGGCCTTCGCGGCCGGCTTGAGCTTCCCGTACTCCAGATCCGCCGACACGTACAACGTGTCAACGCCCTTCCACGCGAACCCTTCATTGAGCACGTCCGTCGACACGGGCGTCACTTCGAAGCCCATCTCGCGCAGCGCGAACAGCTCACCGGGGGAGACGGCGGCGGCCACCCGGGTGCGTCCGATCGGCGCGACACCCTTCGCCCGCGTCGCATGGAACGCCACCCCGTACCGGTCCGCCAGCCGCACGGCCTTCCACCGCGCGGAGCCCGGCACGACGGCCGTCCCGTCGGCGGCCCGCCGTACCTTCACACCGTCCCCGAGGAGGGAGTTGAGCGCTGCGATCTCCTTCGGGTCGTCCAGCCGCAGCCGCAGGTCGCCCCACGGTGCGACGTACCCGGTCGCGGAGGCCGCGTGCACGGTCCGCCCCGGCACATCGACCTGCCCCGACATCACCTTGTCGACGCTCGCCCCCCACAGCAGCCCCAGGCTCCACCCGGAGATGTCGTACATCGCGGAGACGTCCGCGCTGATGTCCCGCCCCTCCGCCAGGATCACGTTCGCGATGCCGCGCTTGGGCTGCTTCATGTCCACGACGTACGACCCGGCCGGGTAGCTCTTCCCGCCGAGCCGGAACCCGCGCACCGCGCGCTCCACCCGTACGTCGTTGGCGACGAGATGATCCACGAGCCGCGCGGCGGCAACGGCCGACCGCTGCCCGTCCCGGCCGCCCGGAACCACACCCGCCGGAATCACGTACGCACTCGGGAAGTCGGTCGTGTAGACGTCCTCGGGCCCGATCCCCGGCACGCCCGGCACGGTCTCCTCGGAAACCGGCACCTGCTCGGCCCCTGCCGCCCCGCGCCGGAAGGTCTCGATCTGATCGGCGATCACGGAAGTGCGGTGCGAGGACGTGTAGTTGAGGGCGGCCTTGATGGCAGCGCCCGCGATGTCCGTGTTGATCGCCGACCGGCGGCGCAGCTCGGCCACCGGCTGAGTGTCGTACTCCTCGTTGTTGACCTGCAACGGGATCTCGATGGTGTGCGTGGCGACGGCGCCCTGGAAGGGCATGTACTGCGGGGTGAAGACGGGTGGCCAGTCGTCCCAGCCTTCCTGCTGGTCCCGGAAGGGGATGACCACGGGATCCACGCCGTCCTTGGCGGGCGTGTACCCGAGCCCGTTGACCGCGGCCTCCATGCCCAGCGCATTCGCGTAGCTGTTCTTGAGGAAGAGGTCGTACTCGTAGTTCTCCCCGTGCGGCGGGGTGGTGGGCTCGATCAGCGTCCCGTTCACGTACCCGTGCATGTCGAGCATGACGGCGGGCTGTTTGTCGATGGCGATCTGCCGGATCGCACGGGCCTCGGGCTGGGTCGCCGTGATGAAGTCCCGGTTGATGTCGAACCCGTTGGCGTTCGGCCGGGTCCCGGCTATTCGTCCGTCCGGATTCGCCGTGACGTTGATGTAGATCCGGTTCTGCGCCAGCAGTTTGCCGGTCCTGGCGTCATTGGCCCTGGCCAGCTCCTCGATGAGTTTGAGGGACGCGTCCGTCCCTTCCCACTCGTTCCCGTGAATGTTGTTGTTGATGAAGACGGGAGTCTTGTACGTCTCCTTGATCCGCCGGTCCTTGGCCGCCGACGCAGGCTCGTTCTCGATCCGCTCCCGCATCCGCTCCTGCTCCCGCGCCTGCTTCGCGCTCTCGGGTGCGGTCACGGTGACCAGATACAGATCGTGCCCGCCGGCCGACTTCCCCGCGATCTCCACACTCACCCGATTCCCCAGCTTCTGGAGGGAGTTGAGCTTGGGTGCTATGGAGTGGTACGGGGCAAGCCCGAGCTTGATCGACTTGTCGGCGGGGTTGGGCGCGGGCACGGTGAGAGCGGTCCGGCGGGGATATCCGCCCTGCCCGTGCCGGAGCGTGGGCGTCGCGCTGTCGAGGGCGCGTGCGGCGGAGGCGGCGGGAGCCTCGGCAGCCGCCTCCTCCTTCAACTCATGTGCGGCCGAGCCGCCTTCACGGTGGTGCGGCCCGTCGCCCTTGCCGCCGGGGCCGGGTCGGGCGGCGGCGGGAGCCGGGGCGAGAAGCGCGGCACCGGCGAGCGCGGCGATGCCGACGAGAACGGGTCTGGGTATGCGGTGTCGGGTGGGACCCATGCGCGAACGTACCTCCGGGAGTGGAGCGGAAGATCGGTACGCAGGGGTCTACCGTCTCAACCACCTGGGGAACAAGGGGGTATGGGCGGCGAGTGGGGTTGGGCGGCCACCACCGCCCGACCCCCGAAGGCCCACCACCCCACACCCCACACCCCACCCCTACGACCTGGTCGCGCTCGCGCACCCCTCGCCCGAGCCCTCGGCCACCGGCTTGCTGCGGTCGTACGGGTCGACCTCGCTCCCGCCGTCCGCCGCCGTGCTCCCGAACTCCGGTCGGAAGTAGGCGGTGTTGGGGTCGCACCCGCCGTTGGTCATGTCCACCTTGTACGAGACGAGGGAGAAGGTCCCCGGCGCGGTCCGCACCTTTGCGGGGTCGTCCCAGCTCAGCACCACCTCGCGCCGCACGATCGTACGTACGACCTCGGTGCTGCCCGCCGCAGCCCGCACCACCGGGTACACGTACGTGACGTCGGTGCTCACCCGGAGCGCCCCGCGCTCGCCCTCCCGGTAGGTGATCCGCCCCCGCGTCTTCACCACGTCCCCGACGAGCCGGGCCCGTGCCTGGTCGAACCGGCTGAAGAGCAGCAACGGATCGTTCTCCTTGCTCGGCGTGCGGAACGCGCTGCGCAGGAAGTCCTGAACATCGTGCTGCTCCGGGTTGACCAGGGCGCTCGCCCTCGTGGGGTGCTCGCCCCGCAGTACGTGCGGATCGAGGTTGGACGCGGCGAGGAAGTCCCGGGTCCGGCCGAGGGCCTGCGCCACCTGGTCCGTACTCATCCACCCGGTGGCACGCGCGGCGGGCACGGTGATTCCGGCCGTGCCGTCCGCCCAGCGCGCGGCGGGCGAACCCCTGAACGGCTCGTCCAGCGTGCCCCGCCCGTCCGGCCCCCCGGGAGGCGCCTCGGACGGCCGCGCCGACTCCGCTGCGAGCGGCTGCTGATCCGTACCCCCGCCCCCGAACCATCCGGCGGTCGTCCCCGGTATCAACGCCACGGCCAACAGCGCCAGTGCGGCCAGCAGAGCGATCACGTGCCAGGCCTTGATGCGCCGTGGTCGGGTCGGCGAGTGCGCCCGCCACTGCGTCGGGTTCGCGGGCTCCTCGCGCAGTCGCCGGGTCACCATCCGGGCCCGTGCGGACGGTTCCTTGGGCGCGTCGGGCGCCCCGTTCACCGAGTCCTGGAGAAACCGCTCCCACTCCTCGTCGGAAACCGACGAACCACCCTGCTCCCCGCCCGTACCCGCACCCACGTCGAATCTCCCCATGTCGCCCCCGAATCCACCGCATGATCGCACGACGTCTCCGGCGTCCTCCGTCCCGCTCAGCGCAGTCGTACCCGCTCGCCCGGCTCCGGTGCGAAGGGCGGGCGGTAGTCGTCGTCGGGGGTGGACTCCTGCTGGTCGGGCAGGAGGACGACACGGGCCGTGCCCGCGAGGTCGAAGACGCCGGGGGTGAGCTGTGCGCTCTGTTCCGCCGCCCGCGCGCTGCGGGCCCCGTCGTACACGCCGATGCTGCGGCACAGCAGCACCATGTCCTGGGCGTCCACCGCACATGCCGCGAGCTTCACGACGACCTCCGGCAGGGACCCCGTCATCGTCGTCCGGTAGCTGAAGTGCACGGCCGACTTCGTTTCCGGCGACCGGGGCGGCTGGGCCTCCCACTTCGTGATCCTGACCGTCAGCGGGTACGTCTCCTCCCCGCGTACGACGGTGACTTCGGCCGCCGCGGGGCCGTGCGCGTGTCTCTCACCGTCCGACGGGGAGCCGCACCCACTGCTGAGGGCGGCCACCGTGCAGACACCCACCGCCACCCGCGCCGCCGCACCTGCCTGGACTCTGTCCCACCGGCCCATCGCACCCCACCCGTTCCCGCCGCTGCCCCGCCCGGAGCGCGCAGCCTAGCGGGCGGGCCCGGCCGGGGCCGTCGGAACAGCCGTGGGTACGCCCCATAGGGTTGCGGCCATGAGCGATCTCGGGGTGGGTTTCAAGTACTTGGCCAAGGGCCAGCGGTGGATGGCGCAGCACGGCCGCAGCTACGGCCTCGGGCTGCTGCCCGGCCTCGTGACGCTGGTGCTGTACGCCGCCGCGCTGTTCGGCCTCATCGCCTGGTCGGACGACTTCGTCGCGTGGGCGACGCCGTTCGCGGACGGGTGGGGGGAGACCTGGCTGACGATCTTCCGGGGGCTGCTCCGCGTCCTCCTCTTCGGTCTTGCCCTGTTCCTCGCCGTGATCACCTTCACCGCCGTGACGCTCCTCGTCGGGCAGCCGTTCTACGAGGCGCTGTCGGAGCGCGTGGACAAGTCCCGCTCGCCCGACGGCACCGCCCCCGAGTCCGGTCTCTCGCTGATGCGCGAGCTGTGGATCTCGGCGCGCGACAGCATCCGCGTCCTGCTGCGCGTCCTGTTCTACGGGATCATCCTCTTCGCCTGCGGCTTCATCCCGGTGGTCGGGCAGACCGTGGTGCCCGTCCTCGGCTTCTGCGTGTCCGGCTACTTCCTCACCGAGGAGCTGACCGCCGTCGCCCTCCAGCGCCGTGGCATCGAACTCAAGGAGCGCCTCGCCCTGTTGCGGAGCCGCCGCTCGCTGGTGCTCGGCTTCGGGGTGCCGTTGACGCTCGCCTACCTGGTGCCGTTCGTGGCGGTGTTCCTGATGCCGGGCGCGGTCGCCGGTGCGACGCTGATGGCCCGCGACCTGCTGGGCGAGCCGTCCGTGGGCGACGACGATGACAGTGACAGTGCGGACGGCGAATCGGTCAACGCAGGTCGGTAGGGGGTACGTCGGCCACTGTGAGGCCCGGCGTCCGCGCGTCGGCCTGCGCCAGCAACGTACCGTCGGGACCCCACACCGCGCTGCGCCCGCACGCGTCGTACGGGCCGGCCCGCCCGACGTGGTTCGCCAGGGCCACGTACAGGCCGAAGTCCTTCGCGAGGGCGGGGTACACGGCGGCGATCTCGCGCTCGCCGTTGCCCCGCCCGTACAGCGAACTCGCCAGGTAGACCGTGCAGTCGTCGGCCGCCGCGCGCTCCGCGAGCTCAGGGAAGTGGTTGTCGAAGCAGGTGGCGAGGGCGAAGCGGACGCCGTCCAGCTCGAAGCGGCCGTCCCCGGTGCCCGCGCGGAAGACCTCGTCCTCGCCCGTGTGCAGGTGCTGCTTCGCGTACCGGGCCAGCAGCTCTCCGTCCGGCCCGTACACGTGGCTCGTCAGGGATCCGTCGGCCGCGCAGTTCACCACGGCCGCGGTCCCGGCCGCCCGGCAGGCGTCCCGTACCGGGTCGAGGCGCGGGTCGTCGGGGGCCGTCCAGAGCGTGGGATCGGCGGCGAGGGACTCCAACTCGTAACCGGAGAGCGCCAGTTCGGGGAAGACGGTGATCCGTGCTCCGGCCGCACCCGCTTCCCGTACGAGATCCGCCATGACGGCGGCGTTCGCCGCGACATCGGCGGGGCGGGACGTGAACTGGGCGACGGCGATACGCATGGGATCACATTGTTCCAGCATCCGGAAAGGCCTTGATCGTCGGGGTGTTGCGGCGGACGATTCACTCCATGACCGAAGTGACAGCCGTTGCAGTGATCACCCTCCTCGCCGTCATCAGCCCCGGCGCGGACTTCGCCATGGTCGTCCGCAACAGCTACCTCTACGGCCGTACGACGGGCCTGCTCGGGGCGGCCGGAGTCGCGGCCGGCGTGCTGGTCCACGTCACGTACACCATGCTCGGCGTGGGGCTGCTGATCGCCTCGTCGACCGCGCTCTTCACGGCGATCAAGCTGCTCGGCGCGGCCTACCTCGTCTACATCGGGCTGCGGACCTTCTTCGCCAGGAGCGACCTGGACGTCGACCTGGAGAGCGACAGGAAGCAGGCGCTCTCGCCGCTCGGCGCCCTGCGCACCGGGTTCCTCACCAACGTCCTCAACCCGAAGACGACCCTCTTCGTCGTGTCGACGTTCACGCAGGTCGTGGGCCCGGAGACGGCGCTCTGGCAGCAGGCGGGCTACGGCCTGTTCATGTCCGTGGCGCACTTCGGGTGGTTCGGTCTGGTCGCGCTCTTCTTCTCCGACAGCAGGCTGCGGAACGCGATGCTGCGCCGCCAGAAGGCGCTCAACAGGGGGATCGGGTCGGTACTGGTGGGACTCGGGGTGACTCTGGGGCTGGCTCGCTGAGCCCCACCAGCCGGTGAGCCCCACCAGCGGCCGAGCCCCACCGCCGGCCGAGCCCCACCGGCCGGTGGTTCCACCGGCCGGTGGTTCCACCGGCCGGTGGGCGGAGGCTACCGGGCCGCCGCCACCCGCAGGATCTCCCGGATCTGCGCGACGATGTCCGACCGGTTCCGCACGAACACCGGATCGGTGATCTCCGTGCTGTTCGCCCTGTCGAACTCCAGCACCGGCGTGTGCAGATGGCCGCCCGGGATCTTCAGGCCGAGCCGGTCGCGCAGCAGGGTCGCCCGGTAGGCGATCTCGTTGGAGAGGTAGTCGCCGCCGCCCCCGGCCCGCGCGGACGAGCCCGGCGTGGGTCCGTCCGGCCGCTCCACGGGCCCGGCACCGCCCGCCGGGATCTCCGTCACCGAGGTGTTGTCGTACACCGGGAACGGGCCGGTGCGTGCCGCGACGATACGTGCGTACGGGAGGGACGTCCGCGTCCACTGGGGCTGCGAGGCAGGATCGGGGACGGGGACGGGACCGGTCCGCCCGACGTTCAGGTTGTCGCCGAAGCCGCCCCGCCACGCCCCGTTGAACCGCTCGACGTCGAAGCGGCCCGCCCGGCCCTGGCTGATGGTGGTGAACAGGTCGACGTGCGGGAGGTGCGGGCGCAGTGCGCGCTCCACCTCGCCGGAGGCGAAGTCGTCCCAGCGGACCGGGAAGACGGCCGTCTCGATCCGGGCGAGCCGTCCGTCGGCGGTACGGATCACGGTGCCGTCCAGCGCGAGGGCGGTGGCCCCCGACGGATTGCCGATCCGGATGTCGCGGTCCAGCGTGAACGGGTCGAAGCCCGTCACCAGCACCCGCTTCAGGCCCTTGGGCCGTGCGTCGGGCCCGCGGTCGCGGCCGGCGCCGTGCCCGGGGAAGCCGATGCTGTCCTGCCCGCGCGAGGACCGCTCCAGGCGCTCGACGAGCCGGTCCCTGTTCCGCTCGGAGAGTCCGAACTCCGGTGCCCAGGAGCGGAGTTCGCGGGTCATTGCCAGGCGCGCCCAGTACAGCGGGCGGTCGTCGCCCCGGCTCAGGTCGCCGTGTGCGGGCCCCCGGCCCTGTGCCCGGTCGACCGCCCGCCGCCACAGCTTCGCCCCGTCCTCCGCGACGGCCCGCTCGGCCGCCCGGTAGGAACCGGCCCGCCGGAGCGCGCGGGCGAACTCCGGTGCCACCGCGTCGAATCCGCTGCGCCGCAGGATCTCCCGCGGCACGTCCCCGTCCAGCCGCTGTTCCTCGACGGTCGGGGTGCCCGCGGGGACCACCGTGGCGAGGGCGGATCCGGCGTGCGCCGGGGTCTGGACGGCGAGGGTGGCCAGGACGGTGGTACAGGCGAGTGCGGAGAGCGTCAGGGCGGTGAACCGCCGCCGGGCACCTCGCGGGTGTGGGGGTCGTCGCACGCCGGGTCCTTCCGTGGTTCCGGTTCCCGGGGTCGCCGGGCCGAAGGGCCCGCCCAGTATCGGAGCCGGGGCGGGGGTGACGGAAGGGGGTGCCGTGACGAGTGTTCCGGCAGAGGTGCTGTTGCCGGAGCTGCGAGTACCGCTACGGGTGCTGCTGCGGCTGTCGCAGCAGCTTCAGGAAGTTCCGGAACGCCCCCGGCATGTCCACCGACCCCGGGTCCAGCAGCCACTGGTACTGCAGCCCGTCCAGCACCGCCACCAGCAGCGGAGCCGCCTGCTCCGGGGTGAGCCCGCTCGGCAGCCGGTCCCCGAACTCGGCGCGCAGCGCCCCCGCCATGCCGCCGCGCACGGCCTCGTACCGGTGTGTGAAGAAGTCCCGGGCCGGGTGCCCGTCGGTGACGCTCTCGCCGAGGAGGGCGGAGAAGGTCTGGACGACGCCCGGACGCATCGCGTTGTACTCGACCAGGGAGTCCATCAGGTCCAGGCGCCACGACTCGGGGCTGAGCGCGCCGCCCGTGTCCCACTGGTCGCGCTCCTCCAGGACGGCGACGAGCAGCGCCTCCTTGGTCGGGTAGTAGTGCAGCAGGCCCTGCTGGGTCAGACCCACGCGCTCGGCGACCGACGCCAGCGACGCCCCGCGGTAGCCGCGCTCGGCGATCACCTCAAGAGCGGCCCGCAGGATTTCTGCCCGCCGCTCCTCGCTCCTTGCCCTGGCCATGCCGATGCCCCTTCCCCTGGGCGCTTCCGTTCCGCCGCGATCTTGCCGGTCAGGACGGTACGCCATACCCAAATATCACGAAGAGATAACGAAGCCTACCAAGTTACAGGTAATCGGAGTAAGCATGGGGCAACAGCAGATCTCAATGAGGAGGTACGGCCGTGGCAGGCGAGCCCACCACCCGGAACACCCCCGACGACCGGACGCGCGAGGACGTCGTCAGCGCCGCGCTCGGCAAGCTCGACCTCGACGCCAAGGCCCGTCTGCTGGCCGGCCGGGACATGTGGTCGCTGCCCGCGCTCCCCGGGATCGGGCTGAGGCCGCTGGTCTTCTCCGACGGCCCGATCGGTGTGCGCGGTGTCCGCTGGACCGCGGACGACCCGTCGATCGCCCTCCCGTCCCCGACCGCGCTCGCCGCGACGTGGGACCCGGAGCTGGCCCGCCGGGCCGGCCGGCTGCTCGCCCAGGAGGCCCGCCGCAAGTCCGTGCACGTGCTCCTCGCCCCGACCGTGAACCTGCACCGCTCGCCGCTCGGCGGCCGGCACTTCGAGGCGTACTCCGAGGACCCGTACCTCACCGGAGTTATCGGCTCCGGATACGTGAACGGCGTCCAGGACGGCGGTGTCGGCACCACCGTCAAGCACTTCGTCGCCAACGACGCCGAGACCGACCGCTTCACCGTCGACAACGTCATCGCCCCGCGCCCGCTGCGCGAGCTCTACCTCGCCCCCTTCGAGGCGATCGTCGAGAACGCCCACCCGTGGGGCATCATGTGCGCCTACAACTCGGTCAACGGCACCTCCATGTCCGAGCACCACTACCTCCAGAACGAAGTCCTGCGCGGCGAGTGGAAGTTCGACGGCGCGATCGTCTCCGACTGGATGGCCGCCCGCTCCACCAAGGGCGACATCGAGGGCGGCCTCGACATCGCGATGCCGGGCCCGCAGACCGTGTACGGCGAGGCGCTCGCCGGAGCCGTCCGCGCCGGTGACGTCGACGAGTCCGTGGTCGACGAGGCGGTACGCAACGTACTGCGGCTCGCCGCCCGCGTCGGCATCCTGGACGGCGCCCCCGCGGTCGTCCCCGAGTCCGCCCTCCCCGCCGCCGTCGACGGCCAGGCGGTCGCCCGCGAGATCGCCCGCCGCGCCTTCGTCCTCGTACGCAACGAGAACCGGACCCTGCCGCTCGACCCGGCCCGTACCGTCGCGCTCTCCGGCGCCGCCGCCCGCGACGCCCGGGTCCTCGGCGGCGGCTCCGCGACCGTCTTCCCCGAGCGCGTCGTCTCCCCGCTCGACGGTCTCCGCGCGGCCCTCCCCGCCGACGCGCTCACCTTCACGGTGGGCGCCGACCCGAGCGACGAACTCGCCGTCGCCGACAAGGGATTCGAGCTGCGCGCGGTCTGCCGCGACGAGGCGGGCAACGTCGTGGGCGAGGGCTCACTCCCGGGCGGCCAGGTCCAGTGGATCGGCGACGACCTCCCCGACGGCGCCACCCACGAGAACCTGCACAGCATCGAGGTCACCGGCACCTTCACGCCGCGCGAGGACGGCGGACACGCCTTCGGCACGCGCGGCCTGGGGGCGTACACGCTCAAGGTCGCGGGCGAGACCCTCTTCGACGGCGTCCAGCCGATGAGCGAGGGCGCGGACCCCTTCGAGGCGTTCTTCGGCGCACCGCAGGAGCGCGGCCGGGTCACGCTGACCGAGGGGGAGCCGGTCGAGATCTCCCTCACCCACACCCTCGCGAAGAACACCGGCGCGTCGATCCGGGCCGTGATGTTCGCGCTCACCCACCTCGGCCCGCAGCGCGACGCGGACGCGCTGATCGCCGAGGCCGTGGAAGCGGCCCGTACGGCTGCTGCCGCGGTGGTCGTGGTCGCCACCACCGACCGTGTCGAGTCCGAGGGCTTCGACCGCAGGGACCTCGAACTCCCCGGCCGCCAGAACGACTTGGTGCGCGCGGTCGCCGCCGTCAATCCCCGCACCGTCGTCGTCGTCAACTCCGGCTCGCCGGTGGAGATGCCGTGGCGCGAGGAGGTCGCGGCGGTCCTGCTCACCTGGTTCCCGGGCCAGGAGGGCGGGGCGGCACTGGCCGACGTGCTCCTGGGGGCGGAGGAGCCCGGTGGCCGCCTCCCCACCACCTGGCCGGTGTCCTTCGCGGACGTACCGGTGACGGACGTCGTCCCGGTGGACGGTGAACTCCCGTACGCGGAGGGCCTGTTCATCGGCTACCGGGCGTGGGAGAAGGCCGGCGTCACCCCTGCGTACGCCTTCGGGCACGGTCTCGGATACACGACGTGGGAGTACGAGTCGGTCATCGCGGCCGGAAGTGTGGTCACGGTCCGCGTGCGCAACACGGGTACGCGGACCGGCCGCGAGGTCGTCCAGGTCTACCTGGCCCCCGTCGCCGACACGGTCGAGCGGCCGGTGCGCTGGCTGGCCGGGTTCGCGAGCGTGACGGCGGCCGCCGGTGAGACGGTCGAGGTCGCCGTCGATCTGCCGCGTCGGGCGTTCGAGATCTGGGACGAGACGGTGGGGGTGTGGAGGCTGGTGGAGGGTGAGTACGAGGTCGAGGTGGGACGGTCGATCGCGGACCGGCGGGTGTCGGTGAGGGTGCGGAGGTAACGGGCGGGGGCGGTCGAGGGACGGGGCGTGCCGCGGTGGGGGGCCGCCCCCTTGCCCACCCGTCCCGCCCCCGGGGGCAGGCATTTAGGGGCGCGGGGAACTGCGCGATCAGCCACGACGCACCCGCACGAAGACCACCCGCCGCTCTGCGCCGCCCGCCCCGCTACCGCCCCGCCCCCACCACCCCCCGGTACGCCATCTCCGCCAGCCGGCTCTGGCCGTCCCTGCTCGGGTGGAACCAGTCCCACTGGCTCAGCTGCGTTCCGGTGAACGCGTAGTTGAACACCGCACCCCCGTCGAACCTGCACTTCGCGTCCTTCGCGCACACGTCCGCGAGGACGCGGTTGTACGCCACCACTCGCTCCCGCACCGTGTCCCGCCGCGCCGTCGCCCGCTCGTCCATCGCGTCCGCGTCGCCGAGCATCGACTGGCAGATCCCCAGCTTCCACACCTGCTTGCCGAGCGGATTGTCCCGCCCCTGCGACCACAGCCTCTTCAGGTCCGGCACGCTCGCCACGTACACCTGGGTCTTCGGCAGTTCGGCCCGCAGCGTCCGCAGCGCCGACTCGAACGAGGCGCGGAAGTCCGCGACCGGCGTCATGTGCTCCACCGAGCTGCGGCACGCGTCGTTCGCGCCGGTCATCACGGTGACCAGCTCCGGCCGGTGCTCCACGGCCCGTTCCATCTGCTGCGGCAGGTCGGAGACGCGCGAGCCGGACACCGCCAGGTTCCAGCTGTGCTCCGCCGCGCCCCGTGCGCCCAGGAGCCGCCGCGCCAGGCTGTTCACCGTCGCGTCCGTGCCGGTCGCCCAGGACACCTCGGGGCAGTCCGCCAGTACCGAACACGCGTCGAACCCGCGTGTTATCGAATCGCCGACGGCAACGAGCGAGGACGGCGAGCGGTCCCACGTGGGAGTGGGTTTCGGCGTCGGCCGCCCCGCGGCCTTCGGTGCGGGCCCCGAAGCCCCCGCACCGCCCCCGGAACAGCCGGCCGCTCCGCCGAGCATCAGCACTGCCAGCGCCGCGGCCCCCGCACGGAGACGACGGCCGCGCCCCCGCCCCTTCCGACTGCTGTCCCGCATGCTCTGCTTCCCTCCGAAAAGCCCGGAAACCCCGATATTTCCCCGCTCCCGGACCGACAGTACGTCACACCCCGGCGCACGCCGCACGGTAGCTTTTCCCCACGGTGCCGCCGCAGCAGCACGGCGGCGCCCCACCGCCGGCACCCCGTCCCACCGGTATCGGCAAATTACATGACGTCACATACTGTCCCTTTTCAGGAGATTCACTCCCGATGCTGTTTACTGTTGACAACCTCGGGAGCCGGCCAGGCGCGTCACCTCGACCGAATGGCCAGGGAGCACGAGGCCGCAGGTGTTGGCGAACCTCGACCCACACAGCAGGAGGTCCCGGTGACGACACGTGGAGTTCTCTACGTCCACTCCGCACCACGCGCGATGTGCCCCCACGTCGAATGGGCGGTGGGTTCCGTACTCGGTGTGCGCGTCGGTCTCGACTGGATCAGGCAGCCGGCCGCGCCCGGTACCTGGAGATCCGAATTCTCCTGGCAGGGCAAGGCCGGTACGGCCTCCAAGCTCGCGTCGGCGCTGCGCGGCTGGGACATGCTGCGCTTCGAGGTGACCGCCGAACCCTGCCCCACGGCGGAGGGCGAGCGCTACAGCTCCACCCCGGCGCTCGGCATCTTCCACGCCGTGACCGGAATGCACGGCGACATCCTCATCCCCGAGGACCGGCTGCGGGCGGCGCTGGGGCGTTCGACGCGCGGTGAGAGCGACTTGGAGGCCGAGGTCTCCCAGCTGCTCGGCAAGCCGTGGGACGACGAGCTGGAACCCTTCCGGTACGCGGGCGAGGGAGCCCCCGTCCGCTGGCTCCACCAGGTGGTCTAGTTCTCTGCGGGTGCGTTGTGGCTGGTCGCGCAGTTCCCCGCGCCCCTAGAGGCAGATGGCCCGCCCCTCGTGCGAGGGGCGGGCCATCTGCTTGCGTACGAAAGAAATCAGACCGTCCGGAACGCCAGCACCACATTGTGGCCACCGAAGCCGAACGAGTTGTTGATCGCCGCGATCGTCCCCTCCGCCGGAAGCTCCCTCGGCTTGTCGCGGACGATGTCCGCCTCCGCCGCCTCCGGGTCGAGGTCGTCGACGTTGATGGTCGGCGGGGCCGTCCGGTGGTACAGGGCGAGGACGGTGGCGACCGTCTCGATGCCGCCCGCGCCGCCCAGCAGGTGACCGGTCATGGACTTGGTGGCGGAGACCGCGACGTGGTCCAGGTCGTCGCCCAGCACCTTGCGCAGCGCCTTGATCTCGGCGACGTCGCCCTGCGGGGTGGACGTCGCGTGCGCGTTGAGGTGCATGATCTCGGACGGTGCGAGGCCCGTCGCGTCGAGCAGCTGCTGGAGGGCGGCGGCGATGCCGCGGCCCGTCGGCTCCGGCTGCGCGATGTGGTGGGCGTCGGAGGACAGGCCCTGGCCGACGGCCTCGCAGTAGACCCTGGCGCCGCGTGCGGCGGCGTGCTCCGCCGACTCCAGGACGACGATGCCGGCGCCCTCGCCGAGGACGAAGCCGTCCCGGGCGGTGTCGTACGGACGCGAGGCCTTCTCGGGCTCGTCGTTGCTCTTCGACATCGCCATCATGTTGGCGAAGGCGGCGATCGGCAGGGGGTGGATGGTGGCTTCGGTGCCACCGGCGATGACGACGTCCGCGCGGCCGTTGCGGATCATCTCGATCGCGTAGCCGACGGCCTCGGCGCCCGAGGCGCACGCGCTGACCACGGAGTGCACGCCCGCCTGGGCGCCCATCTCCAGGCCGACGTTGGCCGAGGGGCCGTTCGGCATGAGCATGGGGACGGTGTGCGGGGAGACGCGGCGTACGCCCTTCTCCTTCAGCACGTCGTACTGGTCGAGCAGGGTGGTGATGCCGCCGATGCCGGAGGACACGACCGCGCCGAGGCGCTCGGGGGCGATGTTCTCGTCCTCACCGGCCTTCGCGGTGAAGCCGGCGTCGGCCCACGCCTCGCGGGCCGCGATGATCGCGAACTGCGCGGAGCGGTCCAGCTTGCGGGCGAGCGGGCGGGGCAGGACCTCGGACGGGTCCACCGCCGCCTGCGCGGCGATACGCACGGGCAGCTCGGCGAAGCGCTCGCCCTCCAGGGGGCGTACGCCTGACCGGCCGGCCAGCAGACCTTCCCAGGTCGATGCGGCGTCGCCACCCAGCGGGGTTGTTGCGCCGATACCGGTGACGACCACGGTGCGATTGGTCGGGCTCACAGGAATTCTTTCTCCACGTGTAGAGGGGGAAGTTTTACGGCGCCACCGCCGGGTGGCGAGTGCAGCGCTACGGGGCAGCTCAGCCCTGGTGCTTCAGGATGTAGTCGGCGGCGTCGCCGACCGTCTTGAGGCCCTTGACGTCCTCGTCCGGGATCTTCACCTCGAAGCGCTCTTCGGCGGCGACGACGACCTCGACCATGGACAGCGAGTCAACGTCCAGGTCGTCGGTGAAGGACTTGTCCAGCTGGACGTCCTCGACCGGGATGCCGGCGATCTCGTTGACGATCTCGGCGAGGCCCTTGAGGATCTCTTCCTGAGTGGCGGCCATGATGGCGCTCCTTCGGTGTGTGTGAATCAGAGGGTTCAGAGAGTGTGGGCTGTGCCGGTTATGAAGCGACAAGTGCCCTAGGGGAGGGTAACGACCGTAGCGGCGTACACGAGACCCGCCCCGAAGCCGATGACGAGGGCGGTGTCCCCGCTCTTCGCCTGCCCGGTCGCCAGGAGCCGCTCCATCGCGAGCGGGATCGAGGCGGCCGAGGTGTTGCCGGTGGTTTCGATGTCACGGGCGACCATGACGTGCTCCGGCAGCTTGAGAGTCTTCACCATCGAGTCGATGATCCGCATGTTGGCCTGGTGCGGAATGAAGACGTCCAGGTCGTCGGCGGAGATCCCGGCCGCGTCCAGCGCCTGCTGGGCGACCTTCGCCATCTCGAAGACGGCCCAGCGGAACACCGCCTGGCCCTCCTGCGTGATGGCCGGGAACTTGATCTCGCCGGCGCTGTCCAGCGGCAGTTGGGAGGCGTCGGGGGAGCGGAACTCGTCCCAGCCGACCGTCTGCTTGATCGTCTCGGACTTGTCGCCCTCGGAACCCCACACGGTGGGGCCGATGTGCGGTTCCTGGGAGGGGCCCACGACGACCGCGCCCGCGCCGTCACCGAACAGGAAGGCCGTCGCGCGGTCCTCCAGGTCGGTGAGGTCGCTCAGCCGCTCCACGCCGATGACCAGCACGTATTCGGCAGAACCTTCGACGACCATGCCCTTGGCCAGGGTCAGGCCGTAGCCGAAGCCCGCGCAGCCCGCGGAGATGTCGAAGGCGGCCGGCCGGCCGGCGCCGATCTTGTGCGCGATCTCCGTCGCGACGGCCGGGGTCTGCTTGAAGTGCGAGACGGTGGAGACGATGACTCCGCCGATCTGCTCGGGGGAGATCCCGGCGTCGGCGATCGCCTTCCCCGAGGCCTCGATCGACATCATCGCCACGGACTCCTCGTCGGACGCCCAGTGGCGGGTGGCGATGCCGGAGCGCGAGCGGATCCACTCGTCGGACGAGTCGATCTTTTCGAGGATCACCTCGTTGGGCACGACCCGGGTCGGGCGGTAGCCGCCGACCCCGAGGATGCGTGCGTACGGGGCGCCCTTGCTGGGCCTGATCTTCGACATGCTGCTCGCTCCTTACGCGCTCGCGTGCTCGGCGAGGAGCGCGCGGGCCGCGTCGAGGTCGTCGGGGGTCTTGAGCGCGAGGGTCTTGACGCCCGGCATGGCGCGCTTGGCCAGCCCGACGAGCGTGCCGCCGGGGCAGACCTCGACCATCGCGGTCGCACCCAGCTCCTGGAAGGTCTCCATGCACAGGTCCCAGCGGACCGGGTTGGAGACCTGGCTGACCAGGCGCGAGACGACCTCGGAACCGGCGGCGACCTGCTTGCCGTCGGCGTTCGAGACGTACGTCAGGGTGGGGTCGGACACCGTCAGGTCCTGGGCGGCCTTGCCGAGTTCGGTGACCGCCGGGGCCATGTGCGAGGTGTGGAACGCACCCGCGACCTTCAGGGCCACGACACGGCGCACGCCCTCCGGCTTGTCGGCCTCCAGCGCGGCGATCTGCTCGGCGGTGCCGGCGGCGACGATCTGGCCGGCGCCGTTCACGTTCGCCGGGGTCAGGCCGAGCCGCTCCAGGTGCGGGATCGTCACCTCGGGGTCGCCGCCGAGCAGGGCGGCCATGCCCGTCTCGGTGACGGCGGCGGCCTCCGCCATGCCGAGTCCACGCGTCCGTACGAAACGGAGCGCGGCGTCCTCGGCCAGTACGCCCGCGAACACGGCGGCGGTGATCTCACCGACGCTGTGTCCGGCGACGGCGCCGACGGAGGAGATGTCACCGAGCGCGGACGCCGAGAGCAGACCGGCGGCGACCAGCAGCGGCTGGGCGACGGCGGTGTCACGGATGGCGTCGGCATCGGCCTTCGTGCCGTAGTGGGCAAGGTCGAGCCCGATGGCGTCGGACCAGGCCGCGATGCGGTCGGCAGCGCCGGGAAGGTCGAGCCAGGGGGTCAGGAAGCCGGGCGTCTGAGCGCCTTGGCCGGGAGCGACGAGTACGAGCACCCTCACACTCTCTCTTGTGGGCGGCGTCTTCTGCCCGTGGGGACTGGGACGAAGAACCGTCGGGGGAATTGTTTGTATCCGACAAAAGTCTAGGACGGCGAGTCGCCGTCGGCCAGGCGCCCCAGGATCAGGGCGATACGAAGCGTGAAGGCCGACCGGACGTCGGACGGTGACCAGCCGGTGACGTCTGTCACACGTCGCAGCCGGTAGCGCACGGTATTGGGGTGCACGAAGAGCATCCGCGCCGCCCCTTCGAGGCTGCTCGCCTGCTCCAGATACACGCTCAGTGTCTCCAGGAGCGCGGAGCCGGCCTCCTCCAGTGGTCTGTAGATCTCCTCCACCAGCTGGTCCCTGGCAGCAGGGTCGGAGGCGATTGCCCGCTCCGGCAGCAGATCGTCCGCCAGGACGGGCCGCGGGGCGTCCTGCCAGGCGGTGCACGCCTTGAGCCCGGCGGCCGCCGCCTGCGCGGACTTCGTCGCCGCGAGGAGGTCCGGCACGATGGGGCCCGCGACCACGGGCCCGGCCGCGTAGGGACCGATCAGCGCCTTCGCCACATGCAGCGGATTGTCGCTGCCGCCCGCGATGACGACGAGACGGGAACCGAGCACGCCGGTCAGCACCTGGAGCTTCGCGTGCCGCGCGGCCCGCCGGATCGCCTCCACGGTCAGTTCCGAGTCGCCGTCGGGGGCGGTGCCGAGGACCACGCAGACGTGCTCCGGCGAATTCCAGCCGAGGGCGGCGGCCCGGGAGACGGCCCCCTCGTCGGCCTCGCCTGACAGCACGGCGTTCACGACCAGGGACTCCAGACGTGCGTCCCACGCACCCCGGGCCTCGGCGGCCTGCGCGTACACCTGGGCGGTCGCGAAGGCGATCTCCCGCGCGTAGACGAGCAGCGCCTCCCGCAGCACCGACTCGTCGCCGGGAGCGGCGACCTCCTCGATCGCCGACTCCATGACCTCGATCGTCGTACGCACCATCTCGACGGTCTGCCGCAGGGTGATCGCCCGCGTCAGCTCGCGCGGCGCGGTCCCGAAGACGTCCGTCGAGATCGCCTGCGGGGTCTCCGGATGCCGGAACCACTCCGTGAACGCGGCGATGCCGGCCTGGGCGACCAGCCCGATCCACGACCGGTTCTCGGGCGGCATGGCCCGGTACCAGGGCAGCGTCGCGTCCATGCGCGCGATGGCGCTCGCGGCGAGACTGCCCGCGGACTGCTCCAGCCGCTTGAGAGTCGCGGAGTGCGGGTGCGGACGGGCGGCGGGCGCCACGGGCGCGGGCTGCTGCGCGGGCTGCTGGTCTGGATCGGGTCGGGGCACGGGGACAAGACTGCCTTATCCGGCGGTCGCCCCCGTGTGCCGGGGCTACCGTGGTCCCCGTGATATCCGTACGACGCTCCACGGACCGCTTTCGCGGCGGCGACCCGGCAGCCGGTGTCGAGTCCCTGCACGCTTTCTCCTTCGGCCACTTCTACGATCCGGACAACCTCCGCTTCGGCCCCGTCCTGGCCTGCAACGAGGAGCGCCTCGCCCCCGGCGCGGGCTTCGACGAACACCCGCACAGCCACACCGAGATCGTCACCTGGGTGGTCGAGGGCGAGTTGACGCACCTCGACTCCGCGGGGCACGCCACGGTCGTACGCCCCGGGGACGTCCAGCACCTGAGCGCGGGGGACGGGGTGCGGCACGTCGAGCGCAACGCGGGGGACGTGCCGCTCGTCTTCGTCCAGATGTGGCTGGCACCGCTCGTGCCGGGCGGCGAACCCTCGTACGGGCTGGTGCGCGAGGTCGCCGCCGGCATCCCGTACGAGGTGCCGGCGGCGGGTGCGGCACTGCATGTCCTGCGACCGGGCCCGGGGGAGCGGATGCCGCTGCCGGAGACCGCCTACCTCCATGTCGTACGAGGTCAAGTGGCGTGCGGTGGCGAGGAGTTGGGGCCGGGGGACTCGGTGCGGGTCAGCGGCGGGCCGGACCCGGGGATAACGGCCGCGACCGCCGCCGAGGTTCTCGTGTGGGAGCTTGCCGCCGGTCAGTAGCCGGACTCGGCGGGCTCCTCGGCGTTGCGCCACAGCGTGAGGTCCACGGTGACGTAGTCGCTGGGGTCGGACTCGGCCGACCTGCCGCGGAAGGTGACCAGGCCGATGTGGCCCGACTCCGTGTGCACGCAGATCTGCGAACCCGACGAGACCTGGCCGATCGTGAGGCGCTCGGTGAAGCGGGTCTCGTCGCGGCAGGTCTGGAGGGAGCCCTTCTGGGAGTTGTTCAGGAGGGAAATCTTCTTGCCCCTGCTGCCCAGGTAGCGCTCGTTGCTCCAGTAGTAGAAGTCCGCGTCGTCCTCGTAGGCGGCGTCGCCGGAGTGGATCGGCTTGGGCGGGGAGTCGGCGAACCGGACGTAGTAGTCGTTCGTCAGGTTCACGCCCTTGTACGAGACGGGCTTGGGGTCGGGGCGCTGCTTGCCGTCGCTCCCGGCGGAACCGGTGGCCCCCGAGGACGCGGAACTGCTGCTCCGGTTCTTCTTGGCGGCGTCGCCCGCCAGGTTCGCCAGGAACGCCGCGCAGCCGCCGACCGGGAGCAGGACCGCGGCGATGACGATGAGCGCGATGACCCCGCCGCTCATCTTCTTCTTCGGCGGCGGCTGCGGCGCCCAGCCGGGCTGGGGCTGCTGGGGGTAGGGGGCGGCGTGCAGGCTGTGCGGCGGGGGCGGAGTGGGGTGGTGCCCGGGGTACGTACCGGGGTAGGCGGGCCCGGAGGGCTGGGGGGCCTGGGGGGCCTGGACGGAGCCCGGGTAGCTGCCCGGGTACGGCGGCGGAGTGTGCGCGGCCGTGGACGCGGCCGTCGGGTGGGCCGCGAGGCCGGGCGGGACCGGGGGAGCGGCGGGCGCCGCCGGTGCCGCGGCCGGGGGTGTGCGGAGGTCACCCGGGGCGGTCGGCGCGCTCGCCACGGACGACGGTGATCCGTCGGAAGTCCCGGCAGGTGTCCCGGAGGGCTCGGCCTTCGCCGACATCGACGTCAGCATCTGTGCCGAGGCCCGCGTCCTCATCTCGATGTCCTCGGACATCCGCTCCGGCAGCCAGTCCCCGTGCTGGCTGAGCGGGGTCGCCGAGGCGGCCCGGCACAGCTCGATGATCTCGGCGGGCTCCGGCCGCTGCGCGGGGTCCTTCGCCAGGCAGCGCGCCAGGAAGCCCAGTTCCTCCGGCAGTCCGGTCAGATCGGGCTCCTCGTGCACGATCCGGTAGAGCACGGCGTGCGAATTGCCCTCCCCGTACGCCGTGTTGCCGAGAGCCGCGTACACGCCCACCTGCCCCAGCGCGAAGACGTCCGACGCGGGGCCGACCTCCTTGCCCGCCGCCTGCTCCGGCGACATGAAGGCCGGGGTGCCGATCGTGATCCCGGTTCCCGTCAGCGCGGTTGCGTCGGCGGCCCGCGCGATCCCGAAGTCGATGACCCGGGGCCCGTCGGAGGCCAGCAGTACGTTCGCGGGCTTCAGGTCACGGTGCACGATGCCCGCACCGTGGATGACCTTCAGTGCCTCCGCCATCCCGGCGAGCAGCCGCAGCACCGTCGGTACCGGGAACTTCCCGTGCTCGGAGACCGCCACGGCGAGCGAGGGGCCCGGCACGTACGCCGTCGCCAGCCACGGCCGGCCGCCCTCGGTGTCGAAGTCGATGACGGGCGCGGTGTAAAGCCCCTGCACCCGCTGCGCCGCCTGCACCTCCAGCCGGAAGCGCTGCCGGAACCCGGGATCCTCACCCAGTTCCGGCCGGATCACCTTGACGGCGATCGGGTGCCCACCCGGCGTGTACGACAGGTACACCTGCCCCATTCCGCCGGCCCCGAGCCGTGCCGCGATGCGGTAACTCGCCACCGTGCGGGGGTCGTTCTCCTCCAGCGGGTGGAACTGTCCGCTTGTCGCCGTACCCTCGTGCATCTTCTTTCCCACCCGTTGGACTGTGTGCCGGTTGTCGGGTGGGAGGGTATCCGAACCCATGGCGCATGCCGCCCGTCACGTGCCGGGTGAGACGGGGGAGGGACAGTGCGCTTCGAGTGCCGGACGACTGTCAAGAGGGAGGCACAGAAAGGTGCGTGGAGGGGCGGTGCAAACCGGCCGTAAAGGAGAGGGAAGTGGATGATGGCCGTAATGCGACCATTCGTTGACATGCTCGTCGAAGCGGTGCTTAGCTCCATCCCGATACGGCGGGAATGTGCATTGCCGGAGAAACGAATGAGAGGAACAGCATGAAGCGCACACTTGCTCTTCGTCTGGGCACGCTGCTCGGTGCCTCCGCCCTCGTGATCGGTTTCGCCTCTCAGGCCAACGCGGCCTTCTACCTTTACCAGCACGACAACTACGCCGGTAATTCCGCCTCGTTCGGCGGCTCGGACGTGGAGCTGAACAACAAGTACTGGTCCGGCACCACACAGGTCATGAACAACGGTGCCAGTTCCATGAAGAACTACACGAACTCCTACGTCGGCATGTGGGACAAAGGCGGTGCCTGTACGGGCACCAGTTACACGGCCAAGCCCAATTCGGTCGATACCGACTTCAGCAACAACAGCTTCGACAACAAGGCGAGCTGCGTGAAGTTCCTGTAGCTGTACCTGTAGCTCAGGGGCGGGAACCGGGCGGACCGGTTCCCGCTGTTGCGCCGTGCCATGTCGCAGGGGGAGGGCAGTGGACGTACGGGAACGGGAACGGGCACGCAAGGGGACACGGATCGGCCTGCCGTCGGCCATCGCGCTCATCGTGCTGACGGCGGGGTGCGGGTCGCCCGGGTCGGGGCCGTCCGGGGTCCGCGTGCCGAAGGTGCCGGCCCCGACCGCCGAGGTCCTCGGCCTGAGGCTGCCGACGGACACGTACCTGCTCTCGGTCGACGAGATCTACGACGGCGAGGAAGCGGCGGACCTGCTCACCCGGCAGTGCATGAAGAAGCACGGCTACGACTGGCGCCTGATCGAGCGCCCGGACTTCGGCGACTGGCGCAACCGCCGCCGCTACGGAGTCGTCGAACCGGAAGTGGCGAAGAACTTCGGCTACCACCCCGTTCCCGCACTGCTGAGCCCCACCGAGGTGTACGAGAAGAAGCAGCGGCGCGAACGGGGCCTCACCCCGGAGGAGAAGAGAACCGCGACGGACGAGAAGACCGGCTGTCAGCGCCGCTCCAACGACGCACTGTGGCGCGGCATCGACTACGACCAGACCCTCGCGACGCGATTCAACTCCAAGGCCCTGGCGGATTCGGCGAAGGACCCGAAAGTGGTGCGTGCGGTGCGGGAATGGAGTTCCTGTATGCGCCGGGCGGGCCACGAATATCCGACTCTCGACAAGGCGATCGGCGACCCGCGCTGGGACATGAGGAACCCGCCTTCCGACGAGGAGAAGACGGTTGCCGTCGCGGATGTGAAATGTCAGACGGAAGTCGGTCTGATCCGGACCTGGTTCGCCGTCGACAGTGCCTTGCAGAAGAAGTGGATCGAGCAGAAGCCGTCGGATTTCAAGCGAATTCTCGACGCGAAGAACCGATTCCTGGCGAAGGCGAAAGCAGTGCGTGCCGGGGAGAAGTGAAACCCCCGGCACGGCGGCGTGACGCGGCGTCCCGTGCGCGGCGCTTCGTCAGGCGGCGCTCCGTCAGGCGGTGGCGGTGCGGGCCTCCGCCAGCACCGCGTCGATGTACGGCGGCCAGACCTCCGCCGCCCACGGGCCGAAGGCGCGGTCCGCGAGGGCCACGATCGCGATCCCCGCGTCGGGGTCGACCATCAGGAACGTACCGGCCTGGCCGAAGTGGCCGAAGGTGCGGGGAGAGGCCGAACCGCCCGTCCAGTGCGGGGACTTGGAGTCGCGGATCTCGAAGCCGAGACCCCAGTCGTTGGGGTTCTGGTGGCCGAAGCCGGGGAGGACGCCCTTGGTGCCGGGGTAGTGGACGGTGAGGGTGGCCCCGGCGACCGTACGGGGGTCCAGCAGACGCGGGGCCTGGAGTTCGGCGGCGAAGCGGGCGAGGTCGTCGACGGTCGAGACGCCGTCCCGGGCGGGGGAACCGTCCATGGTGGTGGCGGACATGCCGAGGGGTTCGAGGACCGCCTGGCGGAGGTACTCGCCGAAGGGGATCTCGGTGGCCTTGGCGATGTGGTCGCCCAGCGCGTCGAAACCGGCGTTGGAGTAGAGGCGGCGGGTGCCGGGCTCGGAGGTGACGCGGGGCTCGTCGTAGGCGAGGCCGCTGGTGTGGGCGAGCAGGTGGCGGACCGTGGAGCCGGGGGGCCCTGCGGGTTCGTCGAGCTCGATCGCGCCCTCTTCGTACGCCACCAGGGCCGCGTAGGCGCCGAGGGGCTTGGAGACGGAAGCGAGCGGAAAGCGGTGCGTCGTCGCTCCGTGCGACCCGAGGACGGTGCCGTCGGCCCGTACGACGGCTGTGGCGGCCGTGGGCACCGGCCAGGACTCGATCATCGTCACGCTCTGCATGCCCCGAGCCTAACCGGACCAGAACGGGCCTCTCGGCCCCGGCCCTACCCGGCCCCTTCGGCCCCGGCCTCGCCCCCAGCCCTCTTGGGCAGCGGGGCCGCTACCGCCGCCTCCTTGGGCACAGCCGCTACCGCCGCCTCCTTGGGCACAGCCGCTACCGCCGCCTCCTTGGGCACAGCCGATACCGCCGTCTCCTTGGGCAGCGGGGCCGCCCCCGGGGGCGGGACGGGTGGGCAAGGGGGCGGCCCCTCGCGCGGAGCGCTCCCTTCCGCGACCGTGTGCCCTCGCTGCCGCCCCGGGTCCGGCAAGCCCCCGGAGCGCAAGCAAGCCGAACGGGGGCCGGCCCGCGGCGAGGGGGCCGCCCTGTGCCCACCCGTCCCGCCCCTTCAGGGCGGCACCAGTGCCCACAGGACGGCGGGCGGCGGCGCGGTGTCCACAGGACGGCGGCGGCGGCGCGGTGCCCGCAGGGCGGCGGGCGGCACCAGTGCCCACAGGGCAGCGGCGGCGGCACCAGTGCCCGCAGGGCGGTGGCGGGCGGTCGGCGTCGTGCGGCTGGGGCGGGCAGGGGAATTGGTGGGGGAATCCGCTTGCTTCGAGTGCACTCCAAGGTCCTAGCGTGAGGGCATGACGGTGATCGACAGCAGTCCCGTACGGATACCGGCCGACTCGGAGCAACCGCCGCTCACCTGCGGCCCCGGCGGCGGGCACCCCCTGCCCGAGGGCCGTGACCACTACACGATCAGTGAGGTGGCGCAGGTCACCGGGCTCACCGCGCACACCCTGCGCTGGTACGAGCGGATCGGTCTGATGCCGCACGTCGACCGTTCGCACACCGGCCAGCGCCGGTTCCGCAACCGGGACCTGGACTGGCTCGCCCTCGTCGGCAAGCTGCGGCTGACCGGGATGCCGGTCGCCGACATGGTGCGTTACGCGGAACTGGTGCGGGAGGGCGAGCACACCTTCGAGGCCCGGCAGGAGCTGTTGGAGGGGACCCGCCGTGCCGTACGGGCACGGATCGAGGAGCTTCGGGACACCCTCGCCGTACTCGACCACAAGATCGACGTTTATGCGGACGCCCGCCGGGCGTCGGAGAGGTTCTGAACACCACATGAGCAGTACGAGCAGCACGGGCAGCACGAGCAGCACGAACCGCATACCCACCACCCGCCTCGGCGGTCCCAGCGGTCCCGAGGTCGGTGTCCAGGGCCTCGGCTGCATGGGCATGAGCGGTGCGTACGGTCCGGCCGACGCCGACGAGGCGCGGGCCACCCTGGAGCGGGCCCTCGAACTGGGCGTCACGCTGTACGACACGGCGGACATGTACGCGGACGGCGAGAACGAGAAGTTCCTCGCCCCGTTCGTCGCCGCGCACCGGGACGAGATCACCATCGCCACGAAGTTCGCGCTGGCCATCGACCCGGAGGACCGCACGAAGCGGTACATCAACAACGACCCCGCCTACATCCGCAAGTGCATCGACGACAGCCTGCGCCGCCTCGGCACGGACGTCGTCGACCTCTACTACATGCACCGGCGCGACGTGAAGATCCCGATCGAGGAGACCGTCGGTGTCATGGCCGAGCTGGTCGCGGCCGGCAAGGTCAAGCAGCTCGGGCTGAGCGAGGTGACGGGCCCGGAGCTGCGGGCCGCCCACGCCGTGCACCCGATCGCGGCCGTGCAGTCGGAGTGGTCGCTGTTCAGCCGGGACATCGAGGCGGGCGTGGTCCCGGCGGCCGCCGAGGTGGGCGCGGCCCTGGTCGCCTACTCGCCGCTCGGCCGCGGCTTCCTCACCGGGGCCTTCGCCAACGCCGAGAAGGACCTCGGCGCGGACGACTTCCGCCGCCACCAGCCCCGCTTCACCGGCGCCAACGCCGAGACGAACAGCGCGCTGCTCGACCCGGTGCGCGAGGTCGCCCGCGCCCGTGGCGTCACGCTCGGCCAGGTCGCACTGGCCTGGGTGCAGCAGCAGGCGCGGGTGCGGGGACTGTCGGTGGTGCCGATCCCGGGAACCACGAAGCGCACCCGGGTCGAGGAGAACGTCTCCGCGGCCCGACTGGTCCTGAGCGCCGAGGAGTTGGCGCTGCTCGAACCGATCGCCGGGCAGGTGGCGGGCGGGCGGTACGCGGACATGGCGTTCACCTCCGCCGGCCGGGAGTAGGCCGGGCAGGGGGCCGGGAGCAGTTCTCGTACGTACGCACGCGGCTCACACCCGTGCGTACGTACGCATGCGGCTCACACTCGTGCGCACGTACGCACGCGGCTCACGCTCATGCGCACGTACGCACGTGGCTCACGCCAGTCCCAGCGCGAAGACCGTGAAGCCCGCCGCGAGCAGTCCCACGGCCGTCCCGCTGGCCTTCGTCGTACGCGGGGCGGTGGCGGCCGGGTGCTCGAAGACCCGCGCGTACTTCCCGATCACGACCAGCAGCACCGCGAACAGCGGCAGCCACGCGATCCGCGCCACGATCCACCCCGGTGTGTCGGGGGTGGCGGTCAGGCCCGGGATCGTACCGAGGTACGAGCCGGGGACGGCGGCGGCGAGCATCGCGGTCTGGTGCCAGCACAGGATCGTCATCGCGGAGAGGTTGATGACGACGACGGGCGCCCAGAGCGCCGGGTGCCTCAGGAGCCTGGCGATGCGGTCGCGGAGCAGCACGGCCGCACCGCTCTGTGCGGCGGCCAGGGCGAGGACGAGCAGCGACGGCGGGTGCGAGTTGGTGCGGTCCTGGCCGGGGACGCCGACCATCGACGCCGGGTAGTGGAACGCGAGCAGGAGCGCGGCGAAGAGGGCGGTGCCGCCGACGAGGAGGACGTACGCGGTCTTCCTGCTGAGCCTCTTCTCGCCCCAGGCGACGCCGAGTTGGTAGGCGAAGAGCCAGCCGGGGAGCAGATTGAGGAGGCTCAGCCAGGAGGGCATGGCGTCGGCGTACGGGCCGTACCGGAGGAAGTCGACGACGGCGACGGAGCCGATCAGCGGGGCCGCCGACCAGGCGCCCGCGCGGCGGGCGACACGGATGCACAGCGGGGTGAGCGCGGTGATCGCCGCGTACACGCCGACGAACCACAGGGGCTGCACCACCAGTTTCGCGCCGGTGCGCAGGGTGGCTTCGGGCACCCCGAGCCCGTACAGGACGGGGAGCATCATCGCCCAGACGGCGGTCACCCCGAGCACAGGCCGTCCCAGTCGCACCAGCCGGCTCTTCAGCCACTCCGCGCTCGACCCCTTGCGCCTGTGGTACGAGAGGACGGAGGCGTAGCCGCCGACCAGGAAGAAGATGCCCAGCATCTGGAGGATCCAGCTGGCGGGGGCGAGGGCGGAGAAGGAGGAGAGCGGGCTGGTGTTGTGCAGCGAACCGGCGTCGGCGTCGACGGTGAACCCGCCGAGCAGCCAGTGCCCGGTGGGCACGGCGAGCAGCGCGAGCGCCCGCAGCCCGTCGATGGCACGGTCACGGTGGGCGGGGGTACGGGCGTCGACCTTGGTGGCGAGGGCGGAGAGGCTCATCGGGTGACCTTCGTGAAGTGGGGTGTGTGGGGGGCGACTTGAGCCCGTCCTGTGGATGAGGACGCACGGACGGGGTGGAAAGGGGGAGCCTTCGGTCCGCCTCGCGTCCTGCTCGCTGGTCCGCCTGGTGTGCTGTTCACCGGTCCGCCGCACGCCTTGCTCGCCGGTCCGCCGCGCGTCCTGCTCGCCGGTCCGCCTCGTGCCTTGCTCGCCGGTCCGCCTCGTGTGCTGTTCACCGGTCCGCCGTACGCCTTGCTCGCCGGTCCGCCGCGCGTCCTGCTCGCCGGTCCGCCTCGTGTCGTACTCGCCGTTGCGCCGCGTGCCCTACTCACCGGTCCGCTCCTCCGCTATCGCCGCGAACGTCCTCAGCGAGTCCGTCCCCGGCGCGAAGTACCCGGTGTGGCCCTGGGCCGACGCCGCCGGGACCCGCCGCGCCCCGAAGGACGGTGCCGTCGGATCTGCCCCGTGCCCCAGCCCCAGCACCTGCATGTTCGGCACGTTGTCGATCCAGTCGGTGGGGTCCTTCGCCGCCCAGACCCGCGCCCCGGTCCGCAGGCCGTCCGCGCTGTCCACCCGCATTCCGGGCGAGGCGAACGCCACGATGTCGGCGGCGTTCAGCCGGGGTGCGGCGATCCCGCACACCACCGACCCGTAGCTGTGGCAGAACACGGCGGGGTCGCTCGCACCGACCGCGTCGAGCCCGTCGGCGAACCGGGTCAGCCGCTCGGCCCCCGCCTCGGCGAGACCACCGGTCGCGGCGTCGATGCCGACGCCGACGGGGGTGGTGTAGCCGACCCAGGCCACCACCGCCGTGTCGGCGGGGTCGGTCGCCCCGCGCAGGCTCCTGGCCATCCCGGCCGGAGTGCCGTACGGATCCCTCGCCCGGTCGTACGTCGCGGCGTCCATGTCCGACCCGGGCACGATCACGGCCACATGCCGCGACCCGGTCAAGTCCCCGTAGACCTCGGCCACTTGGCCGCGCCCCCGCGGATCGAAGGCGAGGATCTGCTTCCCGGGGGCGAGCAGCCTGGTGAACCGGCCGTCGGCGGCGATGTTCGCCCGGTTGGCGGCGTACCGCAGCTCGACGGGCGCACCGTCCAGGTTGCCGACCACGAGCGGGTGGCGGCGTACGAGATCGCGCCGCTCCTGCTCGCCCAACCCCCGGAAGAATGACGCCACTTGGGCAGGAGTGCCGGCGACCGGATCGATCAGCCCTTCGCTCCGCCAGGCGGCGGTGCCCGGCGGCGGCCCGGTGACGGCGGTCTGCGAGTCGGCGGATGCCCACCCGGCGGTGCCCCCGACCATGGCCGTCACGGCGGCGACGGCCGCCAGGGTCCTCCTGAACCGGTGCATGTCCCCGCCCTCTCCGTCGCGCTCCACTGCGCTCTGCTGTGTACGTCTTGATGCAGAGGAAGGTAGGAAGAGGACGCCTCCCCGGGCGTCACACCACGGGGCCAACTCCCGAGTGATACCGCAGTACTGGAGGATTTCCGCAGGTGGGAGGGTGGTGCTGGCCCCCGTGCCGGAGGTGCGGGAAACTCCCCCGCGCGGCGGAGAGCCCCTGGCCACAGGGTTGACGCGGCGGCGCCGCCCGCGGTGCGAACGTGGCGGCATGACCGACCCCACACACAAGACTGTGACCGGCGTCACATCACGTCCCGGCCCTGCCGGACCCGAATCACCGCTGCTTCGGTGGCTGCTGCTCGGCTGGGCCGCGGTGCACGCGGTGTTCGCCGCCGGATGTTACGCCGTCGGTGTGCCGCTCTTCGGACTCGGGCCGCACCGGGTCCCCGCCGTACTGAACTGGTTCGCCGTCGCGGTGGCCGTGCTCGCCGCAGGAGCGGCCCTCGCTGCCTCCCGCGCCCGGCCCGGGGGCCGGTCTGTGCTGCGGCGGGCGCTCTGGGTGCTTGCCGGGCTGTCCCTGGTGTCCGGGTTCAGTCTGCTGATGGATGTGATCGCCCTGCTGACCGGCGCCCTCCCCGACAGCCTGCCCGCCACCGCGCACCACGCCCTCGGGCTTCTCGGCGCGCTGGTGCTGGCCGCCAACGCCCGTACGGGGAGGGTGAGTTCGGCGGTCCCGTCGATATCGGCGGCAGGGGAGGGCGGGCCGTCCCGCCGGGTCCGCCTCGCCGTCCGGGCGGGGGTGATCGCCTTCCTCCCGTACGCGACGATGAAGACGATCTGGGCCACCGGCGGAACCTACGCCGGAGTCTCCGGCGCGGAAGTGCTGGCGGCCTCCCGCCGCAACGGAGCCTCCGGGCTGTGGCTGGCCCTGGAAGCCCGGGGTCTCGACCCGACCGCACTGCTCGCCGTGCTCGGCTGTCTGCTGCTGTTCGCGCTGATACGGCCCTGGGGCCAGGTCTTCCCCCGCCGGAGCCCGTTCCTCGCGGGCCGCCCGGTGCCGCGTTGGCTGCTGCTCACCCCGGCGCTGATCGGTGCCGCGACCCTTCTTCCGTACGGTCTGCTCGGCGGCGGGTACCTGGTCCTCGCCTCGTTCGGCGCGCTGGAACTCGCGGCGGGCGACTTCGGGCCGGGTGCCGACGGCCTGTTGGTCAGCTGGACCGGGCTGGTCGGCTTCTCCGGGTACGGCGTCGCCCTTGTCGTGGCCACCCGCTCGTACTGGCTCCGTACCCGAACCCGAACCCGCGCCCGCACCGGCATCCGCACCGTCGCCCGGTGACCTCATCCCGCGTCGCCCGGCGACACCAGCCCCGACTCGTACGCGAAGATCACCGCCTGGGCGCGGTCCCGCAGGTCCAGCTTGGCCAGCACCCGCCCGATGTGGGTCTTCACCGTCTGTTCGGCCAGGATCAGATGGTCCGCGATCTCCTGGTTGGAGAGCCCGCGCGCGATCAGCTCCAGGACCTCGGTCTCGCGCGGGGTCAGTCCGTTCAGCCGCAGGCTCGGGTTCCGGCGCGGGGCGGGGCGCTGCGCGGCGAAGTCCGCGATCAGGCGGCGCGTCACGGACGGGGCGAGCAGCGCCTCGCCGGCCGCCACCACCCGTACCGCCGCGATCAGATCGGCCGGCGGGGCGTCCTTCAGCAGGAACCCGGACGCACCCGCGCGCAGCGCCTCGTACACGTAGTCGTCGACGTCGAAGGTGGTCAGCATCAGCACCTTCGGCAGGTGCACCACGCCCACCGGCGGGTTCAGGATCTCCCGCGCGGCGGCCAGCCCGTCCATCTCCGGCATCCGCACGTCCATCAGTACGACGTCCGGGTGCGTGGTCCGGCTGACCTCCACCCCCTGCCGTCCGTCCGGCGCCTCGCCCACCACATCGATGTCGGCCTGCGCCGAGAGCAGCGCGGCGAATCCGGCCCGCACCATGGCCTGGTCGTCGACGATGATCACGCGAATGGTCATGGGGCGGGGGAGTCCTTCTCTGTGGAGTTCTTCTCTGTGGAGTTCTTCGGGGGGTTCCGCAGCGGCAGCCGGGCCGCGACCCGGAAGCCGCCGTCCGGCAGCGGTCCGGTGTCGAGCGTGCCGCCGGTCAACCGTACGCGCTCGCGCATGCCGACCAGCCCGTGCCCGCCGGCCCCCTTCGCCTCCACCCTCGAAGTCGGCTCGGGGGCGGGCCCGTTGACGATCAGCACCAGCAGGTCCAGGTCCTCCACCCGTACCGACACCCGGGTCGTCGCCCCCGGCGCGTGCCGCACCACATTGGCCAGGGCCTCCTGCACGATCCGGTACGCCGACAGGTCCACCGCCTGCGGTACCGCGGGCGAACCCGGGCCCGTGCCCAGGCCCCCGGCCATCGACAGCTCGGCGGGCACCCCGGCCCGTACCGTCGCCTCCACCAGCTGCTGCACCTTGTTCAGCCCGGGTTGCGGCGCCCGCTCGCCCTCGGTGCCCTCGCTGCGCAGCACCACGAGCAGCCGTCGCATCTCCGTCAGCGACTCCCGCGCGCTCGCCGCGATCGAGGCGAACTCCTCCTCCGCCTCCGCCGGGAGCCCGCTGATCCGGTACGGGGCCGAATCGGCCTGCACGGTGATCATCGACATGTGGTGCGCGACCACGTCGTGCAACTCCCGGGCGATGCGCGTCCGTTCCTCCAGGAGGGTCCGCTGCGCACGCTCCGCCTCGCTGATGGTCTCCTGCTCCACCAGCCTGCGCTGCACGTCGCCGCGCTCCCGGAGCACTCCGCCGACGACCAGCACGACCGCGCTCAGCACGACGGTCAGCAGGTTGGTGCCGTCGCTGGCCTCCGGGTGGAGCTGCCCGAGCCCTATCCCCGTCAGGGCGACGAACAGCCACACACCGACCAGCGTCCGCCGGCGCTCCCGAAGGGCCAGCGCGAACAGCAGGAAGAGCAGTCCGACGATCGTGGGCGCGGGCCAGGGCCAGATGGAGCGGACCTGGCCGCCCTGCTGGGTGAAGAGGAAGAGGCTGCCGATCACCCCCGCGGGCAGCACGATCCAGCACGTCTGGAGCGGCCGGTGCCCCATCATCAGGAGCGGCAGCACCTGCAGTGCGGCGAGCGCTCCCGCGATGCCGCCGGACACCCGGTAGTCGCCTGCCAGCACGGTGATCGTGACCGGGAAGAGCACGCACACGACGGTGAGGACCACCACGTACGGCAACAGCCGCTGCCAGCGCTTCGGGGCGTCGACGAGGAGCGGCGTCGGAGGGTGCGAGGGGTGGGTGACGGCGTGCAGCAGCTCGCGCAGATGGCGCGCGGCAGCGCTGAACAGTCCGTCGACGACAGGTCCGACAGATCCGGCGGTGGGCTCGGACGAGGGTTTCGGAGGGACGGTGGGCTGCGGGGGAGGAGACGGAGTCGGTTCTCTCATGGCTCCCTCAGCGTAGGCAGCGCACCCGTTTTCCCACGTCATACCGTGGTTCGGAGCTTGATCTCATACCGTGGTACGACGCCTGCGCCCTTCCCCCGCGCCCTTCCCCCGCGCCCTTCCCCGCGTCCTTCCTTCGCGGCCCCCTACAGCTCCGCCAGCAGCTCGGCCTTCTTCGCGCGGAACTCGTCGTCCGTGACCAGCCCCGCCTGGTGCAGCTCCCCGAGGTGGCGGATCCGCTCCGCGATGTCCGCCGGGTCGCGCCGCCCCGCCCCCACCGCCGAGGCCGACACCCGGTCCCGGTCGGTGACCGCCGCGGGCACCGCGCTCCGTACCGCCGCCAGCACCGCGGCCGCGAACGGCAGCGACTCGTGCACCGGCCCGTACCCCAGCCCGAACACCACCGCCGCCGGATCCTGGTCCGCGGGCCCCGACGCCCGCTGCGCACCGCCGTCGGGCGCACCGTCGCGCCGCAGCAGCCGCAGATGCCCGTCGAAGACGTCGGGTGAACGCCACTCGACACCGCTCAGCGAACTCACCGGAAAGCTCTGGTCGCCGACCTTCCACTTCGCCGACGAGGCGCCCGTCCAGAACCACCGGAAGGTCACGTGGGCGCCGTCGAAGCCGGCCTTCCCGTCGTACGCCTTGAACTGCAGCGGCCCCTCGGGCGCCGCCACCAGGAACCGCTCCGCGGGCTCGACCGCACCGGCGGCCCCGGACGCCTCGCGCACCCGCTGCCGCAGCTCGTCCGCGTAGTACTCCGCGAGCACCTCGCGCTCCGCGGGCAGCACCAGCCGGTACGGGTCGCAGCCCTCCTTGAGCTGCCCCGCCGCGGCGTCCATCAGCGGATCCGCACCCGGTCTCGGCACCGCGTGCAGCACCACCGTGCCCCGCTTGCCCGGGGTCAGCGTCACGTCGGCCAGCGCCTCGTGCGGAATCCGCCGCTCACCGAGCGCGGAAAGCAGCTTTGGCGTACGTATCCCCCGTTCGAAGCGGATGAGCACGGAGTCGCTCTCGAACGCCCAGGTGGCATGAATTCCGGCCAGCACATCACCCATGCGGCTCATCGTATGCGGCACCCGCTCACACGTCGCCCCTCGAAGGCCATCCCGATTTCGGTACTTCTACGCGCGTCGGACACCTCAGACACCCCCATGGGACCCGCCGGAGCGGTCACCGTCGACCCCGTCCCGGCAGGTGTTTCCGCCGCTCGCGCAGCTCAGCCCCGCGTACGAGCCGACACCGATCCGGGCGAAATTGCCGATGCTGTCGGTGCCCGGCACGAAATATCCGGTGTGCCCGACGGCGTCCGCCGCCGACAGCACCCGGGCCCCGAACTCCGGCGACACCGGGTCGGCGCCGTGGCCGAGCCCGCCGACCTCCAGGTACGGCACGCCCTGGATCCAGTCGTCTGCGTCCCGCATCGCCCACACCCGGGCCCGGCCGCCCAGGTCCGCGGCGGAGTCCGCCCGCATGCCGGGGCTGCCCGCCACCGCGATGTCGGTGACCCGCTCGGGCAGCTCACGCGCCGCGATGCCGCAGACCACCGAGCCGTAGCTGTGGCAGAACAGCGTTATCGGTACGGACGAGGCGCCGGGCAGCGCCTTGGTCAGCGCGATCAGGCGGACCGCTCCCGCCCGCGCGGGCACCCCGACCATCGCGTCCATGCCGAGGCCGACCGGAGCGGTGTAGTCCGCCCAGGCGATGACGGCGACCCGGCGGCCCGGTGCGGTCTTGCGCTCCGCCTCGTACAGCGAGGACGCCATCCCGACGGGCGAGGAGTAGCGGCGGTAGGTCCGCTCGAAGTTCACGATGTTCGTGTCGACGCCCGGTACGACGACCGAGACGCGCTCGGCCCGCTGCAGGTCGCCGAAGACCTCGGCGACCCGTCCGCCGCCGTCCGGGTCGAACGACAGGATCTGCCGGTCGTCCCGCAGCAGTGCGGCGAACCGGTGCATCCGCCGGTCGGCGTCCTGCTTTCCGGCCCTGGAGAGCCGGACGTCGTGCATCCGTTTCTCCTCGACGGCCCGCGCCTGGGCCAGTGACCGCCGGTTGGCGGCGAACCGCAGAGGGACGGGAGCACCGTTGAGGTTGCCCACGACCTGCGGGTACTTGTGGATCAGGCGGCTCTGCTGGTCGGCCGAGAGCCCGCCGAAGAAGCGGGCCACCTGCTGTGGCGAGCCCTGTGGGTCGGGCAGTTCGCGGCCGTCGAACCGGCCGTGCTGCCAGGCGGCAAAAGCCTCCTTCAGGGACACGTCGTCGTCGCGCTGCTGGTGGAGGGCGGTCCAGCCGGTGATCGCGAGCATCACGAACACGACGGCCAGGGCAAGGAGTGCCCGCCACGCGGTCAAGGTGGGGGAGGAATCGAAGGAAGTCACTAACGGGACAGCCTAGGAGAACGACGGCGGCCCGTGTCTATTCCGTGACGGGTATCACGTTTCGATAAAGGTGTGGAGGTCAGGCTGTGGATGCGGCGGTGGTGCGCCCAGGACTGCCGGGCGCCGCGACCGGCCCCAGGGGCGCCCTGGCGGGCTCGGAACCCCGCCAGTTCCCGGCCAGCGCCGGGCCCAGGTGGTCCAGGCAGCGGGCCGTCATCTCCCGGATCGCCGCCAGGCTGGCGTCCTCCCGCTGACCCCACATCCGGCCGGTCAGCCGCATCACCCCGCCGAACGCGGCCACGATGATCCGCGGCCGGAGGTCCTCGTCCACGTCGAGCCCCTCCCGCTCGGCGATGAGCGCGGCGATCGCGTCCTCCAGCTCGGTGGAGCGCCGCAGATGCACCGCGAGGAGCGCCGGCGTCGACTCGATCATCTGGTACGTGCGCATGTGCAGCTCGATCGGCACGACGGCCTCGATCGCCTCGCCCAGGGAGTCCCATGCCCAGGTCACGGCGTTGTGCAGGGCGGTGAGCGGGTTCTCGTCTGCGGGCCGCTGGCGGATCGCCTCCAGGAAGCGGGCCTCCACCATCGACACGACGGTGAAGGCGACCTCCTCCTTGGACGCGAAGTAGCGGAAGAAGGTGCGCTGCGAGACCTCGACGGCGTCCGCGATCTCGTCGACGGTTGTCCGCTCGTACCCCTGCGAGGTGAACAGTTCGAGCGCGACGCGCAGCAGTGAGTCCCGGGTGCGCCGCTTCTTGCGCTCGCGCAGACCGCACACCCGCGGCCCGGTGGGGCCTGCCGCATTCCGCTGGTCCGCCATCGCCTCGGTCCCGTTTCTCTGATTTGCCCTGCTCAGCTTACCTGTGAGCTACCTGACAGTTACCGGCTTGTGAATTGGTTCGTCAACTGTCAGTGGCTGACACTAATCTGGGAATCATGACTGCACAGACCATGCTGGACAAGGTGCCGCCGGGCCCCGACCCCGTACCGCAACAGGCCAAGGGGCTTCGCGGCCACCCGTGGCTGACGCTCTTCTCCGTGGCCATCGGCGTGATGATGGTCGCCCTCGACGGCACGATCGTCGCCATCGCCAACCCCGCCATCCAGCACGACCTCAAGGCGTCGCTCGCCGACGTCCAGTGGATCACCAACGGCTATCTGCTCGCGCTCGCCGTCGCACTGATCACCGCGGGAAAGCTCGGTGACCGCTTCGGCCACCGGCAGACCTTCCTGATAGGCATCGCGGGCTTCGCCGCAGCCTCCGCCGCCATCGGCTTCTCCACGGAGATCGGCCTGGTCATCGCGTTCCGCGTGCTCCAGGGCCTGTTCGGCGCACTGCTCATGCCGGCCGCGCTCGGCCTGCTGCGCGCCACCTTCCCGGCCGAGAAGCTGAACATGGCGATCGGCATCTGGGGCATGGTCATCGGCGCCTCCACCGCGGGCGGCCCGATCGTCGGCGGCCTGCTCGTCGAGCACGTCTCCTGGCAGTCCGTCTTCTTCATCAACGTGCCGGTCGGCATCATCGCCCTGGTCTTCGGCCTGGTCGTGCTGCGCGACCACCGCGCCGAGAACGCGCCGCGGTCCTTCGACATCCCCGGCATCCTGCTGCTCTCGGGCGCGATGGGCGCACTCGTCTACGGACTCATCAAGGCCGGTGAGTCCTGGGGCTGGGGAGGCACCAACACCTGGCTGTGCGTGGGCGGTTCGGTCCTCCTGTTCGTGCTGTTCGCCGTCTGGGAGACCAAGGCCAAGGAGCCGCTGATTCCGCTGGCCATGTTCCGCTCCGTGCCGCTGTCGGCCGGTGTGGTCCTCATGGTGCTGATGGCGTTCGCGTTCATGGGCGGCCTCTTCTTCGTGACGTTCTACCTCCAGGGCGTGCACGGCCTGAGCCCGGTCGACAGCGGTCTGCACCTGCTGCCGCTGACCGGCATGATGATCGTCTCCTCGCCGGTCGCGGGCCTGCTGATCACCAAGTTCGGGCCGCGCGTGCCGCTGGTCGGCGGCATGGTGTGCACCGCGGTCGCGATGTTCGGCATGTCCCAGCTGGCCGTCGGTACGGGCACCCTGACCATGTCGCTGTGGTTCGCCCTGCTCGGTCTCGGCCTCGCGCCGGTCATGGTCGGCGCCACCGAGGTCATCGTCGGCAACGCCCCGCTGGAGCTGTCCGGTGTGGCCGGCGGCCTCCAGCAGGCCGGCATGCAGGTCGGCGGTGCGCTCGGCACGGCCGTCCTCGGCGCAGTGATGTCCTCGCGCGTCAACGCCGAGTTCGCGGGCAACTGGAAGGAAGCGGGCATTCCGACGCCGCCGTCGCCGCAGCTGGAGCAGGCGGCGGAGTTCGGCATCGTGCCGAGGGAACTGGCTCAGGCGCCGGGCATGACGCCGGACGCCTTCAAGGTCATTTCGGGCGTCATCCATGACACGTTCGTGTCGGGCATGGGCCTCGCCTTCTCGGTCGGCGGCGGAGTCGCCGTCGTCGCCGCCATCGTCGCCCTCTTCACCAAGCGCGGTGCGAACGCGGACGCGGCGGGCGGCGGAGTCCACATCTGACGCCCCGCGCACGTGCCGACCGCACGGCAGCGGCCGTCGACCGCACACGTCGACCGCACGACAACAGCCGTCAACCGCACGCGCGGAAGCGTCAATTCCGCGCCCGTACAGCCCCGCCGGGACGGTTCCGGCGGGGCTGTCGCCTATCCGGGTGATCCGCTGCGAGGCCCCTTCCACGCCATCGTTTCTGCAGGTCACAGTGCGTGCACTTGATCCGCACGAACCGGGGGGACCTCATGAAGCTGACCCGTACGCCCGCGCTGGCCGCCGCTCTCGCCGCCACCGCCCTGACCACCACCGCCCTGCTGCCGCAGACCGCCGCACCCGCGAGCGCCGCACCCGAGGCCGCCGCACCCGCGAGCGCCGCCCGCGCGGCCGTCCGGCTCGGCAGTTGCGCCGCGGGTGAGCTCTGCCTCTGGCAGAAGCCCGACTTCAAGGGCAGGCGGTACGCCCACGAACTGGCCGGCACCGACATCGAGTCCTGCGTCCCGCTGCCGCCCGGCACCGACGCGCAGGCCCTCGCCAACCGCACCGGCCGCCCGGTCACCGCGTACCAGTCGGCCGAGTGCGCCGAGACGGGCGAGTTCGACACCTATCCGGGCAGCGGCAGCTGGGTGCCCCAATCCCCCTACCGGGTGCGGGCGTTCAAGGTGTGGGAGAGCTGACGCCGGAACCGGGAACCTGCTGCGGAACAGCGGGCCGGCCCTCGGGGCTCAGCCGGCCGACCTCCGCCCTGAGCTCCCTGACCTCCACCATCAGTGCGTCGAGGAGCGCCGTCCGGCGGCGCTCCTCGACGTCGTCCCGCTCGAAGCGGGCGATGAACCAGGCCGCGATGTTCGCCGTCACCACACCGAGCAGCGCGATCCCGGACAGCATCAGGCCCACCGCGAGGAACCGGCCGAGCCCGGTGGTGGGGGAGTGGTCCCCGTACCCCACCGTGGTCATCGTGGTGAAGGACCACCACACCGCGTCACCCAGCGACTTGATGTTCCCGCCGGGCGCGTCCCGCTCGACCTCCAGTACGGCCAGCGAACCGAACATCAGCAGACCCACCACCGCACCGGCCACATAGGCGGTCAGCGTGATCTGCGACGCCATCCGCGCCCGCCGCCCCACGAGCAGCAGCGTCGACACCAGCCGCAGCAGCCGCAGCGGCCTGGCCAGCGGCAGCAGCACCGCGAGCAGGTCCAGCGGATGGCTCCGTACGAACAGCCACTTGGCCGGAGCCAGCGCCAGCCGCACCAGGTAGTCCAGTGCGAACGCGCCCCACACCACCCACTCGGTCCACGCGCACGCCCGGTGCACCCCACGGGCGGCGTCCGGGGCCACGATCGGCACGGCGTAGGCGACGGCGAAGGCGAGCGCGAGCACCAACAGGGGATTCTGGGTGCGCCGCTCCCACCGGACCTGGGCGGTCTGTTGCTTCATGCCCGGCATCGTAAGACGCGTGAAGGCGGTGGGAGCCCGAGGGTTCCCACCGCCTTCACCGGAGACCGGACAGCGTTACGCGTCGCCGCCCGCGGCACCCGGGTCGGCCGCCGTCACGTCGAGCAGCTTGTAGCGGTCCACCGCCTGCTTCAGCGCGCTGCGGTCGATCTTCCCCGCCTTGGCCAGCTCGGAGAGCGTCGCCAGGACGATCGACTGCGCGTCGATGTGGAAGAAGCGACGGGCCGCACCGCGCGTGTCCGCGAAGCCGAAGCCGTCCGCACCGAGCGAGGTGTACGCACCCGGCACCCAGCGCGAGATCTGGTCCGGAACCGAACGCATCCAGTCGGAGACCGCCACGAACGGTCCCTCGGCGCCGTCGAGCTTCTGCGTCACGTACGGCACGCGGATCTCTTCCTCGGGGTGCAGGAGGTTGTGCTCCTCGCACTCCACGGCCTCGCGCCGCAGCTCGTTCCAGGACGTCGCGGACCAGATGTCGGCCTTGACGTTCCACTCGTCGGCGAGGATCTGCTGGGCCTCGACCGCCCACGGCACGGCCACGCCGGACGCCATGAGCTGGGCCGGGATGGAGCCCTCTTCGCCGCTCTTGTAGCGGTAGATGCCCTTGAGGATGCCCTCGGCGTCGACGTTCTCCGGCTCGGCCGGGTGCTGGATCGGCTCGTTGTAGACGGTCAGGTAGTAGAAGACGTCCTCGGCGTTCTCGCCGTACATCCTCTTCAGACCGTCCTGCACGATGTGCGCGATCTCGTACCCGAAGGCCGGGTCGTACGAGACGCAGCCCGGGTTCGTCGAGGCGAGCAGCTGCGAGTGGCCGTCCGCGTGCTGGAGGCCCTCACCGGTCAGCGTCGTACGACCGGCGGTCGCGCCCAGTACGAAGCCGCGCGAAAGCTGATCGGCCATCTGCCAGAACTGGTCACCGGTGCGCTGGAAACCGAACATCGAGTAGAAGACGTACACCGGGATCAGCGGCTCGCCGTGCGTGGCGTACGCCGAGCCCGCGGCGATCAGCGAGGCCGTGCAGCCCGCCTCGGAGATGCCGTCGTGCAGCATCTGACCGGTCGGCGACTCCTTGTACGCGAGCAGCAGTTCGCGGTCCACGGACTCGTACTGCTGGCCGAGCGGGTTGTAGATCTTTGCGCTCGGGAAGAACGCGTCCATGCCGAAGGTGCGGTACTCGTCGGGCGCGATCAGCACGAAACGCTTGCCGATCTCCTTGTCCCGCATGAGGTCCTTCAGGACACGTACGAACGCCATGGTCGTGGCGATCGACTGCTGGCCCGAGCCCTTCTTCGCAGCCGCGTACGTCTTGTCCTCGGGCAGTGCCAGCGGCTTGGCGCGTACGACGCGCGAAGGCACGTAACCGCCCAGGCTCTTGCGGCGGTCGTGCATGTACTGGATCTCTTCCGAGTCCCGGCCCGGGTGGTAGTACGGCGGCGCGCCGTCCTCCAGCTCCTTGTCGGCGATCGGGATGTGCAGCCGGTCGCGGAAGCGCTTCAGGTCGTCCGCGGTCAGCTTCTTCATCTGGTGCGTGGCGTTGCGGCCCTCGAAGTTCGGTCCGAGCGTCCAGCCCTTGACCGTCTGTGCGAGGATCACGGTCGGCTGGCCCTTGTGCGCCTTGGCCGCCGCGTACGCCGCGTACACCTTCTTGTGGTCGTGGCCGCCGCGCCCCAGGTGCAGGATCTGCTCGTCCGACATGTCCTTGACCATGTCGCGCAGCCGCTGGTCGTCACCGAAGAAGTGGTCGCGGATGTACGCGCCGGTCTCGGTGGCGTACGTCTGGAACTGGCCGTCCGGGGTCGTGTTGAGCTTGTTGACCAGGATGCCGGTGCGGTCCTGCGCGAGCAGCGGGTCCCAGGAACGGTCCCAGACCAGCTTGATGACGTTCCAGCCGGCGCCGCGGAACTGCGACTCCAGCTCCTGGATGACCTTGCCGTTGCCGCGCACCGGGCCGTCGAGGCGCTGCAGATTGCAGTTGACGACGAAGGTCAGGTTGTCGAGGCCCTCGCGGGCGGCGATGGAGAGCTGGCCGAGCGACTCGGGCTCGTCCATCTCGCCGTCGCCGAGGTAGGCCCAGACGTGCGACTTGGAGGTGTCGGCGATGCCGCGCGCCTCCATGTAGCGGTTCATGCGGGCCTGGTAGATCGCACCGAGGGGGCCGAGACCCATCGAGACGGTCGGGAACTCCCAGAAGTCCGGCATCAGCCGCGGGTGCGGGTACGAGGAGAGGCCGTTGGGGAACTTCGACTTCTCCTGGCGGAACGCGTCGAGGTTCTGCTCCGTCAGCCGGTCCAGCAGGAACGCGCGGGCGTAGATGCCGGGGGAGGCGTGCCCCTGGAAGAAGATCTGGTCGCCGCCGTCGCCCTCGTCCTTGCCGCGGAAGAAGTGGTTGAAGCCCACGTCGTACAGCGAGGCGGAGGAGGCGAAGGTGGCGATGTGGCCGCCGACGCCGATGCCGGGACGCTGGGCCCGGGAGACCATCACGGCCGCGTTCCAGCGGGTCGCGTTGAGGACCTTGCGCTCGATCTCCTCGTCGCCCGGGAAGAACGGCTCGTCCTTGGTGGCGATCGTGTTGACGTAGTCCGTGCTGCGCATCTCGGGCACGGCCACGCGCTTCTCGCGGGCGCGCTCGATCAGACGGAGCATCAGGTAGCGGGCGCGCTCGCGGCCCCGCTCGTCGACGGCCGCGTCAAGCGAGTCGAGCCATTCCTGGGTCTCCTCGGGATCGAAATCCGGGACCTGGCTCGGCAGGCCGCCAATGATGATCGGGTTGCGATCGGATCCGGAAGCCACGCTGTTCCTTCACTGGTAGGGAAGTGACCGCACACGTGCGGGTCCGTCACCGAGGTGTCGCCCACCGCGTATGCAGCTGTCTGGAGGTCTCTTTCTGGGGGGTTCGCGCCACAGCCATCGTGTACCCAGGGGACGCAAACGTCATCTCTACTGAGCGGTAACCAGGGGGGAGCCGCCGCCGCGGACCGACCGCCCGGCCGGCGCCGCAGTGCGGCCCCGGCCAAATCGCAACCTTACGCCCAACCCGTTCATGCGTTCCGTAAGGCCGTTCGTTCCCGATTGGCGCACCGAAGGTGCAGAACATGGCAAAGCGGCTCGAATGGTGTGGGATGAATCACTGCGCGGGCTCCAGGAGGCGTCAGGAGTTGCGGCGGGGGCGCCCCATCCGTCACCGTTTCGGCGGTCTCGACGGCCGGGTACTTGCGCGATCGGTCCCGTCCGTGTGGACTACGGCCAATGCCGCGCACGCGCGCGGCTCAGGCACATTGCTGAAAAAGCACTTCCCGAAAAAAGATCAGGAGGCAAACCGTGAGCGCGACCGCGGACCACGCGGAGGAGCGGACCAACCTTGCCGCGAGGCTGGGTTTCCAGCCCGAGCAGGTGGTCCAGGAGATCGGCTTCGACGACGATGTCGATCAGGAGCTCCGCGAAGCCATCGAGGAGATCATCGGCGGCGAACTCGTCGACGAGGACTACGACGACGTGGCTGATGCCGTCGTCCTGTGGTTCAGGGACGAGGACGGCGACCTGACGGACGCGTTGGTGGACGTCATCGGGCTCGTCGAGGACGGTGGCACCGTCTGGCTGATGACTCCGAAGACCGGCCGTGACGGCTATGTCGAACCGAGCGACATCAACGAAGCCGCGACCACCGCCGGTCTCTCGCAGACCAAGAGCCTCAGCGCGGCCAAGGACTGGACGGGCAGCCGTCTGGTCTCCCCCAAGGCGGCGAAGCCCGGCAAGCGCTAACGGCCGGAGACACCCCATCACGCAGTACGCGAGGACCCCCGCCGACCCAGGTCGGCGGGGGTCCTTTGCGTACGCTGGCACCACCCGAACAGCCCAACGAAGGGAAGCGCATCCCCATGGCGACCGACACGGCGATCGAGGCGGGCACCGAGGCCCCGGACTTCGTACTCAAGGACAACCACGGCCGCACCGTGCGCCTGTCCGACTTCCGGGGCGAGAAGAACGTCGTGCTCCTCTTCTACCCCTTCGCCTTCACCGGCGTCTGCACCGGCGAGCTGTGCGCCCTGCGCGACGAGCTCCCGAAGTTCCAGAACGACGACGTGCAGCTCCTCGCGGTCTCCAGCGACTCCATGCACACCCTGCGCGTCTTCGGCGAGCAGGAGGGTCTGGAGTACCCGCTGCTGTCCGACTTCTGGCCGCACGGCAACGTCTCGCGCGCGTACGGCGTCTTCGACGAGGAGAAGGGCTGCGCGGTGCGCGGCACCTTCATCATCGACAAGGAGGGCACGGTCCGCTGGACCGTCGTCAACGGCCTGCCCGACGCTCGTGACCTGAACGACTACGTCAAGGCCCTCGACACGCTCTGATCCGCACGGGAGCCTTGGGTGCCGGAATCCCGGACCCTGTCCGGAGACCTGAGGAATTCGGGACTTAAGTCCTGCCGTGCCGGGAACCGGTCACTAGGATCAAACCGTTGATCCGATGCCAGCTGTACTACGGGGGCAGGGCTTCTCCTGAGCCCCTCGACATTTTGGAGGACTCGTGGGAGTCAGCCTCAGCAAGGGCGGAAACGTCTCGCTGTCCAAGGCCGCCCCGAACCTGACGGCGGTCATCGTCGGTCTGGGCTGGGACGCGCGCACCACCACCGGTGGCGACTTCGACCTCGACGCCAGCGCCCTGCTGACGAACGACGCGGGCAAGGTCGCCAACGACTCGAACTTCGTCTTCTTCAACAACCTCAAGAGCCCCGACGGCTCCGTCGAGCACACCGGTGACAACCTCACCGGTGAGGGCGAGGGCGACGACGAGGTCATCAAGGTGAACCTGGCCGGTGTCCCGGCCGATGTCGCCAAGATCGTCTTCCCGGTCTCGATCTACGAGGCCGAGTCCCGCCAGCAGAGCTTCGGCCAGGTCCGCAACGCGTACATCCGCGTCGTGAACCAGGCGGACGGCAACGAGCTCGCCCGCTACGACCTCAGCGAGGACGCCTCGACGGAGACCGCCATGGTCTTCGGCGAGCTCTACCGCAACGGCGCGGAGTGGAAGTTCCGTGCCATCGGCCAGGGCTACGCCTCGGGCCTGCGCGGCATCGCGCAGGACTTCGGCGTCAACGTCTGAGCGCATGAGCGTCTGAGCGTCCGAGCCAGGCACACACCGCATTCCGTCCGGCGCCGCACTCTTCACGTGCGGCGCCGGACGCGCCTACGAAGAAGTTTCACCGCGGGGAGGAAGAAAAGATCATGGGCGTCACGCTCGCCAAGGGAGGCAATGTCTCCCTCTCCAAGGCCGCTCCGAACCTCACCCAGGTACTCGTCGGGCTCGGCTGGGACGCACGTTCCACCACCGGGGCCGACTTCGACCTGGACGCCAGCGCACTGCTCTGCAAGGACGGCCGGGTGCTCGGCGACGAGTACTTCATCTTCTACAACAACCTCACCAGCCCCGAGGGCTCCGTAGAGCACACGGGTGACAACCTCACGGGTGAGGGCGACGGCGACGACGAGTCGCTGCTCATCGACCTCTCCAGGGTGCCGACCACCGTGGACAAGATCATCTTTCCGGTCTCGATCCATGACGCCGACAACCGCGGCCAGACGTTCGGCCAGGTCAGCAATGCCTTCATCCGCGTCGTGAATCAGGCGGACGGCCAGGAGCTCGCCCGTTACGACCTCAGTGAGGACGCCTCCAGCGAGACCGCGATGATCTTCGGCGAGGTCTACCGGTACGGCGGAGAGTGGAAGTTCCGCGCAGTTGGGCAGGGGTACGCGTCCGGGCTGCGGGGCATCGCTCTAGACTTCGGGGTCAACGTTTCGTAAAGCCCCGCCCTCGGCGGGGGAGAGTCGTACTCAACGATGGGGTAGCCAGTGGTTCTGAAAACCTTCGGCTGGTCGTTCGCGGTTACCGCGCTCGGCCTGGTCGCGGCGGTTCTCTACGGGGGGTGGACCGGCTTCGGAATCGTGGCGATCCTGTCCATCCTGGAGATCTCGCTGTCCTTCGACAACGCGGTGGTCAACGCCGGGATCCTCAAGAAGATGAGTGCCTTCTGGCAGAAGATCTTCTTGACGGTCGGCATTCTGATCGCCGTGTTCGGCATGCGCCTCGTCTTCCCCGTCGTCATCGTTGCCGTCAGTGCCAAGATCGGTCCGATCGAGGCCGTCGACCTGGCGATGACCGACAAGGACATGTACAAGCAGCTGGTGACCGACGCCCACCCGTCGATCGCCGCCTTCGGTGGCATGTTCCTGATGATGATCTTCCTCGACTTCATCTTCGAGGACCGTGACATCAAGTGGCTCGCCTGGCTGGAGCGCCCGCTGGCCAAGCTCGGCAAGGTCGACATGCTGTCGGTCTGCATCGCCCTGATCGTCCTGCTGATCACCTCGATGACCTTCGCGGTCAACGCCCACCAGCACGGTGGCACGCACGTCAACAAGGCCGAGACCGTACTGATCTCGGGCGTCGCCGGCCTGATCACGTATCTGATCGTGGGCGGCCTCTCCGGCTTCTTCGAGAACAAGCTGGAGGAGGACGAGGAGCGCGAGCACGAGGCCGAGGAAGAGGCCAGGCGCACCGGCAAGAAGAACACCGGCATGGCCATCGCGGGCAAGGCCGCGTTCTTCCTGTTCCTCTACCTTGAGGTCCTGGACGCGTCGTTCTCCTTCGACGGCGTCATCGGCGCCTTCGCCGTCACCAACGACATCGTCCTGATGGCGCTGGGCCTGGGCATCGGCGCGATGTACGTACGTTCGCTGACGGTCTACCTGGTCCGCCAGGGCACCCTGGACGACTACGTCTACCTGGAGCACGGCGCGCACTACGCGATCGGCGCCCTGTCCGTCATCCTGCTCGTGACCATCCAGTACGAGATCCACGAGGTCATCACCGGCGGCGTCGGCGTCCTCCTGATCGCCTGGTCCTTCTGGTCCTCGGTCCGCCGCAACAAGCGGATCGCGGCGGAAGAGGGCGGAGCGGATTTTAAGAAACAGGACGAAGTCTCCTCCGGGGTGTGACCCGGACGGGATTGAGGAACGCTCTCAACGGGGCGGCCACACGGCACACTTGCCGCGGTGGCCGCCCCGTTGGGCTGTGACCGGGCGGCGGGGAAGACAGTGGTGGGGGTGGGGGCGATGGACTTCTGGGACAGGATCCGGGAGAAGCTGGACGGCTGGCGGGACAACTCCGCGCAGTTCGACTCGGGAAGTGCCGCGACCAACTCCATCGAGCTGACCAAACGCCATCCGGTGGTCTCGCTCAGCAAGCAGGGCGCCGACACCGGCAGCCTGCGGGTGAACCTCTCCTGGCGGATGCGCACCTCCGACATCGGCGGCCGGCAGAAGCACAGCGGCGGCTTCCTGAGCCGCTCCTTCAAGTTCTTCCAGCCGGAGACGGTCCAGGCGCACACCCAGGGCGTCGTCAACGTCGACCTGGACCTCGGCTGCCTGTACGAGCTGAGCGACGGCGCCAAGGGCGTCGTACAGCCCCTGGGCGGCTTCTTCGGCGACATGAACGGCCCGCCGTACGTGAAGCTCAGCGGCGACGACCGGTTCGGCGCCCCCTCCGGCGAGACGATATTCATCAACCTCGACCACCGGGAAGAGATCAAGCGGCTGCTGGTCTTCGTCTACATCTACGACCAGACCCCGGCCTTCGACCGCACCCACGCCGTCGTCACGCTCTACCCGAGCAACGGCCCGCGCATCGAGATCGCACTCGACGAGCGCGCCCCGCAGGCCCGCTCCTGCGCCGTCTTCACCATCGAGAACACCAAGGACGGCCTGGTCGTGCGCCGCGAGGTGAAGTTCGTCTACGGATTCCAGGCCGAGCTCGACCGGCTGTACGGCTGGGGACTCCAGTGGGGCCGGGGCTACAAGACCAAGGCCTGAGCAGCGGGACCCGGGGGCCGGAAACCCCCGGAGGGCGGAAGCCTCCGGGGAGCCGGAAACCTCCGGATTGCCGGAGACCCACGGAGCGCCGGAGACCCACGGAGTGCCGGCCCCCGGCGGGGGAGTTCCCTGGTTCAGCCGCGGATGAACTGGGGGCCCTGCGGGGGCAGCCGGAAGTTCGGGTCCGGGGCGTGCGCCGCCGCCGCGGCCGGCTGCGGGTATCCGTACGCGGGCTGGGTGGACGCGGACTGGGGGTATCCGTACGCCGGCTGGGCCTGCGGCTGTGGCGGGGCCGGGTGCGGGTAGCCGTACGCGGGCCGGGCCGGGGGCGCGGACGGAGGCGTGGCCGGGGGTGTGGCCGGCGGTGTGGTCGGGGACGCCGTCGGGGGCACGGCCTGGGTGGCGGGCTCCGGCGACCGCGGGGGCACCGCGGCGGGCGGTGCGGCGGGCGGTGCGCCCTCGGCCGCCTCGCTCTCGTCCACGGAGATGCCGAACTGGGTGGCCAGACCGATCAGACCGGTCGGATAGCCCTGTCCCACCGCCCGGAACTTCCAGCCCTCGCCGCGCCGGTAGACCTCGCCGCAGATGATCGCGGTCTCCTCGCCCGTGTCCGGCCGCACGTCGAACACGGCGAGCGGCTCGCCCCCGGCGACGGTCGCGTTGTACAGCAGGATCCGCAGGTCGCGCACGTCCTGGCAGGTGGCGCCCTCGGCGATGGCCTCGTCGTCGAGGGAGGCGGCGATCACGATGCGGTCGACGGAGGCGTCGAGCGAGGAGAGGTCCGCCACAACGGTGTCGGTGAGACCCTCCGGGACCCGCTTCATGGAGAGCTTGCGCACCAGGCCCGAGGGGTGCCTGACCTGGTTGTAGAAGACGAAGTCCTCGTCGGAGCGCACCAGCCCGTCCGCCCCGACCAGCAGGGCCGACGCGTCCACGTCGGGGATGCCGGGGCCGGGGGTCCACCGGAGCACGGCCCGTACGGCCGTGGCATCGAGGGGTACGTTCGCGCCCTTCAGCATCGCGTGCGTCATGCCGGTCATCCTGCCTCCCCGAGGGCGGGACGGACAACGTGGGGGTCATGTCCCGTACGGTCGAGGGGAGGGCCGGTGCAGGGCCCCGGCCTGCGGGTTACCTGGAATTCACGCAGCGGGGGAACTTCGGACACCCACCCCTACGTACTATTACCGGCCACATGTCCGACGTTCCACGCTCCAGCTCGGGGGTACTCACATGCGTCATTTCGGGCATATCTCTGCCGGGATACGAAGTGATCTGTTCCACCGCGAGCCGGTGGTCTTCGACGCGGACGCCCCGGCCGGGATGCTCTCGGCCGCGCTCGGCGCCACGCTCTACAGCCCGGCGACCCGGCCCCGGCTGGCCGACGACGTGCTCAAGCAGGTGCGGCGCGGAGTGGTCTCCATGGTGCTCTGCCTGGAGGATTCGATAGACGACGCCGAGGTCGAGGGCGCCGAGGAGAACCTGGTCCGCCAGCTCACCGACCTCGCCGGACGCGGCCGGGACGTCCCGCTCCTGTTCGTCCGGGTGCGCGAGCCGGGGCAGATACCCGACCTGGTGGACCGGCTCGGCGACGCCGCACGGCTGTTGTCCGGATTCGTACTTCCGAAGTTCACCGAAGAGCGTGGTGTCCCCTTCCTGGAGTCGCTCACGGCCGCCGAGGCGGCGAGCGGGCGGCGGCTGTTCGCGATGCCCGTCCTGGAGTCGCCGGAGCTGCTCCACCTGGAGACCCGGGCCGAAACCCTGCGGGGCATCTCCCGCACCGTCGACAAGTACCGCGACCGGGTCCTCGCCCTGCGGCTCGGCGTCACCGACTTCTGCTCGGCGTACGGGCTGCGCCGGGCGCCCGACATGACGGCCTACGACGTCCAGATCGTCGCCGGGGTCATCGGGGACGTGGTGAACGTCCTGGGCCGGTCCGACGGCACCGGCTTCACCATCACGGGCCCGGTGTGGGAGTACTTCCGCGTCCAGGAGCGCATGTTCAAGCCGCAGCTGCGCCGCAGCCCCTTCCTGGAGAGCCGGGCTGAGGAGCTGCGCACCGCGCTCATCGAGCACGACATGGACGGACTGCTGCGCGAGATCGGCCTCGACCGTGCCAACGGACTGCTCGGCAAGACCTGCATCCACCCCTCGCACGTGCTGCCCGTGCACGCTCTGTCGGTGGTGAGCCACGAGGAGTACAGCGACGCCCGGGACATCCTGCGGCCCGAGCGCGGCGGCGGAGGCGTGTTGCGCTCGGCGTACACGAACAAGATGAACGAGGTGAAGCCGCACCGCGCCTGGGCGGAGCGCACACTGCAGCGCGCCGAGGCGTTCGGAGTGGCCCGCGAGGACATCGGCTTCGTGGAACTGCTGACGGCCGGGCTCACGGGACCCGTGGACTGAACTGTGACGAGGGCAGCGAACGAGGCGAATGCGGTGAACGCGGTGAGGGTGGCGGGTGCGGCGGATGCGGCCAGGAGCGGGGCGAGGGTGACGAACGCGGCGGGTGCAGAGGGTGCGGCGGGCGCAGAGGGCGCAGAGGGCGCAGCGAGTGCAGCGAGTGCAAGGCAAGGAAGAGAAGTGACGAACGACGTGGTCCGGTCCGGCAGTGACGACGTGGTGTGGTCCGGAAGCTGGGTCGCGGAGCGGCTGGGGGTGCAGCTCGTCGGCGGTGGCGCGGGGATGCCTGTCGGTCATGAGGGTTCGGCCGGTGGTGGCGCGGGGGTGTCCGTCGGTCGTGAGGGTTCGGCCGGTGGTGGCCTGGGGGTGTCCGGCGGTGGTGAGGGTGTGGCCGGTGGTGGCCTGGGTGCAGCCGGTGGTGGCGAGGGGGCGGCTCGTGGTGAGTCGCTGAGCGATCTGCTGGGGCTTGCGCTGCGGCGCAACCCCAAGCGGGCCCACCTTCTCGTCTCGAACGTGCTCGGCAAGCACGTCCCGCAGAAGCCGTCGCTGGTGTACGGCGCCGGAGTCGCCCTGGGCCGGGAGGTCCGCGCGCTCCTGGGCGACCGGGACGCCGCGCGTGCGGTGGTGCTCGGCTACGCGGAGACCGCGACCGGGCTCGGGCACTCCGTCGCCGACGGCCTCGCCCTCGCCCCGTACCTCCACTCCACCCGGCGTCCTGTCGCCGGAGTCGCGACCGCGGGCGGCTTCGAGGAGGCCCACTCGCACGCCACCTCCCACCTGCTCCTCCCCGAGAACCCCGAACTCCTCGCGGGGGACGGCCCGCTGGTCCTCGTCGACGACGAATTCTCCACCGGGAACACGGTCCTCAACACGATCCGTGACCTGCACGCCCGCCACCCGCGCGAGCGGTACGTCGTCGTCGCCCTGGTCGACATGCGCTCGCCCGAGGACCAGGGCCGGCTGGCGGAGTTCGCCGCCGAGATCGGCGCCCGCGTCGACCTGATCGCCCGCGCCCGCGGCACCGTGCACCTGCCCGACGGGGTGCTGGAGAAGGGGCAGCTGCTCGTCGCGGAAGAGGAGTCGAAGCAGCGGACGCAGCCGGTGCCCGAGCGGCACGGTGCGGATCCGGGAACGGACCTCGCCCTGGACCAGACGCCGGACCCGGACCCGGACCCGGCGTCGGACCCGGACCCGGCGTCGGCGTCGGCGTCGGAAGTCGTACGTCTGGAACTCGGCTGGCCCCCGGAGATACCCGACGGCGGACGGCACGGTTTCGTCCCCGCGCACCGGGCCTCGCTGGAGGCCGCGCTGCCGGACATGGCCGCCCGCATCACCGACGGGCTGGCCGGCCTCGGCCCCGGTGCCCGCGTACTCGTCCTCGGCTTCGAGGAGTTGATGTACGCGCCGCTGCGGCTCGGCCAGGTCCTGGAGGAGTCCGGCGTCGACGTCCGCTACTCCACCACGACCCGCTCGCCGGTCCTCGCCGTCGACGACCCCGGTTACGCGATACGCACCCGGCTCGTCTTCCCCGCCCACGACACCCCCGCCGACGGACCGGGCGAGCGCTACGCCTACAACGTCGCGGGCGCCGGATTCGACGCCGTCGTCGCCGTGGTCGACTCGATCGCCGACACCCCCGAACTGCACGCCCCCGACGGCCTGTTGGCGTCCCTCCGCGCCCACACCGGCCGCGTCCTGCTGGCAGTGGTCCCCTCGTACACACCCCCGCCCCCCTCGCCGGCACAGGAGCAGTACATGCCCCAACCCCTCCGCGGCCCCGCCTTCTCCTCGTACGCACCCGAGGACGTCGGCTGGCTCCTCCAGGACCTCTCCGACGTGACTCTGGAAGCGCCCACGGAGGAACGCGAGGAAGCGATCCAGGCGGGCGGCGCACACTACGCGGAGTCGCTGCCGGTCGAGTACCAGCCGACGCCGGAGTACCAACAGCTGTTCCGTACGGCACTCGACGAGTCCGCGACGCGGATCGCGCAGGCCGTCGGCACCGTCACCGAGACGGTCCTCGCCGAGCGGTCCCCGCGCCCGGTCCTGGTCTCGCTCGCCCGCGCAGGCACCCCCGTCGGCGTCCTGATGCGACGCTGGGCGCAGTACCGGCACGGCCTCGACCTGCCGCACTACGCGGTGTCCATCGTCCGGGGCCGCGGCATCGACGCCAACGCGCTGCGCTGGCTCGCCGCCCACCACGACCCGGCCGACGTCGTCTTCGTCGACGGCTGGACCGGCAAGGGTGCCATCACCCGTGAACTCGCCGACGCCCTCGCCGATTTCCACGCGGCGGAAGGCATCGAGGACACCCTGCGCGGCTTCGACCCGGAGATCGCCGTCCTGGCCGACCCCGGCTCCTGTGTCCGCACCTACGGCACCCGCGAGGACTTCCTCATCCCCTCCGCCTGCCTCAACTCCACGGTTTCCGGCCTGATTTCGCGCACGGTGCTGCGCGCCGACCTGGTCGGCCCCGACGACTTCCACGGCGGGAAGTTCTACCGCGAACTCGCGGACACCGACGTCTCCACTCTCTTCCTCGACACGGTCGCCGCCCGCTTCGACGAGGTCGCCGAGAAGGTGACGGAAGAGGTCAAGGCCCTCCAGGGCCAGGACCGCACCCCCACCTGGGAAGGCTGGGCCGCTGTCGAGCGGATCAGCGAGGAGTACGGCATCCACGACGTCAACCTGGTCAAGCCCGGCGTCGGCGAGACCACCCGCGTGCTCCTGCGCCGGGTCCCCTGGAAGATCCTCGCCCGCCGGGGTGCGGGCGCCGACCTCGGCCACGTCCGCCTGCTGGCCGAGCAGCGCGGCGTACCGGTCGAGGAGGTCGACGACCTCCCGTACACCTGTGTCGGGCTGATCCATCCGCGCTTCACCCGGGGCGCGACGGGCGCCGACGGCAAGGCGGTGGACACCAAGTGAGTACGTCACCGGACACCACCCCCAGCGCCGCTCCCGGAGCTGCCACCCGCACTGCCCCCAGCACTGCCGCCAGTACTGCTCCCGACGTCGCCCCCGTGTCGGGCGCTGCCCCCGTCCTGGTCGCCAGCGACCTCGACCGGACCCTCATCTACTCGTCCGCCGCACTCGGGCTGCGGATGCCCGACGCGCAGGCGCCGCGCCTGCTGTGCGTCGAGGTGTACGAGGGCAAGCCACTCTCGTACGTCACCGAAACCGCGGCGGGGCTGCTGGAAGCGCTCGCGTCGGACGACCCCCGCACGCTCTTCGTGCCCACCACGACCCGCACCCGGGAGCAGTACCACCGCATCCATCTCCCGGGCCCAGCACCGCGGTTCGCGATCTGCGCCAACGGCGGACACCTCCTCGTCGACGGTGTGTCCGACCCCGACTGGCAGGACCGGGTCGCCCGCCGGCTCAGCGAAGAGTGCGCTCCGCTCGCCGAGGTCCGGGCCCACCTGGCCGACGCCGCCGACCCCGCCTGGCTGCTGAAGGACCGGGTCGCCGAGGACCTCTTCGCCTACCTGGTCGTCGAGCGCACCCTGCTCCCGGAGGGCTGGGTCAAGGAACTCGCCGAATGGGCCGGGCCGCTCGGCTGGACCGTCTCCCTCCAGGGCCGCAAGATCTACGTGGTCCCCGCCCCGCTGACCAAGAGCGCCGCCGTCCGCGAGGTGGCCCGCCGCACCGGCGCCGCACTCACCCTCGCCGCCGGGGACTCGCTCCTCGACGCGGACCTGCTGCAGGCCGCCGACCGGGGCTGGCGTCCCGGCCACGGCGAACTCGCCGACGCGGGGTGGCACGCCCCGCACATCACCGCTCTTCCGGAGAGCGGCATCGCGGCCGGCGAGGAGATCCTTCGCCAGTTCATCCGCGCGTCCGCCGCGGGCCCGCATGCTGGGCCTGCTTCCGGGCGCCCTTGCCCTTCTTCTTCTTGAGCACCCGCATCCCCACGAAGGCCACGACCGCGAGACCTGCCACGACCAGCACCACCTTCGAGTACACCGAGACATAACCCGTCACCTCCTCCCAGTTGTCGCCCAGCAGATATCCGGCAAGAACGAACAGGGTGTTCCACACCGCGCTGCCGAGCGTGGTGAGCCCCAGGAACACGGGTATCGACATCCGCTCGATGCCCGCCGGCACGGATATGAGGCTGCGGAAGATCGGGATCATCCGTCCGAACAGCACTGCCTTCGCCCCGTGCTTGGCGAACCACGCCTCGGTCCGCTCGATGTCCGAGACCTTCACCAGCGGCAGCTTCGCGGCTATCGCCACCGTCCGGTCGCGGCCGAGGAGCGCACCCACCCCGTACAGGGCGAGTGCGCCGACCACCGAGCCGGCCGTCGTCCACAACAGGGCGGCCCACAGGCTCATTTGTCCCGTGCCCGCCGCGAACCCGGCCAGCGGCAGGATCACTTCGCTCGGGAGCGGCGGGAAGAGGTTCTCCAGGGCGATGGCCAGGCCCGCGCCGGGCGCCCCCATGGTCTCCATGAGGCTGTTGATCCACTGAGGTGCTGCGCTGCTTTCGATCATGCGTTCCACGCTACGGACCGGGGCCTGAAGGCACACTGAAGAAAACCGTTGGACCGGCAGCGGGACACCGCAGGAAAAGACTGCGGTTTCCCGCAATGTGCGGACGGACCCGGCCGGGCTACGTTCTGATCATGAAAGCGTTGGTGCGACGTGGAGTGAGGATCGCGGCGGGGCTGGCACTGGGTGCCTGCACGGCGCTCGTCGAGCTGCTCCTCGCCCTGGTCTCCGCAGTGGCTCTGCTGCTCGTCCTGGCCTGGCCGCGAGCACGGCGTGCGGTGCTGCGTCCGGTGTTCGCCGCGGCGGTGCGGCTGGCCACTGTGGAGCGCAGGCGCCTCGCGGTCCTCCTCGACATCCATGTCTCCCCGGCGTACGACGGCGGCCGCGCCCTGCGCTACGTCGCCGTCCGCTGGCTGCCGGGACTGCTGGGCGCGGTGGTCCTGGCGTACGGGGTGGTGGGCGCCGGTTTCGGTACCTTCTTCGCGTACGGCTGGCTCATCGAGGACATCGACAACCCGCTCACGGTCGCCTTCTCCAGTGCCGCCGGGCTCCTCCTCTTCTTCCTCTCCGCCCAGGGAATCTTCGGACTCGCCCTGCTCGAAAGGAAACTGGCCCAGCACTTCCTCGGCCCCAGCCCGTCCGAAGTCCTGGAGAACCGCATCCTCGAACTGGCCGCCAGCCGCGCCGGGGTGGTGGAAGCCGTGCAGGACGAGCGCCGCCGCATCGAGCGCGACCTGCACGACGGCGTCCAGCAGCGGCTGGTCGCGCTGGGCATGCTGATCGGCCGTGCCCGCCGCAGCCAGGACCCCGCGCACGCCCGTCACCTGCTGCTGCAGGCGCACGAGGAGAGCCAGCGGGCCCTGACCGAGCTGCGGGAGGTGGCCTGGCGGGTGCACCCGACCGTGCTCGACGAGGCGGGCTTCCGCGCCGCGGTGGAGACCGTCGTCGAGCGCTGCCCGATGCCGGTCGTGGTGCACTACGGGGACTTCAACACCGAACCGGCGCGCGCCCCTTCGACCGTCGCGTACTTCGTGGTCGCCGAGTCCGTCACCAATGCCGTCAAGCACTCCGGCGCGAGCCGCCTCTACCTCGAACTCGACTGGCGCGACGGCATTCTGCGCGTCAGCATCGAGGACGACGGCGCGGGCGGCGCCGATCCGGCCGGCGGCGGGCTGACCGGGCTCAGTCGCCGGGTCGCAGCGCTCGACGGCAGTCTCCGGGTCGACAGTCCGCCCGGCGGGCCCACCACCATCACCGCGGAGATCCCATGCGCGTAATCCTGGCCGAGGACTCGACCCTGCTGCGGGAGGGGCTGGTACGGCTGCTCGTGGAGGAGGGGCACGAGGTACTGGCCGCCGTCGCCGACGCAGAGGCGCTGCTAGCCGAGGTCGAGAAGGCCCCGCCGGACGTGGTGGTCGCCGACGTCCGGATGCCGCCCACCCACACCGACGAGGGGCTGCGCGCCGTACTGGACATCCGCAGCCGGCGGCCCGAGGTCGGGGTGCTGGTCCTCTCCCAGTACGTCGAGAAGCGGTACGCCACCGAACTGCTCACGGACGACTCGGGAGGCGTCGGCTACCTCCTGAAGGACCGGGTCGTTCAAGTCGACGAATTCCTCGACGCGTTGGAGCGCGTCGGGTCCGGCCAGGCGGCCTTCGACCAGGAAGTCGTCCGACAGTTGCTGCGGCGCTCCAACGGCACCGACCCGCTGTCCCGGCTGACGGACCGGGAGCGCGAGGTGCTCGCCGAAATGGCCCAGGGGCACACCAACCCGTCGGTCGCCAAGCGGCTGCACATCTCGCTGAGCGCCGTCGAGAAACACGCCAACGCGATCTTCGACAAGCTCGGGCTGAACGGGAGCAGCGGTTACAGTCGCCGCGTTCTGGCCGTACTCAGGTATTTGGGGAGCAGCGCATGAGCAAGGGCAACAGCACGAGGCTGACCGATGAGTTGTACACCTATGTCCTCGACCACAATCCGCCGGTGGACGCGGTGCAGCGCAAGCTGATCGCGACGACGTGGGAACGCTTCCCGGACTCCGCGCGCATGCAGTCGGCCGAGGAGCAGGGGCCGTTGCTGGCCTTCCTGGTGCGGCTGACCGGGGCCCGGCACATCGTCGAGGTCGGCACCTTCACCGGGTTCTCCGCACTGTCGATGGCGCAGGCGCTGCCCGAGGGCGGCCGGTTGATCGCCTGCGACGTGTCGGAGGAGTGGACGGCGTACGGGCGTGAGGCGTGGGCCGAGGCGGGGGTCGCGGACCGGATCGACCTGCGGATCGCACCCGCGCTGGACACGCTGCGGGCGATGCCGGCCGAGGAGCACATCGACCTTGCGTACCTGGACGCGGACAAGGGGAACTACATCGCGTACTGGGAGGAGTTGGTGCCGAGGATGAGGCGGGGCGGGGTCATTGTGAGCGACAACGTGCTGTTCCACGGGGAGGTCGTGGATCCCGGGGCGACGGGGAGCGCGGCTGCGATCAAGGAATTCAACGTGCACGTGGCGGGCGACGGGCGGATGGAGAGCGTGATGCTGCCGATTTCGGACGGCATCACGCTTTCTCGTAAGCGCTGAATGGTCCTGGCTGAAGCTGAAGCTGAAGCGCTGAATGGCCGTGGCGGTGGCAGGGGTTGGGCTTGTCAGCTGCAGCAGCCGCCGCCGCAACAGCCTCCGCCTGAGCCCGCCCCTCCGGACGGTGCGGAGGATGCGGCCGTGCCGCCGACGGCTACGGCGGAGAGCAGCTTGACCGTGTCCTCGTGGCCTGCCGGGCAGAGGGCGGGGGCGGAGGAATCGGCCATGGGACGGGAGAGTTCGAAGGTGGTGGCGCAGGGGCGGCAGCGGTACTCGTAGCGGGGCATGGGGACAGGGTAGTGCGGGGGTGAGGCGGGGGTGCGCGGTCGCGGAGGGGGTGCGCTCCGCGTGGGGGCCGCCCCCTTGCCCACCCGCCCCCCCCCAAGCTCTCAACTTCGTTCGAGCAGGGGGGACCCCCGCCAAGCTCTTAAGGAGCAGGGGAGACCCCACTGCCCCAGGGGGCGGCCCCTGTGCCCAAGGAGGCTGGGCGTCGGGAGTGCCTAAGGGAGCCAGGTGTCGGGAGTGCTCACGGCGGCTAGGTGCTTGTGCTTCTTTCTTCGCGGATTTCGGTCACCACTCGGGTGACCGTGCGGCGGACCGCTTCTGTTTCCGTGAGGAAGTGCCAGTAGTCGGGGTGGCGGCCCTCCAGGGCGGCGATGGCGCGGTCCAGGCGGGCCACCGCGTCGTCCAGGGGGCGGGCGTGGCGCGGATCGGGGGTGTTGCGGCCCGCCATGGCCAGGCGCTGGGCGTCGCGGATGGCGAAGCGGGTGCGCTGGATTTCTTGTTGCGGGTCCTTGGACACCGCGTTCAGGCGCTGGAGGCGGTCGGATGCCGCAGAGACGGCTTCGTCGGTGCCGTTGAGAAGGGCTCGTACCGTACTGAGCAGGGAGGTGGCGTCCGGCCAGCGCTGTTCGTCGCGGGCCTTCGACGCCTCCTTGAGGCGCTGTTCCGCCAGGCGTACGTTCTCCGCGGCCTCGGCCGGGACCTGCTGGAGGTCCTGCCAGCACGCCGCCGTGAACCGCCGCCGCAGTTCGCTCAGTACCGGGTCGACCTTGCCGGCGCGGGTGGTGAGGGCCTGGGCCCTGGTGCGGAGCGAGACCAGGCGTTTGTCGATTTCCGCCGCCCGTTCCGGGAGGCGCGCTGCTTCCGCCCGTACGGCTTCGGAGTCGCGGGTCACCTTCTCCGCGCGCGAGAGGGTCTCGGGCACGCCGTGCTGGCCGGCGCCCTGGTTGAGCTTGGTCAGCTCGGGGGCGAGGGCGGCGAGGCGCGCCGCGAGGTCGTCCGCGCGCAGGCCCGCGGCCCGTACCGCGTCCAGCGCGTTGCTCGCGGCGAGGAGGGACTGCCGGGCCCGCTCGACCGCCGGGGCCAGCCGGGCGAGCTGGGTCTCCGCCTTGTCGAGCAGCGGCCCGAGACTCTGCGAGAACCGGTCAAGTTCGCCCTTGACCCGTACGAGCTCGTCCTTGGCCTTGCCCAGGTCGGCCCGGGCCCGTGACGCGTCGCCGCTGTCGAGGTCGTCGCGATCCAGGTCGTGGGCGTCGACGGCGGTGATGTAGGTGTGCGAGACCTCGTCGATGCGCTGCCCGAGCGTCGCGAACTGCGTCGCCGTGCGCTGGGCGCCCGGCGAGCTGTCCACGGCGGAGATCGTCTCGATCGAGATCCGCAGGTCCCGCTGCGCGGTGTCCAGGTCGTAGAACGCGGCCGCGGCCGCGTCCTTGGCCGCCTGCGCGTCCGCCCGCGCACTCTCGCTGCGCCCGCCGAACCAGCGCCGGGTGCCGCCGCCCGCGAAGGAGGCGAGGCAGAGGGGCAGGAGGGCTGCGGGCAGCAGCATCAGCGTCAGTGCGTCCCGGACGCCGTGCGGTTTCGCAGGCGTACCGGGTCCCGGAGCGGACGAGCCGGGACCCACGGGAGGCGCGACGGGTCCCGCAGCAGACGTACCAGGCCCCGCAGTAGACGTGCCAGGTCCTGGAGCAGACGTGCCAGGCACCGCCGCAGACGCACCAGGGCCTGATTCGGACGTGCCGAGCCCCGGTTCGGACGTGCCGGGTTCCGGATCAGGACGGTGCTCTGCCCGACGGCGTACTCGCTGCGTGTACGGCTGCGCGTCTGTCGCCGTCACATCCCTCTCCCGTGCTGTGTCCGTCCTGCCTGGCCCGGCCTGTTCATTGTCCCACCAGGTAATGACGAACACACGGGCCGGTTAGTTCACGCTTTGGAGAGTGATTTCTCCGTTGTCGGTGCGGGCCTTCACCACATGGGTGCTGCTGTCGGCCTTCGGCACGTCCACCGTGATCTTGCCGTTGGCGCTCGACGTGTCGACCTTGTAGGTCGCCTTCGGCAGGCCGAGGTGGATCTCCCCGTTGTTGCTGCTGCTGTCCACCAGGTCGGGTACGGCGGTGAAATTCAGTTTGACCTGCCCGTTGTCGGTCTCGGCGCGCACGGACTTCGTGGCGATCGCCTCGCCGTCGATCCTCCCGTTGTTGCTCTCCAGGTCGAGCTTGCCGCCGCTCATGTCCTTGATGCGGACCTCGCCGTTGTCCGTCTTGACCTTCAGGTCGGTGTCGAAGCCGGTTGCCTGTACGCGTCCGTTGTCGTTGTCCACCGTGAGCGCGGTGCCGCGCGGCACCTTCACCGAGTGCCGGGCCTCGCAGTTCGAGGAGAGGCCCGAGCAGCCCACCTTCAGCGTCAGGGTGTCCCCGTCGATCTTCCACACGGGGTCGGGGCCGTTTCCGAAGAACACCCACCCGTCCACCTGCCGCTCGACCTGGATCTCCTTGACGTCGGCCGGAACCACATCGACGGCCGAGTTGTCGGACTTGATGGTCAGGGCCTTGCCACTGAACGCGAAGTTCTTCTTCTCCACCGGCGCGTCCGAGACGTCCGTGCCGCATCCGGTGGCGGCCAGTGCGACGAGAACAGCCCCGCCCGCGGCGAGAAGAGTGCGGGTCCTGAGTGCGGTCCGGACTGCCATGGTGTGTGTTCCCCCTACTGCGTACGGTCGGTATGCCTCCACGATAGGAACCCGGGATCACCCCGCACGATCCGGCCGTCCACCGCATCAGGGGTGGGGGTAACCCCCGGTCCGATCCCCCCACCAGGTTCAGGACCGGTCCCGGATCCTCTCCTGACCAGCACACGCCCCGGATCTGGATTGCGGAGGTGCCCCCCTGGCCATGTACGCTGTTGCCTCATGCCCGGGCGCGTAGCTCAGGGGTAGAGCGCCGCCCTTACAAGGCGGATGCCGGCGGTTCGAAACCGTCCGCGCCCACCACGTACGAAGGCCCCCGACCGATCACGGTCGGGGGCCTTCGTACGTCGTACCGCCACCTCGTACCGCCCACGTGGCGCCGCTGTCCGCCCACGTACCCGCCACCTCGTACCGCCTACGTGGCGCCGCTGTCCGCCCACGTGGTGCCGCTGGGGGACCGGCGCCGGGCTGCCGCGGGCGGGCCGTTGTCAGTGCTGCTGGCTACCGTTGTCGTATGTGCCGCAGTATCAAGACGCTTCGACCGCCCGCGATCCCGGAAGAGGCCACGGAGGAGGAGATCGCCGCCGCCGCGTTGCAGTACGTGCGGAAGGTCTCCGGATTCCGGGCCCCGGCCGCGCACAACCAGGAGGTTTTCGATCAGGCAGTGGGGGAGGTGGCCGAGGCAACGGCCAAGTTGCTGGCCGGACTTGAGGTGCGCGGGCGGCGTACGACATAGGCCGCGAGGACGCCCGCGACGGTCAGTGCCAGCACCGAGATCCCGGTGCTGATCCACCCCGCGCCCAGCCACTGGCCGCCGAAGTAGCCCAGGCTCACGCTGTAGAGGGCCCAGGCCACGCCCGCCAGCGCCGACCACGGGACGAACTCCTTCGCCCTGCGGTGGGCCGCACCCGCGCCCAGTGACACCACCGAGCGGCCGGCCGGGGCGAAGCGCGCCACGACGACCAGGATGCCGCCGCCCTTGCTGAGTGCGTTGCCGAGACGTTCCTGCGCCGCGGACAGGCGGCGCGAGCGGGAGATCGCCTTGTCCAGGCGGGCTCCGCCGCGCCAGGCCAACCGGTACGCCACCAGATCGCCGAGCAGTGAGGCGGTCGCCGCGCACAGGGCCAGCAGGAGCAGCTCGGGGACGTCCTGGGCGAACGAGTCCGGGACGGTCGCGTTGGTCGCGCCGGCCGCGGCTGCGGTGGCCGCGGTGATCACCAGAACACCGCTCGGCAGGATCGGGACGAAGACGTCCAGCACGATCGAGACGCCCACGACCGCGTATATCCACGGACCGGCGGTCAGTGACCCCAGACTCTCCAGCACTGCGAACTCCCCGGCTACGGAAAACAACGCCGCGACGTCGCATAGGGGAGCGGCAGGGGCGGCTTAACAGCGATCCACCTTACGCCTGGTGGGAGTGCTGATTACGCCCGATACGTCTGATGTCGGGGAGATCACGTCGGCCCTATGACCGCGGTCACGTTCACCCGATTGCCGCATTCGGTGCGACGGTGCGCCCGGGGCGCGCGGAGTGTGGTGGTGGGGGCGGACACAGGGGGCCGGGGCAGGGGGACACCCAGGGGGCAAGACGAAGGAGTCGCCATGACCGGTCGGATTCGGGTGCACGAGCGTGTACGGACCATGGGCGCGGTGGCGGCCGCCGTGCTGCTCGCCGGAACGGTCGGGACGGCCGGGATCGCCGGGACGGCTTCGGCCGCGTACGCCGAGGACGGCAGCAGCAAGGGCGCGGGCGGCCGGGGCGCCGACAGCAGAGGCGGAGACGGCCAGGGCCTCACGGTCGACGGACGCTTCGCTCCGGCCTCGGCCTTCGTGCCGCCGGGGGCCGTCTCGTACGACCCGACGCTGGTGCCGGCCGGTGGCTGGATACAGGTCCGGCAGAAGACCGACCGGAAGGGGACGACGGTCACCGTCCGGGTGAAGGGGCTCGGGCCGAACCACGCGTTCGGGATGCATGTGCACGAGAAGGCGTGTGGCGTCGACCCCGCTGCGGCCGGGAAGCACTACCAGCACGTCAAGGACCCGAAGCTGGTCAACCCGGACAATGAGGTGTGGCTCGACCTCACCACCGACGGGTCCGGCAGCGCCGGGGCGACCGCGCACCACGTGTGGGGGCTCCCCAAGGGCGCGGCCAACTCCGTGGTTCTGCACCGCGAGCAGGGCGGCGCGGGTGACAGGGTCGGCTGCTTCACGGTGCCGTTCGGGGACTTCAGGACCGGCGTGAAGTGAGCCGAGCGGCAGGAAGAGCTCGGAGGGGTGCCCCGGGCCGCTGAGCGGGAACGGCCCGGGGCGCCACTGATTCCGTACTGGTGCCTGTGCGAGAGGCCCCTACAGGGCCGCTGCAGGCCCGTACGAGAGTTCCGTACGGCAGAGCGGCAGCCTCAGGCGGACGCTGCCACCCGCTGCTTCCCCTGGACCGTGCCCGGCTGCTGCCCGCGCCGTGCCGTCAGCAGACCGTCGACCGCCGCCGCGCCGGGCCCGGTGAAGACCAGCAGCAGGAACGTCCAGCAGAACATCGCCGACGCCTCGCCGCCGTTCTGCATCGGCCACAGCGCCTCCGGCTGGTGCACCACGAAGTACGCGTACGCCATCGAGCCCGAGGAGATCAGCGCCGACGTCCTGGTGAACAGGCCGAGCGCCACCAGGACTCCGCCGACCAGCTGGATCACCGCCGCGTACCAGCTCGGCCAGGCGCCCGCGGCCACGGTCGCGCCGGTGCCGCCCGCACCGCCCAGTACGCCGAAGAGCGAGGCTGCGCCGTGGCAGGCGAAGAGCAGGCCGGTGACGACGCGGAACAGGGCGAGGGCGTACGGCCTGGCATCCGTCAGCCGCGCGGAGAGGGCGGTGGCGGGCGACTGCGCGGAGGCGGTCGACGGCGCCGATGCGGCGGATGGCGCCGATGGCTGTGCGGAGGATGCGCTCATGAGTGGGGGACTCCTTCGGTGGAGGCCTGGGGAGGGCCTGTTGGGGACGCAGCCCGAAGAGACCTGCGATGCCCAGGAGGTTAGGTAAGCCTCACTGTGCTTGCAAGTTCAACATTCGAGTAGTGACCGAATTTCGTCCTCAAGTGGCCTATCTATTACGGCAGTTGCCCCTGTTGTGTCATTCGTGTGTCAGATTTGTGGTCATGGCCGTCACCAGTCGGGCTTTGCCGTCTCCCTGACGGCTGCCGCGCGGCCGCTGTGCCTGGTCCAGCCGCAGCTGCGCCGAGCGTCCGCGCAGCGTCAGCGTCATCAGCTGGTTCCCGAACCAGGGCCCGCCAGTCCGCCGCCACTTCAGCAGCGGCTCCGCCAGTCGCCCGTGCCGTGCCAGCCGGCGCCCCAGCCGCTGCCCGGTCCCGCTCCAGCCGAAGCGGAACCCGAGCTTGATCGACGAGGGGATGCCGTTGTGCACCGGCGAGCAGGTCAGCTGGTACACCCGGGCGGTGCCGGGGTGCGCCCCGTCCGGCCAGTGGGTCGGCTCCGCGACGTACGCGTGGTGCACGTCGCCCGACAGCACGCAGACCGTCGCCGGGGCGCCGGGACCGCTGCCGACCTCCGCGATCAGCCGCGCCAGCCGGTCGAAGGACGCGGGGAAGGCCGCCCAGTGCTCCAGGTCCGAGCGCCTGCGCAGGTCCTCGGCGAACCGCGCCCACCTGCTGCCCCGGGCCCCCGCCGCCAGCGCCGCGTTCCACCCCTCCGCGTCGTGGATCAGCGGGGGCAGCAGCCACGGCAGCGAGGTGCCGATCAGCAGGTGGTCGTACGGACGGGAATCGTCCAGCGCCTGGTCGGCGAGCCAGCGCGCCTCGTCCTCGTCGAGCATCGCCCGCGCGCCCTCCTTCAGGACCCGCGCCGCCCGGGTGTCCACCATCAGCAGCCGTACGGAACCGAGGTCGCGCCGGTAGCTCCAGCGCACGCAGGCCGGGTCCTGGTCCGCGCGGGCGGCGAACCGCCGCAGGACGTCCGTGCCGTCCGGGGTGGCGCGCACCGCCGCGTACAGCTCGTCGGTGGCGAGCTCGGCGGGGGAGAGGTTGCCCAGGTGCTGGTAGACCCAGTACGACATCAGACCGCTGAGGATGCGCTCCTGCCACCACGGGGTGGCACGCATGTCGGCGACCCAGGCGGCGCTGGTGTTCCAGTCGTCGATCACGTCGTGGTCGTCGAAGATCATGCAGGTGGGGACGGTGGAGAGGAGCCAGCGCACCTCGGGGTCGAGCCAGGACTCGTAGTAGAGGCGGGTGTACTCCTCGTAGTCCGCGACCTCCACGCCCGGCGGCTCGCGCAGGTCTCGGCGGGCGGCCAGCCAGCGGCGGGTGGCCTTGGATATCTCGTCCGCGTACACCTGGTCGCCGAGCAGCAGCAGTACGTCCGGGCGCTCGGTGGTCGTACCGTCCGGGCTGTTGGCGAGCCGGGCGGCGAGGGTGTCCAGCGCGTCGGGGCCCGCCGGGTCCTTCTCGCCCTCGGCGGGCGCCGCCCACCGGCACGAACCGAAGGTGATCCGGGCCGAATCGGCCTGCGGGAGCGGGGTGTTGATGGTGCTCGGGGGAAAGGCGGAGTCCGGCAGCGGCCACACCGGGGCGGAGTCGAGCCGTACCTCGTACCGCGTGGAGCTGCCCGGCCGCAGTCCGGTCACCTGGATCAGCGCGTAGTGGTGCCCGGCTATCTGGAACGTCTCCGCGGTCCCGCCGCCGCCTTCCTCGCAGACCACCTCCGCCGTGCAGGGGCGGTCCGTCTCCACCCAGACGGTCGCGGCGTCGCCGGCCTCCCAGTCGACGTACCTCAGTACTGGTCCCAGGCGCAGCCCGGTCATGTGCCCTCCTCCGTCGTCCCCCGTGCGGGGCCAGCCCGTACGGTACGGAACGACGGAGGGGAGCGGGGAAGTTCCCCAGGTCAACTTGGCGTTGACCGCGGGGTCGGCGCTGGAACCGGCGGCGGGTCCGGCGCCGGTTCCGTGGCGGGGCAGCGGTCCCGCGGCGGACTCAGCAGTTCTTGAGCACGCCCTCCAGGGCCGACTTCTCCGCCTGGTCGACGGTCAGCTTCCAGTGGTGCTTCACATGCACCCACATCTGCGCGTACGTGCAGCGGTAGGCGGTCCGCGACGGCAGCCACTCGGCCGGGTCCTTGTCGCTCTTGGCCTGGTTCACGTTGTCGGTGACCGCGATGAGCTGCGGGCGGGTGAGGTCGTTGGCGAAGGACTGCCGGTCGGCGGTCGTCCAGTTCTTGGCGCCCGAGCGCCACGCCTCGGCGAGCGGCACCATGTGGTCGATGTCCAGGTCGGAGGCGGCCGTCCAGGTGGCCCCGTCGTACTCCGAGAACCAGCTGCCCTTCACCGCCGCGCACTTGGAGTCCTGCTCGACGTCCTTGCCGTCCCGCTTCAGGACGACCTCGCGGGTGTTGCAGGCGCCGGACTGGGTGGACCAGTGCGGGAACTTCTCCCGGCTGTAGCCGTCCGAACTGCCCTCGGCCCCGACGGTCAGTGCGGCCAGGTAGGTGCGTGCGGTGGCCGCGTCGACCGGCGGGGGCGGCGAGGCGAGCGCACTCGGGGCGGTGGTGAGCAGGCCGGTGACGGCGAGCGCGGCGGCGCTCGCGGCGACGGCGGTGCGACGCGCGTAGAACTTCGCGGACGGTGCTGCGGCGTGGCGTGACATGCGAACTCCCGAGCTGGGGGGGGGGAAGTTGAGCCGCGCGTCCCGTCAACTCCCGCGCAGCCAGGCCATCGTGGCGACACCGGGTTTCCGGGAGGCGTGCGCCAGGTAACAGCGTGGCGACATGGGCACGTCATATCAAGGAGTTCTCAAGGAGTTCGAAGGCATTCACTGAACCTGACGATCCGACACCACGCGCACACGCCCGTGCATTTCATGGCCGCCCGAACCTAGGGTTGCCCGGTGACCGCCGCCCAGTCCGCCGCCACGCTGCTCCCCGTCAACGTCACCCTCGGCGCGGTCCTCGCCGTACTCCTCGTCCTCGCGGTCACCGTCGTCGCGTACGCCCGGCTGTCCGGCGACGGCTCCCGCGGGCGGGGCCGGGACATCGCGGTCGCCGGGGTGCGGGCCGCCGTCCAGCTCGCCGTCGTGGCCCTCGCCATCGGGTGGGTGGCGCGCTCGGGATGGCTGCTGTGCGGCTTCCTGCTGCTGATGTACGGGGTCGCGGTACGCACCGCGGGCCGCCGTCTCACGCGTAACGGCACCTGGTGGTGGGCGGCCGTGCCCATCGGGGCATCGGTGGCGCCCGTGGTCGTGGCCCTGCTGCTCACCGGGCTCGTCCCGCCGCGCGGCATCGCGCTGATCCCCGTCACCGGCATCCTGATCGGCGGCGCGCTGACCGCGACGGTGCTGGGCGGGCGGCGCGCGCTGGACGAACTGACGGGGCGGCGCGGCGAGGTGGAGGCGGGGCTCGCGCTGGGGCTGCTCGACCGGGAGGCGCGGCTGGAGGTGGCCAGGCCCGCCGCGTCGGACGCGCTGCTGCCGGGCCTCGACCAGACCAGGACCGTGGGTCTGGTCACACTGCCCGGGGCGTTCGTCGGGATGCTGCTCGGCGGGGCGTCACCGGTGATGGCGGGGGCGGTGCAGTTGTTCGTACTGGTGGCGCTGCTGGCCGTGCAGGCGGTGGCGGTGGCCGGGACTCTGGAGCTGGTGGCCCGCGGGCAGCTGCACAGGGACTGACCGCCCGCACCCATGCTGAGCTGGGCTTGCGGTGCCGGTGGGGTCGTCACGTACCCTGTTCGGAGCAGAAGGGGAGTAGCTCTTCGCCGGACCGTCGACATACTGCTGAGCACGCTCAGCCGGCGCCCGGAGGCAGAGGGGAACGGACCGTTCCCGTCGGCCAGCGAGACCTTCGGCCGCAGTTGTTCTCGTATGTTTTCGATGACGCTGTCGTGCCGAAGCGACCCCGGAAACAGTCAGGTCTCTCGGTTCGGGCAGCCCGACCGATTGAGGAAAACCCCTTCCATGATCAGCTTCACCATCATGGCCATCACCTTCGGGACCGTGTTCCTGGCCGAACTCCCCGACAAGACGGCTCTCGCCGGACTGATGCTCGGCACCCGCTACCGCGCGAGCTACGTCTTCGCGGGCGTCGCCGCCGCCTTCCTCGTGCACGTCTGCATCGCCATCGCGGCGGGCAGCGTGCTGACCCTGCTGCCGCAGTGGATCGTGCAGTCGGTGGTGGGCGTGCTGTTCCTGGCGGGAGCGCTGGTGCTCCTGTTCAAGAAGGACGATGACGACGAAGAGATCAAGCCGCCGCGGGACCAGTCCTTCTGGAAGGTCTCCGGCGCGGGCTTCATGCTCATCCTGGTCGCCGAGTTCGGCGACATCACGCAGATCATGACGGCGACGCTGGCCGCCCGCTACGACAACCCCGTGTCGGTGGGCATCGGCGCGGTCCTCGCGCTGTGGGCCGTCGCGGGCCTCGGCATCGTGGGTGGCCAGGCGCTGATGAAGCGGGTGCCGCTGCGGCTGATCACCAAGGTGGCGGCGTGCCTGATGCTGGCGCTGGCGGCCTTCAGCCTCTATGAGGCGATCGCGGGCTGAGGCTCGGCAGGCGTACGAAGGAGGGGCGGCCCGCAGTGATTGCGGGCCGCCCCTCCTTCTGTGTGCGTACGCGTTCTCAACCTGCGCACGCGTGTGCTTGCGGAATTCCGCGTCCGTACGGAAGCGGTGGTTCAGGCCGTGATGTGCAGGGCCGTCGTGCCGTCGGGGGCGGTCTCGATGCGCACCTGCGTCAGGTCCGCCACCAGCGCCGTCGGGTCGTGCGCGCCCGCGCGCGGGCCGATGCCCAGCACCCGCATTCCGGCGGCCCTGCCCGCCGCGATGCCCGCGCCGGAGTCCTCGAAGACGATGCAGTCGGCCGCGTCGAAGCCCAGTTCGGCGGCGCCCTTGAGGAAGCCCTCCGGGTCCGGCTTGCTCGCGCCGACCAGCTCGGCGGTCACGCGGACCTTCGGCATCGGCAGCGCGGCGGCCGTCATCCGGGCCTGCGCCAGCTTCTCGTCGGCGGAGGTGACCAGGGCGTGCGGCAGGTTCGCCAGCGCGGCCATGAAGGCGGGGGCGCCGGGGACCGGGACGACACCGTCGGTGTCGGCGGTCTCCCTGGCCAGCATCACCTTGTTGTCGGCGTGGTTGAGCTCCATGGGGCGGTCCGGGAGGAGGACCGCCATCGTGGCGTAGCCCTGCCGGCCGTGGACGACCTTGAGCGCCTCGACCGGGTCCAGGCCGTGCTCGACCGCCCACTCCCGCCAGCAGCGCTCGACCACGGCGTCGGAGTTGACGAGCGTGCCGTCCATGTCCAGGAGGAGGGCCTTGAAGGGCAGGACGGTGGTGCTGGGCATTTTCAGACTCCAGGGCGCGAGCTTGCGGATGCTTGGGTGCGCGGGCTTGTGCAAAGAAACAAGCGGTTCCGTCCACCGGTCAGGGTACGCGGACGGAACCACTTTGTTCTTGAACGATACAAAACAGGGAGGGCGCGCGCCACCCCGCCCCGTGGTGCGGAAACGAGATTCGGGTCACGGAGCGGGTCGCGAAGCCGGTCACGGAGTGGGTCGCGAAGCCGGTCGCGGAGCGGGTTGCGAAGTCGGTCGTGCAGTCGGCCGTGCGGCCCGTCACGGCTCGTCGGTGTAGTCCTCCAGGGAGGCGCGGGTGGCCGGGCCGTAGACGCCCTCCGGGTCGTCGTCGATGCCCATGCGCGACTGGTACGAGGCGACGGCGGAGGTGACGCGGGAGGTGTAGCGCCCGTCCAGTGCGCCGTTGTAGAGCCAGACCTGGGACAGCCGGTCCTGGAGCTCCGTCACGTCCGGGCCGGTGGAGCCCTGCGCGAGGGAGCCGGGCGGCAGGGTCTCGGCCGGGGGTTCGGACGTCGGCGGGGCGACCGGCGAGGACGCGGGGGCCGTCGGAGCCTTCGACGGAGGGGGCACCGGCCTGCGCGAGGGGGCCGTTGAGCGGGTCGCGCGCGTCGGCGTGGGGCGTGCGGTGCGAGAAGCGGTCGCGGTCGGCGACGGCGGTGCGGAGGCGGTGCGCGACGGGGTGCTCTCGGCGCGCGACTCGGTGACCCGCGTGGGGACCGCGGTGGGGGTGCCGCCGGCGGGGAGCGCGCGGGTGTCGCCGGGGTCGCTGTCGAAGGCGCCCACGGCGAAGGCGGCGCCGGTGAGGATCACGGCGGCGGCCGTGGCGGCCAGGAGGACGGCGCCTCGGCCTCGGCGGCGACGGGGCGGTTCGTCGGCGTACGGGGCGGACTCGTCGGTGAACGGGGCCGGTCCGTCGGTGTGGGGGGCGGGTCCACCGGTGCGCGGGGCAGGTCCGTCGGCGTACGGGGCCGGTCCGTCGGTGTACGGGGCCTGGACTGCGCGCAGCGGCATGGTGTGGTCGGAAGGCGGGCCGGGAGCAGGGGGCTGGGCTGCGGCCGGGGCCGGGGTCGGGCGTGCGGTGCCCGGTGTCCGGGGCGCTGTCCCCGGTGCTCCGCCCCCGGGGCCGTGCTCCTCGTCGAATGCCGGAAGGGTCGAGGTGTCCGGCGGGGTGTCCTCCTCCGGGCTGCCCAGGTTCACGTACGGGCGGATGCGGAGAGGGTTGAAGTCCTCCGCGTCGGCTATCGCCGCCGTACGTTCCGCGTGGTGTGCGTCCGCGGCCCGGCGGGCGCAGTCGCAGGTGGGGGCACCCGGGCCCGGTCTGTTTCCGTCCGGTGCTGCCCGTTCCGTACCGCATTCAGGACATAGGTGTCCGTTTTCCATGGGGTCCCCTCCCTCGAACTGCCAGCGATTATGCAGACCCGGGCGCCGGGGCCCAATGGCCAGGGCCGGGGCGGGGCCCGCTCGGCAGGCCGTATCCGTACAGAACGACCAGGATGGAGGTATGGCTCAGGAGGATCGGCAGGCACACCAGCCTCAGCAACCGCAGCGGGCCCAAGGCCGACAGGGCCAGGAGCCGCCGCACGGTCCCGCTCCCGCGCCCGGTGAAGGGCTGCCGCAGCGGGCCGTGCTCGTCTCCATCGGTGCGCTGCTGCTCGGCATGCTGCTGGCGGCCCTCGACCAGACCATCGTGTCGACCGCGCTGCCGACGATCGTCAGCGATCTCGGGGGCATGAACCACCTGTCGTGGGTGGTGACCGCGTACATGCTGGCCGCGACCGCCGCGACCCCGCTGTGGGGCAAGCTCGGCGACCAGTACGGGCGCAAGAAGCTCTTCCAGACGGCGATCGTGATCTTCCTCGTAGGGTCCGTGCTCTGCGGCATCGCGCAGAACATGCCGCAGCTCATCGCCTTCCGGGCGCTGCAGGGGCTCGGCGGCGGCGGGCTGATGGTGCTCGCCATGGCGATCGTCGGGGACATCGTCGCTCCCCGGGAACGCGGCAAGTACCAGGGGCTCTTCGGGGCCGTGTTCGGCACCACCAGCGTGCTCGGGCCGCTGCTCGGCGGACTGTTCACCGAGCACCTGAGCTGGCGCTGGGTCTTCTACATCAACCTGCCCGTCGGCATCGTCGCCCTCGTCGTCATCTCCGCCGCCCTGCACATGCCCGTCCGTACCACCAAGCACCGCATCGACTACCTCGGCACCTTCCTCATCGCCTCCCTCGCCACCTGCCTCGTCCTCATCGCCTCCCTCGGCGGCACCACCTGGGCATGGGCGTCGCCGCAGATCGTCGGGCTCGGAGTGCTGGGCGTGGTGGTGCTCGCCGCCTTCATCCATGTGGAGAGGCGGGCGGCGGAGCCGGTGCTTCCGCCGAGGCTGTTCACGGTGCGGACCTTCGTCCTCAGCTCGGTCATCAGCTTCGTGGTCGGCTTCGCGATGTTCGGTGCGATGACGTACCTGCCGACCTTCCTGCAGGTGGTGCAGGGGGTCAGCCCGACCATGTCCGGCGTGCACATGCTGCCGATGGTGCTCGGCATGCTGATCTCCACCACGGGGTCCGGGCAGATCGTCAGCAGGACCGGCCGCTGGAAGGTCTTCCCCGTCGTCGGCACGGCCGTCACGACCGTCGGCCTGTATCTGCTGCACCAGCTGACCGCGACCAGCAGCACCCTGCAGATGAGCCTCAGCTTCTTCGTCTTCGGCGCCGGGCTCGGCCTCGTCATGCAGGTGCTGGTGCTGATCGTGCAGAACGCGGTGCCGTACGAGGACCTGGGCGTGGCCACGGCGGGCGCGACCTTCTTCCGGTCGATCGGGGCGTCGTTCGGCGTCGCCGTCTTCGGCACGATCTTCACGGGGCGGCTCGACGGCAAACTGTCCGCCGCCCTGGCCGGGCAGCAGCTGCCGCCCGGTCTCGACGTCGCCCGGCTGGAGTCCGACCCGCGGGCCATCGCCCGGCTCCCGGCCGCGCTGCGGCCCGAGGTGCTCGACGCGTACGCCTCCGCGATCACCGATGTGTTCCTGTACGCGGCCCCGGTCGGCGTCGTCGCCTTCGTCCTCGCATGGTTCCTCAAAGAGGACAGGCTGCGCGGCTCCGTCACCGCCCCCGAGGCGTCGCAGACCCTCGCTGCCAACCCCGTCGAGCGGTCCTCGCACGACGAGGTGGCGCGGGCCCTGTCGGTGCTGGGCACCCGGGACGGACGCCGGGCCGCGTACGAGAGGATCACCGCGCGGGCCGGGTACGACCACCTCCCCGCCGCGAGCTGGCTGCTGCTGCGGATGCGGCGGGGCGGACTCGTCCAGCCGGCGCTGCTGGCCGAGCGCAGCACCGTACCCCCCGAAGTGATCTGGGAAGCGGCACGGCAGACCGAGGAGCGCGGGCTGGCCAGGCGCGAGGGGCTCGCGCTGCTGCTGACGGACCGGGGCGCGGCCGTCGCCGACCGGCTGGCGGTGGCTCGCGAGGAGTCCCTCGCGGAGCTGCTCGGCGACTGGTGGGTGCCCGAGCGGTACGACGACCTTTCCGAGCTGGTGGAGCAGTTGAGCGGCGAGATGTGCGGGTCGGACGGGGAGCGGCCGACGGGGACGGCAGAGGTGCGGAGGGAGCGGCTGGGCCGCTGAGGTCCGGTGGCCGGCGGGCGTCGGGCCTCTCTCAGGTGCGTCAGCCTCCGTCAGTTCTTCATGTCAGGTCCTTCGTGTCGGGCGAGTCCGTCAGGTCCTTCACGAACCAGTGCTCCGCGTACTGCTTCGCGTTGAGCGCCTCGACCTCCCGGTAACCGTGCTTGGTGTACAGGCCGCGCGCCTCCACCAGGTCGTTGCGGGTGTCGAGCTGGATGCGCTTGGCGCCGTACGCGCGTGCGGTCTTCTCGATCGCCTTCAGCAGCCGCCCGCCGCCGCCCGTGCCGCGCGCTTCGGGACGTACGAACACCCTCGTCAGCTCGGCCAGTTCGGCGTCGAGCAGGACCATCCCGGCGCATGCCGACGGTTTGCCCTCGTAGCGCCCGACGACGAACGTGCCGGTCGGCGGCACCAGCAGATCCGTGCCGTCGTCGGTCAGCCCCTCGTCGATCTCCCGCTCCGTGGCGGGGCGCTCCCAGTAGCGGCTCGCGACCTCGTCGTAGTAGTCGCGGCGCAGCGTGGTCGCGTCCGGAGTGCGGGGGTGTTCGGTGGTGATGATCCAGGTCATCGCATCTCTGTACCCGAGACGGCGGCCGTTTGGCCACCGGATTACGGGCTACCCGGTGTGGCGAGGGGCCGTGCACCTGCGGGCCCCGAGCCCGAGCACCGCGCACCGTGCACCCGGGTCCCGAGCACCGAGTCCGGACACCGGACACCGAGCACCGAGCACCGGAAAGGCAGAGCATGTCCACAGTCCTGATCATTGTGCTGATCGTGGTGGTAGTGGTCGCCGTCGCGGCTGCCGTCGTCTTCCTCGGTCCCGGACGGGGCCGGGTGGGCGGCGGGGGTCTGAAGCGGCGGTTCGGCCCCGAGTACGAGAGGGTGCTGGCCCGGCACGGCGGCGACGCCCAGGCGGCCGAGCACGAGCTGAACGAGCGGGTGAAGCGGTACGGCGGCTTCCGCCCGCGTGAGCTGCCGCGAGAGAGGCACGAGAGTTACGTCGCCCACTGGGCCGGAGTGCAGGAACAGTTCGTCGACTCCCCGCAGAAGGCGGTCGCCGAAGCGGACCGGCTGCTGTCGGCGGTCGCCGTCGAACGGGGCTATCCGGACGGCGAGACCGAGCAGTTCGAGGCACTGTCCGTGCACCACGCCACGCACCTCGACGGTTTCCGCCGGGTGCGGAGCGCGGCACGCGGCGACGGCGGTACGGAGGAGATGCGGGAGGCCGTGGTCGAGGCCCGTGCTCTGTTCGAGGCGCTGGTGACGGATCCGCGCCCGCTGGGCCGGCACACCAAGGGGAGTGGAGTCTGACATGACGTACGAGGCCGGAAACGAGAGGCCCGCGCACAGTGGGCAGGGGCAGGGGCAGGGCCGTGGTCAGGGTGGGGACGCCGGGGCACACCGGGTGCCGACCCCCTCGGAGCGCGGCGCGGAAGCAGAGCCGGACGCGCTGCACGACCCGGCGCAGGCCGGTCAACCGGGCCGCACCGCACGGGACTTCGGGGTGACCGGGGCGGGCGGATCGAACGAGGTCGGCCCGCTGCACCGGCCGTCGGAGGGGCAAGGAACGGTACCTGGGCCGCCGGTTCCGTCGACACAGACACAGACACAGACACAGGCACCGGCACAGGCACCGGGCCAGGGGCGCGGCGCACATCTCCTTCCGCACGGTGAGCGCGACAAGCTGGGGCTGCGCCTCCAGCAGGCCGTCAACCACTTCGTCGACGAGCCGCGGCGTGCGGTCGAGGAGGCCGACCACGTACTGGAGGAGGCCACCCGTCACGTCGCGGAGACCCTTGCCGAGCACCGCCGTTCGCTCCGCGGCGCCTGGGAGTCCGAGGACCGGGAGGCGGAGACGGAGGAACTGCGGGTCGCCCTGCGCAAGTACCGCGAGGTGACGGAGCGGCTGCTCCAGATGTAGACCGGAAGGCCGGGCGACCGGAAGAACCGGACGACCGGATACAAGCCGGTCCCAGGCGGTCCCGGGCGGTCTCAGGCAGTCTTCGGACCGGCCTGCTGGACCACCTCGAACGACCACACGGTGGAGCCGGAGGCGGCGGGCTTGGGACGCTCGCCGCCTTCTCCGCCGCCCGCTCCGCGCTGGTGCGCCTCCTTCATCGGGCCCTCCATCCACGCCTTGAAGGACTCCTCGTCGCGCCAGCGCGTGTATACGAGGTACTGGTCGGTGCCCTCGACGGGCCGCAGCAGCTCGAACCACTCGAACCCGTCGGAGCTCTCCACGGACCCGGCGCGCGACGAGAACCGCTTCTCCAGGACCTCCCGCTGCTCGGCGGGCACGGTCAGTGCGTTGATCTTCACGATGCTCATGCGTTCCATCCTGCCGTACGGGACTGACACCGGGCGGGGCGGGCAGCGGTGCGCGGTCCGCTCGGACGCCGTTGTCAGTGGCGGTCGGTAGTGTCGTTGGTCCGGGGATCTTGGGCCCGGGAGACCGGGAGACCGGGAGGCGGGGAGGCCGGGCGCCGGGAAGTCGGGGGGCCGGGACACGGGGAGTTGGAGAGGCGAGGGGGACGGTCATGTGGGACGGGGCGGAGATCAGGCGGTTTGCCGAGCGGTGGCTGGGGCTGACCGGGAGCGGGGACTTCGTGCGGTCGCCGGCCGGGCTGTGGCTGGCGTTGGGCGTGGTGGCGGCCGGGGCGAAGGGCGAGACCGCCGACGAGCTGCGGCGACTGCTCGGGTTCGCGGGGGACGACGCGGCGAAGGCCGTGGGCGAGGCGGAGCGTGTGCTTCGGGGCACCGAGGCGCTCGGGGTGGCGAGCTGTGTGTGGAGCAGGGTGCCGGTGCACCGGGAGTTCCAGGAGGCGCTGCCGGGGGTGGCCGTGGGGCGGCTCGATCCGGCGGAGATCGACGACTGGGTACGGGCCGTGACGGGCGGTCTGGTCGAGCGGCTGCCGGTGCGGTTGGGGGACGACATCCTGCTCGCGGTGGTGAATGCCCTCGCGCTGAAGGCCCGTTGGGAGGTCCCCTTCGAGCCCTGGGCGACCCGGGAGTGCGACTTCATGGATGCCGCGGGGACACGGCACCGGGTGCCGACCATGCACAAGGGGGTTCCGCTCGCGGACGCCTGGACGGTCGGCCCGACCAGGGTGGTGGAGCTCCGCTGCCGTGCGGAGCAGGGCGGTGCCCCGGCCAGGGTGCGCTTCCTGCTGGGGGCGGAGAGTGCCGGGCCGCGGGACGTACTGCCCGCCGGGTGGGCCGGGCCGGGTGACAGGGTGCCGCTCGACACCGACCTCGTGGCGCTGGCACTGCCCCGGCTCTCGCTCCGTACGACCGTCGAAGTGACCGGCCACCTGGCCGCATGGGGCATCCACCGGGCGACCACGGAGTCCGCCGACTTCTCCGGGATGTCCCCGGAGCCCCTCGCCGTCTCACGGGTGGTGCAGGAAGCCGTCCTCAAGGTCGCGGAGGAGGGGGTGGAGGCTGCCGCCGTGAGCGTGGTGCCGATGGCGGCCGGTGCCGCACCGCCCCCGCTGCGTACCGAGACGATCCGCTTCGAGCGGCCCTTCGGGGTCGTCGTGCTCGACGCGAGCGGGGAGGTCCCGCTGTTTAATGCGTGGCAGGAGGGCGTCCCCAACGGCTAGAACAGAGCCTTGTGTTCATCGTTGTCGCACTCATCGATGTCGCATTCGTTGTTGTCGCAGAGGCTGGGAGTCACCCGTGTCGGGCCAAGGTGTCGAGGCGTTCTTCTCCGGCGGGCGGCTCACGTCCGTACCGCGCAAGCCCGCCCGTCGCGCGCAGTTGCTCGCGCATCTGACCGAGACCCTCTTCGTCTCCGGCCGCGACTACACCGAGCGCGAGGTCAACGACGCGATCCGGGCCGTGCACGAGGACTGTTCGGCGCTGCGCCGCTATCTCGTCGAGGGCGGCTTCCTGTCCCGTACGAAGGACGGCAGCAGCTACCACCGCATCAGCGCGTAGGCGCACGGACAAGGGTCATGTCCTGACCCGAAGCTCCTTGATTCCGTTCAGCCAGGCCGAGCGCAGCCGTCGAGGGTCGCCCGCCAGGTGCAGGTCCGGGAGTGCGTCCGCGAGGGCGTTGAAGATCAGGTTGATCTCCAGGACCGCGAGGGACTTGCCGAGGCAGAAGTGCGGACCGCCGCCGCCGAAGCCCAGGTGCGGATTCGGGTCGCGGGTGATGTCGAACTTCTCCGGCTCCTCGAAGACCTCCGGGTCGTGGTTGGCCGAGGAGTAGAACATCCCGACCCGGTCGCCCTTCTTGATCCGCTGCCCGCCCAGCTCCAGGTCCTGCGTCGCGGTCCGCTGGAAGGACACGATCGGCGACGCCCAGCGGACGATCTCCTCGGCGGTCGTCCCCGGGCGCTCCCTCTTGTACAGCTCCCACTGCTCGGGGTGGGTGAGGAAGGCGTGCATGCCGTGGCTGATGGCATTGCGGGTGGTCTCGTTGCCGGCCACGGCCAGCAGGATCACGAAGAAGCCGAACTCGTCGGAGGCCAGGTTCCCGTCGCCCTCCGCCGCGACCAGCTGCGACACGATGTCCTTGGCCGGGCACTCCTTGCGCGCGGCCGCCAGGTTCATCGAGTACGAGACGATCTCCATGGCGGCTTCGGCGCCGATCTCCTCGGTGATCGCGTACTCGGGGTCGTCGTACGCCGCCATCTTGTTGGACCAGTCGAAGATCTTGCTGCGGTCCTCCTGCGGCACGCCGATGAGCTCGGCGATCGCCTGGAGGGGGAGTTCCACGGCGATGTTCGTGACGAAGTCGAAGCTGCCGTCGCCCTTCTGGGACTCCGCCACCGCCGCCTCGACGATCTTCCGCGCCCGGTCGCGCAGCGCGTCCTCCAGGGAGCGGACGGCGCGCGGGGTGAAGCCGCGCTGCACGATCTGGCGGACCCGGGTGTGCTCTGGCGGGTCCATGTTCAGCATGATCAGCTTCTGGACCTCTATCTGGTCGCGGCTGATCGACTCGTTGAAGCGGATCACCGCGGTGTTGGTGTTCGAGGAGAACAGCTCGGGGTGCGTGGAGACGTACTTGACGTCCTCGTGCCGCGTCACCACCCAGTAGCCGGCGTCGTCGAACCCGGAGATCCCGGGTGTCTGCGCACACCACCAGACGGGTGCGGTCTGCCGCATCGCCGCGAATTCGGGGAGGGGGATGCCGGACTGGAGTACGTCGGGATCGGTGAAGTCGAACCCTTCGGGGAGGACGGGGCAGGACATCGGCAACTTCCTCTCACTGACGCATCACTGGCGCACGTCTGACGACCCATCAGAAGTTGTCCGCAAGGTAGTAACGAGTTCTACAAGTGGCAAGACCCTTGCGCAGTCGGGCCGTTCTTCACGAGACTGGCAGCAGAACTAGAACGCGTACTAATTCTTCCTGGATTCCTGCTCTGCAATCCTGCTGAAGACTCCGGTACCTGGTGAGAAGAGGACGAGCTCATGGCCGCGGAACCCGTCATCGTCGAAGCCGTACGCACCCCCATCGGCAAACGCGGGGGCGCGCTCGCCAACCTGCATCCCGCCTATCTGCTCGGTGAGACCTATCGGGAGCTGCTCGGCCGCACCGGCATCCCCGCCGACTGCGTCGAGCAGGTCGTCGGCGGCACCGTCACGCACGCCGGTGAGCAGTCGATGAACCCGGTGCGCAACGCATGGCTGGCGATGGGGCTTCCGTACGAGACGGCGGCGACCACCGTCGACTGTCAGTGCGGCTCCTCGCAGCAGGCCAACCACATGGTCGCGAACATGATCGCGGCCGGAGTCATCGACATCGGCATCGGCTGCGGTGTCGAGGCGATGTCCCGGGTGCCGCTGGGCAGCGGCTCCAAGCACGGGCCGGGCAAGCCCTTCCCGGACGAGTGGAACGTGGATCTGCCCAACCAGTTCGAGGCGGCCGAGCGGATCGCCAGGCACCGGGGGCTGACCCGGGAACGGGTCGACTCGCTGGGCCTGTTGTCGCAGGAGCGGGCGGCGACCGCATGGGCGGAGGAGCGCTTCAAGCGGGAGACGTTCGCCGTGCAGGTGCCGACGAACGAGGAGGAGCAGGCTGCGGGCCAGGGCATGTGGCGGCTCGTCGACCGGGACGAGGGGCTGCGCGACACGTCGATGGAGGCCCTGGGCGCGCTGAAGCCGGTGATGCCGACGGCCGTGCACACCGCGGGGAACTCCTCGCAGATATCCGACGGCGCGTGCGCGCTCATGTGGGCGTCGAAGCGGATGGCGCGGGCGCTCAAGCTCAAGGCGCGGGCCCGGATCGTCGCGCAGGCGCTGGTCGGATCCGACCCGCACTACCACCTGGACGGGCCGATCGACGCGACGCGGGCGGTGCTCGGCAAGGCGGGCATGTCGCTCAAGGACATCGATCTCGTCGAGATCAACGAGGCCTTCGCCTCGGTGGTGCTGAGCTGGGGGCAGGTCTTCGAGCAGGACCTGGAGAAGGTCAATGTGAACGGCGGCGCCATCGCACTCGGTCATCCGGTGGGCGCGACCGGAGCCCGGCTGATCACCACGGCGCTGCACGAACTGGAGCGCAGGGACAAGGAGTTCGCGCTGGTCACGATGTGCGCGGGCGGGGCGCTGGCGACGGGGACGATCATTCAGCGGCTGTGAGGACGCGGGTGCGGCGCGGGTACGGCGCAGGTACGGTGCGGGTGCGGGCGAGAACGGTCCGTGGGCAGTGCTCCGTGGGCAGTGCGCGGGGTGCCCTGCGGTTTGCCGCATTCTGGGGGTGGTGTTGAGCGCACCTCAACAGTGCGGCCAGCCACATGGTGGTGGATCAGCGGCGTACCTAATGTCGAGACATGAAGCAAACACGCGCTGCAACTACCGCACTGGTCACCGCCGTTGCTCTCGCCGGTCTCGCAGCAGCTCCGGCGCTGGCGGCCACGGCACCTACCGTCACCCCGGCTGCCGCTGCCATACCGGCCGCCTCCGCGCCGGCGGCGCAGAAGCACGCCGATCGGGGCGCTCTGCTCTCCGTCACCCCGCTCGGCGAACTGGACCGGGGCGAGGTCGCCGCGTTCGTGGCCAAGGGGGGCGTCGAGGCGGACGCGCAGCTGGTGCGGTACGGCCTCGCCGCATACCGGCTGACGTACCGGACGGTGACGCCGCAGGGCGCCCCGACCACCGCCACCGGACTGTTCGTGCTGCCCAAGGGGCTGCCCAAGAGCGGCGACCGCCGCTTGCCGATCGTCTCCGACACGCACGGCACCATGGTCCACCGCGACTATGCCCCCTCCGTGGGCGACGACTTCGGCCGCCTCTCGCCCTACCTGTACGCGAGTACGGGCCGGGCGGTCGCGGCCCCCGACTACCTCGGGCTCGGCCAGGGGCCCGGCCTGCACCCGTACATGGACACCAAGTCCGCCGTCACCGCCACGGTCGACATGCTGCGGGCCTCGCGGCAGGCAGCGAAGCAGCTCGGCCGGGCGCTGAACGGCGACGTCTACGCCACCGGCTTCTCGCAGGGCGGCCAGGTCGCGATGGCGGTCGGCCGTGAGCTGGCCCGGGGCGCCGGCAGCACCGGCGGCGACCGGCACTTCCGACTGAAGGCCCTCGCCCCCGTCGCCGGACCGTACGACCTGAGTGGCACGGAGATACCGGCGCTGTACGACGGCCGGGTCAACCCGATGAGCGGCCTCTTCTACACCTCGTACTTCCTCACCGCCCAGAACCGGATCCACCCCCTCTACAAGGACCCCGCCGAGGTCTTCCGGCAGCCCTACGCCAAGGTCGTCGAGCAGCTCTTCGACACCAGGCACACCGAGGAGGACGTCGTCAAGAACCTGCCCGGCTCGGTGAAGGAACTTCTCACCCCCGCCTTCTACGAGGAGATGCGCCACCCCAGCGGCGCACTGCTCAAGGCGATCGAGGCCAACGACGGCACCTGCGACTGGAAGCCCAGGGTGCCGGTGCGGCTCCACACCTCGTCCGGCGACACCGACGTACCCATCGGCAATGCGCGCACCTGCGCCGCCGACCTGGCGGACAACGGGCTGAAGGCCCCGGTGGTCGACCAGGGGGAGGTCGACCACTTCGGGGCCTTCAAGAAGTCCATACCGCAGATAGCGCGGTGGTTCGTCGCACTGGGCCGGTAGGGACCAGTGAACGGCAGGGCTCAGTACCAGTGGTTCTGCTGCCAGAAGTCCCACGCGCCACACGGGCTGCCGTAGCGGGATTCCATGTAGTTCAGACCCCACTTGATCTGGGTCTTCGGGTTTTCCTTCCAGTCCGCGCCGGCCGAGGACATCTTCGACGCGGGGAGCGCCTGGACCAGGCCGTACGCACCGGAGGAGGCGTTGGTGGCGTGGTGGTTCCAGCCGGACTCCTGCGACACGATGTTGCTGAAGCACTGGTACTGGGCCGCGGGCATCATCTGCCGGGCCACGTCCTGGGCGGACGCGGGGGCCGCCGCTGCCGGGGAGGACGATCCGAGGACGGCACCCGCAGCACCCAGCAGGGCGGTGGCGCCGACGACGGCGGTCTTCTGGCGGGCGGTGAAACGGCTGATGAAAGCGAACGACACGAAGGGGGCCTAACGTCGGGGACAGAACCGCCGCACGCGATGCCCTGAGGCTTCGGGGGGAGGGGCACCACGGCGGAAAGCGGAGCCGTCCGGCGCCCTGCGGCTGAACCAATGAAGCAGCCGTGGTCCGGCCCCGCAAGCACCGCTCCTACTAGTGGAAGCGGCGGCGCGGGTACAAAGGGCCGACTTCGTACCGGGAGGAATTCTCCAGCTCACAGGGGGTGTGGCAGGGGTGAGTGAGGGGCCGGACGATCTACTACCCCGGATAGTGAAGGACCAAGGTCCTATGGCTCGGTTCACACCACCGGGACCCGGTTCCGTACGGAGCGGAACCGGGCGGCTACGACTTGGGCGAGATCTCGGGAGCGGACGGCGCCCCGGGAGCGGGCGTCGATCCTGGGCCGGGCAGCGACCCGGGGCCGGGCGGGGCCTCCCGGCCGGGCGGCGGGACCTCGAAGGCGACCGGTGCTTCGAAGGCCGCCCGTCGGGTCGCCCGGCGCAGCGCCTTCAGCAGGGCCGGGCCGACCGTCAGTGTCAGGACGACCGTGAGGACCGCCCGGCCCAGGTCCCAGCCCACCGAGGTGGCCAGGCAGTACGCGAGGAAGCGGACCAGGTTCTCGTGCAGCGGGTCGCCCGGTACGAAGGAGACACCGGTGGACAGGCCGCCGATGTACGTCCAGCCCTGGAGGTTCATGACCGTGCCGTAGAAGAAGGCGGCCGCCGACCCGTACACGGCGAGCAGCACCAGCTCGCCCCGCCCGCGCAGCCGCTCCCAGCCGGGCAGCAGGCCGGCGCCCATCGTGAACCAGCCCATGGCGAGCATCTGGAAAGGCATCCACGGCCCCACCCCACCGGTGAGCAGAGCGGAGGCGAAGATCGTGACCGACCCGAGGACGAAACCGAAGCCGGGCCCCAGTACCCGGCCGCTCAGCACCATCAGGAAGAACATCGGCTCCAGGCCGGCCGTCCCCGCCCCGAGCGGGCGCAGCGCCGCACCCACGGCGGCCAGCACCCCCAGCATCGCGACGGCTTTCGCGTCGAGACCCGAGTCCGAGATCGTCGCCACCACCACCGCGACCAGCAGCGGCAGCAGCGCGGCGAACAGCCACGGCGCGTCCTTGGAGTGCGCGAGCCCGGCGGCCGAGTCGGCGAGCAGCGGCCACCCGAAGGCGATCACCCCGACCAGGCTGACCAGTACGAGCGCGGCGACGGAGCGGGGCCCGAGCCGCACCGGCCGGACAGCGCTCACCGTGCGTCCTCCTGAGTGTCCGGTTCCTGCACACCCCGGCCGTGCGCACCCCGACCCAGTCCGTCTCGATCAGGTGCATCCCGCCCCGGTACTGCCCGACCCAGTGCTTTCGCCACCTGGGGCACGGTCAGCCACTGCTGCGGTGCGAGGACCTTCGCCACCTGCGGCGCGAAGGAAGGAGAGGACACGACCACTTCCGGAGTCGGCCCGTCCGCGACGATCTCCCCGTCGGCGAGGATCACCACCCGGTGCGCCAGTTCGGCGGCCAGCTCCACGTCATGGGTGGCCAGCACCAGGGCGTGACCGTCGGCCGTCAGTCCGCGCAGGATCCCGACCAGCCGGGCCTTCGCCGCGTAGTCCAGACCGCGCGTCGGCTCGTCGAGCAGCAGGAGAGGAGGCTTCCCGGTGAGTACGAGGGCGAGGGCCAGAGCGAGGCGCTGCCCCTCCGACAGGTCACGGGGGTGGGTGGAGTCGGGTACGTCCGGCAGCAGCGCGCTCACCAGTGCCCGGCAGGTGCCGGGGTCCGCGCCCGCGTCGTGGTCGGCCGCGGCGCACTCGGCGGCGACCGTGTCCGCGTACAGCAGGTCGCGCGGCTCCTGCGGTACGAGGCCCACTCGGCGCACCATCTCGCGCGGCGAGGTCTTCGCCGGAACGCGGCCGCCGACCAGGACCCGGCCCGACGACGGCTCGTGCATGCCGACCAGGGCGTTCAACAGGGTTGACTTCCCTGCCCCGTTGCGCCCCATCAGGGCCACCGTCTCCCTGGGGCGTACGGACAGGGTCACGTTCCGCAGGGCCTCGACGCGGCCCCGGCGCAGCGAGAGCCCGGCCGTTTCGGCGACGGGCGGTGCGTCGGGTACGGGGGCGTCCGCGGCAGGCGTACGGTCCGCCAGCTCGGCCCGCAGCGCGGCGGCCCTGCGCCGGGCGTCCCGTACGGACAGCGGCAGCGGTGTCCACCCGGCCAGCCGGCCGAGACCCACCACGGGCGGGAACACGGGGGAGACGGCCATCACCGCGGCGCTCTTGCCCATCACAGGGGCGAGACCGGGGCCGGGCAGCAGGACGACCTGGTCGGCGTACTGCACGACCCGCTCCAGCCGGTGTTCGGCCATCAGCACGGTCGTGCCCAGGTCGTGGACGAGACGCTGGAGCACCGCCAGGACCTCTTCGGCGGCGGCCGGGTCCAGGGCGGACGTCGGCTCGTCGAGGACGAGGACCTTGGGATGGGTGGTGAGGACGGACCCGATGGCGACGCGCTGCTGCTGGCCCCCCGACAGGGTGGCGATCGGGCGGTCGCGCAGGTCGGCGAGGCCGAGCAGGTCGAGGGTCTCCTCGACGCGCCGCCGCATCACGTCGGGGGCGACGCCCAGCGACTCCATGCCGTACGCCAGCTCGTCCTCGACGGTGTCGGTGACGAAGTGGGAGAGGGGGTCCTGGCCGACGGTGCCGACCACGTCCGCGAGTTCGCGCGGCTTGTGGGTGCGGGTGTCACGGCCGTCGACGGTGACCCGGCCGGTCAGTACGCCCCCGGTGAAGTGCGGTACCAGACCGGACACCGCGCCGAGCAGTGTCGACTTGCCGACTCCGGACGGGCCGACGAGCAGCACCAGCTCGCCCTCGGGGACGGTGAGGTCGATGCCCTGGAGAGCGGGGGTGTCGGCGCCGTCGTACCGGACGGAGACGTTCTCGAACCGGATCACTTCACGTTCTCTCTCGAAGCAGCGGCTTCTTTCGAAGCGGTCGGCGGTGCGGGTACGGGGGCCACGAACGCGGGCAGCAGCCCGACCAGCACCGACAGCGCGGGCCACACCGGGAGTTCGGGCGCCACCAGGGGCAGCACCCCTGGGTGCAGGGCCGCCGGATCGTACGAACCGGCCCAGATCATCAGCCCCGCCACGGCCGCCCCGGACCCGGCGACCAGCCAGGCCCGCGCTCCCCACCGGTCCGGCCGGTACCGGGTGCGCACGCTGCGCCGCCCGCCGAGCCGCAGTCCGGCCATGGCGGCGACGAGCCCGATCAGCAGCACCGGCAGTCCGTACCCGGCGCCCTCGGCCGCGAGCAGTCCGTACGTCCCGGCGCACACACCGAGCAGTCCACCCAGGGTGAGGGCGGTCGTCAAGTGCCGTACCGCGGGCGGGACTTGGGCGGTCCGCCCGTACCCCCGCGCGTCCATCGAAGCGGCCAGTGCCACGGACCGCTCCAGCGCGCCCTCAAGGACCGGCAGACCGATCTGGACCAGCGCCTTCACACCGCCGGTGGGCCGGCCGCGCAGCCGTCGGGCGGTCCGCAGCCGGACGACGTCGGAGACCATGTTCGGCGCGAAGGTCATCGCGACGACGACCGCCACACCCGCCTCGTAGAGCGCACCGGGCAGCGACTTCAGCAGCCGGGCCGGATTGGCGAGCGCGTTCGCGGCGCCCACGCAGATCAGCAGGGTGGCCAGCTTCAGCCCGTCGTACAGAGCGAAGACCAGCTGTTCGGCGGTCACCTTCCCGCCGAGCCGCACGCCCTTCGCCCAGTCGGGCAGCGGCACCTCGGGCAGCGCGAACAGTACGTGCTGCCCCGGAATGGGCGACCCGAGGAACACCGAGAACACCAGCCGGATCACCAGCACCATCAGCCCGAGCTTGACGAACGCCCCGTACGACCGCGCCCACGGCGCATCGGTGCGGCGCGCGGCGACCACGTAACCGGCGACCCCGACCAGCAGCCCGAGCAGCAGCGGATTGGTGGTCCGGGACGCGGCGGTGGCAAGACCGAGCGCCCACAGCCACCAGGCCCCGGCGTGCAGGGCGTTGCTGCGGCTGGCGGCGGGGGCGCGCAGACCCGGGACGACTGTGCTCATCCCCGGCGGCGGCGTGCCTGCCACACGGCGGCCCCGCCGAGCACCAGGACGGCTGCGAACCCGACGATCAGCCCGGCGGACGGACCGCCGCCGCTCCCGTCCTGGCCCGAAGCGGAAGCGGAATCAGAAGCAGCGGGTGCGGGGGAGGACGCGGCCGAGGACTTCCCCGCCACCTGCTCCGCGCATCCGGCCTTCGGGTAGCCGGCGATCGCGCACAGCAGCGCCGCGTTGTTGTAGCGCAGCGGCTTCGCCACGTCCGCGAGCGCCTCGGCGGTCGTCGCATCCGCTTCGACCTGCGCACATACGGTGCGGGGCGCGGGCGGCGTCTCACCGGCGGGCGCGTCCTGGGCGGTGCCGAAGTCCAGGACGAGAGCGATCCGCTTGGTGCCCTCCTTGGCCGGGGTCTTCGCGCAGACGGCGCCGAAGTCGTCGTCCCCGCGCGGCTTCGCCGCGTCCTGCGAGTCCTGGCTCACAGCGAACCGGAATCCCTGCACGGCGCCGTCGGCCGGGTGCGTGGTGGACGCGCCCTGGGTCGCGTACGACCACTTGGAGCCGTTGCGCTCCCAGAACGACCAGTAGCGGTACCCGGAGGAGGCGGTGTCGGAGACGGAATAGGCGTCGGAGACGGAATAGGCGTCGGCGGCCTGCGTGCTGTGCGTGGCCTGTGCGGTCGGCGCCAGCGCGAACAGTGCGGCCGCCGCCGTCACCAGCAGTGCGCCGGGCCTCGCCCGACGGTTCCGACCGGCCTTCGTCCGGAGTTTCACAGCTGCCGGTTCTTCTTGTTGCGCCCGCTGATCAGGAAGCCCGCGCCCATGCTCGCCACGAACGCGACGCCGACGATCCACCAGGTCGCGGAAGAGCCGCCCTCGTCCTTCTTCGTGTCCTCGGCGTCGGTCCCGTCCTTCTCCACCTCGGGCGCGGGGCCGGTCGCGTTCAGCTGCTCGACGAGGTCGGCGCCGCCGAAGGAGCGCGGGTCCATGCCGGTGGCGTGCGCGGCGAGGACCAGCTGGGCGTACCCGGCGGGTCCTGTCGTCTTCGCCCAGGCGGCGGAGTTCTTCGCCAGCCAGTCGGCGGACTTGGCGGCGGCGTCCTTGTGCCCGTCGGCGGCGAGGGCCACGACGGCGTCGGCGGTGTTGCCGAAGTCGGGCTGGGACTCGGCGCCGGGCATGGCCGACATCAGGTGCCCGTCGTTCTTGGCGAGCAGCCGGGAGAGGTAGTCGGAGCCCGCCGACGCGGCGGTCTCCGGGTCGGAGATGCCCTCCTTGCAGCCCGGGGCGGCCTCGATCGCCTTGTTCGCCTTCGGGGCGTCGACGACCAGGCCCTTGCCGAGGGAGGCGGTCACCACGGCGGCGGTCGCGTCGGCGTTCGGGAAGAGCTTGCCGGACTTGTCGGGCTGGAAGGCGAAGGAACCCTGGTTCTCGGGCTTCCCGTCACAGTTGATCTGGAAGGAGAGCAGCGCCACGAGCGGCGACTTGCCGTCCTTGCCCTTCCAGTCCGCGGGCTTCTCGCCCGCGGCGGCCAGCGCGCCCACGACGATCGACGTGGAGTTCGAGTCGGACGGCGTCCCCGGTGCGTAGGACCAACCGCCGTCCTTGTTCTGTACGGTCTTCAGCCAGCCGACGGCCTTCTTCACGGCCGCGTCCTGCCCGCCCAGCGCGCTCAGCGCCTGCACGGCGGCGGACGTCGCGTTGCTGTCGACCATGGTCTTCGCGTCGCAGGCTTTGCCCGCGTCGGCCCGGAAGGCCGCGAAGCCACCGTTGTCGCACTGCTGCCCCACCAGCCAGTCCACGGCCTTGGCGGAAGGCTTCACCCCGGCCGTCTTCTGCGCGAGCAGTGCCAGCGACTGCCGGAAGACGCCGTCGTACGTCGGGTCCCCCTTCCCGTACAGCCCGGACGGAACGGCGACGGGCGACGGGGTCGGCGCGGCGGAGGCGACGGGGGCGGCCACCGCGCCGACGACGGCGGTGACGGCGAGCGCTGCGGCGCTGCGGCGAAGGGTGATCATGCCGGGCATTCTACCGACCGGTACCGGGCCCGGCCCGGGGGCGGGCGAGCGGCCCGGCGCCGCACGCCGGCTCCCCTGAGGCTTTCGGACCGCCGCGACCGCCGAGCGCGTCATTCACGCGGCCGCGGCCGCCGTGCACGTCATACGGACCGCCGTGACCGCCGTGTACGTCATGCGGACCGCCGCGGCCGCCGTGCTCTCCTACAGGCCGCCGCGACCGCCGTGTACGTCACCGGGTCGCTGCCCGGCACCGGCTCCGCGTGTCCCAGTTTCACCAGGCGGCGCAGGTGGGCCTCGGCCTCCGAGACGGCGATGTTCCGGGACCCGTACGGGATCTGCTCCCACGGCCTGTTCCACTCCATGCGCTCCGCGAGCTGCCAGGGGGTGAGGGGAGTGGCGAGGAGGGTGCGCAGGCCGGTGAGGCGTTCCTCGTGGTGGGCGAGGAGTTCGTCGACGCGTGCGCGCGGGGTGGCGAAGGCGTACTGGTGGGCGGGGAGGACCTCGGCGGCGCCGAGGCGGGCGATGCGTTCCAAGGAGGCGAGGTAGTCGCCAAGGGGGTCGGCGGGGGTATCGGTGTCCGGGTCCTCGTACAGGCCGATGTGCGGGGTGATCCCGGGCAGCAGGTGGTCGCCGGAGAAGAGGCGGCCGTGGCCGGGGAGGTTGCCGGGGTGCCGCTCCTCCAGGTGCAGGCACACATGGCCGGGGGTGTGGCCCGGAGTCCATACGGCGCGCAGCTTCCGGCCCGCCAGGGGCAGCAGTTCGCCGGGGGCGATCTCCCGGTCGGGCAGCGCCGCCCGCAGCCCGGGGAGCGTACGCATGCGGCCCGAGTCACGGGCCGCGACGAGCGGGGCGAGGTGGTCGTCGGGGGCTCCGGCGGCGGCCAGCTTGGCGGTCAGGTGGGTGAGCCAGACGCCCGGCTCGGTGGCGCGGGTGCGGCGGACCACCTCCGCGTCGGCGGCGTGCATCGCGATCCACGCCCCGGAGGCGTCCCGCACCTGGCCGGAGAGGCCGTGGTGGTCGGGGTGGTGGTGGGTGATCAGCACCCCGTGGACGTCCTCGACGCGTACGTCCAGGGCGGCCAGCCCGGCGGTGAGGGTGTCCCACGAGGCGGGGTCGTCCCAGCCGGTGTCGATGAGGACCGGCCCCCGGTCGGTGTCCAGCAGGTGTACGAGGGTGTGGCCGAGCGGGTTGTCCGGGATCGGGACCTTGATGCTCCAGACGCCGCCGCCGTGGTCGAGCACTCCGGGTGCCGCCTCGGCCGCCCCGGTCCCACCGCCCGCTCCGTCCGCCCCGCCCGCTCCGTCCGCCCCGCCCGCTCCGTCCGTGCCGGACTCGCTCTGCGTCATGGCTCCCCCAACTGTCCGAAGTGGTGCGGGACTTGCCTCGCGGTCACTATAACTAGAACGAGTTCCATCGGGCGTGAGGGATCGTGGGCATCTCAACCCCTAGTCGCCTCAGGGGTGTTGTCGGGGTCGCCCCGTGGTTGTCCCCGATGGTCCGGGTGTCTGCACACGGACAGGATCGGGGCATGACGAACACGACGTACGCAGCCCCCGTCCCCGCCCGTTCCGCCCCGGACCGCCTCACCCGCACCACCCTCGTCGCGGGTCCCGTGGCCTTCGCCGCGTACGGCGTCATCCGCCTCCTCAGCGAGCGCGGCGTGCCGAGCGCGGGCTGGACCGCCGGTCATCTCGCCATGCTGGCAGGGGTGTTGCTCTTCGTCCCCGTGCTGCTGCACCTGCGCCGGGCCGTCCCCGCGAAGAGACGTCCGGCGGCCGCGGCGGCCCTCGCGGCGGGAATGCTGGGGCTCGTCGCCACCGCCGCGCAGGCGGTGATCGACCTGACGGCCGGCTTCATGGCGGCCGACCGTCCCGCGATGGTCGAGATCTTCCAGCAGGTCAAGGCCGTGCCGGGGGTCGAGCCGGTGGTCTACGGCGTCGTTCCGCCGCTCTTCTTCCTCGGCTTGATCGTCCTCGCCGCACTGGCGGCCCTTCCGCTGCGCACCAAGCTGCTCATGGTGTCCGCGCTGGTGCTCGGCACGGTCCTGATGGCCGTGAACCTCAACTTCCTCGCCCTGGGCGGCCTCTGCTTCCTCCTGGCGTTCGCCCCGTTCCTCCTCGGTGGCCGCGTCGCGCCCCTTCCCCGTACGAACTAGAACTGGTATCAGTTCGAGGGAGGTGGCTGACGATACGTCAGCACAACTGTGCGCGACCGGACTTGCGGGAGGCAGCAGCCATGACCGAGCTTGTGGAGCACCAGCAGCTTTATGTGGGCGGGACGTTGACCGACGCCCTCGGCACGAACTCCATCGAGGTCGTCTCCCCGCACACCGAGCAGGTCATCGGCCGCGTCCCGCACGCGAGCGAGGCGGACGTGGACCGGGCCGTGGCAGCGGCCAGGAAGGCCTTCGACTCCGGGGTCTGGCCCCGCACGTCCCTGGACGAGCGGATCGCCGTCGTCACCCGCATCAAGGACGCGATCACCGTGCGCCACGAGGAGCTGGCCCGCGTCATCACCTCCGAGAACGGCACCCCGTACACCGCGAGCATCATGATGCAGGCGCTCGCCGCGATGATGGTCTGGGACACGGCGATCAAGGTGGCGCAGGAGGTTCCGTTCGAGACGAGCCGCACCGGGGTCCTGGGCAATCTCCTGATCCGCCGCGAACCGGTCGGTGTCGTCGCGGCCGTCGTCCCGTGGAACGTCCCGCAGTTCACGGCCGCCGCGAAGCTCGCCCCCGCCCTGCTCGCCGGCTGCACCGTCGTGCTGAAGGTGTCGCCGGAGACCCCCCTCGACTCGTACATCCTCGGCGAGATCTGCGCGGAGGCGGGACTCCCGGAGGGCGTGCTCTCGATCATTCCGGCCGACCGCGAGGTCAGCGAGTACCTGGTCGGCCACCCGGACGTCGACAAGGTGTCCTTCACCGGCTCCGTCGCCGCAGGAAAGCGCGTCATGGAGGTCGCCTCCCGCAACCTCACCCGGGTCACCCTGGAACTGGGCGGCAAGTCGGCCGCCGTGATCCTCCCCGACGCCGACCTGGGGACCACGGTCGCGGGCCTCGTCCCCTTCTCCTGGATGCTCAACGGCCAGGCCTGCGTGGCCCAGACCCGCATCCTGGCCCCCCGCGCCCGCTACGACGAGTTCGCCGAGGCCTTCGCCGCGGCGGCGGGCGCCCTCAAGGTCGGCGACCCCATGGACCCGGCCACCGAGGTCGGCCCCCTCGTCGCCCGCCGCCAGCAGCAGCGCTCCCTCGACTACATCCGGATCGGCCAGGAGGAGGGCGCCAAGATCCTCGCGGGCGGCGGCCGCCCCGAGTCCCAGGAGACCGGCTGGTACGTCGAGCCCACCCTCTTCGGCGGCGTCGACAACTCCATGCGCATCGCCCGCGAGGAGATCTTCGGCCCGGTGATCTGCCTCCTCCCGTACGAGGACGAGGCCGACGCGCTGCGCATCGCCAACGACTCCGAGTACGGCCTGAGCGGCAGCGTCTGGACGGCGGACGTCGAGCACGGCATCGACGTCGCCCGCCAGGTCCGCACCGGCACCTACTCCGTCAACACCTTCAGCATGGACATGATGGGCCCGTTCGGCGGCTACAAGAACTCGGGCCTCGGCCGCGAATTCGGCCCCGAGGGCTACGGCGAGTACCTGGAGCACAAGATGATCCACCTCCCCGCGGGTTACGAGCCCGGGGCGGGCGGCGCCTGATGGGCGACCGCTGGCACGTGGAGGTCGACCGCGGCGTCTGCATCGGCTCCGGCATGTGCGTCAACACGGCTCCCGGCGGCTTCCGGCTGGACACCGCCCGCCAGTCCCACCCGGTCTCCGCCGAGTCCGACGCCAACGAGGACGTCCTCGCGGCGGCGGAGGGCTGTCCGGTCGAAGCGATCACGATCACCCTGCGGGACTCGGGCGAGGTGGTGTTCCCACCGGAGGACTGACGGAGTCCGGGGAGGGGAGGGTCAGCGGCTCAGTTCTCCTCCGGGTGACGGCTCAGTCGTCCTCCTCCGCCGTCAGGTCGATCAGCCTGCACACCGTCTCGATGTCGATCTTGACCTGGGCGATCGACGCCCGCCCCGACAGCCAGGTGATCAGCGCCGAGTGCCAGGTGTGCTCGATGACGCGGACCGCCGAGAGCTGCTCCGGGGTGGGGCGCCGGGCGTCCGTGTCCAGGCCCATCGCGTCCAGGATGATCGCGGTGGTCTGCCGGGAGACGGTGTCGACCTCCGGGCTGACCGAGCGGTCGGCGAAGGTCAGGGCGCGGACCATGGCGTCGGCGAGGTTCGGTTCGCGCTGGAGGGCGCGGAAGGCGCGCATCAGGGTTTCCGCGACGCGCTCCGACGAGGAGGTGGCGGCCGGGGGGCGCTTGCGGAGGGTGGTGTGCATGTGGCTCAGCTGGTCCTGCATCGTGGCGACCAGCAGGTGCACCTTGGACGGGAAGTAGCGGTAGAGGGTGCCCAGGGCGACTTCGGCTGCTTCCGCCACCTCGCGCATCTGTACGGCGTCGAAGCCGCCGCGGCTCGCGAGCTGGGCGCTGGCGTGCAGAATGCGGCGCCGACGCGCCTCTTGACGCTCCGTCAGGGGCGGGGTGGTCGGGGTGACGGCGTGGCTGCTGCCGCCGCCGGCCGATCTGGCTTGCGCTTTCATCTGACCCCGTGCCCCCGTGTCCGTGCCGTGTGCGTGCCGAGTCCGTGCCTGGTCCGTGCAGTGTCCGTGCCGAGTCCGTATCCGGGCGGTCCGTGCCGCCGTGGCGCGAATCACCTGATCCGGACCTTACGCCGCCGCATCCTGCCGGTAGATTCAAAGCTCCGTGTTCGATCAACACTGGAACTTGTTCTAGATTAGCGCCAGCGGCTACGCTCCGGCGGAAGTGCGTCAAGAAGGGGGCCGAGAGTGACCGCTGAGGCCATACAGGCGGGCCCCCGTCCCGGGGATGCCGCCGCTGCCGACAAGGCCGTCGCCGCCGCGAGCGCCGGTGACCGTCCGCTGCGCATCGCGCTCCTCTCGTACAAGGGGAACCCGTTCTGCGGCGGCCAGGGCGTGTACGTCCGACACCTGTCGCGGGAGCTGGCCCGGCTCGGGCACAGCGTCGAGGTGCTGGGCGCCCAGCCCTACCCCGTGCTCGACGAGGGCGTCGTGCTCACCGAGCTGCCGAGCCTCGACCTGTACCGCAGCCCCGACCCCTTCCGTACGCCCAAGCGGGACGAGTACCGGGACTGGGTCGACGCCGTCGAGTTCGCGACGATGCGCACCGGTGGATTCCCCGAGCCGCTGACCTTCTCGCTGCGGGCCAAGCGCCATCTCGCCGCCAGGCGCGGCGAGTTCGACGTCGTGCACGACAACCAGACGCTCGGGTACGGGCTGCTCGGCGACCTCGGCGCGCCGCTCGTGACCACGATCCACCACCCCATCACCGTGGACCGGCAGCTCGACCTGGACGCCGCCGAAGGCAGGCTGAAGCGACTCTCCGTACGGCGCTGGTACGGGTTCACCCGCATGCAGAAGCGGGTCGCCCGCCGGCTGCCGTCCGTGCTCACCGTGTCCGGGTCCTCGCAGGCGGAGATCGTCGAGCACCTCGGCGTGCGCCGCGACCGCGTCCACGTCGTGCACATCGGGGCCGACACCCAGCTGTGGTCGCCGGACGCGTCCGTGCCCGAGGTGCCGGGCCGCATCGTCACCACGTCGAGCGCCGACGTCCCCCTCAAGGGACTCGTGCACCTCGTCGAGGCACTCGCCAAGCTGCGCTCGGAGCGGCCCGACGCCCACCTCGTCGTCGTCGGGAAGCGGGCCGAGGACGGGCCCGTCGCGCAGGCCATCGAGAGGTTCGGGCTCCGGGGGGCCATCGAGTTCGTCAAGGGGATCAGCGACGCCGAGCTGGTCGACCTCGTGCGCGGCGCGCAGGTCGCCTGTGTGCCGTCCCTGTACGAGGGCTTCTCGCTGCCGGCCGCCGAGGCCATGGCCACCGGTACGCCGCTCGTCGCCACCACCGGCGGCGCCATCCCCGAGGTCGCGGGACCCGACGGCGAAACCTGCCTCGCCGTGCCGCCGGGCGACGCCGACGCGCTCGCCGGACAGCTGTCGCGGCTCCTCGGCGACCCCGGGCTGCGGACCCGGCTCGGCGCGGCCGGACGGGCCCGCGTACTGGAGAAGTTCACCTGGACACAGGCCGCCATCGGCACCGCCGAGCGCTACCGGCAAGCCCTCGCGACGCAGGCCGCCGCCCGCAAGTCCTAGGCCCCGCGAGCTGCTTGACACCCAGACGCACACCTCGCCGAACGACACCACCGAACGACCCCACCACCGAACGACCCCACCACCGAACCGCCCCACCACCGAACAACCCCACCGCCGGATGAAAGCTGAGCCCCCGTGCTGACCGTGGACTTCTCCCGCTTCCCGCTCGCCCCGGGCGACCGCGTCCTCGACCTGGGCTGCGGCGCAGGGCGGCACGCCTTCGAGTGCTACCGGCGCGGCGCCCAGGTGGTGGCCCTCGACCAGAACGCCGAGGAGATCCGCGAGGTCGCCAAGTGGTTCGCCGCCATGAAGGAGGCCGGGGAGGCGCCCGAGGGGGCCAGCGCGACCGCCATGGAGGGCGACGCGCTCAACCTGCCCTTCCCGGACGCCTCGTTCGACGTCGTGATCATCTCCGAGGTCATGGAGCACATCCCCGACGACAAGGGCGTGCTCGCCGAGATGGTGCGCGTGCTGAAGCCCGGCGGGCGCATCGCGGTGACCGTGCCGCGCTACGGGCCCGAGAAGGTCTGCTGGACGCTCTCCGACGCGTACCACGAGGTCGAGGGCGGTCACATCCGCATCTACAAGGCGGACGAGCTGCTCGGCAAGATGCGCGAGGCGGGCCTCAAGCCGTACGGCACGCACCACGCGCACGCGCTGCACTCGCCGTACTGGTGGCTCAAGTGCGCGTTCGGCGTCGACAACGACAAGGCGCTGCCGGTGAAGGCGTACCACAAGCTCCTCGTCTGGGACATCATGAAGAAGCCGCTGGTCACCCGGCTCGCCGAGCAGGCGCTCAACCCGGTCGTCGGCAAGAGCTTCGTCGCGTACGCCACCAAGCCGCACCTGCCCGCAGACGTGTCCGCGGACCTGTCCGCCGCGTCCGTCACGGGCACCAAGTGACGAGCCCCGGCTACACCGAACACCTCGTCCTGCCCGGTGTTCTGACGGCTGATCAGGCGACCGAGACGGTCGCCGGGATCCTCGCCCAGCAGCGCCCGGACGGCGCCATCCCGTGGTTCAGGGGCCACCACCTCGACCCGTGGGACCACACCGAGGCCGCCATGGCGCTCGACGCCGCGGGCGAGCACGAGGCGGCGGCCCGGGCGTACGACTGGCTGGTGAAGCACCAGAACCCGGACGGCTCCTGGTACGCGGCGTACGACGACGGCGACCACGCCCGTCCCACCGACCGCTCCCGTGAGACCAACTTCTGCGCGTACATAGCCGTGGGCGTCTGGCACCACTACGTCGCCACCGGCGACGACGCGTTCATCGACCGGATGTGGCCGGCCGTGTACGCGGCCGTCGAGTTCGTCCTCGCGCTCCAGCAGAGCGGCGGGCAGATCGGCTGGAAGCGCGAGGAGGACGGCGCGGCGGTCAACGACGCGCTGCTGACCGGGAGTTCGTCCATCCACCAGGCGCTGCGCTGCGCGCTCGCCATCGCCGAACAGCGCGAAGAGCCGCAGCCCGACTGGGAGTTGGCGGTCGGCTCGCTGCGGCACGCGATCCAGCACCACCCGGAGCGGTTCCTCGACAAGAACCGCTACTCGATGGACTGGTACTACCCGATCCTCGCCGGAGCCCTCACAGGCCCCGCAGCCAAGGAGCGCGTCGAGGCCCACTGGGACGCCTTCGTCGTACCGGACCTCGGGGTGCGCTGCGTGCTGCCCAACCCGTGGGTGACGGGCGGCGAGAGCTGTGAACTCGCCCTGGCGCTCTGGGTGATGGGAGAGTCCGACCGGGCGCTGGAGATCCTCCAGTCGATCCAGCACCTGCGCGCGGACGACGGCAGCGGGCTGTACTGGACGGGGTACGTCTTCGAGGACCGGGCGATCTGGCCGCGGGAACTCACCACCTGGACGGCGGGCTCGCTGCTGCTCGCGGTGGCCGCGCTCGGCGGCGAGGAGGCGACCTGCGCGGTGTTCGGCGGCGAGCGGCTGCCGCTGGGGCTCGACCCGGGCTGCTGCTGAGCGACCTCCCTCGTACGGGGGTGTGCACGTGGGTGTACGGGGGTGCGTGCGTCAGTGGCGGCGGACGGCCCCCGCGACCGCGTGCCCCACGAACAGGTAGACCACGGCCGGCAGTCCGTAGCCCGCGACCACGCGCGCCCACTCCTCGTCGAAGGTGAACAGGTCGTAGGACCAGCCCGCGAGGAAGTGCGCGGCGTCCTTGATCCAGCCGACCAGTGCGTTTCCCTGGTTGGCGTCCAGGAGGTGGAAGAGGATCCACAGGCCGAGGATCAGGGCTGCGATGTCCGCGACGACGGCGATCAGGGTCGCGGCTGGATTTCCGGTGCGCGTGCGTGTGGACATGCCGAACGTGTTGCCGATATGACGGTCGTCAAACCCGGATGGCCCTGCCCTGGTGGTGGGCGTCCGGGGCCCGGGTGACGCTGCGGGGGAGTGCTGTCGTCCCTGCCGGCGCTTCTGCTGTCACTGCCGTTGCTCAGGCCCCGGGAGGCCCGCTGTGCCCCGTCGTACCGCTGTGCCCCGTCGTACCTCCGTGTCCGGCTCGCTCACCGCCACTCCCGCTCGCCGTGCGCTCGTCGCGGTGCCGCTGACGTGTGCGCTGCTGATGCCGCTGGCGGCCTGCAACGACGACGACAAGGCCGCCGCGGACGCGAACGTGACGAGCACCGCCACCGCCTCGGCGTCCACCGGCGAGGTCGAGAAGCAGCGGCTCGCCAAGACGCGGTTCGTCGCCAACGCGTCGCTGGCGGCCGGGGCCGCGTACCAGTGGGTGGTCAAGCCGTATCGGGCGGGCAAGTTCAAGAGCGGCGCGAACGGCCGGAAGTTCGCCCTCGTCAAGGCCGGGCTCGCGGGCGCGTTCACGTACAACAGGCTGAAGGCGGCGGTCAACAACGCCAAGGGCGACCCGCTGCTCTCCAAGGCGGTCGCCCCGCTGTCCGACGGCATCGAGTCGCTGAAGGGCCTCGGCAGCAAGCTCGCCGCCGGCACTGTCGGCGCCGGTGAGGTCGGCCTCTTCGAGAAGGTCATCGGCGGAGTGAAGGACGCGGGCAAGGAAGCGGGCGCTGCGGTCACGGACAAGGTGCCGTCGGCGGGCGAGCTGGCCAGGGGCGGATCTCCCGCACAGTTTCCGGCACAGCCTTCCGGGCAGCTTCCGGGACAGCATCCCGCACGGCTTCCGGGGCAGCTTTCCGAGCAGCCCGAGACCGGCCGGGCGACCGGCTGAACGGCACCGCACCGCAGTCGAATTGAGCTGTTCACGGCGCCTGCCGTCTGTCTAGAGTGCGGTCATGACCTTGCTTTCCTTTGACCGCTACTGCGACCAGATCGTCGAGGAGGCCACCCGGCTGCGGACTGCGATATCCGGCGCGGACCTCCGCGCGATGGTGCCGTCCTGCCCCGAGTGGACCCTGCGCGAACTCGTCCAGCACACCGGCTGGGCGCACCGCTGGGTGTGCGAGACCGTCAGGACCCGGGCCACCGAGGTCGTCCCGCCGGAGACGGTGCCGCACGGGGACGGGCCCGGTACGGACGACCCGGCGGCCCTCGACGCATGGTTCGCCGAGGGTGCCGAGATGTGCGCGGATGCCCTGCGCGAGGCGGGCCCCGACACGCCGGTGTGGGCGTGGGCGCCCGGCCAGCCCACCGAGTTCTGGGCGCGCCGCATGACCCACGAGACCGTCGTGCACCGCGCGGACGCCGCCCTGGCGGCCAAGGCCGACTACGAGGTGGACCCCGAGGTCGCCGCCGACGCCCTCGACGAGTGGATGTGGATCGGCTCGCTGCCGCAGACCTTCGAGGCGCGCCCCGGACTGGCCGAGCTCTTCGGTGCGGGCCGCACCATCCACCTGCACGCCACCGACACCCCCGCCGAGCTGAACGCCGAGTGGATCGTCGACCTCACCGGTGACGCGATCCAGTGGCGGCGCGGCCACGAGAAGGCGGCCGTCGCCCTGCGCGGCCCGCTGACCGACCTCCTCCAGGTGTCCTACCGCCGCCAGTCGCCGGACGCCGGACGGATCGAGGTGCTGGGCGACCGCGAGCTGCTCGACCTGTGGCTGGGACACATCGCCTGGGAGTAGGCCCCGGTCCCTACTGGGGGTTGAGCTCGGCGAGCACGCGCAGGGTGTCCGGGTCCGGTGCGGTGACCAGCAGGTCGGTCACCGGGCCCCTGCGCCACAGCTCCAGCCGTTCCGCGATCCGCCCGCGCGGCCCGACCAGGGAGATCTCGTCGGCGAACGCGTCCGGCACGGCCAGCACCGCCTCCTCCTTGCGCCCGGCGAGGAACAGCTCCTGGATGCGGCGGGCCTCCTGTGCGTACCCCATCCGCGCCATCAGGTCCGCGTGGAAGTTCTTCGTGGCGTGACCCATGCCGCCGATGTAGAACCCGAGCATCGCCTTGACCGGCAGCAGTCCTTCCGCGACGTCGTCGCAGACGTGCGCGCGGACCATCGGCGCCACCATGAAGTCCTTTGGCAGCTCGGTGAGTTGGTAGACGTCGGGCCGCGTCGGTGACCAGTACAGCGGCAGCCAGCCGTCCGCGATGCGGGTGGTCTGCGCGATGTTCTTCGGGCCCTCCGCGCCCAGCAGGATCGGCAGGTCGGCGCGGAGCGGATGCGTGATCGGCTTCAGCGGTCTGCCGATGTTGGTGGAGTCCTCGCCCCGGTACGGGTGCGCGTGGAACCGGCCGTCCAGCTCGACGGGTGCCTCGCGCGCGAGCACTTGGCGCACCACGTCCACGTACTCGCGCGTCGCGGTCAGCGGACTGCGCGGGAAGGGTCGCCCGTACCAGCCCTCCACCACCTGCGGCCCCGAGAGCCCCAGGCCGAGCAGCATCCGGCCGCCGGAGAGATGGTCCAGGGTGAGTGCGTGCATCGCGGTCGCGGTCGGGGTGCGGGCCGCCATCTGTGCGATCGCGGTGCCCAGGCGGATCCGGGTGGTGTGGGCGGCGTACCAGGTCAGCGGTGTGAAGGCATCGGAACCCCAGGCCTCGGACGTCCACACCGAGTCGTAGCCGAGCCGCTCCGCCTCCTGCACGAGGGCGAGGCTGCCCGGGTCCGGGCCGCGCCCCCAGTAGCCGAGCGCGAGTCCAAGTCGCATGGCGGCGCCTCCCGTTGACGTGGTTCACCCATCTGATGTTGCGTCAGATCACGTGACTGTACGGGCGCGGGGCGGGCCCGGACAAGGCTGCGGCCGGGTGGGCCGTACAAGGCCGCGGTTGGGCGGGCCCGGACAAGGCCGCGGCCCCCGTCTCGGAGGTGAGACGGGGGCCGCGGTCGTGCCTGTGGTGCGGGGGAGGGTCAGCCGCGCTGGATCCCCGTGGTGTCCTGGAGCAGGCCGCGACGGCCGTCCTGGGTCTGGGCGACCAGGCCGGAACCGTGCTGGTCCACCGCCAAGTACCAGGTGCCGGGCGCCAGTTCGGCGATCGGCGTCGGCGAACCGTCCTCCGGGTACAGCGGGCGCGCGACCGGAACCGCGAACCAGAACGGTGCGAAGCCGGACGCGTCGGCGGCCGGAGCGGCCTGCGCGCCCTGATCGGCGGCCGGCGTCTGCGGGGCGGCCGCCTGCGGGTCCTGGGTGGCACCGCCGGGGTAGCCGTAGCCGCCGGGAGCGGGCTGACCGCCGTACGACTGCTGCTGGCCGCCCGGGTAGCCGTAGCCGGCACCCGGCTGGGCGCCGTAGGGGTTCGCGACGGCCGGCTTCGGGGCGCCCACCAGCGGGGCCTTGAGGGCCGGGACCAGCGGGGAGGCCACGGCACCGGCGGCGAGCGCCAGGGCCGCGATCAGGCCGAGGATCATGCCCGCGCCCGCGCTGCCGGTGTCGATGATGGTCCAGAACGCGGTCCACGCGGCGAAGACCGCCAGTGCGACGCCGAACTGGCCGAGTTCGAGACCGGCGACCTTGCGCGGCGTCGGCAGCCCGCGCGCCACGACGATCAGAGCGGCGGCGATGATGCCGGCCAGGAACATGCTCATCAGGAGCCCGAGGCTGTCCCAGGCGTTGAAGGTCGAGGAGGATTCCCTGGGGCAGAACTCGCCGCTGCACGCAGGAGCGGAGACCAGGCTGAGGAACGAGGCGATGAACAGCACCACCGCTGCTCCGATCACCACGCCATCACCTCGTGTGAGGGAGCGGATGTTCACGTAAAGTCCTTTATTCAGTCGTCTTCTTCAGGGCTTCTTCGGGGCGGTTGTCGCGGTGCCGGTGTGCGCGGTTCACGCGAGAACTCGGTGCGAAGCTCGGGGGCGGCTCCCCATCGTACGGATGAATGTATCGTCCGATCGCTTGGCCGCCCCCATCGTTGCCGGTCGGTGACAAGCGCGGCACCGGGCTGCCGGGTGCCGGGCAGTTCTACCCCTTCAGGAAGCCGCTGATGCCGTCGGCCATGCCCTGGGCCGCCTTCTGTCGCCAGGACGGGTCCGTCAGCAGGGCGATGTCCTGCGCGTCCCGCATGTTCCCGCACTCGATGAACACTTTCGGCACGGTCGACAGGTTGAGCCCGCCGAGGTCGCTGCGCACCACCAAGCCGGTCTTCCCACCCACGTAGTTGGCGGGTGCATCACCCGTCACCCGTACGAAATTCCCCACGATCCGGGCCCCCAGGTCGCGTGAGGGGCCGACGATCGAAGAAGTGTCCGCGGCCCCGGATTTCACCCGTGCGGGCAGAATCACATGAAAGCCGCGGTGACCGGCGGACGAGCCGTCCGCATGGACGGAGATCACCGCGTCGGCCTTCGCGTCGTTTCCGATACGGGCCCGCTCGTCGATGCACGGACCGTACGGACGGTCGGCGTTCTGGGTGAATTGGACGGTTGCGCCCTGCTTTTCGAGAATTGCTTTCAGTCGGCGCGACACGTCGAGTGTGAATTCCGCCTCGGTGTAACCGGCATTGCTCGCCGTACCCGTGGTGTCGCATTCTTTGCTGTTCGTGCCGATGTTCACCTGGCGATTGATTTCGCGGGTGTGCCGGAAATTACCGGGATTGTGGCCGGGGTCGACGACGACGGTACGGCCGGCGAGGGGGCCGGTGGCCGGGGGAGCGGACGTGGCGGGCGCGCCGGGGGCCGGGGTCCGGCTCGGGCCCGGGGTCCGGCTCGGCCCGGCGTCGTCGGTGGGGGTCCCGGCCGGGCCCTTCGTGGCATTCGCGGCACTGGTGGCACCCGTGGCACTCGTGGCCGAGGTGCTCGGCAGCGGGAGCACCTTCGGCGGCTCGTCGCCGTCGGGGCCGCTCATCGCCTGCCAGACGAGCCAGCCCGCCAGGCAGGTGGGGACCAGGGCGGCGGCCACGATCAGGGCGTTGCCGCGGCCGTGGCGCGGGGTCCGCCCGAACTCGGGTCCGGGCGGATCTTCGTGGGGGTACTGACCGTCGTACGACACAGGGCGATGCTATGCGCGGCGCTCAGATCCCCGAGCCGGTACGCCGCAGGACGCGCAGTGAGTCGGTCACCGAGACCTCGGTGAACGCGCCGGACGCGAGGGCCCGGAGGTACACGCGGTACGGGGCCTGGCCGCCGTCGGCCGGGTCGGGGAACACGTCGTGGACGACGAGCAGCCCGCCGGGCGCGACATGCGGGGCCCACCCCTCGTAGTCCCCGGTCGCGTGCTCGTCGGTGTGGCCGCCGTCGATGAAGACGAGGGCGAGGGGGGTGCCCCAGAGGCGGGCGGCCTGCGGCGAGCGGCCGACGAGGGCCAGGACGTGCTCTTCGAGACCGGCCCCGTGGAGGGTGCGGCGGAAGGTGGGCAGCGTGTCCATGACCCCGAGCTCCGGGTCCACCACGGTCGGGTCGTGGTACTCCCACCCGGGCTGCTGCTCCTCGCTGCCGCGGTGGTGGTCGACGGTCACGGCCGTGACACCGGCCTCGCGGGCGGCGTCGGCGAGGAGGAGGGTGGAGCGGCCGCAGTACGTCCCCACTTCGAGGAGGGGGAGCCGGAGGGTGCTCGCCACCTCGGCGGCGGCCGCGTACAGAGCGAGGCCCTCGGTCAGCGGCATGAAGCCCTTGGCGGCCTCGAAGGCGGTGAGGGTGTCGGGCCTGGGGGTGGCGGGCCTGGGGGTGGCGGGCACGGGTGCGGCGGGTGCGGCGGGCATGGCGGGTTCTCCTCCGGAGGGGTGCGGGGCGGGGCGTCTGGGCTGGTCATGCTGCCGTACGGGGGTGCGGGGGAGTCGTGCGGGGCCCGGGAGCGGTGCCGGCCGGTGGGTGGAGCGGCCGTCGCCGGTACCGCCGTACCGCCCACGGCCTTCACCCGCTCGCTCCCGGAGACAGCACGCTCCCTGCCCGTCGCCCGCTGAATCCCGACGCTCATCTGACCTTCCGTCAGAATGGAACGTGTTCTACTCTGCCCGACCATGGGCATCGGAATCACGCGTGAGCACCGCGAGTTGGCCGAGGCGGTGCGCGGCTGGGTCGGGCGGGTGGCGTCGCCGCAGGACATACGGAAACTTCTCGACGGAGAGGGCGGAGAGGGCGGAGAGGGCGGAGAGGGCGGAGAGGGCGGGCAGGGTGGTGGGGCCGGGCGGCCCGGGTACTGGGACGGGGCGGCCGCGATGGGGCTGCTGGACGTACATCTGCCCGACGGGGGCGGCGGGAGTCTGCTCGATCTCGCCGTGGTGCTGGAGGAGACGGGGCGGGGTGCGCTCCCGGGGCCCTTCCTGCCGAGCGTCCTCGCCGCCGACCTCCTGCGCAGGGGCGGGCTCCCGGAGCTGGCCGCCGGGCACCCCGTCGCCGCCGTCGCCACCGCCCCCGGCACCCTCACCGCCGTCGCGGTCGAGGACGGCCACCTCCTCGACGGCCTCGCTCCACCCGTGCTCGCCGCGGGGCCCGCCACCGACCTCGTCCTGCTCGCAGCCGAGGCCGCGCACGGCACGGTGTGGCTGGCGGTCGACGCCGCCGACCTGACGGTGCGGGTGCACACCTCCGCCGACCCGACGCGGCCCACCGGCGAAGTGACGGCCGCCCACACCTTCGTGCCCGGCGGGCGTGTGCTCGACCTGAGCAGCGCGCTGGTGGGCGACCTCGCCGCCGTCCTGTACGCGGCGGAGGCCTGCGGCACCGCCGCCTGGGCGCTCGACACCGCCACCGCGTACGCCAAGGTGCGGGAGCAGTTCGGCCGGCCGATCGGGCAGTTCCAGGCGGTCAAGCACAGTTGCGCCGACATGCTGGTGCGGGTGGAGCAGGCGCGGGCGCTGGTGTGGGACGCGGCGCGTGCGGTCGACGAGGCGCCCGAGGTGCGGGGGCTCACCGCCGCTCTTGCGGCAGGGGCCGCCCTCGACGCCGCCTTCTCCTGCGCCAAGGACTGCATCCAGATCCTCGGGGGGATCGGGTTCACCTGGGAGCACGACGCCCATCTGTACCTTCGGCGGGCGCTCGTCGCCCGGCAGCTGCTGGGGACCGGTGACGGCCACCGGCTGCGTGCGGTGCGGCTGGCTGCCGCCGGGGCCAGGCGCGAGCTGCGGATGGAGCTTCCGGCGGAGGCGGACGCGCACCGCACCCGGGCCCGTGCGGTGATCGACGGCGCGCGCGGACTCGATCCGGGCGCGGCCCGCCGGCTCCTCGCACCGACCGGTTACGCCGCCCCGCACCTCCCCGAGCCGTACGGACTCGGTGCGGGACCCGTGCAACAGCTCGCCGTGCAGCGGGAGTTGAAGGAGGCGGGGGTGGTGCTCAGCGGGCTCGGGATATCGACCTGGGTCGTGCCGTCGCTCATCGCGTACGGGTCGAAGGAGCAGCAGGAGAGGTTCGTACTGCCCACTCTGCGCGGGGAGTTGATGTGGTGTCAGCTCTTCTCGGAGCCGGAGGCCGGGTCGGACCTCGCCTCGCTCCGTACGCGTGCCGAGCGTACCGCCGACGGCGGCTGGCGGATCAACGGGCAGAAGGTGTGGACCTCGGCCGCCCAGTGGGCCGACTACGGAATCCTGCTCGCCCGCACCGACCCCGACGCCCCGTCCAAGCACCAGGGGCTCGGGTACTTCGTCGTCGACATGAAGGACACGCCGGGGATCGACGTCCGCCCGCTGAAGGAGATCACCGGGGACTCGCTCTTCAACGAGGTGTACTTCGACGATGTGCTGCTCCCCGCCGACGCCCTGGTGGGCGAGGAGACGGGCGGCTGGCAGGTCGCCCGCAACACCCTCGGCAACGAGCGCGTCCACATGGCCGACCAGGTCGCCTTCGACACCGGTCTTGAGGCGCTGATCTCGCGGTGCGCCGACCTCGACGGGGCCACCAGGGCCCGCGTCGGCGCACTGGCCGCCGAGGCGCACGCCCTCGCCTGCATCGGGCTGCGCACCACGCTCCAGCAGGTCGACGGAGTGGAGGCGGGTGCGGGAGCCAGCGTCAGGAAGCTCGTACAGACTCCGCACCAGCAGAAGGTCGCCGAGCTGGGGCTCGAACTCCTCGGTGCGGACGGGGCGTTGAGGGAGGGGCCGGGGGAGAGGGCCGTGCACGGGTTCCTGATGTCACGGTGTCTGACCATCGCCGGTGGCACCACCCAGGTTCAGCTCAATGTCGTCGCCGAGCGCATCCTCGGCCTGCCGCGGGACTAGCGAGACCAGGAGGAGGACGGACATGAAGGCGTACATCGTCGGTGTCGGGATGACGAAGTTCGAGAAACCCGAATCGCGTGACTGGCAGTACTGGGACATGGTGAAGGAGGCGGGCGAGGCGGCCCTGACCGACGCGGGCGTCGCGTACGGGCAGGTGCAGCAGGTGCCCGTCGGCTACTGCTTCCAGGCGTCCACGGCGGGTCAACGAGCCGTCTACGAGCTGGGACTGAGCGGCATACCGGTCTACAACGTGAACAACAACTGCGCGACCGGGTCCACCGCCCTGATGATGGCCCGGCAGTTCGTCGAGGGCGGCATCGCGGACTGCGTGCTCGCGCTCGGCTTCGAGAAGATGAAGCGCGGGGCACTGGGGGGCGGGAGCGACGGGGGTGCCCGCGGCGAAGCCGCTCATGACTGGGGCAAGACCTCGCCCGTCGCCCGCCACTACGGCGTCATGGCCGCCGGGCACGGCTTCGAGACGACCCCGCCCACCGCCCAGATCTTCGGCAACGCCGCCCGTGAGCACATGGAGCGGTACGGGACCACGGAGGCACAGCTCGCCGCCGTCGGCGCGAAGAACCACAGGCACTCGGTCAACAACCCGTACGCCCAGTTCCAGGACCCGTACACCGTCGACGAGATCCTCGCCGCCAGGACCATCCACCGGCCGCTCACCAAGCTCCAGTGCTCCCCGACCTCCGACGGGGCCGCGGCGGCCGTCGTCGTGTCGGAGCGGTTCGTCGCCGAGCACGGCCTGCGGGACCGGGCGGTGGAGATCGCCGGACAGGCCATGACCACCGACACCGAGGAGTCCTTCGCCTCCGGGTCCTGCATCGACGTCGTCGGCCGACCGATGTCGCGGGAGGCCGCCCGGCAGGCGTACGAGACGTCCGGGCTCGGCATCGAGGACGTGGACGTGGTCGAGCTGCACGACTGCTTCTCGGTGAACGAGCTGTTGACGTACGAGGCGCTGGGCATGTGCCCCGACGGAGCGTCCGGCAAGCTCGTCGAGAGCGGCGGTACGACGTACGGGGGGCGCTGGGTGGTCAATCCGTCCGGCGGGCTGATCTCCAAGGGACACCCGCTCGGCGCGACGGGCCTTGCCCAGGCCGCCGAGCTGACCTGGCAGCTTCGCGGCCTGGCGGGGGCCCGGCAGGTGGACGGCGCACGGGTGGGGCTCGCCCACAACATCGGCCTCGGCGGAGCGGCGGTGGTGACCCTCCTGCGGAAGTCCTAGGGCGTAGGGACAGGGCCCGTGCGCCGAAACGCGGATGTACGGGCCACTCAGTACCTGCGACCATGACAGGCATGGCCCACCGCGTACCCGCCGAGCCCGTCGGCGCCCGAATACCCCCGTCCAGCCCCCCTCCGTCCGAATCCCACCCCCGTCCCCCCGCGTTCCGTCCCACCCGCACCTGGCTGGTGATCCTCGCCGCCTGCGCCGGACAGTTCCTCGTCGTCCTCGACGTGTCCGTCGTGAACGTGGCGCTGCCGTCGATGCGCGCCGACCTCGGCATGACGGCTGGCGGGCTCCAGTGGGTGGTGAACCTCTACGCGATCGCCTTCGCCGGGTTCCTGCTGCTGGGCGGCCGGGCCTCCGACATCTTCGGGCGGAAGCTGACCTTCCTGGTGGGCCTCGGTCTTTTCACCGCGGCCTCGCTGGCCGGCGGGCTCGCGCAGGAGGGGTGGCAGCTGCTCGCCGCCCGTGCCGCGCAGGGGCTCGGCGCCGCGGTACTCGCTCCGGCGACGCTCACCATCCTCACCTCCGCCGTGCCCGAGGGCGCGGCACGGGCGCGGGCGATAGGCACCTGGTCCGCCGTCGGCGCGGGCGGCGGTGCGGCGGGCGGCTTCGTCGGCGGGCTGCTCACGGACGCGCTGTCCTGGCGCTGGGTGCTGCTGATCAACGTGCCGATCGGGGCGCTGGTCCTGGTCGGGGCGTACTTCTGGCTCACCGAGAGCCATGCGCGGGAGGGGCGCCGGCTGGACCTGCCGGGTGCCGTGCTCGTCACGGCGGGGCTCGGTACGCTCGCGTACGGCATCGTGCAGACCGAGGCCGAGGGCTGGACGGCGGCCCAGACTCTCGTCCCGCTGGCCGGCGGGCTGCTGCTGGTCGGACTCTTCCTGCTGGTCGAAGCGCGGGCGAAGGCGCCGCTGATGCCGCTGAAGCTGTTCAGGGTGCGGTCGGTTTCGGCGGCGAACGCGGCGATGTTCGTCAACGGGTCGGCCATGTTCTGCATGTGGTTCTTCATGATCCTCTACGCGCAGAACGTGCTCGGGTACTCGCCGCTGGTGGCCGGCCTGGCGCTCGTGCCCAGCTCGCTCGCCGTCGTCACCGGCTCCAAGCTGGCGCCGCGTCTGATGCCCCGTGTCGGCGCCCGCAACCTGTCCGCTCTCGGCGCCCTGATCGCGGCCACCGGATTCGGCTGGCAGTCCACGATGACCGCCGACGGTGCGTACGCCACCGCCATCCTCGGCCCGGGGATCCTGATGATGCTGGGCGCGGGGCTCGCCTCCACGCCGCTGGCCTCGCTCGCCACGTCCGGCGCCGCGCCGGGCGACGCGGGACTGGTGTCCGGGCTGATCAACACCTCGCGGACCATGGGCGGGGCGCTCGGTCTCGCCGTCCTGTCGACGGTCGCCGCGTCCCGTACGGGCGGCGGTACGAGCCCGGAGGCGCTGACCGCGGGATACGCGCTGGCGTTCCGGACGGGGGCGGGGGTGCTGCTGGTGGGTGTGCTGCTGACGCTGCTGTGGGTGCCGCGGGGGCCGAAGAGGGTCGTCGAGGAATCCGTCGCGGCCGAGGTCACGGAGATGGCCGAGACCGCGGCGACCACGGTGAAGTCGGGGTGAGTCCTGGAGCCGGGGGCTACAGCCAGCCCTGCTGGCGCGCCGAGCGGACCGCTTCCATCCGGTTGCGGGTGCCGGTCTTGCCGATCGCGGACGACAGGTAGTTCCGTACCGTCGACTCGGAGAGGTGCAGCTTCGCCGCGATGTCGGCGACCGTCGCCCCGTCCACCGCCGCGTTGAGCGCGTCGCGCTCGCGCGCCGTGAGCGGGCTCGGGCCCGAGCTGAGCGCCGCCGCGGCGAGTGCCGGATCGATGACGGTCTCCCCGGTCAGCACCCGGCGGATCGCCTGCGCCAGCTCCTCCACCGGGCCGTCCTTCACCAGGAATCCGGCCGCGCCCGCCTCCATCGCCCGCCGCAGATAGCCGGGCCTGCCGAAGGTGGTGAGGATCAGCACCCGGCAGTCCGGCACCTCCTCGCGCAGCAGGGCGGCGGCGTCGAGCCCGCTCATGCCGGGCAGTTCGATGTCCAGCAGGGCGATGTCGGGGCGGGAGTCCAGAGCCGCTCCCACGATCCTGTCGCCCGCGCCGACCTGCGCGACGACCTCGATGTCCGCCTCCAGGCCGAGCAGCAGCGCGAGAGCGCCCCGCATCATTCCCTGGTCCTCGGCGAGGAGGACGCGGATCGACTTGGCGGGGCGGTGGTGCGCGGGGATCTCGGTCACGTGGACAGAGTAGGACGGCCGGGATCCGTCTCAGGCCCCGGAACCGGCCGGTTTCCCCGAAGCGGCAAGGAACATTGCCATTTCCGGGACGGCCTTGTGCAATGGCAGGCATGGAGCACACACCCGAGATCAGCCGGGCACTCGCCGACGTCGGCCCCCGTCTCCAGCGGCTGCGCGCCGCGCGCGGGGTCACGCTGGCCGCACTGTCCGAGACCACCGGCATCTCCACCAGCACCCTCTCCCGGCTGGAGTCCGGGCAGCGCCGCCCCAGCCTGGAGCTGCTGCTGCCCATCTCGCAGGCCCACCAGGTCCCGTTGGACGACCTGGTCGGTGCCCCCGAGGTCGGCGACCCGCGGGTACGGATCAAGGCGCGCCAGGTGTACGGCTCGACGGTGCTGCCGCTGACCAACGGGGCAGGACCCATCCAGGCGTACAAGATGATCCTGCCGGTGACCCGCAGCACGCCTGAGGTCCGTACCCACGAGGGGTACGAGTGGCTGTACGTCCTCGTCGGGCGGCTGCGGCTGGTGCTGGGGGACCGGGACATGGTGCTCGAAGCGGGGGAGGCCGCCGAGTTCGACACCCGGCTGCCGCACTGGTTCGGGAGTACGGGGGACGCGTCGGTGGAGGTGCTCAGCCTGTTCGGCAAGCAGGGCGAGCGGATGCACGTACGGGCGAGGCCGCGCGCGCGGGAGAAGCAGGACTGATCAGGGGGAGTTCACCGACTCCCTCGCGGTGACCGGGAGTTGGGCCGTCACGACGAATCCGCCGCGCGGTCCGGGGCCCGACGTCAGGGAACCGCCCGCGGTCGCCAGCCGTTCGGTGAGGCCCTTGAGGCCGGTGCCGGTCCTGGCCAGGTCCAGGTCCGGGTCCAGGTCCGGGTCCGGGTCCGGGTTCAGTGCCGGGTCCAGGTCCAGGGCCGGGTCCGCCTCCGCCGCGAGAGGGCCCCGACCGTCGTCCGTGATCTCCAGCCGGACCCGTTCCCGCGTGCCCTCCACTGCGATCGTGCAGCGCGTCGCCCCGCTGCCGTGCCGTACGACATTGGTGACGGCCTCCCGGACCACCCACCCCAGCAGGGCCTCCGCCTGCGGTTCGAGGGGCGGGCCCGACTGCCGTACGACCGGTTCGATCCCGGCGGCGGAGAGCGCCGAGCGGGCGCCGTCCAGCTCGGTGGTCAGGCTGCCCTCGCGGTAGCCGGTGACCGCCTCGCGGATCTCGGTGAGCGCCTGGCGGCCGACGGACTCGATGTCGGAGACCTGGGAGAGTGCGGCCTCCAGGTCGCGGGGCGCCAGCCGCCGGGCCGCCTCGGACTTCACGACGATGACGGACAGGGTGTGGCCCAGCAGGTCGTGCAGGTCGCGGGAGAAGCGCAGCCGCTCCTTCTCCACCGCCGTGCGCGCCAGTTCCTGGCGGGTTTCCCGGAGTTCCCTCACGGTCTCGGCGAGGGTGAGGATCGCGGAGGTCACCAGGCCCGAGATCAGGGTTCCGTACGCGACGTTGATCGCGCTCCAGCCGTCCTTGAGCGCCGCGATCACCCCGGCCGCGACGGCCAGCGCGAGCATCGCCCGGCCGACGTGCCTGCCCCGCAGGACCGAGCCGGTGGCCAGCCCGAGCAGCATCCAGAAGAGCAGCCACGGGCCGCCGTACATGATCGACATGAAGCCGGTGATCAGGCCGAGCCCGACCAGCGCCACCTTGGTGCTGGCCGACTCGCGGGACTTCTTGTCGAAGGCGCGGAACACCACATAGATGTAGAGGGAGTTGAAGGCGAGGAGACTGATCCCGCCGATCCAGGGGTTGTCGGTCTTGCCCTGGATGAGGTGGGAGAAGGCGCCCATCCCCATCAGCAGCCAGGGGAGCAGCGCGAAGCCGTTGGGCGGACCCAGGCGGTCGGTGCTGATCTCGCCGTTCTTCCCGCAGGCCCGCCACTCGGCGCGCCGGGGCTTCCAACCGGCCTTCCAGGCGGCCCTGTCGGCCTTCCAGGTCTTCCAGGTCTTCACGGTCCGACGCATCGTCGCCTTCTTCTTGCTTCTTCTGGTTCTTCTGCTTCTTCGGCGCTGCCGGGGCCGTCAGGCGGTTGTCAGGCGGTCCTCAGGCGGTCCGTGCGGCCTTGCGGTACGACACGACAGCGTACGAGCCGAAGACGGCCAGCCACCCGGTCAGCACGGTGAGGGCGAGCAGTCCGGGCGCCTCGCCCTGCCCGATCGACGTACCGATCTGGGAGATCGCCCGGGTCGGGGTGTACGTGGAGATCCCCTGGAGCCAGCCGGGGAAGAACTGGGCGGGGAACCACAGGCCGCCGATGATCGAGAATCCCAGGTTGCAGCCCACGTTCACCACGCCGGTGCTCTGCGCGGACAGCCGGTAGCCGTTGCCGATGCCGAGCAGCGTGAAGGGCAGCGAGCCGAGCCAGAGGAGCACGGTGAGCAGCACCCACTGCCACACCGCCAGGCTCACCCCGTTGACCAGTCCGCCGACCGCGAGCACGGTGAGGATCGCGGGCAGGACGACGACGGACGCGGTCAGCGCCCGGCCCACGACCACCTGGGCCGGGGTCATCGGCGTGATCCGCAGCTGCCGCAGCCAGCCGAGCGCCTTGTCCTCGGCGACGCCCGTACCGGCGGAGAGCGCCGCGCCGAGCGCGCCGTACGCCGCCATGCCGACCATCGACGCGGTCTTCCACGCGGCGTCGGCGCCGCCGCCGATGTTCGTGAACAGCAGGTACATGAGCACCGGCATGCCGATGCCGAAGATGACGAACCCCGTGTCGCGCAGCGTGCGCCGGGTCTCCAGGGCGACGTAGTCGAGTACGAGGGCCATCACACGGTCTCCTTGACGAGGGCGGCGTCGGTGCCGGTGGTTCCAGTGGTGCCGATGGTGTTGTCAGTGCTGGTGGCAGCGGGGTCGGTGAGCCGGAGGAAGGCGTCTTCGAGCGTGGCCTGGGTGACTTCGAGCCCCCGGACCGCGTCCAGCCCGGCCAGGGCGACGACCGTGGCGTCCGAGTCGTCGGTACGGAGCCGGGCCCGGTCGCCGCGTATCTCGACCTCCGTCACGCCGGGGAGGCGGGACAGGCCCTCGGTGGGGCGGCCCGCCAGGTCGAAGGAGACCAGATTGCCGCCCGCGCGCCGCTTCAGCGCCTCGCTGCTGCCGTCGGCGACGATCCGGCCACGGTCGACGACCAGGATCCGGTCGGCGTTCTCGTCCGCCTCGGCGAGGTAGTGGGTGGAGAACAGCACGGTGTTGCCGCGGGCCGCGTACCTGCGCATCGAGTCCCACAGGGCGCGCCGGGCCTCGACGTCCAGGGCGGCGGTCGGCTCGTCGAGCACGATCAGCTCGGGGTTGCCGACGAGGGCGACGGCGAACCGGACCCGCTGGATCTGTCCGCCGGACAGCCGGTCCGCGCGGCGGTTCCCGAACTCCTTGATCCCGGCCAGGTCCAGGGCCTCGTCCACGGGCATGGGGGAGGGGTACGTCCTGGAGACGAAGGTGACCATCTCGCGGACCGTCACCCGGGGAATCGGCCGCCCGTCCTGCAGCATCGCGCCGACCCGGCCCGCCCGGACGGCCTCCGCGGGGGTGGTGCCGAAGAGGCGGACGCTGCCGGAGTCGGGATCGTCCAGGCCGAGGAGCAGGCCGATGGTGGTGGACTTGCCGGCGCCGTTGCGGCCGAGGAGGGCGGTGGTGGTGCCGGGGCCGAGGGTGAAGTCGACGCCGTCGACGGCGCGGACGGGGCCGTAGGACTTGGTGGCGGCGGCGAAGCGGACGGCGGGTGTCGCGGGGGCGGCTGCGGCGGTGGTCGTGGGCCGCTCTCCGGGTGTCTTCCTCATGGGGAAGACGCTACGGAGCAGGGGGGACGGGGCGTAGAGCCGGTTGTACGCGGTTGGGCAGGACAAATGTCATGGGTGGCGGCGGGCCATCGGTATCTGACGGGCCGTCATGCATCTTCCCAAGCATCACGCGGTGCGTTATACATGGGGGCCATCGGCCTAGAACGCGTTCTAGAAGTGTGCAGTGGGGTGCGGTCGGGCCGATCCGGTACGGCCCCGGCGTGTCCGACGGTGCGGACGGCCGCGCCGGGGTCTTTGGAAGTCACAAGGAGCCCTGCCCCCATGCCCATTGACGTTGCGAAGGCGCTCGCCGCCGACCCCCGGACCACCCCCCTCGCCTGGGACCACAAGGACGTCCAGCTCTACCACCTGGGTCTCGGCGCGGGCGTCCCCGCCACCGACCCGGCCGAACTGCGCTACACCCTCGAAAGCCGGCTGCACGTGCTGCCCAGCTTCGCCACCGTCGCGGGCGCGGGCATGGCCGTGGTGGGCGGGCTCTCCGCGCCGGGCATCGAGGTCGATCTCGCCTCCGTGCTGCACGGCGGGCAGAGCGTCACCGTCCACCGGCCGCTCCCCGTCCGCGGCGCTGCCACCCAGACCTCCACCGTCCAGGCCGTGTACGACAAGGGGAAGGCCGCCGTCATCGTCCTGCGCTCGGAGGCTTCCGACGAGAGCGGGCCGCTGTGGACGAGCGACTCCTCGATCTTCGTACGCGGCGAAGGGGGCTTCGGTGGCGAGCGCGGGCCCTCCGAGCGGCTCGAAGTTCCCGGGCGGGAGCCGGAGTTCACGGTGGAGCGGCCGATCCGCGAGGAGCAGGCGCTCCTCTACCGCCTCTCCGGCGACTGGAACCCGCTGCACGCCGACCCCGAGTTCGCGAAGCTGGCGGGCTTCGACCGGCCCATCCTGCACGGGCTGTGCTCGTACGGCATGGCGCTCAAGGCCGTCGTGGACACGGTGCTGGACGGGGACGTGGGGCGCGTGACCTCGTACCGCACCCGCTTCGCCGGGATCGTCTTCCCGGGCGAGACGCTCCGGATCCGGATGTGGACGGAGCCGGGCCGGACCCAGTTGAAGGTGACGGCGGTCGAGCGCGACGACGCGCCCGTCCTCGCCGACACCGTCGTCGCACACTCGTGAACACGTCACTCGTGGACCCGTCACTCATGGACCCGTCACTCATGGACCCGTCACTCGTGGACCCGTCACTCGTGAACCCGTAAGCACAGTCCGAGGGGAGTCATGCCATGCGCGCAGCTGTACTGCACGAGATAGGCCAGGACAAGCTCGAAGTCCTCGACGACGTCGAAGCGGTGGGCTTCGGCCCCGGCAAGGTGAAGATCCGGGTGCGGGCCACCGGGCTCTGCCACTCCGACGTCTCCGCGATGAACGGCGTACTGCCGCAGCCCGCCCCCTTCATCCCCGGCCACGAGGGCGCGGGCGAGATCGTCGACGTGGGGGACGGGGTCGCGGGGCTGGCGGCCGGTGACCGGGTGCTGGTGTGCTGGCTGCCCGCGTGCGGTACCTGTCCGGCGTGCAAACGGGGCCAGACACAGCTGTGCCTGGCCGGATTCATGAACGCCGGGACCCCCAACTTCAAGCGTCCCGGCGGGGACGTCTTCGGCTTCGCGGGCACGGGCACCTTCACCGAGGAGGTCGTGGTGGACGCCGGGTGCGCGGTGCCGATCCCGGACGACGTGCCGTTCGAGATCGCCGCGCTGATCGGCTGCGGGGTGACGACGGGGCTCGGTGCCGCCATCAACACCGCTCAGGTGGAGGCCGGTTCGTCGGTCGCCGTCATCGGGTGCGGAGGCGTCGGGATCTCCGCGATCCAGGGCGCGCGGGTGCAGGGCGCGGCGCAGATCGTCGCCGTCGACCCGGTCGCCTCGCGCCGGGAGGCGGCACTGCGCTTCGGTGCCACCGAAGCCGTCTCGCCCGACGGACTCGCCGACGCCAAACAGCGGATCACCGCGGGCGAGGGCTTCGACTACGTCTTCGAGGTGGTGGGAAAGTCCGCCACCGCCCGCACCGCTTACGAGACGACCCGGCGCGGCGGCACCCTGTGCATCGTCGGCGCGGGCGCGATGGACGACTTCTTCCAGGTCAACATGTTCGAGCTGTTCTTCGACGAGAAGCGGATCCTGCCCTCGATGTACGGGGGCGGGGACGTGCTCCGTTCGTACGAGCGGGCCATCGCGCTGTGGCGGGCGGGCCGCATCGACCTGGAGAGCATGATCACCCACCGGGTCCAACTGGCCGAGATCAACGAGGCGTTGGAGCAGATGCGCACGGGTGTGGCCCTGCGTACGTCCATCGCGCTCTGAAGCGCGGGCGCCTGTTCGCAACTGTTCACATCGGAAAGGGAGTTGTGGGATGTCACTGCCTCTCGAAGGCCTGTCCGCGATCGTCACCGGCGCGGGGCGCGGTCTCGGCCGGGCCGAGGCGCTCGAACTCGCCGGGCTCGGCGCGAGCGTCGTCGTCAACGACTTCGGCCAGCCGGGCCGCGACGGCTCGGGCGCCGCTTCGGCGGGACCCGCCGAGGAGGTCGCGGCGGAGATCAGGGCGGCGGGCGGTACGGCGGTGGCCCACCGGGGCGATGTCGCCGACCGTGAACAGGCCGGAGAGCTCGTCGAGTTGGCGATCTCCGAGTTCGGGAAGCTGGACGTACTGGTCAACAACGCGGGCATCCTGCGCGACCGGATGATCTTCTCGATGAGCGAGGAGGAGTGGGACACGGTCGTCCGGGTGCACCTGAAGGGCCACTTCAACACGACGCACTTCGCGGCCGTGCACTGGCGGGAGCGGTCGAAGGCGGCGGGCGGGCCGGTGTACGGGCGGATCGTCAACACCTCGTCGGAGGCGTTCCTGGCGGGCTCGGCCGGCCAGCCCAACTACGCGGCGGCGAAGGGCGGCATCGTCGGGCTGACGACGTCCACGGCCATGGCGCTCGGGAAGTACGGCGTGACGGCGAACGCGATCTGCCCGCGGGCCAGGACCCGGATGACGGAGGACGTCTTCGCCGGGTTCGCGGAGCCGTCCGGCGAGGGAGAGATGGACGCGCTGGCACCCGAGCACGTGTCGCCGCTGGTCGGCTACCTGGCGTCGCCGGCGGCGGGGCGGGTCAACGGACAGCTGCTGGTGGTGCACGGGGGGATCGTGGCGGTGATGGAACGGCCGCGGGTGGCAGCGAAGTTCGACACGTCGAAGGAGGCGTTCTCGTACGAGGAGCTGGACGACGTGCTGTCGGGGTACTTCGCGGGGCGTCCGGAGGGGGAGACGTTCGGGGCGGCGGAGGTGCTGGGGCTGAAGCGGGGGTAGGGGGCGGGGTGCTGGACGTGGCGGGCCGGTGGGTGGTGCGGGGCCGCTGGGCGCGGTGCGGGGGCGCTGGGCGCGGTGCGGGGAGGTGCGGGGCGGTGGGTGCGGGTTGCCTGCCTGAACCGCTGGCCGCGGGGCTGGGGCGGCACGGCTCGCGCCGGTGAGGGCTGATGTCCGGGGCTGCGCCCCGTGCTCGGACTTCGTCCGTGCGTCCTCAAACGCCGGACGGGCTGAAAGCGCCCGTCCGGCGAGTGAGGTGCTGGTGAGAGCGGCCAGTTCCTCAGCCCCCGTGGCTCGCGGCCGTTGCCCTCCTGTGCCGACCCTGGACCGGAACCGTCGGTTCTTCGGACGCTGCTGCTCCGCCCCTGTGCTTTCCTGCGCCGGTCGGACCCTGGGCGGAGGCCGTGGTCTGCGGCCGTTCCTGGGTCGTGTCGGTTCGCGCTTCGGACATGTGGGAAGTCACCCCGTCAACATCGCTTACATAGATACGCCCGGGGTGGCTGGGCCGCCCCGGGCCCGCGAGTCTAACTAGCCCGGTCCCGGGCCGTTCAGCGGGGATACCGGCCCGGTCAGCAGGGTCGGAGCAGGCACCTTCACCATTACCGGAACGCCGGTCCTGACCATCGCCGGGGCTGCGGCGTGGGCCGACTCGGGGGCGGCCGGAGGCATGACCGTGGGTGCGGGGGACGGCGGTACCGGCGGCACGGACGGCGCCACCGGCGGCGGTGCGACAGTGACCGACGAGGCCCGGGTTTCCGGAGCGCTCCTGGCTCCCGGCCGCGTCCCGACCCGGTGCAACCTTCCCATCAGCGGGGCCTGTTGCAGCGGTACGGGCTTCCAGGCGGTCGCAGCGCCACCCTCCGGGGCCTGCTCGGGCTCGGACGGTCCCGAGGGCTCGCCCGCCGCCCCGTCCTCCTCCAGCATCGGCGCACACACCTCCGCCACGCCGCACGGCACCGCCCCCGTCGCGAACGGCAGCCGCAGTACGCCCTCGCGGGTCCACAGGCCCGCGCCCGGCAACCAGCCCGCCGGGGCGGCCAGTTGGTGCAGCCTCCGGCCGGAAGGACGCCACATGCCGAACCAGCTGGCCGGGGACGGGGCCAGGGCCGGGGACGGGGTCGGGGACGGGGTCGAGGCCGGGGACGTGCCGCCCGGTCCGTCGATCCGTACCGCCACCGCACAGCTCTCCGGCATCAGCACCTGGCCCGGCTGTGCCGCGAACGGCGTGACGGTGCAGTCGCCGACCCGCAGGGCCTCGGGGAAGCGGACCGGGCGCGCACTGCCCAGGACCCCCCAGCCCAGCCGGTCCTCGCCGGGGGCGTCCGAGCGGATCACAATCAGACCGCTGTCCGGGTCGGCCAGGAGCAGCCGGTCGTTGCTCCGCTCGGCGATCTGGAGGAGCGGGGTCGCCTCGCCGCCCCGCTCCAGGTCGACGGCGACGGACTTGACCGCGCCGCCGCCCTCCGCCTCCCGGTCCAGGGCGAGCATCCGGCCCGTGCGGTCCAGCCACACCCCGCCCGTGCACCGGCCCCGTACCTCCGCGACGTGCTCCGGGCCGAACGCGCCGCCCGCGACCAGCCACACCGACGTCGAGTGCGGACCGACGGCGAGCGCGTACGCGGCCGAGCCGCCGGGGGTGGGCGGCAGCAGGGTGACCGGTCCCGCCTCGAACTCGACCGCGCCCAGCGGGAGTTCACCGGTCGCCGGACCGGTCGGGTAGAGCAGCGAGAACACGTGCCGGGGCGCCACCACCCGGTGGATCAGGACCCGCCCGTCGGCCAGCGGCAGCAGCTCGGTACCCGGCTCCTCTGGCTGGCCGGCGGGGAGCGGCACCGAGTACGGCTCGGGGCCGTCCAGCGTCCAGCGCTCCGGGAACCACGCCTCGCCGGCCCCGGCCAGCCGCGCGGCGTACGAACCGTCCGCGGCGATCGTGAACCCGCATCGCCGCACCGCGCCGTCCTCCGGTGCGGTCTCGATGGCACAGGCTGTCATCGTTCGTCACCTCCGTCCGCGACGCTAGTTTTCGCCTTTCCCGCCGGACAACACGAGTCACGTCTCTTCACACATAAGGGTGGCCGTCCGCTCGTTCGACCGGTACCGGAGGGACGGGTGTGCTGAGGGGGCCCGCCACGGGGGCCGTAAGGTTAGGTTCGCCTAAGTATTCCGTCCCCGAGAGTGAGCACCACATGTCGTCGTCCATACGCCGCCGCGGCACCGCCGCCGTCACCCTGGCGGTCACCGCCGCGCTCGCCCTGTCCGCCTGCGGGGGCGGGGACACCAAGGGCGAGGGCGACCAGAAGTCCGACGGCGGCAAGTCCGTCGCGCAGGGCGGCAAGGACTTCGGCGGCGCCGCGAAGAAGACCGCGGAGCTGGGCACCGACGCCAAGCCGGGCCAGTTCCCGCGCACGATCACCCACGCCATGGGGAAGACCGAGCTGAAGGCGGCGCCCAAGCGCGTCGTCGTCCTCGACGTGGGCGAGCTGGACAACGTCGTCTCGCTGGGCATGCAGCCGGTGGGCTACGCCCCGGCCGAGGGTTCGCAGGCGATTCCCGAGTATCTGAAGAAGGGCGCCGGCAGCCCGAAGAGCGTCGGCACCATCAACAGCCTCAACCTCGAAGCGATCGACGCCCTCAAGCCCGACCTCATCCTGGGCAGCAAGCTGCGCGCCGAGAAGCAGTACAAGCTGCTCTCCGAGATCGCCCCGACCGTCTTCTCGATCCGCCCCGGCTTCACCTGGAAGGAGAACTTCCGGCTGAACGCCGCCGCCCTCGACAAGACCGCCGAGGCGGACGCCCAGCTCGCCTCGTACGAGAAGAAGGCCAAGCAGCTCGGCACCGACGTCGCCGCGGCCCACGGGGGCAAGAAGCCGACGGTCACCATGCTGCGCTACATGCCGGAGAAGACCCGGCTGTACGCGAAGGCCTCCTTCATCGGCACCATCCTCGACGACGCGGGCCTGCCCCGCCCCAAGAACCAGCAGGTCAACGACCTCGCGGTGGAAGTCAGCCCGGAGCGGATCGACGAGGCGGCGGCCGACTGGATCTTCACCGGCGTGTACGGCGACGCGGACAAGACCAAGCGCGAGAAGGCCGAGAAGAACCCGCTCTGGAACAAGCTGGACGCCGTGAAGAAGGGCCAGGCCAAGGACGTACCGGACGAGACCTGGTACCTCGGCCTCGGCGTGCTGGCGGCCGACGAGGTCCTCGGCGACCTTCAGGACTTCCTCGCCAAGAAGTAGCCGGGCGCGGCAGTCGGGCAGCCGGTTAGCGGGCCGCCGGGCAGTCGGGCAGTCGGGCAGCCGGTCAGCGGTCAGCCGGGCAGCCGAGCGGACCGCCGGGCAGCAGCCGACCGGCGGTCCGGCAGCCGCTCACCGGCAGTCGGGCCGAAGGCCACCGGCAGTCCGGGCGGCAGTCCGCCGCCGGTGGTCGGCCGGAAGCCGGGCACCGGTGCAGGCCGAAGGGGCACGGACGGCAGGTAGCCTTGCCTCCGTGCCCCGTCTGTCTGAAGTCATCGCCGCGCTCGACGCCCTCTGGCCCCCCGAGCGGGCCGAGAGCTGGGACGCCGTCGGTACGGTCTGTGGCGACCCGGACACCGAGGTGACCCGCGTCCTGTTCGCGGTCGACCCCGTCCAGGAGATCGCCGACGAGGCCGTACGGCTCGGCGCCGACCTGATCGTCACCCACCACCCGCTCTATCTGCGCGGTACGACGACGGTCTCGGCGGACCACTTCAAGGGCCGCGTCGTGCACACGCTCATCAAGAACGACGTCGCCCTGCACGTCGCGCACACCAACTCCGACACCGCCGACCCCGGGGTCTCCGACGCCCTCGCCGCGGCCCTCGACCTCCGTGTCGTACGCCCCCTCGTACCGGATCCGACCGATCCGCACGGGCGGCGCGGCCTCGGCCGGATCTGTGAGCTCGACCACCCCGAGACCGTGCGTGAGTTCGCCGCACGCGCCGCGAAGCGGCTGCCCGCCACCGCGCAGGGCATCCGTTTCGCGGGCGACCCGGACGCCGTCGTACGTACCGTCGCCGTCAGCGGTGGATCGGGGGACAGCCTCTTCGAGGCGGTCAGGGCGGCCGGCGTCGACGCGTTCCTGACCGCCGACCTGCGCCACCACCCGGTTTCCGAAGCCCGCGAGACGGCCCGCGGGACGGCACCGCTCGCCCTGGTCGACGCCGCGCACTGGGCCACCGAGTGGCCCTGGTGCGAGCAGGCGGCCGGACAGCTCGAAGCGGTCTCCGACCGCGAGGGGTGGCACCTCCGGGTGCACGTCTCGTCGACGGTGACCGACCCCTGGACATCCCACTTCTCTTCCGCCTTCTCTTCTCCTGGAGCCCCCAACTGAACGCCGCGCCCGCCGACCAGATCCGCCTTCTCGACGTCCAGGCCCTCGACGCCCGGCTGTCCCAGCTCGCCCACAAGCGCAGGTCGCTGCCCGAGCACGCCGAGATCGAGTCGCTCACCAAGGACCTCACCCAGCTGCGCGACCTGCTCGTCGCCGCGAAGACCGAGGAGAGCGACACCGCCCGCGAGCAGACCAAGGCCGAGCAGGACGTCGACCAGGTCCGCCAGCGCGCCGTGCGCGACCAGCAGCGCCTGGACTCCGGGGCGATCACGTCCCCGAAGGACCTGGAGAACCTCCAGAAGGAGATCGTTTCGCTGGCCAAGCGCCAGGGCGACCTGGAGGACGTCGTCCTGGAGGTCATGGAGCGCCGCGAGTCCGCGCAGGAGCGCGCCGCGGAGCTGACCGAGCGGGTCGGCGCCGTGCAGGGCAAGGTCGACGACGCCACCGCGCGCCGCGACGCCGCCACCGCCGAGTTCGACGGGGAGAGCGCGAAGGTCACCAAGGAGCGCGAGGTCGTCGTGGCCTCCGTGCCCGCCGACCTGATCAAGCTGTACGAGAAGCTGCGCACGCAGTCGGGCGGGGTGGGCGCCGCGCGCCTGTACCAGCGCCGCTGCGAGGGCTGCCAGCTGGAGCTGAACATCACCGAGGTCATGGAGGTCCGCGCCGCGGCCCCCGACGCGGTGCTGCGCTGCGAGAACTGCCGCCGCATCCTGGTCCGTACGTCCGAGTCGGGGCTGTAGAACTGATGTCTCGCTCTGTCGTCGTGGAGGCGGACGGCGGCTCCCGGGGCAACCCGGGGCCCGCCGGTTACGGTGCGGTCGTCCTCGACCCGGAGACGGGCGAGACCCTCGCCGAGGCCGCCGAGTACATCGGCGTCGCCACGAACAACGTCGCCGAGTACAAGGGCCTGATCGCCGGTCTGAAGGCGGTCCGCGATCTCTTCCCCGACGCGCGGGTCCATGTCCGCATGGACTCCAAGCTGGTCGTCGAGCAGATGTCGGGGCGCTGGAAGATCAAGCACCCGGACATGAAGCCGCTCGCCGCGGAGGCCGCGACGATCCTGCCGCGCGCGCAGGTGCGGTACGAGTGGATCCCGCGCGAGAAGAACAAGCACGCGGACCGGCTCGCCAACGAGGCCATGGACGCGGGCAAGAAGGGCAAGCAGTGGGAGCCCTCGGGCTCGACCGCCGCGCTGAAGGCTTCCGTCGCGGCCGTTGCCGAACCGCCCAGGGTGGTCGGTGACGCGACGGCCGGAGCGGCGAAGGCGCGGGCGGCGCTGGCAGGGGCGCGCAGGCCCGCGGCGGACGAGGGGCTGTTCGCGCTGGACGAGGAGCCTGCGGAGGCTGTGGTTCCGTCGGCCGGTTCCGCGGAGGCTGTGGTTCCGGCGGTCGGCTGGGGGCCTGCCGCCGACATGGGCGCCCCCGCCACCCTCGTCCTGCTCCGGCACGGCGAGACCCTCCTCACCCCGGAGAAGCGGTTCTCCGGAAGCGGTGGCAGTGACCCCGAACTGTCGGCGGTCGGCCGCAAGCAGGCCGAGGCGGTCGCCGCCTCGCTCGCCGTGCGCGGCACGATCCAGGCGGTCGTCAGCTCCCCGCTCACCCGCTGCCGCGAGACGGCGGACGCGGTCGCGTCCCGGCTCGGGCTGCCCGTACAGATCGAGGAAGACCTGCGCGAGACGGACTTCGGTGCCTGGGAGGGCATGACGTTCGCCGAGGTCAGGCAGCGGTACACGGAGGACCTGGACGCCTGGCTGGGGTCCGTGGAGGCGGAGCCCACCGGTGGCGGCGAGAGCTTCGCGGCGGTGGCGCGGCGGGTCTCGGCGGCGCGGGACCGGCTCGCCGAGAAGTACGCGGGCAGGACGGTCCTGGTCGTCACCCATGTGACGCCGATCAAGACGCTCGTACGGCTCGCGCTGGGTGCTCCGCCGGAGTCCCTGTTCAAGATGGAACTGTCGGCGGCCTCGCTGTCGGCCGTCGCGTACTACGCGGACGGCAACGCGTCCGTACGACTGCTGAACGACACGTCGCACCTGCGCTGAGCGGGTCGGATCCCGTCCGTACGGTACGAAGCCCCCGGTGCGGGGCGAATTCCAGGGGTCGTAGCAACACAGTGGTCAACTGGCTGTCGCCAGGAGCTTAGCGAGACGCTCGGCTGGGGTTTCCCAGCCGAGCGTTTT
>NZ_JBIRQJ010000005.1:0-689248 GCF_044333135.1 Streptomyces sp. NPDC021093 | reverse complement strand
AACATATTTGGCGTTGACTTTTGGCACGCTGTTGAGTTCTCAAGGAACGGACGCTTCCTTTGTACTCACCCTCGCGGGCTTTCCTCCGGACGTTTCGTTCGGTGTTTCTGTTGTTCTTGCGTTTCCAACTCTACCAGATCGTTTCCGCGCCGTTTCCGGTTTGGATTTTCTTTCCGGTGGCCGTTGGAGGGCCTTTGCCTTTCGGCGTGTTCACTACTTTAGCGGCTTTCCCTTGCGACTCATAATCGAGTCGGTGGGAGTGAATTCAGGCATGCCGAAATCCGCACCCGTTAGGGAAGTCGTAGTAGTGGTTGGCCGCTCCGGGGGCTGCTTGGGTGGGTCCGATGGACCGTGCCGACAGCAGTGCCCGTTTCAAGCGGCTCGGGCTACGTTAGGCGGGCGGCGGGGGCGCGTCAAGTTGTCCGACGGCGGGGCTTGTGGGCCCGGTAGGGGCTCACCGTGGGGTCTCCGGCGATCCAGAAGCGCCAGGGGTGGACCGCCCCTTCTCCGCCCACTCCCGTGCGCGGTCCGCTCTGTCGCTGGTCAGGCGTGGTCGGGGTGCCGTGCAGTACGGAGAGGGGCGAGTCCTGGCCCGTACAGAGGTCGGTGCCGTCGAGGGCTCGGGTGATGTCCAGGCCGGTGGCCAGGCGGGCGGGGCCTTTGGCCAGTTCACTGTCGCTCCGGGCTGAAAGTCGTCGTGTGCGGACGAGGTCGGCGCCCGCGGTGATCTCGCCGGCCCGGAGCAGAACTCCGCTCGCCCGGTGCTCGGGGCCGCACACGAGGTTGAGGCTGAACCACATGCCGTAGATGAAGTAGACGTACGCATGGCCGGGCGGGCCGAACATGGAGGCGTTGCGGGCGGTACGGCCTCGGAACGCGTGCGAACCGGGGTCTCGCTCGCCGTCGTACGCCTCTACTTCTGTGATGCGCAGTTCCACGGAGCCTTCGGGGGCGCGGCGTACCAGGGTGCGGCCCAGGAGATCCGGGGCCACGTCCAGTACGGGCCGGTCGAAGAAGGCGCGGGTGAGCGGCGTACGGTCCGGTGTCGGCGCGATCATGCCTGCCGAGGGTAGTGGAGCCCGGGTGGTACGTACTCCTTGCGCGGGTAGGTGCGGAACCGGGCGCCCGCATTGAGCGTTTGTACCGGTCAGGACCGGAAATTTAGGGGAGAACCATGGGATTCAAGAAGCTGCTGGCGAGCCTGGGTGCGGGCGGTGCGTCCGTGGAGACGGAGCTCACCGAGGCCAACGTCGTACCGGGTGGTGTGGTGCAGGGCGAGGTGCGGATCCAGGGCGGGTCCGTGGCGCAGCAGATCGAGGCGCTGTCCGTAGGGCTTCAGGCGCGGGTCGAGGTCGAGGGCGGCGACCAGGAGGTCAAGCAGAACATCGAGTTCACCAAGGTGAAGCTCGGCGGGGCCTTCGAGGTGCAGGCGGGGGCGGTGCACGTGGTGCCGTTCGGGCTTGAGATCCCGTGGGAGACGCCCGTCACCAACATCGCCGGGCAGCACCTGCGGGGCATGGACATCGGGGTGACCACGGAGCTGGAGATCGCCCGGGCGGTCGACTCCGGGGACCTGGACCCGATCAATGTGCACCCGCTGCCCGCACAGCAGGCGATTCTGGACGCGTTCGTCCAGCTGGGGTTCCGGTTCAAGAGCGCGGACATGGAGCGCGGGCACATCCGGGGGACGCGGCAGAAGCTGCCGTTCTACCAGGAGCTCGAATTCCTTCCGCCGCAGCAGTACCGGGGGCTCAACCAGGTCGAGCTGACGTTCGTCGCGGACGACCGGGAGATGGACGTGATCCTGGAGATGGACAAGAAGCCGGGGCTGTTCAGTGCGAGCAGCGACTCCTACCGGGCGTTCCAGGTCGGGCTGCACGACTTCCAGGCCACCGACTGGGCCGGGTACCTCAACCAGTGGCTGGCCGAGGTCGGTGGGCAGCGCAACTGGCTCTAGGGTCAGACGGGTTGACCGCGCGGAGGACGGAGCGCGGCAACCGAGGGCGGGGAACAGAGTGCAGAGAACAGAGCAGTGAGGAAGGTGTTGACGTGACCGAGGCCAAGAGGGCGCCGCTGCCACACGACTTCCACCCCCCGGTGGCGTCGTTCGGTGTGCTGAGCGCGGACGTCGCCGAAGGGGCCGTGCTGCGGGACGCTCAGGTCTACTCCGGTGGGAACACCTCGCCGCAGCTGCGGTGGGAAGGGTTCCCTGCGGAGACGAAGAGCTTCGCCGTGACGTGCTTCGACCCGGACGCGCCGACCGGGAGCGGATTCTGGCACTGGACGGTCTTCGACATCCCGGCGACCGTGACCGAGCTGCCCGCGGGCGCAGGCAGCGGGAAGTTCGAGGGGCTGCCCGAGGGCGCGCTCCAGGCTCGTAACGACTACGGGACGAAGGACTTCGGCGGGGCCGCTCCCCCGGCCGGCGAGAACCACCGGTATGTCTTCACCGTGTACGCGGTGGACGTCGAGAGCCTGGGCATCGACGCGGACGCGTCGCCCGCTGTCGTCGGGTTCAACCTTCGGTTCCACACGCTCGGGCGCGCACAGCTCGTAGCTCAGTTCGAAACTCCGGCAGAGGGCTGAGCAGCGTCGGAGAAGATTCACGGGGTATTTGCCCGCTCCCGGTCTTGAAAGAGATCGGGAGCGGGCAGTTTTTGTTTGGGGGGACGGTTGCTTCCCTCCGGGGACGCCGTTAATGCGTTGTCCATCGCGGCGAGTCCCGCCAGAGTTGATCCAAGCCCGCCAAGGGGTGGGCCGGCACACGGAGGGTGGGCGGGATGCGTGACACGCTGGTTTTGAACGCGAGCTTCGAGCCACTGTCGACGGTGACATTGAACCGTGCGGTGGTGCTTGTCCTTAACGACAAGGCCGTGGTCGAGAAGTCGCATCCCGGGCTGCGCATGCGCGCCGCCGCAGTCGATCTTCCGGTGCCGATGGTGATCCGGCTCAGCAGGTACGTACGGGTGCCGTTCCGAAGACAAGCTCCCTGGTCGAGGCGGGGCGTGCTGATACGGGACCAGCACAGGTGCGCGTACTGCGGGAAGAGGGCCACGACCGTGGACCACGTGGTGCCGCGGTCGCGCGGTGGGGCGGACAGCTGGTTGAACACGGTGGCCTCGTGCGCCGAGGACAACCACCGCAAGGCGGACCGTACGCCCGAGAAGGCGGGGATGCCGCTGTTGTTCCAGCCGTTCGTACCGACCCCGGCCGACGCGATGCTGTTGTCGCTGCGCGGTGGGGAGTGGGACTCGCTGCCGGACTGGCTCGCGCAGGCGGCGGCGTAGACCGGACGAACCGGTGGTGAGGAGGCCCGTCCCGTGGTGGGGGCGGGCTTCTTCGCGTCCATGGCAGGCAGCTGGGCTCGGCCGAGCAGGGGTGCGGGCCCAGCTGAGCAGGGGTGCGGGCGCAGCTGAGCAGGGGTTCGGGCTCAGGTGAGCAGGGGTTCGGGCTCAGGTGAGCAGGAGTTGGGTGATCGCGACGATGCCGACCGCGACGATCACCGCGCGCAGGACCGTGGGCGGCAGGCGGCGGCCGACCTTGGCGCCGAGCTGGCCGCCGAGGGCGGAGCCGACGGCGATCAGGAGCACCGCCGTCCAGTCGAATTCGGCGACGAAGAGGAAGAAGACCGCGGCGACTCCGTTGACGACGGCGCCGAGGATGTTCTTGACCCCGTTGATGCGCTGGAGGGTGTCATTGAGCAGGAGGCCCATGAGGGAGAGGTAGAGGACTCCCTGGGCGGCGCCGAAGTAGCCGCCGTACGCGCTGGCGAGGAGCAGGCCGAGCAGGAGGGCGGGGCCGCCGTCCGGGTGCGGTCCTGCCGCCGGGGCGCCGTTGCGTTCGCGCCGCCGCTTGAGCGCCGCGGCGAGCTTGGGCTGGAGTACGACCAGGATCAGCGCGAGGCCGATCAGCACGGGGACGATCGTGTCGAACGCCGAGGACGGCAGCGCGAGCAGCAGGATCGCGCCGATCAGACCGCCGACCAGGGCGGTGCTGCCGAGGCGGACGATGCGGGAGCGCTGGCCGCGCAGTTCGTGCCGGTAGCCGATGGCGCCGCTGATGGCGCCGGGGACCAGGCCGAGGGTGTTGGAGACGTTGGCGACGACGGGCGGCAGGCCGGTCGCGAGCAGCACCGGGAAGGTGATGAGGGTGCCGGAGCCGACGATGGTGTTGATGGTGCCCGCGCCGATTCCCGCGGCGAAGACGGCGAGCATCTCCCAGATCGTCATGCGGTGCTGCCCCTCGTGATTGCCGTGATGATCGCTGCCGTATGCATCGATCATGCACGGATCATGCACGAGGGGCGGGGCGGGTCAGTCGATGGGGGGCTGTTCGCGGCGTTCCTTGCCGCTGCCGGAACCGCCCGAACCACCGCTCATCGGGCCGAAGTTGCCCATCGCGCCGGACAGGCCCTTGAGCGCGTCGCCGATTTCGCTGGGGACGATCCAGAGCTTGTTGGCATCGCCCTCGGCGATCTTCGGGAGCATCTGGAGGTACTGGTAGGCGAGGAGCTTCTGGTCGGCGTCGCCGGCGTGGATGGACTCGAAGACCGTACGGATGGCCTGGGCCTCGCCCTCCGCGCGCAGGGCCGCCGCCTTCGCCTCGCCCTCGGCACGCAGGATCGCGGACTGCTTGTCGCCCTCGGCGGTGAGGATGGCCGACTGCCTGGTTCCCTCGGCCTGGAGGATCGCGGCGCGCTTGTCGCGGTCGGCGCGCATCTGCTTCTCCATCGAGTCCTGGATGGAGGTCGGCGGCTCGATCGCCTTGAGCTCGACGCGGTTGACGCGGATGCCCCACTTGCCGGTGGCCTCGTCGAGGACACCGCGCAGGGCCGCGTTGATCTCCTCGCGGGAGGTCAGGGTGCGCTCCAGGTCCATGCCGCCGATGATGTTGCGGAGCGTGGTGACGGTGAGCTGCTCGATGGCCTGGATGTAGCTGGCGACCTCGTACGTCGCGGCGCGGGCGTCGGTCACCTGGTAATAGATGACGGTGTCGATGTTGACCACCAGGTTGTCCTGGGTGATCACCGGCTGGGGCGGGAACGGGACGACCTGTTCGCGGAGGTCGATCCGGTTGCGGATCGAGTCGATGAACGGGACGACGATGTTGAGCCCCGCGTTGAGGGTGCGGGTGTAGCGGCCGAATCGTTCGACGATGGCGGCGCTGGCCTGTGGGATGACCTGGATCGTCTTGATCAGGGCGATGAAGACCAGCACCACCAGAATGATCAGGACGATGATGATGGATGACATCGCTTCCCCGTGCCCTTCGTGTCTCTCGGTCCTGCGGTGAAGATCGAGCGTGCGGTGATGATCGAGTTTCCCAGATGGCGGCGCGGCGTGCGAGGTGTTCCGCTCAGCTGACGACTCACATGACGACGGCCGTTGCGCCGTCGATCTCGACCACGTCGACCTGCTGGCCCGGTTCGAAGGACTGCTCGGAATCCAGGGCGCGGGCAGACCAGATCTCGCCCGCCAGTTTGATGCGGCCGCCCCCGCCGCCGTCGACGCGTTCCAGAACGACGGCCTGGCGGCCCTTCAACGCGTCGACCCCGCTGGCCAGTTGGGGCCGTTGACTTCGGTGCCGGGCGGCGACCGGGCGTACGACGGCGATCAGGACGACCGAGACCGCCGCGAACACCAGGACCTGGGTGACGAGACCGCCGCCCAGGTACGAGGTGAGCGCGCCCGCCAGCGCGCCGACGGCCAGCATTCCCAGTTCGGGCATCGTCGTGACGACGAGTGCGATGCCGAGCACCGCCGCGCCGATCAGCCACCAGAGCCATGCGTCCATGTTCACAATGGTCATGGTAGGGGCGGGTGGTCGGCGCGGACAGGGCGCACAGGCGTCACGTACCGGCTCAAGTGCCGTACGTACGACACCACTTAGCCCATCGGGAGGCCCTGTGCGGTGTAGCGGTCGCCGCGGTGCTCGACAATGAGCGGCAGACCGAAGCAGAGCGAGAGGTTGCGCGAGGTCAGCTCGGTCTCCACCGGGCCCGCGGCGAGGATCTTGCCCTGGCGGATCATGAGGACGTGCGTGAAGCCCGGGGGGATCTCCTCGACGTGGTGCGTGACCATGATCATCGAGGGGGCGTACGGGTCGCGGGCCAGCCGACCGAGGCGGCGGACCAGGTCCTCGCGGCCGCCGAGGTCGAGACCGGCGGCCGGCTCGTCCAGGAGCAGCAGCTCGGGGTCGGTCATCATCGCGCGGGCGATCAGGGTGCGCTTGCGCTCGCCCTCGGAGAGGGTGCCGAACTTCCGGTCCAGGAACTCGGTCATGCCGAGCCGGTCGAGGAAGGCGCGGGCGCGCTGCTCGTCGACCTCGTCGTAGTCCTCGTGCCAGGTGGCGGTCATGCCGTACGCGGCGGTGAGGACGGTCTCCAGGACGGTCTGGCGCTTGGGCATCTTCTCGGCCATGGCGATGCCGGCCATGCCGATGCGGGGGCGGAGGTCGAAGACGTCCACCTTGCCGAGGGTCTCGCCGAGGATGGTGGCGGAGCCGGAGGAGGGGAAGAGGTAGCTGGAGGCGATGTTCAGCAGCGTGGTCTTGCCGGCGCCGTTCGGCCCGAGGATGACCCAGCGTTCGCCTTCCTTCACCGACCAGGAGACGTCGTCCACCAGAGCCCGTCCGTCGCGGACCACGGATACGTCCACCAGCTCCAGTACATCGCTCATGAGCGCGTTGTCTCCCCATGCAGTATCGAAATGTCGCGTGTGCCTGTGGGCACAGCGCCCAAGGAAAACCTACGCCACCGGTCGGACAGTCTTGCCCTTGGGACCGCTCTTGGGCCGCATCTTGGGGCGGGCGGGCGCGGGAATCTAGGCTGTCCGCATGCTCACGGAACCACGTTCAGGAATGCTGGCGGCCTGGGGAAATGCCCTGTTGGGGGGATTCGTCTCGCCGGACGACGCCGCGGCCGCCGTTGTCGGGGACGACGCGGTGCACCGGGTGACCGGGCTGCCGGGAGAGGACGCGCCGGTCGGACTCACGCTGGCGCTGGGGCGGCTGCGGGTGCTCGGGGCGACCGGGCTGCGGGTGGCACTGCCCGCGCCGGGGCATCCGCTGGGACTCAGCGGGCCGCCGGAGTTCAACGCGCGGGCGCTGGAGGCGCAGGAGGCGGTGGTCTGTACGGGGGCCGCGCTCGGGCTCGTACCGGAGGTCGAGGAGATCGGTCCCGCGGGAGACGTGCGGGTGGAGGTGACGTGGGTGTGTTCGCCGGTGCGGGACGCGCCGCCGGCGGACGTGCCGTCGCTCGGGGAGGCGGAGCGTGAGCTGGCGGAGGCGTTGCGGGACGCGACGGCGGTGCTGACGCGGCTGGACGTGGCGGGGTCGGGGCCGGTGGCTTCGGCGGCGCTCGATGCCTACCGGGCCAGGGCGGAGGCTTCCCGCGAGGTCCTGGCTCCCGGGTACCCGCCCCGTGCGGTGCGGGTACTGGAGATGGCGCGACGGGTGGGGCTGATGGTGTCCCTGGCGTACGGGAGCGGGCACGGGGGTGCTGTCAGCGCTTCGGAGATCTGGGCCCGGGGGGAGGCGCTGAGGCCGGTGGAGAGGGTGGCCCGGCGGGCGATGGTGGCGGCGTACGGAGTGGTGGTGGAGGAGAGGGCGTGAGGGGGCGGCGGTTGCCGCTCTCCGGGACCGCTTCTCCGGGGGCCGCAGGGGGAGGGCTCTCCGGGGCCGCAGGGGGAGGGTTCTCCGGGACCGCAGGGGGAAAGCCCCGCAGCAGGAGGCTGCGGGGCTTTCGGGTGGTGCGGGGAGCGGCGAACGTCAGCTGTTCACGCCGGTGTTGCCGAAGGCGGGGTTCAGGCCGGCGATGCCGTTGACCGTGTTGCCGACCACGTTCACCGGGACGTGCACCGGGACCTGGGCCTGGTTGCCGGAGCCGACGCCCGGGGAGTGCGTGGCCGTGCCGTCGGCGTCGGCGTCGGCGAACGCGGCACCGGCGGAGGCGCCCGCGGCGAGGCCGGCGACGGCGAGGACCAGGGCGGCCTTCTTGGCAGTGTTCATGGGAAGTGTTCCTCCTGCAGTGAGCGGAGCGGCCCCAGCCGCGGGGTCGCACGCTGGGAAACGTCCGGGCCGACCGGATGACACGGGCCAGGGCACGGATGCCCCCCGTTCGGACGAATAGGCGGACGATCGACGCGCACGGCGCGGCGGGGGCCCGGCATGCGGAACGGCCCCCGGCTGATGCCGGGGGCCGTTCTCGGGACGCGACCCGGGGGAGGTCGGTCAGCTGTTGACGCCGTCGTTCGCGAAGGCCGGGTTGAGGGCACCGATGACGGAGACGGTGTTGCCGACCGCGTTCACGGGGATGTGCACCGGGGCCTGGACCAGGTTGCCGGAGCCGACGCCCGGCGACCCGACGGCCTTGCCGTTGGCGTCCGCACCGTGACCGGTGGCGGAGGCGGCACCGGCGCCCGCGGCGATGAGCCCACCGGCGACCAGAGTGACGGCAGCGGCCTTCTTCAGGTTCTTCACTTCAGGTTCCTCCTAGCGGTGGCCACGGCCAGCCGCCGCAGCACGCCATGAAGAACGGCTCCGCGCCGAACAGGTTGCGCCATTCGGATGACGTACACACGACAGTATGAAACTCAGGCCGGAGGACGACGCTCCGTATCAGCTTCGTACGGGGTGCCGCTCAGTCCGTCAGGCCATGTCGGACGGCCCAGAGCGCGGCCTGGGTGCGGTCCGCGAGGTCCAGCTTCATCAGGATGTTCGACACGTGGGTCTTGACGGTCTTCTCGGAGAGCACGAGGACGCGGGCGATCTCCCGGTTGGAGCGGCCGTCCGCGATCAGGGCGAGCACCTCGCGCTCGCGGTCGGTGAGGGAGGTGTTCCGGCCGTGGCCGTTGTGCGGTTCGTCCTGGGAGAGCAGGGCGCCGGCGACCTCGGGCTGGAGGAGCACATGGCCGGCGTGGACCGAGCGGATGGCGCCGGCCAGGGCGTCCGGGTCGACGTCCTTATACACGTATCCCGAGGCGCCCGCCCGCAGGGCGGGGACGACCGTGCGCTGCTCGGTGAAGCTGGTGACGATCAGCACCTTCGCCGGATTGGCGAGCTCGCGGAGCTTGCGCAGGGCCTCGATGCCGTCGGCTCCGGGCATCTTGATGTCCATGAGAACGACGTCGGGGCGCAGGGATTCCGCCTGGGCGACCCCCTCCGCGCCGTCGCCCGCCTCACCGACGACCTCTATGTCGTCCTGGATTTCGAGGAACGTGCGCAGTCCTCGCCGTACGACCTGGTGGTCGTCGACCAGCAGGACACGGATCTTCACTTTCGCTCCCTGGGACGGGACGTTCTGGCCGGCCTCAGGCACCGGGGACCTCCATGGTGATCGTGGTGCCCTTTCCGGGCGCCGAATCCACTGTGAGCCTGCCGCCGACGCCGCTCGCCCGGTCCCGCATCGACACCAGGCCGAGGTGGCGGCCCGCGCGGCGCACCCCCCCGGGCTCGAAGCCGCAGCCGTCGTCCGCGATGCTGAGGCGGACGCGGTCGTCCCGCTTTTCGAGTACGACATCCACGCGGTCGGCGCCGGAGTGGCGCAGGGCGTTGTGCAGGGCTTCCTGGGCGACGCGGAGCATCGCTTCCTCCTGGGCCGCGGGCAGGGCGCGTACACCGCAGCTGTCGAAGACGACGTGGGCGCTGTGGGCGCGGTCCATGACCTGGATCTGGGTACGGAGGGTGGCGACCAGGCCGTCCTCGTCGAGGGCGGCGGGGCGCAGTTCGACGACGGCTGCGCGGAGTTCTTCGACGGCTTCGGCGGCGAGGGCGGCGACCTGCTGGAGCTCGTCCTTGGCGCGGGCCGGGTCGCGGTCGACGAGGGCGGTGGCCGCCTGGGCGGTGAGGCGCAGCGAGAAGAGCTTCTGGCTGACGGCGTCGTGCAGCTCGTGGGCCAGGCGGGACCGCTCCTCGGCGATGGTGAGCTCGCGGCTGCGCTCGTACAGGCGGGCGTTGGTGAGGGCGATCGCGGCGTGCTGGGCCAGGATCGTGAGGAGCTCCTCGTCGTCGGCGGTGAAGCCGCAGCCGCCGTCGGCGGGCTTGGCGCAGAGCTTGTTGGCGAGGAAGAGGACGCCGATGACCTCGTCGCCGTCGCGGATCGGGAGGCCGAGGAAGTCGGACATGTCGGGGTGGGCGTCCGGCCAGCCCCCGAAGCGGGGGTCCTTGCGCACGTCGGCGAGGCGCTCGGTCTGGGCGCCGTGCAGCATCGCGGCGAGGATGCCGTGCTGGCGGGGCAGCGGGCCGATGGCCTTCCACTGTTCGTCGCTGACGCCGTCGACGACGAACTGGGCGAAGCCGCCGTGGTCGTCGGGGACGCCGAGTGCGGCGTACTCGGCGTCGAGGAGGTCGCGGGCGGAGGCCACGATCGTCTTGAGGACGTCGCGGACTTCGAGGTGGCGGCTCATGGCCAGGAGGGCGGAACTGACGGCTGCCAGGCCGCCGGAGGTGGGGTGGAGGCCGGGGGTCATGTCGGTCACCGTACCGGTGGGGCAGGGGGACGGGATCGGCCCTGCGGCGGCAGTGGGGAGGGACCTGGGGACTAGGTCTCGGGGCGGGGGCCGGGCGGGCGCGGGGCGGTCGTGGGGTGGGAGTGACCTGGGCTTTGGGACAGAGGTGAGCCCTGGGACGGATCTGGGGCTTGGGACGGGGGTGGGGCTTGGGGCCGAGGTGGGTCTTGGGGCCGAGGGCGGGGCGGAGAAGGGCGAGCGTCGCAGCACTCTGGTAGCCGATTGCTTTGCAGTGGTTACGGTTGGTGAGTTTGTCGTGAGGGTGGTGTGAGGCCGGGCATAGGACGCAGGTCACTTACGAAGGCGCGTAGTGGACGTGTAAAGGGCGTGTGAGCGGGGGGTGTGGGGGTGCGGGGTGGGTCCTGGCGACCCCCGGTCCACTATCCGGCTTCGTACATCACACCTTTGCCTGGGGATTTTGCGGCCGCTAACAATGGCTGCCGTCGCGGAGTCCTCGGAGTCCGCGGCGCTTCCTTGTCCCCTTCGAGAGGTACGTCTGCATGTCCTCCGCTCCTGGCCATAGTCGCCTGACCAAGACCCACCGGGTCTCGATCGCCGGTGTCGCCGCTCTCGGCGCCGCTTCCCTCGCGCTCACCCTTCTGCCCGGCGGTGGTTCCGCCGAGGCGGGCACGCAGGACATGGCGACGGTCGCGACGGTTGCCTCGCAGGGCAGCAGCACCGTGCAGGCGAGCATCGCCGAGCAGCACTCCGTCGCCGACAAGCGGGTCAAGGACGCCGCGGCGGCCAAGGCGAAGGCGGAGGCCAAGGCGAAGGCCGACGCGAAGGCAAAGGCTGAGGCGAAGGCGAAGGCCGAGGCGAAGAAGCGTGCCGACGAGCAGGCCGCCGCGAGCCGCGCCGCCGCCCGCAAGCCGGTGTACGCGAACAACCTCGACGGGTGGATCCGCGAGGCGCTGGCCGTGATGAAGGCGAAGGGCATTCCCGGTTCGTACGACGGGCTGCACCGCAACATCATGCGCGAGTCGACCGGCAACCCCCGGGCCATGAACGGCTGGGACATCAACGCCCAGAACGGCACCCCGTCCGTCGGCCTCCTCCAGGTCATCCAGCCGACGTTCAACGCGTACCACGTGCCGGGCACCCCGCACGACATCTACAACCCGGTCTCCAACATCACCGCCGCGGCCAACTACGCCGCCGACCGGTACGGCTCCATCGACAACGTCAACGGCGCCTACTGAGTCCGCACGCGGACAGACAAGAGGGCGGCCCCCCGGATTCCGATCCGGGGGGCCGCCCTCTTCGCGTACCTACACGCAGCGCTCTCGTACGTACGAGAAGTGCTTCGTCACTTGCGCATGACCTCGGGCTCGTGCCGGCGCAGCAGACGGGCGACCGCGAAGCCGCAGATCAGGCCGAGTGCGAGCAGCACCGCGATGTTGATGCCCCACTGGGAGGCCGTGTGCTCCCAGAGCGGGTCGAGGTCGGTGGGGTTCTGCCGGTCCCACGGCGGCATCAGGTGGGCGAGGTCCAGCGTGGTGCCGGCGGCGCCGATGGCCCAGCGGGACGGCATCAGCCAGGCGAACTGCTCCAGGCCGACCTGTCCGTACACCTTGAAGAGGATGCCGGTGAACACGACCTGGACGATCGCGAACATGACCAGCAGCGGCATCGTCTTCTCGGAGGTCTTCACCAGCGAGGAGATGACGAGGCCGAACATCATCGAGGTGAAGCCGAGCGCGATGACGGAGACGCAGATCTCCACCGCGGGCGGCATGATCAGGCCCTCCGCCGGGAGGTCCCGGGTGGAGAAGCCGATGCCGCAGATGATGACGCCCTGGATGGCCGTGATCACGCCGAGGACGATGACCTTGGACATCAGGTACGCCGAGCGGGAGAGGCCGGTGGCCCGTTCGCGCTCGTAGATCACCCGTTCCTTGATCAGCTCTCGGACCGAGTTCGCGGCGCCGGAGAAGCACATGCCGACCGCGAGGATCAGCATGATGGTTCCCGCGTCGCCGTTGTAGATGGACGGCTTCTTGGGCGGGCCGAGTCCGAAGTCGGCCGGGATGACGACGCTGACCAGGCCGAGGACGGCGGGCAGGATCACCATCAGGCCCATGAAGCCCTTGTCGGACGCGATGACGGAGACGTAGCGCCGGATCAGCGTCATCAGCTGCGCACCCCAGCCCTGCGGCTTCGGCGGGCGCATCTGCTGCGGGGGCGGCATGTGTACGGACTGGGCGGCGACGGCGTCGATGTCCGCTGCGTACATCTGGTAGTGCTGCGAACCGCGCCAGCGGCCCGCCCAGTCGTAGTCGCGGTAGTTCTCGAAGGCGGAGAAGACGTCGGCCCAGGTGCTGTAGCCGAAGAAGTTGAGCGCCTCCTCGGGCGGACCGAAGTACGCGACGGAGCCACCCGGCGCCATCACGAGGAGCTTGTCGCAGATGGCGAGCTCGGCCACCGAGTGGGTCACGACCAGGACGGTGCGGCCGTCGTCGGCGAGGCCGCGCAGCAGCTGCATGACGTCGCGGTCCATGCCCGGGTCGAGGCCCGAGGTCGGCTCGTCCAGGAAGATGAGCGACGGCTTGGTCAGGAGCTCCAGGGCCACCGAGACGCGCTTGCGCTGGCCGCCGGAGAGAGAAGTGACCTTCTTCTCCTTGTGGATGTCCAGCTTGAGCTCGCCGAGGACCTCGTCGATCCGCTGGTTGCGCTCGTTCTCCGTGGTGTCCGCGGGGAAGCGCAGCTTGGCGGCGTACTTGAGGGCCTTCTTGACGGTCAGTTCCTTGTGCAGGATGTCGTCCTGCGGGACCAGACCGATGCGCTGGCGCAGCTCGGCGAACTGCTTGTAGAGGTTCCGGTTGTCGTAGAGGACGTCGCCCTTGTTGGCGGGCCGGTAGCCGGTGAGCGCCTTGAGGAGGGTCGACTTTCCGGAGCCGGAGGGGCCGATGACCGCGATGAGGGACTTCTCGGGGACGCCGAAGGAGACGTCCTTGAGGATGTCCTTGCCGCCGTCGACCGTCACCGTGAGGTGGCGGGCGGAGAAGGAGACCTCACCGGTGTCGACGAACTCTTCCAGCCGGTCGCCGACGACGCGGAAGGTGGAGTGGCCGACGCCGACGATGTCGTTGGGGCCGAGCAGCGCCGTGCCCGACTTCTGCATCGGCTGGCCGTTGATGTACGTGCCGTTGTGCGAGCCGAGGTCGCGGATCTCCATGCGGCCGTCGGGCGTCGCGTGGAACTCGGCGTGCAGCCGCGAGACCTGGAGGTCGGAGACCACCAGCTCGTTCTCCAGGGCACGGCCGATGCGCATGACGCGGCCGAGTGCCATCTGGTGGAACGTGGTCGGGCTGCGGTCGCCGTACACCGGCGGGGCCCCCGCGGCGCCGCCGGGCGAGGCGCCCTGGCCCGGCTGGGGCACGTGGGCCTGGGCGGCGGGCCGCTGCTGGTACTGCGGCTGCTGCCCCTGCGCGGACTGCTGGTGCTGCTGCTGAGGCGGTTGGTGCTGCGGCTGCTGAGACTGCTGCTGCCAGCTCGGCTGCGGCGCCTGGCCCTGCCCGGACTGCTGCTGCCAGCTCGGCTGCTGGTGCTGGCCCTGCTGCGGCGCTGCCTGCTGGGGCTGACCCTGCTGGTGCGCCGCGGGCTGGTGCTGCTGCGGCGCCGCCTGCTGGGGTGCGGCTTGCTGGGGTGCGGCGGAACCCGCACCTCCGGCCGATCCGGAGAGGCCCAGCTGCGGCCCGTCCGTCGCGTTGCCCAGGTGTACGGCGGAGCCGGGGCCGATCTCCATCTGGTGGATGCGCTGACCCTGCACGTACGTGCCGTTGGTGCTGCCGTGGTCTTCGATCACCCAGCTACGGCCGCCCCAGCTGATCGTGGCGTGCCGCCAGGAGACCCTGGCGTCGTCGATCACCACGTCGCCCTGGGGATCGCGCCCCAGGGTGTACGACCTGGACGAATCGAGAGCCCAGGTCCTTCCATTCAATTCCAGTACGAGTTCCGGCACTCCATGCCCCACTAGTTGTCCCCCGTAGTTACGCCCGTCACCGGGAGTCTAGGGATGGTGAACATCGGGGGGAACTATTTCAGGCCCGGGCTCGAATACGAAAGTCGGGCCATGTGAAGAGGGGGTGCGCGCGACCGCCGCACGCCCGTTGACTCGGCAGAAACACCACCGGAGAGTGGTAAGCGACCATGAGTGCGTACGACTGCGTACGGATCATGCGCGAGTTGGCCGATTGGGACTTACCGGTACGGATCGGGTGGCCTGATGGATGCGAACGGTCGGGGCGGCGTGCGCTGGGGCGATGTTCTGCTCGCCTCAGTTGCCGCTGTGAGCTGGGCTTTAGTGGGAATGGCGGGCACGGCGGCGCTGGGTCTGCACCTGCTCGGTGCGGATACGGCCGGGTCGCTGCGCGCGATGACCGCCGCCGTCGTCGTCCTCGCGGTGGGCGGCTCCGTGACCCCGACCGGTAACGTGTCGGCCTTCGGGATCGAGGGCGCCGCCGCCCGAACCGCCGTCGACATTGCGCCACTTGGTGTGGGTCTGGTCGGCGCCCTGCTGCTCGCCTTCTTCTTCCTGCGGTCGCTGAAGAGCGCCGGACGGGAGATTCCCGGCACCGAACTGGCCGTCCGGGCGGGCGCGGCGGCGGCGCTGTTCCTCATCACTCTGGGTGGCCTCGCATGGGCGGGTCACGACGTCATCACGATTGACGGCGCGAAGCTCGGACTCGACAGAATTCCCGGAAACGATCTTCCTGGTGGCATCGCGGACAAGCTCCCGGACTCGCTCGGTGACCTCGGCGGACTCCTTCCCGGCAAGATCTCCGACCTCGTCGACGCGAAGGCGACGGTCGGCTTCGGCGTCAATACGGGGAGCTCGCTGCTCGGCGGGACGGTGTGGGTGGTGGGGGTGCTGCTGATCGCGCTGCTCGCCTCGCGCCGTACGCCGCTGCCGCGCGGCTGGGACGCGGTGCACCGGGTGCTCCGCCCGGCCGCGTCCGCACTGGTCGCGGTGCTGGTGGTGGCCGTGCTCGCGGGGATCGCGGCGGCCCTGTACGCGGCGATCGGCGACGACCACCCCGGGCGGGTGCTCGGGGCGGCCCTGCTCGGTGCGCCGAACGGGGTGTGGCTGGCGATACCGGTGGGGCTGTTCGTGCCGTGGACCGGCCATGCGACGGGACAGCTGGTGAATGTGCTGCCGACACCCTTCGACGAGCTGCTCTCGGGCGGCGCGGAACGGCCGCTCACGGTGGCCCGGCTCGCCGAACTGGACGGGCGGGTCTGGCTGCTGGCCGTCGCCACCGCCGTGATGATGCTGTACGCGGGTGTGCTCGCGGCCTCGCGGACACCCCGCGAGGACCTGACGGTGGCTGGCTACGCGGGACAGTGCGCGGTGGCGCTGGGGGCGGTGACGGGGCTGGGGCTGCCGTTGCTGGTGTGGCTGACCGGGGTGTCGGCGGACGCGTCGCTCTCGGTGCTGGGCTTCGACGCGTTCGGGGCGGGGCTCGAACTGCGCGGGAGCCTGCCGATGGCGTTGCTGCTGGGAGTGGTGTGGGGTGCCGGGGCCGGTGCGGCGGGGGCACTGCTGGCGTGCGCCTCGGGCGCGGCGGGGTGGCGGGCGGCGCCGCTGGCCCGGCCTCGGCCGGGGGGAACAGGGCGGGGGGACCGGACCTATCCGGATGTGGCGTACGGGGTGGGGCCCTATAGGCCGTCGCCTTCGTCCTCGTACGGGGCTGGGGAGGCGAATCCCTACTTGCGGCCGGCGGAGGACGATCGGTATCGGGAGCCGCCCACGGATCGGCCCGGGGCGAGGGCGGCGGGAGCGACGCCGCCGCCGGCCGGGTCGATGGGGTCCGTGCCGCATCGCAAGACGAAGGACGGGCGGCATGCGGCGCCGACGATCACGGGGATTCCGGGGCCGCCGCGGCCGCCGGGGGCTCCGCCGGGGCGTGGGGGGCGGCGGTGGCCGGCGGAGTCTCCCGAGGAGGAGCCTCCGCCGCCTGGGGAGCCGGGGCGGAGGTAGGGCTCATCTGCGGTGTGGCGTGAGTGTGCGGGCTGCTCGGCGCAAGGCGGTGGGTGGGTTTCGTGCGGGTGCGTCGTGGCTGGTCGCGCAGTTCCCCGCGCCCCTAAATGCCTGCCCCTAGAGCCCTAACCCCCACCGCGGCACGCCCCTCCGCGACCGCCCCACCCCACCGCCGCCCCGCGGGCCCGCGTCTCCCCTGTCCGCCAGGCGGGACAGGTAGGGGATGCTCAGGCGTCGGGCGATACGGTGGAGACACCATGAGCGCACTGCCGAATACCGACGTCCCCACCCTTCTCGTCAAGATCTTCGGGAAGGACCGCCCCGGGATCACCGCCGGGCTCTTCGACACCCTCGCCGCCTACTCCGTCGACGTCGTCGACATCGAGCAGGTCGTCACCCGTGGCCGCATCGTCCTGTGCGTGCTGGTCACCGAGCCGACCGTCAGCACATCGGGCGAACTGCGGGCAACCGTGCACAGCTGGGCCGAGTCCCTCAACCTCCAGACCGAGATCATCTCCGGTACGGGCGACAACCGGCCGCGCGGCAGCGGCCGTTCGCACGTGACCGTGCTCGGGCATCCGCTGACCGCCGAGTCGACGGCGGCCATAGCGGCCAGGATCACCGACACCGGTGGCAACATCGACCGCATCTTCCGCCTTGCCAAGTACCCGGTGACCGCCGTCGAGTTCGCCGTATCCGGCGTCGAGACGGAACCCCTGCGGACCGCGCTCGCCGTCGAGGCGGCGGGGATCGGCGTGGACGTGGCCGTCGTGTCGGCGGGGCTGCACCGGCGGGCCCAGCGGCTCGTCGTGATGGACGTCGACTCGACGCTCATCCAGGACGAGGTCATCGAGCTGTTCGCCGCGCACGCCGGGTGCGAGGCCGAGGTTGCCGCCGTCACCGAGCAGGCGATGCGCGGGGAGCTGGACTTCGAGCAGTCGCTGCACGCACGTGTGGCGTTGCTGGAGGGGCTCGACGCGGATGTGGTGGAGAAGGTGCGGGCGGAGGTGCGGATGACGCCCGGCGCCCGGACTCTCGTACGTACGCTCAAGCGGCTCGGGTATCAAGTGGGCGTCGTGTCCGGAGGGTTCACCCAGGTCACGGACGCGCTCCAGGACGAGCTCGCGCTGGACTTCGCGTCCGCCAACACGCTGGAGATCGTCGACGGGAAGCTGACCGGCCGGGTCGTCGGCGAGATCGTGGACCGGGCAGGGAAGGCGCGGCTGCTGCGCCGGTTCGCCGCCGAGGCCGGGGTCCCGCTCGACCAGACGGTGGCGATCGGCGACGGTGCGAACGACCTCGACATGCTCAACGCGGCAGGTCTTGGCGTCGCGTTCAACGCCAAGCCGGTGGTCAGGCAGGCCGCCGACACCGCCGTGAACGTACCGTTCCTGGACACCGTGCTGTATCTGCTGGGCATCACGCGCGAAGAGGTCGAGGCGGCGGACGGGGACGCCGTACACCTGCACTGAACACAGTTCGGGTACACCTGCACCGAACACCGCACGGTCCGAGCAGGGCCCCGGAGAGCTGTCTCTCCGGGGCCCTGTGCGTGGCGGTGGTGGGCGTCCGTCAGTCGTGCGGGGCCCAGTAGTCCGTCAGCCGGCCCACGCCGTGCTCCACGGACTTCCAGGAGCCGGTGAACTCGACGACCGCGTACGTCGCCGTGGGGAATCCGCTCTTGGTCATCCGGGCCAGTGCGCCGGGGTCGGCCTGTCCCGCGAGGGCGTCGGCGAGGGCGTGCATGCCGGGGTTGTGGCCGATCACAAGGAGGTCGTTCACCTCGTCGGCGGTCTCGTTGAGCAGTGCGATGAGCTCGCCGAGCGAGGCTTCGTACAGCCGGTCCTCGTAGACGGTCTTCGGCCGGTACGACAGCTCCGCGACGGCCAGCTTCCAGGTCTCACGGGTTCTGGCGGCGGTCGAGCACAGGGCCAGGTCGAAGGTGATGCCGGTGTCCGCCAGCTTGCGGCCTGCGGTGGGGGCGTCCCGGCGACCCCGCTCGGCAAGCGGCCGGTCGTGGTCGGACACCTGCGGCCAGTCGGCCTTGGCGTGCCGGAGAAGGACGATCCTGCGGGGTGTTTCGACGCTCATGCACCCCAGCTTGCCACGGAATGCGCGCCGGGGCCCGGGGTGTTGACGGGCTCTCCCGCCAGGGGTGAACGGCCGGCGGGACGACCGGCGGGACCGCCGGTGGGAGAGGGTGACGATCCCGGTGGGAGAGGGCGGCGGTCAGAGGGATCAGAGGGAGAGGGCGTCCAGCACCCGCTCCAGCAGGTAGGCGATGCCCGGCGCTTCCGAGGTCGCGCCGACGGCATGGGCCTGGCCCGGGCCGGTCATCAGCGTCAGCAGGACGACGAAGGCGACGACCGGGAGGACGACGGACCACCACGGAAGGCGCTTGCCGGTGCTGGCCGTGCGGCGGGCGGTGTGCATGGGGGCCGACATGGCCGCCTCCGAGGAGTGAACGGGTGTGTCTGAGGGACAACCTCGAACCTACGGAGTGCGGGCGCCCGCGCCCATCCGGTGAACTCCCCACTTCACCCTGAGTCCAGCCCCCTAGGGGATGGTGGGGCCAGCCCCACCATGCGCCCCGGCGCCGGTGTTCAGGGGGAGGCGATCGTCGCGATGACGCCGATGATCACGGTGACGGCGAGCATCGCGCCGAGGATGATCAGGAGCTTCTTCTGACCGCTCTGGGGGGTCGGGTCGTGTACTGGCATACCGCCAGTCTCGCACCCTTTGCCCCCTCCCCCGAGCCCGGGTCGGGGGCCGTGCCCGGCGCCGGTCAGGCGGCCAGTTCGCGCTCGACCGTACGGTTGCGGCCGGCCAGGACGCCGACGACCATCTGCGGCACCATCAGGGCCGCCATCAGAGCGATCGGCAGGCCCCAGCCGCCGCTGGCGTCGTGCAGCACACCGATGAGGAGCGGGCCGGGGATGGAGATCAGGTAGCCGATGCTCTGCGCGAAGGCGGACAGCTTGACGACGCCCTGGTGGCTCTTGGCGCGCAGTCCGATCATGGTGAGGGCCAGCGGGAACGCACAGTTGGAGATGCCGAGCAGCAGCGCCCAGGCCCAGGCGCCGCCGGCCGGGGCGAGGTAGAGGCCCGCGTATCCGGACAGGCCGCACAGGCCGAGGACGACGGCGACGGGGCCCTGGTGCGTCAGCCGGGTGGCGACGCGCGGGATGACGAAGGCGAGCGGGACGCCCATCGCCATGGTGAGCGCCAGCAGGACTCCGGCCGTACCGGCGGAGATGCCGGCGTCGCGGAAGATCTGCGGCATCCAGCCCATGGTGATGTACGCGGCCGTGGCCTGGAGCCCGAAGAAGCAGGCCAGTGCCCAGGCGGTACGGGAGCGGACCATGCGCAGCGCGGGGGCCGGGGCCGGTGTCTCGGCGGCCGACTCCAGCGCCTCGACGTCGGGGGTCTCGGTCTCCGGCTTCGTACCGGCGGCGGACCTGCCCCGGTCGCGGCCGTGCCTGACGGCCAGCGGCAGCCAGACGCACAGCGCGAGGACCGCGAGGATGCCCCAGACGGCGAGTCCTGTCTGCCAACTGCCGCCCAGCGCCTTGGTCATGGGGACGGTGGAGAGCGCGGCCAGCGAGGTGCCGATGGCGAGGGCCATCGAGTAGAGACCGGTCATGGTGGAGACGCGGTCGGGGAACCACTGCTTGACGATGGCCGGCAGCAGGATGTTGCTGACGGCGATGCCGACGAGGGCGAGCGCGCTGGCGGCGAGGAAGCCCGCCGTGCCGCCGGCGAAGGGCCGCAGGAACAGGCCGACGGCTATCGCGGCCATGCCCGCGCAGACGATGGAGGCCGGGCCGAACCTGCGGGCGAGGCGCGGCGCCATGATGCCGAAGACCGCGAAGCAGACGGACGGCACGGAGGTGACGAGGCCCGCGACGGCGCCGCTCATCCCGAGCCCCTTGCGGACCTCTTCGAGGAGGGGGCCGAGGCTGGTGATGGCGGGGCGGAGGTTCAGCGCGGCGAGCACCAGGCCGACGACCATGAGCCGGACGAGCCACACGGAGTACACGGGCGTGTTCTTCCGCGGGGCGGCCGCGGGGGCGGTTCGGGGCTTCTGTGCGGTGCTGGGCTCGGGGCTCAGGGTCCGGGTTTCGTCGACAGGCATGTGACCATCATAGAATCATGGGATGATTGGTTGTCCAATCGGTTCCGGGCAGAATGCTCTTTCCACCTCTCGCCACACCTCGCCCACCGACCCCGAACGAGGAGCACCATGACGCTGACCTCTCCCCGGCGTTCCGCACTCTCCGACCAGGTGATCACCGCCCTGCGGAACCAGATCACCTCCGGCGAGTGGCCCGTGGGGTCACGGATTCCGACCGAGCCCGAGCTGGTCGAGCAGCTGGGGGTGGCGCGCAACACGGTCCGCGAGGCGGTGCGCGCGCTCGCGCACAACGGGCTCCTCGACATCCGGCAGGGCTCGGGGACGTACGTACTGGCGACGAGCGAGCTGGCCGGGGTGATGCACCGCCGGTTCGCGGACGCGGACCCGCTGCACATCGCCGAGCTGCGCTCCACGCTGGAGTCGTCGGCCGGGCGGCTGGCGGCTCAGCGGCGTACCGACAAGGACGTCAGGCAGCTGGACGCGCTGCTCGCACGGCGCGAGGAGGCCTGGGCCTCGGGGAACGCGGAGCAGTTCGTGACCGCGGACGCCTCGCTGCACCTGGCGGTGGTGGCCGCCTCCCACAACGACGTGCTGATCGGGCTCTACGCCGACCTCGGCGATCTGCTGCGGGACTGGCTGCGCGACGACATCGGGCACGAGCTGCGGCCGGAGGACCACATGGACCACGCGCGGCTGATCGAGGCGATCAGGGCGGGTGACGAGGAGACCGCCGCCGCCGAGGCCGCAGGCTATTCGCTGAAGTGTCTGGCCGAGCGCGGCTGCCTCACGGGGTGCGCGCACGGCTGAGGGTCCCGGCGCCGGGCAGCGGGGCGTCGGACGGACCGTCGGGGGCGCGTTCGTGGCTGACCCAGGCGCCGGCGACCTCCTTCCAGCAGCGGCCGGAGAGCCGTACCGTCTCGGCCGGGCCCACCGTGACCTGACCGCCGTCGGCGTCGATGTCCCACCAGCGGACGCACTCGGTGTGCAGCCGGACCAGATCGACCTCGGGGTACGGGTTGTGGCAGTAGGCGACGACCCGGGACCGCTCGACCGCCGTGCGGCAGGTGGAGCCGGAGCCCGCAGTCCTGGCGGGGGCGGGCTCCTCGGAGGACTCGGAGGACACGGGGGTCCCGGACCCGGCGGACACGGTCACCGGAGCCTCCGGCGCGGGAGCACCGGGAAGCGCGGCATGGACCGCCGTCCCGGCGAGTCCGGCCAGGAGTATCGAGGACAGGGCGAGCGCCGCTGTTCTGCTGCCGTACGCCGACACCCGCCACCTCCTCCCCCGCCGCACCCGGACCCGGGCCGGGTATGTCCCGGTTCGATCAGTCTGCGGGGAGTCTGCGGGGTTTTCGACTTGAGAGGCGCCTGACGAGCACGTTCCGTCGCGAAGGGCTGCCCGCCGGACGTGCCCCGGGGAGGCGGATCTCCACGGGGTGCGGGTACGGGGGACGTGGGGCGAGATGGAGGCGCCCCCCATGTCCGGAGCCCTCATTGTGGTGTTCCGTCACATGGGAGCCGGCCGGACGTCTCTCTACTGTTTCCGGCCATGACGAGCAACTCCGCAGCTCCGGCCCCGCCCTCCTCCCTGCACGGCCGCAGCGCCCTGGTGACCGGCGGCGGCAGCGGCATCGGCCGGGCCTGTGCCCTGGCCCTCGCCGGAGCCGGGGCCTCCGTGCACGTGGTGGACCGCGACGGCGAGGCCGCCAAGACGGTGGCCGGGGAGGCGGGCGGGCAGCCTCACACGGTTGATCTGGCCGACCCCGACGCCGTCGGCTCCCTCCCCGCCGACGTCGACATCCTGATCAACAACGCCGGCCTCCAGCACGTCGCCCCGCTCACCGAATTCCCGCCGGAGCGCTTCGAGTTGATCCAGCGGGTGATGGTGACGGCCCCGTTCCTGCTGATGCGCCACACCCTCCCGCAGATGTACGCGCGCCAGTGGGGCCGAGTGGTCAACGTCTCCAGCGTCCACGGGCTGCGCGCCAGCCCGTACAAGAGCGCCTATGTCGCGGCGAAGCACGCGCTGGAGGGGCTGAGCAAGGTCGCCGCCCTGGAGGGCGCCCCGCACGGGGTGACCAGCAACTGCGTCAACCCCGGCTATGTGCGCACCCCTTTGGTGGAAGGTCAGATCCGTGACCAGGCCGCCGTCCACGGCATCGGTCCCGAACAGGTCCTGTCCGAGGTCCTGTTGGCCCGTTCGCCCGTGAAGCGGCTCCTTGAGGGCGAGGAGGTGGCGGCGGCCGTGCTCTGGCTGTGCGGGCCGCACTCCGCGTCCGTCACGGGCGTCTCCCTGCCTCTGGACGGCGGCTGGACCGCGGGCTGACACTCCGCCACACCGCTCCTGCACCTTCCACCTCTCCCGAAACCGGTGACCCACCATGACCGACACCTCGGCCCCCGGCGCTCCCCCGCGCACCGGCATCGCACGCGTCGTCGGCGCGAGCCTGATCGGCACGACCGTCGAGTGGTACGACTTCTTCCTCTACGGATCGGCCGCCGCCCTCGTCTTCCACACGCTCTTCTTCCCCTCGGGCGACCCCCTGGTCGGCACGCTGCTCGCCTTCGTGACGTACGCCATCGGCTTCGCCGCCCGGCCGCTGGGCGGGGTGGTCTTCGGGCACTTCGGCGACCGGATCGGCCGCAAGAAGCTCCTGGTGCTGAGCCTGCTGCTGATGGGCGGCGCGACGTTCGCGATGGGTCTGCTGCCCACGTACGACTCGATCGGCGTGGGCGCGCCGATCCTGCTGACCGTGCTGCGGCTGATCCAGGGCTTCGCCCTGGGCGGCGAGTGGGGCGGGGCCGTGCTGATCGTCTCCGAGCACGGCGGCGACAAGCACCGCGGGTTCTGGGCCTCCTGGCCGCAGGCGGGCGCACCCGGCGGAAACCTGCTGGCCACCGGTGTGCTGGCGCTGCTCGCGGCCGTCCAGTCGGAAGAGGCCTTCCTGGCCTGGGGCTGGCGCATCCCGTTCCTGCTGTCCGGCGTACTGGTGATCATCGGGCTGTGGATACGGGTCTCGGTCTCGGAGTCTCCGGTCTTCCTGGCCGCGCAGGCCAGGGCGCGGGCGGACGCGGAGCGCGGGATCAAGGAGCGGGCCCCGGTCGTCGAGGTGTTCCGGCGCAGCTGGCGCGAGGTCCTCACCGCCATCGGCACCCGCTTCGGCGAGAACGTCTCGTACTACCTGCTCACCTCCTTCCTCCTCGTGTACGTCACCGCCCACCTCGGCCTTCCCAAGTCCACCGCCCTGAACGCGGTGCTGATCGGCTCGGCCGTGCACTTCGTGACGATCCCGCTGTGGGGGGCGCTGTCGGACCGCATCGGGCGGCGGCCCGTGACGCTGATCGGCTCGGTCGGGATGGCGGTGTGGGCGTTCGTGTTCTTCGCCCTGCTGGACGGGAAGTCGTTCGCGGTGATCACGCTGTCCGTGACGGCGGGGCTGCTGCTGCACGGGGCGATGTACGGGCCGCAGGCGGCGTTCATCTCGGAGATGTTCGACACCAAGGTGCGGTACTCGGGTGCGTCGATGGGCTCGCAGCTCGCGTCGATCGTGGCGGGAGCGCTGGCCCCGATCATCGCCGTGGAACTCCTGAAGGACTTCGACACGTCGCTGCCGCTGAGCCTGTATCTGGGCGGGGCGGCGCTGGTCACCACGGTGACGGTGTTCTTCGCCCGGGAGACGAGGGGCCGGGACCTGGCCAGGAACGAGGCGGGGCCGGCGACGACGACGCCGAAGAGGGCAGCACCGGCCGAGCGCGCCTGACCGGGGCCCGCTGGTTCACCGCACCCCGGTCCGTCGCGCCCGCGCGGGGCGCGGCAGGCTGGGACGCGTCCTGTGTCTCCTCCCGTACGGACGGACCCCCGCCGCCATGACCCAAGCCGCCGACGCCCTGCGCGAGCTGCTCGACCTGCTCGCCGCCGGAGCCCCCGCCGAACAGCTCGCGGTCCCGGCCGCGCGGGCGAGGGCGGCCGACGTCCCGGGTGCCGCCTGGCTGGCGGAGGCCACGGAGGCGGCCCTCGCGGTACGGCGCACCCTGGACCAGCACCGGCGGCGGGAGGCGGAGCTGGCCGCGCTGTTCGACACGGCGGGCGACCTGGCGGCGCTGCGCGGTCTGGACGCCGTACTGCGCGCCATCGTCAGACGGGCCCGCACCCTGCTGGGCGCGGACGTGGCGTACCTGACCCTCAACGACCCGGCGGCACACGACACTTACATGCGGGTGACGGACGGATCGGTGTCCGCGGCCTTCCAGCAGCTGCGGCTGCGGATGGGCGACGGGCTCGGCGGTCTGGTGGCGCAGACCGCGCGCCCGTACGCCAGCCGCGACTACCGCACCGACCACCGGTTCCGGCACACCGGGGAGATCGACCGCGGGGTGGGCGAGGAGGGGCTGCGCGGCATCCTCGGGGTGCCGCTGCGGCTCGGGGACCGGGTGATCGGAGTGCTGTTCGCCGCCGACCGGGCGCCCCGCGACTTCACGCCGGACGCCATCGCGCTGCTCGGTTCGCTCGCCGACCACGCGGCCGTCGCCATCGACGGGGCCCGGCTCATGGAGGAGACCCGGGCCGCGCTCACCGGTCTGGAGGCGGCCAACGCCACGGCCCGCGCGCACAGCGAGGCCCTGCGCCGCGCCTCGGACGCGCACGACCGGCTCACCGAACTCGTCCTGCGCGGCGGCGGGGTGGCGGACGTGGCGGCCGAGATCGCGGCGCTGCTCGGCGGCGGGCTGACGGTCCACGACTCGGACGGCACGGAGCTGGCCCGGGTGGGCGGGGGCGAACCGGCGCCGCCCGCAAGGGGGTTGGCGGAGTCCCGTACGAGCGGCCGGGCCGTGTACGCGGAGAACCGCTGGACCTGCGCGGTGGTCGCCGGAACGGAACTCCTGGGGTGCCTGGTCCTCACGGGACGGGGCGGACCGGGCGCGACGAACCCGGGCGCCGCGACCGCTTCCGGCCCCGTTCTCGCCGACGCCGACCTGCGTCTCTTCGAGCGCGCCGCGCTGGTCACCGCCCTGGTGCTGCTGCTGCGCCGGTCGGTGGCCGAGGCCGAGGACCGGGTGCGGGGCGAACTGCTCGACGACCTGCTGACCGCACCGTCCCGGCACCCGGGCGGCGGCAGTCTCGCGCTGCGCGCCCGGCGGCTCGGCGTCGACCTGGCGAGGCCGTACGCGGTGGCCGTACTGGACTGTGCGCCGCAGCTCAGAACCCGGCTGTCCGCGGAGGCCGCCCGGCGGGCCAGGGCCCTGGGAGCGCTGGCCGGGACGCGGGACGGCCAGGTCGTCCTGGTGGCCCCTGCGACCCCCGCGGAGGTGGCCCCGCTCGCCCGCGAACTGGCCCACGACCTGGGTCGCATCCTGAACTCACCGGTCACCGTCGGCGCGGCCGGACCCGCCGAGGGGCCCGAAGGCCTCCCCCGCATCCACGCCGAGTCGGTGCGCTGCCTGAACGCCCTGCACGCGCTCGGCCGCACCGGGGAGGGCGCGGACGTCGTCGAACTGGGCTTCCTGGGCGTCCTGTTGGGCGACCGCGCGGACGTCGGCGGGTACACCGCACGCGTACTGGGCCCCGTACTGGAGTACGACGAGAAGCAGGGGACCGAGCTGATCAGGACCCTGGAGGCGTACTACGCGCACGGGGCGTCCCTGTCGCGGGCCAGGGCCGAGCTCCATGTGCACGTCAACACGGTGACGCAGCGTCTGGAGCGGGTGGGCCGGCTGCTCGGCCCCGACTGGAACGCACCGGAGCGGGCACTGGAACTGCAACTGGCGCTGCGGCTGCACCGGTTGAGCGGGGGCCGTAGCCCCCGCCAGGGGCGCGGGGAACTGCGCGACCAGCCACGACGCACCCGCACGTGACCGGCCCTGGGCCCATCGAACAGCACAAGGGCGGATGGGGGAACCCGCACCCCCACCCGCCCGATGGATCTGCTCAGGCGCCCATCATGTGCACGCCGCCGTCGACGTGGATGATCTCGCCCGTCGTCTTCGGGAAGAAGTCCGACAGGAGGGCGACGATGCCCTTGCCCGCCGGCTCCGGGTCGCCCATGTCCCAGTTCAGCGGGGAGCGGGTGTTCCAGATGTCCGCGAGGTCGGAGAAGCCCGGGATGGACTTGGCCGCCATGGAGCCGAGCGGGCCCGCGGAGATCAGGTTGCAGCGGATCTCCTCCTTGCCCAGGTCGCGGGCGAGGTAGCGGCTGGTGGCCTCCAGCGCGGCCTTGGCCGGGCCCATCCAGTCGTACTTCGGCCAGGCGAACTGCGCGTCGAAGGTGAGGCCGACCACCGAGGCGCCGTCGCTGAACAGCGGGCGGCAGGCCATGGTGAGCGACTTCAGGGAGTACGCGGAGACGTGCATCGCCGTCGACACGTCCTCGAAGGTGGCTTCGAGGAAGTTGAAGGCGCCCGGCGGGGCGAAGCCGATGGAGTGGACGACGCCGTCCAGGCCGCCGAGCTCCTCGCGGACGAGGCCTTCGAGGCGGTCCAGGTGCTCCTGGTTGGTCACGTCCAGCTCGATGACCTTCGCCGGCTTCGGCAGCTTCTTCGCGATGCGCTCGGTCAGCGTCGGGCGGGGCCAGGCGGTCAGGATGACGTTGGCACCCTGCTCCTGCGCCACCTTGGCCGCGTGAAAGGCGATGGAGGACTCCATCAGGACACCCGTGATGAGGATGTTCTTGCCTTCGAGGATTCCACTCATGGCGATCAGTGACCCATGCCCAATCCGCCGTCAACCGGGATGACGGCTCCAGTGATGTACGACGCGTCGTCGGAGGCGAGGAACTTCACCGTGGCGGCGATCTCCTCGGGCTGCGCGTAACGGCCGAGCGGCACCTGGGCGACGATGCCCTTGCGCTGCTCCTCGTTGAGCGCCTGGGTCATGTCGGTGTCGACAAAACCCGGCGCGACGACGTTGAAAGTGAGGTTGCGCGAACCCAGCTCGCGGGCGAGCGAGCGCGCGAAACCGACCAGACCGGCCTTGGAGGCGGCGTAGTTCGCCTGCCCGGCGGAACCCAGCAGGCCGACCACCGAGGAGATCAGCACGACGCGGCCCTTCTTGGCGCGCAGCATGCCGCGGTTGGCACGCTTCACGACCCGGAAGGTGCCGGTGAGGTTGGTGTCGAGGACGGACGTGAAGTCCTCCTCGGACATGCGCATCAGGAGCTGGTCCTTGGTGACGCCGGCGTTGGCCACCAGCACCTCCACGTTCCCGTGCTTCTCCTCGATCTCCTTGTAGGCCTGCTCCACCTGCTCGGTGTCGGTGATGTCGCACTTGACGGCGAGGAAGCCCGCCTTCTCAAGCTCCGCGGGATCACCCGAGCGGTACGTGATCGCGACCTTGTCGCCGTTGTCGGCGAAGGCGCGGGCGATGGCGAGGCCGATGCCCCGGTTTCCTCCGGTGACGAGAACCGAGCGGCTCAACGGATCACCCTTTCGATAGCGGTCTGGTACTGATCGAAACTATCGGTACCGGGGCTCGTACGGAGAATCGGGCTCTGACAGCGCCACCTTCCGACCACTGTCGGGTCCCTACAGAAAAGGGACTGGGCGTGACGCCCCCCGACACGACATGATCAGAGCGACCTCGTCTCGACGACAGGAGACATCCGTGCCGCAGCCCCCCCCTTCCCGTGCCACCCGCCCTTCCCCTCGTTCCGTCGACCCCACCTTCACGGCGCTGCCCCTGCGCGCCCTCGCCGACGCCGCCCTCGCCAGGGCCCGTGCGCTCGGCGCCGACCATGCCGATTTCCGGTTCGAGCGGGTGCGCAGCGCTTCCTGGCGGCTGCGGGACGCGCGGCCTTCCGGATCCGCGGACTCCACCGACCTCGGGTACGCGGTGCGCGTGGTGCACGGCGGGGCCTGGGGGTTCGCGTCCGGAGTCGATCTGTCCATGGACGCGGCGGCCCGGGTCGCCGGGCAGGCCGTGGCGATGGCGAAGCTCTCCGCGAAGGTGATCAAGGCCGCCGGGTCGGACGAGCGCGTGGAGCTGGCCGACGAGCCCGTGCACGAGGACCGGACCTGGGTTTCCTCGTACGAGATCAATCCGTTCGACGTGCCGGGCGAGGAGAAGGCGGCGCTGCTGGCGGACTGGAGCGCCCGGCTGCTGCGGGCGGACGGGGTGGCGCACGTCGACGCGTCGCTGCTGACCGTGCAGGAGAACAAGTTCTACGCGGACACGGCGGGGACGGTGACGACACAGCAACGGGTGCGGCTGCACCCGGAGTTGACGGCCGTCGCCGTGGACGGCACGTCCGGCGAGTTCGACTCGATGCGGACGATCGCGCCGCCGGTGGGGCGCGGCTGGGAGTACTTGACCGGGACCGGGTGGGACTGGGAGAGCGAGCTGGAGCAGATTCCCTCGCTGCTCGCGGAGAAGATGCGGGCGCCGAGCGTGCAGGCGGGGGCGTACGACCTGGTGGTCGATCCGTCCAACCTGTGGCTGACCATCCACGAGTCGATCGGGCACGCGACCGAGCTGGACCGCGCGCTGGGGTACGAGGCCGCGTACGCGGGGACCTCCTTCGCGACCTTCGACCGGCTGGGCGAGCTGACGTACGGCTCCTCGGTGATGAACGTGACCGGCGACCGGACCGTGGAGCACGGGCTCGCCACGATCGGGTACGACGACGAGGGCGTGGCCGGGCAGTCCTGGGACCTGGTGAAGGACGGCACGCTCGTCGGGTACCAACTCGACCGCAGGATCGCCAGGTTGACCGGCTTCGACAGGTCCAACGGGTGTGCGTACGCCGACTCCCCCGGGCACGTGCCGGTGCAGCGGATGGCGAATGTCTCGCTCCAGCCGGATCCTGGCGGTCTGTCGACGGAGGACCTGATCGGGGGTGTGGAGCGCGGGATCTACGTGGTCGGCGACCGCTCGTGGTCGATCGACATGCAGCGCTTCAACTTCCAGTTCACCGGACAGCGCTTCTTCCGCATCGAGAACGGGAAGCTGGCGGGACAGCTGCGGGACGTCGCGTACCAGGCGACGACCACCGACTTCTGGGGCTCGATGGAGAAGGTCGGCGGCCCCCAGACGTACGTCCTGGGCGGCGCCTTCAACTGCGGCAAGGCCCAGCCGGGCCAGGTCGCGGCCGTCTCGCACGGCTGCCCCTCCGCCCTCTTCCGGGGCGTCAACATCTTGAACACCACGCAGGAGGCCGGGCGATGAGCCGCGCGAGCAGCAAACCCTACGAGATCGTCGAGCGGGCGCTGGAGCTGTCCACCGCCGACGGGTGCGTCGTCATCGCCGACGAGGAGTCGTCCGCGAACCTGCGGTGGGCGGGGAACGCCCTGACCACGAACGGGGTGACGCGCGGGCGGACCCTGACCGTCGTCGCGACCGTCGACGGGTCCGAGGGCACCGCTTCGGGCGTCGTGTCGCGGTCCGCGGTGACCGCCGACGAGCTGGAGCCGCTGGTACGGGCGGCGGAGGCGGCGGCGCGTGCGGCCGGTCCGGCCGAGGACGCGCGGCCGCTGGTCGAGGGGGTGCCCGTGTCGAAGGACTTCCGGGATGCACCCGCCGAGACGTCGTCGGCCGTCTTCGACACCTTCGCCCCCGCGCTCGGCGAGGCCTTCGCCCGTGCGCGGGCCGGCGGACGGGAGCTGTACGGCTTCGCGAACCACGAGATGACGTCCAGCTATCTCGGTACGTCGACGGGGCTGCGGCTCCGGCACGACCAGCCCAACGGCACCCTGGAACTGAACGCCAAGTCCCCCGACCGTACGAAATCGGCCTGGGCCGGGCGCTCCACCCGCGACTTCGGGGACGTCGACCCGGCGGCCCTGCACGAGGAGCTGGCGCAGCGGCTGGGCTGGGCCGAGCGGCGCGTCGACCTGCCCGCCGGACGGTACGAGACGCTGCTGCCGCCGAGCGCGGTCGCCGATCTGCTCGTCTACCAGCTGTGGTCGTCGGGGGCGCGGGACGCGGTGGAGGGGCGCACGGTGTTCTCCCGGCCCGGCGGCTCGACCCGGCTCGGGGACACGCTGTCCGCGCTGCCGCTGACGCTGCGCAGCGACCCGGCCGAGCCGGGCCTGGAGGCGGCGCCGTTCACGCTGGCGCACTCCTCGGGCGGGAACGCGTCCGTGTTCGACAACGGGCTGCCGCTCGCCCCGACCGAATGGATCAAGGACGGAAAGCTGGAGCGGCTGATCACCACCCGGCACACCGCCGCCCTGACCGGGCTGCCGGTCGCCCCCGACATCGACAACCTGATCCTCGACGCGGGCGGCACGAAGACGCTGGACGAGATGGTCGCGGCCACCGAGCGCGGACTGCTGCTGACCTGCCTCTGGTACATCCGCGAGGTTGACCCGGCGAACCTGCTGCTGACCGGTCTGACCAGGGACGGCGTGTACCTGGTCGAGAACGGCGAGGTGGTGGGCGAAGTGAACAACTTCCGGTTCAACGAGTCGCCCGTCGACCTGCTCTCGCGGGCCTCGGAGGCCGGTGTGACGGAGAAGACGCTGCCCAGGGAATGGGGCGACTGGTTCACCCGGGCCGCGATGCCCGCACTGCGGGTGCCGGATTTCAATATGAGTTCTGTCAGCCGGGGCGTATAACCTCGGGCGGTAAAGCTTCACGCACATCCAAGGAGATACGAGAATCGTGACGGACATCGTCGACGAGCTGAAGTGGCGCGGGCTGTTCGCCCAGTCCACTGACGAAGACGCACTGCGCAAGGCGCTCGCGGACGGCCCCGTCACGTTCTATTGCGGCTTCGACCCGACCGCGGCCAGCCTGCACGTCGGGCACCTGGTGCAGGTGCTCACCATGCGTCGGCTCCAGCAGGCGGGGCTGCGCCCGCTGGCGCTGGTGGGCGGGGCGACGGGGCAGATCGGTGACCCCCGGCCGACCGCCGAGCGGACGCTGAACGACGTGGCGACCATCGAGCTGTGGGTGGCCAGGCTGCGGGCGCAGATCGAGCCGTTCCTCGACTTCGAGGGCGCCAATCCCGCGACGATGGTGAACAACCTGGACTGGACCGGCGGCCTGTCGGCCATCGAGTTCCTCCGGGACATCGGCAAGCACTTCCGGGTCAACAAGATGCTCACCAAGGACTCGGTCGCCCGCCGGCTGGAGTCCGAGCAGGGCATCAGCTACACCGAGTTCAGCTACCAGCTGCTCCAGGGCATGGACTTCCTGGAGCTGTACCGCCGGTACGGCTGCGTCCTCCAGCAGGGCGGCAGCGACCAGTGGGGCAACCTCACCGCCGGTCTCGACCTGATCCACCGGGTCGAGCCGGAGGCCGTCGTGCACGCGCTGGCGACGCCGCTGATGACGAAGGCGGACGGCACCAAGTTCGGCAAGACCGAGGGCGGCGCCGTCTGGCTGGACCCGGAGATGACCACGCCGTACGCGTTCTACCAGTTCTGGCTGAACGTGGACGACCGCGACGTCTCCAAGTACCTGCGGATCCTCAGCTTCCGTACGCAGCCGGAGCTGGAGGAGCTGGAACAGCAGACCGAGGAGCGTCCGCAGGCGCGCGCCGCACAGCGCGCGCTGGCCGAGGAGCTGACGACGCTGGTGCACGGCGCCGACCAGACGGCGGCCGTCATCGCCGCGTCGAAGGCCCTCTTCGGGCAGGGCGAGCTCACCGACCTCGACGAGCCGACGCTGAAGGCCGCTCTCTCCGAGCTGCCGCACGCGAAGGTGGAGGGCCTCGGCCAGGTCGTGGACCTGCTGATCGCGGCGGGCCTCGCCCCCAGCAAGGGCGGCGCGCGGCGCACCATCAAGGAGGGCGGCGCGTACGTGAACAACGTCAAGGTCACCGCCGAGGACGCCGAGGTCGGCGCCGACCAGCTGCTGCACGGCCGCTGGCTGGTGCTGCGCAAGGGCAAGAAGAACCTCGCGGCGATCGAGGTCGCGGCGGGCTGAATCGAGCGTCGAGCGCGCGGCGCTCCGTAGCCGATACGGCCCACGGCGCTCCGGGCCGATACGGCCGTGGCCGGGACCCCCGCGGGTGAGCGGGGATCCCGGCCACGGCCATGTCCGTGTGCCTGTGCCTGTGCGTGCCGGCTCTGACGCCGGTCAGGTGTGTCTCTTGTTGCCCCGGACCGCCGCGTACATCGCGTCGCCCAGGCCGACGATCACCACGGCTCCGGCCAGCTGGAGGAGGTGCCGGCCCCAGTCGATGCCCTTGGTCTCGTTGATGCCGAACTTCGTGGCGAGCCAGTTGCCCAGCACCGATCCGACGATGCCGAAGACCGTCGTCAGCCAGAGCGGGATCTGCTGCTTGCCCGGAATGATCGCTTTGGCGATCAGACCGAGCACAAGCCCGACGATGATTGCCCACAACCAACTCATGTCGCCTCCTCGTACCGGCGCGGATGTGCGCTGTGATCAAGTCTCGGCGGATCCCCCGTACGGCGCATGTCGGACACCGCCATACGCGGTACGCCGGTCCGGCTTTGCCCAGGCAGGACCGGCCCCGCTCTGCCGCCTGTCGGAGCGCGGGCGTACGGTGGACGGGTCCGGGACGGGGAGTGCCCGGCACGGGAATCGGGTGGTGGAATCGTGGTGCGGAAGCTGCGCGGAACCGGGGTCGTCCGGATCACCGGGGCACGGCAGTCACTCGCGGACGACGTGCGGGGCAGGCAGCGCCGGTACGTCATCTCCATGTCGATCAGGACGCTGGCGGTCATCCTCGCCGCGGTCCTGTGGAACGTGGAGCGTCCCGTGGCGATCGTGGCCCTTGCACTGGGAGTGCTGTTGCCGTATGTCTCGGTGGTGATCGCGAACGGTGGCCGGGAGGGCGCGAAGTCCCTGCCGACGACCTTCGTACCCGCCCCGGTACGGCCCGCGCTGGGCCCTCCGCTGGAGGGCACCGTGATGGACCCGGAGCCCGCCGACTCGGTCAACGACCCACGGGGGCGGACCACTTAGCTCCACCCAGGCTCAAGAAAAGCTCAGATCAATCATGAAGTTCCGGTGCACCGCACCCCGTACCCCATGACATACTTCATAGGCGCTCCGCATCCCCCGTCGGAGCGACGGACCGACGCCGGGCAGCTCCCCCCGTGGCTGCTCGGCGTCGCCTTTTCAGGCGGATGTGTGGGAGCGCGTACGGGGTGACCACAGGCGCTTGGGGATGTACGACTCGTGAGTGACGAAGCACCGATCTGTTCTGCCAAGGGCTGCCGCGCGGACGCGGTCTGGGTGCTCGCCTGGAACAATCCGAAGCTGCACACGCCGGAGCGCCGCAAGACGTGGCTCGCGTGCGACGAGCACCGCGAGCACCTCTCCCAGTTCCTGGGCGTACGAGGATTCCTGAAGGACGTCGTGACGCTCGCCGAGTGGGACGAGCGCCAGGAGCGGCAGGAACCCGGCCAGTAGGCCCCGTCAGCCCCCTCCTCCCCCCTCCCCCGGGCAGGCCCCGTCAGCCGCCGATCGCCGACATCGGGCGGTCCGGCTGGAGGAACGTGGGGTCGTCGAGGCCCGAGCCCGCCTTCTTGCCCCACATGGCGACCTTCCAGAGCTCCGCGATGTCCTGGTCGGTGGCGTCCGAGCGCAGGGCGGCCCGCAGGTCGGACTCCTCGCGGGCGAACAGACAGGTGCGGACCTGGCCGTCGGCGGTGAGCCGGGTGCGGTCGCAGGCCCGGCAGAACGGGCGGGTGACCGAGGCGATGACGCCGACCCGGTGCGGGCCGCCGTCCACCACCCAGCGCTCGGCGGGCGCGGAACCGCGCTCGCCCTCGGCCTCCTCGGTGAGGGCGAAGCGGGTGCGCAGGGACTCCAGGATGTCACCGGCGGTGATCATTCCGTCGCGCTTCCAGCCGTGCTGGGCGTCGAGCGGCATCTGCTCGATGAAGCGGAGTTCGTAGTCGTTGGCCACGGCCCAGGCGAGCAGGTCGGGAGCCTCGTCGTCGTTGAGTCCCGGCATCAGGACGGCGTTGACCTTGACCGGGGTGAGGCCGGCGTCGCGGGCGGCGGCCATGCCTTCCAGGACGTCCTTGTGCCGGTCGCGGCGGGTGAGGGTCTTGAAGACGTCGGGGCGCAGCGTGTCCAGGGAGACGTTGACCCGGTCGAGCCCGGCGGCCTTGAGGGCGGTGGCGGTGCGCTTGAGGCCGATGCCGTTGGTGGTGAGGGACATCTTGGGGCGCGGCTCCAGGGCGGCGCAGCGCTCGACGATGGAGACGATGCCGGGGCGGAGCAGCGGCTCGCCGCCGGTGAAGCGGACCTCGGTGATGCCCAGGTCGGTGACGGCGATGCGGATCAGGCGGACGATCTCGTCGTCGGTGAGCAGATCCGGCTTGCCGAGCCACTGGAGGCCCTCTTCGGGCATGCAGTACGTACAGCGCAGATTGCAGCGGTCCGTCAGCGAAACTCGCAGGTCGGTGGCGACCCGGCCATAGGTGTCGATGAGCACTGTGGGCCCCCTCCCCGATGGGTGACTGGTATCTCCGACACTACGCGACGGCACTGACAACGATCGGGGGCCGATTGCCACGAGGCACGGCAGGGCCGCGTCGTAGGACTCTACGACGCGGCCCCGGGGTGCGTACGAACGGACGGCGGGCGGACGGGTCAGTGCGCTCCGGTGCCCGTCAGGGACTTGACCTCCAGCTCGGCGTACTTGCCCTTGTCGGGCTCCTCCTTGGAGAGGATCGAGCCGAGCCAGCCGAGCAGGAAGCCCAGCGGGATCGAGATCAGGCCCGGGTTCTCCAGCGGGAACCAGGCGAAGTCGACGCCCTTGAACATCGAGGTCGGCTTTCCGGAGACGACCGGCGAGAAGAGCACCAGGAACACCGCGGCGAAGAGGCCGCCGTAGATCGACCACAGTGCGCCCTGGGTGGTGAAGCGCTTCCAGAAGAGGCTGTAGAGGATCGTCGGCAGGTTGGCGGAGGCGGCGACCGCGAAGGCCAGGGCGACGAGGCCCGCGACGTTGAGGTCGCGGGCGAGGGCGCCCAGTGCGATGGAGACGATGCCGATGAGGACGGTGGCCCAGCGGGCGGCCTTCATCTCCTCCTTCTCGGTGGCCTTGCCGCGCCGGATGACGTTCGCGTAGATGTCGTGCGCGAACGAGGACGACGAGGCGAGGGTGAGGCCCGCGACGACCGCGAGGATCGTGGCGAAGGCGACGGCCGAGATGACGGCGAGGAGGATCGCGCCGCCGGTGGATCCGGCGCCGCCGCCGATTTCGAGTGCGGCGAGCGGGGCCGCCGTGTTGCCCGCCTTGTTGGAGGCGGTGATGTCCTCGGGCTTGAGGAGCGCGGCGGCCCCGAAGCCCAGCACGATCGTCATCAGGTAGAAGGCGCCGATGATGCCGATCGCCCAGTTCACGGACTTACGGGCGGCCTGGGCCGTGGGCACGGTGTAGAAGCGGATCAGGATGTGCGGCAGGCCCGCGGTGCCGAGGACGAGCGCGATGCCGAGCGAGATGAAGTCCAGCTTGGACATCGCGCTGACGCCGTACTTGAGGCCCGGTTCCAGGAACCCTTCCTTGCCGCTGTTGGTGGCGGCGGCGCCGAGCAGCTCGGAGACGTTGAAGTTGAACTTCAGCAGGATCAGGAAGGTGATGAGCAGGGTGCCCGCGATCAGCAGGACGGCCTTGACCATCTGTACCCAGGTGGTGCCCTTCATGCCGCCGATGGTGACGTACACGATCATCAGGACGCCGACCAGGGCCACGATGGCGACCTTGCCGCCGTCGCTGGTGATGCCGAGGAGCAGCGAGACGAGGACGCCGGCGCCCGCCATCTGCGCGAGCAGGTAGAAGATCGACACGACGATGGTGGAGGTACCGGCGGCGGTGCGGACCGGGCGCTGCTTCATGCGGTACGCGAGGACGTCGCCCATCGTGTAGCGGCCGGAGTTGCGCAGCGGCTCGGCGACGAGCAGCAGGGCGACCAGCCAGGCCACCAGGAAGCCGATGGAGTACAGGAAGCCGTCGTAGCCGAAGAGGGCGATGGATCCGGCGATGCCGAGGAAGGACGCGGCGGACATGTAGTCGCCGGAGATCGCCAGGCCGTTCTGGAAGCCGGTGAACTGGCGGCCGCCCGCGTAGAAGTCGGAGGCGCTCTTGGTCTGCTTGCCGGCCCAGACGGTGATGACGAGGGTCGCGACGACGAACAGGCCGAAGAGGGTGATGATCAGGCCGCGGTGGTCGCCCGCGCCTTCTCCCGCGGCGAGCTGCCAGCCCTGGTGGGCCGGGTTGAGGGGGTTCATTCTCCGGCCTCCAGGCGGGACTTGATCGCTGCGGCCTTGGGGTCGAGCTTGTTCGCCGCGTGCCGCGAGTAGAACCAGGCGATGAGGAAGGTCGTCAGGAACTGGCCGAGGCCGAAGACGAGTGCGACGTTGATGTTGCCGAAGAGCTTCGTTCCCATGAAGTCGCCGGCGTAGTTCGACATCAGTACGTACAGCAGGTACCAGGCGATGAAGGCGATGGTCAGGGGGAAGGCGAAGGAGCGGTGGGCACGGCGCAGTTCGCCGAATTCCGCGCTCTCCTGCACCTCGACGAACTGCTCCGTCGTGGGCCCGGCAGGGCTGGTGTCCGGGCCGCCCTTGGGCGGTGGTGCATCGGTAGCCACGGATTCTCCTCGCGACGCGGGTGCGATGGGGCGGGTCAAAGGGACCTCACTGGGATGGGGGCGGATGGGGCTTGCCTCCCCCTGACAACGGCACGGCGCGCGTGGCGACTCGGTTCAACGGGCGCGTTTTCTTTTCCGAACTCATTGATACGGAGCGTTGATCAGCGATAGCTTCGCTGGTCATGTACCCGTCCAACCGCGTCTCGGCGGTGGGGCGTTCGGCACGGATGATGTGGAGAACCCATGGCTCATCTGGGAAACAGACGGTCGCGCGCACTGGCGATCCCGGTCGGTCTGGCACTGACGGCCTCGCTCGGCTTCCTGCCGATGACCTCGGCGACGGCGGCACCTCTTGAGGCCGCGCCGGTCGCGGCACCCGCTGCGGACGGCCCCAAGCTGTCGTACGTCGTGAACGTCGACGGCGGTTCCTCGTCGGCGGCGGTCAAGAAGGCGATAGCCAAGGCCGACGGCACCATCGTGACCTCGTACGACCGGATAGGCGTCATCGTCGTCACTTCCCAGAACCCGGAGTTCGGGAAGCAGATCCGCAAGGTGCGGGGCGTGGAGTCGGCGGGCGCCACGCGCACCGCGCCGATCAAGGCGGCCGCGACCACCGACGAGGGCGCCACCCAGCGGCTCTCCGCGAGCGAGGCGAAGGCGGCCGAGAAGAAGGCGGCCGCCGCCCAGGACCCGCTGGAGCCGCTGCTCTGGGCCCTGCCGAAGATCCGTGCCGACAAGGCGCACGAGAAGACCCTCGGTTCCAAGAAGGTCAACGTCACCGTCATCGACACGGGTGTCGACGACACCCACCCGGACCTGGCGCCGAACTTCGACGCCAAGGGCTCCGCGAGCTGCGTCGGCGGCAAGGCGGACACCACGGCGGGCGTGTGGCGGCCGAAGGCCGACGAGTCCGACCACGGCACGCACGTGGCGGGCACCATCGCCGCCGCGAAGAACGGCGTCGGCGTCACCGGTGTCGCGCCGAACGTCCGGGTCTCCGGCATCAAGGTCGCCGACTCCAGCGGCGAGTTCTACACCGAGGCCGTCGTCTGTGCCTTCGTGTACGCCGCCGAGCACGGTGCGGACATCACGAACAACAGCTACTACACCGACCCGTGGATGTTCAACTGCAAGGACGACCCGGACCAGGGCGCCCTCGTCGAGGCCGTCGACCGGGCCCAGCGGTTCGCCTACAAGAAGGGCACGATCAGCGTCGCCTCGGCGGGCAACTCGAACTACGACCTCGACTCCAAGGAGATCGTGGACACGTCGAGCCCCAACGACGGGACCCCGTCCAGCCGGACCATCGACCCGAAGAAGTGCCTCGACATCCCGATGCAGCTGGACGACGTGGTGACGGTCTCCGCGACCGGTGCCAAGAACCTCAAGTCGTCGTACTCCAGCTACGGCAAGGGCGTCGTCGACGTCGCCGCTCCCGGCGGCGACCGCACGGCGTACCAGGAGCCCGAGGGCCCGGCCGTCAACGGTGCGATCCTCTCGACGCTGCCGGGCGGCGGCTACGGCTACAAGAACGGCACCTCGATGGCGTCCCCGCACGTCTCGGGCGTCCTCGCGCTGCTGAAGTCGACGCACCCGAAGGCCACCCCGGCGCAGCTGGAGCGGATGCTGACGTCGCAGGCCGAGAGCACCGCGTGCGGTGAGCCGTACGACATCGACAAGGACGGCAAGATCGACGCGGTCTGCAAGGGCGGCGTGAACGACAACGGCTTCTACGGGGCCGGGATCATCGACGCACTGCGCGCTGTGCGCTAGGCGTTCACGGGGGGGGCGCGGGGAGCTGTGTGTGCGTTGTCGGCTGCGGGTTCGTCGTGGCTGGTCGCGCAGTTCCCCGCGCCCCCTCAGAGCAAGGTCCCCCGTGCCCCTGTGGGGCGCTACGGCTTGACGAGGACCTTGAGGGCGGTGCGGGTGTCCATCGCCTTGTAGCCGTCGGGGACCCCTTCCAGTCCGACGGTGAGGTCGAAGACGGGGGACGGGTCGATCGTCCCGTTGAGGACGTCGGTGAGGAGCTCCGGGATGTACGCGCGTACCGGTGCCACTCCCCCGCGCAGTGTGATGTTCCGGCCGAACATGACGCCCAGGTCGACCCCGGTAGCGCTGCCGTGCGGCACACCGACGTAGCCGATGGCGCCGCCGTCGCGGGTGATCGAGACAGCGGTGTGCATGGACTGCTCGGTGCCGACCGCCTCGATCACGGAGTGCGCGCCCTGACCGCCGGTCAGCTCCCGTACGGCGGCGACCGCTTCGTCACCTCTTGAGGCGACGACGTCCGTGGCGCCGAAGGCGCGGGCGATGTCGGTACGGGACCGGTGGCGGCCCAGCGCGATGATCCGGTCGGCGCCGAGCCGCTTGGCGGCCAGCACGCCGCACAGGCCGACCGCGCCGTCCCCGACGACCGCGACGGTGCCGCCGGGCCTGACACCGGCTCCGACGGCCGCGTGGTGGCCGGTGCCCATGACGTCCGAGAGGGACAGCAGCGCGGTCAGCAGCCGTTCGTCGGACGCCGCGTCGGCGGGCAGCTTGACGAGGGTGCCGTCGGCGAGCGGCACGCGCACGGCCTCGCCCTGGCCGCCGTCGGAGCCCACCGAGCCCCAGAAGCCGCCCTGCGGGCAGGAGGTCGTCAGCCCCTCCGTGCAGTAGTCGCACGTCCCGTCGGACCAGACGAACGGCGCGACGACCAGGTCGCCGGTCCTGAAGGCCCGTACCTCGGCGCCCGCCTCCTCGACGATGCCGAGGAACTCGTGCCCGATGCGCTGCCCCGGCTTTCTGGCCGACTCCCCTCGGTACGCCCACAGGTCGCTGCCGCAGATGCAGGCGCGGAGCACCCGTACGACCACATCGGTGGGCCGCTGGACGACCGGATCGGGGACCTCCTCGACCCGGATGTCGTGGGGAGCGTGGATGACGGTGGCACGCATGGGGGCGTCCTTGCTGGTCAGAGGGGTGTGCGCCTCTCACCGTACGCCCGGGGCGCCGCCCCGGCCCGACGGGCCCCCGCGGTCCCCTCCCCGGTGGCCGGTGCCCCCGCACCGAGCACTCCGAGGGCGAGCAGGCACTGCGCCGCCGCATAAGTGGCCATCACCCAGAAGTCGGGGGCGGGCAGCTGCGGCCACTGGGCGACACCGGTCGCGATGAGGGTGTCGGACAGCAGGAACAGGGCGCCGCCGACGCCCGCGTACATCCCGAGGCCGCTCGAACGGAAGGCCATGACGGTGAGGAGCAGGCTGTATCCGGCGACCGGGACGCGCAGGTCCGCCGGCAGGTCGGACCAGAGCAGGGCGACGGTGCCGAGGAGCGCGAGGGCGTAGGCGGCGCCGAGCGGCCGGTGCATCGGCGCGCCCTTGAAGAGGAACAGGTAGCAGACGTGCCCGAGGGCGAAGGAGCCCATCCCGAGCATGAAGGCCGGTTCCGCATCAAAGAGGAGGGCGATGTCGCCGCCCCAGCCGAAGAGCAGCGCCACGATCAGCAGGCGCGGTCCGCCGCGTGCGGCGACGTGTCCGGCGAGCAGTGGCATCAGCAGCGGCTTGGCCGCCTGGTGCACGCCCCTGACGTCCGCGAGGAGCCCGGCGAGGTCGACGGCGGTGGCGAGGAGGAAGGCGGCGAGCAGCGCGGTGGCGAGCTTCTGGCGGCTCATGCGGCGCGCTCCGGCTGCGGTGCGGGGGCGGTCGGCCCGGCCGCGGCCGCCCCCGGCTCGGCTTCCCCCGGCTCGGCCGCCCCGGGCCCGGCCGCCCCTGGCGCCGTTTTCGGCTGCCAGCCGGGACCTCCGAAGACGCGCCCCGCCCGCTCCCCCCAGGTCCGCGCGGCCCGTACGTCGCGGGCGATGGCGGCGTACTCGTGGGTGGCGACGCGCAGCGGGTTGTACGTCTCGATGTTCTTGGTCAGCCCGTAGACGGGGCGGTCGCCCTCACGCACGAACGAGCGGAAGAGCCGGTCCCAGACGATCAGGATCCCGCCGAAGTTGCGGTCCAGGTAGCCGCCCTGCGAGGCGTGGTGCACCCGGTGGTGCGAGGGCGTGTTGAGCACGTACTCGAAGGGCCGGGGCAGCTTGCCGACCCGCTCGGTGTGCACCCAGAACTGGTAGACGAGGTTCGCGGACGAGCAGAACGCCAGTGCCGCCGGGTGCACTCCGCAGGCGATCAGCGGCAGGTAGAACGGCCAGACGGTGAGCGACGTCCAGGGCTGGCGCAGCGCCGTGGTGAAGTTGAACTTCCGGCTGGAGTGGTGGACCACGTGGCAGGCCCACAGGATGCGGACGACGTGGTGGCCCCGGTGCGACCAGTAGTAGAAGAAGTCCTGCGCGAGCAGCATCAGCGGGATCGTCCACCACAGGACGGGAATGCGCGCGGGCGTCAGCTCGTACACCGCGGTGTAGATCGCGACGATCGGTATCTTCCAGAGGAGGTCGAAGCCGATGCTGCCGAGACCCATGGTGATGCTGGTGGCGGCGTCTTTGGTTTCGTACCCCTCGGCGTCGTCGTCGGGGTGCAGGCGGTAGCTCACGATTTCGAGCAGGGTGAGCAGGACGAAGGCGGGTATCGACCACAGCACGACATCGGGCAGGTTCGGCATGCCCGCACGATAGAGCCGCAGGCGGGGGCCCGACTAGAGGTTGTTACCGACAAGTATGTGAGAGGTTCTGTCAGGAGCGGTGATCAGGAGTGCGGGCGGTCCGAGTGCCGGTTCTCGTGGTACGTCGGTGAGGTGACCAGCGTCAGCAGCCGCTTGTCGATCTCGACCGGGTCGACGAGCTCGGCGAGGACCTGCGTCGGTACGGCGTCGGGGTCGCGCAGGAGCGCCATCATGAGGTGCTCGGCACCGGTGTGCTGGTGACCGAGCCCGACGGCGATCCGGCCCGCCTCGGCGACGAGGGCGTCGAATCGGGGCGTGGAACGGGGAGTTCGCTCGTCTCGCATACGTGCCATGGTGACCGATTCGCGCCCGGCGCGGAACCGTGCGAACCGGTCCTTCCGGGGTGCGTTCGCGGACCGCCCCCGCCCTAGACCCCGACCGCCCCCAGCAGCGTCCCCGCCAGATACGTCACACCCATCGCGAGCGCCCCTCCCCCCATCGTCCGCCACACCGCCCGGCGCGGCGGGGCCGCCCCGAGGCGGGCGCTCCCCCAGCCGGTGAAGGCCAGTGCCGGCAGGACCGAGACCACGGTGACGGGCAACCGCCAGGACTGGGGCGGCAGGACGATCGCGAGCAGCGGGAGCAGCGCCCCTGCCGTGAAGGCGGCGAAGCCGGCCAGGGCGGCGTGCCAGGGGTTGGTGAGCGCGTCGGGGTCGATGCCCAGCTCCACGCGCGCGTGGGCGCGCAGGGCGTCGCGTTCGGTGAGCTGCTCGGCGGACTCGCGGGCCAGTTCCGGGGAGAGACCGCGGCGCTCCAGGAGCTGGGTCAGCTCGTCGAGTTCCTCCTCGGGCTGCTCGCGCAGTTCCTGCTTCTCCAGCCTCAGGGCGGCCTGTTCCGCGTCGCGCTGGGTCGACACGGAGACGTACTCGCCCGCCGCCATCGACATGGAGCCGGCCAGGAGCCCGGCCAGGCCCGCCGTCAGGAGCGTGGCGCGGGAGTCGGTGGCACCGGCCACGCCGACGACGATTCCCGCGGTGGAGACGATGCCGTCGTTCGCGCCGAGGACCCCGGCCCGCAGCCAGTTCAGGCGGGATCCGAGGTCCTCGTGGTGGGGTTCGAACTTCCCGGTGTCCTCGGTCATGCCGGGGACGATGCCACCCGGGGTCTCACCAGACGCGTACCGACCCGCCCGGCGCGAAGGCGGGGCTCGTCGCGTCCGCCGGGACCTCCTCAAGAGGCCGCGCCACCTCCTCGACGGTCGGCCCCGCCTTGGCGGCGACCGCGCCCAGTGCGTCCAGGTCGAACCCGTACACGCGGGCGGCGTTGCCGCCGACCATCGCGGCGACCTCCTCCCGGGGCAGCCCCGCGTAAGCGATGCGCAGGCCCTCCCGCGAGTAGGGGGCGGTGCCCTCGTCGTGCGGGTAGTCGCTGCCCCACATGATCTTGTCGAGGCCGATCCGGTCGCGCAGCGGCACCTCATGAGGACGCATGAAGCTGGCGCCGACGAAGCAGTTGTCGCGCCACACCTCGCTGGGGCTGTGGCCCATGGAGGCGGCGAGCCCCGCGCCGAACTTGGACTCGGCGGTGGCCGCCCTCGTCGCCGCAGCGACGAGCCGCGAGTGGTAGTAGTCCAGCATCTCGACGATGCCGGGGATCCACCCGGAACCCTGCTCGGTGAGGACCAGCTTCAGGCCCGGGTGCCGCTTGAAGGCGCCGCCGAAGATCAGGTGCCAGAGCGCCCGGTGCGAGAACCACGTCGTCTCGACCATGAAGACGGCGCGGGCGGCCGGTTCGTCGCCGAGCGGCGGGGACGCCGACCCGCCGTGGTGGTTGACCGGGACCTCCAGCTCCTCGCAGACCGCCCAGATCGGGTCGTACGAGGCCGAGTAGAGCTCCGGAATGCCGGAGCCCGGCGGGGCGCCCGGGAGGAGCACGCCGCCGGTCAGGCCCGCCTCCTTGCTGCGGCGGATCTCCCGTACCGCCTCGTCGACGTCGTTGAGGAGGATCTGCGCGACGCCCGCCCTGCGGCCCGGTGCGTCGGCGCAGAAGTCGACGAGCCAGCGGTTGTGGGCACGCAGACCGGCCCACCGCTGCTCGTACTCCTCCCTGGTGGGCGCGGGTGCCATCAAAGAGGCGGTGGGGAAGAACGGTGGGATGGTGTTCGGGAAGACGACCTCGGCGACGATGCCGTCGGCCTCCAGCTCGGCCAGGCGGCGGGCGGAGTTCCAGTTGCGGTCGGCGGTGTCGGCGAGGAGGTCCTCGTATGGGTTGGTGTAGGTGGCCGCCCAGGCGTCGAAGTCGGCGTGGTGCTTCTTCTCCAGGTACGGCTTGTAGTCGAGGAGGTCGGCGCCGGCGTGGCAGTCGGCGGAGATGACGGTGTAGTGATCCGGCACAGCGCGGTCCGGCACAGCGCGGTCCGGCTGCGCGTCCCCGGTCGTCACGGGCCCGGCCATCACAGGACCCCGATCTGCGGGAAGTCGTGGTCGGTGAGCCAGTGGCGGCCCACCTCGCGGGACTTGGACCAGGCGTGCTCCACCGCCGCCTGGTCCTCGCTCTGCCCCAGTTCCTCGGGCGTCGGCCCGATCCGGCGGGCCAGCGGCGCCAGCTTCTGCGTGTCGAAGCCGAAGACGTCGGCCGCCGCGAGGCCCAGGATGCGCCGGGTCTCGGTGACCGGGATGTCGTGGAAGGTGTTCTTCAGCCACTCGCGGGTCTTGGGCCAGGTGCCCTCGGGGTGCGGGAAGTCGCTCCCCCAGAGGATGTTGTCGACGCCGATCTCGTACCGCTGGGCGAGTTCGCGGCGCTTGGTGTTGGTGGCGCAGATGAACACCTGCCGGTCCAGGTACTCGCTGGGCGGGCGCTTCAGCTCCTCGAACGGGGAGAGCTTCTTGCCGCCGTGGGCTCCCAGGTAGAGCCGGTCCATGAACCACAGCTGGTTCGGCAGCCACCAGCAACCGGACTCCGCCACCCCGAACCTGAGGCCCGGGTGCCGCTCGAACGCCCCCGACCAGAGCAGGAACCACAGCGGCCGGGCCGGCCACCACGTCACCTCGCTCACATAGATGCCGAGGTGGTCTCCGTACTCGTGCCGGGGCGCGGCGCCCGAGTGGGTGACGACCGGCATGCCCGTCTCGGCCGCCGCCGCCCACACCGGGTCGTAACGCCGGTCGTGGTAGGGCGCCTTGTCGACCCACATGGAGGGGATCATCAGGGCGCCGAGCCCGGACTCCTTGGCGCGGTGCACCTCGGCGACGACCCTGTCGACCTCGCCGGTGATCGGCAGCAGCGCGACGCCGCAGTGGCGTTCCGGATTCTCGGCGACGAACTCGGCGAGCCACCGGTTGTGCGCCTGCGCCCCCGCCATGCCGAGCGCCGGGTCCTGGTCGCCGGAGAGCCCGAGGCCCACCCCGAAGGGCGCCGCGGTCCGGCTGTCGACGGCGTCGGCGTCCGGGAAGACGACCTCGGCCGCCACCCCGTCACCGTCCAGCTCCTTGAGGCGCTGGGCGGAGTCCCAGCCGCCGCGCAGGCCCTCCTCGTTGTCCTGGAACCACTTGGAGGCGAAGGCTTCGTTACGGACGCCGAGCCGGGTCATCTCCTCGCGGCGGGCGTCGCGCTGCCCGAGGAAGTCGTCGAAGTCCCGGTGGAAGGCGCTGTCCAGATAGGGCCGGTACTGCTCGGTCGGCAGACCGGCGTGGCAGTCGGAGGAAATGATCAGGTAGGGGTCCCGATCGGTCATGGTGCGCTCACGCCCCTCAGTCGAGGATGAAGTTCTCCAGGTACGACGGATTGGCCCGGTCCAGCATCGACTGCGACCGCGCCCGGATCTGCCGGTCGCTGTGCTCGCTCTCGGGCAGCATCCAGAAGCGGTCCGCCCTGATCCCGTCCACGACCGTGCCCGCGACCTCCTCGACCGGCGTGAACTCGATCTCCTGGCCCGCCTCCTTCATCGCCGCCTCCCACTGTTCGAGGCTCCGGTAGGGCGACTTCCGCGGGCGCTCCTTGGCATAGCGCGAGGGCCGGTTGCGGTGCGACTCCCACAGACCGGTGCGCAGCATGTGCGGCCCCGGGAACAGCACCGAAGCACCCACCCGCGCCTGCTCCGCCCTGAGGTGCGCGTACAGCGACTCCGTCAGGGTCACGACGGCGGACTTGGTGACGGCGTACACGGAGGCGGTCGGCAGCGGTGCGATGCCGCCGTCCCCCGACGACGTGTTGACGACGTGCCCGGCCTCGCCGCCCGCGAGCATGCGCGGCACGAAGGCCTGCACGCCGTGGAAGACGCCCCAGACGTTGACGGCGAACGCCCACTTCCAGTCGTTCGGCTCGTGCTCCCACATGCGGCCCTCGGCGCCGGACCCGACACCGGCGTTGTTGCACAGCACGTGCACCGCGCCGAAGGTCTCGTACGCGGTGTCCGCCAGCGCCCGCACGGAATCGCGTTCGCTGACGTCCACGACGCGCGCCAGGACCCGCGCCCCGCCGTCCCGCAGCTCGGCGGCGGCCTTGTCGAGCGCGCCCTCCTCGACGTCCGCGAGGACGACCTTGAGCCCCTCCTCGGCGAACCGCCGCGCCATCGCGAGCCCGATGCCGCTCGCGGCGCCGGTGACGACGGCGACCTGTCCCGCCCGCAGCTCCATCAGACGCTCCCCTCCGGCGGGCCGTCGAGGATCTGCTGCGGGTCGTCGTAGCGCTGGTGGATGTACGGCAACAGGGCCTGCGCGTCGACCCGTTCGACAACCTTGCCGCTCTGGTCGCTGGTCTTCTCGCCGAGGGTGATCTCTATGAGGCGGCGGACGAGGAGGTCCGCGACGGGGTCGTACATCGACTCGCGGAGCACGACGTCGCCGCTCACCTTCTCCAGCCTGCGCACCCTCTCGTGCCGCGTGCACTGCACGAGGACGGGGTCGGCGTCGAAGCCGTGCCCGTCCACGGCGGGCAGGAACTTGAAGTAGAAGTCCAGCTTCTCGGTCGGCTCCTCCGGCACCTCCAGCGTCCCGTCCACCGCGCCCCGCACCTCCACGAAGGCGATCCCGTGCCGCGCGAGGGACGCCCGTACGACCAGGCCCTCGCGCTCCACGGTCACCTCGCCGAGCTTCTTCGGCTCGCCGAACACCTCGCGTCCGCCGATCAGCGCACGCTCGTGGGTCATCGGCATGACCAGGGGGTACCAGCCCTCGCGCCCGCCGTACTCGGCGGCGACCGCCACCGAGCCCGCGCCGAGCGGATAGCCGGGCAGGTCGACCTTGCTGATGTTGGCGCGGACCAGGGGCCGGCCGGTGGGCTTGAGGGGCGGCGGCAGGACGGCCGCCACCGCGTCCGGGTCGCTCTCCCACACCGCCACCACTCCGGTGGACCAGATGTCGGGGAGTTTGGTGCTCCTGGTGCGCGCCGCCTCGATCTCGGCCTCGGTGCGCGGTCCGTACCGTACGCGTGCCATCGCCGTACCACCCTTCGTCGGTCGTGCCGTTCTCGGGTTCGGTCCTGTAACACAGTTACAGCAGTGGCGATGAAGGGTAAAGAGCCGTGCACCGAAGGAAGTTGGCGGCCCGCTGCCGAATCTGGGGAACTGATGCCGAGACCGTCGCTCACCCGCGAGGAAGTGCTGGAGACCGCCGCCCGGTACGTCAAGCAGCACGGGCCCGCCGCCCTCACCATGCGCAAGCTGGCCGCCGAGCTGGGCACGGCGGTCACCTCGATCTACTGGCACGTCGGCAATCGCGAGGCGCTCCTCGACGCCCTCGTCGAGCGCACCGTCCACGAGCTGGCCGCCATCCGTCCGCGCGGCCGCACCCCCGCCCAGCGCATCGTCTCCGTCGCCCGCGCCCTGCGCCGCGATCTGCGCGCGCACCCGCACCTGGTCGCGATGGTCCACGAACGCGGACTGACCGAGCGGATGTTCCTGCCCGCCCAGCAGGCCCTGGTGCACGAGGTGCACGCGGCGGGCCTGCGCGGTGCGCGCGCGGCGGAGGCGGTGCGGGCGGTCCAGTACCAGGTCGTCGGATACGTCCTGGTCGAACGCAACCGCGAGCGGGCACCCGCACAGCACCCCGGCGAGGAGGACCTGTGGGACGGGGCGGCGGCGGAGCAGGACCCGGCCCTGGCCCGGGCGCTGGCGCGGCCGGTGGACCCGGAGAAGCTGTTCGTGGTGTCGGTGCGGGCGCTGGTGGAGTCGCTGGTGCGGCCGTGACGGCCGGGTGAACAGGGGCTCTGGGCTGGCCGAATAGGGGACTGTCAGTCCCGGCCCGTATTCTCTGTGACCATGCTCGATGACCAGACGACAGCGGCAGCAACCTGGCCGACCGCCTACCCGCAGGGGTACGCGGTCGTCGACGTGGAGACCACCGGACTCTCCCGCGACGACCGCATAATCTCCGCTGCCGTCTACCGGCTGGACGCGCACGGCGACGTCGTCGACCACTGGTACACCCTGGTCAACCCCGAACGGGACCCGGGACCGACCTGGATCCACGGCCTGACCAGCGACGTACTGAGCGGCGCGCCGCTGTTCCCGGAGATCGTGGGCGAGCTGTCCGAGCGGCTCGACGGACGGGTGCTCGTCGCGCACAACGCGATGTTCGACTGGTCGATGCTCGCCCGGGAGTACGCACGGGCCGGGCACACCGCCCCGGTGCAGCAGCGGCTGTGCACCATCGCGCTGGCCAAGGAGCTGGCGCTGCCGCTGCCCAACCACAAGCTGGCGTCGCTCGCCGCGCACTTCGGCGTCGTGCAGCAGCACGCGCACCACGCGCTGGACGACGCGCGGGTGCTCGCCGAGGCGTTCCGGCCGAGCCTGCACGCGGCGGCGCAGGGCGGGGTGCGGCTGCCGCTCCTGGAGTGCCGGCCGCTGACCGAGTGGTCGGACGCACCCGCCAAGCCCCGGATCGGCTACCAGGCCCCGTACGGCGGAAGCGGCGGCAACGGCGGCGGTGGCCAGGCCAGTTGGCGGCCCTCGCGCAAGCGTCCCGCCTGCCCGTACCCCAACCCCGGGCGCTACCGGGCGGACAAGCCGCTGATGCAGGGGATGCGGGTGGCGTTCTCCGGCGACACATCGGTGGACCGCGACCTCCTGGAGGACCGTACGGTCGAGGCGGGGCTGCACGTCGCGTCGAGCGTGTCGCGGCTGACGAGCCTCCTGGTCACCAACGACCCGGACTCGGCGACGTCCAAGACGGTCAAGGCCAAGGCCTTCGGCACGCCGGTCGTCGACGAGGCCGCGTACACGCATCTGCTGCGCGACGTCGCACCCGCACCCTCGGACGGCTGACGGCACCCGCACCCTCGGACGGGTGACACCCGCCACAGCACAGGGCGGGTGACGGCCGCCACAGCGCAGGGCGGCCGGTGCCCCGGTCCGCGAGCGTGGGACACACCTCTCGCCCCGCGTCCCCCGGCTCGGGCAACCCGCCCACCGGGGGACTTCTCGCGCCAGGTACCGTCAAAGCGTGTACCGCTTCCTGTTGTCCCGGCAGTGGGTGATCCTCACCCTCCTGGCGCTGGTCCTCATCCCCGCGATGGTCGAGCTCGGCTTCTGGCAGTTCCACCGCCACGAGCACAAGGTCGCGCAGAATCAGCTGATCGCCGGGAACCTCAGGGCGAAGCCGAAGCCAGTGACGGAGCTCACCTCGCCCGGCCACACCGTGCCCACCGCCGACTTCTGGCGCGGGGCGACCGCCACCGGCACCTTCGACACCGCGCACGAGGTCGTCGTACGGCGCAGGACGTCCGCCGACGACAAGGTCGGCCTCCACGTCCTCACCCCGCTGAACCTCAAGGGCGGCGGCACCCTCCTCGTCAACCGCGGCTGGGTCGCCTTCGGCTCCGACCAGCAGACCTTCCCGCACATCCCGGCGCCGCCCAAGGGCGAAGTCACCGTCACCGGCCGCCTCAAGGCTGACGAGACGACGTCCGGCAGCGGCATCAAGGACCTCGAAGGGCTGCCGCCGCGGCACGTCATGCTGATCAACAGCGCCCAGCAGTCCAAGCTGCTCGGCCGCCCCGTACTCGGCGGCTACCTCGAACTGACCTCGCCCGCCCCGCACGACGGCAGCCCGGAGATGGTGCCCGAACCGGAGTCCGACTCGATCGGCCCGCACATGGCGTACGCCGTGCAGTGGTGGCTGTTCGCGGCGGCCGTCCCGGTCGGCTGGGTCATTCTCGTACGGCGCGAGAAGCGCGAGCGGGACACGGCGGCGCGCGCCCGGCAGGACGCCGCGGCCGAGGAACCCGCCACCGCGTCGGCGTAACCCTCCCCAGGAAGTACCGCTGCGTGACCGATGCGGCTGCTTAGTTCCGCGCCCCGCCGGGAAGACGCCTGAGCGTGACCCAACGCATCGAGGACTACGCGCTCATCGGGGACCTCCAGACCGCGGCGCTGGTCGGCCGGGACGGCTCCGTCGACTGGCTCTGCCTGCCCCGCTTCGACTCGGCGGCCTGTTTCGCCGCGCTGCTCGGCAACGCGGAGAACGGGCACTGGCGGCTGGCTCCCGAGGGCGCGGGCAACTGCGTCTCGCGCTCCTACCGGGGCAACTCGCTGGTCCTGGAGTCGGTGTGGGAGACCCGGTCCGGCAGCGTCAAGGTCATCGACTTCATGCCGCAGCGCGACCGGGCCCCCGATGTCGTACGCATCGTGGAGGGCCTGTCCGGCGAGGTCACGGTGCACTCCACGCTCCGGCTGCGCCTCGACTACGGCAACATCGTGCCGTGGGTGCGCCACACCGACGGCCACCGGGTCGCGGTCGCGGGCCCGGACGCGATCTGGCTGCGCGACGTGCCACGGGCGGGGGACACTCGGGCGGGGGGCACCCGGGCGGGGGACGACGGGGGCGCCGGGAACACCGGGGAGGCGCCCAGGGTCAGGACCTGGGGACAGCAGTACAGCACCCGCTCCGCCTTCACCGTCCGCGAGGGCGAGCAGGTCGCGTTCGTCCTCACCTGGCACCCGTCCCACGAACCGCGCCCGCCGCTCATCGACCCCTACGAGTCCCTGGAGCACAGCCTCCAGGACTGGGAGGAGTGGGCCGCCAAGTGCACGTACGAAGGCCCCTATCGCAACGCCGTCCTGCGCTCCCTCATCACTCTCAAGGCCCTCACCTACGCCCCCACCGGCGGCATCGTCGCCGCCCCCACGACCTCGCTCCCCGAAGAGATCGGCGGCGTACGGAACTGGGACTACCGGTACTGCTGGCTGCGCGACTCCACCCTCACGCTCGGCTCGCTGGTCTCCGCCGGATACCTCGACGAGGCCGCCCAGTGGCGCGACTGGCTGCTGCGCGCGGTCGCCGGTGACCCCGCGGATCTGAAGATCATGTACGGGATCTCGGGCGAGCGGCGGCTGCCCGAGCTGGAACTGCCGTGGCTGGCCGGGTACGAGGGGTCGGCCCCGGTCCGGATCGGGAACATCGCCGCCGACCAGTTCCAGCTGGACGTGTACGGCGAGGTCGTCGACTCCCTGTACGTGGCACGGAAGGCGGGCCTCGCCGCCAAGCCCCACGCCTGGAAGCTCCAGCTCAGCCTGCTCGGCTTCCTGGAGTCGATGTGGCGCGAGCCGGACGAGGGGCTGTGGGAAGTGCGCGGTCCGCGCCGCCACTTCGTGCACTCCAAGGTCATGGCCTGGGTCGCCGCCGACCGCGCGGTCCGCACCCTGGAGGCGGACCCTTCCCTTCCGGGCGACGCGGCACGCTGGCGGGCGATGCGCGACGAGGTGCACCGGGAGGTCTGCGAGAAGGGCTACGACCCGGAGCGCAACACCTTCACCCAGTCGTACGGCTCGGCGGAACTCGACGCCGCCACCCTCCTCATCCCCCAGGTCGGGTTCCTCCCGCCGGACGACCCGCGGGTGGTGGGCACGGTGGAGGCGGTACGTGCCGGACTCGGCCGGGGCGGCGGCTTCATCCGGCGCTACAGCGCCGACGAGTCCCTGCAGGGCAACCGGGTCGACGGTCTGCCCGGCGGCGAGGGCGCGTTCCTGGTCTGCTCGTACTGGCTGGCGGACGCGCTGCTGCTGACGGGGCAGGTGAAGGAGGCCCGCGAACTCTTCGAGAAGCTGCTCGCCCTGCGCAACGACGTGGGGCTGCTGGCCGAGGAGTACGACCCGGTGGCGGGCCGCCAGCTGGGCAACTTCCCGCAGGCGTTCAGCCACATCGGCCTGGTGGGCACGGCCCAGGCACTGGCCAGGGAGGAGGCCAGGGAAGAGGCCCAGGAAGAAGCCCAGGAAGAGGCCCGGAAGGAGGCCTCCGCCGGGGAGGGTGCAGGATAGCGCCATGGATCTTGGACTGAAGGACCGTGTGTACGTAGTCACCGGAGCGAGCCGGGGCCTCGGCTTCGCCGCCGCACGCGAGCTGGTCGCGGACGGGGCGAAGGTGATCCTCACCGCGCGCGACGAGAAGGCCCTCGCGGCAGCGGCGGGCGAACTGGGCCCGAACGCCGTCCCGCTGGCCGCCGACAACGCCGACCCGGCGACGGCCGCCCGCCTGATCGAGGAGGCCCGCACCCGCTTCGGCCGCTTCGACGGCATCCTCATCAGCGTCGGTGGTCCGCCGGCCGGCTCTGCCGCGGACAACACCGACGAGCAGTGGCGGGACGCGTTCGAGTCGGTGTTCCTGGGCGCGGTACGCCTCGCCCGCACCGCGTCCGAGTCCCTCACCGAGGGCGGCGTGATCGCCTTCGTCCTCTCGGCCTCCGTCCACGAGCCGATCCCCGGCCTGACCGTCTCCAACGGCCTGCGCCCGGGTCTCGCGGGCTTCGCGAAGTCGCTCTCCGTGGAGGTCGGGCCGCGCGGGATCCGTGTGGTCGGCCTGCTTCCGGCCCGCATCGACACGGACCGGGTCCGCTACCTGGACTCCCTCGCCGCGGACCCCGATGCGGCACGGGCCACCCACGAATCGCGCATTCCGCTGCGGCGGTACGGGACGGCGGAGGAGTTCGGCCGGACGGCGGCATTCCTGCTGTCGCCGGCGGCGTCGTACGTGACGGGGGTCATGCTGCCGGTGGACGGGGGCGCACGGCACGGGTTCTGAGCGGGCGTGCGCGGCGGCGGGGACGTGCGGTCGCGGAGGGGGCGTGCCGCAGTGGGGGGGCGGCCCCGCCGCCCAAGAGGGCTAGGGGCTTAGGGGGCAGGCATTTAGAGGCGCGGGGAACTGCGCGACCAGCCACGACGCACCCGCACGACGACCACGTACCCGCCCTGTAGGCAAGCTCACCCACCCGCCGCCCCGCGCCAAGCGACCCTTACGCGACCCGTCGCCCCTTCCGCCGGAGCCCCCTCACCCGCACCTCCGCCGGCAGTCTCCCCACACGTACCGAATCGCGGGCCCTGCCCACACCCACCCCCACGAGTTCCCCGACCGCCGCGGCCGGGGCGGCAGTCGGCCCGAGCAGCAGGCCGATCCGTACCCGGGGTGCGTCCTGGCTGCCCCTCAGGGAGACCTCGGCCCGCGAGACCCCTTCCATCGCCTCCGCCTCCTCCCGGAGGACCCGCTCCAGCGCCCGCCCCCGCAACAGCACCCGTCCCGCCCCGTCCTCGTCGGCGACCCGGACCGTCCCCAGCCGTTTGCTCCGCACCTGCGCCACCAGCCACCACAGCGCCAGCAGTACGCACACCGCCAGCGTCGCCACGACCACCGGCCACCACCAGGACTCGTCCCTCCACCGGGTGCGGTCCGCCGCGCTCAGCAGTACGTCGTCGCGGCCGGCGAAGGGCCACCAGGTCGGAACCCCGACGCCCTGCCCCGCCGTCAGCACCGCACCACCCACCCCCACCAAAATCAGCCCCAGCACTCCCAACAGCGCCCTGTTCACCGGATTCCGCATGGGCCGTTCACCCCTTCCCGCCCTCCACGCGTTCCACCCGTACCGCGATGCCCGGCTCGCGGGCCAGCCCCAGCTCGTCGACGCCGCGCCTCATCGCCTCCCCCAAGTCCTCCCGTACGTCGGCCAGTTCGCGGAAGTGCGAGACCGCCCGTACGGTGACCCGGCCGCGTCCCACCCGTACCCGCGCCCCCTGCACCCCCGGTACCTCCATCGCCCGGTCGCGGAGCACGAGCGCCGCCGCGCTCCGTTCGACCCCGGCCCGCACCTCTCCGGCCCCTGCGCCTTCCTCCCGGACGGGATCCCGCGTCGGATCCCGCAGCGGATCCCGCATGGGCAGCAGAGACCTCAGCCCCGGTGTCACCGCGAGCACCACCAGCCACAGACCGAGCGCGACCGCCAGGCCCGCGCCCACCTGTATCCACACCTGATCCAGCGGACGCTCCGCCAGGGCCTTCGCGAGATCGCGGCGCCAGCGCATGCCGGGGCGCCCGGACCGTACCGCCAGTACGTCGTACAGCAGCAGCCCCGCCGCGCCGAACAGCACCGTGGCCGCCACCCCGGCCGGGATCCGCCGCGCGGACCAGAACCGTCTGCGGGGCCCGGAGCCGCGCCGCCCGGCCGGACTCCGCCTGGCCTCCAGCGTGGGCACGTGCTCGCTCACCGCGTCCTCCCGCTCTCCGGATCCGCCCGGTGCAGCCGCTCGACCAGCACCGTCACCTCAGGCACCGTCATGCCCGCCAACTCGCCCACCCGCGCGGTGACTTGGCGCCGCACCAGGGCGCACAGGCCACCGATGTCGGACGGGTAGCCGAGCTCAAGACCGATCCGCACCCGGGCCGCCGCGCCGGACACGGTCACCTCGGCGTGCGGGGCCCTGCCGCCCTCCGGCGGCGCGTCGAGCACCTCCCGCGCCGCCCGCGCGGCGATCTTCGCGACGACCCGGTCCGCGATCCGGGTGGCGCCCCGCTCGGCGGCGGGGACCACGGCCGGGGGCGCCGGCGCCACCGAAGTCACCGCGGCCGCGGCCGGGTCCGGGGCCGGTCGTCACGCTCGCCGCGGTCCCGGGGCCGCAAGAAGTCACCGGGGTCCAGGTCGCCGTCGAGGTACCGGCCGACCACGAAACCGATCAGCCCCAGCGCCGCGACGACCACGAACGCTCCGAACCCGCCGAAGTACCCGGCGAATCCGAGCGCGATGCCGACCGCCAGGCCGACCACAGACAGACTCATCGAACCGCCCTCACTCTCGTGCTCCGTCGCCGCTCCGCCGCCCTCACTGGAGCCGCTGCTCCGGCTCGTCGTCCTCCTCGTCGGGCAGCTTCACGTCGCCGACCGCGATGTTGACCTCGACGACTTCGAGGCCCGTCATCCGCTCGACCGCGGAGACCACGTTCTCCCGCACCGCCATGGCGACGTCGGCGATCGAGACGCCGTACTCCACCACGATGTCCAGGTCGAGGGCCGTCTGCACCTCACCGACCTCGGCCTTCACACCTCGGCTCACGGACTTGGTGCTGCCGCCCGGCACCCGGTCGCGGACCGCGCCGAAGGTACGGGAGAGGCCGCCGCCCATCGCATGGACGCCGACCACGTCACGGGCGGCGAGCCCGGCGATCTTCTCGACGACGCCGTCGGCGATGGTGGTGCGGCCACGGGTCGCCGGGGCGCCGCCGCCGCGCTGCGGGGTGCTCGCCCCGGGTGCGGCGCCCGTCCCCGTGCGGGGCAGTTGCTTCTCCGGGCCACCGGCCCGGTTGCTGCGCTGTTGTTCGGTGTCAGCCATCGCCGTTCGTCCCTTTCCGAGGGGTACGCGGTACTGGACTCCGTTGCCACATTAAGTCCGGATACCCGATGCCGCGCCGTGGATGCGGCAGGCTGAGCCCCATGTCATCCACAGCACCCTCAGCGCCCGACGGCGGTTGGACGCGGGCGGTACGACAGCGGCTGGGCTTGGGCAGACTGCTGCCGCTGGGCACCCGGGCGGACGGCTGCTGGCTCGCGGAACGCGCGGCGGACGCCGTACTGCGCCGCGCCGGAAAGGACGTTGCGGGGGTGCGCCTCGGCGCGCTCCGGGTGGGCCCCGCCGACCCGGACGGGGTACGGGAACCGCCCGCCGTGCCGCCTCCCCCCGGCGCGCTGCCGCCCGGACCGCTGCGTATCGAGGCGGAGTTCGAGGCCTCGCCCAGGGAGCCGATTCCGTACGCGGCCGACCGGCTGCGGTCGGCCCTGTTCTCGGCCGCCGAGGACCGTCTCGGCCTGACCGTGACCGAGGTGGACCTCCGGGTCACGGGGCTGCTGGGCGAGTCGCCGAAGGCACCGCGCGACGTACGGGAAAAGCCGGACCCCACTGACCCACCCGGGCGACAGCGGCAGCGGGACGACGCGCCCGGGAACGGCGGAAGCCCCGAGGCCGTCGCCGCCCGCGCCGCCACCGCCGTCCCCGGCGTGGCCCGCCTGACCTCGGTGCTCGGCTCCCCGGTGCGCCACGACACGGCGGTCCCCGGCCACCACGTCCTCATGGAGGTGGCGGTGACCGGGGAGCACCCCGCACGGGAGGTGGCCCTGGCGGTCCGCGCCGCGGTGGCGGACGCGCTGCCGGAACACCCGTCGGTGGCCGTACTGGTCACCGACGTGACGTACGAGAAGTCGTGACGTACGAGACCGACGTGACGTACGAGAAGTCGTGACGTACGAGAAGTAGCGCGACAACAGCCCGATACGGGCGGACGATCAGTCGGAGAGCCCCGCGAGGTCCCGCAGCCTGCGCGCCTGCGCCGCACGCTCCGCGCTGCGCTGCTGCTCGTACGTACGGCCCGAGGCGCCCTGCAGCAGCGCCTTCGTCTCGATGACGGCGTCGCGCGGAGCGGCCAGCAGGGCATCGGTCAAGTCCCGCACCGCGCCGTCGAGTTCACCGTTCGGCACGACGAGGTTGGCGAGGCCGGTGCGCTCGGCCTCCGCCGCGTGGACGAAGCGGCCGGTGGCGCAGATCTCCAGCGCGCGGGCGTACCCGACGAGGCCGGTCAGCGGGTGCGTACCGGTGAGGTCGGGCACCAGGCCCAGGCTGGTCTCGCGCATGGCGAACTGCACGTCCTCGGCGACGACCCGCAGGTCACAGGCGAGGGCGAGCTGGAATCCGGCACCGATCGCATGGCCCTGGACCGCGGCGATGCTGATGATGTCGGCCCGCCGCCACCAGGTGAAAGCCTCCTGGTACGCGGCGATTTCCGCGTCGAGGTCCGCATCGGAACCACGCGCGAGGTCGAGGAACGACGGCTCACCGTCGAAGCCTTCCGGGGTGAACGCCTGCCGGTCGAGGCCCGCGGAGAAGGATTTGCCCTCTCCGCGCAGCACGACCACCCGGACGGATCCGGGCAACGCCTTCCCGGCCTCCGTCAACGCCCGCCACAGAGCGGGAGATTGGGCGTTGCGCTTGGCCGGGTTGGCCAGGGTCACCGTGGCTACGGCGTCCTCGACGGTGAGTTGCACGCCGTCTTTGTCGAGTACGGGGTCGAGCGAAGCCATGGGGTGCCTCCGGGGTCGGATACGGTGCCGTCACCAGTTAAGTGACTGCACAGTAACCACCCGGCGAACCGTGTCCACGACCGGCCCCGCACCGACCGTGTACGCGCACCACTGGGTACGCGTACAGGTACAGCCAGGTACAGCCGGAAGCGTGACTGTCAGGCCGTGGCCTTCTTGCCGCGCGTAGCTCCGCCGCGTCCCCGCAGCGTCACTCCGGACTCACTCAGCATCCGGTGGACGAATCCGTAGGAGCGGCCGGTTTCTTCGGCCAACGCCCGGATGCTCGCACCGGAGTCGTACTTCTTCTTCAGGTCTGCCGCGAGCTTGTCGCGCGCGGCGCCGGTTACCCGGCTGCCCTTCTTCAGAGTCTCGGCCACCCGTGCCTCCTCAAGGAAGTGCGCTCTGGACTTCTCATGATCACCCCTTCCCGCCTTCCTGGCCACCCATTCGGCAAGGTCCGTACAACAAGGTTCGCCGCGGAGGAAGTGACAGCCGGGGCCGGAATTTCGAATTCCGCGTGTCCTTCGCCATACCGGATTCCGGGCACCGCGAGGAATTACCAGGTCAGCGCCGTAAAACGATCAGTGAACGCCGAAGGCCCGCCCCATGACGGGGCGGGCCTCAGTGCGGGGTGTGACGCGCCGGGGTACGAGAGCCACTCACTCAGATGAAGGATCACGCGTAGGCCGAATGATCCAGTCGAAGTGGATCAGTCCGGAGCCGCCGACCAGGGCGACTGCCTGGTCCTTTGTCTCCGGTATATGCCAGGGCCACGGAACGGCGCGGGTGGTGCCGGTGCGTCTACGCCAGCACCACGAGGTCCGCGTAGTCCGGGCCCCACAGGTCCTCGACGCCGTCGGGGAGCAGGATGATCCGCTCGGGCTCCAGCGCGTGGACGGCGCCCTCGTCGTGCGTGACGAGGATGACGGCGCCCTTGTACGTACGGAGGGCGCCGAGGATCTCCTCGCGGCTGGCCGGGTCGAGGTTGTTGGTGGGCTCGTCGAGGAGCAGGACGTTGGCGGACGAGACGACCAGGGTGGCGAGCGCCAGCCGGGTCTTCTCGCCGCCGGAGAGGACACCGGCCGGCTTGTCGACGTCGTCGCCCGAGAAGAGGAACGAGCCGAGCGTCTTGCGCACCTCGACCAGGTCCAGGTCGGGGGCGGAGGAGCGCATGTTCTCCAGGACCGTGCGGTCCGGGTCGAGCGTCTCGTGCTCCTGGGCGTAGTAGCCCATCTTGAGGCCGTGGCCCTCGATGACCTGTCCGGTGTCGGGCTTCTCGGCCCCGGCGAGGAGCCTCAGCAGGGTCGTCTTGCCTGCACCGTTGAGGCCGAGGATGACGACGCGGGAGCCCTTGTCGACGGCCAGGTCGACATCGGTGAAGATCTCCAGCGAGCCGTACGACTTGGACAGGCCCTCCGCCATCAGCGGGGTCTTGCCGCAGGGCGCGGGCTCGGGGAAGCGCAGCTTGGCGACCTTGTCGGAGACCCGGACGGCGTCCAGTCCCGCGAGCAGGCGGTCGGCGCGCTTGGCCATGTTCTGGGCGGCGACGGTCTTGGTGGCCTTGGCGCGCATCTTGTCGGCCTGCGAGTGGAGGGCGGTGGCCTTCTTCTCGGCGTTCTGCCGCTCGCGCTTGCGGCGCTTCTCGTCGGCCTCGCGCTGCTGCTGGTAGAGCTTCCAGCCCATGTTGTAGACGTCGATGGCGGCGCGGTTGGCGTCCAGGTAGAAGACCTTGTTGACGACCGTCTCGACGAGCTCGACGTCGTGGGAGATCACGATGAAGCCGCCGCGGTAGGTCTTCAGGTAGTCGCGCAGCCAGACGATGGAGTCGGCGTCGAGGTGGTTGGTGGGCTCGTCGAGGAGCAGGGTGTCGGCGTCCGAGAAGAGGATGCGGGCCAGTTCGACGCGGCGGCGCTGACCGCCGGAGAGGGTGTGCAGGGGCTGGCCGAGCACCCGGTCGGGCAGCCCGAGCGCGGCGGCGATGGTGGCCGCCTCGGCCTCGGCGGCGTACCCGCCCTTGGTGAGGAACTCCGTCTCCAGGCGCTCGTACTTCTTCATCGCCTTTTCGCGGGTGGCGCCCTGCCCGGTGGACATCCGCTCCTCGTTCTCCCGCATCTTGCGCAGTACGGAGTCGAGGTCGCGGGCGGAGAGGATGCGGTCCTTGGCCAGGACGTCCAGGTCACCGGTGCGCGGGTCCTGCGGGAGGTAGCCGACCTCGCCGGAGCTGGTGATGGTGCCTCCGGCCGGGGTGCCCTCGCCTGCGAGGCACTTGGTGAGGGTGGTCTTGCCCGCGCCGTTGCGGCCGACGAGGCCGATGCGGTCGCCCTTGGCGATTCGGAAGGACGCGTTCTCGATGAGGATGCGGGCGCCGGCGCGCAGCTCGATGCCGGAGGCGGTGATCACGGAAAAACTCCTGTGCGGGGGTTTGACGGCGGAAGTTTTGACGGGCGGGAGGTTTACTTCTTCGACGCCGCTTAATGCGCAAGGAGAGGTGCCATACGGCCCAGTCTAACGGTCGTCCGCAACCGATTTTCGGGGCCCGGCTCCCCGGGGCGCGCGCCCGTTGCCGAGCGGTGTGCGGTCGGGTGTCACCCGGCCGAGGGAGTCGACGGGGACGACCTGGTCGGTCCAGGCGGCGGGCTCGGCGCAGGGCTGCGCGACGAGGAGCGTGCGCCCGGCGGTGACGACGCGGTCGGCGGCGAAGGCACAGCCGGGCCTGGCGGGCAGCACCCAGCGGAGGTCCCCGTCGGCGGTGCGGTACGCGGCGATGTGGCGCGGGCTGACGACGGCGAGCATCTCGGCCGCCGGGTCGAGGGGCCGCAGCACACCGGCGGCGCGGCCGTCGAAGTCGGGGATGGCCCGGTGCCAGCGGACCGCGCGGCCGTCGGCGCGGACGGTGTCGGTGACCAGGCCGTCGCTCCAGAGCGTGAAGGCGTGGCCGGGGGCCGGGTGCACGGCGAGGGGGCGGTGCCCCGTGCGGGCGTACGTCCAGCGGTTGCGTCCGGTGGCCCTGTCGTACGCCTCGACGGCCTCCGCGCGGACCCGGAGCGCGGGGTCGGCCGCCCGCTGTCTGACCCGGCGGGCGGGGCCGGTCGCCGGGTCCGGTGCGTGGGCGGTCGCCGGGTCCGGTGCGTGGGCGGTGAGGCGGTCGCCGTAGGGGGCGGGGCGGGCCTGGTGGGCGGCGGTGAGGAGGGGGACGGCGAGGGCCGCCGCGAGGACCGGGAGGAGGAGCCGGGCGGGCGGGAGCAGCCGGGCGGGGCGGCGGGCGGCCGGGACGGTCATCGGTACGGGTTCCCCCTTGTGCTGCCGCTGCCCCGGGGACGGGGCGGGCCTGGCTCAGAACGTATCGGCGCGGGAACGGGTGCAGGGCCGGGTCAGGGCGACACGGCGGACGGTGTGCGGCCCGTCCCCCGTTCGGCGGCGACCCCGTAGCACTGGAAAGAAGGGCACAAGCGAATGAATGGGCTGATACTCGGCGCAGGGCGACGGACCGCCGTCGCCCGGCCGGCACCGCCTTCCCTCCGACCGGCGGGGCGGCCGGCCGAGTCAGCGGAAGCAGAGGGTGGTGCGGCCCCGTGCAGTTCGACGACGACGCCAATCTGGACAGCTCGGAGGTCCGGGATGTGCGCGGCAGCCGCATTCCCGGCGGAAAGGCCACGATCGGCGGAGGCATCGTCGGCTTCATCGCACTGGTGATGGGGGTGTTGTTCGGGGTCGGCCCGGAACAGCTGGGGCTCTCATCCGGCGACCAGGAGCCCGCGACGTCCGCCTCCTCGCAGGCGCAGGTGCAGCAGAGTTGCAGGACGGGGCGGGACGCGAACACCAAGGACGACTGCCGGATCCTCGGTGTGGTCAACAGCGTGCAGGACTTCTGGCGGCAGGAGTTCGCACGGCGGGGCGCGCAGTACGGGCCCGCGCGGACGGTGTTCTTCACCGACCGGGTCTCCACCGCGTGCGGTGCGGCCACTTCGGCGGTCGGCCCCTTCTACTGCCCCGCCGACAAGCAGGTCTATCTGGATCTGGGGTTCTTCAACGAGCTGCGGACGAAGTTCGGCTCCAGCGGCGGGCCCTTCGCGCAGGCGTACGTCGTGGCGCACGAGTACGGGCACCACATCCAGAACAAGATGGGCACCCTGGCCCGCTCGCAGGACGGCCGGCAGGGCGCGACCAGCAACGCGGTGCGCGTGGAGCTCCAGGCCGACTGCTACGCCGGGGTGTGGGCGCGGCACGCGACCCGTACGCCGGACGAGAAGACCGGAAGGCCGCTGATCACGCAGCTCAGCGAGGCGGACATCCGGGACGGGCTCGACGCGGCGGCCGCGGTGGGCGACGACCGGATCCAGGAGAAGTTCCAGGGGCGGGTGACGCCGGAGAACTGGACGCACGGGTCGGCGGCGCAGCGCCAGCAGTGGTTCTACACCGGCTTCAAGTCGGGCGACATGGCGCAGTGCAACACCTTCCGCTGACCCGAAGGGCCGAGGGCCAGGTGGGCCCCACTTGGCGGTATTCGCCCTGGTCAGCGGCGATTGTCAGACCCCCCTGCAAGACTGTGTCGTGGGTCACAGAGTGCGGCCCGTTCGGATCGAGGGGTGAGTGACATGACAGAGGCAACGACCGGCGCACCGAGCGTGTACCCGACCCTGCTCTACCGGGACGCGAAGGCCGCCGTCGTGATGCTGACCGAGGCCTTCGGCTTCACGAAGGACGCGGTGTACGAGGGCGAGGGCGACACCGTCGAGCACGCGGAGCTGAGCTACGGCAACGGCTCGGTGATGCTGGGCAGCAAGGGCCGGGGCGGCCAGTTCGACAAGGTGATGGCGGACGCGGGCCCGACGAGCGTCTACGTCGTCGTGACGGACACGGACGCCCACCACAAGCACGCCGTGGAGTACGGGGCGGCGCTCGGGGTGGAGATCCTGATGCCGCCCACGGACCAGGACTACGGCTCCCGCGACTACATGGCCAAGGACGCCGAGGGGAACGTCTGGTCCTTCGGGACGTACGTACCGGGGGCCCACAGCTGAGCCCCCGGGCGCGACCCCGGCGCACATGACCCGGAGCCGGCCGTGACCGGCGCCGGCCGTGACCGGGTCCGCCGCGGGGCCTCCGCCGTCCCGTCGGCTGCCCGTCCGTCGGCTGGTCGGCTGCCCGCCCCGTCCGCTACGCCCCGCCGGTGTGCACCTGGAACGCCGCGCGGCGCACGGCCTTCGCGAGGGCCGGGTCGGGATGGGCGGCCGCGAGCGCGACCAGGACCTGCACGGTGCGCGGGTGGCCCACGGCACGGACCTCGTCGAGCAGGGCGGCGACCGTGCCCTGGACCGCCGATTCGAGGTGGCGGACCAGCAGCTCGCTCTCGCCGTGGTCGGCGACGGCCGCTGCGGTGTCCACCCAGAGCCAGGTGGACTCCTCGCGGGTGAGCAGGTCGTGGGCCTCCTCGGGGTCGGTGCCCTCGTGCTCGGCGAGCCAGAGCAGGGCGTACGGGCGCAGGGCGAGCTCGTCGGCGGCCGCGCGCACCTCGGCCTCGGCGGGGGCGCCGACCACGCGCAGCGCCTCGAAGGCGAGGCCGCGGAGCAGGGCGTCCTCGCCGCGGGCCACTTCGAGGAGTTCGAGGACGGCGGTGCCGACGGTGCGGGCGGCCAGCCAGGCGCGGTACTCGGCACGGGCCGGGCCGGGGGTGAGGCGGGCGCAGCCGCTGAGCATGGCGTCGGCGGACTGCTCGATGTTCCCGGCGGGGCTCTGCGCGGCGACGCAGATCTGCTCCAGCTTGACCCAGACCGCCCAGCTGCCGAGGGGGGTCAGGGTGGCCTGGCCCTCGCCGAGGGTCAGCGCACCCACGGAGGCGAGGCCCGCGAGGACCCAGTCGAGGAGGGAGGAGAGGGGTACGGGGGCGGCATGCGAGTGCGGCACGGACTGCGCGGGGATGCCGTGCAGGTTGGGCGGCACCTCGCAGCGCTCCTCGTGCAGTTCGGCGACGCGCTGTTCCAGCAGGTCGAGCAGGGCCGGTACGAGGACGGGGCCGGCCGAGAGCTGAAGGAGGGAGAGCACCTGGGGGACGGACTCCACGACCTCCGCCACGGTGACCGGGGCGATGCCCTCGGGCGCGGGGTGGACGATCGACCAGGCGTCGAAGAGGGCGACCCAGCCGCGCAGCACCGCGGCGTCGTCGCGGTCCCAGGCGCGCAGCCGCCAGCCCGGGCGGGCGTTGGCGCCGTGGATCTCGACGAGACCGGCGAGGCGGGCGCGGTCCCAGCCCGCGCGGACCTGAGCCTCGGTCAGTCGCAGTGCCTCGGCGGCCCGTTCGGCGGACGCGTCGGAGAGCGTGCCTGCCTGGCCGGGCCGGGGGGCGGCGCCGCGGGCTCGCTCGGTGTCGGCCCAGCGGGCGATGCGGGCGGCGTCGGCGAGCACCTCCCTGGCGTAGTGGGCCAGTTCCGCCTGGGCGGGAGTCCCCTCGGGGGGACGCGGGGCCGGGCGGGTACGCCGGTTCGTCACGGCCCGTCGGGCTGTGGCGAGGGGTCGCGGGCGGACAAGTCGGAGCCTGGAGTCGCGCGGTGTACGGGACGTCACGTGCAGCAGTGTCTCCGCTGACTGCCCGAAAGCCCAAACGGAATGCCGCGCGCCGCCCCCGGCGGGCCTCGATTTCTGCTACGTGGGCCCACCGGACAGGGCTCGTGGACCCCACCGGAAAGGGCCGCGCGGGCGCCGTCGGACGGGGCTCGTGGACCCCAGCGGACGCGGCCGCGCGGGCCCCGTCGGCGGGCTACATCAGCGGGGTGAGGAAGCGGCGGAGGGCTTCCTCGTAGGCGGCCGGGTCGGCGTTCCACATCGCCGCGTGCGAGGCGTCCGGCACCGTGTGCAGGGTCACCAGGTCCGGGCGGGCGGCGGCCAGTGCGCGGGAGGGGCCCCACGGGGCGACCGTGTCGCCCGGCCCGTGGAAGATCAGCGCGGGGACGCGCAGCCCGTTCGGGTCGGCGGCCTCCCGGAGCCGGTCGCCGTGCGGTCCCGTGCTGCCCTGCGCGGCCCGTACGGCGAGCGGCAGCAGTGCGGCCGGGGTGCGCCGGGCGGCGGCCAGTGCGCGGACGGTCGCCTCCCAGTCGAGCACCGGGGAGTCGAGGACGAGTCCGCGGACGAGGTGGCGGACCGCGGAGGAGGTGGCGGCGTGCACGGCCATCGCGGCTCCGGTGGACCAGCCGTACAGGATGATCCGCTCGGCGCCCTGGCGCACGGCGTGCCGGATCGCGGCGTCCAGGTCGCGCCACTCCGAGTCGCCGAGGTGCGCGAGGCCGTCCGGGGAGCGGGGCGCGCCGGGGTCGCCGCGGTAGCCGAGGTCGAGTACCGGGAGGCGGTAGCGGTGCAGGAGGCCCATGACGTTCAGGGGGTGCTCACGGGTGGTGCCCAGGCCGTGCACGGCGATCACCCAGGTGGTGCGGGAGCCGGGCACGAACCAGGCGGGCAGCGCCCCGAGCTCGCCCATGACCTCGACGTGCTCGAAGTCGAGGCCGAGCGCGCTGCGCGGATCGCCGGTGTGGACCTGCGGGGTCAGCCGTACCTTCGCGCCGGGTTCCAGGGAGCCGCGGGTGACCCGCTCCAGGCGGCGGACTACCGTGTGCGCCTCGTGAGGCACGGCGTCCAGGACGGGGCCGACGACGGCGTGGACCCCTTCGCCCGCCGGGCCCTCGCCCTCCAGTCCGTACGTACCCGGCCGGAGGGTGGCGAGACCGCGGGTCAAGGTGACCTGTCCGGCCGCCGTGGCGTGCACGGTGACCCGGGGGTCGCCGGGCGACGGCCGGCCGGGCGATGCCTTGAGCGCGGCGTCGCCGGCGTACCGGGCGGCCGCGACCGCTGCCGCGCCGATGCCTATCAGAGTGGTGACGGCCGCTGCCGCCGCTTTAGCCGGGTGCACCGCTTCAGTGTCCGTACAGCGGGCCGGGACTGCCAGTGGGCGGGGTCCGCCGGGGGCGACGGCAAGGGGAACCGGGGGTTCAGCCCGGCTGCCCGTGGCCCGGCTCCCCGTGGCCTTGCTGTCCCTGGCCCTGCCCCCCGTGCCCCTGCTGTCCGTACTCCCTCAGCTGTCGCCCGGCGGCGTCGAGCTGGGCGGCGGACAGCAGGGTCGGCGAGTGGCCGGGGACGGAGGAGGCGGTGAGCCACAGGCGGCACATCCACTCCAGCTGCGCCGTGCGGTCGTAGGCCTGGTCGAGGGAGTCGCCGTAGGTGAGGGTGCCGTGGTTCCGCAGGAGGCAGCCGGTGCGATCGCGCAGCGCGCGCCGCACGTTCTCGGCCAACTCCTCGGTCCCGTACGTCGCGTAGGGCGCCGTGCGTATCTGGCCCCCCATGGACGCGGCCATGTAGTGCACCGGGGGCAGCCGGTCGACGAGGGTGGAGACGGCGGTGGCGTGCACGGCGTGGGTGTGCACGACCGCCCGCGCGCGGCTGGTGCGGTAGACGGTGAGGTGCATCGGGAGTTCGCTGGTGGGGGCGAGGTCGCCGAGCACCTGGTGGCCTTCGAGGTCGACGCCGACCGCGTCGCCGGGGCGGAGCCGGTCGTACGGGACGCCGCTCGGGGTCACCAGGATCAGGCCGCCCACGCGTACCGAGACGTTCCCCGACGTGCCGACGACCAGCCCGTCCGCCACCGACCTGCGGGCGGTGTGCACCAGTTCCCGCCAGGCCCGCCCGACCGCGTCGGCCGGGGCCTGCGAGGGCGCCGGGGCCGGGCCCTGCGGGTCCGTCGCGGCCGGATCGTGCGCGTGCGCCGCGGCCGGATCGTGTGCGTGCGCCGCGCCCGGGTCCTGCGAGGGCGCCCGGCCCTTCGAGGGTGTCGCGTCCGCCGGTTCCGTCTGTTCCGTCGCCATGTGCCGCATCCTGCCAGCCCGGCGCGGCGCACTGTAGCCCGGAGGCCGGGGCTCCGTAAGTCCCGCAGGCCCCCTTCGCCCCTTCTCGGCCCGGGTTGGCCGGAGATCGACCGGGTTCTGTGGATCTTCCAGTAGCCTCTGCCCTGATTTGTCATGCACGTAGCCATTCCGGGGGGAACCATGGCCCGTGATCACAAACCGTCCCGTCGGCGCGCCCGTCGGCGCACCCTGTCCCTGTCGGCCGCGGCCGGCCTCACCGCCACGCTGACCCTGGGGACCACGGTCCTGCTGGGCGGCCCGACCGCGGAGGCGGCCGCCAAGCCGCGCGGGCACGACGTCTCCGGCCACCAGAAGAACGTGGACTGGCGGAAGGCGAAGAAGAAGGGCGCGACGTTCGTCTACGTCAAGGCCACCGAGTCCCACACCTACCGCAATCCCTACTTCGCCCAGCAGTACAACGGTTCGCGGCAGGTGGGCATCAAGCGCGGCGCCTATCACTTCGCGCTGCCGCACCAGTCGTCAGGCAGGACCCAGGCCGCCTACTTCGTACGCAACGGAGGGGGCTGGCGGGCCGACGGCCGGACCCTGCCGCCCGCCGTCGACCTGGAGAACAACCCGTACAAGAAGACCAACAAGAGGAACAAGTGCTACGGGCTGAAGCCTGGCCAGATGGTGTCGTGGATCAGGTCCTTCAGCGACGAGGTGCGGCGCAGGACCGGCCGCCGTCCGGTCATCTACACGACCACGCTCTGGTGGAACCAGTGCACCGGGAAGAGCCGGGCCTTCGGCGGGAACCACGCGCTGTGGCTGGCGCGCTACAACTCCTCGCCCGGCGCGCTGCCGGCCGGCTGGTCGTACTGGACCTTCTGGCAGTTCAACAACGGCCGGGGCGCACTTCCGGGTGACCAGAATCTCTTCAACGGCTCACACGGCCGATTGAGTGCCTTCACGCGTCGTTGACGCCCTTGCGAGGGCCCGCCCGCGCCGCCGTTCCGGTGAAAGCGGAACGGCGGCGCGGTGTTTCGGGTCACCGGTACGCCCTCCCCAGTTCACCTTCCGTTCACTCGGGTTACCTACGTTCCAACAGCCACTGACCTCAAACGATTGCCTGGGTAAATGGAACACATCACGCTCCTCCTCGGAATCGTGATCGTCACCGCTCTCGTGTTCGACTTCACGAACGGTTTCCACGACACAGCCAACGCGATGGCCACCACCATCTCGACCGGCGCACTCAAGCCCAAGACGGCGGTGGCCATGTCCGCCGTGCTCAACCTCGTTGGTGCTTTCCTCTCCGTCGAGGTCGCGAAGACGATCTCCGGCGGGCTCATCAACGAGAGCGGCATCACCACAGAAGTGATCTTCGCGGCGCTCGTCGGCGCGATCCTCTGGAACCTGTTGACCTGGCTGATCGGCCTGCCGTCCAGTTCCTCCCACGCACTCTTCGGCGGCCTCATCGGCGCCACACTGATGTCGGTCGGCACCTCGGGCGTCAACGGCAGCGTCGTCATCACCAAGGTGCTGCTGCCCGCGATCGCCGCGCCGATCGTGGCCGGCATCGCCGCCTACCTCGCCACGAAGCTCACCTTCAAGCTGGCGTCCAAGACCGACGAGAAGTCCACCGCCAAGGGCTACCGGGCGGGCCAGATCGCCTCCGCCGGTCTCGTCTCGCTCGCGCACGGCACCAACGACGCGCAGAAGACCATGGGCGTCATCACCCTGGCCCTGGTCACCGGCAACGTGCTGGCCCCCGGCGCGAACCCGCCCCTGTGGGTCATCGTCTCGGCCGGTGTCGCCATCGCCGCCGGTACCTACCTCGGCGGCTGGCGCATCATCCGCACCATGGGCAAGGGCCTCACCGACCTCCGTCCGCCGCAGGGCTTCGCCGCCCAGACCGGCGCCGCGACGGTCATCCTGGCCTCCTCGCACCTCGGCTTCTCCCTCTCCACCACCCAGGTCTGCTCCGGCTCCGTGATGGGCGCCGGACTCGGCCGCAAGGGCGGCGTCGTCCGCTGGTCGACCGCGACCCGGATGTTCGTCGCCTGGGGTCTGACGCTGCCGGCGGCCGGCCTGGTCGCCGCCGCCGCGGAGTACCTGACGGGTCAGGGCGCCTGGGGCGTCACCGTCGTGGCGGTCCTGCTGGTCGCGGGCTCCGGCGTGATCTGGGCCCTGTCGCGCCGCAAGCCGGTCGACCACACCAACGTCACCGCCGACGACCTGGACGCGCCGGCCCCGGCCGAGCCCGCGGGCGTCGTCACGACCGCCATGGCGGCGGTCACCCCGCCCCCGGCCGGTGTGTTCCCGCACGAGGCCACGCACACCACGACGGGCGACCTCAAGGCCACCCTCCACTCCCCCGCCGGAACCCCCACCGAGGCGGCCCGCCCGGCCGCATCGGTCTAAGGACGCACACGACATGAACATCGACTGGGCAGCTCTCGGCACCGTCTTCGGCGTCAGCCTCGTGGCCACCGTGGGTCTGGTGGGCCTGTTCACCCTCGGCATCGTGGGCCTCTCCAAGCAGGAGAGCGCCGCCGCTTCGGGCGGTTCCGCAACCATGGCGCGCACCGGCGCGTACGCCTGCTTCGCGCTGTGCGCGGCGGCCGTGGCGTACGGAATCTTCCTGATCGTCGTCTGAACCCGCACTTCGCCCCACCCCGCCGCCCCGCGCCCCGTGCGCGGGGCGGTTCTGCGTACGCCCCTCGGGCCCGGGGAGCACCGCAGGTCAAGCCCAGGTTGACGGGTGTTCTCGGGGCGTGGTGGACTGCCGGAGCCAATACGGCGGCATGGAGAGGAAGCCGGTGCGAATCCGGCGCGGTCCCGCCACTGTCACGTACCGACCCACCCGGTCGTACGGAAGCCAGGAACTCCCAGCCGCTCGTCACGTCGAACCAGGGCGCGGACCCTGAGTTAAGGACACATCGCCATGCCCGGCTGCGGAACCCGCAGTTCAGCCGCCCCCTGTCCGAGTTCCGCCCGCGTCTTCGCCTACGGCGCCGCCGCCGGACTGCTCGGCGACCTCCTGCTCGGCGATCCCCGGCGGGGCCACCCCGTCGCCGCCTTCGGACGTGCCGCCGGCGCGGTGGAGCGGACGCTGTGGCGCGACCACCGCGGCTGGGGCGCACTGCACACCCTGGTCTGTGTCGGCGGAGCCGCCGGAGCGGCGGCCGTCGCCGCGCGCGCCGTACGCCGCTCCCCCGTCGCTTCCGTCGTCCTGACCGCCGCCGCCACCTGGTCCGTTGTCGGCGGTACGTCGCTGGGGCGCGAGGCCCGTGCCGTCGGCGGGGCGCTCGCCGCCGGTGACCTCGACGTCGCCCGCGAGCGGCTGCCGCACCTGTGCGGGCGGGACCCGCAGGCCCTGGACGGGCAGCAGATGGCGCGCGCGGTCGTGGAGTCGGTCGCCGAGAACACCTCGGACGCGGTCGTGGGCGCGCTGGTCTGGGGCGCGGTCGGCGGCGTGCCGGGGCTGGTGGCCTTCCGCGCGGTGAACACCCTGGACGCGATGGTCGGCCACAAGTCGGCGCGCTACCGGCGCTACGGGTGGGCGTCGGCCCGCCTCGACGACGTCGCGGGCTGGCCGGGTGCCCGGCTGACGGCCGCACTGGCGGTGCTGGCCGGGGACGACTCGCGGGGTGCTCTCGCGGCCTGGCGGACGGATGCGTCGAAGCACCCGAGCCCCAACGCGGGCCCGGTGGAGTCCTCGTTCGCGGGCGCCCTGGGCGTCACGCTCGGCGGGACGCTGTCGTACGCGGGGCGGGTGGAGCACCGGGCGGTGCTCAACGGGGACACCGGGCGGCCCGTGGCCGTACCGGACATCGAGCGTGCGGTGCGGCTGTCGCGCCGGGTGAATGTGCTGGCGCTGGCCGTGTGTGCGGCGGGGCGGCTGGCGTTCTCGTACGCGAAGGGGCGTAACTCATGAGTGGCGGCGGGCTGTTGGTCGCGGGGACCACGTCGGACGCGGGCAAGAGCGTGGTCACGGCGGGGATCTGCCGGTGGCTGGTGCGGCAGGGGGTGAAGGTCGCCCCGTTCAAGGCGCAGAACATGTCGCTGAACTCGTTCGTGACGCGCGAGGGCGCGGAGATCGGGCGCGCCCAGGCGATGCAGGCGCAGGCGGCGCGGGTCGAGCCGACCGCGCTCATGAACCCGGTGCTGCTCAAGCCGGGCAGTGACAGGTCCAGCCAGGTGGTGCTGCTCGGCAAGCCGGTGGGCGAGATGAGCGCGCGGGGCTTCTTCGGCACGGCGGGCGGCAAGGAGTACGGCAAGGGCGTACAGGGCGGCCACCGGGAGGCGCTGCTCGGGACGGTGACCGAGTGCCTGGCCCAGCTGCGCGGCCAGTACGACGCGGTGATCTGCGAGGGCGCGGGAAGCCCCGCGGAGATCAATCTGCGCCGTACGGACATCGTGAACATGGGGATCGCGCGGGCCGCCGACTTCCCGGTGGTGGTGGTCGGGGACATCGACCGCGGTGGTGTCTTCGCGTCGTTCTTCGGTACGACGGCGCTGCTCGCGCGGGAGGACCAGCGGCTGGTCGCGGGGTACTTGGTGAACAAGTTCCGGGGCGATGTGTCGCTGCTTGAGCCGGGTCTCGACATGCTGGAGGACCTGACCGGGCGCAAGACGTACGGCGTGCTGCCGTTCGCGCACGGGCTCGGCATCGACGAGGAGGACGGCCTGCGGGTGTCGATGCGCGGTGCGGTGCGCGAGTCCGTGGTGGCGCCGCCGGTCGGCGAGGACGTGCTGCGGGTCGCGGTGTGCGCGGTGCCGCTGATGTCGAACTTCACGGACGTGGACGCGCTGGCCGCCGAACCGGGAGTGGTCGTGCGTTTCGTGGACCGCGCCGAGGAGCTGGCCGACGCGGACCTGGTGGTCGTGCCGGGAACCCGGGGCACGGTCCGGGCGTTGGAATGGCTGAGGGAGCGGGGGCTCGCGGAGGCCCTGGTGCGGCGGGCGGCCGAGGGTCTGCCGGTGCTGGGGATCTGCGGCGGGTACCAGATGCTGGGGACGCGCATCGAGGACGAGGTCGAGTCGCGGGCCGGACTGGTCGACGGGCTGGGGCTGCTGCCGGTGCGGGTGCGGTTCGCGCGGGAGAAGACCTTGGCGCGGCCGGTGGGCGAGGCGCTCGGCGAGTCCGTCGCGGGTTACGAGATCCACCACGGGGTGGCCGAAGTCCTGGGCGGGGAAGGGTTCATCTCTGATGACGATGGACATGGCTTGGACGGGTGCCGGGTGGGTTCCGTCTGGGGCACCCACTGGCACGGGTCGCTGGAGAGCGACGCCTTCCGGCGCGCCTTCCTGCGGGAGGTCGCGGCGGCGGCCGGGCGGCGTTTCGTGCCGGCGCCGGACACGAGCTTCGAGGCGTTGCGGGAGGAACAGCTCGACAAGCTCGGGGACTTGATCGAGGAGCACGCGGACACGGACGGGTTGTGGCGGCTCATCGAGTCGGGTGCGCCGGTGGGCCTGCCGTTCGTGCCTCCAGGGGCCCCGTAGGGGCGCGGGGAACTGCGCGACCAGCCACGAAGGACCCGCGCGGAACCGTTCAAGCGAATTGGTGTGGAGCCGGAAACGACGATGGAGACCGTATGAGTACGCCTTACCCCTTTACTGCGATCGTCGGGCAGGACGACCTCCGGCTCGGGCTGCTGCTCAACGCCGTGTCGCCCGCCGTGGGCGGTGTGCTCGTGCGGGGGGAGAAGGGCACTGCCAAGTCCACCGCCGTGCGCGCGCTGGCGGCGCTGATGCCGCAGGTGCCGGTGGTCGACGGGTGCCGGTTCTCGTGCGATCCGGGGGCGCCGGACCCGGTGTGTCCCGACGGGCCGCACCAGGAGGCGGACGGCGTGTCGCGGGACGCGCGGATGGTGGAGCTGCCGGTCGGCGCGTCCGAGGACCGGCTCGTGGGGGCGCTCGACATCGAGCGGGCGCTGGCCGACGGCGTGAAGGCGTTCGAGCCGGGCCTGCTGGCGGACGCGCACCGCGGGATTCTGTACGTCGACGAGGTCAATCTGCTGCACGACCACCTGGTCGACCTGCTGCTGGACGCCGCCGCCATGGGCGCGTCGTACGTCGAGCGGGAGGGCGTGTCCGTGCGGCACGCCGCACGGTTCCTGCTGGTCGGGACGATGAACCCCGAAGAGGGCGAGCTGCGGCCGCAGTTGCTCGACCGGTTCGGGCTGACCGTGGAGGTGGCCGCGTCCCGGGACACCGACCAGCGGGTGGAGGTGGTGCGCCGTCGGCTGGCGTACGACGACGACCCGGCGGGCTTCGTCGCCAAGTGGGCGGGCGAGGAGGCCGATCTGCGGGAGCGGATCGTGGCCGCGCGTGCGCTGCTGCCCCAGGTCCGCCTCGGCGACGACGCGCTCAGGCAGATCGCGGCGACCTGTGCGGCCTTCGAGGTCGACGGGATGCGGGCCGACATCGTGATGGCGCGCACCGCGACCGCGCTGGCCGCGTGGGCCGGGCGCGAGGACGTGCAGGAGGAGGACGTGCGGCAGGCCGCGCTGCTGGCGCTGCCGCACCGGCGGCGGCGCAACCCGTTCGACGCGCCGGGCCTCGACGAGGACAAGCTCGACGAGACGCTGGAGCAGAACAGCCCGCAGGACGACCGCGAGGGCGACGGCGGGGGCGGAGACGGGGACGACGATCCCGATCCCGGTCCTGACGGGCCCGGTGGTGGCATCCCGCCGCAGAACGACGGCGAAGGCCCCGACGCACCGCAGCGCGACGAGTCTCAGCGGGGCGACACGCCCGAGCCTCCCCAGGAGCAGCCCGAGCAGCAGCCCGCCCCCGCCGGGAAGGGCGGTGCGGAACAGCCCGCCGCCAAGTCGGCCGAGCCGTTCCGCACGAAGATGCTGAGCGTGCCGGGGCTCGGCGAGGGCGCGGCGGGCCGCCGTTCCCGCGCGCGCACCGAGCACGGGCGTACGACAGGAGCGGTACGTCCCCAAGGGGCGCTCACCAAGCTGCACTTGGCGGCCACCGTGCAGGCCGCCGCCCCGCACCAGCACGCGCGCGGGCGCACCGGGCGCGGCCTCGTCGTGCGGCGGGACGACCTGCGGCAGGCGACGCGGGAGGGGCGCGAGGGGAACCTGGTGCTCTTCGTGGTGGACGCTTCCGGGTCGATGGCGGCGCGGCAGCGGATGGGCGCGGTGAAGGGTGCCGTGCTGTCACTGCTGCTGGACGCGTACCAGCGGCGGGACAAGGTGGGTCTGGTGACCTTCCGGGGCAAGGAGGCGGAGGTGGCGCTGCCGCCGACGTCGTCGGTGGACGCCGCTGCGGCGCGGCTTGAGCTGCTGCCGACGGGCGGCCGTACGCCGCTGGCGGCAGGGCTGCTGAAGGCCCACGACGTACTGCGGGTGGAGCGGCTGCGGGATCCGTCGCGCCGGCCGCTGCTGGTCGTGGTGACGGACGGCCGGGCGACCGGCGGCCCCGAGCCGGTGGCGCTGGCCGGGCGGGCGGCGCGGCTGCACGAGGCGGAGGGCATCGCCTCGGTGGTCGTGGACTGCGAGTCGGGGATGGTGCGCCTCGGTCTCGCGGCCGAGCTGGCAAGGGAGTTGGGCGGCACGGCGGTGACGCTCGACGAGCTGCGGGCGGATTCGATCGCCGGGCTGGTCAAGGACGTACAGGGCGCGCAAGGCGCAAAGGGCGCCCAGGGCGCATCAAGGAGGGCCGCGTAATGCCGCAGGGACAACCGGAATCCGTACCGGACGACGGGCTCACCACCCGCCAGCGCCGCAACCGGCCGCTGCTCATGGTGCACACGGGCATCGGCAAGGGGAAGTCGACGGCGGCCTTCGGCATGGCGCTGCGGGCCTGGAACCAGGGCTGGCCGATCGGGGTGTTCCAGTTCGTGAAGTCGGCGAAGTGGAAGGTCGGCGAGGAGAACGCGCTCAAGGCGCTCGGCGCCACGGGCGAGGGCGGCACCGTCACCTGGCACAAGATGGGCGAGGGCTGGTCGTGGGTTCAGCGCGACGCTCAGGTCGACAACGAGGAGAAGGCCCGGGAGGGCTGGGAGCAGGTCAAGCGGGACCTGGCGGCCGAGACGTACAAGTTCTACGTGCTGGATGAGTTCGCCTACCCGATGCACTGGGGGTGGATCGACGTCGAGGAGGTCGTGCGGGTGCTGCGCGACCGGCCGGGGACGCAGCACGTGGTGATCACGGGCAGGAACGCTCCGCAGGCGCTGCTCGACGCGGCCGACCTGGTCACCGACATGTCCAAGGTGAAGCACCCGATGGACGCGGGTCAGAAGGGGCAGCGGGGCATCGAGTGGTAGCACGGATCGTGGTGGCCGCGCCGTCGTCGGGCAGTGGGAAGACCACTGTCGCGACGGGGCTGATGGCTGCTTTCTCGGAGCGCGGTCTTGCCGTCTCGCCGCACAAGGTGGGCCCCGACTACATCGATCCCGGGTACCACGCACTGGCGACGGGACGGCCGGGGCGGAATCTGGACGCCTACATGTGCGGTCCCGAGCTGGTGGCTCCGTTGTTCGAGCACGGGGCCGCCGGGTGCGATCTGGCGATCGTCGAAGGCGTGATGGGGCTGTACGACGGGGCCGCGGGGCAGGGCGAGTTGGCGTCGACGGCGCAGATCGCGAAGTTGCTGCGGGCGCCGGTGGTGCTGGTGGTGGACGGGTCCTCGCAGTCGCGGTCGGTGGCGGCGCTGGTGCACGGCTTCGCTTCCTGGGATCCGGAGGTGCGGATCGGCGGCGTGATTCTGAACAAGGTGGGGTCGGACCGGCACGAGGAGCTGCTGCGGGAGGCCCTCGACGGGTCGGGGGTTCCGGTCCTTGGCGCGCTGCGGCGGGCTCGGCAGGTGCGGACGCCTTCGCGGCACCTGGGGCTGGTGCCGGTGGCCGAGCGGCAGGCGGAGGCGGTCGAGGCGGTTGCGGCGCTGGCCGGGCAGGTGCGCGCGGGCGTGGACCTGGAGGCGGTACTGGCGTTGGCCAGGAGTGCGGCGGGGAGCGGCCGCGAGGCGGGGGCGTGGAGCCCTGCCCTCGCGGGGGTGGCCGCCCAAGGGGGCTGGGGCGACGCCCCACGGGGCGGAAGTCCGGTGGTCGCGGTGGCGGCTGGACCTGCTTTTACGTTCTCGTATGCCGAGCACAGTGAATTGCTCGCCGCGGCCGGGGCCACCGTGGTGCCGTTCGACCCGCTGCACGATGAGCAACTGCCCGACGGAACACGGGGGTTGGTGATCGGGGGCGGGTTCCCCGAGGTGTACGCACCCGAGCTGTCGGCCAATGAGCCGCTGCGGAAGGCCGTCGCCGAGCTCGCCCGCACCGGGGCGCCCGCCGCCGCCGAGTGTGCCGGGCTGCTGTATCTGGCGCGGTCGCTCGACGGGCAGCCCATGTGCGGGGTGCTGGACGCCGAGGCGCGGATGTCGGAGAAGCTGACGCTCGGGTACCGGGAGGCCGTGGCCGTCGGTGACAGCGCGCTGGCCGCCGCCGGGACGCGGCTGCGCGGGCACGAGTTCCACCGGACGGCCGTCGAGCCGGGGGCGGGGGCCGCGCCCGCGTGGGGCATCACGCATCCGCAGCGCCGCGTCGAGGGCTTCGTACAGGACGGTGTGCACGCCAGCTATCTGCACACGCACTGGGCGGCGGCCCCGGAGATGGCGTACCGGTTCGTGGAGCGGTGCGGCCGGCCGTGATGACCGTGCCCTCACTCGGCTCACTCGGCTCACTCGGCTCACTCAGCGGCGAGGCCCACCACCAGCCAGATGAAGCCCGCGCCCGCCACCGTGCACAGCAGGGTCGAGCGGGCCGGGTGGTCGTGGTGGGCCTCGGGCAGGATCTCGGCTGCGGCCAGATAGAGGAGTACGCCGCCGAAGAACCCCAGATAGCAGCCGAGGAGTTCGGCCGGCAGGGTGAACAGGAGGGTGGACGCCGCTCCCACCACCGGCGCCGCCGCGTCCGCGAACAGCATCGCGAGGGCCTTGCGGCGCTCGTTGCCGTACAGGCTGGTCAGTGTGTACGTGTTGAAACCGTCGGCGAAGTCGTGGGCGACGACGGCGAGCGCGACCGCGAGACCCATGCTGCCGCTCACCTGGAAGGCCGCGCCGAGGGCGATGCCGTCCATCAGGCTGTGGCCGACCATGGCGGAGGCGGCGGTCAGCCCCACCTCCGGGCGGCGGCCATGGGCGGCGGGTCCCTCCTCCTCACCGCCGTGTCCGGCATGGCGCCCGGCGAGCAGCCGCTCCCCCACGTGCGCGACGAGGAAGCCGCCGACGAACAGGAGCAGCGCCGCCGGTACGCCGAAGACCTCGCTGCGGGCGGCCTCCAGGGCCTCCGGCAACAGGTCCAGGCCGACGACGCCGAGCATCAGTCCGCCCGCCAGGCCCAGTACGAGGTGGCGCCGGTCGGTGACGCGCTGGGCGACCCAGCCACCGAACAGCGTCATCAGGAACGCGCCGAGCGCGACGAAGACCGCCATGTGCCCTTGCTAGTCGATGCCCGGGCCACCGCGCACCTCGGACTGGGCCGATTCACCGCCGACAAGGATGTCCGATGAGCAGGGCCGAACGGGTGACCGTCGGGGTGGGGGCCTGCGAGGACGCGCCCGTCGAGGAGCTGTACGAGCTCGTGGTGGGCGTGCTCGCCGAGGCGCGGCTGCCGCTGACTGCCGTGGCCGCGCTCGCCACCGTCGACGTCAAGGCGGACGAGCGGGCGATCGTGGAGTGCGCGCGGCGGTTCGGGGCGCCGGTCCTGTCGTACGGGGCGGAGCGTCTGGCAGCGGTGACGGTGCCGAACCCCTCGGGGCGGGCGCTCGGCGCGGTCGGCACGCCGTCGGTGGCGGAGGCCGCGGCACTCGTCGCCGGGGGCGGCGGGGCCGAACTCCTCGTACCCAAAAGGAAGTCGGCCCCTGCGGGGCGGCCGGCGATGGCGACGTGCGCGGTGGCCCTGACACGGCACCGCTCTTCCAGTTGAGGCGGACATGTACAGCACGCACGACCTGCGCCATCACGGCGACGCCGAGGTTCGGAACGCCTCGGAGCTGACCGACCTCGCGGTCAACGTACGGTCCGGCACTCCGCCGAAGTGGCTCAAGGAGCGTCTCGCCGCATCCCTGGACACCCTCGCCGCGTACCCGGACGGCCGGGCCGCACGGGCGGCGGTGGCGGCGCGGCACGGGCTGCCGGTGGAGCGGGTGCTGCTGACGGCGGGGGCGGCGGAGGCGTTCGTACTGATCGCGCGGGCGCTGCGGGCCCGGCGGCCGGTGGTGGTGCACCCGCAGTTCACGGAGCCGGAGGCGGCGCTGCGGGACGCGGGGCACGAGGTGGGGCGGGTGCTGCTGCGGGAGGCGGACGGCTTCCGGCTGGACCCGGCGGCGGTGCCGGAGGACGCGGACCTGGTGGTGATCGGCAATCCGACGAACCCGACGTCGGTGCTGCACCCGGCGGCGCTCGTCGCGCGACTGGCGCGCCCCGGGCGGACGTTGGTGGTGGACGAGGCGTTCATGGACGCGGTGCCGGGCGAGCCGGAGGCGCTGGTGGGGCGGGGCGACGTACCCGGGCTCGTGGTGCTGCGCAGCCTGACGAAGACCTGGGGTCTCGCGGGGCTGCGGGTGGGGTACGTGACCGCCGCCGAGCCGGAGACGATCGCGGCGCTGGAGCGGGCCCAGCCGCTGTGGCCGGTGTCCACGCCGGCGCTGGTGGCGGCGGAGGCGTGCGTGTCGCCCCGAGCGCTGGCGGAGGCTTCGTCGGCCGCGGTGCGGATCGCTGCGGACCGGGCGCATCTGGTCGCCGGGCTGGGCGGGCCGGGGCTGGAGTCCGTGCGGGTGGTCGAGGGGGCGCGGGCCCCCTTCGTGCTCGTACGGATGCCGGACGCGGCGGGGGTACGGGCGCGGCTGCGCGAGCGGGGGTTCGCGGTGCGGCGGGGCGACACGTTCCCGGGGCTCGGGGAGGAGTGGGTGCGGGTCGCGGTGCGGGGCGTGGCGACGACGGACGGATTCCTGCGAGAACTGGTCGCTTGTGCGGGGCGGGGCGCTCGGCGCGGGGCGGCGGGGTGAGCTTCGTGCGGGCTGCTTGGCGCAGGGCGGCGGGGTGAGCTTCGTGCGGGCTGCTTGGCGCAGGGCGGCGGGGCGGGCTTCGTGCGGGCTGCTTGGCGCAGGGCGGCAGGGCGGTCTTCGTGCGGGTGCGTCGTGGCTGGTCGCGCAGTTCCCCGCGCCCCTAAATGCCTGCCCCCTACCCCCTAGCCCTCTTGGGCAGCGGGGCCGCCCCCCGGGGGCGGGACGGGTGGGCAAGGGGGCGGCCCCCCCCACGCGGAGCCCCGCCCTCCCGACCGCACGCGCTCGCCACCGCCCCTCTCAACCGGCTACCCCCACTCCCCCTCCGCCCCCGGGCAAAGGTTCCCCTCCACCTTCCCCAGCAGCCTCAGCAACTCTCCCCGCTCTTCCTCCCCCAGCCCCGCCAGGGTCCGCTCCTCCAGGTCCGCCCACGCGGCGACCACCTTCTCGCGCAGACCGCAGCTCTGTTCCGTCGCCTCGACCAGCGACGCCCTGCGGTCCGCCGGGTCCGGGCAGCGGCGTACATGGCCCGCCTGCTCCAGCCGCTGGAGCGACTTCGTCACCGTCGACGGGTCCAGGCCGACCGCCTTGATCAGCTCGGACTGACGCACCGGCCCCGCCTCCCACAGGTGCATCATCACGAACTCCTGCCCCGGATAGAGCCCCAGGCACCGCAGCACCCGCCCCGCCGCGATCCTGTGCAGCCGGGCCACCACCGACAGCGAGTGGCTGACCGGGCCGCCGATGGCGGCTGCCGGGAGGGCGCCCGGCAGTGCGTCGGGACAGGCGGGGTCGGACTTCATGGCGTGGCTCCTCGGCCTCGGCTTCGACTGCGGAAGAAAAGCGATACGCCCATTTTAACTTGGTCGGCCAAGCAATGGGTTACAGTGGGGCCATCGAATTGATTGGCCGACCAACCTTTCTCGTCCCCCTGGGAGCATCCGCCATGACCAGCACCGCTTTCGAGCCCTACGACCTCGCCGGCACCACCCTCGCCAACCGCATAGCGATGGCCCCGATGACCCGCAGCCGGGCCGGTCAGGGCGGCGTGCCGACCGAGCTCGTGGCCGAGTACTACGCCCAGCGCGCCTCCGCCGGGCTCATCATCACCGAGGGCGTCCAGCCGTCCGTCGTCGGACAGGGCTATCCGTTCACCCCCGGCCTGCACAGCGAGGAACAGCTCGCCGGGTGGCGCAAGGTCACCGACGCCGTGCACGCCGACGGCGGCGTGATCTTCGCGCAGCTCATGCACAGCGGGCGGATCGGGCACCCCAGCCTGCTGCCCGACGGGCTGACCCCGGTCGGACCGTCCGCCGTGACCCCGGCCGGCCGGCTCTTCACCGGCGAGGGGCTGGTCGACTTCACCGAACCCCGCGCGCTGACCGGCGACGAGGTCCGCGAGACCGTACGGGACTACGCCCGCGCCGCCCGCAACGCGATCGACGCGGGCTTCGACGGCGTCGAACTGCACGGCGCCAACGGGTACTTGATCCACCAGTTCCTGTCCTCCAACGCCAACCTCCGCACCGACGAGTGGGGCGGCGACAGCGTCGAGAACCGGATCAGGTTCGCCGTGGAGACCGTCAAGGCTGTCGTGGCCGAGATCGGCGGCTCCCGGACCGCGATCCGCGTCTCGCCCGGCAATCCGCTCAACGACATCACCGAGGACGGCGACGTCCAGGAGGTGTACGCGGCCCTGGTGGACGCCATCGAGCCGCTCGGTCTCGCCTATCTGCACACCACCGAAATCGCCCCGGAGCACCGGGAGTTCACCAAGGCGCTGCGGGCCGGGTTCTCCGGCACCTTCGTCCTCAACCCCGTCACCGACGGCCCGACCGACCACCGTTCGCTCGGTCTGCTGGCCGACGGGTCGGCCGACCTGCTGGCGTTCGGCGCGCTGTTCCTGGCCAACCCGGACCTGCCCGCCCGGCTGGCGACCGAGGGCCCGTACAACACCCCGGACCGGGCCACCTTCTTCGGCGGCACCGAGAAGGGCTACACGGACTACCCGGCGCTCAACAAGTAGAGCCGAGCAGCTCAACAAGCAGGAGCCACGGAGGCGGGTGGGGCGGAACCTCGTGAAGAGGTCCCGCCCCACCCGTGAACGTACGAGAAGCGCGACAGCTACCGCACCGGCGTGAAGTCCCGCGCCCCGATGAAGTCGGGCCTGCGCACCGGGGCCGCGAACGGCTCCACCGCCTCATTCTCCACGCTGTTGAACACGATGAAGACGTTGCTGCGGGCGTACGGGGTGATGTTGTCCCCGGAGCCGTGCATGCAGTTGCAGTCGAACCAGGTCGCCGAACCGGCCCGCCCGGTGAAGAGCCTGATGCCGTGCGCGTCCGCCATCCTCGTCAGCGCCTCGTCCGACGGGGTGCCCGCGTCCTGCATCTGGAGCGACTTCTTGTAGTTGTCCTTCGGCGTCTCGCCCGAGCAGCCCAGGAAGTGCTTGTGCGAGCCGGGCATGATCATCAGCCCGCCGTTGGTGTCCAGGTTCTCGGTGAGCGCGATCGAGACCGACACGGTCCGCATGTTCGCCAGACCGTCCTCGGCGTGCCAGGTCTCGAAGTCCGAGTGCCAGTAGAAGCCGGAGGCGCCGAAGCCGGGCTTGACGTTGATCCGGGACTGGTGGACGTAGACGTCCGAGCCGAGGATCTGACGGGCTCTGCCCACCACCCGCGGGTCGCGCACGAGCTGGGCGAAGACGGCGCTCAGCTTGTGGACCTCGAAGACCGACCGTACGTCCCTCGACTTCGGCTCGATGATCGAGCGCTCGTCGGCCCGCACCGCGGGGTCGGCGACCAGACGGTCCAACTCGGCCCGGTAGAGGGCCACTTCGTCGTCCTCGATCAGCCGGTCGACGGTGAGGAAACCGTCCCGCTCGAAGCCGGCGAGGTCACCGGCCGCGATCGGACCCTCCGCGTCCGGGACCCAGAGGACCGGGTCCTGGCGCGGGGTGGTCACCTCGGTGGCGCCACGCGTGGGGTACAGATCACCGGTCGCGGAACCTGCGGGGTCGGTCACGTCCGTCGAAGGGGTGCTCATGGCTCAGGCCTCCTCGGTCAGCAGCGGGTACACACCGTTCTCGTCATGGTCCTCCCGTCCGGTCACGGGCGGGTTGAACACGCACACGCACCGGAAGTCGGTCTTCGGGCGCATGGTGTGGCGCTCGTGGCCGTCCAGCAGATACATGGTGCCGGGCTCGATCCAGTGGGTCTCGCCCGTCTCGTCGTTGGTGAGTTCCGCCTCGCCCTCGACGCACAGCACGGCCTCGATGTGGTTCGCGTACCACATCTGGGTCTCCGTACCCGCGTAGAGAGTCGTCTCGTGGAGGGAGAAGCCGACCTTCTCCTTGGCGAGCACGATGCGCTTGCTCTCCCAGGTTCCGGTCTTCGCCTTCACATGGCGGTCGGTTCCTTCGATGTCCTTGAACGAGCGGACAATCACGGTGACTTGGGCCTTTCTCTTACGACGGTAGGGGTGGGGTGACGAGGCGTCAGGCGGTTTCGCGGACCGCGCGTGCCAGGGTGCGCAGACCCTCGTCCAGCTCGTCGGCGGAGATCGTGAGCGCCGGGAGCAGCTTCACGACCTCGCTCTCCGGTCCCGAGGTCTCCAGGAGCATGCCGAGTTCGAAGGCGCGGCGGCAGACGGCGGTGGCGCGGTCCTTGTCGGTGAACTCGATGCCCCAGACCAGGCCGCGGCCGCGGAAGCTCACGCCGGCCTCGGCGTTCTCGTCGGCGATGGCGAGCAGTGCGCGCTCGACCAGCTCGCCGCGGGCCCGGGTCTGCTTCTCCATCTGGCCGTCGGCCCAGTAGGCGTTGAGGGCGGCGGCGGCCGTGACGAAGGCGGGGTTGTTGCCGCGGAAGGTGCCGTTGTGCTCGCCCGGCTCCCACACGTCGAGCTCCGGCTTGAACAGGCAGAGCGACATGGGCAGGCCGTAGCCGCTGATCGACTTCGAGAGGGTGACGATGTCCGGCGTGATGCCCGCCTCCTCGAAGGAGAAGAACTCGCCGGTGCGGCCGCAGCCCATCTGGATGTCGTCGACGATCAGGAGCATGTCCTGGCGGTGGCACAGGTCCTGGAGGGCGCGCAGCCACTCGGCGCGGGCGACGTTGATGCCGCCCTCGCCCTGCACGGTCTCCACGATCACGGCGGCGGGCTTGTTGAGACCCGAGCCCTGGTCCTCCAGCAGGCGCTCGAACCACAGGAAGTCCGGGACCTGGCCGTCGAAGTAGTTGTCGAACGGCATCGGCGTGCCGTGCACGAGGGGAATGCCGGCCCCGGCCCGCTTGAAGGCGTTGCCGGTGACGGCGAGCGAGCCCAGCGACATGCCGTGGAAGGCGTTGGTGAAGGAGACGACCGACTCGCGGCCCTTGACCTTGCGGGCCAGCTTGAGCGCGGACTCGACGGCGTTGGTGCCCGTCGGGCCGGGGAACATCACCTTGTACGGCAGGTCCCGGGGCCGCAGGATCACGTTCTGGAAGGTCTCCAGGAACGCGCGCTTGGCGGTCGTCGCCATGTCCAGGCCGTGGGTGACGCCGTCGCGCTCGATGTAGTCGATCAGTGCGCGTTTCAGGACCGGGTTGTTGTGCCCGTAATTGAGGGAGCCCGCCCCCGCGAAGAAGTCGAGGTAGGTGTGGCCGTCCTCGTCGAACATGCGGGAGCCCTGCGCGCGGTCGAACACCGCGGGCCAGCTGCGGCAGTAGCTGCGCACCTCGGACTCAAGGGTTTCGAAGACGCTGAGGGCGGGGGGTGTGATGGTCACTGCGGTCTCCTGGGATGGGGAGAGGGCGGGTGTACGAAGAAGAACTCGGGGGTGCGCGGCGCCACTTGGGACCGAAGGGGCCGGTTCGGTCCCGCACGGCGACGAGGGCGGTCCGGCGGCAGGACCGGTCCGCCGCGTCGACGGGGCCGATTCGCCGCGCCGCCGGTGCGCCTCGTCGGCACGGCCGGTGCGCCGCGCCGGGGCCGGTCCGGGCCTCAGGCCGCGACGGGGCCGATCCGGTACAGCACCTCGGGCAGGTGCGTCTCGCCCGAGTCCTGCGGGAACAGCCCTCCGTCGAAGAGGACTTCACGGTTCAGGGGCGCGCCGCGCCGCTCGGCGTACGAGGTGAACAACCGGTCGGACGGGATGTTGTCCGGGGTCACCGTCGTCTCGACGGTGCTGATGCCGTGGCTGGCGGCGACCTTCGTGGTCAGCGCGTCCAGCAGGGTCGCGGCCAGACCGCGGCCGCGGTGCTCGCTGTCCACCGCGACCTGCCAGACGACCAGCGTCTCGGGGCGCTCCGGGCGGACGTAGCCGGTGATGAAGGCGATCGGGTCGCCGCCTGGCCGGTCGCGGGCGACCACCGAGGTCGTCGCGAAGTCGCGACACCACAGGAGGTAGCTGTACGAGGAGTTCAGGTCCAGGACCTCGGAGTCGCGGGCGATGCGCCAGATCGCGGCTCCGTCCTCCACTCGTGGGCTGTCGATCTCCGGGCCGGTGCCTTCCAAAAGCTGCGTGGTTACTGGGTCTGCTTGTGCGGCAGTCATGTCGGTGAAATTTACCGAGGTAATTCGAAAAATGCATGGCGGTGCAGGGTTGGCCAAATGCACTTCGCGTGTTATCGCGCGAGCGCGGGCGCGCCGCGAGCCGGTCGCAAATCAAGCCGATTTGCCCGGTAATTTCCGGGCAAATCTCTTTGCATGTGGGGTCGGTCACATGCCCGAAACCGGCTCGAACCGACTACGAAATCTTGGCGTTTAGGCTCCGGAGAAGCGGGCATAAGAAAACGGGAAGCTGCGTTGAATAAGCAGCTTCCCGTTTTCTGTGAATTCTTGCGGACCCCGGCGAAACTCCAGGGAATCCCGCGTAATTCAATTGCGAATTATTCGCCCGGCCAGGTTTCCGTGACCGCGGTCCGGGCAGAAGCGGGGTCCACGGTCCTTCCGAGCGCCTCCAGCGCCCCGCCCAGTGCTGCCAGTGCGGCCAGCACCACCTCGCGCGTGGCGTCGGTGCCGTAGTGGTTGACCCGGATCATTTCCTTGGCCAGCGCCCCGCCGCCCGCGACCAGCGGCACCGAGGGGTCGAGGGCGAGTGCCTTCGCGACCAACTCGCCCGCGTCCAGGCCGTCCGTCACGCGCAGGGTCGTCGCCACGGGGGCCGCGTCCGCCGCCTCGTGCACGAACGGCTCGATCCCGCCGCCGAGCGCGACCGCACCCGCCCGCGTCGCCGCGGCGGCCGCCGCGTGCCGCCCCATGACGGCGTCGAGGCCCTCGGCCCCGATCCGCTCCAGACAGGCCTCCAGCGACAGCATCTCCAGCTGCGCGGGGGCGAACATCAGCGCCTTGCGGCCGCCGTCGATCCACCGCGCCTTCCAGTCGAGGAGCGAGAGGTACGAGGCGCGGGGCGCGTCCGGGTTGGCGGCGAACCGCTCCCAGGCGCGCGCGCTCACCGACACCGCCGACACTCCGGCAGGCCCGCCCAGCGCCTTCTGCGCACCGACGATGCACATGTCGACGCCCCACTCGTCGGGGGTGACCGGCTCGGCGCCGACCGACGCGACGGCGTCCAGGTAGAACAACGCGCCGTGCGCACGCACCACTTCGCCGATCTCGGCGACCGGGTTGGTGTTGCCCGTCGCGGCCTCGGCGTGCACCAGTGACACGAAACCGATCTCCGGGTGCGCGGCGAGTGCTTCCCGCACCTGGTCGGCCGTGACGGCCGTGTGGAACGGCACCGCGAGGTCCACCACGTCCGCCCCGCAGTCCCGCAGCCAGTTGCCGAAGGTCTGCCCGTAGGGGCCGGTGACGATGTTCAGCGCGCTCGATCCGCGCGGGGCACCGGCCCGGATGCACGCCTCCAGGGGCAGCAGCGCCTCGCCCTGCATGATCACCACGTCCTGCTCGGTGGAGAGCAGGTCCGCGACCTTCTGCTCGATGCGCGCGAAGTCCACGGCGGTGACGGGAGACAGGTCCAGCAGGGGATGTGTCACGACGGTGCTCTCTTCGGATCAGTGTTCGGGCCTACCCGGACGAGCGTAGCCGCCGGGCGGTGCACGAGCTCTGCGCGGGCGGCGCGCGAGCAGCACGTGGGCGGCACCTGGGCGGCGCGCGGCCGGTCCGTGGCCGGTACGTGGCCTGTGCACCGGCCACCCCGTGCGGCGCCTCGTACAGTGCGGGGATGAGCGATCACGAGGTGCTGCACGTGAAGGGGCGGGTGCTGGTCGGGCCCGACGACGTACGGGACGAGCTGTGGGCGGTGGACGGCCGCATCACCTACGAACGCCCCGCCGGAACGCGGGAGTCGGTGACGGTCGAGGGCTGGGTGCTGCCGGGGCTCGTCGACGCGCACTGTCACGTCGGGCTCGACCAGCACGGGGCCGTGGACGCGGAGACGAGCGAGAAGCAGGCGCTCACCGACCGGGGCGCGGGCACGCTGCTGATCCGGGACGCCGGGTCGGCGGCCGACACCCGCTGGATCGACGACCGCGAGGACCTCCCCAAGATCATCCGGGCGGGCCGGCACATCGCCCGCACCCGCCGCTACATCCGCAACTACGCGCACGAGATCGAGCCGGGGGACCTCGTCGCGTACGTGGCGGCCGAGGCGCGGCGGAGCGACGGCTGGGTCAAGCTCGTCGGCGACTGGATCGACCGCGAGGCCGGTGACCTGACCCCCTGCTGGCCGCGCGGAGAGGTGGAGGCGGCGATCGCGGAGGCGCACCGGCTGGGTGCGCGCGTCACGGCCCACTGCTTCGCCGAGGACTCGCTGCGGGACCTGGTGGAGGCGGGCATCGACTGCGTCGAGCACGCGACGGGGCTCACCGAGGACACCATTCCGCTCTTCGCGGAGCGCGGCGTCGCCATCGTCCCGACCCTCGTGAACATCGCGACGTTCCCGCACCTCGCGGACGGCGGCGAGGCCAAGTTCCCGCGCTGGTCGGCCCACATCCGGGAGCTGCACGCCCGCCGGTACGACACGGTGCGCGCGGCGTACGACGCGGGAATCCCGATCTTCGTCGGTACGGACGCCGGGGGCTCGCTCGCGCACGGCCTGGTCGCAGAGGAGGTGGCCGAGCTGGTGAAGGCGGGCATTCCGGTACGGGACGCGCTGGGCGCCACCGCGTGGGGCGCCCGGGAGTGGCTGGGGCGGCCGGGCCTGACCGAAGGCGCACCGGCGGACCTCGTCGTCTACGAGGCGGATCCACGGGCGGACGTACGGGTCCTGGGAGCGCCGCGGCACGTGGTCCTGAACGGGCGCGTGATGGACCGAAGTTGAGGTGCGGGTGACGCGGGGGCGGCTCCGTTCGTTGTACGTCCTCATGGGCGCGCCCCCGGAAAGGCGGGGCGGACGGGGCTGAGACGAACGCCCGTGCCGGAAGATGCGAACATACGGGCGGAAACCCCCCTTTGGGGTGAACTCACGCCGGGTGCCTGTTCATTCACCCTCAGTGCGTAAAGATTCCCGTGTCTCGGTCGCCGACCGCCGACCGCCCTCGCCCACGGTGTCCCCCGTGGTGGGCGGTGCCGTCCGGCGACGCCGTTCACTTGTGGGGGTTCCACCGCCTTGAACAGCTCTCTCTTCCGCATGCCCGCACGCCGTACCGCCGTGGGGTCGGCGGCGCTGCTGACCGTCGCGCTCGTCACCGGCCCGGCACACGCCACCGACCACCCCTCGTCGGAGCCGGGCAGCGCCAACGCGTCGGTGCTGCGCACCGGGCTCGACGTGTCCTTGCTCAACAAGACGCTGAACGTGCCGGTGAAGGCCACGCTCAACGAGGTGCGGGCACCGGCGAGCGCGGCGCGCACGGCACTCGCCGTCCGGGTGGACGGCGTCGACAAGGGCCGCCCCGTCTCGATGCTGCGCGCCGACGTCGCCACCGCGAAGGCGACGGTGGAGGGCGACCGGGCGGAGGGCCGCTCGGAACTCGCCCGCGCGAAGGTGCACGTGCCGGGGCTGCCGCTGCTCTCGCTCATCGAGGTCGAGAACGTCACGTCGAAGTCGGTGTGCGTGGCGGGCGCGCGGCCGGAGGCGGCGGCGAACGTACTGGGCCGGGTGACGGTCCTGGGCAAGCGGGTCACGCTGAGCACGGGCGGAGTGACCCGGGTGACGGTCCCGGCGGTGGGCGAGGTCGCCCTCACCCTCGCCAAGACCCACACCTCGACGGAGACCGCGGCCGCGGCGGCGCTGGAACTGAAGGTCTCCGTGAACCCGCTGAAGCTGAACGTCGCGGAGGTGCAGGGGGTGGTGACGCTGGCCGAGACGGGGTGCACGGTGCCGGACGTCCGGACGGTGAAGCCGCAGACGGTGGGCGCGGTGAAGCCGGCGCCGGCGCCGACGTCGGCGCCGGCTCCGGCTCCGGCTCCGGCGCCCGAGGTGGCGAACCTGGCGGAGACGGGGGGCGGTTCGGCCACGCCGTATCTGGTGGGTGTCGGAGTGCTGCTGCTGGCGGCGGGCGTAGGGGCGGTCGCGCGGGCGCGGGGGCGGCGCAGCTGAGGCGGGAGGGGCGGTCGCGGGGGGGGCATGCCGCGGTGGGGGCCGCCCCCTTGCCCACCCGTCCCGCCCCCGGGGGGCGGCCCCGCTGCCCAAGGAGGCTAGGGCGGGCTTAGGGGGCTAGGGGGCAGGCATTTAGGGGCGCGGGGAACTGCGCGGCCAGCCACGATGCACCCGCACGTACAACCCGCCCACCCCGGTTCCCCTACTCCGCCAGCACGCTCAGCACCCGCGCCACGTCCCCCGCCCCGTTGTAAAGGTGGAAGGAAGCCCGCAGGTTTCCCGCTCGGGCGGACACCCTGACCCCCGCCCGAGCCAGTTCCTCCGCCCGTTCCCCGAGCCCCGGCACGGCCACCACCGCCGACCCCGGTGCCGCCACCGGCGTGTGTCCCAGGGCCGTGAGGCCGTCCCGGAACAGGTCCGCCAGGGCGACGTTGTGGGCGTGGACGGCGTCGGCCCCGAGCGACTCCAGCAGCCCGAGCGACGCCACCGCCCCCTCGTAGCAGAGGAACGGCGCCGACGCGTCGAACCGCCGCGCCGATGAGGCGAATTCGGTCACCGGGCCGTATGTGCTCCCCCACATGTCCTCCGCCGCCAGCCACCCCGCCTGCACCGGCAGGGTCCGCTCCTGCGCCTCGTCCGACACCGTCAGGAACGACGTACCGCGCGGGCACATCAGGTACTTGTACGCCGCGGCCACCGTGTAGTCGTACTCCCCCGCCGAGACCGGCAGCCAGCCCGCCGCCTGCGACGTGTCCAGCAGCGTCCGCGCACCGTGCGCGGCGGCAGCCGCACGTACCGCCGCGTGGTCGGCGATCCGGCCGTCCGATGACTGCACCGCCGACCAGGCCACCAGCGCCGTCTCCGGGCGCACCTCGGCGGCGAGGTCCGCCAGGGGTACGTACCGCACCTTCAGGTCGCCCCGCACCGAGAAGGGCGTGACGAGCGACGCGAACTCGCCCGCGGGGGCGAGGACTTCACTCCCGGCCGCGAGCGCCGCCGCGACCACCGCCACGTGCGCCGAGACCGAGGTGCCGACCGCCACCCGGTCCGCCCCGACCCCGACCAGCCGCCCGTAGGCGGCGCGCGCGAGTTCGAAGGACTCGAAGGAGCCGGGGTGGGCGTGGGCGCCGGTGGCGTTCTGCCGGACGAGTGCCGTGATCGCCTCGACCGTACGGCGCGGGGTCAGGCCGTACGACGAGGTGTTGAGGTACGTGACCTCGGGGGTGAATTCCTCGGGGGCGAGGCTGCGGAGGAGGGAAGTGGTCATGCGCCAAACTGTGCCCCCACCACCAACGCCCCGTCCACCGACCGTCTTTACGAAATCACGCGCAGTTGCCGTCCACGTCGCAGCTCCCGCCCTCGGCACCCGGCGACGCGGCCGGCGTCATCAGCGGTCCCCGCCCCTTCCAGGCCTGCTCCAGCGCCTGTGTGAAGACCTCGGCGGGCTGTCCGCCGGAGACCCCGTAGCGGCGGTCGAAGACGAAGAACGGCACACTGTTCGCGCCCAGCTCGGCCGCCTCGCGCTCGTCGGCGCGCACGTCGTCGGCGTACGCCTCCGGATCGGCGAGCACCGCGCGCGTCTCGATCTCGTCGAGCCCGGCCGCCACCGCCAGCTTGACCAGCACCTCGTCGTCGAAGACGGACTGCTCCTCGGCGAAGTTCGCCCGGTAGGCGAGGTCGAGCAGCTCGCTCTGCAGACCGCGCGCCTTCGCCAGGTGCAGGACGCGGTGGATGTCGAAGGTGGAGCCGCTGTCCCGGCCGTCGACCAGGTACCCGAGCCCTTCGGCCTGCGCGTTGGAGGCGACGGTGGCCTCCATGGCCCGCGCCTGCTCGCGCGTACGCCCGTACTTCTGGGCCAGCATGTCCAGGACGGGGACGACGTCGCCCTTGGCGAGGTTCGGGTCCAGCTCGAAGGAACGGTGCACGACCTCGACGTCGCCGCGGTGCGCGAAGGCCTCAAGCCCCTTCTCGAAGCGGGCCTTGCCGACATAGCACCAGGGGCACGCGATGTCGGACCAGATCTCTACGCGCAGGGGTGCGGGCGTGGTCATGATTCTTTGTCTCCAGGTCTCACACAAGTACAAGCGTCAACAAATACAGCAATGAGGTCAACCGGAGCAGGCCTCCGCACATTCCCGGCCACTCCTCGCCGCCATCGGGGGCCCTCCCCCGCACGGCGGAGGCGGATCGTCAGCGGGCAGGAGGTGCGGAAACGGCCCGGACGGGAGCGTGGAGGCATGACATCGACACCGCTCGCCCCTCCTGCCGTCCCTCGCACCCGGCCCCGCACCGCCGCATCCCCCGCCCGCCGCACCCTCCGCGCCGTCGCGATCGCCGCGTGCCTGCCGTACCTCGCCCTCAAGATCAGCTGGATCGCGGGCGGGCGGCTCGGCATCCCGGACCGCAGCGCGCTGCTGGACGAGCCGGGGGTCATGGTCGTCGCCAACTCCGTGACCGTACTGATGGACGCCTGCGTCATCGTGCTGGCGCTGCTGCTCACCCAGGGCTGGGGACGCCGGGTGGCCGCCCCGCTGCTGGTGCTGCCGATGTGGGCGGCGTCCGGGCTGCTCGCCCCGATCATGGTGGGCTTCCCGCTGCAACTGCTGGCCGGCGGCTCGATCGGCGTCGCACCCGGGGAGGGCGAGCCCTTCCTGGAGTCGTGGGTGTTCGGGGTGGTGTACGGCGGCTTCATCGTGCAGGGGCTGGCGCTGGGGGCACTGTTCGTGCTGTACGCACGGGAGCGCTGGGGGCACCTGTGGCGGGGCACGGTCGGCGAACTCCCCCGTCCGTCGCGGACGGTGCGGGCCGTCGGCCTGGTGGCCGCCCTGCTGGCCGCGCTCTGCTCCGTACCGCATCTGTTCGAAGCCGTCGCCGGGCGCGCGGTCGACGTCGCGGAGCCGCTCGGCTCCGACGCCCGGCTGGTCACGGGCGTGCACGGGGCCTTCGCCCTGGCCGCCTTCGCCGGACTGCTGATGCTCGTGCTGGGGCTCGGCGGCCGGGTCCCGCTGCGGGTGCCGCTGGCGCTGACCTGGACGGGCGTGGGCGTGCTGGCCTGCTGGGGCGGGTGGATGCTGGTCACCGCCGGAGCCGTCGCCACCGGCGCGGACCGGCTCACGACCTTGACCGTGCTGACCTACGCTGTCCAGGTGATCACCGGTCTCCTCGCCCTCGCGGGCGGCACTTCCTTCTTCGTGCAGCGGCAGCGGCGGCTCGCCGCATGAACCAACGGGCCCTGCGGACGCTGCTGTTCGGCCGGAAGGCACGGATCGGCTGGCTCCATCTGGTCGTGGGTGGCGCCCTGTTGATGCCGTTCTACCTGCTCACGACCGTGTTCGTCGGGCCGTTGAGCGGCAGCGAGAGCCCCATCGGATCCGTGTCGGTCCAGTTGCTCGCCTTCGCCGCGACCCTGCCGCTGACCGCCGTCTTCGGGCTGCTCGCCCCGGCCAGACCACTGTCGGTGGGGGCGATCCGGGCGCTCGGGCTGCTGCCGGACCTGCCGGCCGCGGAGCGGCTCGCGGACGGGCCCGCCAGGACGCGGGCGACCCGGATGCGGACCTCCGGATGGTTCGTCCTGCACGTCACCCTCGGCGGGATCATCAGCGGGGCCTCGCTCGCGCTCACCCCGTTCGCGGGCGTGCTGGTGGCGCTTCCGTTCGCGTCCGGGCTGCGGGACTCCCGGCTCGGCATGCCGCGGTTCTTCGACCACCCCTGGGTGCTGGCGCTCTCACCGGTCGCCGGAATCCTCGCCATGCTGGCGCTGGCCGCCGTGAGCGCGGGGACCTCCGCGCTGCTCGCCCGGGCGGCTCCCGTGCTCCTCGGCCCCGCCCCCGCCGACCGGCTGGCGGCGGCCGAGCGCCGGGCCGCCGACCTCGCCGTGCGCAACCGGCTGGCCCGCGAGCTGCACGACTCGGTGGGGCACGCGCTGAGCGCGGTGACGCTTCAGGCGGGGGCCGCCCGCAAGGTGCTCGGCAGCGGGCGGGCATCGGACGTGGAGTTCGTACGGGAGGCGCTGGAGGCGATCGAGGAGACCACCCGGCGCACGGTCGGCGAACTCGACGCCGTGCTGGGGGTGCTGCGGCGCGGCGAGGACGATCCGGAGGGCTTCGCGGGCCCCGCCCTCGACGCCCTGGACGAGCTCGTCGCCCGCAGCGGCGTCGAGGTCGCACGCACCGGCGACGGCGATCTGGCGAGGGTGCCGGAGCCGGTGTCCCGGGAGGCGTACCGGATCGTCCAGGAAGGTCTGAGCAACGCGCTGCGGCACGGCGGCGGCGCACCTGTTTCCCTGTGCATTGCCCTGCGCGGCGAGGAGTTGGAGATCGTGATGGAGAACCCGCTGCCTGACCGGCCCGCGGTGGTACGCCCCGGGGGCGGCCGGGGCCTGCGCGGCGTGGCCGAACGCGCCACCCTGCTCGGCGGGCGCACGGAGGCCGGGCCGAGGGACGGAAAGCTGTGGCGGCTCACGGCACGCCTGCCGATCGCGGGCGGCACGGTCACCGACGCGACGCACCCGGACAGGACGGACACAGGCGGGACGCACACGGGCGGAGGCGCCCGATGAGCACTCCCCCCGCCCCCTCCCCCGTCCGCCTCGTCGTCGCCGACGACGAGCGCATGGTCCGCACCGCCCTGCGCGTCATCCTCGACGCCGAGCCCGACCTGGAGGTCGTCGGCGAGGCGACGACCGGCGCGGAGGCGGTGTCGGTGGTGCGCGCGCTGCGGCCCGACGTGGTCCTCATGGACGTGCGGATGCCGGAGATCGACGGCATCCGCGCCACCGAGCAGATCCTCACCACCCTCGCCGAGCCGCCCCGGATCGTCGTCGTCACCACCTTCGAGAACGACTCCTACGTGTACGACGCGCTGCGCGCGGGCGCCGCCGGGTTCCTGCTGAAGCGGGCGGCGGCCGAGGACCTGGTGCAGGCGGTGCGGCTCGTCGCCCGGAGCGACAGCCTCCTGTTCCCGGCGGCGGTCCGTGCGCTGGCCGCCGAGTACGGCCACCGCAAGGAGACGGCGACGGCGCCGTGGGTGGCCAGGCTCACCGAGCGGGAGTCATCGGTGCTGCGGCTGATGGCGAAGGGGCTGACCAACGCGGAGATCGCGGGCGCCCTGGGCTTCGGCGCGGCGACGGCGAAGAGCCACGTGGCGGCGGTGCTGGCGAAGACCGGGGCCAGGGACCGTACCCAGGCGGTGATCGTGGCGTACGAATCGGGCTTCATCCAGCCCCGCTGACCCCGGCAGCCGCATGAGGAAACCATGAGAAGAGGTACGTAACGGAACTCCTGCCCGTCCGTCGCTCGTCATCCCTCACAGGATGAACAAGACGATCAGGCACGCCGCCGTCTTCTGCATGCTGCTCGTCCTCGCGCTGCTGGTGCGGGTGACCTGGGTACAGGCGTACAACGGCAAGGCGCTCGCGGAGAACACGGACAACCGGCGGAACATCATCGCGCAGTACGCGAACCCGCTCGGGAACATCATCGTGGCCGGCTCGCCGGTCACCGGATCCACCAGGACGGAGGGCAGCGACCTCGCGTACAAGCGCACCTACACCGAGGGCGAGCTCTACGCCGCCGTCACCGGCTTCAGTTCGCAGGTGTACGGCGCGACCCAGCTGGAGGGCATCTACAGCCATGTCCTCGACGGCACCGACGACCGGCTGAAGAGCGCGTCCGACCTGCTCATGGGCAAGCACACCCGGCCGGGCAACGTGGTGACGACGATCGACCCGGCCGTGCAGAAGGCCGGGTACGAGGCGCTCGGCAGCAAGAAGGGCGCGGCCGTCGCGATCGACCCGAAGACCGGCCGGATCCTGGGCATGGTCAGCACTCCGTCGTACGACCCGTCGAAGATCGCCGGGCAGAGCGACGGCGAGGCGTGGCGGAAGCTCTCCTCCGGGAAGGACGAGGACAAGGCGATGACGAACCGGGCGCTGCGCCAGCCGCTGCCGCCCGGCTCCACGTTCAAGCTGGTCGTGGCCGCCGCGGCGCTGGAGAACGGCCTGTACGACTCGGTGGACACCGCGACGGACAGCCCCGACCCGTACACCCTCCCCGGTACCAGGACCGTCCTGCACAACGAGAACAGGTCCGCCCCCTGCGAGAACGCCAACCTCCGCGCGGCCCTCAAGTACTCCTGCAACAACGTCTTCGCGAAGCTGGCCGTGGACCTCGGCCAGGACAAGGTGAAGGCGATGGCGGAGAAGTTCGGCTTCAACAACGACAAGCTGGACGTGCCGGTACGGGCGTACGAGAGCGTCTACCCCAAGGGCATGGACAAGGCGCAGACCGCGCTGACCGGCATCGGCCAGTTCGACGTGACGGCGACGCCGCTGCAGATGGCGATGGTGTCGGCGGCGCTCGCCAACGGCGGTGAGCTGGCGGCCCCGCACATGGTGTCCGAGGTGCTGAGTCCGGGCGGCGACGCCCTGGAGAAGTACGAGGACGGGAAGTCCACCCGGGTCGTCTCGGAGCGCACCGCCGAGCAGCTGCGCAGCGCGATGGTCACGGTCGTCGAGGACGGCACGGGCACCAACGCGAAGATCCCGGGCGCGGAGGTCGGCGGAAAGACGGGCACCGCGCAGCACGGCCTGAACAACAGCAAGACGCCGTACGCCTGGTTCACGTCGTACGCGAAGGACGCGTCGACCGGCAAGGAGGTCGCGGTGGCGGTCCTCATCGAGGACTCGGGCGCGGCCCGCTCGGAGGTCAGCGGAAACGGTTTGGCGGCGCCGGTGGCCCAGAAGATGATGAAGGCCGCACTGGGCGGATGAGCGGCCGGTCCGGCACGGCGGCCTGCGGGCCGTGCCGGACGAAGCTCCGTGCCGGACGACGACACGTTGAGCGTGGCAGCCGTCGCCGCGCTCAACGCCCGTCGCCAGCGGGTTACTTCACGCCCGCCCACCGCTTGACGGTCGCCTCGGCCTCGGCGCGCTCCGCGGGGACGAGCTTGGAGATCAGGGCGCCGTGGTTGGAGTTCGGCGCGACGTAGAGGTGCGAGTCGTGCTTCGAGGGGCGGTAGCGCTCGGCGCTCCACGGGTCGTTCTGCCCGTACACGAACATCATCTGCTTGCCCTGCTTGTTGACCCAGCGGTCGACGTCCTTGGCGTCCCAGCCGCTGTACGAGGTGCGCATGTCGGCGGGGAGCAGGGAGTTGGGCTGGTAGATGTCCGGGTAGTTGCGGACGTCGCGCAGGTGCTTGAACTTCAGGTCGGCCCAGCCGAGCTGGGCGGCGGCCTGGCGGTAGTACGGGCCGCTGCCCGCGGGACCCGCGTCGGCGTCCGAGTAGGGCGACAGACCGTGTCCGAGAGACCAGTCGTACAGCTCCTTGTCGGTGGCCTTCTTGGCGTCGGGGACCGTCGGGCAGTTGGTGTACGAGCCGGACTGCCAGAAGTTCCAGACCTGGTCCAGGACGGAGAACTCGTAGGCCCGGTCGGTGGTGCCGAGCTGCTTGAAGGTGAGCTTCTGCTCCTTGGCGGTGGCCTCGAACATCGGCAGGAGCGCCTTGCGGCGGACCAGCATCTCGCGCTGCACGGCGTCGAGAGCGGTGCGGCACTCGGGGGTGCCGACGGTCTTGAAGAAGTCGTCGTAGACGCGGTCGTCGCGGTTGTCGGCGTCGTTGGGGGCGACGTAGGCGACGACGGCGTCCAGGTCGTCCGGGTAGAAGCGCTCGTGGTAGACCTGCGTCATGCCGCCCTTGCTGGCGCCGGTGCCCAGCCACTTGGCCTTGTAGATGCTCTTCATGGCCTGCACGATGCGGTGCTCGTCGGCGGCCTCCTGCTGGATGGTCAGCTTGCGCCAGTCGGTCTTCCCCGCGGGGACGGACTTGTCGAAGAAGCGGTGCTCGACGCTGACCTGGTTGGCACCGAGGAGCGTGGTGATCTCACGGGTGCCGGAGGAGAGGGTGTAGCCGCCGGTGTAGTGGACCGTCGGGGCGCTCTCGTCCTTGTGCCACAGGGTGAACTGCTGCTCGAAGGTGCCGCGGCGCGGCTTGTTGTGGTCGATGGGCTGTCTCAGCATCAGGGTGAAGAAGGGGCGCCCCTCCTTCTGGGTCTCCGAGACGATCCGCAGGCCGGGGATCTTCTCCAGCTTCTCGCGGACGGTGGCCGCCTGGGCCGCCGCACCTGCCTCGGTGGTGGGCGCCGCGGTGGCGGCGCTGCCGGTGAGCACGCTGGTCGCGGCTATGACTCCGGCACAGAACAGGGCGGGAAGTACCTTGGTACGCACGCTGATTCCCCTCGGGCGGACGGTGACGCAGTGATGTATGCGTCGCAGCCCCGCATGTTATGCACGGCAGCCCGCCCGACGTCAGCCCCTAGGCCCCCAGGGACCACTTCGGGTCGCGGCCGCCGAGGCCCACCACCCGGTCCAGGAAGGGCGATCCGTTCGGTACGTCGACGACCGGGCCGAACATCGGGGCGCGGGCCGGATTGTCCGCCTCCGGGGCCAACAGGGCGTACACCACCTGGAGGCTCGGCTTGTCGCAGTCGAAGGGCTGGCCGGTGGCGCGGGCCAGGTCCCAGCCGTGCAGGACGAGCTCGTCGAGGGCGATCTGGGCGGCGACCCCGGCGGGCAGGGTCGTGCCGCCCGCGGCGGTGGTGCCGTCCCAGGCGTCGTGGCGGTGCCAGGAGTCGGCGAGCTCGGCGAGCTGCCGCGGGAGGCGATGGCGCCAGTCGGCGGGAAGGGCCGGGCTCCCCGCACCTGCTTCGGCCCCGGCCTCAGCTGCAGGGTGCGGCTGCTTCTTCGCGGCGGCGCGGAACGCGGCGGTCAGCCCGCAGAGGTGGGCCAGGAGGTCCCGCACCGTGAAGTCGTCGCAGGGCGTGGCCGCGTCCAGCCGGGCAGCGGGGACCCCTTCGACGAGGCGGGCAAGCCGACGGGCCGCCGGTTCGAGGTCGAACACGACGGCGGTGGGGGCAGCGGTCGCGGTGCTGGTCATGAAGTCCCTTTCCCTGGCGGCAGCGTCGAAAGGGAGACCCGGGGCGCGTCGAAAACTCATCGCTCGGCACCAAAATTCGCGCTGACCTGCGTGAACTCCCGCACCAGCATGGCCGGACGAGCGACCGAACCTCGATACGACGCCTCGATCCGGGGCACTTCGTACGCCCCGCGGGCGAGCCAGGCCGGGCGGGGCAAGCCTACGACTTCGCCTCCGGCTGCAGCCACGCGGAACCGCGGCCCGAGTGGCCCCGGGGACCGGGGACCGGCCGTGGCTGTCGCGGCTGGCCGAATGCGGCCCGCGGCGGGTGCTGTTCGCACACGACCGGGCCGCCTGGACCCCGTAACGCACCGCAAGCCGACCGAAATTCCCCGGCGTTGTCCGCGAAACGCCGTGCAACGCCATCCACTTGACTCGGCACGACCCGCTCCCTAGCGTCGCGACGGTTGGCCGGCCCCGTCGGCGCTCCACCGCGGACACCTCCGAGGAGACTCCTCCCATGCCCGATGCTCCCCGCACTCTCCTGCTCACCGGCGCGGCCGGCGGCATCGGCACCCTGATGCGGGGACTGCTCCCCGCGTACGGATATGAGCTGCGGCTCTTCGACGCGACGCCCATCGAGGGCGAGCCGACCGCGGTGACCGCCGACCTCGGCGACAAGCACGCGCTGCGCGAGGCCGTCGAGGGGGTCGACGCGATCGTGCATCTGGCGGGCATCTCCCTGGAGGCCCCGTTCGAGAAGATCCTCCGGTCGAACATCGAGGGGACGTACAACCTCTATGAGGCGGCGCGGGAGGAGGGGGTGCGCCGGATCGTGCAGGCCTCCAGCAACCACGCGGTCGGCTTCACCCCGCTGCCCGGCCGGAACGGCCCGTTGGTGCCGGCGGACACCCCGCACCGCCCGGACACCTTCTACGGTCTGTCCAAGGCGTTCGGCGAGGACCTCGCGCAGCTGTACTGGGACCGGGACGGCCTGGAGACGGTGTCCGTGCGGATCGGCGCGTGCTTCATGGAGCCGACCACGGTGCGGATGCTGTCGCTGTGGCTGAGCCCGGGGGACGCCGCCCGCCTCTTCGACGCGGCGCTGACCGCACCGCGGGTGGGACACACCGTGGTGTACGGCTCGTCCGCCAACACCCGTCTGTGCTGGGACCTTTCCACCGCGCGCACCCTCGGGTACGTACCGCGGGACGACTCCGAGCAGTACGCCGAGAAGCTCCTCGCCGAACAGGGCGAACCCCTCCCCGGAGACCCGGAACACGACTTCCTGGGCGGCTCGTTCTGCACGGACCCGCCGCAGTGGCCCTACTGATGCCGGGGTCCGGGGGAGCGGTAGGGGCCCGGCCGTCAACGGTTGGGGGGAGCCGGCCGGGCCCGGTGTCGCGGAGCCTCCCGCTCCCTGCGCTCCGGGTCCGGCCGGTGAGTATCGCCGACGGACTCACCGGGGGAGCCGGATGCCGCGAGCACGCCCGCGACGAGATCAACCTAGAACGGTTCGCTCCGCACGCCGATCCGCATCGCGCGCCCGCTGTCCGGATCGCGCGGTGAACTGACCTCCCGGGCGGAGTCGTTCACTTCCCCGGAGCGTCTGCGACGGCGTCTCTCCGAAACGCGCCCGGTAGACGGCCGCGAACCTGCCCAGGTGCGCGAAACCCCACCGGTAGGCGACCTCACCGACCGTGGGCGCGCCCTCGCCCCGCCGCTCCTCCGCCCCGCGCTTGAGCTCCTCGTTCACCCGGTCGAGCCGTACGCCCCGCAGGTAGACGGTCGGCGACATCCCGACGTGCTCCCTGAAGCCCTCCTGGAGCCGTCGCACTCCGACGCCCGCGACGGCGGCCAGCGAGGACGCCGTGTGCGGCTGCTCGGGGTGCGCGTGGACGGCGTCCAGGACCCGCTTGACGGGTGCGGGGCGCAACGCCTCGGCGGGGGCGGCCAGTTCCTCGCGGTAGGGGTGGTCGGCGGCCAGCAGCAGCCCGCCGAGGAGGGTCTCCTGGAGCGGTGCGGCCAGCAGGGGCTGCGTCACCATGCCCCCGGCCTCGCGGGCTTCGCCCACCGCCCACCGCAGCAGCCGGGCCCAGCCCAGGCCCGTACCGCGGGAGATGTCGAGCTGCGGGGCGAAGTCGACCCGGCCCGGCAGCTCCCGGCCGAGCAGCCGCTCCAACTGGGCGTGCAGGGCCGCCTGTTCGATCTTCACGGCGAGTAGTCGGCAGTCGCCGGTCCAACGGTCGACTCCGGTGTCTCCCGCCGGGGCGAACACGGCGGCGTGCCGCGCGGTGGCGACGGCCTCGGCCCGCCCCCGCTGGTGCCAGACGAACCGGCCGGACAGCGGCACGTTGACGTGGTACGAGCCCAGTTCGCCGACGCGCATCCGGACGTCGGTGCCGATGCTGAGGTCCCCGACCGTCAGGTCGCCCAACTGCGCGCTGTCGATCCTGGCCTCGAACGCGCGCGGCCTGCCGAGCGGGTCGATGAAGGTGTCGTAGAACGGGCCGGCGATCGCCAGACGCACCTGGTCGAGATCGGACGTCACGAAGGTCTCCACGCCCGCCAGAGTAGATCGCGGTCCGTGCCGCCCCGGCCGCTCTCCGTAGAAAATTCACTCGCGGGCGGGACCAGGACCGGGACACCATGCGGCCATGCCGAAACCCCATGGATTCAGTTACGCGCGGCGCCCCGACGGCACCGTCCTCATCACCCACCGCGAGCGTGCCGCGACGACGCTGCGGGGCGGCCGGGCGGAGAAGTTCCTGGCGGAGGTGGAGTCGGGCGACGGGCAGCTGGTGATGGCCAGGTGGACCGGCGCCTACAAGTTCGGCAACGAGCGCCAGGCCCGTAACCATCCACGAAACCGCTGATCAGACCCCATGCACGGGCCCGCGTACAGCCGTGCGGGGAATTCGTCGCAAGGTAAGGGAACGGCAAAGCCTTCTCGGTCGTTACCCCTGACATGACCGCAATGACCCCTGGCTCGAACATTCCGCTTCCCACCGCCCGCGTGGCCGTGGACGTGGCCGCCCCGGTGCGGCTCGACGTGTCGGGCCTGCTGCTCACCGCCGACGGCAAGGTGCGCTCCGACGACGACTTCATCTTCTACAACCAGCCCGCCGGGCCTGGCGTGACCTACCGCTCCGGCGGCGGCACGGCCCCCGACGCGATCGTGGTGGACACCGGTGCGATCCCGGCCGGGATCGAGCGGGTCGTGGTCACCGCGAGCCCGGACGCGGCGGGCCAGACCTTCCAGGGCATCGAGCCCACCGCCACCGTGCGCGGCGCCGACGACAACAGCGTGATCGCGTCCTTCACACCGCCGCAGCTGGGCTCCGAGACCGCCCTGGTCGTCGTGGAGGTCTACCTCCGCAACGGCGCCTGGAAGGTCCGCGCGGTCGGCCAGGGGTATGCGAACGGCCTGGCGGGCATCGCCACCGACTTCGGCGTCTCGGTCGAGGAGCCCGCCCCGGCACCCGCCGCTCCCGCTCCCGCGGCGGCCCCGCAGCCGCCCGCCGCTCCCGCCGCGCCGCCGTCCGCCCCGACGCCGTCCTACGACCCGCGGGTGGCCGCCCCGCAGGCCTCGCCCGCCGCTCCCCCGGCCGCGCCCGCCCCTGCGCCCGTCTCCACCGGCAAGATCAACCTGGACAAGGGGCGCGTCAGCCTCCAGAAGAACCAGACGGTGTCCCTGGTCAAGGGCGGCAGGCCGCTGCTGTCCCAGGTCAAGATGGGCCTGGGCTGGGAGCCCGCGTTCCGCGGCAAGGACATCGACCTGGACGCCTCGGTCATCGCGTACGGCCCGGACCGCAAGCACATCGACAGCTGCTACTTCGGCAAGCTCTCGATCCTGAACGGCGCGATCAAGCACTCCGGCGACAACCTCACCGGCGAGGGCGCGGGCGACGACGAGGTCATCGTGGTCGACCTCGGCCGGATCCCGGCGGAGGCGACGGGCCTGGTCTTCACGGTGAACTCCTTCACCGGCCAGAAGTTCACCGAGGTCGCCAAGGCCTACTGCCGCCTGATGGACGCGGCGACGGGCGAGGAGCTGGTCCGCTTCGACCTGACCGGCGCCGAGCCGCAGACGGGCGTGATGATGGCGAAGCTGATCAAGCAGTTCAGCGGCGAATGGGAAATGACAGGGATGGGCGACTTCGTCAAGTCCCGCACGGTGCGCGGCATGGTGAAGCCCGCCGCACAGGCACTGTAGGGACGCGGGACACAGTGGGGGACGGAGAGGCTGGACGCGTGACCGATGCCACGTGCGAGAAGGGTTTGAGCACGGATGCCCGCACGTAGCCTGGAAGGCATGTCCACCACCTCTCCGTCCGCCTCCGGGCCCGAAGCCCCCGAGGTCGAAGCCTCCGGTGCCGACCGGACGAACGCGGCGATACGCAACCTCGTGGACGCGCAGACGACGGACGGGGCCTGGCCCTCGGAGGAGTACGAACTGCTTCTCGTCGAGTGGGCGGCCGCGATGCGCGACGACGCTGCAGAGCCCGTCTCATAGCCCTGCGAAGGCTGCGCGAAAGCTGCGAAAGCTGTGCGAAGCCCCGCGAAAGCTGCGAACAGTCCTACGAAAACGCCTCCGCCCCGTATCCCGATCGTGATGATCGAAGTACGGGGCGGAGGCGTTTTTCCCGGAGCCGCGGGGGCTCAGAGCTTGGTCAACTTGGAGTAGGGGCTGAGAATCCGCCCCTGACGCCCGGAGAAGTCGATGAGTACGGCGAGGTCTCCCTCGACCCCCACGACTCTTCCGAGTCCGAATTGATCATGCGAAACCCGGTCTCCCACCTCATAGTTCTCAATGGGCGGGGCGGCCGGGGCCGGGACGTTGAAGGGACTGGACGGCAGGTGTCGCCGGGCTCCGGCTGGCTTTGTCATTACCTTCAGTATGCGCCCACCGGACGGCAGATGCCATGCCCGTCTCCCTGCCGCCTCCCTGGTCCGGCCCCTCGCACCCGTCCCGTCAGCCCCGCCAGGGCCAGTCTGCGGACCGTCCGGACCGCGCGTTCGCAAGGCTATGCTCGTGGCACGGCCTCCTCTGGCGCGTCGCCGTACAATTCCAGCACTTCACGGGCAAACGTGACGAGGTCGCTTACGCGCTTGCCGGAAGGTTGCACACGTGTCCACAGCTCCAGGTTCTCCGGGCGATTGTCGTCCCGGATCCCGTTCTTGTGGTGGACATTCTCGTGCGACAGGAGGGGGCGCCCCAGCATCCGCTCCATCACGACCCGATGCTCCCCGGCAACCCGCCCCGCCCCCAGGTACAGGAAGCGGTAGCCGTCACGAATGTGCCCCGTGCTCGGCGTCCGCCTTGTCATGGACTCGCCTCGTCGGGTTCGTTCGTAGTGATAGCGGCAAAGCCCCTTCGCGCCACCAAGGGTCACGCCCTCACAATCGGGGATCCCACAAGGCGTGTCAGCTGGCCGCCAACCGGAGGTCTTGAGCACGCACGGGTCACCGTGGATGCTCCACCGGCGATAGTGAGTCCCACACCACCCCCGCGCCTTATGGGCTCTACTACATCCCTCGATGGAACATGATCGCGTCGTCATGCCGTGAACGTACTTCCGGATGTGCCGGACCCGCACACGAACGATCGAGCGACAATCACATCGATCTACACCACGAACAGACGTTCCAAATCGCCCTGTTGGACGCCGAACCCATCCGGCTCGCGAGCTCCCAGTGCCTGCGACACCCGGCTGGGTGTCAGCCCGCGAGGGACTCCCAGGTCATGCCCGCCGCGGCCAGCCGCTCGGCGGCGTCCGCCTCGCGGAGGACGGCGCGCCGCTCGGCCGAACGCAGGGACATCAGTTCGCGGTGTGCGGTGAGCGTCCGGTTCGACGCGGGCGGCGTCGCGGCGTCCGGGTGGTGCCGGCGGTCCAGCGCGTACTGGAACAGCTCGCCCTGCCACGGCTTGCCGGGGTCGGGCGTCATCCAGCCTTGGGTTCCAGCCAGACTTCTCGGTACCTCCGACTCTGTTTGACCCGGACCGGCTGAACCTTCGGGTTGTTGAGATGCTGGTAGTTCGGAGTAAGCGCATGACAGTTCGGACAGAGCAATCTCACGTCACCCGGCCGATTCTTGGTCCGGTCACCCTCCACGTGGTCCACATGAAGCGGTACGCGCCCGGACGTCGGGTTCACCCTGTCCCACCCGCATTCTTCACAACGTTGCCCACGGAGCAGAACCAGAGCTTGCCGCACTCGCCAGTCCGGCGTGCCGTCCTCCCGAGTTCCGCTCTCCGCCCCCTGCTGCCAAGCGGCGAACCACTTCGCGAAAGTTCCGGTGCGGTGGTAGCGGTCCTCATTGAAACAGGCCCACGAGCAATACGGTCCACGCGATCTTGGGCCACGGTTTGATGCGCCGCAATACTTGCACGGCGGAACTGCAACGCGTCGAGCGATATCCGCGCACCGCCTGCTGCAGTGTTCAGCTCCCCGACTCCTCACGGGTTCCCCACAGTTGGGGCAGGTGCGCTTGGGCCTTCGAATGGAGTCCGCTCGCTGTTGAGCCGTACCCAGCAGGCTGCACTTGTTGCTGCAAAACCGCTTGCTCCGCTTACCAATAGCGATTCCGCATTGCTCACATGACTTCTGCACACCTGAATCGTAGGTCCAACAAGGCTCTACCGAAGCCCATTTGAATAATCCGTACCATTCACACACCTCACCGATCGTGGGCCACAAGCGGGCCCGTATACCGACGACTCCATAACAGAGCTCACCCGAGCCCGCGATGGACTCAGCCGAATCGGGGAACACTGTTCGACAGTCGAGTGGCACGACACCACCCATCGTCTTGCCAAGTCGCCCCACCCCCGCGCACGCCAAGTATTTTCCGCCGGGCACCGTCCCCGGACATCGTCCGAGCGCAGTCCGGGCACCGTCCGGACGGTGTCCGGGCATCATGTGGTGCGTCACAACGCGCGGCGCACCGCAACCGCGCGCCCCTCGAATGGCGTCGCACACAACGTCCGGCGCCGTCCGGGCGATTCGGGAGGGGAGCCGAGGGAATGGCAGCCGCAGCAGCCGCAGCCGGGCCGGCGCAGTACCACATCGTCGCACCGCTCGGTGAGGGCGGAATGGGCCGGGTGCACCTCGCCCGCAGCCCCGCCGGGCGGCTGGTCGCGCTCAAGACCGTGCACCCGCACCTGGCCGCGGATCCGCGGTTCCGGGAGCGGTTCCGCCGGGAGGTGGCGGCGGCCAGGGCCGTGGACGACGTGTTCACGGCGGCCGTCCTCGACTCCGACACGGATGCCGAACTCCCCTGGCTGGCAAGCGAGTTCTGCGCCGGTCCGTCCCTGGTGGACGCGATCAGCACGCTCGGCCCGCTGGACTCGGCGGCCCTCGGCACGCTCGGCGCCGCACTCGCCGAGGCCCTCGCGGCGGTGCATGCCGCGGGTCTCGTGCACCGGGACCTCAAGCCCGCCAATGTCGTCATCACCCGCGACGGGCCGAAGATCCTCGACTTCGGCATCGCGAAGGACGCCACCGACGCGTGCGGCGAGCCGCTGACCGATACCGGTGAACTGGTCGGCACCCTCGGCTTCATCGCACCGGAGCAGCTCACGGGCGGCCGGGGCGGCGAGGACCGGAGCGGCGAGAACCGGAGCAGCAAGGACCGGGGCGACTCCGGCCGGGACGACGAAGTGGGGCCGCCCGCCGACGTGTTCGCGCTGGGGTCGCTGCTCGCGCTGTCGAGCACGGGCCGCAATCCGTACGGTTCGGGGACCGCCCCGCAGGTCCTGCACCGCACCCTGCACGAGCCGCCCGACCTGCTGGGGGTGCCCGACGAGGAGTGGCTCGGCTTCCTGCGGCGCTGCCTCGCCATGGCTCCGGCGGACCGGCCGTCCGTCGCCGAGGTGCTCGACTGGTGCGCCGGGCGGGCGGGCGCCGTGCCGTGGTGGGAGGAGGAGCCGATCACCGGGGCGGTACGGGAGCACGAGGAGGCGATGGCCGAACTCATCGCCGCCGAGCCGGAGTGGGAGGACGAGATCCCGGAGGCGTTCCGGGCACCGCGCGCGCCCGTGGACGTAGCGGATCCGGACAGGGCCGGTACGAACGCAACGGACGCGGCTGACGCACCGGCACCGAAGCCCACCCCCCGCCGCCGTCGGTTTCTGGCCTGGGCGGGGGCGGCGGTGACGGCGGTCTCGGGTTCGACGACGGCGGCCGTGCTGCTGCTCGACGAGAGCCTGAAGACGCCGCCGCGCGCCAAGTCAGATGCCCCGAGGCGGAGTTGGCGCCAGGGCAGTACGGTCTGGTCCCGCGACCTCGGCGCCACCCTGAACTACGGCGGAGAACTGCTGCTGCACGGCGACGCCCTGTACGTCCGCACCGACCGGACGCTGACCCGGCTGAACGCGGCGACGGGCGAGGTCCTGTGGCGGTACGAGGCCGAGGGCGGGAACCTGGGCAGCGTACGGCCGCAGGGGGACACGGTGTTCGTGCTGCGGCTGCCGATGAAGGCGCCCGAGATCGTCGCGCTGGACGCGGCGACCGGGACGCGCCGCTGGTCGACCGGGGACCCGGTCCAGAACCGGTTCCGCCCGAGCAGCATCGACCCTGCGGCCAGCAACACCGAGGGCCCGTCCGCCCGGCTCAGCGTCTCGCCCGCCGTCGTCTGCCTGGTCACGTACGCCACGGCGAGCACCCTGTGGGAGCAGCGCGCGACGAAGGGCAACCGCTGGCGGGCGTACGGGTTCGGGGCGCGGGACGGCAAACCGCTCTGGCACCGGGCGGGGACGGTGACGGGGGTCCCGGCGGTCCACCAGTACGGCGGCAGGCTCGCCGTCGCCACCGCCGAGCGTCCGGTGTCGCTGCGGGAACCGGCCGACGGCCCCCTGGTCGTACTCCGGGAGCGGGACGGCACCCAGGAGCGGGAGATCGAGGGCGGCTCGGTCCATCCGGAGGCGCACCCGGGCTCGTCGGGCATCCGGCACTATCCGGGGCGGTCCGCCGTGGAGGCGGTGGACCTGGCGACGGGGAAGCGGCGGTGGTCCCGGGCGGCGGGCGACGAGGCGACGGTCACTCCGGCCGCGACGGCCGGTCTGGTGCACACCGGCACCAACGGCGATCTGCGCGCCCTGGACGCGGCGACCGGCCACCAGCGCTGGGCGCGGGCGGACGTCCGGCGCATAGACGACGATGACGAGGCCCCGCCGCTGGTGGCGGACGGCCTCGTGTACGCCTCGGGCTCGGACCCCTCGGTGGTCTCCACATCGACGCAGCACTCCGACGGTTGGGGGCTGCACGCGCTGAAGGCGGAGACGGGTGAACTGGTGTGGGCGATGCCGGTGGACCGGATGAGCAAGGTGCGGGCGGCGGCGGGCGGCGGCCGGGTCCATCTGTGCGTGGACCGCACGCTGCTGACGCTGCGCGGGCCGGCGGGGTCGTGAACGGGCCGTCGGACAGACCCGCGAGACCCGGTGGGCCCGGCCGATCCGGTCGATCCGTTCCATCCGGTCGATCCACCGGGCCCGGCGCTTGAACGCCCCGCTCCTCCCCGAGGATCCCGGCCGCCTCGGCTCCGTCCGCCTCCTCGGCCGGCTCGGCGCGGGCGGCATGGGCCAGGTGTACGTCGGACGCACCGCCGGGGGCCGTCTCGTCGCGGTGAAGACGGTGCACGCACACCTGGCGGCCGAACCGCACTACCGGGAGCGCTTCCGGCGCGAGGCCGCGGCCGCCCGTGCCGTCACCGGGGCGTACACGGCGGCTGTCCTGGACGCCGACCCGGACGCGGCGGTGCCGTGGCTGGCGACCGCGTTCCTGCCCGGGGTGACGCTGCACCGCACGGTCGCGGAGTGCGGTCCGCTGCCCGTGGCGGCGGTACGCGCCCTGGGCGCGGCCCTGGCGGAAGCGCTGGCCGCCATCCACGCGGCGGGCATCGTGCACCGCGACCTCAAGCCGTCGAACGTGCTGGTCACCGCGGACGGTCCGCGCGTCATCGACTTCGGCATCGCCCGGCTGACGGACCAGCCGCACTCCTTCGCCGCCTCCGCCCTCCCGGCGCTGACGGCGGCGGACGACATCATCGGCACACCGGGCTTCATCGCGCCGGAACAGATCGAGGAGGGCGCGGAGATCACCGCCGCGGCGGACGTGTTCGCGCTGGGCGCGGTGCTGGCGTTCGCATCGACCGGCGAGAACCCGTTCGGCCGGAGCAATGTGGCGGTCATGCTGTACCGCGCGGTGCACGAGGAGCCGGATCTGGACGAACTCCCCTGGGAGGTACGGGACTTGGCCGCCGGCTGCCTGGCCAAGAAGCCGTCCGCACGTCCGACGGTGCCCGAAGTCCTGGGTGCGTTACGGGAGTCGGGGGCGCCGCTGTGGTGGCGGGAGGGAGCGGTCGGAGACCTGGTCCGGGGGTCGACCCAGGCCCCGCCCCCACCCCCGCCCGTAGCCACGCCCCCGCCCGTACCGCGAGGAGCCCCGGAGCCGACCACCGAACCCGTACCCACACCCACACCCGCACCCGCACCCGCACCCGCCCGAAAGTCCTGGTCCTCCCCTCCCCCGCCCCTGAGCGACTCCGCCGAGCGCGCCGCCCGGCAGCGGCGGCGCACGCCCCCGCCCGTCGACCGGGCAGCCGCCCTGTCCGCGGCCTCCCGCTCCACCCGCCGCCAGGACCTCGCACGGCGCGGCCTGCTGACCGTCGCGGGCGGTGGTGTCCTCGGCCTCCTGATCTGGGCCGGAGCCCGGACACCACCGCAGAGGCCCGAGGAACCACCGGCGCTCGACTGGGAGTTGACGAAGGGTACGACCGCTCCCGGCGACCTCCGCTGGTCCCGTACCACCGGAACCGGCACGGTCGACGCCGTCCTCCCGGCCGCCGGACACGGCGGACTGCTCCTCGCCCACGGATCGGGCGACTTCGGCCGGACCGGCGGCGCCGTGCACGCGCTCGGCACCACGGACGGGTCACGGCGGTGGTCCGTCGGGGCCACCGCGGACGCCCCCCGGTGGTGGGGTGTCGTCGACGACACCCTGATCGCCCCCGCCGCCGGTGTGCCGGGAGTCCGCCTGGCCGACGGGAAGTCCGTGGACGGAGAGGTCAAGGGCCTCGTACCGATCGCTCCCGAGTGGTTCCTGGCCGTGGCCGGGGCCAGTACCGGGTCCGGAGCCAGTACCGGGTCCGGGTCCAGTACCGGGTCCGGGTCCGGGCCGCACCTGGTCTCGTACAGCAGGAGCGACAGCAAGCTCGGCGGCCCTTCCTGGCAGCGCAAGGAGAACACCCCGTGGCTGTTCCCCGCGCTCGCGGGCCGCTCGTTGCTGCTGGTCGCCCCCGATCCGGCGCTGACTCCGGTGACCTGTGTCGACGTGTCCACCGGCGCCACCCGCTGGCGGTACGAGCCGCTGGAGGAACCCGTCGTCGCGACCGGCACGGACGGCCGCCGCTTCCACCTCCTCACCTCGTCCGGCGTACTGCTCGTCCTCGACGTCCGTACGGGAGAGCGGCTCGCGGCCCGCTCGCTGGGGCTGAGGCCCGGTGCGGGGACGAGCGCCCTGTCGCACGCGGCCGGAACCGGACTGGCCCACGCCGCGGGGCAGTTGACCGCCTTCGACCCGGCCGACGGGCGGGTCCTCTGGCGGGCCGGGACCACAGGCCTGGAGGGGAGCTGGCGGCCGCTGCCGGGCGGTACAGGGCACGCGCCGCCGGTCGCCGGGAACGTCACGTTCCACCGGCCGGACCTGACCGGCGTACAAGCGCTCGGCCTCGCCGACGGCAAGCAGCGCTGGCGCCTCGGCGTCGAGGGCGGCGGGGCCGGGCAGCATCCGCCGGTCGTCGCGGGCGGCACGCTGTACGCGGCGGCGGGCAGCGTCTGCACGGCGCTCGGCCTCACCTCCGGGCGTCGCGTCCGCACCTGGCACGCGACCGGCACGATCACCGATCTGGCGGCGGACGCGACGGGCTGGTACGCACGGCTGGACAAGCGGACGGTGCAGGCGGTGAACCGGGCGCCCGGCTCTCCCTGAGGGGCGCCGGTAGGCATCGGCACACCTCATGGGCATGATCGTCCTTGCTCGTACCGCTCACCCACGCACGCGCCCCGCCCGGTCCGCGCCGGATCCACGCATCCCCTGCCCGAAAGGACCCAGAATCGTGACCCCCTTCCCCGCCACCCACCGCCGTGTCCTCGTGAGCGGCGCCTCCCGGGGGCTCGGCCGCGCCCTCGCGCAGGCCTTCGCCGCCAACGGCGACCGGGTCGCCGTGCACTTCGGCGCGCGGCGCTCGGAGGCCGAGGAGACGTACCGCTCCCTCGCCGGTACGGGGCATGTGCTCGCCGGTGGCGACCTGTCCACGCCCGAAGGGGCGCGGGCCGTCGCGGACGCCGCGGCCGAAGGGCTCGGCGGACTGGACGTCCTCGTGAACAACGCGGCTGCGAACGTCGCCCATCCGCTCGCCACCACCTCGTACGACGACTGGGCGGCCGCCTGGCAGAAGCACGTCTCCGTCAACCTCCTCGGCACGGCCAATCTCAGTCATCTCGCGGCCCGTCGGATGATCGCGCAGGGCGGCGGCGGCCGGATCGTCAACGTCGGTTCGCGCGGTGCGTTCCGGGGCGAGCCCGACCACCCCGCGTACGGCGCGACGAAGGCGGCCGTGCACGCGCTGGGCCAGTCGCTCGCCGTGCACCTGGCCCCGCACGGCATCGCGGTGGCGTCCGTGGCACCGGGGTTCATCGAGACGCGGGGGTCCCCCCTGCTCGAACGAAGTTGAGAGCTTGGGGGAGCGTCGCGCACCGGCTGGCCGGGGCGGAGGGCGAGGCGATCCGGGCGCAGAGCCCGTTCGGCCGGGTGGCGTCGGCGGACGAGATCGCGGCAGCCGTGCTGTGGCTGGCCTCGCCCGCCGCAGTGGGGTCTCCCCTGCTCGAACGAAGTTGAGAGCTTGGGGAAGGGCTTCGGGGACCGTTCTGGACCTCAACGGGGCTTCGTACCTGCGTACTTGATCCCCTGCCCGCCCAGAAGAAGGTCAACTCGGTCAGATCGCCTGGATTCCCAAGATTTCGTGCAGAATGCCTTGACCCCCGGTGGTGACGGCAATAGAACTTGCCCTACCGGCCGCGGTTCGGGGGAGCCCCGCCGGAACTGCCGCACAGCGAACGCGAGGGGGCGAGCCATGTGGATGCCAGACAGGCTCGCGACCTCCATGAGAGCCGGCTGCTCCAGCTGGCCAATGTGACCGGAGTAGGCACCGGCAGGGACGAGTACTCGGGCGAGGACGTCATCGTCGTCTTCGTGACCCGCACCGTGCCCCGCGACCTGCTCCGCTCCGAAGACGTGGTGCCCGGGGAACTCGAAGGCGTGCGTGTTCGCGTACTGGCGATCGGCGACGTCGAGTCCCAGGACGGCGGCCTCTGACAGAGGCCGCCGGGCCCCCGACCCCCGGCACCCGCGTACCTCCGTGCACCCCAACACGTACCGGGGAAGAGGTGGTCTGGCGTGAGCCAGCCCGAGATGATGCGAGGACCCACCGGCGGGCAGGTCAGTGACAGCTCCCGCCAGCAGGCGATGTCCGACTTCCTGCGCCCGCAGGCACCGCTCACGAACGTGGTCGGCTTCGGCCACGGCGTGAAGTGGGTCGGCGGAGAGCCGACCGGCGAACCCGCGCTGCTCGTCTTCGTGAACCAGAAGGTTCCCGAGTCGATGCTGCCCGAGCGGGACGTCGTTCCGCGGCTGATGGACGACGGCACCCCCACCGACGTGGTCGCGGTCGGCCACGTGTCGGCGCAGCGGCAGATGCGCGGGCAGCGGCGCGGTGCGTTCGGCCAGGAGCAGGACCAGTACCGCTCCGACGGCAGCGTGAGCGAGCAGTCGGGGTCGCTGTCGCAGCCTGCGCTGGAAGAGCTGAGCGGGCTCGGCGCGTTCGAGCCGCAGCTGCTCAAGCGGCGGATGCGCCCCTGTCCTTCCGGCTTCTCGGTCGGCAACGTACGGGTGACGGCCGGCACGCTCGGCAGCGTGGTGTACGACTTCCTGCCCGGCGCGACCACCGACCCGCCCGCGGCGGGCATCGGCACACCGGCGAAGTTCTACATCCTGAGCAACAACCACGTGCTCGCGGACTCGAACGCGGCCCCTGCGGGCAGCGCCATCCTCCAGCCGGGCAAGTTCGACGGCGGCCAGGACCCTGCGGACAAGATCGCCACGCTGGACCGGTTCATCACCATCCAGTTCGCCCCGCAGATCCCGCTGGAGCGGCACAACAACATCGTCGACGCGGCGCTCGGCACGGTCGACTTCCAGGACGCGACGCGCGAGCAGTACTTCAGCGGCGCACCGCGGGCCTGGCGCCGGCGGACCAACATCGCGGTCGGCGACCGGGTCAAGAAGACCGGCCGGACCACCAACATCAGCTTCGGCCGGGTCATCGCCGTCGACGCGACCATCGACGTGAACTACGGCACGGCGGGGACCGCCCGCTTCAAGGACCAGATCCTCACGACGAACATCTCGGCGGGCGGCGACTCCGGTTCGCTGGTCACCTCGCTGGACAACGTCGCCGTCGGTCTGCTCTTCGCCGGCTCCCAGGTCGTCACCGTGGCCAACCACATCGAGCACGTCCGCGCACTGCTGCGCGTCGAGATCGCCGAACAGCTGGCCTGACGGTCCTGCCCCGGCAGAAGGAAGGTCCACCATGACCACCCAGTCACGCAAGTCGTCGTCCCAGGAGAAGCAGCGCCGCGAACACCGCTACCTCAACCCGCAGGGCGCGGAGGTCAAGACCCGCGACGAGGCGTTCGCCACGCTGCAGGACGTGTCCGCGGAAGCCGTCGCGGTGACCGCGAAGCTCCAGCTCAACAACGGGGCGACCACGTTCGAGATGGAGATCCGGTTCAACCCGAACACGTCGCCCTTCGTGGTGACCGGCGGGCGCATCACGGCCGGGATCTGCGGGGCCCCGTGGGACATCACGGGCGGCTCGATCGGCAACCAGCTGCGGCTGGACGCGAAGCGGGCGGGCCAGGGGTCGTGCGCGAACACGATCACGATCGTCGGCCAGTACCAGAACCCGCCGTCCTACCGGGGTACGTACGGGTTCGACGGATCGTCGTCGTCGTTCAACCACACGACGCTGTACAACGGATGACCGCGTCGCACCGCTGAACACGCGTACGGGCCCGGGGCGACGCCCCGGGCCCGTACGCACGTCCGCGCGGCCGGACGCCCCCGCTCAGCCGTCCAGTTGCGCCCACCACCAGTCCTGTGCGGGCACCTCCGGGACCCGCACGCGGTCGCCGGCGGCGGCCGGGCGGTCGGTGACGGTGATGTCGTACGCCGCGCCGTCGACCGGCAGCGGGTGCCGGTTGCGGGGACTGGCGTAGCGGGGGGCCGCGCTCATCCAGCGGATGCAGCCGGACACGTAGTGGCCCAACGCGTCCAGGTGGCGCGGGAGTTCGGGGTCCTCCGCACGGGCGGCGAGCCGCTCGCACTGTGTCACGAAGTACGTCATCGCCCGGTCCCGCAGCGCGACCGCGACGGGCAGCGCGTCCACCGCCGAGCAGCCCTCCTGGTGGGCGAGGACGTTGACCAGGTTCTGGGCCGGCGGGTCCAAGTGGTCGTCCATGGCGTACGAGAAGAGGTCGTTGTCGCTGCTCACGATGAACCCGGCGGCCTCGGTCAGCGCCTGTACCGCGGGCGAGAAGTGGAGGTCGGGCGGCAGCCGTGTCCCGTTGGCCACCTCGCTGAAGGCGAGGGAGAAGCGGGTGCCGTTCACCGAGACCCGTACGGCCACGAAGTCGTTGAGCGTCGGCATCCGGCCGCGCTCGGTGTTCACGGTCTGCCAGGCCACCCCGGACAGCCAGTCGCGGGTCCCGGCGCACAGCCGCCACAGCTGTGCGGGGGTGAACCGGGCCCGGGTGCGGGCCACCAGGTCGTCCAGCGCGGCGGAGAGCACCCCGGGCGGCAGCATCGCGGAGCCGGGCGCCTCCAGGGCGCGGAGCACCCGCTGGCCGTGGTCGACGACGACCGCGGTGCGTCCGGCGGCGGTGCCGGAGTCCTGCCAGTCGTCCACGGCCCAGGCCCAGTAGTTCCACTCCATGAAGAGCAGGAGCGTTTCCTCGTCGCCGTACGGCATGATCCGGCCGACGAAGTCGGGGTTGTGGATGGCCCGTGCCCAGGCCCGCTCGGTGGCGTCCGGGTAGAGCCCCCACCGGTCGGCCCAGGCCAGCGCGCGTACGCCCAGGTCCGCGGCGGCGGGGTGCACCCCGGCGTCCTCGACCGGGCAGTAGAAGTCCGGCAGCCGGTCCCCCAGCGCGGAGCTCGGGGCGCGGAAGCCGCTCGCCGTCCCGGTCATCCGCGCTTCCCCTCGCCCAGCCGGAAGATCAGCAGCCGGGTCTCCAGGGCGTGGTCGCGCCACACCCGGAAGAACTTGCCGTGCGTGAGCGCGGACTCGACCAGCCGCCTGCGGCCGATCGGCGAGCCGTGCCCCTGGTCCAGCGCGTCCAGCTCCGCGGTCGTCCAGGCCATCGACTGCACCCAGAACTCCGCGACCCGGTCGGTGATGTCCTCGTCGGCCTCCAGCTCGAAGCCCGCCGCGCGGGCCGCCGCGATGTACTCGGTCAGACCGCCGAGCCGGGTCTTGTAGTAGCCGTCGATGAAGCCCGCCCACTCGGGCCTGCACAGGAAGTGCTCCTGGAGGCCGAACCAGCCACCGGGCCGTAACGCCCGGGCCACCACGGAGAACATCCGCTCCCGGTCCATGTATCCGGAGCTCTCGATGGCGACCGCCGCGTCGTAGATCCCTTCCTCCGCCAAGGCGTGCACATCGCCCTGGACCGCGGTCACCTGATTCTGTGCGCCTGCTTGACGCACGAAGTCGTTTATCACCGGTATGTGTTCACCGGTCACCGTCAGCGCGGTGACCCGCGCACCGTGCTCCTGCGCCCAGTACAGCGAGCCGCCGCCCAGACCGCACCCGATGTCGAGCATGGTCAGGGGCGGCGCCCCCACGACGCCCCACAACTTCGCCGCGTGCGCCAGGACGGTCTCCTGCGAGTCGCGGATGCGCTGCTTGAGCACGCGCTGGGCCACCGTCGTCTGGGGGTGCTCCCCGCTGCCGAACATGCCCACGTGGAAGTGCGTACGGGGGCCAGGACCGTATTTGTACAGAATGTCGGCCGTCTTGCGCGAGTAGTAGAGCGGCACCTGTTTCGCGTCGAAGCCGGAGGGAGCCGCGAGTTCCGTGGTGGTGGTCGTCATAGGTGTCCCTCTCAAGGTCAGTGGACAACACAGGTACGCGGGTCGCGCGGGTCCGCGCGTACGAGGAGAAGAGCAGGGCGCCGAGGAGCACGGGCAGGGCGATTCCCGCCGGGCCCCGGACCGACCGGAGAGCCGGACGGCCTGACTGGGCAAGGAGACCGTCATCTGACCTGCGGTGGGCTGTGAGCCGGAGCCATCGTCGTCATCGGAGACTGCCTCTCGGCCGGCGCACAGCCCTAAGAAGTACGCCACACCCTGCGGCACTCATCCGATACCCATCCCTCGGGGGCGCGAACCGGCCAACGCGCGCCCCCTGTGCGCGGGTTGCTCCGACCTGCCGAAAGCCCGGAGCGAGCCACATGCCACCGGCATTTTCCCTGCTCCCCGGCCGGACGACACCGGGCCCCACCCCCGCGAGGGTGGAGCCCGGTGTCCAAAAAAGGCGGTTGCCCACCACTGCACACACGCCAAGGCGGGCGGCTGCCCAACACTGCACGCGCACCACAAGGCAGCCACTCACCACCGCACGCGCACCATGAAACGGCCGCTCACCGCTGCACGCGCACCATGAAACGGCCACTCACCACCGCACGCGCCACAAGGCGGCTGCCCACCTCCGCACGCGCACCGCACAACGGCTACTCACCGCCGCACGCACGCCACAAGGCGGCTGTTCACCGCCGCACGCGTGCCACAAGGCAGCTGCCCACCTCCGCATCCGCACGGCGGCCACCCGGTGACGTGCGTGTGCCTGCTTCGCTCGTGGCGCGCGCCGACCCCTCGCGCGAGCGCCCCCGCTCAGCTTCCCGAGCGCGACCGGGCCTTGAAGGCTGCCTTCTTGGCCTCCTTCGCCACCTTCTTCTCCGGGTGCAGCCGCCCCATGGCCTCCAACACCCCTGCCGTGGCGGGGTGTTCGACGCGCCAGGCCGAGTCGAAGAACCCGGTGTGCCGGCCGACGAGGCCCACCACCAGTTCTTCCAGCTCCGGCGTCTCCCCCGCCGCGTCCAGCTGCGCGGCGATGGTGTCGACGGCCAGCCAGAACACCATCGCCTCCGGAGGCGCGGGCACCTCGGCCGTGCCCCGCTCGGCGAGCCACACCCGCGCGAGACCGCCCAGTTCCGGATCCTCCAGGACCGCCCGCACCGACGGCTCCGCCGTGTCGCCGACCAGCGAGAGCCCCTGCTGGCAGCGCAGCCGGCGCAGCGGTGCGCCCGGGTCCGCGCCCCGGGCGGCAGCGAGCAACTCCCTTGCCGCGTCCGCCGGTTCGCGGCGGGCGAGCCACTGCTCGGTCTCCGCGCGGCCCGCCAGCTCGGGGAAGTACGCGATGCCGTCGAGCAGTACGTCCGCCCCCTTGTCCGCGAGGTCGCCGACCGCCGGGGCGTCGACACCGGCCTCCAGCATCCGGGCCCGTACGCCGTACAGCCCGAGCGGGGTCAGCCGCACCATCCCGTACCGGGAGACGTCCTCCTCGTCGAGTTCCGCCGCGGCCGAACCCGCCGGCTCCTCCACCATCAGCGCCTCGTCCACCGGCGTGTACTCCACCAGACCGACCGGCTCCAGCACCCTGAACTGGTCGTCGAGCCGCATCATCGCGTCCGACACCTGCTCCAGCACGTCGTCGGTCGGCTCGCCCATGTCGTCGGGGACGATCATCGAGGCGGCCAGCGCGGGCAGCGGCACCGTGCCGTCACCGGGGCCGCCGTCGGCGACGCTCAGCAGGTAGAGGTTGCCGAGCACGCCCTCCAGGAAGTCCGCCTCCTGCTGCGGGTCCCAGTCCAGCGCCCCGAAGTCGATCTCGCCGTCCTCGCCGAGGAGCGCGCCGAGGTCGTCGAGCACCGGAGCGGTCGCGTCCGCGAAGGCCGTCTCGAACGCCTCCAGCCACAGCCCGAGCACGTCCTGCGGGCTGCCGCCCGCCAGGACGGCGAGTGCCTCGCCGGGCGCGGCCGTGCCGTGGGCGTCCTCCGCCTCGCCGCTCTCAGGGTCGGAAGGCGTCTCGGGGTCCGTCACGTCGACCAGCCCGATGTCGACCGCGGTGCGCCATGCCTCGCTCGCGTACGCCGCCGCGTCCTCCGCGTCCGCCGGATCCCCGGCCCCGTCCGCCGGGCCGAGGCCCAACTCGGCTGCGGCGAGGGGCAGTTGCTCCTCGACGAGCTCGCCGCCCGCGCCGACCCGGGTGGTCGGCGAGGCCCAGCGGGCGAGCTTGACGGCCCGGGCGAACAACGGCGCGGCCAGCGCGTCCCGCGCCAGCTCCGCGTCCGAGTGCAGCCGCACCGGCGGCAGGGTGGGACGGTCTTCGGACATCTGGGGGTTCTCCTCGGGGCACATGCCTGGGGGCAAATCGGTTGAGCGGACCCCAGCGTAGACGCATTTGCACCGCCCCCACGGGGTTCATGCGCCCGTCGGGTTCCATGCACCGGCCGCTCACCCGCCGAACCTTGACAACACCCATACGCACGCAAGAGATTGACGCGCGTAGAACTCTTTCGTCTACACAGCAGCTCTCACCCTCGGAGTCCACTGATGACGTCCCGCCGCTCCCTGCCGAAAACCGGCCTGCCGAGAAACACCGCGGTCGCCACCCTCCTCACCACCGCCCTCGCGGCCGGGCTGCTCGCCGGTGCCGCGTCCGCCACCGCGGCCGACAGCGCCGCGGACGGCCCGGTCCGCATCCACGACATCCAGGGCACCACCCGCGTCTCCCCGCTCGCGGGCAAGCAGGTCGCGGACGTCGAGGGCGTCGTCACCGGCGTCCGTACGTACGGCTCGAAGGGCTTCTGGTTCCAGGACGCGAAGGGCGACGGCAACCCGGCCACCAGCGAGGGCGTCTTCGTCTTCACGAGCTCGAACCCGACGGTGGCGGTCGGCGACGCCGTGAAGGTCTCCGGCGCGGTCACCGAGTACGTCCCGGGCGGCCTGAACTCCGGCAACCAGTCCCTCACCCAGCTCTCCAAGCCGACCGTGACGGTCCTCTCCTCCGGCAACGCGATACCCGCCCCGGTCGTCGTCTCCGCCCGTACGGTGCCCTCCCGCTACGCCCCGGCGGGCGACCCGGCCGCCGGCGGCAGCATCAACGGCCGCACCCTCGACCCCCGCCGCTACGCCCTCGACTACTACGAGTCCCTGGAGGGCACCAACGTCCGCGTCGGCACCTCCCGGGTGGTCGGCGCGACCGACGCGCACGCCGAGCTGTGGGTGACGGTCAAGCCGCACGAGAACGACAACCGGCGCGGCGGCACGGTCTACGGCTCGTACACCTCGCAGAACACCGGCCGCATCCAGATCCAGCAGCTGGCCCCGCTCGCCCAGCAGCCGTTCCCGAAGGCGAACGTCGGCGACGTGCTGTCCGGCGGCGCCGAGGGACCGCTCGACTTCAACCAGTACGGCGGCTACACGCTGACCGCCCGCACCCTCGGCAAGGTCACCGACCGCGGCCTGCAGCGCGAGAAGACCCGCAAGCAGGGCCGCGGCGAGCTGGCGGTGGCCACGTACAACGTGGAGAACCTCGACCCGACCGACCCGCAGGAGAAGTTCGACGCGCTCGCCAAGGCGGTCGTCGACAACCTCGCATCGCCGGACGTCCTCGCCCTGGAGGAGATCCAGGACGACAACGGCGCGAAGAACGACGGCACGGTCGCAGCCGGCCAGACCGTGAAGAAGTTCACGGACGCGATCGCCGCGGCGGGCGGCCCGGCCTACTCCTGGACCTCGATCGACCCGGAGAACAACAAGGACGGCGGCGAGCCCGGCGGCAACATCCGCCAGGTCTTCCTCTACAACCCGGCCCGGGTCTCCTTCACCCACCGCGCGGGCGGCGACGCGACGACCGCCACGGGTGTCGTGCGCGAGAAGGGCCACGCGGCACTCACCCTCTCCCCCGGCCGCATCGCCCCCTCCAACACCGCCTGGGAGAACAGCCGCAAGCCCCTCGCGGCCGAGTTCCGCTTCCGCGGGGAGCCTGTCATCGTCATCGCCAACCACTTCGGCTCGAAGGGCGGCGACGAGGCCCTGACCTCGCACCACCAGCCGCCGGTCCGCTCGTCCGAGGCCCGCCGCCTCCAGCAGGCGCAGGCCGTCAACGCCTTCGTGAAGGACGCCCTGAAGGCCGACCGGCGGGCGAACGTCCTGGTCCTCGGCGACATCAACGACTTCGAGTTCTCGGCCACGACGAAGGCCCTGACGGCGGACGGGGCACTGACCGCGGCCGTCAAGTCCCTGCCCCGCCCGGAGCGTTACTCGTACGTCTTCCAGGGCAACACCCAGGTCCTGGACCAGATCCTGACCAGCCCCTCGATCCGGGACTTCGCGTACGACAGCGTGCACATCAACGCCGAGTTCGCCGACCAGAACAGCGACCACGACCCGCAGGTGCTCCGCTTCCGGCCGTAGCACGCCGCCGCGCTACACGCCCGCGCCGAGGCTCAGCGCGGGCGTGAAGCGCCGCACCAGGCTGCCCGCCAGACCGGGGAACCGGTGGACGCGCCGCCACTCGGCGGGCAGCTCGTCGCCCGCGGCCGCCGGGGCGTTCACCATGGCGAGGTGCGAGGCGGCGTCGACCCACTCGGCGTAGTTGAGGGCGCGGGCGCCGTCGGCACTCACGTGGAAGTGGGCGGAGATCCCACCGTCGGTCTCCCCCCGCGGACCGTCGAGCGCGTCGAACACGGTGTCCACCCACTCCCTCGCCCGCTTCCGGTCCGGCCCGTCGAAGTCCACCTCGATCAGCGCGATGCAGCCCGGCAGCCGGTCGTCGCCCTCCGCGACATGGCTGCGGTAGAGCTCGTACGCGCGGAGGCCGAGCCTGCGCACCCCCGGCACGGCGGCGTCGATCTCGGTGTTCCGCTCGTCCCGGCCCCGGGCGGCGAACGCCCGGTGGGCCTCCTCGTCCCGCCACTGGCTGTAGTGCAGCAGGGTCCGGCCGTCCTCGCCGGTATACACGCTGTAGGAGAGGAGACCCACGTCCGGCCAGTCCCGGGACAGCCAGGCCTTCCCGATGGCGGCGACGGCCGCGGCCTGCCCCTCGGGCGAACCGACGTCCCAGGTGCTGACCTTGACGATTCCGACGTCCGAACGGGTCAGGTCCGGGCGGCTGTTGGCCACGGTGGTCGGCATGAGGTCCTCCTCGCTCCGTGCACTCCGGCGGTCCGGTGCGCTACGGCAGCCATCCTGGAACGTCAACCACACTTGAGGTCAACAGCCCCTCAGAAATCAGGGTCCCTCAGGGCTCCGGGTCTCTCAGGACTCCGGGGCCCTCAGGACTCCGGGGCCCTCAGGACTCCGGGGCCCTCAGGACTCCGGCCTCTCGCCCCACATGCCCAGCTCGATCGTGTCCCCGTCGGAGACGTCCGCGCTGTCCAGCGGCACGGTCATACTGTCGTGGCGCGGGTTCGGCTCGATCTTGAGGAACATTCCGCTTCCGTTGTTCATCCGCCAGGAGAGCGAAGCGGTGGTGGACTCGCCCGGCTGGAGCGTGATGCTCTGCCTGCTGCTCGGCCTGAGACGAACGGTCAGCGCGAACGGCTTCCTGTCCTTGTCCAGGATCTGGATCGAGGGGTGCCCGTGGGCCGTGTACGGCTTCGAGCCGCAGTTCGTGAGCGTGATCGTGGTGGCCCGCGCCCCCATGGCGGCGTTGATCGGCCCGGTCTCCGCCCTGACGCCGTAGGGACAGACGGGCGGGGTGTACGCGGCGGAGGGCGGCCCGGCCGGGGTCGCCTGCGGCCGCGGGCCGGGCTCGACCTCGATGCCGGACGGCCCGGGAGCCGCCCTCGTCGCCGTCGGCGCAGGCGTCGGCTGCTCACCCTCGCCCGCCGGCACCATGAACCCGTCGCAACCGGTCAGCAGCACCACCCCGGCCACCGCGCCCCACAGTGCGGCCTTCGTACGCATCGCCTTCACGCCGCCGCGCCCCTCGCCCGAGTCACCCCGCGCGGACCGTTCCCGCGCCTCCCCTGCGGTGGATCATGCCAGACCACCCACCACCCTTAACTTCTGCTTCCCTTTCGAGCGGAGAAGTTCTAAGTGGACCTGCACGGACCGTGCACCGAGACTGCGCACATGACCTCTGCCGCCGCCCCGTTCGGCCGCGCCCTCTGCGCGATGATCACGCCCTTCTCGCCCACCGGCGACTCCCTCGACCTGCCAGGTGCGCAGAAGCTCGCCGACCACCTGGTCTCCTCCGGCTGCGAAGGACTCGTCCTGAACGGCACCACCGGGGAGTCCCCGACCACCACCGACGCCGAGAAGTCCGCGCTCGTACGGGCCGTGCGGGAGGCGGTCGGCCCCGGCGTGCCGGTCCTGACCGGCGTCGGCAGTGCGAACACCGCGCACACCGTGGAGCTGGCCAGGGCCGCCGAACTCGCGGGCGCCGACGGCCTGTTGGTGGTCTCCCCGTACTACAGCCGGCCGCCCCAGGCCGCGATCGAGGCGCACTTCCGCCGGGTCGCGGACGCGGTCGGCATCCCCGTCATGCTGTACGACATCCCGGGCCGCACCGGCGTCCGCATCGAGCCCGACACCATGCTGCGGCTCGCGGAGCACCCGCGCATCACCGCGGTCAAGGACTGCGCGAACGACCTGCTCGGCAGCGCCAAGGTGATCTCCCGCACCGGCCTCGCGTACTACTCCGGCAGCGAGGAGACCAACCTGCCGCTGCGTGCGGTCGGCGGCGCCGGTTTCGTCAGTACGGTCGCGAACGCGGCCCCGCGGGCGCTGCGGGCCGCACTCGACGCGTACGACCGGGGCGACGTCGCGGCGGCGACCCGCCACCACCAGCGCACCCTGCCGCTCGTCGAGCTGATGATGGCGGCCGGGCTGCCCGGCACGGTCACCACGAAGGCGCTGCTCGGCGCGCTCGGGCTGCCCGCAGGACCGGTCAGGGAACCGCTGCAGCCCGCCGCCACGGAGGTGGCCGACGGGCTGCTGACGGCGTACGGAGAGCTGGTGCGTCAGTCCTGACCGGGAGCTTCGGGGGCTTCCACCACCTGCGTCCGGCCGAGGATCGCCGTGTGCTCCAGGACGTCTTCGAGGGGGTCGTCGATCTGCCCGGTGTTCACGAGCGCGACGCGCGGTGCGTTGTGCGAGTTCTCGTGGAACTCGTCGGCGCACGCGGTGCCGGCGGCGAGTACGGGCAGGACGGCGGCGAGAGCGGCGGCGGTCAGGACCGTGCGCATGATCGGCTGATTCATGATCGGTTCAACCGTTCGTACGACTCAAAGGTCACGGAGCGCCACCGGCTCGGCCCCGCGCCACACGGAGCAACAGCCGGCCGCTCCCGCCCCGCCGCCGCGCCTAGTTGTGGCTGTGCAGGACGTCGTTGAGGCCGCCCCACACCGCGTTGTTCGGGCGGGCCTCGACGGCGCCGGACACCGAGTTGCGACGGAAGAGGATGTTCGAGGCGCCGGACAGCTCGCGGGCCTTCACGATCTGCCCGTCGGGCATCGTGACGCGCGTGCCCGCGGTGACGTAGAGCCCCGCCTCGACGACGCACTCGTCGCCGAGCGCGATGCCGACACCGGCCTCGGCGCCGACCAGGCAGCGCTCGCCGATGGTGATGCGGACGTTGCCGCCGCCGGACAGGGTGCCCATGGTCGAGGCGCCGCCGCCGATGTCCGAGCCGTCGCCGACGACGACACCGGCCGAGATGCGGCCCTCCACCATGGAGGTGCCGAGCGTGCCGGCGTTGAAGTTGACGAAGCCCTCGTGCATGACGGTCGTACCGGCGGCGAGGTGCGCGCCGAGGCGGACCCGGTCGGCGTCGGCGATGCGGACGCCCTTGGGCGCGACGTAGTCCGTCATGCGCGGGAACTTGTCGATCGAGGTCAGCTGGAGGTGCAGGCCCTCGGCGCGCGCGTTGAGCCGCACCTCTTCGACCGAGTCCACGGCGACCGGGCCGAGCGAGGTCCAGGCGACGTTGGCGAGGAGTCCGAAGACACCGTCCAGGTTCTGGCCGTGCGGCTGGACGAGGCGGTGCGAGAGCAGGTGCAGACGGAGGTACGCGTCGTGGGCGTCCAGCGGCTTGTCGTCGAGCGAGGCGATGACCGTACGGACGGCGACGACCTCGACGCCGCGGCGGGCGTCGGGGCCGAGGGCCTTGGGGGCACTGGCCCCGATGAGTTCGGCGGCGCGCTCGGCGGAGAGGCGCTCGGTTCCGGCGGGTCCCACTGCGTCAATTTTTTCTGGCGCGACGAGCTCGGGGGCGGGGAACCAGGTGTCGAGGACGGTGCCGTCGGCGGCGAGGGTGGCGAGTCCGGCGGCGACGGCGCCGGTGGTGCGAGAAGCAGTCGTATCGGTCATGACAGGAAACCTAACCGGCGGCGGCCCGCCCGGGCGAACCGGTCTCGCCCTGCGGGCGGACGAACGGCCTCCGCGGCCCTGATCAGTGCGCCCCGCCGAGATTGAGCAGCACCACTCCCCCGATGACCAGCGCGACCCCCGCCAGCTTGACCGTGCTCGCCGACTCGCCGAGGAAGGCCATCCCGATGACGGCGACGGCGGCCGTGCCGACCCCCGCCCAGATCGCATAGGCGGTGCCCACCGACATCGACTTCAGCGTCCGGGCGAGCAGCCCGAAGGCGACCAGGTAACCGACGACGGTGGCGAGCGACGGCCACAGCCTGCTGAAGCCGTCGCTGTACTTCATGGCCGTGGTCCCGGCCACCTCCGCCGCGATCGCCGCGGCCAGCAGAACGTAGGGCATGCCCCGAGCGTACGCACGCCCCCGCGCGACGAAGACCGACGGGGCCCTCACACGGCCCGCCCCGGACACCGGCCGCGCGTCAGGCCGCCGCGGAGACCCGGCGGGCTACTCGGTCACCGTGAACGTCACCGCCCGCGCCTTCTTCCACTCCGGCTGCCGCAGGTCCTTGGCCGCCACCCCGGTCCCGTACCAGTCGGCGGACCCGCAGTCGGCGATCAACTGCACGCGCGCACCCGGCACTTCGAGGTCGGGGACGTCCACGACGCACTCCCAGCCACCCGGGCCGCCGGCCGGCAGGTCCATCAGCCGGGCCGCCCCGTGCCCCGCCCGGCCGTCCCAGGCGTAGAGCGCGTACGGCTCGGAGCCGTCGTCGTCGGCCCAGGAGCCGGCGACGATCAGATACTGGTCGGAGGAGTTCCGGCGCAGATCGCGAATGCTCAGCCCGTCCAGGTCCAGCAGCACCGGCTCCCCGAACTCGGCCCGGCCGCCCGCCTGTTCACCGCGCACCGTCCTCTCCGTCATCAGCTCGTCCACGTTCAGCACCGGTACGAGCAGCGCCCCGCCGCCCGTCTTCGCGGGCACCAGCGGCGCCCGGAACCCGACGTACGCCACGCTCGTGCTGCCCGGTGCGAACTCGAAGCCCTCCGCGTTGAATCCGTCGATCCGCTTCGGCCCCCGCCCCTCGGCGGCCCCGGCCGCGAACCCGAGCTCGCCGCCGCGCGACTCGTCCCAGGCGATCAGGTCGGCGCGCAGCCCTCGGTACGACCCGGCCGGCACCAGTTCGACGGCGGCGCCCGCACCCCGTACCTCCGTGCGGAAGAGCAGCGACCGGTCCGGCCTGGGCTCCCCGTCCGCGCTGTGGGACATCGAGCCCAGCCAGTAGACGGCGTCGGTGTCCCCCGCCCGGGCCACGCCCTCGATGTCGATCTCCTTGCGCACGCCGAGCCGCGCCCCGAAGTCCCAGCTGCGCAGCGGCCCGCCGGACGCTCCCCGCGCGTACAGCCGCAGCGTGTTGGACTCGTCGTCGGCGAGTACGAGATGGCCGCCGCCCACGTCGAGGGCGGCCGACGCGTCGCTCGCCCCGGTGAGGTAGCGGGTGTCGGCGGCGTGCTGGACGGGGCCGGAGGCGGCGTAGTGCAGGACGGTCGTGGCCGCGGCGGCGCCGAGCCCGGTGACCCGCAGCGTCAGGTCGCAGAGGCCCCGGCCCCGCGCCCGTACGGACACCTCCCGCTCGGCCCCGCGCCCGCGCACGGTGACGTCGCCCGCGCCCGCGATCCGGGTGTCGGACGAGGCCACCGCGACCACGGACAGGTCGGCGGGGTCCGCCCCGGCCTGGGAGACGAGGACCCGGACGGTCGGGTCGGCGACGGCGCCGACGGCGCCGGAGAGGTGGTCCGCGGAGAGGGAGACGACCGGGGCAGCGGACGGAGGTGTCATGACAACGCCCTTCAGCGGTACGGCTGTTGGCCCACAACCTAGGACGGACCGGCCATGAACGACACGCCTCCCGCAGCTCCTGTGCCGAGGCGGCTCCCGGCCCCGGCCGAAGAGCCCCGGCCGCCCTCCCCGCAAGCGCCCCGGCCCCGGCCGTCGGCCCGCGCCCGTCCGCCGTTCCGCAGATCACCCGAACCCGGATACGGTGGGCCGCCGTCCCCCTCCCGCACACACGAACCCACGGAGCACGCAGTGACGCACTACTCGGGCGGCCCCTACGGAAGCCCCCCGCCCGGCCCGCCGGGCCCCGGCCCCGGCTGGGGCGGCGGCTGGGCACCGCCTCCCGAGGCGCCGAAGCCCGGGGTGATACCGCTGCGCCCGCTCGGCATCAGCGACATCCTGAACGGCACCTTCGCGGCGTTCGGCCGCCACTGGAAGCAGCTCGTCTCCATCGCCGCGCTGGCGTACGGTGCGGCGCTCGCGGTCACCTGCGGCGCCGTGGCCCTCGCGATCTCCGGGCTCACCGACGAGTTCCAGGAGATCGAGAGCGCCCTGCGCGCCAGCGACGAGGGCCGCCTCGCGGACCCGCTCACCACCGCGGCCTGGACCTTCGGCGCGGTGGGGATCGTCTGCGTGCTCTGCCTGCTGCTCGCCACGGCGCTGACCCAGGCGGCCTCCCCTGCCGTCCTCCAGGAGGCGGTGCTCGGCCGGCCGACCACCTTCGGCGCGGTGTGGAGCCGCGCCGTCCGCAGGCTTCCCGCGGTGCTCGGTGCGCTGCTGCTGCCCTCGCTGGGCGGGCTCCTGGTGATGGGCCTGCTGATGACCGGCTACGTGGCCCTGATGATCTCGCTGGTGGAGCGGCGGGGCGGCGAACTGGCGAACGTGCTGGCCGGGGTCGGGCTCGTGGGCGGTCTGCTGCTCGTCCCGCTCGCGATCTGGCTGTGGGTGCTGTTCAGCCTGGCCCCGGCCGTCGCCGTCTTCGAGTCGGCGGGTCCGATGCGGGCGCTGCGCCGCTCGGCCCGGCTGGTCAGGGGCGCCTGGTGGCGGACCTTCGGCATCACGCTGCTGGTCATGCTGATGGCGATGGTGGCGAGCTCGCTCCTCCAGATCCCGTTCAGCTTCCTCGGGATGTTCTCGATGATCCCCAGCATCGGCTACACCGGCAGCAACGAGGCCGCCGCGCTCCAGGCCCTCACGTCCGTGGGCACGTATCTGCTGATCACCGTGCTGGGCAGCTTCATCACCCAGGTCGTGGTGACCTTCTTCCCCCAGCTCGCCACGGGGCTGCTCTACGTGGACCAGCGCATCCGCCGCGAGAACCTGGCCCCCGCGCTGGCCGATGCCGCGCCCGTACCGCCGCAGCGGCAGTACTAGAGAACGGCTGTGCCCCCGGCGCCTCGAAAGGCACCGGGGGCACAGCCGTACGTACGGAACGCGGAACTCAGACGTTGAAGCCGAGCGCGCGCAGCTGCTCGCGGCCGTCGTCCGTGATCTTGTCCGGGCCCCACGGCGGCATCCAGACCCAGTTGATCTTGAGCTCGTTGACGATGCCCTCGGTGGCCGACTTGGCCTGGTCCTCGATGACGTCGGTCAGCGGGCAGGCCGCGGACGTGAGCGTCATGTCGATGGTCGCGATGTTGGAATCGTCGACGTGGACGCCGTAGATGAGGCCCAGGTTGACGACGTCGATGCCCAGCTCGGGGTCGACCACGTCGTACAGGGCTTCGCGGACCTCTTCTTCGGAGGCCGGCTTGGTGGTCATGGTCTCGTTGTCACTCATGCCGTCTCCTTCTTCGCGGTCTCGCCCAGGGCCTGAGCGGTCGCGTCCTTCCATGCCATCCAGCTGAGCAGGGCGCACTTCACCCGGGCCGGGAACTTCGACACCCCGGCGAACGCGACCGCGTCCTCCAGGATGTCCTCCATCGCGTCGTCCGGCACCACGGCGCCCTTCGACTGCATCAGCTCCAGGAACGTCTCCTGGATCTTCCGCGCGTCGGCGAGCTCCTTGCCGACGAGGAGGTCGTTGAGCACGGAGGCGCTGGCCTGGCTGATGGAACAGCCCTGGCCCTCGTAACTCACGTCCTCGATGCGCTCGCCGTCGTACTTCACCCGCAGCGTGATCTCGTCGCCGCAGGTGGGGTTGACATGGTGCACCTCGGCGTCGCCGTCGCGCAGGCCACGCCCGTGCGGGTGCTTGTAGTGGTCCAGGATGACTTCCTGGTACATCGAATCAAGCTTCACTGTGTGCTCCCGCCCTACCCGAAGAAGTTCCGTACGTGCTCCAGGCCGTCGACCAGGGCGTCGACCTCGGCCGGCGTGGAGTACAGATAGAACGACGCTCGCGTGGTCGCGGGAATTCCGTACCGCAGGCAGACCGGACGCGCGCAGTGGTGTCCGACCCGGACGGCGATGCCTTCCTCGTCGAGCACCTGGCCCACGTCGTGCGGGTGGATGTCGCCCAGCGTGAAGGAGAGCGCCGCACCGCGGTCCTCGGCCGTCGCAGGACCGATGATCCGCAGGTCGGGGACTTCGAGCAGACGCTTGACCGCGTACTCGGTGATCGCGTGCTCGTGGCGCGCGATGTTCTCCATGCCGATCGCCGAGAGGTAGTCCACGGCCGCGCCGAGGCCGACGGCCTGGGCGATCGGGGGCGTACCCGCCTCGAACTTGTGCGGCGCCGGAGCGTACGTCGACGAGTGCATCGACACGGTCTCGATCATCTCGCCGCCACCGAGGAACGGCGGCAGGTCCTCCAGGAGCTCCTGCCGTCCCCAGAGCACGCCGATGCCCGTCGGGCCGACCATCTTGTGACCGGTGAAGGCCACGAAGTCGGCCTGCAGGGCCTGTACGTCGAGCACCATGTGCGGCGCGGCCTGCGAGGCGTCGATGCAGACCATCGCGCCGACCTGCTGCGCGCGGCGGACGATCGTCTCGACCGGGTTGATCGTGCCCAGCAGGTTGGAGACCAGCGTGAAGGAGACGATCTTCGTCTTCTCGGTGATGATCTCGTCGATGTTGGACAGGTCGAGGCGGCCGTCGTCGGTGAGGCCGAACCACTTCAGCTTCGCGCCCGTGCGCTGCGAGAGCAGCTGCCACGGCACGATGTTGGAGTGGTGCTCCATCTCCGTGATGACGATCTCGGTGTCGCGGTCGACCCGGTAGGGCTCGTCGGCCCAACCCAGCATGTTGGCAACGAGGTTGAGCGACTCAGAGGCGTTCTTCGTGAAGATGACCTCGTCGCGGCTCGGCGCGTTGATGAAGGCGGCGACCTTGTCGCGGGCGCCCTCGTACAGCGCCGTGGCCTCCTCGGCGACCGTGTACACACCGCGGTGCACGTTGGCGTTGTGCCGCTCGTAGTACTCGTTGAGCGCGTCGAGCACCTGGCGCGGCTTCTGCGAGGTCGCCGCGGAGTCCAGATAAACGATCTTCTTGTCCCCGTGGACGATGCGGTCCAGCAGGGGGAAGTCCTTGCGGATCGCGTCCGTGTCGAGGAGGCCCGGCAGCTGTGTCACGCGGTTGCGCCACCCTTCGTGTACTTCTCGTAGCCCTCGGCCTCAAGCTGGTCGGCCAGCTCGGGGCCGCCGGACTCGACGATCTTGCCCGCCGAGAAGACGTGCACGAAGTCCGGCTTGATGTAGCGCAGGATGCGCGTGTAATGCGTGATCAGCAGGGTGCCGACCTCACCGGTCTCACGGACGCGGTTGACGCCGTCGGACACCTGACGCAGGGCGTCGACGTCCAGACCCGAGTCGGTCTCGTCGAGGATGGCGATCTTCGGCTTCATGAGCTCCATCTGGAGGATCTCGTGACGCTTCTTCTCACCACCGGAGAAGCCCTCGTTGACGTTGCGCTCGGCGAAGGTCGGGTCCATCTGGAGCTGCTCCATCGCGGACTTGACCTCCTTCACCCAGGTGCGCAGCTTGGGGGCCTCGCCGCGCAGGGCGGTGGCCGACGTGCGCAGGAAGTTGGACACCGAGACGCCGGGGACCTCGACCGGGTACTGCATGGCCAGGAACATGCCGGCGCGGGCGCGCTCGTCGACGGACATCTCCAGGACGTCCTCGCCGTCGAGGGTGACGGTGCCGCTGGTGATCGTGTACTTGGGGTGACCCGCGATCGAGTACGCGAGGGTGGACTTGCCGGAGCCGTTGGGGCCCATGATGGCGTGGGTCTCGCCCTGCTTCACGGTCAGGTCGACGCCCTTGAGGATCTCCTTGGTGCCGTTCTCGACATCGACGGAGACGTGCAGGTCGCGGATTTCAAGCGTTGCCATGGGGTACTCAGGACTCCTGGGTGACGGAGACGAGCACATCGTCCCCTTCGATCTTTACGGGGTAAACGGGGACGGGGCGCGTCGCGGGAAGACCGGACGGCTTGCCGGTGCGGAGGTCGAAGCTGGAACCGTGCAGCCAGCACTCGATGGCACAGTCCTCGACCTCTCCCTCCGACAGCGAGACGTTCGCGTGCGAACAGATGTCGTTGATCGCGAAGACTTCGCCCTCGGTACGGACGAGGGACACCGGCGTGCCGTCTATCTCCACCCGCTTCGGGGTGTCGGCCTCCAGCTCGCTGAGCGCGGCCACCTTCACGAACGCCATCAGACGGACGCCTCCAGCTCCGCATCGATCTTCGCGATCAGGCGCTCCTCGACGTCGTCGACGCCGATCTGCTGGACCAGCTCGGCGAAGAAGCCGCGCACGACCAGGCGGCGGGCCTCGTCCTCGGGGATGCCGCGCGACTGGAGGTAGAAGAGCTGCTCGTCGTCGAAGCGGCCGGTCGCCGAGGCGTGGCCCGCTCCGGCGATCTCGCCGGTCTCGATCTCCAGGTTGGGGACCGAGTCGACGCGCGCGCCGTCGGTCAGCACCAGGTTGCGGTTCATCTCGTACGAGTCGGTGCCCTCGGCTGCGGCCTGGATGAGCACGTCGCCGATCCACACCGCGTGCGCGTCCTGGCCCTGCAGCGCGCCCTTGTAGGCCACGTTGGACTTGCAGTGCGGGCGGTTGTGGTCGACCAGGAGGCGGTGCTCCTGGTGCTGGCCCTTGTCCGTGAAGTACAGGCCGAACAGCTCGGCCTCGCCGCCGGTCCCGGCGTACGAGACGCGCGGGTGGAGGCGGACCAGGTCGCCGCCGAAGGTGACGACGACGGACTTGAAGGAGGCGTCGCGGCCGACGAGCGCGTTGTGCTGCGCCACGTGGACGGCCTTGTCGTCCCAGTCCTGCACGGACACGACGGTCAGCTTCGCGCCGTCGCCGAGGACGTAGTCGACGTTGGCGGCGAGGACGCCGTCACCGGTGTGGTCGATGACCACGACGGCCTCGGCGAACGCGCCGAGCTCGATGACCTGGTGGCCGTAGGCGGTGCCGCCCTCGCCGTGCACCGCGATGCGGATCGGCTCGGTGAGCACGGCCTCCTTGGCCACCGAGACGACCGAGGCCTTCTCGAAGGAGCTGTACGCCTGGGCGGCGACGCGGTCCACCGGGGTACCGGCCCTGCCCAGTCGGGCGTCCGTGCGGTCGACCGTCTCGACGGTGACGCCCTCGGGGGCGTCGACCTGGACGGTCAGCACGCCACCGGCCTCGGCGGTGCCGTCGTGCAGCCCGCGCAGTCGCTCCAGCGGGGTGAACCGCCACTCCTCCTCGCGGCCGTGCGGCACCGGGAAGTCCGCCACGTCGAAGGACGGCGGCGCGCTCATGCGCGTGGCGACGGTGGACTCGGCGGCCACCGCGATGGAACCGGCAGTCGTCGAACCCGCCGGGATGTTCTGAGCCTCAGCCATGGCTGTCGTAGCGCTCTCTCTCTGGATCAAGAAGAAGTCGGTTGCCGCTAACAGGGAGTCCGGTCAGCCGACCGAACCCTCCATCTGCAGCTCGATCAGCCGGTTGAGCTCCAGGGCGTACTCCATCGGGAGCTCCTTGGCGATCGGCTCGACGAAGCCTCGGACGATCATCGCCATCGCCTCGAACTCGGTCATGCCGCGGCTCATCAGGTAGAAGAGCTGGTCCTCGGAGACCTTGGAGACGGTCGCCTCGTGACCCATCGACACGTCGTCCTCACGGACGTCCACGTAGGGGTACGTGTCCGAGCGGGAGATCGTGTCGACGAGCAGCGCGTCACAGAGCACGTTGGACTTGGAGCCCGGAGCGCCCTCGCCGATCTCGATGAGACCGCGGTAGGACGTACGGCCACCGCCGCGCGCCACGGACTTCGAGACGATGTTGGACGACGTGTTCGGCGCCATGTGCACCATCTTCGCGCCGGCGTCCTGGTGCTGGCCCTCGCCCGCGAAGGCGATGGACAGGGTCTCGCCCTTGGCGTGCTCGCCCATCAGGTAGACGGCCGGGTACTTCATCGTGACCTTGGAGCCGATGTTGCCGTCGACCCACTCCATGGTCGCGCCCTCGTACGCCACGGCGCGCTTGGTGACCAGGTTGTAGACGTTGTTCGACCAGTTCTGGATCGTCGTGTAGCGGCAGCGGCCGCCCTTCTTCACGATGATCTCGACCACGGCGGAGTGCAGCGAGTCCGAGGAGTAGATCGGCGCGGTGCAGCCCTCGACGTAGTGGACGTACGCGTCCTCGTCCACGATGATCAGCGTCCGCTCGAACTGACCCATGTTCTCCGTGTTGATACGGAAGTAGGCCTGGAGCGGGATCTCGACGTGGACGCCCTTGGGCACGTAGATGAACGAACCGCCGGACCACACGGCCGAGTTGAGCGACGCGAACTTGTTGTCGCCGACCGGGATGACGGTGCCGAAGTACTCCTGGAAGAGCTCCGGGTGCTCCTTCAGCGCGGTGTCGGTGTCCATGAAGATGACACCCTGCGCCTCCAGCTCCTCGTTGATCTGGTGGTAGACGACCTCGGACTCGTACTGGGCCGCGACGCCCGCGACGAGGCGCTGCTTCTCCGCCTCCGGGATGCCGAGCTTGTCGTACGTGTTCTTGATGTCGGCGGGCAGGTCCTCCCAGGACTGTGCCTGCTTCTCCGTGGAGCGCACGAAGTACTTGATGTTGTCGAAGTCGATCCCCGACAGGTCCGAGCCCCAGTTCGGCATGGGCTTCTTGCCGAACAGCTTCAGACCCTTGAGACGCAGCTTCAGCATCCACTCGGGCTCGTTCTTCTTCGCCGAGATGTCGCGGACGACGGCCTCGGACAGGCCGCGCTTGGCTGCCGCGCCGGCCACGTCCGGGTCGGCCCAGCCGAATTCGTACGTACCCAGGCCCTCAAGTTCGGGGTGGGCAGTCTCCTCGATAGGGAGAGTCATGCGGGGTTCCTCCCGGCCGTGCTTGCTGATGCTGAATGTGCGGTCTTGGGGATGTACGTCGTGCAGACCCCGTCGCCGTGGGCGATGGTGGCCAGTCGCTGGACATGGGTCCCCAGCAGTGCGGAGAAGACTTCCGTCTCCGCCTCGCAGAGCTGTGGGAACTGTTCGGCGACGTGGGCGACAGGGCAGTGGTGCTGGCACAGCTGCTCTCCGACCGGTGCGCTACGCGCCGTAGCAGCGTACCCGTCGACGCTCAAGGCCCTCGCCAGAGCCTCGGTGCGCTGCTCGGGGGGCGCGGCGTCGACCGCCGCGCGGTACGCCTCGGCCTGTGCGGCGATCCGGGCGCGGGCGAAGGCCGTGACGGCCGCCTCGCCCTGCTCGCCGCCGCCGGCCGCCCGGGAGATCCAGGTGAGGGCGTCGGCCGCGAGCTGGTCGTAGGACTGGTCGAAGGCGTCCCGGCCGCAGTCGGTGAGCGCGAAGACCTTGGCGGGCCTTCCGCGCGTACGCGCGCCGTAGACGCGCTGTTCCTTGGCCTCGACCACGTCGTCCGCGGCGAGCGCGTCGAGGTGGCGGCGCACGGCGGCCTGCGTGAGGCCGAGGCGCTTCGCCAGATCGGCGACCGTGGACGGGCCGTGGTCCAGGATGGAGCGCGCGACACGGTTGCGGGTGGACCGCTCACCGGTCGCGACGTCCTCCTGCGGGACCTCGCCGTCGTATTTCACAACGCCATTGTTGCGTAATTCTTCTGAGCCTGACAACCCGGATCTTGACCGGGATCGGTGGACTGCGTCACTTAGGCAAACCTAAGCTGACCTGCGGAAATGATCACCGAGGGGGAATTCGGAGGCGCCCCGGAGACGGCCGTGCAAGACTCCCCGACCATGCCGACGCCCCTCGCCCACACCCCTTTGTGCACCCGCGACTCCCTCGCCGCCGACCTGCGTGACCTGGGAGTACGTACCGGAGAAACCCTCCTCGTGCACACCTCGCTCAGCTCGCTGGGCTGGGTCTGCGGAGGGCGGGTCGCGGTCGTGGAGGCACTGCTCGACACACTCGGCACGGAGGGGACGCTGGCCGTCCCGTCGCACTCGGGCGACTACTCGGACCCGGCCGACTGGGGAAACCCCGCGGTGCCCGAGGAGTGGTGGCCGGAAATCCGCGCCACGATGCCCGCGTACGACCCGGCCACCGCGCCCACCCGCAGACCTCCTTCGCGGCGATCGGCCCGCGCGCGGCGGAGATCGTGGAGGGGCACGCCCTGAACTGCCGCCTGGGCGAGCACAGCCCGCTGGCACTCCAGCTCTGACGAGGGCTTTGAGGAACTGGTCGCGGTGTACGAAAAGGAGCACCGGGTAGTACGGGGCAGGGTGGGCGGGGAGGAGGCACGGTTGTTCCCGCCGGCGTACGCAATGGAGGGGATCCATTCAGCCCGTCCGGCGTTTGAGGACGCGCGGACGCAGTCCGTGCAGGGGTCCGGGGCGTAGCCCCGATCTTGGACAGCAACGGTCCACCAGCCGCGCGGCCAGCGCCTTCGGGAAGGGGCGGGTAGGGGACGGCGCCGCAGGCAACAGCAACCACCCACCGGCCCGCACCCGCGCACCGCCCCCTGCCGAACGCCCACCCCCCGGGACCTAGACTCGCCCCATGTCACATGAGCCCGTCGTCCAGGTCACCGGCCTGGTCAAGCGGTACGGATCCAAGACCGCGGTCGACGGCCTCGATCTCACGGTCGCCACCGGCACCGTCACCGCAGTCCTCGGCCCCAACGGCGCCGGCAAGACCACCACCGTCGAGACCTGTGAGGGCTACCGCAAGCCCGACGCGGGCACCGTCCGCGTCCTGGGCCTCGACCCGATCGCCGACGCGGCGAAGCTGCGGCCACGGATCGGGGTGATGCTCCAGTCCGGCGGCGTCTACTCCGGCGCCCGCGCCGACGAGATGCTCCGCCACATGGCGAAGCTGCACGCGCACCCGCTGGACGTGGACGCCCTCATCGACCGGCTGGGGCTCGGCAGCTGCGGCCGTACGACCTACCGGCGGCTCTCCGGCGGCCAGCAGCAGAGGCTCGCGCTCGCGATGGCCGTGGTCGGCCGCCCGGAGCTGGTCTTCCTTGACGAGCCGACCGCAGGGCTCGACCCGCACGCCCGCCGCTCCACCTGGGACCTCGTACGCGAACTGCGCTCCTGCGGTGTGAGCGTCATCCTCACCACCCACTTCATGGACGAGGCCGAGCAGCTCGCCGACGACGTCGCCATCGTGGACGCGGGCCGGGTCATCGCCCAGGGCTCCCCCGCCGACCTGTGCCGCGGTGGCGCCGAGAACACCCTGCGCTTCACCGGCCGCCCCGGCCTCGACGTGGCGGCCCTCCTCAAGGCGCTCCCGGCGGACACCCTCGCGGAGGAGCTGGTCCCGGGGACGTACCGCATCAGCGGGAAGATCGACCCGCAGCTGCTGGCCACCGTCACCTCCTGGTGCGCCCAGCACGGGGTGATGCCGGACGGCATCTCCGTCGAGCGCCGCACCCTCGAAGACGTCTTTCTTGAGCTGACCGGTAAGGACCTGCGTCCATGAGCACCACCCCTTACACCCCCATGCCGGGAGCTGCCCCGCTCGGCCGGATGATCGCGGCGCAGACCGCGCTCGAAACGAAGATGCTGCTGCGCAACGGCGAGCAGCTCCTCCTGACGGTGATCATCCCGGCACTGCTGCTGGTGCTGTTCTCCGCGGTCGACATCATCACTGTGCCTGTTGCACCGAATGGGGCAGGCAGGTCCGTGGACTTCCTCGCTCCCGGCGTGCTCGCGCTCGCCGTCATGTCGACCGCCTTCACCGGGCAGGCCATCGCGACCGGCTTCGAGCGGCGGTACGGCGTCCTCAAGAGGCTCGGTACGTCGCCGCTGCCGCGCTGGGCGCTGATGACCGCGAAGACACTGTCGGTGCTGGTCACCGAGGTGCTCCAGGTCGTCCTGCTGACCGCGATCGCGTTCGGGCTCGGCTGGTCGCCGCAGGGCGGCCCCGTCTCCGTGCTCCTGCTCCTGGTGGTCGGTACGGCGGCGTTCTCCGGGCTCGGGCTGCTGATGGCGGGCACCCTCAAGGCGGAGGCGACGCTGGCCGCCGCGAACCTGGTGTTCCTGCTGCTGCTGGTCGGCGGCGGGGTCATCGTGCCGCTGGACAAGTTCCCGGACGCGGTGCGGGAGGTACTGGGCCTGCTGCCGATCTCGGCGCTCTCCGACGGACTGCGCGACGTGCTCCAGCACGGGGCGTCGATGCCGTGGGGCAACCTCGGGGTCCTCGCGGTGTGGGCGGTGCTCGGGCTCGGCGCTGCGGCGAAGTTCTTCCGCTGGGAGTAGGCGGGGAGCGGCGGGTAGCGGTCCCGTACGGGATCTGGGAGTGACGTCACACGGCTGCCGGGACCCCCTCGTGAAATCCTGCACAAGCACCGGCCTACGATGGTTGCCGTGTTGACCCCCCTCGCCCTCATCGCCAAGCGATGGACGCCCACGCCCCGTACGCTCCAGCGCGCCGCGATGTCGGCCGTCGTGATGAGCGTCCTCATCGTCGTCACCGGCGGCGCGGTCCGGCTGACCGGTTCCGGTCTCGGCTGCGACACCTGGCCCAAGTGCACGGCCGACAGCCTGATCGTGACGCCCGAGCAGGGCTTCCACGGTTACGTCGAGTTCGGCAACCGCATGCTGACGTACGTCCTGTCGGCGGCCGTCGGCTGGGCGATCATCGCGGCCCGCTCCACGAAGCCGTGGCGGCGCAGCCTCACCCGTACCGCCTGGATCATGTTCTGGCTGGTGATGAGCAACGCCGTGCTCGGCGGCATCTCCGTACGGACGGGCCTCAACCCGTGGACCGTCGCCGGTCACTTCCTCGCCGCCAACGTCCTGCTCGCCGTCGCCGTCGTCGTCTGGCAGCGCACCCGCGAGGGCGACACCCCGCCGAAGCCGCGCGTGCCGGGCCCGGTCCGCAAGCTGTCCTGGGCGATCGTCGCGACCACGGGCGTACTGCTCGTCCTCGGCACCTCGGTGACCGGGTCCGGCAAGCACGCGGGCGACAGCAGCGACGTACCGCGCATGCCGTGGGACTGGACCGACGCGGCGCACATCCACGCGATCGCCGCGTGGGCGGTCTGCGCACTGGCCATCGCGATGTGGTTCGTACTGCGCATGGTGGACGCCCCCGACGACACCCGGGCGCGCTCGCGCGACCTGCTGATCGTGCTGGTGGCCCAGGGCGCCGTCGGTTACGTCCAGTTCTTCACGCAGGTCCCGGAGATCCTGGTCGCCGTGCACATGCTGCTGTCCTCGCTGATGTGGATCGCGGTGGTCCGGCTCGCCCTGAGCCTGCGCGAGCGCCCCGTGGAGACCCCCGACGAGGTCCCCGCGCCGCAGTCCGACAGCTCGACCGACAACTCAGTCGTCAGCGCCGTCTGACAGCCGGTAGACGCGGCGGGCGTTGCCCGCCGCGATCAGGCCCGCGACCCGTTCCGCGTCCGCCTTCGACCAGGCGCCCTCGGCCACCCAGCCGCCGAGCACCCGGCCGAGGGCCTCGCGGAACACCTGGGCCCCCACCACGTGCAGTTCCGGCAGCCCGCGCGCGCCGCTGGAGAACAGCAGCTTGCCGAACGGCGCCAGCTCCAGGGTCTCCGCGAGCACGGCCGCCGCCCGCGCCCCCGTGTGTGCGGGCGCGGGCCCCAGGTCCGCGTAGACGTGCGGGAAGACGCCCGCGAGATGGGCCGCGTGCCGGTGGTACGGATAGCCGTGCAGCAGCACCAGATCCGTGCCGAGCCCCGCGCTCGCCGCCGCGAACTCCGTGAGCCGCTCCGGGTCCCCCGCCACGTGCAGCTGGAGCGGCAGCCCGCAGCTGACCGCGTTCCACAGCAGGTGCCGCAGCAGTACGGGATCGGTCAGCCGGCCGCCCGCCCGGCGCCCCGCCAGCCACCGCCCGGCCGCCCCGCGCACTTCGCCGGGCCCCGGCGGGTAGGGCGCGAGGGCGAGTCCGTGCCGTACCCCCGCCACCGAAGTGAAGGCCACCGCGGTCTTCGTCGCCGCGTGCATCGCCTCGCCCAGATTGGCGAGAAACCCCTCCGCCGTTCCCGACGTGTCGGCGATCTGCTCGGCGAGCAGCTCCAGCCGTACGATCTCGCGCGCCTCGGCGTCGCCCGCCAGCGCCAGCTCCTGGGGACAGGTCAGGTCGCCGGGCAGCCCGGTGTCCACCAGGTACGTCGAGATCCCGGTGCCCCTGAGCAGCCGCCGCCCCGCCTCCGGCACGCCCAGTTCGCGGCGCCTCGCCAGATAGCGGGCGGGCGTGCAGTGCGGCTCCAGTCCGAGGAGCGGCGGACACCAGCGGCGTACCGCGAAGCCGGTCTGGGTGTCGAAGAAGGTGGTGCCCGCGGCGGGCGGCGCGGGCGTGCGCCCGAGGTGGGCCTCGAAGGTGCCGAGACCCAGCTCGGTGCGGAGCACCCCGTGGCAGTACTGGTCCACCAGGGACGACGGGGTCGTGATCATCGAGGGGCTCCCTTTGGCCTGTGGACGTGACGCTTCCACAGGGCCTAACGGGTGAGCCCGCCGCTGGGTACTAGGAAGGCCCGTTCGCGCTCTTGTTGGCGCTGCCGCCGATCTGGATTCCGGCCATCCGCTTCCACTCGTAGGGCCCGGTCTCGACCTTGGCCGCGAAGTCGCCGTCGAAGTCCTCGTGGACGGTGATCCCGGCCTTCTCGGTGGCGGCCTTCGCCACGTCGTACGTCGGGGCCACCAGGTCGCCCCAGGCGCCGTCGTCGCCGACCAGGACGATGCGGGTGCCCCGCTGCCCGATGTACGCGAGCTGTCCCTCGGCGCCGCCGTGCTTCCCGGCGAAGGCGCCGATCTGCTTGGCGAGCTTGGCGGTCCTGCGCTCGGCCGGCTTGCTGGGGACCTGCGCGGCCTGCTCTGCCTGCTTGGTGTCTGCCATGAGCAGGATGCTACCGACGAGTAGCGAAACTGGCGACGGGCGGCACACGTGGCCTTGACCACGTGTGCCGCCCGCCCGGGACGTACGTACCGCTACCAGCGCAGGAAGGGATCCACGGCGACCGCCACGAACAGCAGCGAGACGTAGGTGATCGACCAGTGGAACAGCCGCATCTCCTTCAGCTTCGCGCCCGTGACCTCCGCCTTGGCGCGGGCCTGCAGGCCGTGCGCCTCCCAGAGCCACCAGCCGCCGGTGACGGCCGCGACCACGGTGTAGAACCAGCCCGTGTAGCCGAGCGGCTGGAGCAGCAGGGAGACGCCGACCATCACCCAGCTGTAGAGCACGATCTGCTTGGCGACCGCCTTGTTGCCCTTGACGACCGGCAGCATCGGCACGCCCACCCGGGCGTAGTCGTCCTTGACCTTCATCGACAGCGGCCAGTAGTGCGGCGGCGTCCAGAAGAAGATGACCAGGAAGAGGATCAGCGCGGCCCAGGACAGCGAGTTGGTCACCGAGGACCAGCCGATGAGCACCGGCAGGCAGCCGGCGATGCCGCCCCAGACGATGTTCTGCGCGGTGCGGCGCTTCAGGATCATCGTGTAGACGACGACGTAGAAGAGCAGCGCTCCCAGCGACAGCGCGGCGGACAGCCAGTTGATCAGCAGTCCGAACCAGAGCGTGGAGATCACCGCGAGCGAGATGCCGAAGACGAGGCATTCGCGCGGGCTGACCATTCCGGTGACCAGCGGACGCTGCGACGTGCGGTCCATCAGCGCGTCGATGTCGCGGTCGATATACATGTTCAGCGCATTCGCACCGCCGGCGGAGAGATAACCGCCGAAGCAGGTGGCCAGCACCAGCCACAGATCGGGGACACCCTGCTCCGCCAGGAACATCACCGGAACGGTGGTGATCAGCAGAAGCTCGATGATCCTCGGCTTGGTCAGTGCAACAAACGCCTTGACCCGTGCTCCGAACGGCCGATGGCCCCCCGGGCTGGGAGTCGACGCGACCCCTGCGGGTCGGGACTCGACGGCCGTCACGCACACCCCTGACAGAGAATTCCCAGCAAGCTCCGGACGTGAAGGCCCGGTAAAGACTTGCGCGTACCACGCCACTCTAGACGTTGCCCATACGTCGCCCTTCGCCGGGGTGGGGTCGTGTTGAGCCGTCCGTGAACCAGCCGCGGGGTCCGGCCGCCCGGGGAGTACTGTCCCGATGTATACGGAAATGCGTTCGTCGAGAGGCGAACCCCGTTCGGCGCGCGCACTCTGGTCACTGACGCGCCGCTTTTCCACGGCGTGGACTCGAAATTTTGCGCGTTCTTCCAGGGGTAGGCTCGACAGCGCCCCGGTGCGGCGAACAGTCACCGGGACCAAACATTGTGGAGAGGAGCCCTGACCCAGGGTGAGCACCAAGCCGACCACCACAGACCTTGAGTGGACCGAATTGGACCAGCGGGCCGTAGACACCGCCCGCGTCCTGGCCGCGGACGCCGTACAGAAGGTCGGCAACGGCCATCCTGGTACGGCGATGAGCCTGGCGCCGGCCGCGTACACCCTTTTCCAGAAGGTGATGCGGCACGATCCGGCGGACGCCGACTGGACGGGCCGTGACCGCTTCGTCCTTTCCGCGGGCCATTCGTCCCTCACTCTCTACACCCAGCTGTACCTGGCCGGTTTCGGCCTGGAGCTGGACGACCTGAAGGCGTTCCGCACCTGGGGCTCGAAGACCCCGGGCCACCCGGAGTACGGGCACACCACCGGTGTCGAGACCACGACAGGACCGCTCGGCCAGGGCGTCGCGAACGCGGTGGGGATGGCGATGGCCGCCCGCTACGAGCGCGGTCTGTTCGACCCGGAGGCGGCGCTGGGTGAGTCGCCGTTCGACCACTTCATCTACGCGATCGCCGGTGACGGCTGCCTGCAGGAGGGCATCTCCGCGGAGGCGTCGTCGATGGCCGGGCACCAGAAGCTCGGCAACCTGATCCTGCTGTGGGACGACAACCACATCTCGATCGAGGGTGACACGGAGACGGCGGTCTCCGAGGACACCATGCAGCGGTACGAGTCCTACGGCTGGCACGTCCAGCGCGTCGCCCCGAAGCCGGACGGCGACCTCGACCCCGAGGCGCTGTACGACGCGATCCAGCAGGCGAAGGCCGTCACGGACAGGCCCTCCTTCATCGCGATGCGCTCGATCATTGCCTGGCCCGCGCCGCACGCGCAGGGCACCGAGGCCTCGCACGGCTCGGCGCTGGGCGACGAGGAGGTCGCGGCCACCAAGCGTGTCCTCGGCTTCGACCCGGAGCGGTCCTTCGAGGTCTCCGACGAGGTCCTCGCGCACACCCGCGAGGCGCTGGACCGGGGTGCGCAGGCGAAGGCCGAGTGGGAGAAGGGCTTCGCCGCCTGGCGCACCGCGAACCCGGAGCGCGCGGCGGAGTTCGACCGCATTGCGGCGGCCGAGCTGCCCGCGGGCTGGGAGGAGAAGCTCCCGGCCTTCGAGACCGGCAAGGGGATCGCCACCCGCGCCGCGTCCGGCAAGGTCCTGCAGGCGCTCGGCGCGGTGATCCCCGAGCTGTGGGGCGGCTCCGCCGACCTCGCCGGCTCGAACAACACGACGATCGACAAGTCGTCGTCGTTCCTGCCCGAGGGCAACCCGCTGCCGGAGGCGGACCCGTACGGCCGCACGGTCCACTTCGGTATCCGCGAGCACTCGATGGCCGCCGAGATGAACGGCATCGCGCTGCACGGCAACACCCGTATCTACGGCGGCACCTTCCTGGTGTTCTCCGACTACATGCGCAACTCCGTACGCCTCTCCGCGCTGATGCACCTGCCGGTGACGTACGTGTGGACGCACGACTCGGTCGGTCTCGGCGAGGACGGCCCCACCCACCAGCCGGTCGAGCACCTGGCCTCGCTGCGCGCGATCCCGGGCCTGAACGTGGTCCGCCCGGCCGACGCCAACGAGACCGCGATCGCCTGGCGCGAGATCCTGAAGCGGTACACGAAGGTCTTCGGCAAGGGCGCCCCGACCGGCCTGGTGCTGACCCGCCAGGGCGTACCGACGTACGAGCGCAACGAGGACGCGGCGCGCGGTGGCTACGTGCTCTTCGAGGCCGAGGGCGGCGACGCCCAGGTGGTCCTGATCGGCACCGGTTCCGAGGTCCAGCTCGCCGTCGAGGCGCGCGAGGAGCTCCAGGCCGCCGGCATCCCGACCCGTGTCGTGTCGATGCCGTCCGTCGAGTGGTTCGAGGAGCAGGACCAGGCCTACCGGGACAGCGTCCTTCCCCCGTCCGTCAAGGCACGCGTGGCCGTCGAGGCCGGTATCGGCCTGACCTGGCACAAGTACGTCGGCGACGCGGGCCGGATCGTCTCGCTGGAGCACTTCGGCGCCTCCGCCGACGGCAAGGTCCTCTTCAAGGAGTTCGGTTTCACCGGCGCGGCCGTCGCTGCCGCAGCCCGGGAATCCCTCGCCGCCGCCCAGCGCTGACGCCCGTAGAGACACAGACCAGTAGGAGATGCAGAACTCATGACAGACGCACTCAAGCGCCTCTCCGACGAGGGCGTGGCGATCTGGCTCGACGACCTGTCGCGCAAGCGGATCACGTCCGGCAACCTCGCCGAGCTGATCGACCAGCAGCACGTCGTGGGCGTCACCACCAACCCCTCGATCTTCCAGAAGGCGATCTCCTCCGGCGACGGTTACGAGGTCCAGCTGAGCGACCTCGCGGCCCGCGAGGTGACCGTCGAGGAAGCCATCCGCATGATCACGACGGCGGACGTGAGGGACGCCGCCGACATCCTGCGCCCGGTCTTCGACGCGACGCAGGGCCAGGACGGCCGGGTCTCCATCGAGGTCGACCCGCGCCTGGCGCACAACACGGCGGCCACGATCGCCGAGGCCAAGCAGCTCGCCTGGCTGGTGGACCGCCCCAACACGCTCATCAAGATCCCGGCGACGAAGGCCGGTCTGCCGGCGATCACCGAGGTCATCGGCAAGGGCATCAGCGTCAACGTCACGCTGATCTTCTCGCTTGAGCGCTACCGCGAGGTCATGGACGCGTACCTGGCGGGCCTGGAGAAGGCGAAGGCCGCCGGCCTGGACCTCTCCAAGATCCACTCGGTGGCCTCCTTCTTCGTGTCCCGCGTGGACACCGAGATCGACAAGCGCCTCGAAGGACTGGGCACGGACGAGGCCAAGGCCCTCAAGGGCAAGGCCGCGCTGGCCAACGCCCGTCTCGCGTACCAGGCGTTCGAGGAGGTCTTCTCCTCGGACCGCTGGGCCGCCCTGGACAAGGCGCAGGCCAACAAGCAGCGTCCGCTGTGGGCCTCGACCGGTGTCAAGGACCCGTCGTACAAGGACACGCTGTACGTCGACGACCTGGTGGCGCCCGGCACGGTGAACACCATGCCGGAGGCGACCCTGGAGGCCACGGCCGACCACGGGCAGATCACGGGCAACACCATCGCGGGCACGTACGAGCAGGCCCGCGCCGACCTCGACGCCGTCGAGAAGCTCGGGATCGCGTACGACGACGTCGTACAGCTCCTGGAGACCGAAGGCGTCGACAAGTTCGAGGACGCCTGGAACGACCTGCTCAAGTCGACCGAGGCCGAGCTCAAGCGCCTCGCTCCTTCGGAGGGCTAAAACCTTGTCCAGCAGCAATCCGCTGCGTGACGCTCAGGATCGACGGCTCCCGCGCATCGCGGGGCCGTCGGGCCTGGTCATTTTCGGCGTCACGGGCGATTTGTCCCGTAAAAAGTTGATGCCTGCCGTGTACGACCTGGCCAACCGCGGCCTGCTGCCGCCGGGCTTCTCGCTCATCGGCTTCGCCCGCCGCGACTGGGCCAGCGAGGACTTCGCACAGGTCGTCCACGACGCCGTCAAGGAGCACGCGCGCACGGAGTTCCGCGAGGAGGTCTGGCAGCAGCTGATCCAGGGCATGCGCTTCGTCCAGGGCGACTTCGACGACGACGAGGCGTTCGAGACGCTGAAGTCGACGATCCACGAGCTCGACCAGGCGCAGGGCACGGGCGGCAACTTCGCCTTCTACCTCTCCGTACCGCCGAAGTTCTTCCCCAAGGTCGTCCAGCAGCTCAAGAAGCACGGGCTGGCGGACCAGCAGGAGAACTCCTGGCGGCGCGCGGTCATCGAGAAGCCCTTCGGGCACGACCTGGACTCCGCGCAGGAGCTCAACCGGATCGTGCACGAGGTCTTCCCGCCGAACGAGGTCTTCCGCATCGACCACTACCTGGGGAAGGAGACGGTTCAGAACATCCTGGCGCTGCGTTTCGCCAACCAGATGTTCGAGCCGATCTGGAACCGGTCGTACGTGGACCACGTGCAGATCACCATGGCCGAGGACATCGGCATCGGCGGCCGGGCCGGGTACTACGACGGCATCGGTGCCGCCCGCGACGTCATCCAGAACCACCTCCTCCAGCTGCTCGCGCTGACCGCGATGGAGGAGCCCGCCTCCTTCGACGCGGACGCGCTGGTCGCGGAGAAGTCCAAGGCGCTGGGCGCGGTCAAGATCCCCAAGGATCTGGGCCGGGACACCGTGCGCGGGCAGTACGCGGCGGGGTGGCAGGGCGGCGAGAAGGCCGTCGGCTACCTCCAGGAGGACGGCATCGACCCCAAGTCGAAGACCGACACCTACGCCGCGATCAAGCTGGAGATCGACAACCGCCGCTGGGCGGGCGTCCCGTTCTACCTACGTACGGGCAAGCGCCTGGGCCGCAGGGTCACGGAGATCGCGGTCGTCTTCCAGCGCGCCCCGCACTCGCCCTTCGACCACACCGCCACCGAGGAGCTCGGCCAGAACGCGATCGTCATCCGCGTGCAGCCGGACGAGGGCGTGACGGTGCGGTTCGGCTCCAAGGTGCCCGGCACCTCGATGGAGATCCGGGACGTCTCGATGGACTTCGCGTACGGCGAGTCCTTCACGGAGTCGAGCCCGGAGGCGTACGAACGCCTCATCCTGGACGTCCTGCTGGGCGACGCCAACCTCTTCCCGCGTCTGGAGGAGGTCGAGCAGTCCTGGCGGATCCTCGACCCCATCGAGGAGTACTGGGACACGCACGGCAAGCCCGCGCAGTACCCGTCCGGTACCTGGGGCCCCGACGAGGCGAACGAAATGCTCGCACGAGACGGACGGAGCTGGCGCCGGCCATGAGGATCGACCTGACGGACACCACGTCCAGCAAGATCAACAAGGCACTCGTGAAGGGACGGCGGGCCATAGGGACCCCGGCCGTCGGCATGGTGCTGACCCTCGTCATCGTGACGGACGAGGAGAACGCCTACGACGCCCTCAAGGCGGCGAACGAGGCGTCCCGCGAGCACCCCTCCCGCACCCTGGTCGTCGTCAAGCGGTTCTCGCGCTCGCCGCGCGACCGCTCGAAGGCGCGCCTGGACGCGGAGGTACGGCTCGGCGCCGACGCGGGCACCGGTGAAACGGTTGTCCTGCGTCTCTACGGCGAGGTCATCAACCACGCCCAGTCGGTCGTGCTCCCCCTCCTGCTCCCGGACGCCCCCACGGTCGTCTGGTGGCCGGTGAACGGTCCCGTGGACCCGGCGAAGGATCCCCTGGGCGCCCTCGGCCAGCGCCGTGTGACCGACACGTACGCCGCCGAGCAGCCGATCCACGAGCTGACCGCGCGCAGCGAGAACTACACGCCGGGCGACACGGACCTGTCCTGGGCCCGCATCACCCCGTGGCGTTCGATGCTCGCCGCCGCGCTCGACCAGCTCCCGACCGAGGTCACCTCGGTCGAGGTGGAGGGCGAGGAGTTCAACCCGAGCTGCGAGCTGCTCGCCATGTGGCTGGCGGACCGCCTCGGCGTCCCCGTGAAGCGCACCCTCTCCGCCGGTCCCGGTCTGACGGCCGTACGGATGGACACCAAGGACGGCCCGATCGTCCTGGACCGCGCCGACGGTTCGCTGGCCACCCTGTGCATGAGCGGCCAGCCGGACCGAGCGGTGGCGCTGAAGCGGCGCGAGACCGCCGAGCTCATCGCGGAGGAACTGCGCCGCCTCGACCCCGACGACACCTACGCCTCCGCGCTGCGGTTCGGCGTGGACCGGCTGGGTGCGGTCGTGGACAAGGCCGCGGCGGAGGCTTCCGCGACGGGCGAGGGCAAGGACGCCCCCGCCGACGCGGAGAAGAAGCCCGCTCCCGCGGCCAAGAAGGCGGCCTCCACTGCGAAGAAGGCGGCCGCCAAGTGATGAGCAGCGCACCGCAGTTGGTGGTGCACCGGGACAAGGAGCTGATGGCGCAGGCCGTGGCCGCCCGGCTGATCACCAAGGTGGTCGACGCACAGGCGGCCCGCGGTTCGGCCTCGGTGGTCCTCACCGGTGGCCGCAACGGCAACGGCCTGCTGGCGGCGCTCGCCGCCTCACCGGCCCGGGACGCGATCGACTGGTCGCGCCTGGACCTGTGGTGGGGCGACGAGCGCTACGTCCCCGCCGACGACCCGGAGCGCAACTACACCCAGGCCAGGGAGGCTCTGCTGGACTCGGTCCCGCTGGACCCGGCCAGGGTGCACGCGATGCCGGCGTCCGACGCGGAGTTCGACGACGCGGACTCGGCGGCGGCGGCGTACGCGGCGGAACTCGCCGCGGCCGCCGGTCCCGAGGACCACGGCCCGGTGCCCACCTTCGACGTCCTCATGCTGGGCGTCGGCCCGGACACGCACGTCGCGTCGCTCTTCCCGGAGCACCCGGCGGTGCGCGAGACGCAGCGGACGGTGGTGGGCGTCCACGGCGCCCCCAAGCCCCCGCCCACCCGCATCTCGCTCACCCTCCCGGCGATCCGGGCGGCACGCGAGGTGTGGCTCCTGGCGGCGGGCGAGGACAAGGCGAGGGCGGCGGCGATCGCCCTCTCGGGCCCGGGCGAGGTCCAGGCCCCGGCCTCGGGCGCGTACGGACGCGCCCGCACGCTGTGGCTGCTGGACGCGGCGGCGGCGTCCGAACTGCCTCGGGCGCTTTACCCGCCGGCTTCGGCCTGACATCGGCAGATGCTGTACTGCGGCCCGGTACGCCCCTCGCTTGGGGCGTACCGGGCCGCGGTGCGTGGGGCGGTGTCGGGGGATGGGCAGTCACGGAGGGGGCGTGCCGCGGTGGGGGCCGCCCCCTTGCCCACCCTTCCCCAAGCTCTTAAGGAGCAGGGGAGACCCCACTGCCCCCGGGGGGCGGCCCCGCTGCCCAAGGAGGCTAGGGCGGGCTCGCTGCCCAAGGGGGTTCGGGGGCTCAGGGGCTCGGGGGCAGGCATTTAGGGGCGCGGGGAACTGCGCGACCAGCCACGACGCACCCGCACAACGCCCACCCACCGCCCCGCGCCCAGCAGCCCGCACATCGCCCACATCCGCGAAGCGGCCCGCCACCCGCACCGGTGCAGCCCCGCAGGTACGCCCCCAGCCCGCCGCAGGCGCGCCCAGGACCGGGCGCACGGGTCAAACCCCCGGCCCCTATCCCCGCTCCAGGAACGGCCCCAGCAGCCCCTCCACCGCCTCGTCCGCGAAGGTCAGCCCCTCCGACTCCCCCGCGTCGTAGACCGAGTACGCCCCGGCCCCGGCCGCGGTCGTGGCCATGACCGTGATCAGCCCCGCCCTCCGCTGGAAGACCGACTGCTTCACGGTGAAGCCGATCACCCCGTCCCTGCGCAGCGCCACCGTCGCCCGCCGCACCGTCCCGGACCTCATCACCAGGTACTCCCCGGTCAGACCGTGCCCCAGCGCCCGATACGCGTCGACCGCCAACAGCACCGCCACCGGCAGCAGCACCACGGCCAGGCCCCCGGCGACGTACAGCAGTACGTCCGTCAGCAGCACCCCCAGCACCACCAACAACAACACCACCCCCAGCACCGCCGAGACCGACCACCGCAGCCGCCGCCCCCGCGCCGCGACGGGATGCGGCACCAGCCGGGCCGCCGAAGTCGGCGCGACCGGCTCGCGCAGCACCCGTGCGGCCACCGAGTCCGCCAGCTCCTTCGGCACGGCCGGTATCAGCGTCTTGTGGTCCGCGTGCTTGTCGGAGTCGCCCTCCGCGAGGCCCGTCGCCACCGCGTCCACCCGAGCGGCCCCGGCCAGCCGTACGCCCAGCGGTTCCACGACCTCGACGCCCCGCAGCCGCCGCTCCTCGATGGAGATCGACCGTGAGGTGAACAGCCCGCGCTGGACCCGCAGCGTGCCGCCCGGCTCGCGGTCGAGCCGGTAGCCCCACCACATCTCGACGAACAGTCCGAGCGCACCGACCACGCCCGCGACCAGCAGCGCCAACGCGAGCGTGATGACCATCCAGGCCACCGCGACCCCGCTGAACAGGTCGCCGACCCACTCGATGACGCCCCTCTGCATACCGAACCATTCGCTGCCCTGCATCACCGCGCCGCCGGCCGCCAGGCCGAGCACGGGGGCGGCGACGGACACCGGCGCGTACCGGATCCAGCCGGGGTCGAGGGTCGCGAGCCGCCCCTCGGACTGCTCCCCCTCGGCGGAGACGGCAGCTCTGCCGAGGAGTTCGCGGCGCAGCCGGTCGGCCTCCTGCCGGGTGACCGGCTGCAGCACGAGGGTGGACTCGGCGCCGCCGTGGTGCTCGCCCGTCCCGATCCGCACCTTGACCAGGCCGAAGACGCGCAGCAGCGGATGGGCGGTCAGGTCGACGTTGCGGATCCGCTCACGGGCGAGCGAGCGCCGCTTCACCAGCAGCAGCCCGGTGTGCAGTTCGGCCCGCTCGGGCCCGATCCGGTACCGGGTGTGCCGCCAGCGTATGTACTCCGCGCCCGCGCTTCCCCCGATGAAGACCACGGCCCCGCCCAGCACCCAGCCGAGCGCGGTCCAGAACCCGAAGGGCACGGTGAGGCCGATGACGGTGGGCACGCCGCCGCTGAAGGCGATGCCGCCCATGATCAGCGCGGCGACGAGGACCGCGTGCCGGTCGAGCCGACGCCACTCGGGGTCGTCATAAGCAGACTTGTCGTCGCTCATGTCGCGTCCCCCGGCGTGGCCCCGGTGATCTCCGTCAGCCGCTCGGCGAGTTCGGCCGCCACCTCGTGGTCCAGGCCCTCGATCTTGACCGCCCCCTTGGAGGAGGCGGTGGTGACGACGACCGTGGCCAGCCCGAAGAGCTGCTGGAGCGGGCCGCGCACGGTGTCCACCGTCTGGATCCGCGACATCGGCGCGATCCGCCACTCCTGCCAGAAGAACCCGGTACGGACGTAGACCGCGCTGTCCGTCACCTCCCACCGGTGCACCCGGTACCACCACAGCGGCAGGAACACCGAGACGAGCAGCCCCGGCACCGCGATGACGGCCGCGGGCAGCAGCAGCCAGAACCTGGCCGGGGCGATCAGGATTCCCAGGAGTACGAGGACGAGGACGGGCGGCACGATCAGCGCCAGCCACTGCATCTGCCACCAGCGGACGGACCGCGGGTCGAGCTCGTTGTTCGGCGGCCTGAGCCTTGCGGCCCCCGTGCCTGTCCCCGTCACCTTCACCCCTTGTCAGTAAGCATGCGAGGGCTCAACGCCCGCGCAGCGTACGGTACTTGTCGACCAGCGCGGCGGTCGAACCGTCGAGCTGCCCGCCGCCCTCGCCCTTGGTGAGCACCGGCTCGATCTTCTTGGCGAGGACCTTGCCGAGTTCGACCCCCCACTGGTCGAAGGAGTCGATGTTCCAGATCGCACCCTGGACGAACACCTTGTGCTCGTACAGCGCGATCAGCTGCCCCAGCACGGACGGCGTCAGCTCGTCGCTGAGGATCGTGGTCGTCGGGTGGTTGCCGCGGAAGGTCTTGTGCGGCACCAGCTCCTCGGCCACGCCCTCGGCACGGACCTCGTCGGGAGTCTTGCCGAAGGCCAGCGCCTGCGTCTGGGCGAAGAAGTTCGCCATCAGCAGGTCGTGCTGGGCCTCCAGACCCGGCGTCAGATCGGCGACCGGACGCGCGAAGCCGATGAAGTCGGCCGGGACGACCTTGGTGCCCTGGTGCAGCAACTGGTAGTACGCGTGCTGTCCGTTGGTGCCCGGGGTGCCCCAGACGACCGCTCCGGTCTGCCAGTCGACCGGGTTGCCCTCGCGGTCCACGGACTTGCCGTTGGACTCCATGTCGAGCTGCTGGAGGTACGCGGTGAACTTCGACAGGTAGTGGCTGTACGGCAGGACCGCGTGCGCCTGCGCGTCGAAGAACGCCCCGTACCAGACGCCCAGCAGACCGAGCAGCAGCGGCACGTTCTCCTCGGCGGGCGCGGTGCGGAAGTGCTCGTCGACCTGGTGGAAGCCGTCGAGCATCTCGCGGAAGCGGTCCGGTCCGATGGCGATCATCAGGGACAGGCCGATGGCCGAGTCGAACGAGTAGCGGCCGCCGACCCAGTCCCAGAACTCGAACATGTTGGCCGTGTCGATGCCGAAGTCGGCGACCTTCTCGGCGTTGGTCGACAGGGCCACGAAGTGCTTGGCGACGGCGGACTCGTCACCGCCCAGCCTGCTCAGCAGCCAGTTGCGGGCGGAGGTGGCGTTGGTGATGGTCTCGATCGTCGTGAAGGTCTTCGACGCGACGATGAACAGCGTCTCCTCGGCGTCCAGGTCGCGGACGGCCTCGTGCAGGTCCGCGCCGTCCACGTTGGAGACGAAGCGGAAGTCCAGCTCCCGGGCGGTGAAGGAGCGCAGCACCTCGTACGCCATGGCGGGGCCGAGGTCGGAGCCGCCGATGCCGATGTTCACGACCGTCTTGATGCGCCTGCCGGTGTGCCCGGTCCACTCGCCGGAGCGGACCTTGTCGGAGAAAGCGGCCATCTTGTCGAGGACGGCGTGCACGGCCGGGACGACGTTCTCGCCGTCGACCTCGATCACCGCTCCCCGCGGGGCGCGCAGCGCGGTGTGCAGGACGGCCCGGTCCTCGGTGGTGTTGATCTTCTCGCCGCGGAACATGGCGTCGCGCAGCTCGGCGACCCCGGTGGCAGCGGCCAGCTCGCGCAGCAGCCCCAGCGTCTCGTCGGTGACCAGGTGCTTGGAGTAGTCGAGGTACAGGTCGCCGGCCTGGAGGGTGTAGCCGGTGCCGCGCGCCGGATCGGCGTCGAACAGGTCGCGCAGGTGAGTGTCGCCCAGCTGCTCCCGGTGCTTGCCCAGGGCGGTCCACTCGGGCAGCTGGTTCAGCCTGGTGCGGCCGCCCGTGCCCTGCGAGCCGCTCTTCGAGTCCATTGCGTTCATCTCGGACATCAGCCCTCTTCTACTCGTATCTGCATGCATCCCCCGCTGCCTGGTCCAACTTAATTGATCAGGGGTGCGAGTGAGGCCACGGCCAGCCCGAACAGGACGGCCGCCAGCAGGGCGGGGGTGTTCAGCCCCCAGCCGGCCGCCACCAGCCCGCCGAGCAGCGCCCCGAGCGGGGTCCCCGCGATGGCGAGCGTCCGGAAGGCCGCGCTGATCCTGCCCAGCATGGCGGCCGGGCTGCGCTCCTGCATCAGGGTCACCTGGTTCGCGTTCCACACGGTGCCCATCAGTCCGAACACCGCCATCGCCGCGACCGCCGCCCACAGCTCGCGCACCGTCCCCAGGGCGACGAGGCAGCCGGTCTCGACGACCCCGGCGAGGAACACGCTGCGTATTCGCCCGAGCCTGCGGGCGAGCCGCCCCGCGCCCAGCCCGCCGACCACGCTGCCCACCCCGTAGGCCATGAGGACCGCCGCGTATCCGGCCTGGCCCGCGTCCAGCCAGCCGGTGACGTGCAGCACCAGCACGGCGATGAGGGCGCCCACTCCGATGTTGCACAGGGTGGTCGCGACGCAGAGGCCGCGCATCGGCCGGTCCGACCAGAGCGCCTTGAGCCCCTCCGCGATCTCCCCGCGCAGGGTGCTGCCCGCCGCCCGGGGCTCCCGCTGCGGCAGCGTGGTCCGCAGCGAGGCGATCAGTACGGCCGCCAGTACGTAGGTCGTGGCGTCCGCCGCGTACGGCACGGAGGGGCCCCAGATCAGCAGCACCGGCACCAGTGGGGCGGCCAGGAAGGTGCTCGCGATCTGCTGCCCGACCATCAGCCGGGCGTTGGCGGCGCCCAGTGTCCCGGCCGGGACGAGCGAGGGCAGCAGGGCCGTGGCCGCGTTGTCGAAGAGCGTCTGGAGGGTGGTGAGGGCGAAGGCCACCACGATCAGCAGCGCGATCGACGCGTGCCCCAGCGCGACGGCCACCGCGAAGCCCGCCATCAGCACCCCGCGCAGGAGGTCGACGGCCCACATCGCCCGCCGCTGGTCGACCCGGTCCGCGACCGCACCGCCGAGCAGTCCGAACAGCAGCCAGGGCAGGAAGCCGCACGCGGTCACGAGGGACACCAGCATCGGGTCCGCGGTCAGCGAGGCGGCGAGCAGCGGCATCGCGGCCCCGCGCAGCGAGTCGCCGAACCGGGAGACGACGGCGGCCGACCACAGTCGGCCGAATCCCCCGCGCCAGGCGGGCGCCTGCCCCTCCGCCTCCACCGCTTGCACCGCTGCCACAACTGCCCCCGCCCGTACCGTTGTTCGGATCGTGCAAGAACAGTAAGGGACGGCACTGACAATCACGCTGACCAGCGGAAACAACAAAGGCCGGACGCAAGATCGGCCGGAAACGACGAGGGCCGGACACCGTTCGGTGTCCGGCCCTCGCTCAGTTCCTAGATCTCGCCGCGCAGTTTCGCGAGTGCCTCGGCGAGGATCGCCTCGCCGTCCGCGTCGCTGCGCCGCTCCCGTACGTACGCGAGATGCGTCTTGTACGGTTCGGTGCGCGGCGGCGCCGGCGGGTTGTCCCGGTCCTGTCCGGCCGGGAATCCGCAGCGCGGGCAGTCCCAGTTGTCCGGGACCTGCGCGTCGCTTGCGAAGCTCGGCTGTGTCTCGTGCCCGTTGGAGCACCAGAAGGAGATGCGCAGGCGGGGCGCGGACTCGCCGCGCTCGGCCTCACCCATCGGCCCCGCTCCGACCCGGCTTCCCCGGATCGCGTTGCCACTTGCCACGGTCGTAACTCCCTGCGTGATGGTGCTGCGAAGCTTCGTCGAGCGGCTTCGCGGCGGGCGCCCACTCTCGATAAGGCCCAACGCGCGTCCAGTGACGGGAGTTACACCCCGACGCCGGGACGCCCGCCCATGATAGGCCGCGTCCCGCGCGTCGCACCGTCAGTCGTACGAGTCAGCCCTTGAGCTTCATCAGCAGCGCGAGTGCCACAATCAGCCCGAACCAGATCAGACCGACGACGACCGTGATCCGGTCGAGGTTGCGCTCGGCGACCGAGGAACCTCCGACGGACGACTGCATGCCTCCGCCGAACATGTCGGAGAGACCGCCGCCCTTCCCCTTGTGCATCAGAACCAGCAGCATCAGCAGCAGGCTGAATACGATCAGGGCGATCGAGAACCCCATAACCACGGCTGGACCACTTTCCTCGGATCTAGACAAACGACGGGGCCGGTGGCTGGCCACCGGCCCCGTCAGAGTACGACGGATCGGCCCGAGGGCCTACTCACTGCCGGTACTACTGGTCGCGGAAGCGCACGATCTTGACGAACTCGTCGGCGTCCAGCGCCGCGCCGCCGATCAGGGCGCCGTCCACGTCCGGCTTCTCCATGATCGCGGCGACGTTGCCGGACTTGACCGAACCGCCGTACTGGATGCGGACCTTGTCGGCCAGTTCCTGCGAGTACAGCTCGGCGAGACGGCCGCGGATCGCACCGCAGACTTCCTGCGCGTCCTCGGGGGTCGCGACCTCGCCGGTGCCGATGGCCCACACCGGCTCGTACGCGATGACGATGGACTCGGCCTGCTCGGCCGGGATGTCCTTGAGGCCGCCGTCGACCTGGGCGAGGGTGTACTCGACCTGGTTGCCGGCCTTGCGGATGTCCAGGCCCTCGCCGACGCACATGATCGGGGTCAGGCCGTGCTTGTACGCGGCCTTCACCTTGGCGTTGACGATCTCGTCGGTCTCGTTGTGGTACTGGCGGCGCTCGGAGTGGCCGATCGCGACGTACGCACACTTGAACTTGGCGAGCATGGCGCCGGAGATCTCACCGGTGTACGCGCCGGAGTCGTGCGCCGAGATGTCCTGGGCGCCGAACTTGATCTTCAGCTTGTCGCCGTCGACCAGGGTCTGCACCGAGCGCAGGTCGGTGAAGGGCGGCAGGACCGCGACCTCGACCGCGTCGAAGTCCTTGTCGGCCAGCGCGAAGGCGAGCTTCTGTACGTGGGTGATGGCCTCAAGGTGGTTGAGGTTCATCTTCCAGTTGCCCGCCATCAGCGGGGTGCGGGTGGTGCTCATTCTTGGATCAGTCCTCCAGTGCGGCAAGGCCGGGAAGGGTCTTGCCTTCCAGGTATTCGAGGCTTGCGCCGCCGCCGGTCGAGATGTGGCCGAACTTGTTCTCGTCGAAGCCCAGGATGCGGACCGCGGCGGCCGAGTCGCCACCGCCGACGACCGTGAAGGCGTCGGAGTCCAGCAGGCCCTGGGCGACGGCCTTGGTGCCGCCCTCGTAGTCGGGGTGCTCGAAGACGCCCATGGGGCCGTTCCAGAAGACGGTGGCCGCGTCGGCGAGCTTCGCCGCGTACAGCTCGCGGGTCTTCGGGCCGATGTCGAGGCCCTCCTGGTCCGCCGGGATGGCGTCGGCCGCGACCGTGGTCGGGTTGGCCGGGGTCTTCCCCTTGAGGTCGGGGAATTCGGCCGAGACCAGGACGTCGACGGGAAGGACGAACTCGACGCCCTTCTTCTCGGCGCGCGACAGGTACTCCAGCACCGTCGGGATCTGGTCCTCCTGCAGCAGCGAGATGCCGACCTCGTGGCCCTGGGCCTTGAGGAAGGTGTACGCCATGCCGCCGCCGACCAGGATCTTGTCGGCCTTCTCCAGGAGGTGGTCGATCACGCCGAGCTTGTCGGAGACCTTGGCACCGCCGAGGACGACGACGTAGGGGCGGGCAACGTCCTCGGTGAGCTTCTTGAGGACGCCGACCTCGGTGGCGATGAGGTCGCCGGCGGCGTGCGGCAGGCGGGCCGGGAGGTCGAAGACCGAGGCGTGCTTGCGGTGCACGGCGCCGAAGCCGTCGCCCACGTACAGGTCGGCCAGTGACGCGAGTTCGTCGGCGAAGGCGCCGCGCTCGGCGTCGTCCTTGGCGGTCTCACCGGCGTTGAAGCGCAGGTTCTCGATCACCGCGACCTGGCCGTCGGCCAGTGCGGCGACGGCGGCGCGGGCGGACTCGCCGACCGTGTCGGTCGCGAACGCCACGTCCGCGCCGAGCAGTTCGCCGAGCCGGGCGGCGGCCGGGCCGAGCGAGAAGGCCGGGTCCGGGGCGCCCTTGGGGCGGCCCAGGTGCGAGGCGACGATCACGCGCGCGCCCGCGGCAGCGAGCTTGGCGACCGTCGGCAGGACGGCGCGGATGCGGCCGTCGTCGGTAATCCTGGTGCCGTCGAGCGGCACGTTGAGATCGGCGCGGACGAAGACCCGCTTGCCCGCTACGCCATCGGCGATGAGTTCGTCAATCGTCTTCATGAGTTACGGCTCCTCAGGAGGGCTGGACAGGCCACAGGGCTCGCACAGCGCCGCATTGCGCTGCCCGAGCCCTGTAGCTCACATCTTCATGCTCTCAGTACTGCTGGTCAGAGCGTGATCAGAGCTGTCCGCCGACGAAGACGGTCAGGTCGACCAGGCGGTTCGAGTAGCCCCACTCGTTGTCGTACCAGCCGAGGATCTTCACCGTCTTGCCCTCCTGGACCATCGTCAGGGAGGAGTCGAAGGTGCAGGACGACGGGTCGCCCACGATGTCGGAGGAGACGATCGGGTCCTCGGTGTACGTGAGGAAGCCGTGCAGGTCGCCGTCGTCGGCGGCCTTCTTGAACGCGGCGTTGACCTCGTCCTTGGTGACCTCGCGGCCGAGCTCGACGACCAGGTCGGTGGCCGAACCGGTCGGGACCGGCACGCGCATGGCGATGCCGTCGAGCTTGCCCTTGAGCTGCGGGAGGACCAGGGCGGTGGCCTTGGCGGCACCCGTCGTGGTCGGAATGATGTTCTCGGCGGCGGCGCGGGCACGACGCAGGTCCGAGTGCGGGAAGTCCAGGATGCGCTGGTCGTTGGTGTACGCGTGGACCGTCGTCATCAGGCCCTTGACCAGGCCGAAGTTCTCGTCGAGGACCTTGGCCATCGGCGCCACGCAGTTGGTGGTGCAGGAGGCGTTGGAGATGACGTGGTGGTTGGCCGCGTCGTACTTGTCCTGGTTGACGCCCATCACGATGGTGATGTCCTCGTCCTTGGCCGGAGCCGAGATGAGGACCTTCTTCGCGCCGCCGGCGATGTGCTTCTCGGCGTCGGCCTTCTTGGTGAAGATGCCGGTGGACTCGATCACGATGTCGACGCCCAGCGTGCCCCACGGGATGTCGGCGGGGTTGCGCTCGGACAGCACCTTGATGGTGTGACCGTCGACGGTGATGGTGTCCTCGGTGTGCGACACCTCGGCCTTGAGGCGGCCCAGGATGGTGTCGTACTTCAGAAGGTGCGCGGTGGTCGCGGTGTCACCCAGGTCGTTGACAGCAACAATCTCAATGTCCGCACCCTGTTCCAGGAGCGCCCTGAAGTAGTTGCGCCCGATGCGGCCGAAGCCGTTGATTCCTACGCGGATCGTCACGAACCGATCTCCTCGTTGGTACGCCGAGGTTTCGACGCCACGGCGAGCTTGAATGGGATGTCCCCGACCGAGTCCGACCCTACCTCTCCGTAGACCTTGAAGTCGCATCGAGTGGGCCCCGGACAGGGCCGGACGTGGCCCGACGGCCCGTACTCCCCAGTAGTGAAGCGGGGAGTACCGGCCGTCGGGACCAAAGCCCTGACTACTCTCGGTGATTGTCGAAGTGGGGTCTTGACATCGGCCCGATGCTCCGGAATCAGCCCTTGATGCTCTTCAGTGCCTTCTCCAGGAGTCCGGCGCGCTGCTTGGCGTCCGGTACGTGCTCCAGGCCGAAGCCGAGGAGTGCGGTGTCACGCGTGGTGACGCCCGCGTACGTCTGGAACAGCTCTCCGGTGCGGGCCCACGGCTCGACGACCGCCGGGCTGCCGGCCGGTGCCGGAGCGGCCGCCCAGACGCCGAGGGAGGTCTCGAAGCCCTCGGTCTCCCGGTCCGTGCCGCCGATGTTCAGCCGTGCGTTGTCGGCGAAGACACCGCGCTCCAGGCTGCTCGGGTCGGTGACGTAGGCGAGGGACAGGTCGACTTTCTTGCCCGCGTAGGCGCTCAGGTCGAAGGAGACCTGCTTCCAGCCGTTGGAGCTGCCGGTGAAGCTGTTCCAGGCGCCGCTGGAGCCGGTCGCGGTGCAGCCGCTCGCCCCCTGCGTGAGGTAGTGCGTCAGGAACGGGTGGGCCCGCAGGAAGAAGCCGGCCGAGCACTCGGCGGGCACCGCGTTCGAGGTCAGGCCGCCCGCCTCGGGCAGCGTCGTCCAGTCCTCCGCGCCCGTGGTGTGCGCCTCCAGGAGGGCGTGGTCGTAGCCGCCCTCGGTGTCCCAGTTGAGGGCCATGCGCAGCGCGGGCCTGTCGGCCGCGCTCACGCCGGTGAGGTCCACGGTGCGGGTGAGGCGCTTGTAGTTGTTGCTGTTGCTCTTCGCGGAGGCCATGCCCTGGCCCTCGTACGGGGCGTACGGGTTGGCGATGCCGGTGTAGCGGCCCGCCTGGGCGCTGGTGAACTGCGGGAACTGCGCGGCCGGGAGCTCGTCCGACGTGACCTGGTAGGAGCCCGGGGTGTCCAGCGGGTTGCCCGGGGCGCCGGTCAGCGGGGTGGTGATCCCGGAGAGGCCTCCGGCGCCGGCAAGACCGGTGGCGCCGGGAGAGTCCACGCGGCCGTACGCGCCGAGGTAGTACTGGCTGAAGTCGTTGGTGTTGGCCGGGCCGAGCCTGGCCGCACCGCCCGCCCTCTCGCCCGCCTCGACCAGCTTGCCGCCCTCGTTGAGGTACGCACGGAGCTGGAGCTGGGTCGGGCCGCCGGGCACCGAGGCGCCGGTGTAGTGCACGACCGAGTCGAAGTGGCCCAGCACGCCGAGCGCGTGCGGGGCGCCCTGGGTGGCGACGTCCCAGACGGTGGCCGAGCGGCCGTTGGCCTTCAGCGCGTCCACGTACTTCTGGACCTGCGTCGCGGGTGCGCCCTCCTCAGCGACCACCAGGTGCGCGGCCTTGGGGCGCTCGGCGAGCGTGTAGGTGAAGTGCTCGCTGGAGGTGGGCCTTCCGGCCTTGGTGACGCCGGTGAACCAGACCTCGACCTTGTCGCCCGGCTTCCCGTCCTGGACCTTGGCGCGGTAGTCGTCGAAGTACGTGTTGTCCTCGTCGCCGTAGCGCTCGCCGCCGTCCCAGGCCTTCAGCGCCTGGTCGTGCACCTTGCCGCCGTTGACGCGGTACTTGAGCTCCTTGTCGCGCACCGACCTGCGGGCCGTGACGTTGACCTCCTGGTCCTTGTCACGGGCGTACGAGGAGGTGAACGGGTCCAGGGTGAAGTCCGGGGCCTCGATGCCGACGGAGGACTTCGGCCGGTCGGGGGTGAGGCTCGTCTCCGCGATCGAGAGCGCGAACGGGATGTTCTTGGCGAACTCCTGCTGGATCAGCTTCTCGTCGTCGGGGAAGTTGAAGCCGGAGACGCAGTCCTCGGGCTTCCAGCGGTCGTTCGGGTCGATCCTGGAGGCGGTCTCGCAGGTGGACATCTCCGGCGTGAACATCTTGATGCCGTTGACGTTGCCCGCGTGACCGTCGGCCTCGCCGTTGGTGATGTACAGCTCCGAGGAGACCTGCGGGTGGTAGCCGGGGACCGCCGGGTTCTCCGGGGTGCCGGCGAGGGCCTTGAGCGCCACGTCGTCGGGGGTGTGGGTGGCGACCTGCCAGCCGACGCCGTAGAGGATCAGCTCGGCCGCCGAGTGGTAGTTGATGGCGTACTTGAAGCCGATGCGCTTCTGGAACGCGTCGAGCGCCTTGGTCTCCGGCTCGGAGCTCGGGGCCGGGCCGCGGAAGGTCTCGTCGGCCGGGTCGGGGGACGAACCCTCGTTGTCGTAACCCCACTTGAAGGCGAAGTTGCGGTTGAGGTCGATGCCGTCGCCGGACTCGACGGTGCCGTTGCCGTTGGTGTCGCGGAGGTTCTTGCGCCACAGCCGGACGCTGTCCGCTGTGCTGCTGTGCGTGTAGTCGTAACCGTCCGGGTTGGCGGAGAGCAGGAACCAGATCTCGCTGCTGTCGACCAGCCTGGTGATCTGTTTGTTCTTGCCGTAGTTGTCGAGGTAGTGGTGCATCAGCCGCCGGGTCGTCTCCGGGGTGATCCACTCACGTGCGTGCTGGTTGGACATGTAGAGCGTCGAGGGCTTGGCGCCGTCACCGGTCCTCTTGGCGTTCTTGGTGAGCTTGAGCGCCAGGATGTCCTTGCCCTGCACGGTCTTGCCGATGCTGACGAGCTTGGTGAGGTCCGGGTACTTCTGCGCGGTGGCCAGCAGCTCCTCCTGGAGACCGCCCTTTCCGCTGTACGGACGGAACACGCCGTCGCCGGGGACCGCGGCCCGCGCCTTGGCGGCGACCTTGTGCTCGCTGATGTCGACGCCCTGGCCGCGGAGTTCGGCGGCCTGCTTCGCGGTGAGGATCAGCTCGACGGTGGCGGTGCCCCTGGCCGGGACGCGCTCGCTCAGTTCGTGGGCGTCGGTGCCGGCCCTGAGCAGCAGCGGCACCTGGGCCTGGGTGACCTTGGCGTTCCACACCGAGATGCTGTCGCCGCCCCCTGCGGCGTTCCCGGCGGGCTGCGCCTGCGCCACGGGTACCGCGGCGACCCCGGCTATCAGCAGTGAAGAAGCGGCGAGGATCGATCTCGCTCGGAGTCTCATGTGCCCCCCTTGCTGTTGTCTGTCACGTGAGTGAACAGACGTCAGAATCGTGAGCATTCATGCTCACGTCAAGAGCACATCAGGCACACAAAAAGCTGCCCCTGGCACCCAACTGGGCACCAGGGACAGCGAGTTGATTCGGAGTCAGAAATTCCGAGGAACGGGGTGCGTACGGATCAGAGACTTCCGGCCATACCGCTCGCCATCCCGCCCGGGATGCCGCCCGCCATTCCGTTGGCGAGTCCCTTGGCCATCTCCTCTTCGATCTCCTCGGACATGTCCTCGGTCAGATTGCACTCCGTACCGGGAATGCCCAGGTCCTGGGCCCGCTTGTCCGCCATCGCGAGGAGGCGGCGGATACGGCCCGCGACCGCGTCCTTGGTGAGCGGCGGGTCGGCGAGCGCGCCCAGCTCCTCAAGAGACGCCTGCTTGTGCTCCATGCGCAGCCGTCCTGCCGCGGCGAGGTGCTCGGGCACCTCCTCGCCGAGGATCTCCAGCGCGCGCTGCACCCGGGCGCCGGCGGCGACGGCGGCGCGGGCGCTGCGGCGGAGGTTGGCGTCGTCGAAGTTGGCGAGCCGGTTGGCGGTGGCGCGGACCTCGCGGCGCATCCGCCGCTCCTCCCAGGCCAGTACGGACTCGTGCGCGCCGAGCCGGGTCAGCAGGGCGCCGATGGCGTCGCCGTCCCGTACGACGACCCGGTCCACGCCGCGCACCTCGCGCGCCTTGGCGCCGATGGAGAGCCGGCGGGCCGCGCCGACCAGGGCGAGCGCCGCCTCGGGGCCCGGGCAGGTGACCTCCAGCGAGGAGGACCTGCCGGGTTCGGTGAGGGAGCCGTGCGCGAGGAAGGCCCCGCGCCAGGCCGCCTCGGCGTCGCAGGTGGCCCCCGAGACCACCTGAGGGGGAAGTCCCCGGATGGGGCGGCCGCGGCCGTCCACGAGCCCGGTCTGGCGTGCGAGCTGATCGCCGCCCGCCACCACCCGTACGAGATAGCGCGAGCCCCTGCGCAGACCGCTGGGGGCCATCACCACGAGCTCCGAGCTGTGCCCGAAGATCTCCAGGATGTCCTTCTTGAGCCTGCGTGCCGCATAGCTGGTGTCCAGCTCCGCCTCGATCACGATGCGGCCGCTGACCAGATGCAGCCCGCCCGCGAACCGGAGGATCGCCGAGACCTCTGCCTTTCTGCAGCAGGTCCGGGTGACGGGGAGCCGGGAGATTTCGTCCTTCACCGCTGCCGTCATCGCCATGGGCCGATCCTTCCATGCATCCGAAAAATACGGTCGTACGCGGCTGCCAGGAGCTCCGGGTCGTGCTTGGGGGCTCCGTCGGGCCGGGCCACCGGCGCCAGCTCGACCGTCGCACCGAACCGTTTCGCGGCATCGGCGAGTGAGGGAAGGTCGGGCACGGCGGCCTGGTCGGCCAGCACCACGTCGAGGGCGAGTTTAGGGGCGTGTCGGGCCAAAACCTCCAAATGACGTTGCGGTGAAAAGCCCTCGGTTTCGCCCGGTTGGGGGGCCAGATTGAGGGACAGGATCCGCCTCGCCTTGGTCTCCACCAGGGCATCGAGCAGTTCCGGCACCAGCAGGTGGGGGATCACCGAGGAGAACCAGGAACCGGGTCCAAGAACCACCCAGTCGGCGTCAAGAACCGCCGCCACCGCCTCCGGAACCGCGGGCGGATCGTGCGGTACGAGGTGCACCGACTGGACCTCGCCGGGGGTCAGCGCCACCGTCGCCTGCCCCCGGACGGTGTCCACGGCGTCCGGGCGAGCCGGGTCGTGGCCGCGTACGAGCGCCTGGAGCTCCAGCGGGACCGCCGACATGGGCAGCACCCTGCCGTGCGCCCCGAGGAGCTTGCCGACCAGGTCCAGGGCCTGGACGTGGTCGCCGAGCTGCTCCCACAGGGCGACGATCAGCAGATTGCCGACCGCGTGCTCGTGCAGGTCGCCCTTGGACTGGAAGCGGTGCTGGATGACGCGGGACCAGGTCTGGCCCCAGTCGTCGTCGCCGCACAGGGCGGCGAGGGCCTTGCGCAGGTCACCGGGCGGCAGGACGCCCAGCTCCTCCCGGAGCCGGCCGCTGGATCCTCCGTCGTCGGCGACGGTGACGACCGCGGTGAGGTCGCCGGTGATGCGCCGCAGTGCGGCGAGCGATGCGGACAGGCCCATGCCGCCGCCGAGGGCGACGACCTTGGGCGTGGCGCCGCGCCTGCCGCCGCGTGCGGCGCGCGGGGCCGGCTCGCCGCCGAGCCCGGGGGCGACCCGGCGCAGGCGGCGGAGCCGGACGGTGCGGTTGGTCACTCGCGCCCCATGTCCCGGTGTACGACGACGGTCTCGACGCCCTCGGTGGACAGGCGGGCGGCCAGCTTCTCCGACACGGCGACGGAGCGGTGCTTGCCGCCGGTACAGCCCACTGCGATGGTGACGTAGCGCTTGCCCTCGCGGCGGTAGCCGGCCGCGATCAGCTGGAGCAGCTCGGTGTAGCGGTCGAGGAACTCCTTGGCGCCCGGCTGGTTGAAGACGTAGCCCGACACCTCCTCGTTGAGACCGGTGAAGGGGCGCAGCTCCGGGACCCAGTGCGGGTTGGGCAGGAAGCGGCAGTCGACGACGAGGTCCGCGTCGACCGGCAGGCCGTACTTGTAGCCGAACGACATGACGGTGGCGCGCAGCTCCGGCTCCTCGTCGCCGGCGAACTGGGCGTCCATCTTGGCGCGCAGCTCGTGGACGTTGAGGCTGGAGGTGTCGATCACCAGGTCGGCGTCGCCGCGCAGCTCGCGCAGCAGGTCGCGCTCGGCCGCGATGCCGTCGGTGATGCGGCCGTCGCCCTGGAGGGGGTGCGGGCGGCGGACCGACTCGAAGCGGCGGACCAGGGCGTCGTCGGAGGACTCCAGGAAGACGACGCGCCGGGTGACGCCCTTGGCGTCGAGGTCGGCGAGGGACTCGCGGAGGTTGTCGAAGAAGCGGCGGCCGCGGACGTCGACGACGACGGCGATGCGCGCCACGTTGCCCTGGGAGCGGGCGCCGAGCTCCACCATGGTGGGGATCAGCGCGGGCGGCAGGTTGTCGACGACGAACCAGCCGAGGTCCTCCAGGCACTTCGCGGCGGTGCTGCGGCCCGCTCCGGACATGCCGGAGATGATGACCAGCTCGGGGATGGGCGTCTCGGCCGCCTCGGGGGCCTCCCGCGTGGTGCCCGTACTCACGTGTGCTCCGTCTCGCTCTCGGTCGTGGGTGGTGTCCAGATTCTGGTCAGCGGCCTGGTCGTGGCCCTGCTCAGGTTCTGGGCTCTGCTGGGTGCTCTGTTCGGTCATGCGTCGTTCCCCCGTTCTGCGACGGGGTCACCGCGGGTGCGGTGTCCTCGTCGTCCTCAATGATCTCTCCTGTCGCCGTGTTCACGGCGGGTGCGGCCGGGGCCGCTGCAGCGAGGGCCGCGGCGACGGTCTCGGCCGTCTTGCGGCCTATCCCCGGAACCTCGCAGATCTGGTCAATTGTGGCGGACCGGAGCTTCTTCACCGAACCGAAGTGTTTGAGCAGGGCCTGCTTGCGGGTCTCGCCGAGGCCCGCGACCTCGTCGAGGGGCCCGGCGCGGAACCGCTTGGCCCGTTTGCTGCGCTGGTAGGTGATCGCGAAGCGGTGGGCCTCGTCACGTACGCGCTGGAGGAGGTAGAGGCCCTCGCTGCTGCGGGGCAGCACCACCGGATCGTCGTCGTCGGGCAGCCAGACCTCTTCGAGGCGCTTGGCGAGACCGCAGACGGCGACGTCGTCGATGTCGAGCTCGTCGAGGGCCCGCTTGGCCGCGGCGACCTGCGGCTGGCCGCCGTCGACCACCACGAGCTGGGGCGGGTAGGCGAAGCGCTTGGGCCTGCCGTCGTCCGCCTCGGCCTCGGTCTCAGGCACCTCGCCCCCCACCCTTCCCCAATCTCTCGGCTCCGCTCGATCAGGGGAGACCCCATCCCCCGTCTTCTCCTTGGCCGCCAGGTAGCGCTTGAAGCGGCGGGTGATCACCTCGTGCATGGACCGGACGTCGTCCTGGCCCTCGAAGCTCTTGATCTCGAAGCGCCGGTACTCGCTCTTGCGGGCGAGGCCGTCCTCGAAGACGACCATGGACGCCACCACATCGTCGCCCTGGAGGTGCGAGATGTCGAAGCATTCGATGCGCAGCGGTGCGCCGTCCAGGCCGAGGGCCCCGGCGATCTCCTCCAGGGCACGGGAGCGGGTGGTCAGGTCGGAGGCGCGCTTGGTCTTGTGCAGGACGAGGGCCTGCTGTGCGTTGCGCTGGACCGTCGCCATGAGGTCCTTCTTGTCGCCGCGCTGCGGGATGCGCAGCGAGACGTTCGCCCCGCGCTTGTCGGTCAGCCACTGGTTGACGGCGGCGGTGTCGTCGGGGAGCGCGGGGACGAGGACCTCCTTGGGGACCGCGTCGCCCTTCTCCTCGCCGTACAGCTGCTGGAGGGCGTGCTCGACCAGGCCTGCCGTGTCGACGTTCTCCACCTTGTCGGTGACCCAGCCGCGCTGGCCGCGCACGCGTCCGCCGCGGACGTGGAAGATCTGCACGGCGGCTTCGAGCTCGTCCTCGGCGAGGGCGATGAGGTCGGCGTCGGTGGCGTCGGTGAAGACGATCGCGTTCTTTTCGAGGGCCCTCTTGAGGGCCTCTATGTCGTCGCGGAGGCGGGCGGCCTTCTCGTACTCCATGTCCTCGGCGGCGATCATCATCTGCTGCTCGATGCGCTTGAGGTACGTGCCGGTGCGGCCGGCCATGAAGTCGCAGAAGTCCTCGGCCAGTTCGCGGTGCTCCTCGGGGGTGACGCGGCCGACGCAGGGGGCGGCGCACTTGCCGATGTAGCCGAGCAGGCAGGGGCGGCCGATCTGGGCGGAGCGCTTGAACACCCCGGCGGAGCAGGTGCGTACGGGAAAGACGCGGAGCATCAGGTCGACGGTCTCGCGGATCGCCCAGGCGTGGCCGTACGGGCCGAAGTAGCGCACGCCCTTCTTCTTGGGGCCGCGCATCACCTGGACGCGGGGGAATTCCTCGTTCATGGTCACCGCGAGGGACGGATAGCTCTTGTCGTCGCGGTACTTGACGTTGAAACGGGGGTCGAACTCCTTGATCCAGGAGTACTCCAGCTGGAGCGCCTCGACCTCCGTGGACACCACCGTCCACTCGACGGACGCGGCGGTGGTGACCATCGTGCGCGTCCGGGGGTGGAGGTTGGCCAGGTCCTGGAAGTACGAGGACAGGCGCGGGCGCAGGCTCTTCGCCTTCCCGACGTAGATCACCCGGCGGTGCTCGTCGCGGAACTTGTAGACCCCCGGCGAGTCGGGGATCTGGCCCGGCCTGGGCCGGTAGCTGGAGGGATCTGCCATGTCGAACAGCCTACTTGCGGGCACCGACAGTCGGGGTGCCCCCGGGTGGGGCACCCCGACCTGCGCACCGTGCGGTGCGGTGACGTGCGGTGACGTGACGTGCGCGCGGTGACGTGGGGTGTGGTCGCGTGCGCGCGGTCACGTGCGCGCGGCGACGGCTATCCGCGCGTCTCCGGGCGGCGGCGCAGCCGTACGACGGTGAGGCCCGCGGCGGCGAGGAGCGCGGCCGCCCCTCCGGCGGCCAGCGGGGCCGCCGGCATGCTGTCGTCCGTGGCGGCGACGGACACGGCGGCGGGAGCGGCGGCAGGGGCGTCGGCAGCGGGGGCGCCGTAACCGCCCGCCTTGCCCTGCTTGGCGTACGGGCTGCCGGGGAGCTTGTCGCCGTACGCCCGCTGGACGCGGTTCTGGTACGCGGCGAGGGTGGCTCCCTTGGCCCCGACGGCGCGGGTCGCGTCGTCGTCGAGGGGCAGCACCCGCGCGTCGTCGTGGACGTACCAGGCGTCGGTCTGGGGTTCGCGGAAGACGGTGCCGCCGGGGAGCTTGCGGGCGCCGTCCGCGGCGTAGCGGGTCTCGTCGTCGCCGGTGGCGATGTTGACGACCTTCCAGGCGGTCTTCCCGGCGCCCTCTTGAGGTGCCGGTGCCATCCACAGGGACGCCTTCTGGCCGTCCGACGAGAGGGCGGTGGCGGCCAGGAAGTCGAGCCGGGAGACCGGGGCGTCCTTCTTGCCCGCGACGAACTCGGCGGACAGCGTGCGGACGGGGACCGTCGCCTCCTGCACCCGCGGGGCGGCCGCGCTGCGGGCGACGGCACCGTCCCTGGCGAAGAAGCGGGACAGGGTGTCGAGGGTGGCGGGGGCCGTCGCCGCCTTGTGGGCGGCGGCCTTCTGGGCGGGGGCGACGGGGTTCTCGTCGGCGCCCGCCTGGCCGGCGAGGCCGAGGACGAGGGTGACGGCGGCGGCCGCGACGGCTGCGGATCTGACGTGGCTGGTCATGCCGTGGAGGGTCATCGCGTCACGCCCCGATCTTGTAGAGCGAGTGGGTCCAGGAGAACTCGTTGTTGTTCACGTACCAGTCGTGCGAGGCCCAGTTGTAGCGGCTGTTGGTCTTCCACGGGTCGCCCCAGTAGACCCAGCTGTTGGCCGTGTCGTAGCCGTAGATGACGTGCATGTGGCCGCCGCCGCTGGACCACTGGATGCGGGTTTCGATCGGGCGGTCGGCGGATATCTCGGCCTGGACCGTCGGGTAGCGGAGCCACCCGGTCACGTACGAGCCGGGGTTGATGCCCGCCCAGTCGAGGCCGTCCTGGACATTGCCGAGGGTGGCCTGGTTGTTGGGGCAGACGGTGCTCTGGTTGCGGCCGAACGCGGCGTTGCAGAACTGGTTCTGGCTGTAGTTCTTGCCGAACCAGGTGGCGATGGTGTTTCCGGCCGCGGCCCAGCACCAGTTGGTCTTCTCCTGGGCCTGCATGGTGATGTTGAGGCGCTTGGCGGCGAGGAGCGGCGCCTGGGCGGCCGCGGCCTGCTGGGACCTGGCCGACGGGTCGTCGGGGGCGGGTGCGGCGGTGGCCGTCGCCGTGGGGACGGCGAGCAGCAGTGCCGCGGTGAGGACGGCCGGGGAGAGCCGTCTGAGGTTCCTGCGGGGACGGGTGGTGATTCGATCGCGCATCGCGGTCCTCCCGAGGCGGGGGGTTAGTTGGAGGAGCGCGTCCGGACGCTGCTGTGGAGCATCGGGTGTTGTCGAGTGCAGGTCAACACGCTTCAATGCGGGGTGACGCGGTGCTGTGAACGGAGTGGCCGGGATGTGAACGGCCCGGTCCCCGCCCACCAGCCCGCTTCGCCGAAGGTGGCACGCCGGTGCGGTCGGCCACCGTGAATGTTCACTGCCACCGGAGGAGCCGTGATGCGGCAGCACCCGACACCGGAAGCCGACGCCCTCTCGCCGGTGCACGCCGATCTGGCGCAGTTGCTGCGGACGGGACCGTTCCATCTGGCGCTGCGGGCCGCGCTCGCGGTGCGCGGGCTGCCGCTCCAGCGGGTGCAGCGCCATCTGGCGGACCGGGGCGTCAAGGTCGGGGTGACCAGCCTGAGTTACTGGCAGCAGGGAGCGCGGCGCCCGCAGCGGGCCGAGTCGCTGCGCGCCGTACGGGAGTTGGAGGGCGTGCTGAGGCTTCCCCCCGAGTCACTGATCCGGCTGCTGCTGGTGGACGCGGGGAACGAGCCGGAGCGGCCGACGGCGCGTGCGTACCGGGCGCTGGTGGAGGCGTCGGGCTCGGTGGAACTGCTGCTGTCCGAGCTGGAGTCCCCGGTCGACGGCGGGCTGCACACCGTCGGCCATCACGAGCGGGTGCGCATCGGGCCCGACCGGGAGCTGGTGGGGCGCGACTCGCAGCACGTGGTGCGGGCGCACCGGGACGGCGTCGACCGCTATCTGGCCGTGCACCACGGCGACCCGGGCTGCGACCCGTCCCGGGTGAGGGTGCGGGCCGGGGAGAACTGCCGTACCGGGCGGGTGCGGTGGCACCGGGAGACCGGGCTCGTGGTCGCGGAGATGCTCTTCGACGCACGGCTGCGGGACGGGGACACGTACTTCTTCGAGTACGGCTTCGAGGACGGCACCGGCGGGCCGAGCGGCGAGTACGTGCGCGGATTCAGCTTCGCGGCCGGGCAGTACGTACTGCAGGTGCACTTCGACGAGGCGGCGCTGCCGGTGCGGTGCCGCCGCTTCGCCCAGGCGACGGCCGGTGCGCCGAGGGCGGCGCGGCAGGACCTGACGCTGAGCGGGCGGCACGGCACGGTGCACTTCGTGCAGCAGGGGGTGCGGCCGGGGATCCTCGGGGTGGACTGGGACTGGGAGTAGCCCGTCGCAGCGGGAGTACCCCCGGCACAGTGGGAACAGCGGGAGCGGCCCCGGGGCCTCGCCAGTGGCCCGCCCCGGCGCCGCGGGGGTATCTCAGGCGTTCGGGCCCGCGATCAGCTTGCCGCCCTCGACCTTGACCGGGACGGCGGGCAGCGGCGCGGTGGCCGGGCCCTTGAGGGCCTTGCCGGTGGTGGTGTCGAAGCGGCTGCCGTGGCAGGGGCAGTTGCCCTCGTTCGCCTCGACCTTGTCCAGTACGCAGCCGGCGTGGGTGCACTGGGCGCTGAACGCCTTGTACTCCCCCTTGGCCGGGCAGCTCACGACGAGGCGCTGCTCGCGGTACAGCTTGGACCCGCCGACCGGCACGGCCGCCGCGTCGCCGAGGGCGACCGGTGCGGTGGGGGTCGGGTTCTGGGCGTGGCCGAGCTTGGACTCGGTGGAGCAGGCGGCGGCGCCGAGCCCGGCGGCCCCGGCGAGTGCGGCGCCCTTGAGGACGGTACGGCGGGCGGCGGACGGGCTGCCGGACATGGCGGTCTCCACGGGTGCGGTGCGGGCGGTGCGGCGGCGCGCTGCTGCACGTGGTGCGGCGGGTGCGCGGTGCGGGTCCGACGATACCTGTGGGGGGTGAGCGGGCCGGGCAGCGGGCGGGGGTTCGGGGAGTCCGGCCGCCGCCGCCCGTCGGGGGCGGGCGCGTGCGGGGGCGGAGGGTGCGGCTCCGCGCAGCCACAGCACGGGGGTGCCCTACACCCCCGGCACCGTTTCCGGCAGCTCCGTCCCGTCCGGGTCCGGAGTGCCGGGATCCACCGCCGGGCATGCCGTGCCCGCGGCCGGGAGCGTGCCGTCGAGGAGGTACGCGTCGGTCTTCTCGCGGATGCACGGGGACGCGGAGTACCCGCCGTGGCCCTCGCCGTCGTACCGCAGCACCACGGCCCTGCCGAGCCGCTTCGCGGTCTCCTCCGTCCACCGGTACGGGGTGGCCGGGTCGCCCTTGGTGCCGATCAGCAGCACCTCGGGTCCTGTGATCTTCTCCAGCTTGCGGATGTAGTCGGTACCGGCGGGCCAGCCGGTGCAGGAGAGCGCGCTGCCGACCATGTCGCGGCCGAAGACCGGGGACGCCTCGGTGAACTCCTTCTCGATCTTCGCCAGTTCGTCGTCGGAGACGGGGGTGCGGTCCGGGTCGTCGGCGCAGTTGACGGCGATCAGGGCTTCGTCGCCGTTGCCGTCGTCCTCCATGAGCCGGTTCAGGTCGGCCAGCAGGGAGGGGTCGTCGTCCTGGTCGATCATCGCGATGCCCTCGGCGAGCGCGGGCCACGCCTCGGCCGAGTACAGCGCGGTGGTCATCGCGCCGCGCAGGTCCTCGACGCCGAAGGCCGTGCCGTCCTCCTCCTTCGCGGGAGTGCGGGTGAGCCTGCCGACCACCCGGTCCACGGTGCGCGTGGCGTCCGCGGCGGTGCTGCCGAGCGGGCACTTGTCGCCGTTCTTCGCGCAGGCCGCGAGGAAGGCGTCGAACGCCTTCTGGAAACCGCGGGCCTGGTCGAGTGCGGAGGCGCGGGCGCCCTCGGTGAGCGTGTCCACGGCGTCGAGCACCAGCCGCCCGGAGCGGTCCGGGAACTGCGCCGCGTACACCGCACCGAGCCGGGTCCCGTACGAGATGCCCAGGTAGGCGAGCTTCTCGTCGCCGAGCGCCTGGCGCAGCACGTCCAGGTCGCGCGAGACGTTGATGGTGCCGACGTACGGCAGCAGCTTGCCGGTGTGCTTGGCGCAGGCCGTCGCGATGTCCTTGAGCCCCTTGACCAGCTCACCGTGGTCGAGGGAGCCGTCGGGCGGCGTCTGGGGTGCGCCGTCGCCCTCCTTCAGCTCCTCGTCGGCCTCCTTGCCGCACTTCACGGGGGCGCTGCGGCCGACGCCGCGCGGGTCGAAGGTGACCAGGTCGTAGCGCTTGCCGAGGCTCTTGTACGAGTCCTTGGCCTCGGCCAGGGTGGTCAGTCCGGACGCGCCGGGGCCGCCGAAGTTGAACACGAGGGAGCCGAGTCCGTCGTCGCCGGGGGCGGTGGCGCGGTAGCGGCCCACCGCGAGATCGAGGGTGCCGAGGGCGGTGTTCGCGTAGTCGACGGGCACGGTGAGGCGGGTGCACTCCATGCCTTTGAGGGCGTCGCCGCCCTTCTTCTGCTCCTCGCCCTTGCAGTCGCCCCAGGAGAGTTTCTGCTGGTAGAAGCGGGTGAGGTCGGGGGTGGGTGCCGGGTCGGCCGCGGTCGCGGGGCCGGTGGCGGTCACGGTTCCTGCGAGCAGGAACGCCGTACCGGCGAAGGCGGTCGCAGCGCTGCGTATGTGCATCCCGGGTGTGCCTTTCACGAGGCGGACCCCCCGGGTCAGCCTATGAGCGGCGGCCGGGAAACGCAGTGCGGGCCGGAAACGGGACACGCAGTGCGGGCGGGAAGCGGACAGTGCGGGCCGGGAGGCATGGCGCGGGCTGGCAAACGCAGTGCGGGCCGGAACCCACCAGGGGTCCGGCCCGCGTCTCCCGCCGCGTCTCCCGCTGCGTACGGATGCGGCTGCGTACCGCTCTCGTACGACCGACCGGTCTCAGGCCTTGCGGGCCCGTGTCGCGGTCTTCTTGGCCGGGGCGGCCTTCTTCGCCACGGCCTTCTTCGCGACCGTCTTCTTGGCGACCGTCTTCCCGGCTGCCGACTTCGCGGCCGCCACCGTCTTGGTCGCCGTCTTCCGGGCCGGAGCCTTCTTCTTCGGCGCGGCCGGGGTCGCGTCGCTGATCCGGCTCGGGTCGAGGATGTCCCGCAGGAACTTGCCGGTGTGGCTGGCGGGGATCCCCGCCACCTGCTCCGGGGTGCCCTCGGCGACGACCAGACCGCCGCCCTTGCCGCCCTCGGGGCCCATGTCGACGACCCAGTCCGCGGTCTTGATGACGTCGAGGTTGTGCTCGATGACGATCACCGAGTTCCCCTTGTCGACCAGACCGTCCAGGATCTTGATGAGCTTGCTGATGTCCTCGAAGTGCAGACCGGTGGTCGGCTCGTCGAGGATGTAGACGCTCCGCCCGGAGGACCGCTTCTGCAGCTCCGCGGCCAGCTTGACGCGCTGCGCCTCACCGCCGGAGAGCGTCGTCGCGGCCTGGCCCAGGCGTACGTACCCGAGGCCGACCTCGTTGAGGGTCTGGAGGTAGCGGGCGATGGAGGTGACCGGCTCGAAGAAGGCGAGGGCCTCCTCGATCGGCATGTTGAGCACCTCGGCGATGTTCTTGCCCTTGTAGTGGACTTCGAGCGTCTCGCGGTTGTAGCGGGCGCCGTGGCACACCTCGCACGGGACGTAGACGTCCGGCAGGAAGTTCATCTCGATCTTGATGGTGCCGTCGCCGGAGCAGTTCTCGCAGCGGCCGCCCTTGACGTTGAAGGAGAACCGGCCCTGCTGGTAGCCCCGGACCTTCGCCTCCGTCGTCTCCGCGAACAGCTTGCGGATCTTGTCGAAGACTCCGGTGTACGTCGCCGGGTTGGAGCGCGGCGTACGGCCGATGGGCGACTGGTCGACATGCACGACCTTGTCGAGGAGGTCGTCGCCCTCGACCCGCGTGTGCCGTCCCGGGACGCTGCGCGCACCGTTCAGCTCGCGTGCCAGGTGGGTGTAGAGGATGTCGTTGACCAGCGTCGACTTGCCGGAGCCGGAGACTCCGGTGACGGCGGTGAGGACGCCCAGCGGGAAGGTGACGTCGATGTCCCGCAGGTTGTTCTCACGGGCGCCGTGCACCGTCAGGTGCCGCGACGGGTCGACGGGACGGCGGACGTCCGGGGTCGGGATGACCCGCTTGCCCGAGAGGTACTGGCCGGTGATCGACTCCTTGTTGGCCAGCAGGCCCTTCATGGAGCCGCTGTGCACCACCTTGCCGCCGTGCTCGCCCGCGCCGGGACCGATGTCGACGATCCAGTCGGCGACCTTCATGGTGTCCTCGTCGTGCTCGACGACGATCAAGGTGTTGCCCATGTCGCGCAGCCGCACCAGCGTCTCGATGAGGCGGTGGTTGTCGCGCTGGTGCAGGCCGATCGACGGCTCGTCCAGGACGTACAGCACGCCGACCAGGCCGGAGCCGATCTGGGTGGCGAGCCGGATGCGCTGGGCCTCGCCGCCGGAGAGGGAGCCCGCGGGGCGGTTGAGCGACAGGTAGTCGAGGCCGACGTCCACGAGGAAGCGCAGCCGCTCGTTGACCTCTTTGAGGACGCGCTCGGCGATCGTCTTGTCACGGTCGTTCAGGGTGAGCTGCACGAGGAACTCGGCGCACTCGCTGATCGACATCGAGGAGACCTCGGCGATGGACTTCCCCATCACCGTCACCGCGAGGATGAGCGGCTTGAGACGCGTGCCCTCGCAGGTGGGGCAGGGGACCTCGCGCATGTAGCCCTCGAAGCGCTCCCGGCTGGAGTCGCTGTCGGACTCCGCGTGCCGCCGCTTCACGAACGGCACCGCGCCCTCGAAGGAGGTGGTGTAGGCGCGCTCGCGGCCGTACCGGTTGCGGTAGCGGACCTCGATCTGCGTCTTGTGGCCGTACAGCAGTGCCTTCTTGGCGCGCTGCGGCAGTCCCGCCCAGGCCATGTCCGTGCTGAAGCCGAGCTCGCTCGCCAGGGCGTTGACCAGGCGGGCGAAGTAGTCCTTGGTGTGGCCGTGCGACCAGGGGTGGATGGCGCCCTCGTCGAGGGACTTGTCCGGGTCGGGGACGATCAGCTCGGGGTCGACCTCCATGCGCGTGCCGATGCCGGAGCAGTCGGGGCAGGCGCCGAAGGGCGAGTTGAAGGAGAACGAGCGGGGCTCCAGCTCCTCGAACGACAGGTCGTCGTAGGTGCAGTAGAGGTGCTCGGAGTACATCCGCTCGCGGTCCGGGTCGTCCGCGTCGAGGTCGACGAAGTCGAGGATGACCATGCCGCCGGAGAGCCCGAGGGCGGTCTCCACGGAGTCGGTGAGCCGCCGCTTGGCGCTCTCCTTGACGGTGAGGCGGTCGATGACCACCTCGATGGTGTGCTTCTCCTGCTTCTTGAGCGTCGGCGGCTCGGTCAGCTGGATCGTCTCGCCGTCGACCCGGGCCCGGCTGTAGCCCTTGGTCTGGAGCTCGGCGAACAGGTCGACGAACTCTCCCTTGCGCTCGCGCACCAGCGGCGACAGCACCTGGAAACGGCTGCCCTCGGGCAGCTCCAGGACCTTGTCGACGATGGCCTGCGGCGACTGCCGGGAGATCGGCCGGCCGCACTCGGGGCAGTGCGGCTTGCCGATGCGGGCGAAGAGCAGGCGGAGGTAGTCGTAGACCTCCGTGATGGTGCCGACCGTCGAGCGCGGGTTGCGCGAGGTCGACTTCTGGTCGATGGAGACGGCGGGCGAGAGGCCTTCGATGAAGTCCACGTCCGGCTTGTCCATCTGGCCGAGGAACTGCCGTGCGTACGAGGAGAGCGACTCGACGTACCGGCGCTGCCCCTCGGCGAAGATCGTGTCGAACGCGAGGGAGGACTTGCCCGAGCCGGAGAGCCCCGTGAAGACGATCAGGGAGTCACGGGGAAGGTCGAGCGAGACGTTCTTGAGGTTGTGCTCGCGAGCGCCACGAACGATGAGACGGTCGGCCACGCCGGTTCGCACCTTTCTGGAGAAGAAGCAGGGTGCTGGGGCCCCGACCCGGCGGTCCGGCCGGATTCGGCATCTCAGCCTAGGGGGGTCCGTGCAGCGTTGTCCTGAGGATGCCTGCGTTGTTTCAAGGATGCCTGAGGCTCCGTTGTTCCCGTCGAGCTTATAGCACGTACATTCGATTCCCGGACTTCGCCCGCCGTCTTCACCCGAACGAGTGGTCGGAGCCGGAGGCCGCCGCATATCGTCGGCCCCATGAGTGATCACGTGCACGATCTGGCCCTGCTGGACGCCGCGACCGACCGGCTGCTCGCCTCCGCCGCCAAGCTGGACAACGCCTCCGTCGCCGAACCGTCACGGCTGCCCGGCTGGAGCCGCGGCCACGTACTGGCCCACCTGGCCCGCAACGCCGACGCCCTGCGGAACGTCCTCGCGGGCCGCCCCATGTACGAGAGCGCCGAGGCGCGCGACGGCGACATCGACCGCGACGCCCCGCGCCCCCTCGACGTACAGCTGGCCGACGTGCGGGCGACGGCCGATCGCTTCCGGCAGACCACCGACGAGAGCGCCGACTGGGACCGCACCGTGGAGCTGCGCAACGGCGTGACCGACTCGGCATCGCGGGTGCCCTTCCGGCGGCTGATCGAGATCGAGCTGCACCACGTCGACCTGGGGATCGGGTACGAGCTGGAGGACCTCGCCGACGAGTTCACCGGGCGCGAGATCGCCTTCCTCACGGACCGCTTCTCGGGGAACGGGAGCGTGGCCGCCACGACGCTCACCGCCGCCGACGGACGGCAGTGGACCACCGGGCGCGGCGACGGCCCCGCCGTGACCGTGACGGGCGGGGCCGCCGACCTCCTGGGGTGGCTCGCGGGCCGCCGCGACGGCGCCGCGCTGACCGCCGTCGGGGGCCCGCTCCCCGTACTCCCGTCGCTGTAGCGGCCGCTATAGGGTGCGCGGTATGACGTACAGCGGAGCGGTGAAGGTCGGCGGACCGGCGGATGTGCACGAGCTCAGGGACCTGATGATCTCGAAGGTCGCGGTCGGGGCGATGAACAACAACGCGTATCTGTTGCGCTGCCGGGACACCGGCGAGCAGCTGCTGATCGACGCCGCGGCGGAGCCGCACACGCTGCTGTCGCTGATCGGCGACGACTCCGTCGCGTCCGTCGTCACCACCCACCGGCACGGCGACCACTGGCAGGCCCTCGAAGAGGTCGTGGCGGCCACCGGTGCCCGCACCTTCGCCGGGCGGTACGACGCGGAGGGCATCCCCGTCGCGACGGACGTGCCTCTTGAGGACGGCGACACCGTGCGGGTGGGACGCGTGGAGCTGACCGCGCGGCACATCGTCGGGCACACCCCGGGCAGCATCGTCCTCGTCTACGACGACCCGCACGGCCACCCGCACGTCTTCACCGGCGACTGCCTCTTCCCCGGCGGGGTGGGCAACACCTTCGGCGACGCGGCCGCGTTCGTCTCGCTGATCGACGACGTCGAGCAGAAGATCTTCGGCGGGCTGCCGGACGAGTCGTGGGTCTACCCGGGCCACGGCGACGACACCACGCTCGGCGCCGAGCGCCCGCACCTCGCCGAATGGCGCGGGCGCGGCTGGTAGAACCGCCGCACGACTTTCGGCACGGCCCTCCCGGTGGCCCGTCTTCCGCAGCATGGTGGACACCAGGGAGGGCCGACCTGTGAAGACGTCCCGTGCCGTCGCAACCGCCGCACCGCTCCTCGCGCTTGTCCTCCTGCTCACCCTGGTCCTCCTGCTGGGCGGCTGCACGCAGCCGCCCAGCACACGGCCGCCCGCCGGCCCGCCGTCGGACGGGACGCCCGGCGCACTGTCCGCGCAGGACGCCGCGAAGCTCAGGTCGCTCCGCAAGGTGGACGACCATCCGCTGTGGCAGCTGCGGTTCGAGGGCACGTACGACCGGCTGCGGGAGGTCTCGCCGCCCCCGGTGCCGCCCGACGCGGGCTTCGGCTGCTCGCTGTTCCTCGCGGCGGGCGACCGGACGGATCCGCGGTTCGCGCGGAACTTCGACTGGCGGCACGGCCCGGCGCTGCTGCTGTTCACCGACCCGCCGGACGGCTACGCCTCGGTGTCCGTCGTCGACACCACCTACCTCGGGCTCACCTCCGCCGCCGACTTCACCACCGCGCGCGGCAGACGCGGCCTGCTGCAGGCCCCGTTGCTGCCCTTCGACGGCATGAACAGCAAAGGGCTGGCCGTCGGCTTCGCCTCCGTGGACCGCGCCGAAGGGCCCAAGGCCCGTACGAAGGTGGGCAGTACGCGCATCCAGCGGATCGCCCTCGACAAGGCGGCCACCGTCACCGAGGCCCTGAAGCTCTTCGAGACGTACGAGATCGACTTCACCGACAGTCCCCCACTGCACTACTTCCTCGCCGACGCGACAGGCGATTCGGCCGTGGTCGAACTCGTCGGCGGGAAGATCCTGGTCGCCGAGCGCGGCCGCCGGCCCTGGAACGGCGCCGTCAACTTCACGTTCGCCGACACCCCCGCCGCACGGCGCCTGGACGACCCCCGGTACGGCGCCGCGGCGAAATCCCTCAACGAGGCGCGCGGCGCGCTCAGTACGGACCAGTCGGTCGGCCTGCTGCGCACCGTCGCCCAGTCGCACACCCAGTGGTCCGTCGTGTACGGCATGAAGTCCGGCAGGGTCACGCTGGTGACGGGGCAGCGCTGGGGTACGCGGCACGAGTTCACGCTCCCCATGGAGTGATCTTCCCCGGCGAGTCGGTACGACTAGTCCGGAGCACCTCTTGAGGACACCGAGGGTCGGGTAACCAGGCCGGATGCGCACTTCGAAACCACCCGGCAAGCCGTCCATGCTCCGGCTCGCCACCGCCTCCCTCGCCGGGACCGCCATCGAGTTCTACGACTTCGCCATCTACGGAACGGCCGCGGCCCTCGTCCTCGGCCCGCTCTTCTTCCCGTCCTTCTCGCCCCTGGCGGGCACCCTCGCCGCCTTCGGCACCTTCGGCGTCGGCTTCCTGGCCCGACCGATCGGCGCGGTCGTCTTCGGGCACGTCGGCGACCGCTTCGGCCGACGGCCCGTCCTCTTCTCGTCGCTGGTCCTCACCGGGGTGACGACCGTCGCCGTCGGCTGTCTGCCCACGTACGACGCGATCGGCATCCTCGCGCCGGTCCTGCTGCTCCTGCTGCGCTTCCTCCAGGGGCTCGGGCTCGGCGGCGAGTGGGGCGGGGCGGTCCTGCTGACCGTGGAGCACGCGCCCGCGCACCGCCGTGCGCTGTGGGCGAGCTTTCCGCAGACCGGGCCCTCGATCGGGTTCCTGCTGGCCAACGGGGTGATGCTGGCGATGTCCGCCGTGCTGACGGACGCGCAGTTCACCTCGTGGGGGTGGCGGGTGCCGTTCTGGGCGGCGGGCGTGCTCGCCGTCGCGGGGCTGCTGCTGCGGTCGTCCCTTGAGGAGACACCGGACTTCAGGGAGCTGGCGGCGAAGGGCGAGCGGGCCGGGGCGCCGTTCGCAGAGATCGTACGGAACCACTGGCGGCTGGTGCTGCTGACGGCGGGCGCGCTGTCCCTGGGGTACGCGCTGGTCTACACGATGTCGACCTGGTCCCTGTCGTACGGCACGGAGCGCCTCGGTGTGGACCGCACGGTGATGCTGGGCTGCATCATGGCCGCGGTGTTCCTGAAGGGGCCGATGATCCCGGTGGCGGCGCTCGTCGGCGAGCGGTACGGGCGGCGGCCGATGTGTCTGGCCGGCTGCACGATCAGCGCACTGTGGATCTTCCCGATGATGGGGCTGCTGTCGACGGGGCAGCCGCTGCTGATGTTCCTCGGGTTCCTGGGCGGTTCGCTGTCGTTCGCGGCGATGTTCTCCGTCGTGGGCGCGTATCTGCCGGAGCTGTACGAGCCCCGGGTGCGCTGCACGGGGGCGGCGGTCGGCTACAACCTGGCGGGGGTGCTGGGCGGTGCGCTGACGCCGATCATCGCGACGGCGCTGTCCCGGGGCGACGGGCCGCCGTGGGGCGTGGCCGCGTACCTGACGGGCATGGCGCTGCTCAGCCTGGGGTGCTTCGCGCTGCTGCCGGAGACCCGGCCGGTGGCCGCCCGGACCGTCGAGGCGGAGGCGGCTCCTGCCTGAGCCGCCGCCTCCACGAGGCTGCGCCGCCACCTCTATGAGGCGGCGGCGGGCCCGGACGTACAGACAAGCGGCGGGGGGGGGGGGGGGGGGGGGGCCGCCCCCCCGCGCGGGGGGGGGGGGGGGGGGGGGGGGCCCCCCGGGCCCGGGGGGCGGGGGGGGCCCCCTGGGGCCCCCGCCCCGCCCGGGCGGGGGCCCCCCCCCGGGGGGCGGGGGGGGGGGCCCGGGGGCGCCCCCCCCGGGGGGGGGGGCCCCCCCGGCCCCCCCCCCCGCCGCTTGTCGTTGCGCGCAGGGTCAGGAGTCGATCGGGGACTTGTCCGACGGGGTCACGTCCGACTTCGCGGCGGCCTCGGCCGCCTCCCGCTGCTCGGTCTTCTTGTTGGCGAGCAGGCTGGTGATCGTGGTGACGACCAGGACCCCACAGATGACGGAGAGCGAGACCGCGATGGAGATCTCGGGGACCTTCACACCGTTCTCGTGGAGTGCGTGCAGCACCAGCTTGACGCCGATGAAGCCGAGGATCACGGACAGGCCGTAGCTGAGGTGGACCAGCTTCTTGAGCAGGCCGCCGATCAGGAAGTACAGCTGGCGCAGACCCATCAGCGCGAAGGCGTTCGCGGTGAAGACGATGTACGGGTCCTGGGTGAGGCCGAAGATCGCCGGGATCGAGTCCAGGGCGAACAGCACGTCGGTCATGCCGATGGCGAGCATGACGACCATGAGCGGCGTCAGGATGCGCTTGCCGTTCCTCTGGATGAAGAGCTTCGTGCCGTGGTACTGGTCGGCGACGCCGAACTTCTTCTCGATCTTCTTGAGCAGGAGGTTCTCCTCGGGTGCCTCCGCCTCCTCACCGGCACGTGCTTCCTGGACGAGCTTCCAGGCGGTGTAGATGAGGAACGCGCCGAAGATGTAGAAGACCCACGAGAAGTTGGCGATGACCGCGGCTCCGGCGGCGATGAAGATCGCCCGCAGCACCAGTGCGATCAGTACGCCGATCAGCAGCACCCGCTGCTGGAGGTGGGAGGGCACCGAGAACTTCGCCATGATCAGGACGAAGACGAAGAGGTTGTCGACGCTCAGGGACTTCTCGGTGATGAAGCCCGCGAAGAACTCGCCGGACGCCTGGGTCTGGCCGAACACCAGCAGGCCGAGTCCGAAGATCACGGCCAGCGCGATCCAGACGACCGTCCAGATGCCCGCTTCCTTGGTCGAGACGTCGTGGGGCTTGCGCCCGATGAAGAAGTCCACACCGATCAGGGCCGCAAGGGCCAGGATGGTGAAGATCCACGTGCTCAATGAAACGTCCACTGCGCCTCCGGCAGATAGCTACGGCAACTCAATCAGCGTCGTCGCTGCCGGAGGTCTCTTCCACCCGAGCCGCTCTGTGGCGTGTCATCGGGCCGATGCCCCGGGACCGATGGCGGTCCGTATTGACGGGTACATCGCAGGCCGGGAGTACTCCCCTCCGCTCTCACGAGAGTACAGGAAGTACCAAGAAATGGTAAAGCGATTGCTGATGCAGCCAACGAATGACCAGGTCAGAGGCTATTTATTAAAACTTGGCAATCAGCGCCCAAGGGCCCGACGGGCCACCGCCACCTGGCTGAGCACGTTCCACAGCAGCTGCCCGGCGGGCGGCGCGAGCAGGGGTTCGTACGTCCAGGCGTGGCCCACCCACGGGTCGGCGAGGTGCGCGTCGGGCACCGGGGTGAGGCGCAGCAGCGAACGCCACAGCGGGTCGAGCACCGGCCCGTACGCGCTGGCGTCCTCCCGGTCGGCCACCATCATGAGGTGGACGCCGACGGAGGGGCCCTCGTCGGCGAGGTAGCGCAGTTGGGTGACGGCGCGGTCGTCGAAGCCGTGCGGGAAGTCGTTGACGATCAGGAGCTGCTCGGCGGTGTCCAGGTGCGGCGGCAGCGCGTCGGACGCACCTGCCCTGATCGCCATCTGCACGAGGTCCACGCGCTCGGTCAGCTTGGCCAGTACGGCACTGACGCCCTGGGCCCCGAGGGCGGGCGGCGAGTCCAGCGCGCCCGACTTGACCAGGGGCGCGAGCGCGGCGGACGCGGAGCCCGCCGGGTCGATGACGTGCACGGTGAACTCGCCCGCCGGGTACGCCCCGAGGAGCCGGGTGGCGTGGACGACGGCGGTGTCCACGGAGAGGCGGCGGAGCTCGTCGGTGTCCATCATCATCGCCGCCTCGGAACCGGTCCGTCCGGCGTCGATCCACAGACCGCGCTCCAGCGGCAGCCTGACGAGCAGCGGAATGTGCAGTTCGGGGCACTCGGGCAGGTGCAGGTCGCCGATGCGCAGTGCCATCGGGATCTCCATGGGGACCCGGTAGGACTGCCAGGCGGTGTTGTCCCAGCGCGCGAAGGACGGCGGGAGGGCGGGCTCGACGACCTCGGACTCGGCGACGAGCTGGGCGACGTCGCGGTCCAGGACGGCGCGGGCCTGCTCGACGAGGGCGTCGCGCTTGGCGCGGGCGCTCGCGCGGGCGAGGTCACCGGTGGAGCCGATGCGGCTGCGGGGGTCGGAGAGGACCTTGTCGAGCTCCTGCTCCAAGCGGGACTCGGCGAAGTCGACGGCACTGCGGTAGGCGGCGGCGGTACGGGCCAGGTCCTCGAACATGCCCCAGACCTGGTTGTAGAGCCGCTCCTCCATGGACCAGCCGGACGCGTCGCCGGCCACGGGACGCGGGGGCCTGCCGGGCTCGTCCGGCCGGGTGGGCGCGGGCGGCTGCGCGGGAGGGGCCGCCGGGGGCGGAGCCGGCTGTGCCGTCGGCCTGCGGCGGGGGTGGCTGTAGTTGACGGGACCGCCGGTCCTGGCCGGCGGGTCCTGCGGTGCGGCCGACCGCTCGGGCGGGCTCGCCCCCGGCGGGACGCCGGGGACGGACGGTGCTCCGGAGGCGGACGGCACGCCAGGGGTGGGCTGCGGCCCGGTGGCCGGAGCGGTGGGCTCGGCGCCGGCGGCCTCGTGGCGTACCGCGTCCGGGGGCGCCGCCCCCTGGCGGGCCGCGGGCGGGGTGCGGCGGGCCCGGTCCCCGTCAGGGGTACGGGGCGGGGGCGCGGCCACCGACCGGGCGAGACCCCGGCCGACCGCTTCCTGGATGGTGGCGGCCAGCTCGCGGGCCTGTGGGAGGCCCTGGTCGGCGAGCATCTCGGCGAGGCCGCCCGCGTATCCCTGGCCGACGGCCCGGACCTTCCAGGCGTCGCCCCGGCGGTAGAGCTCCAGGGCGACGACGGCGGACTCGGCGTCAAGGCCGGTGAGGGTGAAGGTGGCGACCTCGGCGCCGTCCAGGCCCGTCACGGCGACGAAGGGTGCGGCGACCGCGCCGAAGCGGGCCGGGAAGCCCACGGCGGAGGGCAGCGCGAGGAGCACGTTCACCCGGTGGACGTCAGCGGGCAGCGCGCCCAGGTCGACGGCGAGCCGGTGGTCGGCGGCGGCCTGCCGGGACACTTCGAGGCCCGGCAGCTGGTGCGAGCCGGGGTGGGCCACCCGCTCGACGCCCCGCACGGTGCCCTGCTCGTCGCCGAGCGTGGCTCCGGCGACGACCGGCTGGCCGGCCGAGATCCGGATCTCGCAACGGGCCTGGGGCAAGGGGTGGTTCTGCCCCCGGACCAGCTCGGCCGTCATCGTCTTTCTCCCCCGCCGTCGGTGTGCGCTGCTGTGCACGTGGTGCTGTGCGTGGTGCTGTGCATGCGGTGCAGCTCCCGACGGCTGGAAGCCTCCGGGAGCTGCGGTGTTGCCGTGGCACCGGACTGTCGTGGCACCGGCTGCCGTAGAAGCGTGCGTGCTACAGGTGCGGCAGGATCGACGGCATCAGGTCCTGGAAGGTGCGGCCGTTGGCCGGGTTCCCGAGGGCCGTCATCTGCCAGCCCGCACCGGCACGGTGCACCTTCGCCATGATCTGCGCGGTGTACTGGCCGCCGCCGTCGAGGGTGTAGCGGGCCAGTTCCTGGCCGTTGGTCTCGTCGACGATGCGGCAGAACGCGTTCTGCACTTCCTGGAACGTCTGGCCGGTGAAGGAGTTCACCGTGAAGACGATCTGGTCGATGTGCACCGGGACGCGCTGGAGGTCGACGAGGATCGACTCGTCGTCGCCGCCCGAGCCGGCGCCGCCGACCAGGTTGTCACCGGTGTGCTTCACGGAACCGTCGTCGCTGACCAGGTGCCGGAAGAAGACGACGTCCACCGGCTGCTTGTCGGCGAACAGCACCGCCGACGCGTCGAGGTCGACCTCGCGGGTGCGCGAGCCGAACAGACCGCGGCGCGGCGCCGCCTGCCAGCCGAGCCCCATCCGCACCGCGGTCAGGGTTCCCCCGTCGCTCTTCTGCAGGCTGATGGCCTGGCCCTTGGTCATGTTGACCGTCACGCGCTACCCCTCTCCACAAACTCACCCGACCGCCCGTGTGTGCGGTTGTGCAGCACCCTACGCAGTCCGCCCGACGGGGTCGCAACTCCGGTGCGTTTTGTGTCGGTCCTGCAACACTCCGCGACGCGACCGCCGCACGACGCACCGGAGCCCTCGCCCGGCTCCTCCGTCAGGCCTGTCCCGCCTCCCTCATCATCCGCAGCTCCTTCTTGAGCTCGCCGACCTCGTCGCGCAGCCGGGCGGCCACCTCGAACTGGAGCTCCGCCGCGGCGGACCGCATCCGGTCGGTCATCTCCTCGATCTGCTGGGCCAGTTCGGCCGCCGGGCGGTCGGTGAGGACCTCGGCACCCTTCTTGCCCTTCGCCGCCTTCGCGGCCTTGCCGCCGAGCGCCGGGACCGGGGCCTTGGCGTCCTTGCCCGTCTTCGGCTTCCGGTAGTCGGTGCCGAGCAGTTCCTCGGTGTCGACCTCTTCGCGGGCGATCGTCGCGACGATGTCGTTGATCTTCTTGCGGAGCGGCTGCGGGTCGATCCCGTGCTCCTTGTTGTACGCGACCTGCTTCTCGCGGCGGCGGTTGGTCTCGTCGATCGCCTTGGCCATCGCCGGGGTGATCCGGTCCGCGTACATGTGGACCTCGCCGGAGACGTTGCGCGCCGCGCGGCCGATGGTCTGGATCAGGGAGGTCCCGGAGCGCAGGAAGCCCTCCTTGTCGGCGTCGAGGATCGCCACCAGGGACACCTCGGGCAGGTCGAGGCCCTCGCGGAGCAGGTTGATGCCGACCAGGACGTCGTACTCACCGGCGCGCAGTTCGCGCAGCAGCTCGATGCGGCGCAGGGTGTCGACGTCGCTGTGCAGGTAGCGGACCTGGATGCCCAGTTCGAGGAAGTAGTCGGTGAGGTCCTCGGCCATCTTCTTGGTGAGCGTGGTGACCAGGACGCGCTCGTCCTTCTCGGTGCGCTTCCTGATCTCGTGCACCAGGTCGTCGATCTGGCCCTCGGTCGACTTGACGACGACCTCCGGGTCGACGAGTCCCGTCGGGCGGATGATCTGCTCCACGAAGCCGTCGCCGCGCGAGAGTTCGTACGTGCCCGGGGTGGCGGACAGGTAGACGGTCTGGCCGATCCGCTTCTGGAACTCCTCCCACTTCAGCGGCCGGTTGTCCATCGCGGACGGCAGCCGGAAGCCGTGGTCGACCAGCGTCCGCTTGCGGGAGGCGTCGCCCTCGTACATCGCGCCGATCTGGGGGACGGTGACGTGCGACTCGTCGAGGACCAGCAGGAAGTCCTCGGGGAAGTAGTCGAGGAGGGTGTGCGGGGCGGTGCCCGGCTCACGGCCGTCGAAGTGCATCGAGTAGTTCTCGATGCCGGAGCAGCTGCCGATCTCTCGGAGCATCTCCAGGTCGTAGGTGGTGCGCATACGGAGCCGCTGGGCCTCCAGCATCTTGCCCTGCTTCTCCAGCTCGGCGAGGCGGTCCGCCAGCTCCTTCTCGATGCCGTTGACCGCCTTCTCCATGCGCTCGGGGCCCGCCACGTAGTGGCTGGCGGGGAAGACGTAGAGGCTGCTCTCCTCGCTGATGACCTCGCCGGTGAGCGGGTGCAGCGTGGACAGGGCCTCGATCTCGTCGCCGAACATCTCGATGCGGACGGCCAGTTCCTCGTACACCGGGAAGATCTCGATGGTGTCGCCGCGCACCCGGAAAGTGCCGCGGGCGAACGCCATGTCGTTGCGGTTGTACTGGATGTCGACGAAGCGGCGCAGCAGGGCGTCGCGGTCGATCTCCTCGCCGACCTTGAGAGTGACCATGCGGTCCACGTACTCCTGCGGCGTGCCCAGGCCGTAGATGCAGGAGACGGAGGCGACCACGATGACGTCGCGGCGGGTGAGCAGCGAGTTCGTCGCGGAGTGGCGCAGCCGCTCGACCTCCTCGTTGATCGAGGAGTCCTTCTCGATGTAGGTGTCCGACTGCGGGACGTACGCCTCGGGCTGGTAGTAGTCGTAGTACGAGACGAAGTACTCGACCGCGTTGTTCGGCAGGAGTTCGCGGAACTCGTTCGCCAGCTGGGCGGCGAGGGTCTTGTTGGGCGCCATGACGAGCGTGGGGCGCTGGAGCTTCTCGATCATCCAGGCGGTCGTCGCCGACTTGCCGGTGCCGGTCGCACCCAGCAGGACGACATCCTTCTCACCTGCGCGAATGCGCTTCTCCAGCTCGGCGATGGCCGCCGGCTGGTCACCGCTGGGCTGGTAGGGACTGACGACCTCGAAGGGCGCCACCGTACGTTCGATCTTGGAAACGGGCCGCATGCAACCACCGTACGACCCACCACTGACATCACGCGGCGACCGCGGGTCCGGGGCGGGCACAGCGGGGCCGGGAAGAGGTCCGGCGGGTCCCGGGCGGGGCCGGCGCGCGTGCCCGTTCGCCCAGTCCGCCGAAGTTGTGTCTCCGTACCGGATCTGTCACGGGGCGTAATGTCCGGGTGCGTCCGATCGTTCACCGCATGGCCATTCTTCCCCTGTTCCGCGTTGGCGCGCAGATGTCACGCTCGGTCGCCCGGGCCGTCTCGCGCAAGGAGAACTCCATGCTCACACTCGTTGTCGCCGCCACCCTCACCGCGCTCGCGGGCGGTACCGCCGGTGTCGTCCAGCCCGCTGCGGGCCCCGTCGGAACGACGTCGTCCGGCCCCGTCGTGTTCGCCCACCGCGGCGCCTCCGCGTACGCGCCGGAGAACACCCTGACCGCCGTCGACCGGGCCGACCGGCTGGGCATCGACTGGGTGGAGAACGACGTCCAGCGCACCAGGGACGGCGAGCTGGTGATCGTCCACGACGACTCCCTGGCCCGCACCACCGACGTGGAGCAGGTCTTCCCGGGGCGCGCCCCGTGGAAGGTCAAGGACTTCACGGCCGCCGAGATCCGCAGACTCGACGCGGGCAGCTGGTTCGGCGCGGACTACGCGGGCACGCGCGTGCCGACGCTGAAGCAGTATCTGAAGCGGGTCGACAAGAACCGGCAGAAGCTGCTGATGGAGGTCAAGAACCCGGCCCTCTACCCCGGCATCGAGAAGGACGTCCTCAAGGTGCTGCGCAAGGAGGGCTGGCTGGACCGCGACCACGTGCGGTCCCGGCTGGTCGTGCAGAGCTTCGACGCGGCGAGCGTGCAGGCCGTCCACCGGCAGCGGTCCGACCTGACCACCGGGTTCCTCGGCACGCCCGCCGTCGCCGACCTGCCGAAGTACGCGGCGTACACCGACCAGATCAACCCGCAGCACGGCACGATCACCAAGGAGTACGTGGCGGCCGTGCACCGGCTGAAGGGCGCGCACGGGAAGCGGCTGAAGGTGAACGCCTGGACCGTCGACGACGCGGTGAACGCGAAGAAGGTCAAGGACTTCGGCGTGGACGGGATCATCAGCAACAAGCCGGACGTCGTACGGGACGCGACGCGCCGCTGAGCGGCCGCCGAGGAGCGGGTGCCGTCGAGGAGCGGGTGAGGGACCGCCGAGGAGCGGGTGAGGGGCCGGGGGAAGCCGCGCCGACCAGCTGCTCACCAGCCTCTTTCCGCAGGCCGGGGCCCGTTGTCAGTGCCCGGTCGTACGGTGGTGGACGTGAACAGCATGGAGCCACGTACGAGTTGTGTCGAGTGGGCCGTCGTCGACAGCGACATCGGCCCGCTCCTGCTGGCCGCGACCGACGCGGGACTGGTGAGCGTGGTCTTCCACGCGGACGAGAAGGTCCGCGGGAAGGCCCTGGAGATGCTGGCGGCGCGGCTCGGGGCCGAGCTCGTCGAGGTGCCCGAGCCGATACCCGCGTCGAGCCGGCTGGCCGAGCCGGTCCGCCAGTTCGCGGCCTACTTCGCGGGCACGCTGCGGAAGTTCGACCTCCCGCTGGACTGGTCGCTGATCTCGGGCTTCAACCGGCAGGTGCTGCGCGAACTGAACGACGGCGTTCCGTACGGCGCGGTCGTCGGGTACGGCGACCTGGCCGCCAGGGTCGGGCAGCCGGGCGCGGCGCAGGCCGTCGGGGCGGCGATGGGGGCGAATCCGCTGCCCGTGGTGGTGCCGTGCCACCGCGTGGTGGAGAGCGACGGCGGCCTCGGCGGGTTCGGCGGCGGCCTGGAGACCAAGCGGGTCCTGCTGGCGCTGGAGGGGGTGCTGCCGCAGCCGCTGTTCTGAGCCCGGGCGCTCGGGAGGGGCGCGGTCCGGATCCCTTGATGCGAGGGGCTCGATTATCTGGTGCCCTGGGGGGTACGGGCTGGCACACTGCGGCGGTGACGACATTCTTTGACAAGTACACGTACACATCTGGCCCCGTTTCGGTGACCGGGGCCCTCGGCGGAGAGGCGTGTACGAAGTGAGCACCACGGACAGGAACGACCGCCCCGAGGACACCGGGGCCGTCGGGGCCACCGGGCGCCCCGAAGCCGAGGGCGTGCCGGGCACCGGCGACTCCGACCCCGCTGCCGGAGGCCTGGTCGCGGACACCGTGCCGGTGCCCCCGCCGGCGACGCCACCCCCGGTGACTGCAGCCGAGCTGCCCGCGCTCCAGCGCCGTACCACCGCCGTACTGGTCATCAGCCAGATCCTGGGCGGCCTCGGCGTCCCCATCGGCATCACCCTCGCGCCCGTCCTCGCCACGGAGATCGGCGGCACCGAGGCCGTGTCCGGGCTGGCTCCGACCGCTTCCGTGGTGGGCACGGCGCTGTTGTCCGTACCGCTCGCCTCCTTGATGACGCAGCGCGGACGGCGGCCCGGTTTCGTCCTCGCGTACCTGATCGGAGCGCTCGGGGCCGCCCTCGTCGTGGTCGCCTCTCTCGCGGAGAGCTTCCCGCTGCTGCTGCTCGGCATGGCCGGGTTCGGTGCGGCATCCCTCGCGAATCTCCAGGCCCGGTTCGCCGCGGCCGACCTGGCCACCCCCGACCGGCGTGCCAGGGCGATCTCCACGGTGGTGTGGGCGACGACCATCGGTGCGGTGCTCGGCCCGAACATCGCGGCCCCGGCCGGGCGCCTCTTCTCCGGCACCTCCATACCCGTGACGGCGGCCCCGTTCGTGTGGGCCGCCGGCATCTTCCTGATCACGGGGGTGGTCGTCGCCGTACTGATGCGCCCGGACCCGTTGCTGACCGCGCGGGCGCTGTCCCCGCAGGAGGACGACACGGCCGCGAGCCGCTCGCTGAAGGCGGGCGTCGCCGCCGTGAAGGCGTCCCCGCGGGCCCGCCTCGCCCTGGTGACGGTCGCCGTCACGCACACCGCGATGGTGTCGATCATGACGATGACGCCCGTGCACCTGGGGCACCACGGCGCAGGCCTGCAACTGGTGGGGCTGGTGATCAGCGGCCACATCGCGGGGATGTACGCGTTCTCCCCGGTCATGGGATGGCTCGCGGACCAGCTCGGGCGACTGTCCGTGATCGGTCTCGCGGGCGGACTGCTGGCGGTCGCCGCCCTGCTCGCAGGCACCTCCGGCGGCAGCCACGGGCAGACCGCCGCCGGTCTCTTCGTACTGGGCCTGGGCTGGTCGGCCGGTCTGGTCTCGGGTTCCGCGCTGCTCACGGACTCCGTGCCGCAGCCCGCGCGCGCCGCCGTGCAGGGCCTGTCCGACCTGACGATGAACTCGGCGGCGGCCGTCGGCGGTGCGGCGGCGGGGCTGATCGTCGCGCAGGCGGGCTACGGGTGGCTGAACGCGGCCGGCGCCCTCCTGCTGGTGCCGATGGCGGCGCTGGCGCTGTTCACTGCGCGTACGACGAAGCAGGCGTGAGCCGCCGGGGGGCTCCCGTGGTTCCGGCACCCCTCAGAGGCTGATGTGGTACGCCTTGCGCAGCGTCTCGTGGACGGTCCACGTCGTCCGGTCGCCCTCGCGCAGCACGCACGCGTCGCCGGGACCGATCTCCAGGGTCGCGCCGCCCTCCACCGCGACGGTGGCGCGACCGCTGACCACCACGAACAGCTCGTTGGCCTCGGTGTCGGTCACCACGCCCGGCGTGATCTGCCAGATTCCGCGCAGCTGCTTGCCGTCCTCGGACTCCCACAGCACCTTGCCCGTGACCACGGGCTCGCCGGAGACGATCTGCTCCGGGTCGAGCGGCTCGGCCTCCAGCTCGGCGTCCGGGATGTGCACCGCGAAGGAGGCGGGCGCGGCGGGAACTTGATCAATTGTCGTCATGGCCGGTCACCTTAGCGCCGCTGCCTCGCCCCTCTTCGGCCAGGCCCGAAGCCAATCGGTCGAAGAAGCCGGACCAGCCCGACTCCGCCGCGGCGTACTGCTCAGTGGTGAGGTTCCCGCCGAGCTGCTGGAACCTCATCCCGGTCCGTCCGTCGCCCAGTTCCGTGAGGGTGACGCTCACCAGCTCCCCCTCCGCGCCGTCGTCGGAGCTCCGGTCGGCAAGGGTGAACATCAGCCGTTCCGGGGGCACGACCTCCTGGTACTCGCCCCAGAACGGCACCTCCCCGCCGTCCGGCTCGAACATCGTCGCGTGCCAGGCGCCGCCGGCCCTGACGTCCAGGAGCACCCCGTCCACCGGTACGTCGAGGGCGGCCCCGAACCACGCCGCGAACCGTTCGGGCTCGGTCCACGCCCGGTACACGTACTCCCGCGGCGCATCGAAGACACGGTGCAGATCGATACCCGGCGCACTGGCCATGGCGGTGTCCCTTCAGACCCGGCGGCGGACGCCCGTAGCCTCACGCCGCATACACCCCAGATGTTCGCCGAGGCGGCGGAAACCGGCAATCCAGGCAGCGCGTGCCCCGGCGTACGAGGGGCACAAGCCAGGACACCAACAAGGGCATGAGCCTCTACAGGGAGCTACGGCCATGGAGATTTCGGGCGTCATCAGCGCGATCGTGATCGGCATCATCATCGGTGTGCTCGGCCGGCTCGTGGTCCCGGGCCGCCAGCGGATCGGCATCCTGTGGACCATCGTCGTGGGCATCGTCGCGGCGCTGGCGGGTGCGGCGATCGCCGAGGCGTTCGGCGTGAACGACACCAAGGGCGTCGACTGGATCGAGTGGCTGATCCAGATCGGCCTCGCCGCGATCGGTGTCGCCGCCCTGGACCGCTTCAAGTCCGGCGACCGTGGCCGGAGCCACCACCGGAGCCGCAGCGACCGGTAAGCCGGTAAGAGCGACGCGCGCCGCCCCGGCCCGGCACCCCGGCCCCCGCCCCCGCTCAGGCGGACGGCAGCCCGGCCCAGGCCGGATGCCGCGCATCGTCCGCCCGTACCACCACATCGGCGGCCTCCGACGGCCCGACCTCGTCCTCGTACCGTACGAAGGCGGGCAGCGTCCACTGCTCGCTCTCTTCGGTACGGCGGGCGAGAGCGCCCCGCGAGAGCCGCACGTGCACCGTCAGGTCGAACGGGAACCACCGGCCGAGCAGCAGCGGACCGTGCACCAACAGCACGCCCCCTGGCGGTAGTTGAACGTACGGACTGCGGGTCGCGCGGTCGGTGGCCGGGTCCCAGAGGTCGGGCAGCACACGGCCGCTGCCCCCCGCTTCCAACGGCCCGAAGACCTCCCGCCAGAGGGCGCCGGTGTCGAACCAGCCGTCGAAGTAGGTGTCCGGGTCCTGCTTGCCGTACTCGAAGCGCAGGGAGGCGGGCCGCAGGAATCCCGAGGTGTCGACGGCATGGACGGTACGCCCGCGCAGCCGCAGCCCCGCGGCGATCCGCCCGGCGAACTCGCCGGTACGCGCCGCAGGGGCCCCGTCCACGGCGACCTTGAGCCAGGGGCTGCCGTCGCCGGGCACCCGGGCGTCGAGGTGGTCGGCGAGGGTGTCGCCGAGGCGTTCCCAGGTGATCGGTCGGAGCTGCATACGGCCATGGTCGCCGATGGGTCCGGCACGTGGCCCGCCGGTCCGGTGCGGCGGCCCGCTTGACCTTGCCACTGGCGTCAAGGTCGGAGCATCACCCCATGAACACCACGCACACCGCAGGCACCACCGCGCAGCCCACGCACACCGCAGGCACCACCGCGCAGCCCACGCACACCGCCCGTATCGCACGCACCACCACACAGCCCACGGCCCCCGCAGCCACCGCGCCGGACCCCCGCGTCGTCATCGTGACCGGTGCGGGCACCGGCATCGGCCGGGCCACCGCCCACGCCTTCGCCGCCGAGGGAGCGCGGGTGATCGCGGTGGGCCGCCGCCCGGAGCCCCTGGCCGAGACGGCGGCGAGCGCCGCCCACCCCTCACTCGTCGTCCCGTTCGTCGCCGACGTCACGGCGGACGGAACCGCCGAGGCACTCGTGCGCGAGGCCACCGGGGCGTACGGACGGCTCGACGTGCTCGTCAACAACGCCGGGATCGTCGGTGCCGGCGCCCTCGGCACGCTCACCCGTACCGGCATCGAGGCGCAGTTCGCCACCAATCTGGTCGCCCCGGTGCTCCTGACGCAGGCCGCGCTACCCGCGTTCGGCGACCGCGGCGGCGTGGTCGTGAACGTCAGCACCTCCGTCGGCCAACGCGCCTGGCCCGGCAATTCCGTGTACGCATCGACGAAAGCGGCGCTCGAACTCCTCACCCGCAGCTGGGCGGTGGAACTCGCCCCGCGCGGCATCCGCGTCGTGGCCGTCGCCCCGGGCGCGATCGACACCCCGATCGGCGAGCACCGGGGCCTGTCGCCCGAGGAACAGACGGCCGTACGGAGCTGGCAGGTGGCGCACACCCCGCTGGCCAGGATCGGCCGCCCGGCGGAGGTGGCCTGGGCGATCACCCAACTCGCCTCGCCCGCCGCGTCGTTCGTGACGGGCACCGTGCTGGCGGTGGACGGGGGTGCGGTGGTCGCCTGAGCGCGTGATACGCATGCCCCGAAGACCACGGGGAGGAACGGGCATGCGCATCGGGGAACTCGCACGGGCGACGGGCACGACGGCCCGCGCGCTGCGGCACTACGAGCAGGCGGGCCTCCTGACCTCGCACCGGGCCGCGAACGGCTACCGGGTCTACGACCCGGAAGGTTCGGTCGCACGCGTCCGCAACATCCGTCAACTCCTCGACGTGGGGCTGACGTTGGAGGACGTACAGGCCTTCGGTCCGTGCCTGGACGGGGACGTGCTCGCGGCCGGTCCGTCCGACGGGGCCCTGCGGATCGCCCGCGACAGGCTGGCCGTACTGAACGCGCGGATCGCGGCGCAGACGGCGGCGAGGGACCGGCTGACCGCGGCACTCACGCACGCGGCCGGACACGCCGGAGCGGACTCGGGGGTTTTGGCCAGCCCCCGAGCCCTGTGAATGCCGTCGTCATGCACACAAACGAAAACCGAACACTCAACAGAATCGTCATTTCCTCTATGCTCTGCACGGAATCGGCGGTATCCCCTCCCCATGAACCTCGTGGCTCCCCTCGTGGTCGTCGAACCCCTGCGCCGAGTGCGCTGCGCGGAGTGCCGGCAGGGCCCGCTCCCCCTCCTGATCCTCGAATACAACGCCCCGCGCTGTCTGGACTGCGCCGACCTGGGCCACCTCGTCCTCCTCCCGCGCGGCGACGCGGCCCTCACCCGCCGGGCCCGCGAGGGGAGTTCGCTGTGGGCGGTCGTGATCCGGCACCACAAGCGCCGCAAGCGGTACGAGCGCCAGGGCCTGCTCGTCGAGGAGGCGGCCCTCGCCCGCGCCGAGTCCGCCTGCCTCGCGGACGCCGACGCCCGCGCCCGCCGCCGCGCCCGGGACGCGGACCGCCGCACCGTCGAGGACACCCGCTTCACGGCCGCCTTCACCGCGGCCGTCAGCGCCCTCTTCCCCGGCTGCCCGCCCGAGCGGGCCCGTGCGATCGCCGCCCACGCCTCGGTCAGGGGCAGCGGCCGGGTGGGCCGCAGCGCGGCGGGGCGCGCGCTGGACGAGGGCGCGGTGACGGCGGCGGTACGGGCTTCCGTACGGCACGACGACACCCCGTACGACGCCCTGCTGATGGCGGGCGTACCGAGGCGGGAGGCGCGCACCCGGGTGGCGGAGGCGATCGAGAGGGTCCTGGAGGTGTGGCACACCACCCCCGAGGTGCCGTGACAAACGGTCGTACCGGGGCAGGATGGCTGTTCTCCGACACGGAGATTCCACGACACGTGGACACCACGACACCCACGACACCCACGACACCCACGACACCCACGCGAGGTTCAGCCGATGCCCACCCCTGCCGCACGTCCCCGCGACGGGGCGGCGCTCGCCCCCTCGCTCGACGCCGCACCCCTGCGCCCCTTCCATCTGCGGGTGACGGCGACGACGTTCGGCGCGAACTTCTCCGACGGTTACGCGCTGGGCATGATCGGCGCGGTCCTGGCGACCCTCACCGACGCCCGGCACCTCTCCGGTGTCTGGCAGGGGCTCCTCGGCGCCTCGGCCCTGATCGGCCTCTTCTTCGGCAGCATCGTGCTGGGCCGGGTCGGCGACATCATCGGCCGGCAGAAGCTGTACATCTACAACTTCGTCCTCATCACCGTCGCCTCCGCCCTCCAGTTCTGGGCGAAGGACCCCGCGGTCCTGTTCACCCTCCGCGTCCTGATCGGCTTCGGCCTGGGCGCGGACTACGCGGTGGGCCCCACGATGCTGTCCGAGTTCGCCCCGAAGCGGCTGCGCGGACTGCTGCTCGGCTCCCTCACGGTGATGTGGACGGTCGGGTACGTGCTCGCGGGCATCCTGGGCACCTGGCTGGGCAAGACGGAGGACACGGCGTACGTCCTGCTGGCGACGGGCGCGCTGCCCGCCCTCCTGGTCCTCCTGCTCCGCATCGGCACCCCGGAATCACCGAGCTGGCTGGTCAGCCAGGGCAGGGTGGAGGAGGCGAGGGACATCGCGCGCAGGTATCTGAGGAGCGAGCTGGGGGAGGTGGCGGAGGGGGCTTCGGCCGGGACGGGGCAGGCTGGCCCCTCGACCAGGACGGGGCAGGCGGGCCCTCCCACCGGGGCGGGGCGGGCAGGCCCTCCCACCAGGGCGGAGCGGGCAGGCCCATCCACCACCTCCTGGGCCGCGTACCGCGAGCTCTTCGCTCCCGGACAGGCCCGCCGCACCTGGTTCGGCCTGGTCTTCTACAGCGCGCAGGTCCTCCCCTACTTCGCCATCTACACCTTCATGCCGACGATCCTCCTCGCCCTGAACGTCGAGGACGCCGACCTCCAGAATCTCCTCCTCAACCTCTTCCTCCTCGCCGGCGGAGTGACCGGCCTGTGGTTCCTGCAGCGCACGGGCCGCCGCCCCCTCGTCATCGTCACCTTCGGCATCATGACGGCGGCCCTCGCTCTCATGGGCGCGCTCACCCATGCCTCGACGACGGCCCTGATGATCCCGTTCCTCGTCTACACCTTCGTCATGGCCGGCGCCTCGAACCTCACCCAGGTCTATCCCGCCGAGCTCTACCCCACCCACCTGCGCGCCACCGGCGTCGGCTTCCTCAACGGCACGAGCCGCATCGCGTCGGCGGTCGGCACGTTCGTCCTGCCGGTGAGTCTGGAGTCGATCGGCCTGAGCTGGTCGATGTACTGGCTGGCGGGGGTGCTGCTGATCGGCACGGTGGCGTCGGTGGCGTGGGCACCGGAGACGAAGGAGGAGGTGACGACTTCGGGAGGCTGAGACCGGTTCCCGGCCCTCCGGAGATCCGGGGCCGCACTCCGGCCACTGTCGTACGGTGCGATGTCATACCGTGTCGTGGCCGGGGGACGGCGAAACGATCTGACACCAGGGGGTTGTGGGCCCGAGTGATACGCGCTATCCGGACCATGATCGCGAACCGCGAACCGCGAACCGCGAACCGCGAACCGCGAAGGACGCGCGGTCCACGGTTCGCTCCGGTCCTTGGGCCTCCCCGCCGCCTCCCCGCCCCCGTCTCCCCCGACGCCGACCGCTGGCTGACCTTCCACGGTGACCGCCTCCTGGTCGCCGTCGTGCGTACGGTCACCTCCGCCGTCCGCGTCCTGGACGTCCTCACCCCCGTGCTCCGCGACGACGCCCGCGTCAGCCTGGTCTTCGCGTACGACCCGGGCTCCGCCTTCGGCGAAGGCGTCCTGGCGTACCTCCGCGAACGCGGCGCACTCGTCATGTCCTGGGAGCAGTTCCGCGCGAGCGGCCCCCACCTCGTCGTCACCGCGACGGAGAACGCGGTCCTCACCGACACCGGGCACACCGCCCCCGTACTGGTCCTCCCCCACGGTGTCGGCTTCCACAAGTACGTACCGGACGCACGCGGCCCCGGCGAGCGTCTCGCGGGCCTGGTTCCCCGCGAGCTCCTGGCCACCGGGAGGGTGCGCACCGCCGTCTCGCACCCCGACCAGGCGGCCCAGCTGCCGGGATCCGCCCACCCCCTGCTCGTCGGCGACCCCTGCTACGACTCGCTGCTCGCCGCGGGACGTGCCTCGCGGGCGCGCTACCGTGAGGCCCTCGGGGTGCCGCCCGGCCGGCGGCTGGTCCTGATCAGCTCGACCTGGCGGGACGAGTCCGCGCTCGGCCAGGACTCGTCGCTCCCGGCCCGTCTGCTGGCCTCGCTGCCCGCCGACGCGTACGCGGTCGCGCTCGTCACCCACCCCAACGTGGTGTCCGCGCACGGCTCCGGCCAGCTGGAACACGTACTGGGCTCGGCCCGCGCGGCCGGCCTGATCCGCGTACCACCCGAGTCCGGCTGGCAGGCCGCGCTGCTCGCCGCCGATCTGCTGATCGGCGACCACGGTTCGGTCACCTTCTACGGGGCCGCGCTCGGCGTCCCCGTACTCCTCGGCGCGTTCAGCGAGCAGGAGGCGGTGGCCGGGACCCCCATGGCCGAACTGGGTCGCCTGGCCCCGCGCCTCGACCCGTACGCACCCCTGCGCCCCCAGATCGAGGAGGCCCTCGCCGCTCCGGACACCGACCGGCTGCGCAAGCTGGGCTCGACGGCGCTGGCCGACCCGGGGCACGCGCTGCGCCGTCTGCGCGCGACGGCGTACGGCCTGATGGGGCTCCCCGAACCGGCCTCGCCCGCACCCGCTCCCCTCGCTCCGGAGGATCCCCGTCCGGTCCCGGCCCCGTACCTCTGCACCGCGTTCTCGGTGACCACCCGGCTGGAGAACCGGCCGGGCAGCCAGGGCGACGCGAGCCCCCACGTCCGTGTCGAACGCATCCCTGCGGCCGTCGCCACACCCCCCGCTCCCGCCGACGAACACCACCTCAGCTGCCCTGACGACGAACGCGACCGGTCGCTCCGGGAGAGCGCGTCCGTCCTGGTGCGCCGCACCCCGAGCAGTGGCACCGCATCGGCGGCCTGGGCCCGCGGCATCTTCGCGGACTTCCCCGGAGCCGTGCTGGCCGCGGCGCCGGTGGCCCCCGGTACGTACCGGATCCACGTCCGCGACGGCCGTACGGTCGAGGCGGCGATCACGGGTGCCGGCCCGCGCACCGCCCCCGATCCCGGCATCCCGGCGGCGGTCGTGCACGCCTGTCTGCTCGGCGGCGTGCCACTGGAAGGCTTCGTCACCGTGTCCGTCGCGGACCGCGAGGAGGACGTCTCGCTACGCCTGCTCCCCGGCTTCGGACCCCTTGTCCAGCAGTGACCTCACGACCTCGGCACGCGGGCTGCCCGCGGCCTCGTAGATCGCCAGGGCGCGCTCCAACTGCCCCTCGTCACCGGTGAGTCGGTGCAGTGTCTCGCGGTGCACGGCCTCGTAGTGCACCGCGCCGACCTCTTCCAGGGCCGCCGCCGCTTCGGTGAGCGCGGCAACCGCCTCGTCCTTGCGCCCCAGCCCGACCAGTACGTCCCCCTCGGCGGCACGCGCACGAGCACCCATGCGGACGTCACGCAATGCCGCGAACCGCGCACCGGCGTCTCGCAAGGTCGCAAGAGCGGACTCCCCTTCCCCGGCCGCGTCCTGCGCGCACCCGAGGAAGTGCAGCCCGATGGCGATGCCGCGCGGATCGCCGTCCTCCTCGTACAGTGCCAGCGCCTCCCGGTACACCGCCACTGCCCGGTCGGGCGCGTAGCGGTCGTACCACCGCCCGTGGAACTCCCGTACCGAAGCACGCAGCAGCAGCCGTCCCGACTCGTCCGCGCGGACGACGGCCGTCTCCAGTTCCTCACGCGCCCGCTCCTTCTCCCCGAGGTCCATGAGCGGACGCGACAGCAGTGCGCGCAGCCGGGCCTCGGAGGCGGGCAGTCCGGCCGCCTGTGCCGCCCGCACGCCGATCTCGCCCGAGGCGAGCCAGTCGCCGACGTAACGCCGGTTGAGGTAGAGGGCGGTCAGCGCCTCGGCCAACTCGGCGCACTCCCGGTGGAGTTCACGGGACGCAGCCTCGCTCAGCACGGCGAGGATCTCGGCGCGCCCGGCCTCCAGCCACTCCAGGGCCGCGCCTCGGTCCACGAACGGCGAAGCCTCCCCCGCCACCCGCTCCGCATACCGCCCGGCCCTCAACCGCTCGCCCATCACTGCCAGATCCGCGTGGGCGGCGAGCCGCAACAGATGCCCGAGGGCCGACTCCACGACCTGCCCGGCGTCCTCCCGCGCGTCCTCGGCGACCTGCCGGGCGTGCAGCCGCACCAAGTCGTGGAAGGAGTAGCGCCCGCTGTCCGCCACCTCGACGAGGCTGGCTTCCTCCAGTACGTCCAGGGCGTCCTGCGCCGATGCGGCATCGATCCCCGCGAGGGCTGCGGCGAGCCCGGCCTCCCAACTGCGCCCCGGATACAGCCCCAGCAGCCGGTACACCCGCCGGACCTCTTCCGGCAGCCCTTCGTACGCCACCCCGAACACCGCCACGACGCTCTCCCCCGGTACTTTCAGCGCACTCAACCGCCGCTTCTCGTCGGCCAGTTCACCGGCGAGCATGCCCAGAGTCAGCCGCCGGTGCACCACCAGCCGGGCGGCGGCCACATGCAGCGCGACGGGCAGCCCGCCGCACCACTCCACGATCCGCGCGGCGGCCTCCGGCTCGGCCGCGACCCGCGCCGCACCGCACAGGTGGCCCAGCAGTTCCCGGCCGTGCGCCGGCTCCAACGGATCCAGATGTACGAACTCGGCCCCGTCCATCACGAGCCCGGCCAGCCGCCCCCGGCCGATGGCCACCACCACGCTCGGCCCTGCCCCCGGGAGCAGGGCCCGGACCTGCGCGGCCTCCTGCACGTCGTCCAGCACGACGAGCACCGGCTCGGCAGCGGTCCGAGTCCGGAACAACGCACTCAACTCGCCGAGCGTGCGCGGAAGACAGGCGTCCTCCACCCCCAGCCCCCGCAGGCACCGGCTCACCGCGGCGGACACATCGGCACCCACCCGCCCCGGCCCGCCGCCGTCAAGACCCGCGAAATCGACATACACATCACCCCCGGTGAACCGCTCCCGAACCCCCTCGGTCCACCGCCGCGCCACACCCCTCTTCCCCACCCCTGGCAAACCGCTCAGCACCACGACCCCACCAGCATCGAGGGCCTCCAACACCCGCTCTCTTCCCACGAACTTCCGTGGCCCACGCGGAACTTCCCTCGGCGTCACCCTGACCGGCCCTTCGCGCCGCTCACCCCGGAAGACAACGTCCCCGTACACCACCCCCGCCTGCACGACGGGCCCGCCCGCAGTCCCACCGAACCGGTTGGAAGCCCCACCGGACAGATTGACGTCACCACCGGACCGGCCCGCTGCGCCACCGGGCCCGCCCACACTTCCACCGGGCTCGTCCGCAGCCCCACCCACCTCGTCGTGCACGCCCATCCCACCCACGCCTTCCGCCGGATCAGCCGTTCCCACAAGCTACTTGACGGTCAGTGAGCTACCACTGCCCACTCCGGGCATCCCTCCCTCATGGCGCCCGTCCCGGTCCCCTCGACGCGGGCGGCCCCCAAGCCCTATGTCGCCCGCCTACTCCGCTCCCCCCTGCCCCACCGCGAAAACGAACCCCTCTCGCTCGCCGAGCCTCCCCTGCCCATACAGCGCCTCGATGTCGGCTTCGAGCGCAGTCTTGATGTCGGCACCCATTCGCTTCCAGCCGAAGAGCTCCCTCACGTGGAGCAGCAGTTCTTCCTCGGTCATCCCCGGACACTCCGCCACGAGCCGCACCAGCGCACACTGCCGCTCGGCCGGTGCCACTTGGGTGACCTTCCGTACGCAGGCATCGACGGGTGTGCGCACGACCGGCTCGCCGCTGCGGCCCGCCGCTTCGATGAACTCTCCGTCGATGGTGACGGCGCCCTCCGCATCCAGGTTCCGCAGGACATCCTGGACGTTTTCACGAATCCTCTTGCCCGTCCGTCCCACGCCCCACGCCTCGCGCGCCCGCTGCATCAGGAGGTCCACCTGCACCGGGCCCTCCACCTCGACGATTCGGGTCAGCACCTTCCGCAGGGCGGGTCGCGCCTCGAAGGTGTGCATCTCCGCGCCGGTGCTCGCCTGTACGTCGGCGACCTGGTAGACCGCGCTCCACGGCCGGTCCGGCACCCGGTCCACCGGCACTCGCACCGGAAGCACTCGCTCCACCCGCCCGACGGCGGTCTCCGACAGCACGGAAGCAGAAGATGCTGCCAGGGCGGTCGGGTCCGCCAGGCCTGCCGAAGCCTCCCGATTCACCGGGGCCGACCTCACAACAGCCCCGGTCAGCACAGTGGCCTCCGCGAACGGATCCTCTGCCACCGCTTCCTCCACTGCCGCCTTCAGCCGCCGCTCTGCCTCCGACCGATTGCGGTACCAGTCGGTGCCCCAGATCCGGTACAGGGTCCACCCCAGCCCTTCAAGTACCTGCTGACGCAGCCGGTCACGGTCCCGGGCCGCCCTGGAGGAGTGGTACATCGCGCCGTCGCACTCGATGCCGAGGGCATACGAACCAGGCGCGTCCGGGTGCCGAAGCCCCAGGTCGATCCGGAATCCGGCCACTCCGACCTGCGGCTGTACCTCATACCCCCAGCCACGCAGCACACCGAGCACAGACTCTTCGAAGGGGCTCTCCGGTTCAGCAGCGCTCTGCTGGACTACCTCGCGGGAGAGCACGGCCGGGCCGCCCGCCGCGAATTCGAGGTAGCGCTTCAGGTGCTGAACGCTGACGTTGTCGCTGTCCTTGAGTTGCGTGCCGTGGAAGGAAGCGATGACCTCCATGCGGTAACGGGCACGGGTGACCGCGACGTTGAGCCGCCGCCAGCCGCCCTCCTTGTTGACGGGGCCGAAGTTCAGACCCAGTCTGCCGTGTTCGTCCGGCCCGTACCCGATCGACATGATCATGACGTCGCGTTCGTCGCCCTGCACCGACTCCAGGTTCTTGACGAAGAAGCCGTCGAGTCGGTCCTCTGTGAAGCAGTGATCGAGGTCCGGACGCATCAACCTGGCCTGCTGCACGGCAAGTTCGACGGCGCTCGCCTGCGCCTGTGACAGCGCGACCACGCCGAGACTGCACCCCGGGCGGGTGTCGAAGTGGTGAAGTACCCGTTGCGCGACGAGCTCGGCCTCGATGCGATTGTCCCGCCGCCCTCCCTTGTCGTACATGCCGGCGGCCTTGAAGAATTCGACACCGACGTCGGAGCCCCGGTCCCGCGCACCGGGGAAAGTGATCATCGAATTCTCGTAGAACGAGCGGTTGCTGAAGGTGATCAGGTCCTCGTGGCGGCTGCGGTAGTGCCAGCGCAGCGGCAGTGCCCGCATGGCTCCGGCCTTGCAGGCGTCCAGCAGCGATTCGAAGGAATCGGGCACGTCCTCGTCGTACTCGTCGCCGTCGTCGCCGACCGCGGCATCGAAGAACGAAGTGGGAGGGAGCTGCTTCTCGTCACCCGCGACGATCAACGACCTTCCGCGGTAGGTGCAGTTGACCGCGTCACCGGGCCGTACCTGTGACGCCTCGTCGAAGATCACCACATCGAAGCAGTAGTCAGCTGGGAGCAGTTGACTGACCGTCAAGGGGCTCATCATGAAGCAGGGCTTGACCGCTTGCGCAACCTCCCTCGCCCGGCCGAGCAGGTCACGCACCGGCATGTGCCGGGTCTTCTTTTCCGCCTCCCGGATGATGAGCCCGGCGCTGCCACCGCCGAAGGCACGTGGCTTGCGTCCGTTGCACGCCGCGATCACCGCGCCGTTCGCGGCTGCCACCAGCCGCCGGTCGGCTTCACGGAAGTCCTCGACTCGCGCATCGAGCTCCGCCGACCTGGTGGCACGAAGCCGGGGATCAGCAGCCAGCACGGCGTCCGCCCGCTGCCGGAGCACGCTGCGCTCGACCACGGCGGACAACTGCCCTGCCGTAACCCCACGCTCGACACTCCGCCCGAACAGATCCGAAAACCCGTACCGCTCCAGGGCGGAGAGTCCGTTGCTGTATGCCTGCCATTCCTCGGGCCCCGAAGGGTCGGCCCTCAGCGCCTGCAGCTCGCGATCCGCGTCCTCGAAGGTACCCATCAGGGTGGGATACAACTGGAGTTGACGCGTGGTGTCGAACATCGCATGAAGCCGCGCGACACTGTCCGACCAGCGCGCACTGCGCTGCTCGACAACATCGCACCAGCCGGCGAGCGCCGCTCGCACCGCTTGCGCCTGAAGCCGTACGAGGGGGTCGACGTCGGCACCGTGAGCAAGCCGCGCGGCAAGGACCTCAGCGCGGCACGCAGCCCCGGCGAGTTCCTCGACACGGGCCGCCGTGGCGAGCGCGGCATCGAGTGGACCGAATTCGGCGATCTCGGTCGGACGGTACGGTCCGAGCAGTGCGGCGTGCTGCTCGACGGTCCGGCGTACGGCGGCATCAGCCCGCTTCCAGGCGAGCGCTTCTCTCATCCTGCCGCCCAGCGCCCTGTCCCACACGCCGGTGCGGGACAGGGCTGCCACCGCGGCCCTGTCGGTACGGAACTGGCCCTTGAAACGGGCGGTGAACCCCTGATGTTCCTCAGCGAAACGCCTTGCCAGCGCCTCCAGTTCGACTTCGTCACATGCGAGAACCTGCTCCGCGAAAACGTCCTGTGCCACCGTGCGAGCCGCACCCAGTTCCGTGACGGCCTGCCTCAGGTCCTCCGCCGCCGAGCGGGCCCGTACCAGCCCACCACTCCCGAACCAGCCGGCAACCGGCCGGTGCTCGGCCTCGGCGAGGTCGGCGAGGGCGCAGAGTGCAAGTGCACCCGCAGCACCGTCCGGCTTGTCGAGGCCGAAATCGTCGGCGAGCTGCGCCACCTGTACCGACGGGTCCGAGAGCAGGGCGGCCGCCGGAGCCTCTCCCCTCTGTGGCAGTTGCCCTCTCAGTTCCCGTAGGCACCTCTCGACGTCCCGCGTCGTACGCAGCGCGGGCGCCTCGGTGGCCAACGGGCGTCGCTCGACCGCAACGCCCAGTGCGTCGAACGCATCGACAGCATCGGCGAGGGCGCCCAGCGGAGCCCCGCCCAGTTCCCCGGTGTCCCGCAGCCCCCTCCAAGCGAAGGTTTCCCCCTCCGCCACCGGCCGCCATGCCCGAGCCACCGCCCGGGTAGCGCGCAGTACATCCGCCAACGTCTGCGCACTCAGCGCGGCAACACGGTCGGCGCTGCTCGAGGAGAGCACCAGCCCGGCCGTTCCGCCCTGCTCCCGCTCCATCTGCTGTTCCAGTTGCGTGACCCGGCCGATCACCTCGTGCAGGCTACTCCCGAGCGGCTCCCGCACCTCGTTCATCGCGGCGGCGTACGCGGACAGCTCCCGTCGCAGACGTGCTGCTTCCTCCAGCTCGTGGTCCGCTGCCCCCGAAGCGGGCACTTCTGTGAGCAGCGCCCGGCCGAGCTCCTGTGCCACCGCCTTCTTGGTGGCTGCGCTGCTGTGCAACGTGAGTACGAAGTCTGCGAGACCGACTCCGGCCAGCCGGTTGCGTACGACATCGAGCGCCGCGGCCTTCTCGCTGACGAAGAGAACAGTACGCCCGGCATGCATCAGCGCGGCGATCATGTTAGTGATGGTCTGGCTCTTGCCGGTACCCGGCGGCCCGCTCATCACGAACGACCGGTGCTCCATGGCCGCCGCGATGCACTGCCGCTGAGACGCGTCCGCATCCAGCACCAGCGGGGTCCGCTCGGGCAGCTGGACCTCGTCGATCCGCTCCAGTGAGGGCGGCTCGAACCCGATGAGGTCGTCGGGCAGCCCGGCGTCCGGACCGAGCCCGACAGCCCGGACCAGCGGACTGCTGAGCACGGCCGCAGCGTTCTCCTTGAGGTCCTGGTACATGGCCTCTTTGTGGGAGGCAAACAGAGCCAGCACCACACTGTCACGTACTCCGCCGTCCCGTACCTGCCACCCGTCTTGCCCGTCGGCCACTGCTCGCGCGGCGTCCAGCACCGCGTCAACATCGCCGCAGTCCAGCCCGGACACAGTTTCCCAGCCGACTCCGAGCTGTACGAGCTTCACCGCGATCGCCGGGTTGTGGATCATTTCCTGGTCGTCGGCGGAGTGCAGCCGCACGACCCCGGCCCGGTCCCGGCGCAGTTCCACAGGAACCAGCACGAGCGGCGCCGCACTGCTCTCGTGCGCGCCCTCTTCCCGCCATTCCAACATCCCGACCCCGAGCCACAGCACCCACAGACCGAAGTCGTTGTACGTCTGGCCCGACTTGCGGCGCAGCTCGGCGAGCGCCCGGTCGAGGCCGGCCCGTGTGCCCTTCTGCGTGACAATGCCGTGCCTCGCCGCGGCGGTCCCGGTCGTGACTTCCGGGCCAGCCCCGGCCTCGTCACCCCCATCCACGTGCGAAACGCCTTCCGTCTCTTCCGCCTTCTCAACGGGTGCGAACCCCAGCCCTGCGCTCGTCCCCAGCCCGGCCAGCAGCTCCCCCACACCGGGCGTCCTGATCTCCAACGTGGAGGACCGGGTGTGCCGGAAGTTCAGCAGCCGGTTGCGCCCTCCCATGTCGAGCAGCGACTCCTGCCACGCCCCCAGCACAGCCTTCAGCCGGTCCAGCCCGGGATCGTCGCTGCTGAAATGCGAGTCGGCGCCGACTGTCCGGGCATTCATGAGGGGCAGGACCTCCAGGGCGGGGAAAAGAGGAGGGCCGCCTCACAAAAGGGACGGCCCTGTACCACGGTAGATATCAGCATCCGCAGCACGACACAGCCAAAGCTCCACTTTCGGCCAGACCGAAAGACCTTCCTGTCCGAAATCCCTGATCATGTCCGTGACCAGCGGCACTCTGGACAGCCCGGCAAACCGGAGAGGATCATTCAGGCTCTACGGGGGAAGGCGGTGGGGGATGCCGGGCTGGCTCGACGAAATGACGCAAGCGGTGCTGCGCCTGTGCGGCAGCGGCACCCCGGCCGGGGCCGCAAGCACGGACGACGCCTCCGAGCGCAGACCCAAATACTTCGGTGACGTGACCCGCCTGGGCGACGGCTGGTACGCCTTCCCCACGTACAACCGCCAGATCGACCCCGACAACCTCACCGACCTGCACCTGCGCACCCGCAAAGAGTCCGGGCCCGGCGAGAGCTACCAGGTCATCTCGTACACGGTCGAGCCCGAGCGAGTACGCCTCCAGGTCGGCGCCCATGCCCCGGCGACCGGCCTCAGCCTGTGGGCCACAGGAAGGCCCGCCGACTTCCTCGACAAAAGCCTGTACGCGGCCCTGCAAAAGCTGGGAAACCCAGGCCTGGCCAACCGGTTCATGTCCAACGACCTCGATCCGGTGGCCCCGCTGACCAGTGAAGCGTCCCGGGGTGCACTCCGCGGCGCACAGGCCCAGACGTACCTAGCCTGCACCACTCCCGGTGTCCGGCTGGTCTGGGGGCCGCCAGGGACCGGCAAGACGACCGTGCTCAAACGGGCACTGGACGACCTGGTCACCCGGGGCAAGCGCGTCCTGCTCGTCTCGGGCACGAACATCGCCGTCGACAACGCCCTCGAAGGGGCCGTCCGGGCCCGCAGCGGCCTGCGTGCGGGCGATCTGATCAGGGTGGGTGCCCCCCACCTGAAGTCGATCGCCGAGAACCCAAAGGTCAGTCTGCCGCTGCTGGTGAGGGCACGGGTCGAGGAGGCCGAGAAGCGCCGGGCAAAGACGGAAGAGAGGCTCGTCAATCTGCGCCGGTCGAGCCCGCTCATCGGCCTTGAGCGGCTCGAACACCAGCTGTCGGGTTACGACCCGGACGCGCACCGCGAGGCACGGACCCGGATGGCCAACGGCCGGCGCCACGACCGGCTGGCGGAAGCGCACACGCAGGCCCGCGACGACCGGACGTCCGCCGCCATCAAGGTCGACCTGTGCGCGAAGGACCTCGCACACTGCCGTGCCGCGGAGGACGCCGTCGCCACTCACCGGGAACTACTGGCCAAGGCTGATCAGAACCAGCGGCTGCTCGACGAGACGGAACAGGATCTGATCCAGGCCCGGACCTCGGCCCGGAAGACAGCACGTTCCCTGGAGCTGGCACAGCAGGAATTCGACGGCCTCGACCGGGAGAAGGGGTTCAAGGCCCGTCGCCGGAGCAAGCCACGTCGTACCGAACTCGCAGCAGCGCTTCCGGAACTCACCCGGACCAGCACACTGTTCGCCGCCCAGGCAAAGGAGGCCGCAGCCGAGTACGCACGGCAGTGCCAACTCGTCGGGCCGAAGGTCCGGGCCCTGCGTGACGCCGCACATCCGGTCGACGACCGGATGCTGGCAGAGCTGGCAGAAGACACCGCAGAGGCGGGCGTTCAACTTGCCGCCGCCCAGGCCGACTTGGCCGCGGCGAAGCTTCGGGTGTCGGCCGCCGAGAAGGACCTCAACCTGGCGATCGGTGAGTTCCCCGGCCCGCTCCCCACGGACCGGCACACTGTCGAGAGCGCCGAGCGCGCAGGCCTGCCCCGCCTCGCCGAGCAACGCGACCAGTTGCGCAAGGAGGCAGAGCCGGTACTCGCACAGTGCCGCCAGCTCGAACAGAGCCACGAACAGCAGCTCAAGGAGCTCACCCGGCTCAGGTCACAGGCCGAGCCGGAGATCATCCGCGGCGCCAAAGTCGTGGCGACCACGCTGGCCCGCATGCACATACACAAAACGGTGGCCGAGGGCCCGTACGACGTGGTGCTGGTGGACGAGGCGGGCGCCGCATCGCTGCCGGAGCTCGTGGTCGCCCTCGCCAAGGCGGGCGAGACGGCCGTACTGCTGGGTGACTTCTGCCAGCTGGGCGCCATCGAGCACAAGAAGACGCCCCGGGAGGAACACCTCTCCCGCTGGCTCACCCGCGACTGCTTCACCCAGGTCGGCATCAGAACACCGGACGACGCGGTCGGCCACCCGGGCTGTGCAGCCCTCCTCACCACGTACCGGTTCGGCCCCGATATCACGGAACTGGTCAACCGCATCGCGTACGGCAGCGACCGGGCGGATGGCCCGCGGCTGGTGTCCGAGGTGAAGCCCCGGGACCGGGAAGCGGACCCCGAGATCGTGCTGGTTACCACCGACAGGCTCGACGACGGCCTCGGTGTCGTCCGTACCCCGCGCACCGGTTCGGGCCGGTGGTGGACTGCAGGCAGCGTGATCGCCCAGGCCCTGGCGGAACAGCACCACGAAAAGGGCGAGTCGGTGGGCATCGTCACCCCGTACAAGGCCCAGGCGAACATCACCCATGACTGGCTCGCCGATCAGAACCATCTGAACCGAACGCCCACCGTGGAGGTCGGCACGGCCCACAGCTTCCAGGGCCGGGAGTTCGACGTCGTCATCCTCGATCTCGTCGAGGACGGCGGCCATCCCGGCTGGACCAGCCACGGCAGGATGAACGACCCCTGGGACCACGCCCACACCGGCGCCCGGCTCTTCAACGTCGGCGCAACCCGCGCCAGACGGCGGGTCTACATCGTCGCCGCCTGGTCCGCCGTGAACGGGGCGAAGGCCGGCACCGTCCTCCACCACGTCGCCGCCCTGGCGCAACCCGGCCCCGAGCGACGCGTCCTCGGCATACGGGCGCAGCAGTTCCTCGGCCTGCCGGAGGATGAACTCCCTGACACAGCAACCGAGTTGCAGAGGGAAGTCTGGCAGGCCCTGGGGAAGCACGTCCACTGGGAGAACATCCTCGACGAGCACGCATACTTCCCCGCGGCCCTCGACGCCATCGACAGGGCCGAAGAATCCGTCTGGCTCTGGGCCCCCTGGTACTACACACGCCTCTGGGAGGTCCTGCCCCACCTGCACTCCGCGTACCTTCGAGGTGTACGTGTGGTGGTGTTCGTCGTAGAGGACTCCGACCAGGGGCTACAGAAACAGCTCCACAGCAGCAGCGCCCGCGCCGCCGCCGACGCCGCCAAGCGGCTCCCTCAATTGCAGTCCTCGGTCAGCCAGGTCGTACGGATCAAGAACATGCACCAGAAGATCCTGGTCGTCGACGAACGGACCACGTTCCTCGGCAGCCTCAACACCCTTTCCCACAGCCCCAATTCGGGAACCGCCCGCCGCGAAGTCATGGTCCACTTCCGAGGCAGGAGCTTCGCGCGGTCCCTCCTCGACCACGAACACGCGGAGGCCTTCTCCCGCCCGGTGGCATGCCCGAAGTGCGGAACCGACAGAGAACTGCGCAAGCGCGCGATCCGGCAGAAGAAGCGACCCAAAAACCACTACTGGGCCTGGGTCTGCCCGACGAGACGCCTCGATCCGAAGACCGGGAAGAACACCGAGTGCGGTCATGAGCGCGCGGTATACCCGGGGGACGCTTCGTTCGTGCCGAAGGCGTCCCGGGACTGAGAACCGGCCGCGGCTGGAGAACCAGGTAAGGGACGGATCACCAATACCGGCGCAGTACGTCTGTGCGTTGCAATTCTTGAATGTGTTCCGCAGCCCGCACCGGCGCCGGCCCACCCCGGATCAGTATCCCGGCCTCCATGTTCTTTCCCACGCCCGACTGTGTGAAGTTGGCACTGGTGGTGAGCAGTGCCCGCCGGTCGGCAACTGCCAATTTGGCATGGGCTTTGGCCCCTGGTTCCGACCGTCTGTCGGGTGGCCAGTGCCAGATCCGGGCGCCTTCCACCCTCGCGAACGCTGACGCGGGTTCCGTACCGGTGAGGGCGCTCCCCGCACCTTGCAGGGTTTCCACCACCACGTCGACAACCACACCGCGGCCGACCGCGGCCTGCAACGCTTCCTCCAGCGGGAGGTAGCGGGTCGCCGAGTAGGTCATCAACAGCAGTTCCTGCCGGGCCTCTTCGACGAGTTGGATCAGTACGCGGGACGTCGACCGCACGGGAACCCGGTGCGAGGACGGACCGCTCCAGACGAGGGACACCTCTTGCTCGTCCGCCCGCAGGGCATAACCGTCCGCGAGTCCCCGGAGATACGCCGACGCCTCGGCATCGGGCACCCCTTCGACGGCCATACCGTCCAGAATGCGCGTGGCAGCTTCGGCGAACCCTGGCTGGGTACGAAGAGTCAGCATCGAAACCCGGGAACGCCCTTGAGCGATCCCCTCGGCAATCGTCCTGACCGACTCCGCACCCACTGCTGTCTGGGCGTCGGCTGCCGCCTGCCGGAATGCCTGCTCCCTGTCCGTCACTTCACTCCCGGGAGCAGGACGAGGTCGGGATCGTCGATGGGAACGATGAAGCGCCGGTCCAGAAAGCGGTTGCCCCGTTCACAGGTGGTCTCGGACACGAAGAGACAGACGTGGCAGGCGGCGCCGTGCAGGAAGTCCTCGTGCGGCGGGTGCGGCAGGCGTTCCGCACACAGCGGGTCGGAGGAACAGCGGGAGGCGTCGAGCAGAGCCCGGCGGACGATGCGGGTCATCGACTCGGATTCGGCGAGGGAAACGAGGCCGCCGAGCGTACCTTCCGCGTCGGGCACCGCAGTGTAGATAAGGATGCCCGTGCGTGGGTCGTCCTCGCTGCCCGCGTAGATCCGCTCGGAGAGGCTCGCGGAGGAATAGCCGCACTCCAGGGAGATGGCACGGATGAGCATGTGAGAGAGGGTGTGCAGGGCGATGTACCGTGCGCCGGGCCAGCCGCGCAGCGGATCGTCGTTGCCCTGGATGCGCCCGGAGTACCTGTTGCGGCGGAATTCGATGTACGCGTCCCGGTGCGCCGCCAGCGCGGCGGAGCCCTGTACCCGCTGCTCCCAGGCCGCCACCAAGGTCTCCGGCAGCCGCAGGAAAATGCCTTCGCCCCGCACTTCGCTGGCCGGCACCCAGGAAGGGACCCGTGCCCGCGAGAGCGGAGCCCGGATCACCATGTCGGGATCTTCGGGGTCGGGAGCGTCGAGCCGGGTGAAGCCGACCAGGGCCCGCACCTCTCGCAGCCGTTCCGCCTGGACGATGTGCGAGAACATCCCGGAGAGGGCCGGGGGCACATCGACCGCCCTCAGCGCGAAGTCCTCGTCAGGGTCAGGGACTTGATCGCTGGCGAAGATCTCCCACTCCGGGGTACGAAGATCGGGGTAGGACGGCGTCTGGGTGCTCGGTACGGCGTCCATCGTGGCCCGCCGGCCCTGGATCGCGTCGAACACCTCGCTCTTGCCCCACTGATGGAGAGCCTTGAACTGCGGGAGGTCCCAGAGGAGTTCGAGCATGGGCGGAGCGTCCACCTTCTGCAGCGTTTCCCAGAGCTGCTCGACCTTCCCGTGGAGGGCGTTCCCGCTGGTCGGGGGCACGGCGAGCGCACTGAGTGTCTGCGCGAACCACTGGTTCGAAGCGCCGATCACCAAGGGCTTCGGTTGCTCGTCACAGCCGGACGAGTCGAAGGTGGCCAAGTGGGGGTAGCGGCCCCGGCACCGCGGCAGGCTGGATTCGCCGCGCGGTCCCATCGAGTCCCGGATATTGCGTTCCTTGCTGCAACTCACACACTTGATCTTGACGTTGGCCGCCTGGTTGCCACCGTGGTCAAGCATGTGCAGCCGAGGGTGGCTGACCTCGGTGCACTCCGCTCCCCGGTGCACGAAACTCGTGTAAGGGAAGTCGTCCAGGTGCCCCTTCTGGCAGACCATCACGAAACGTGCGGCCACCGCGAGCGGGCGCTTGCCCGATCGCTTTGCCGTACATCCTTCGTGCTGGAAACGTGCCTTGTCCGGTCGGCGAGGTGAGGCGTTCTCAAACTTGAAGACCTTCGAATCCAGCGCGGCGAGTTCGTTGCAGGCGGTGCACCGGAGCCACTGAGGGAAGGGCAGGACGGGAACGCCGACCCGGGCGGCCGGACCGTTCGGGTCCGAGTCGGTGCCGTCCGTCCAGGGCGCCGGCCGGAGCTGAGTGACCGAGGCTCCGTGCGCGTCCCCGAGCAGGCTGTTCACAGCACGCAGGAGCCGCGGTTCCTTGAGGTCCGCCCACTCGAAGGAGTCGTAGTTCCAGTCGTCGATCCCGCGCACGAGGACGGCGAAGTTCGGCAGGTCGACGAGGGAGCCGACGCCACCGGTGAACATCAGGTGGCTGGGGCGCGCCGAGCCCACGCGCCGGCGGTACTGGGCCTTCTCCGTCATGCCTGCGCCTTCTTCCCGTTGCGCCCGCCCGGAGCAGCCGCTTTGTTGTCGAGTACGAGCCCCAGCTCGTCGCCCTCGGAGGAGTCGCTGTCGTCGGGCTCCGCCGCCGGACTTCCGCCCGGGTAGTTCCAGGACGGCGCTCCGCCCACCACGTCGAACATGCCGCTGCCCGGGAGCAACAGGTTGATCTCGTTCTCCGTCTCACGCATCGACTGGGAGACGGTGAGTTCGTCCCAGACCGCGCCGGTGGCCCGGTTGAGCAGCCCGACGAGCTGCTGCTTCTGCCACTTGCCCTCTTCGTAGCCGAGCCGCGCGGTGCCCAGCTTCTGCTGCGCCCAGCTGTCCTTGAGTGTCTCGATGCGTTCGGAGAGGTAGTCGCGAGCCCGCTCACCCCCCACGGTCTCGGCCCTCCGGAGGAACCGTTCGGTGATCCGCCGGGCTACGGGGCCGTCGAGGTCGACGTCGTACGCGTCAGCGTTGCGGGAGTGCGGTTCGACCGCGTTGCGTACGGCCGCGATCCAGGTCGCGGCAGTCGTACGGTCCAGCGAGCGGCGGGCGAACGGGGTCACGGACAGCGCTTCGACCTCGCGGTAGAAGGTGGCGTGGTAGTGCCGGAAGTTCTCGAAGTGAGCGAGGTCGCGCGGCCTGGTCCAGTTGTAGAGGGTGACGACGAGGCCGGGGCGCTTGGCGTCACGGCCGACCCGGGACGACGCCTGAATGTACTCGGCGGTGTTCTTTGGCTGGCCGGTGACCAGCATCAGACCGAACCGCGAGACGTCCACGCCGACTTGGAGCATGGAGGTGGCGATCACTGCGTCGACCGCGCCGTGCCCCTCGTTGCGCAGCGACAGTTTCGTCGGGTCGAGGCGCTGTTTGTGCTGTGCGGCAGCGCGCAGTTCGTCGATGACGGCCTGCCTGCGGACCGTCGTGTCCATCTCCTCGTCGAAGCCGATGTCCAGGCGGGCGAGCACCTCGGTGATGTCCCCGGACGAGATGCGCGAGGTCAGTTCCTGCACGGAGAGCATCTCGGTCCTGCGCAGGAGCCGGTTCGAGAGCCCCTTGCGGCTGCCATGCATGCGGACGCGGGTGGCGATGTCGTCGTCCAGGAAGCGGCGCATTCCGGCGAGTTCGCGGGTGGCGTTGAAGTAGCCGACGAGCGTCATATACGGATCGGCCGGCGCGCCGTGCCGGTCGAAGAGCGTCTGCCCGGCGATCAGGAGAATCTCCGCCACCCGGATCTCGGCAGCCTTCATCCTGACGCCATGAGCACAGATCCCCAGGTAGCGGCGGCCCGGGGCCTTCTCGGTGACAGCGACTTGTTGCGAGAAGAAGGTGTCCTCGACGTCGATCACCTGGGGTGGGAAGATTGCCGCCTTGCGGGCGAAGACGCCCAGGATCTGTTCGGCGGCCCGCTTGGTCGTCGCGGTGGAGGCCACGATCTTCGGCCCGACGAGGGCGGTATTGCCGTCCCTGTCCGGTGTGGGCCAGGTGCACAGCTCGTCGACCGCCGCCTCGAAGAGCCCCACCGTGGTTCCCAACGCTCCTGAGATCAGGTGCAGTTCGTCCTGAATGATCAGGTCCGGCGGACGCAGCCGGGTCACCTCCTTGCTCTTCACCGCCTCGTGCTTGCCCTTGGCGTTGTGCTTGTCCCCGCATTTGGTGCGGGCGTCGAGGTCGGGGTGGCGGTAGCCGTGCCGGGGGCAGTACTGCGACACACGGCCGAAGAGCATGCCCGCGTAGCCCCGCCAGGGCAGTTGGGCGAGCTTGTCGACGGTGGCGATGAGCAGGCTCGGGGCAAGCCGGTAGATCTCCTCGTCGACGGTGAGAATGGGCAGGCCGTCGGGGCGGGTGCCGCGCTGCGAGAACGGGCATGGCGCCATACCCTCCCCGTTGGCGCAGAAGAGCAGGATCCGGCGGAGGTCGTCGTCCGGGTGGAGATCACGCTGGGCACTCAGAGCCGTACCGCACCAGGGGCAGACCAGGGTCTGCAACACCTTGGCGCCCCGGCCGTCTCCCGCCTCCTTCGCCTCGGCGACCTGCTGCGCCGCCTCCTCGTAACGGTTCGGCGAGACCGCGCCGCCGACCCACAGCCCGATCCGGAACGGCGTCTCGCCCCAGCGGGTGTCCCCGCTGTCGTACGCCTCCCGGCGCAGCACCTCCGCCGCGCAGACCAGGGCTGCGGCACGCTGGAACTGCTGTGCGGTGAGCAGGCGCAGCGTGTAGCGCATCAGGACGGAGACGCCCGCGTCTCCGCTGCGTGCGTCGTCGCCGCTGCCCAGCGTTCCCTGAAGGCGCCGGATGGCGAAGGTGAAGGCCGCAAGCCCCAGATACGCCTCCGTCTTGCCGCCACCGGTCGGGAAGAAGAGCAGGTCGACGACGGCGTCGGCGCCCGCTTCACGCTCGGTAAGGGTCGGGATGGCGAGGGAGCGCAGATTGAGCAGTACGAAGGCAAGCTGGAAGGGGCGCCAGGAGGCAGCTGCAGGGCCCTGCTCCGCGATGCGCTGGTGGGCTTCCTCGTACCCGATGCCCTCCCGTTCCCGGAGGGCCGCGATGGCGGTGTGGCGACGCTGGAGCGCCATGGCCCGGTTGGCGAAGCGGAAGGCTTCCAGCGCGTCGGGCCGGTCCGGGTCCGTCAGGAGATCCACTCCGAGCGTGATGCGTACAGAGACGTCCCGGGCCTTGTCCACGGCGGCCAGCGCACTGTCGCGCAGGGCCGGAGGCAGCCCGGCAGCCTGCACCTCACGGGCGTCGAGCCAGGCGCTGTACCCATCGGCCAACGGCGCCAGTGCGGAGGCAAGCTGAGCGGGGTCCGCGGTGGCCAGCACGTCCATGGACAGTTCAAGGCCGGCCAGCGCGGTGTTCTCGCCCCCCGAAGGGGCGATGGTGGCGGGTACATCATGGACCGGCAGCCACGTGGTGGTGAGGGAGCGGGCCCGCCGCTGCCCCTCATCGATCGTCACGTCGACGGCGACATTGCGGCCGGCGGCGTGCTTGAGCTGGTTGCGGTACAGCAGGTCGAGGTGCTGCTCCTCCGGGTCCACCGCACCGAACGCGTCCACTTCTGCCCCAGCTTCCTCCAGCGGGTCGGAGATCGGCAGGAAGACGGGAGCCGCCCCGTCCAGAGCAGTGACGTGCAGCTCCGCCTGGAACAGCCAGGCCGTGTCCTTCGAACTCACGGGCTCGTCCTGGGCGTTCACCAGCGACAGCTCGACGACCCGGGCGGGGCCTCCGCCGCCCGGCCGCTCGCGCACCTCCGCCACCAGCCGCACCCCGGCGGCATCGGGGTCCCCGCCGGTCAGTGGGACAACCTGCCGGGCCGGGCCGTCGAGACGCAGTTCGTGCGGAATCTCGATCTGCTCCCGGGTCCACGACGAACGCGTGGTGCCTTCGTCCGTCAGGAATTCCGTCTTGCCGTAGCGGCCCCAGCGGACGCGCACGGCGACGGCGGACACGGAACCGTCCGCCGGCACGGCGAACATGAGCCCCATCGACGAGGCCCACATCCGGCCCGCGTTCTGCGTGGTGAGCTTCTCGGGGAGATTCTGGTCGCTCCCGTCCCCTTCGCCGTCGGCGTCCTCATCGGCCTGCTCGCTCGCTGCGGCCAGCGATGTCGTCAGCGTGCGCTTGGGTCCGAGGCGGCCCACGATGTAGCGGTCACGAGGACCGGAGGACCGATAGTCGAGCTCCTCGTTCGGCCCGTCCCAGGGGCCGAGCAGGTCGTCGCTGATGAGCTTGCCCAGATCGTCCCGTACTTCGTAGGACGAGGCCGGGGCAAAACTCTGCGACACCTCGCGGACGCGTTGGAGGAGGTCCTCCTCCAACGAGCCGGACGGTACCGCCGCGGACTGGCTCGGCATCAGGTCTCCCTCTCTCACACCTCGGTACAGACGCCACAACGATCATGACGATGTGTCATGCCTGGATGCTAACGGCCGCCTCTGACACTCAGCAGGCGGCAGCCGCCCGGCCCAGTGCCCGCTCCAAGTGCTCCGCAATGTCCCTGTCCCCGCGCTCGGCCAGCCGGACCAGCAGCGCGGCGGTCTCCGGAGCCGACTCCTGGGCCGACTCCATGCCGATCCGTCGCCCGATCACCGCCACAGCCTCCTCGGCGGTCACGGGCGCGGTCCACCCCGTGAGCCGGGCCGCGCTCTGCTCGGGGCGGGTGCCGTCCGTATCGGCGGGGAGCCGCAGCGCGTTGAGCTCTCCGTCCGTGATGTTGAGGAACACCTGGTCGCCCGCGAGCGCCCCGATGTGTTCCAGCAGGGGCCGTACGGAGCCCAGGACAGGCTGGCTGCGCCACTGGAGCACCGTCTCCCCCGCGTCGTGGCGCAGCGGGATGGGTTCACAGCTGGGTACTGCCCCGACATGTGCGCCCCACCCTGCGGGCACCGGGAATCCCGAGCCCCGCAGGTGGTCACCGGTGATTTCGAGCCGGTACCACCAACGGCCGTCGCCCCCGAGGAAGCACCGGCGCGTCCCGAAGACGTCGCTCCTCGGCACGTACGGCGTGCTGTTGTCACGGTCGGCGACGCGCACCCAGCCCCGGCGGGACCTCTCGAAGTCCGGCCCGGACAGGTTCGTACGGACAGAGGCCGCGGACACGTCGAAGCGACTGGTGAGCCCGTCCACGAGAGCCGGGATCTCCATTTCTCCGCCTGCTGCCCGGATGTCCCGGATGATCATTTCGCGGATGCCGAGGTACTCCTCGCCGCCCCACTGACGCAGCCCGTAGAGGTCGCGGTCGAGCCGTACGAAACGCTCGTCCGTCCACAGCTGATTACGCAGGCTCACCAGCGCGGTACCGTCCTCCAGCTTCGCGTGCACGTCCTCCGCCGGAAGGGGCCCGCCGTGCAGGGCAAGCACCGCGGCCGCCCGGTCGTTGACCGTCCGCCCCCAGAAGACCAGGAACCCGTCCATCGCCCTGAAGCGCCCCACCTCGGCCACCCAGTCCGCGAGGATCTCTCCCCTGATCCCGTACCGGGCACCAAGTGCGCAGGCCTCGTCCCAGGGCAGCGGCTTGTCCCCGCAGGCCGCCATGAGCTCTTCGTTCATGGCGGTGCGGAGCTCCTCGGCGTCTCCCGCGACGATCCAGCCGTCCGCCAGAGTCCGGTCGGGGAGCAGCCGCGCGACAACTTCCCCCAGGGGCACGCCCAGCACCACGACAACGCGCTGGTGGCCCGGGTGCGCCGCCCGCACTTCAGTGGTGCGCGTGACCGTGCCCAACTGCCCGGCAACGGCGGCAAGATGACCGGCGAACGCACGACCGTCCGCAGCGAGCCATCGGGCGATCGTCGCGACAACGCTCTGCTCCAGCTGGCGAACGCGCTCACGGCTCACCGAGAACCGCTCCCCCAACTCGGCCAGCCGCTCCGGCTGTTCCGCGAAGATCCGCTGCCCAGCAATCGCGGTTTCGCGCACCTCCCACGTGGCGACGAGCTCCTCGAAAGCGGCCGACGGGTCCTCCAGCAGCACGGGTTCGACCACACCATCGAGGTCGGCAGCACCCGCCGGACCGTCCTCCGCCCCGATCGGCACACCGCCCGCCTCAGGCGATTCCTCGCCCGTCCCCTCAGGGCCTTCCGTACCTACGTCGCCCACGAGAGCCGGCACGGAAACCACGTGCCCCACCGCGACCACGGACACGACCCCCACCGCGGAAGCGGCCGCAGGCTCTGCCCCGAGCCCGCCTCCCGGCTCCCCCGCTTCCTCCACCAGCACCGCCACCGCCGCACGCACTTCCTCGGGTGCGTCCGCAGGCAGCCAGCGCGCGATCACGGCAACAGCCTCGCGCGCCCCGAGCCGCTGCTCCGCCCCGCCCCGGCCGTGCAGCCTGTCGAGGAGATCCCCGACGACGCAAGCCAGCGCGGCGTCCCCGTCCCCGACGGTCGCCCCGGCCTCGCGCGTCACCTGCGCCACCGTCCGGTGCACTGTTTCCGCACGCGCATCGATCATTCGCAGTACGGGCATCAGGTCGCCCAGCTCGACGTGCGGCCACAGCGCACGCACCGTCTGCGCCACCCGGTGCGAAAGCGCCTCGGGGCCGATGACCTTCTCGATGTCCATGAGCGGGGTGGCATGCCACCAGCCGAGCGGCAGCCGTACGTCGTCGAGTCGGGCCCCGAGAAGCTGCGGATCGGCGAACCGCAACGCGGGCAGCAGGTCACCGAGGGAAGTGGTGGCGTACGGAACAGGCTCAGTCATGATCAGGTATGGCTCCGGGTGAAGGGGCTACGTCGCACGGGCTCTCGCACCGTTCTTCGTGACCGTAAGCGCCCCCACTGACAATCGACCCCACAATCCCGAATCCCCTGCCCCCTGACCAGGGCCGAAGGTCATAGCCGTACGCCCCCTGTTCCGAACGTGTTCACCCCGCTACCGTCGGTGGCAGTAGTCCGCACCACGCAACCAGATCGATGTCCGTACTCAAGGGTCGTCTCTCAGCGGGGGTGCCTCATGGCTACCGGTACGCCGTCCGCCCGATCCGGTTCCACAGCACACGGACGCCGCCGCCCTCCGCCACCCGCATCCGGGCGTACCCACCACGCGGAGTGGCTGAGCCTCGTCACCGTGGACGGCCCGTTCCTCTCTATGCCGACGCTGACCCACACTTGGCCTCAGCTCGACACCCTCGACAAGCAGGAAGCGGTGCGGCTCCGCCTTGCACACCGGACCTGGCAGGCGGACCCGGTCGGGTCCCACCAGATGTGGATCGACCACCTCCTCCGCTCCCTCCTCTCCTGGGGCGACGCCCTGGACGACACCCCCGCCTCCCTGTCCGCACTCACCCATCAGGTCCCGGGGCAGGACGAGACGATCACTGCCTCCTTCGCCCTCCGCCACCCCGGGACCGCGTCCCCCGCCCTCCTCGGCCTGACCCTCCCCCCGGACACCCACCCCACGGCCCGGCTCCCCGGATCGACCTGGACCGCGTCCCCGGCCGACCGCCTCGCCCTCCTCTGCCGCCACCACGACGTCGGCCTCGGCCTGGTCGCTGCGGGCCGCTGGTGGACCCTGGTGTGGGCCCCGCGCACCGGACCTTCCTCCTTCGTCACCTTCGACACCGCCGACTGGACCGCCGTCGCGGACCGTCCCGTGGTCCGCGCCTTCCGCTCACTGCTCTGCCGCCGCCGCTTCTTCGCGGTGCCGGAAGACGAGACCCTCCCGGCCCTGCTCGCCGGCTCCGAGGACGTACGGGAGGCCACCACCGACTCACTCGGCCAGCAGGTGCAGCGAGCGGTGGAGCTCCTGGTGGCCTCGATCGGCCGCACCGACGTGGCGGCCAGGGCCGCAGGACGCCCCGGCCTCGCCGACCGGCCCGCCACGGAGGTCTACCGGGCCGCCCTGTCGACCCAGATGCGTATCCTCTTCGCCCTCTTCGCCGAACAGAAGGGCCTGCTCCCCGCCGACAACCCCCTTTACCAGCAGTCCTATTCAGCCTCCGGCCTGTACGCCGAACTCGAAGCCCGAGCCCGGGACACCAGTGAAGAAGACCTCGAACAGAGCACCGCCGCCTGGCACCGCCTGGTCGCCCTCTTCCACGCCATCTACTACGGCGTCGACCACCCCGACCTCCGCATCTGCGGCTACGACGGCAGCCTCTTCGACCCCGCCCGCCACCCCTGGCTCGAACCGGGGGAAGGCCACGCGCCCTGGCCGGTGGACGACCGGACGGTGCTGCACATGCTGGCGTCCGTCCAGTACGTCACCACGGGGCGGGGGCGTGCGCGTGAACGCCGGAGGACGTTGTTCGGGTCGCTCGGTGCGTCCGACATCGGCCGTGTCTACGAGGGGCTGCTGGAGTACGAGGGGCAGCGCGCGGTCTCCGCGGTGGTCGGGCTCGCGGGGAAGGAGGGCCAGGAAGTTCAGGTGGAGCTGGCGGAACTCGAACGGTTTGCGGCGGAGTCCTCGCGCACCAAGAAGCCTGTGCCCATGTTGGCCGCGGCACTCGCCAGTGCGTACAAGAAGTCGGGCATTGGCGCAGCCACGAAGGTGGCGCGCGCACTTCAACCACTCGAAGACACCGAACGGACGGAAGCCGAAAGGAAGTTGCTCGCCGCAACTGGAGGCGATGCGGACCTCACCACCAGACTGCTCCCCTTCTACCGCCTTGTCCGGTACGACCTGCGCGGTCTGCCGGTTGTGATTCTCCCCGGCGGACTGTATGTCGGCCGCTCGTCGCAACGGCAGTCGACGGGTGCGCACTACACACCGGATTTCCTGGCCGAAGAGATCGTGTGCGGTGCCCTGGAGCCCTTGGTCCATTCCCCCGGCCCGCTGGACACGGCCGACCGCGATGCCTGGCGTCCCAAGTCCAGTGACGAGATCCTCGCTCTCAAGGTCGCCGACATCGCCTGTGGTTCAGGAGCCCTGCTCGTCGCCGCATGCCGCTACTTGGCTGAGCAGTTGGTCACGGCCCGTGCGATCGAATGCCGCGCGGATGCGGAATACCGGCTCCGGGAGGAGTACGCAACGGAAGTGATCCACCCCCACGAGCCATTCCGGGAACGGGGTGACAAGGGCTTCGACCTCGTGATGATCCGGGCCCGGCGCGAAGTCGCAGAACGCTGCCTGTACGGGGTGGACATCAATCCGCTTGCCGTCGAACTGGCCAAGTTCGCACTGTGGTTGGAAACGGTCGAGCCGAATATGCCGTTCACCTTCCTGGACGACCGCCTCATTGCCGGGGATTCCCTTCTGGGCGTATCGTCCCATGCGCAAGTGGAATCCATGCACATCGCCCCGAAGGTGGAACAAACAGTCCATCGCCGCTCTTCGGTTGACTTTACGGCGACCCTGCCGCAGCAAATCGGTCTAGGAGCCAACACGAAACGTGCGGCAGATCTGCGGCACAGCATCATCGAAATCCCCGGAATTTCACTCGCTGCACTCCAAGAGAAGCGAAGGGTACTCAGGGACGCCGAGGCGGAGGTTGAACTTCTCTGCCTGTTCGGCGATTTGATATCGCACGCGTCTCTCGCGGAAGCGCGGCACGGGGCGCGAGGCCTGGACCGTGCAGCTGTCTCCGCCGCCGATTTCCCGCGCCTCCTCGGCAGCTCGCCTGCGGAAACACACGCAACGTTCAAGGAGAGGGCGCACGAAAGGATCACTGAGTGGCAGCGCCAAGCAAACCTGGAAGGAACCGAGGGGTGCGGTCCGATCCACTGGCCCTATCGGTTCCCCGAGGTGTTCCAGCGGGGAGGGTTCGACGCCGTCGTGAACAATCCCCCCTACCTGGGAGGCGGAAAGCTCACAAGGTCATTAGGGGTGTCGTACCGGGAGTACCTGGTCAATGTTCTTGGCCGTGAGGTGCGGGGGAACGCCGATCTGTCGGCGTACTTCCTGCTGCGAGCACACGAGTTACTGAACGAGCACGGCCAGACAGGAGTGATCGCCACCAACACCCTGGCTCAGGGAGTCACCCGGGAGGTGGGTCTCGATCAGCTGGTGGCGGACGGGGTCACCATCAGGCAATCAGTGAAGGGCAAACCGTGGCCGTCACAGAGCGCCGCACTTGAGTACTGTGCGGTATGGACGAGTCGAGCCGAGGTCGCAGCAGGAGGAATGCGATTCGCCGACGGGGAGCCGGCCAAGGGGATCACCACGTCGTTGGACGTGGAATCTCGCGCGACGGGAATGGCTCAACGACTCAAAGAGAACGGAGGAGTATCTTTCCAAGGCTCCATCATTCTCGGCTTGGGTTTCACGATTACCCCCGAGGCAGCTCAGGAACTCATCGCCAAGGAGGAGCGATATAAAGAGGTGCTGTTCCCCTACCTCAACGGGCAGGATCTCAATTCCCGCCCGGACAGGACGGCTAGCCGTTGGGTCATCAACTTCCATGACTGGAGCGAGGAGCGTGCCAAAGAATATCCAGCGGCATATGAACAAGTACGCAGGCTGGTCAAGCCTGAGCGGGACAAGAACAACCGCAAGGTCTACCGGGACTATTGGTGGCAGTACGGCGAGAAGCGTCCGGCTATGCTTCGGGAAGTTGCGGGACTTGAGAAGGTTCTCGTGATTACGCGAGTGAGTAAGGTGGTCATGCCCGTCATGGTGTCGACGGGGCAGGTGATGAGTGAATCGACTGTGGTGTTCGCCACGGACGACACAGCGGTGCTGGCGTTGCTCAGCAGCGCACCTCATTACTGGTGGGCCATTGAACGTTCTTCAACATTAGAAACCCGAATCAGGTACACCCCTTCTGACGTGTTCGAGACATTTCCACGTATGGACCCCACTGAAGAACTCCGTCACTTGGGTGATCGCCTCGACATTCTTCGCCACGAAGTCATGCTCCACCGCGGCGGCCTCACCGCCACCTACAACCTCGTCCACGACGCCACCTGCACAGCCCCCGACATCACCGAACTCCGCGAAATCCACCGCGCCATCGACGAAGAAGTAGCCCGCGCCTACGGCTGGCACGACCTCCTCACCCAGCCCGGCGGCCTCGACCACGGCTTCCACGACACCCGCCAGGGCCCCCGCTACACCGTCGGCCCACTCATACGTCAGGAAATCCTCGACCGCCTCCTCGAAGAGAACCAACGCCGATACGCAGCCGAGCAGTCGGCATCCCCCGCCGGTGTACAAGCCGAACTGCCCACTCAGCCGACGGACACCCCGCCCCTCACGCGTACGCCGACAGCAGCCCGTCCAGCGTCCACACCTTCGCCACCACACCCGACGTACGCGCCAGATACCGGTCCCGCTCGATGAGGATGTTGAGGTCGCCGCAGCCGAGCTGATTCGAGGCATGCTCCACAAGGCTGCTGCCCGTACTCCCGCCCTCCAACAGCGCACTCAAATGCGCCGCGTCCCACTCCACCTCATTGAGGGCCCACGGCGCCTTGCCCTCCACCACCATGCGCAGCACCGCATCGAACCTCTCCGCGCAGATCCGCCGGTCATAGCCGTTCGGCAGCTGAGCGATGTGGTTGCCCGTCTCGATGACCGCGGTCACCGGCAGCAGCAGGTCGCACGCGTCCTCTCCCCGCTTGCGTTTCAGCTCCTCGACGACCTTCTCCCGGTCCTGGCTCTTGCCGGGCACCTCCAGCAGATTGCAGAGGATCGACGTGTCCACGAACTCAACCCTGCGTGCCACGCCTCACCCAATCCCCAGCAACCGGTCGAACTCCGTGTAATCACGGTCCTGTTGTGCCTCGCCCTGAAGCCGCCCCTGGGTGACGACATCCCCCAGCGGTCCCGTCGCCATGGCCTTCGGATACCCGTCGAGTTCGGTGAGCCTGGTGAGCCTGCTCGCCCCGGTCCTCCGGTCCCGCGAGCAGACCACGACCCCCTCATGATCCGCGCTGTCGAGTGCGGACAGCAGGGCCGGGCTGTGGGTGGTGATGAGCACCTGGGCCCGGTCGTCCGCGCTGGCGTTCCTGACCAGTTCGAGGACCTGGGACGCCTGCGAGGGGTGCAGCCCGTTCTCCAGTTCCTCGACCACCAGCGTCAGCGCGCCGTCGACGGAACCCGAACTGGGCGCCCCGAGATCGAGGCGCTCCCCGCCTGCGAGCAGCGAGGTGGCGATGGCCAGGAAGCGCAGCATCCCGTCGCTCATCTCCCGGGCGGGCGTCCGCCCGAGAGCCCCCTCGTCCAGGGCGAGCATCACATCGCCCAGGTCGGACTTGGTGACGGTGAGCCGCACGATGTCGTGGTCCGCCAGCCCGCGCAGCAGGTCCACCAGCACATCGAACAGTTCCGGGCTCCGGCGCTGGATCATCCCGACTGCCGCCGACAGGTTCTCCGCGGTACGTCGGAGATTGGCGTCCCGTGCGGGTACGTACTGGCGCATCAGATGCGGCACCGGATCGAGGTGGAAGACGCTCGCGAGCGCGGACAGCATGGTCTCCGCGCACCAGATACTGTCCCGCTCCCCCTCGGTCTCGCCCCCCACGCGCAACGGCAACTGTGACGTCAGGAGCCTGGAGCTGCGGAACGGTGCGCTCGGGTTGGGTCCCCGCTTGCCGTTGTGCCAGGCCGCATGAAGATCGCCCACGTGCGGGCTGGGCTCCCCGCTCACCAGAACGTCCCGGTGCCCCTTGTTCGTGGGCCCCGAGAGCCGTTCCTCGATGATCTGGACCTCGGGTTCCACCTGGACCGTGACGTCGAGGTGGATGGGCCCGTACTCCGTACTCACACTGCACCCGAGGGAGAAGCTGTCGGACCCGTGCGGCACACAGCCCGCGAGCCCGCCGCGTACAGGGCCGGCCGGGCCGCGCCGACTCTCCAGCGCCTCCCCGATGTCCTCCCCGCGCGCCAGTCTGGACAGCACTTCGAGGCCGTCGAGCGCATTGGACTTGCCGCTGCTGTTGCGGCCGATGAGCACGGTCAGGGGGGCGAGCTGGAAGGCCTCACCGCGGAAACTCTTGAACGCGGTGAGGCGGACCTCTTCGATGGCCTGGGCAGTCACACCGGCCAAGCTACCGCAGGCCAGGGCCGGGGGCCTGGTGCGTACGTCGATCAGGCCGGGCCGGTGCCGGGTGCGGCGGGCAGGTCGAGTTCCGCCCATACGGTCTTGCCGACCTGGTGCCGGTCGGTGGCGCCCCAGCGGGTGGCGAGGTGGTCGACGAGGAGCAGGCCACGGCCGGAGGTGGCGACGTCGGTCTCGGCTTCGGCCGGGGGCGACAGCCGGGGCCGCTTCTCGGGGCGGGCGTCGGAGACCTCGATACGGAGGAGGAGGGCGGCCGGGGGCTCCTCTGCCGGGTGCAGGGCGAGCGCGAGACGGAAGTCCCGGCCGGGAACGGCACCGTGCCGTACGGCATTCGCGGCGAGCTCTGCGACGAGGAGGGCGACGGCGTCGGAGGTCTCGCCGCCGTACGGGATGCCCCAGTCGGCGAGCCGCTGCACGGCAAGGCGGCGGGCGAGGCGGGCGCCTCGGCGGGTGGGGCTGAGCTGGACGGTGAAGGTGAAGTGCTGTGTGGGCGGGGCGAGTTGGGGCGGGGAGGTTTGTCTGGCGACTTGCTGGTTCATGTCACCGAGCGTGGCCGGTCCGCCGTACGGTGAAAAGTGACGGCGTCGATACGGATCGTAGTTGTCGCGCGTCCCGGGAGCAGTTGGCCGGGCTGTCCGGCGTAACCGGACGGGGTGGTGCGTCGTCGGGCACAGTGGCGGGGACGGGTACGGCCGGAAGGTGGTACGGCATGACAGCAGGCGGTACGGCAGACGCGGGCGCGGTCACGGGTGCGGAAGAGCCCGACGACGACGGCGTCGAGGAGCAGGACTGGGACGAGGGCACGTCGGAGACCTTGGAAGCGGTCGGCCGTCATCTCAGAAAGTGGCGGGAACGGGCCGGGCTCAGCCGGGCCGAACTGGGCGAACAGATCGGCTACACGGAGCACCAGGTCGAAGCGGTCGAGCGCGGCAGGCGCATCCCGAAACCGGCGTTCCTCGACGGCTCGGATGTGGCGCTGGGCGCGGACGGCATGATCGCCGAGTTCAAGAAGGACGTGGAGCAGGTCCGTTACCCGAAGAAGGTGCGGGACCTGACACGGCTGGAGACGGACGCGGCAGAGATGGGGGCGTATGCGGCTCATCACATCCACGGGCTCTTCCAGACGGAGGAGTACATGCGGGCGCTGTACCGGATGCACCGCCCGATGCTCGACGAGGACCACATCGAGCGGAACGTGTCCGCGCGCCTGGCCCGCCAGAGGGTCTTCGAGCGGCGCCCCGCTCCCTTCCTCAGCTTCGTACAGGAAGAGATCACTCTGCGGCGTCCTGTTGGTGGCAGGATGGTGATGCGGAATCAGCTCGAACGCCTGCTGGAGGTTGGGCAGTTGAGGAACGTGGAGATCCAGGTGATGCCGACGGATCGGGAGGATCATGCGGGGTTGAGCGGGGGCTCGTTCATGTTGCTCGACCCACACCACGGACCGAAGGTGGCGCATGCGGAGGGGGCTCTGTTCAGTCGCGTGACGTCCGAGCGGAAGCACGTCCGCGTTCTGGAAGCCCGCTACGGGATCATCCGCGCGCAGGCGCTCAACCCCCGGGAGTCCCTCGCGTTCATCGACAAAGTACTGGGAGAAACATGAGCATCAAGCCCTCTGCTGAGCGCGCCGACGGCCTGGAGTGGTTCAAGAGCAGCTACAGCAGCACCGACGGCCCGGAGTGCGTCGAGGTCGCGGCCACTCCTGGAACGGTCCACGTACGCGACTCGAAGGACGTGCGGGGGCCGCGTCTGGCCTTCGGCGGGCGGGAGTGGGCGGCCTTCGTCTCGGGCGTACGAGGCGGAGAGCACACCGGAGTCTGAGCAGAACGGCCTTGCGCGTGGCCCCGGTTGAGGGTTCTCCCCCAACCGGGGCCACGCGTGTGTCCGGGCGGATGGCGCTCAGAAGAGACTCGGGGGCTCCTCGGCGGGGGGCTTGGGCGGGGCCACCTTCTTCACCTTGGCGGGGGCGGCTTTCTTGGCCTGCTTCTTGGCGTGCAGACCGGCGTCCACTTCGGCCTGGTAGCGGCGCTGATTCTCTTCGAGGAGCCGATCGAGGATCTCCTGCCGGACCACGGGGCCGACGGTGTAGCGGGGGCCTTGGCGGGTGTCGTGGAAGCCGTGGTCGAGGCCGCCGGGCTGGGCGAGGAGATCGTGCCAGCCGTAGGCACAGGCCACTTCTTCGTCGATGGACCGGTGGATTCTGCGGAGTTCGGTGATGTCCGGGTCCGTGCAGGACTGGTCGTGGACGAGGTTATAGGTGGCGGTCAGGCCGCCGCGTTGGAGCATGATCTCGCGACGGCGGGCATCAAGGTAGCTACCCAAGCTCCGCAGATCTGCGGCGAGTTGGGGACACGAGAAGGTCTCGAACACGTCGGAAGGCGTGTAGCGGAGGTCACCCTTCATGGTGGATGCCCGGCTGATAGCCCACCAGTAGTGCGGGGCACTACTGAGCAGTGCCAGCATCGCCATATCGTCCGTGGCAAAAACTGCTAGCCCATGAGAGAAGACCTGATTCGCCTTCACTGCAACGGGCATGACCGTCTTCGTGTGAAGAGTGATCGCGAGAACACGCTCCAACCCCTCAACAGCCCTCATGCGAGCCAGCCCACGTCGCGCATACTGCCACCAGAGGTCTCGGTACTCCCTCTGATTAGCCTTATCACGGTCAGGCTTCACGAGCCGCTGCACCTGCTCGAATGCCTCCGAATACTCAGAGGCACGTTCTTCGCTCCAACCATGGAAATTGATAATCCAGCGACTGGCAACACCGCTCGAACTAGAATTCAGATCCTGCCCTGTCAGATACGGAAACAAAACTTCCCTATATCGATCGTCCTTCGCGACCAGGTCCTGAGCAGCACCGGGTTCCATCGTGAAACCTACCCCTAGAACCACCGCCCCTTGAAAAGCAAACCCATGATTCTCGACCAACCGTTGAGGCGTTCCCATCACCCTCGACGCAACGTCCAATGAAGAAGTAATCCCCTCAACCTGGACACCATCCGAAACTCTTACCCCGCCCTCATTCAGTTCGGCCCGGCTGGTCCACACCGCACAATATTCAAGTACCGCGCTGCGGGAGGGCCACGGCGCACTCTTCACCGACTGGCGAATCGTCACGCCGCCTGCAAGCAGTTGATCAAGGCCCACCTCCCGGGTATCCCCTTGGGCCAAAGTGTTCGTGGCAACCAACCCGGCCTGCCCACGTTCATTCAATAGCCCATGCGCCCGCAGCAAAAAATAGGCAACCAAGTCGGCATTGCCGCGAATATTGCCACCCAACTCTCTCACCAGATACTCACGATAAGGCACACCAATCGCGCCCGTTACCTTTTTCCCTCCCAGAAATGGTGGATTACCCACCACGGCATCAAAACCATCCCGCTCATCCCACACTTCCGGAAAAATCAACGGCAAGTGTACTGGCTCTCGATCAAAAGCCCCTTCTGGTTGACCGAACCCAAGCCACGTTGCTGCTACCCCCTTCACACGTCGCAACTCCTCCCTTGCGACCTCCGCGCTTTCCCTCGCATCAGCCACATCATGAGCTGCCGTAACCGCCTCGAATGAAAGCTGATCCCGCTCCTTATCCCCCTTCCCCGCCCCCACCAACGCCGCCCCCACCACCAAATCCGCAAAAACCCCCGCCTGTCGCGTCTTCTCCCGCACCGAAGCCAGAATCGCCCGCTTCTCCGCCAGCGCCTCCAGCCCTATCCCTGGGATCCCCGCCAACTTCCTTCGCTCGTCAGCGACTTCACCCACCAGACGCCGCACACCCCCCGTGAAGTCGATCCCATCCCCATGGATCCGCCGCCCCCGCGCCGGATCCAGATGCATCGCCTCCAACTGCTCCACCGACGTAATCCCCAGCAGCGCATCCCCCGCCACCAACCTGTCGTCCAGGAACGTGAACGGCCGCTCCGGGTCCATCGACACCAGCCACAGCGACAGCTTCGCCATCTCCACAGCCATCGGGTTGATGTCCACCCCGTACAGGCAGTGCTCGATCACCTGACGCCGCGCCTCGACCATCACCGGGTCCGCCTCCGCGTCCACCGCCGAAGCCGACAGCGAGTCCGCCGCCTCCAGATAGGCGATGGCCCGCAGGTCACCCTCCCTGCTCCACGCCTCCACCAGCGCACCGGCCAAGTAGCGGCACGCAGCGACCAGGAACGCCGCCGAGCCCATCGCGATGTCCGCGACCTTCAGCTTCAGCAGGTCGCTCGACGACTTGGGACGCCACAGCGCACGGTCCACCGTCTGGAGCGGGCCCTGCCCCGGCTCGTAGATCAGAGGCTCCAGCGCACCGTCCGCGACCTGCTGCGCAAGGGACTTGGGGGTGTAGTGGGTGCCGGTGTTCTTACGGAGCGAGGACTCCGTGATGTACAGGGCACCCGGCCGGATCACCACCGGCAACCCGCGCAGGTCACGGCGGATGATGCCCTGGAAAGGCAGCAACCGTTCCACCAGAACAACATCGCCGCCAGTCGCGGCCAGGAGCTTGCTGCGGGCCGCCTCACGCTCCGCGTCGCCCAGCGGGGCAAGCGCCTTGGCGAGCTTGGCCGTACTGCCAATACCCGTCGTCTTGTTGAACTCATCCGCCAGAAGAGCCGCCAGCTCAGCCACTCCCCCCGCCCCCGCAGCCTTCGACTCCAGACTGGTCAGCAGAACCTCCGCTTCCATGCCCGGCTTGCCGATCAGGCCCACGACCGTGTCCTCGGCCCGTCGCCCCTGGTACGAGAGCAAGCCCTCGTACACGTAACCGATCTGCTCGACGTCGAGCGTGCGGAAAGTCAGCCGCCGGCGCTCGCGCTTCTTCCCCGTACCGATCCAGACGTGCTGGACGGACTGGAGCATGTGAAGCACCGTCCGGTCGTCGATCGGGAGGGGCTCGGAGGGGTCGTTCTCGCCCGTGCCCCGGCCCTCCAGCCACGGGTACGTGTTCGGGTCGAAGATCGAGCCGTCGTACGCGTGGAGGGTGAGCTTGGGGTGGTCGACTCCGCCGTACACCGCGTTGAAGAGGGCGATGAGCCGGTGCCAGCCGGCCCGGGTCTGCTCCAGGTCCTCCTCGGTGGTTTCGCGGGCCTGCCGCTCCAGTTCCTCGGTGAGGCGGCTGGCCGAATAGGCCTGTACGTACAGCTCGTTGTCGCCCGGGAGCAGACCGCGCTCCTCGGCGAAGAGGAGGAAGACGACGCGCATCATGATGGCGACGGCTCCCCGGTAGACGTCCTGGGCGGGGACGTCGGCGAGGCCCCGGCGGCCCTGGGCGCGTTCGTTGATGTCGGCGCGGCCGATGGCCTCGGCGAGGAGTTCGACGGCCTGGCGGACCTGGACGCCGAGGGCGTCGGTGACGTCCTCCTGGTTGTCCAGGGACTCCCGCAGCAGCGGCAGCAGCATCTCGTCCTCGGCCACGGCGAAGAAGCGGCGGCGGTTGAGGAGGGAGAGGAAGGCGCGTACGACCACGCGTTCCGCCTGCTCGGTCCAGGCGACGGTGTCGAAGACGGCGGACGTGGTGACGCCGCCGCGCGGCGCCCAGACCAGGGCCCACCAGCGGCCTTCGGTGACCAGGCCGAGTTCGATGCCGTGGTGGCGGCAGAGGTGGGCCATGCGGTCGATGGGTGTGGCTGACCACGGCGAGTCGGGGACGCGGCGGGCCGGGTGCTGGCCAGCAGGGACCGTCATACCGAGGACGTGCGCGTCGGTGACGAGAGAAGCGGTGTCGGAAGCCGTGGAGCCCGGGGTGAGCAGCGCGAAGGCGGGGGTCACGCGCGCGTCGTGCTCGGGGACGTCGACGGCGAGTGCTTCCGCCAGCGTCTCGTCCTCGCGCAACGCGTCGCCCCAGCCGAGGAGTTCGTGGAGGAGGAAGCTCGTCCAGGCGTCCTGTCCGGCTGCCGGGTCGGACTGCCAGACTCCGTGCTCGTACCGCAGTTTCGTACGCATCGGCTTGTCGATGGCGTCCAGTTGCGGCCAGGCCTTGAGCAGGACGGGGAGGGTCAGGAAGGGGCCGGACACATCGACGAGGCTCAGCCAGTCCAGGTGCTGCTGCCTGCCGTCGGGCAGCGGCGCCCCGCTGCGGGCGCGGCCCCGGAACGTACCGGAACGGGCGGGGGTGGTGCTCACTTCACGGCCTCCCGGCGGGGAACGACGAAGACAACGGCGACGGGGAACAGCAACGGTTTGGGCTGGGCGTAGCGGGCGGCGATGGAGGCGAACTCGCGTTGCTTCTCGGTCTCCAGGGCTTCGTACCGCTTCTGCCAGTTCTCCCGGTCGCGGGCCTGCTGCTCGGCCTCGTCGAAGGCGAGCTCCAACTGGCCCTCCTCGTCGGCCGGTTTACCGAGGGCCGCCTGGAGGGAGGCGCGGAAACGGTCGATGTTGGCCGCGATCTGGTCGGTCTCGGCGCGGCGGCGGTTTTCGAGGCGACTCTCCAGAGCGGTCTGGCGGTTGCGGGCGCGCCATTCCAGGGAGGAGACGAGGCCTTCGCCAATGTGCGGCCAGGCGTCGGCAAGCCGGGTCTGGAGGAGGGAGGAGGCCGGGGTGGAGCCCGCAAGAGAGCTGTCGAGAATGTCGCGGACGGTGGTGGTCTTCTCCAGGCGGCTGAAGCGGGGCTTCGCGCCGGGGGCGTCGTCGCGGAGCCAGCCGCCGGCCTGGAGCACCTCTTCGTGGAGGCGGACGCCGTCCGCCCCGACCAGGACGAAGCGAGCGAAGGCACCGACGAAGGTGGTCTCCAGTTCCGGGTGGTCGCTGACGACGGCGGTGACGCGGGCCAGGCCGGTCTGGTCCTTGTTCCAGACTGCCGCGCGCAGCAGGCGTGTTGACATGGCGACGAGGGGGTGGCCGAGGTGGGCGAGGACGACGTCGTCCCGGCCCTTGATGCTCTCGGCGTCGAAGGAGATGGGGCGCTGGATCTCGGGATGGAGCTTGTCGGCGAGGCCCTGGCTGGCGCGCTCCCACGACTCGGTGAGGGTGGGGACCTCGTAGAAGCCGGGGGTCGCTTCGCGTTGGTCGAGGGTGGGACGGATGTTCTGCTGGCGGGCGAGCGGCAGGGCGGTGGAGACGACGCGGGCGACCTTGGCCGGGGTGATGCCGAGGGTTGCCACGGTGGCGTCGACCTGGTCCTTGAGGCGCTGCGCCTGGGCCTGTACGTCCTTCTCCGCCGACACATTGCCGCCACGCTTGGACTTGCGTTTGGCGTACGCCTCGGCGCGTTCGACGTCGAAGTCGGCGCCCAGGTCTCCGGTCATGCGGCGCTGCACTGCGTCGGCGAGGACGGCGTTGACCTTGCCGAGGTCCTCTTCCATGCGGGCGACCTTGTTGGCGACGCGGGCCAGGAATTCGAGGTCGGCCTCGTAGGTGTCGGTGGCCTTCTCGTATCCGCTGCCGATGAAGTGGACGACCTCGGGGGCGGTGCGCTGGCCGTAGCGGTCGATGCGGCCGATGCGCTGTTCCAGCTTGTTGGGGTTGAAGGGGATGTCGTAGTTCACCAGGCGGTGGCAGTGCCGCTGGAGGTCGATGCCTTCGCTGGCCGCGTCGGTGGCGAGCAGGATGCGTACGGGGTTCGCGGAGGGCTCGGCCTGGAAGGCGAGGCGCAGGACCTCGCGGTCCTCGGCGTTGAGGCCGCCGTGCAGGAGGGCCACCCGGTCGCCGCCGAGGCCGTTGTCGCGGAGCAGGTTCTGGAGCCAGATCTGGGTGTCGCGGTACTCGGTGAAGACGACGACGCGCTCGTTGAGCCAGTGCTGTCCGTCGGCGGTCAGGCAGACCGCCTTGAGGTACGTGATGAGTTCGCGGGCCTTGGAGTCGGCGTGGGCCTGGTGACGCAGTGCCCACTCCTCCATCTGCTCCAGGAGGCCGGCCTCGTCGGTGTCCGTGCTGGGCTGGAGGGTGGTGGCGCGGGAGATCGCGTCGTCCTCGGCCTCGGCGAGGGGTTCGTCGTCGAAGTCGGCGTAGTCGTCGAAGAAGGTCTCCTGCCAGTCCTCGACCTCCTCGGCGGCCTCCTGTTTCTTGGTGCGCAGGGTCTCCAGGTAGACCGCGATGGTGCGGGCGAAGGCGTCCGGGGAGGAGAACAACCGCTTCTTCAGGAGGAGCGTGACGAGGTCGGCCGCCTTGCGGCCACCCTTGTAGCGAGTGCCGAGCTTGGTGCGGCGCAGCTGTGCGTACTCCTTGAGGAGGCCGTGGATGCGGCGCTCGTCGGCGGTGTACTCGACGGGGAGGGCGAGCGTGGTGCGCTCCAGGAAGCGGCGGGTGCCGTCCGGTTCGCGGATGTCGGTCTTGAGGCGTCGTACGACGATGTCCTTGACGGCCTCCGGGTCGGGCTCCACCCCGCGGGCGAAACGCTGGCCGTCCACGATCTCCAGCAGTGCGGTGTACGACTCCTGGTAGCCGTTGTGCGGGGTCGCGGACAGGAACAGCCGGTGCTCGAAGTGCGGGGCGAGGCGGCGGATCAGCTTGGTCTGCTGGGAGTCGACCGGGTAGAGCTGCTTGGGCGCGGAGGGCGCCACGTGGTGCGCCTCGTCGAGGATGAGGAGGTCGAAGGCGCGCTTGGTGGGAGTGGTCGCGTCACCGTCTTGGACGGGCAGAACCTCGGCGAGCAGGCGCTGGGCCTTGGGGCCGCGCAGCCAGGGCAGGCTGACGATGCACTGTGGGTAGATGTTGAAGGGGTTCGCGGCGCTGCCGTGGCTGCGGCGGACTTCGGCGCTGCGCTCGGAGTCGATGATCGTGAAGTCCAGGCCGAACTTCTCGGCCATCTCGTCCCGCCACTTCACGGTGAGGCCGGCCGGACAAACAATCATGATCTTGTGGGCGCGGTTGCGGAGGATCAGCTCCAGGGCGACGAGGCCCGCCTCGATGGTCTTGCCGAGACCCACGTCGTCGGCGAGGAGGAGATTGACGCGAGGGGCAGCGACGGCTCGGGAAACGGGTTCCAGCTGGTACGGCTCGACGGCGACACCGGAGCGGAAGGGCGCCTGGAGCGTACGTACGTCGGCGGAGGTGACCGCCGACCAGCGGACCGCGTCGAGGAAGGCGGCGAGCCGTTCGGGCGGATCGAAGCTGTTCGCGGTGACTTCGGGGAGGGAGCCGGACGGGAGCCTGCGGCGGCCGGGCTCGACCTCCCAGATGACGGAGAGGGTGTCGTTGTAGCGGCCGTCCTCGACGCTGTTGAGGGTGACCAGGGTGGTGCCCGAGGTCGGGCCGTCTCCGCGCTCCCGCCGCGGCTCGGCGTGGTCGTGCGCCTGCTGCGGCTCGGCATGGTCGACGTCGGCCACCACCCAGCGCTGGCCCCGTACCTCGACCAGGTCGCTGATCTCCGGCACGGCGGTGGGGTCCTGCGCGTCCCCACGGCGACGGGCGGCCCGCTGGGCCACACCTGCCAGGTCGGTGGTCGGCGATGTCGTCATCGGCCCTCCGTGCTCCTCTGCCGCCCCACCCTGGGCGAACCACAACAAACTCGACTATTCAAACATGCATCCCGGTCCAGCCGGGGGCTGTGCCCGCTCCTGCACAGCGCCCACTCTGGCACCGGCCGACGCGAGCCGTACAGGCTTCGTCACAGCACGTCGAAGCCCGTCAGGTTGATCAGTTCCTGGTAGTTGCCGCGCCGGGTGAGATCGCCCTCGATCCTGAGGTCCAGCCGGTCGCGGTGGGCTTCGGTCGCGCGGTCGTAGTCCTCCTCGCTGAGGTGGAGGTGGATCTGTCGCTGCTGGCCGACGAGGTCTCCGTTTTCCCTCATCAGCCGTCCTTCCACGGTCACCTCGCCGGGGCCGATGTCGCCCGTGCGCTTGAGCTTGGTGGTGCGGCCGACGATGGTGACCCCCTCGTCCGGTTCCTGCCGCCGGAGGTCCTGCGCACCTTCCCTGAGCACGTGCACCAGACGCCGGGGGAATTCCGTGGGAGTGGTCGCATAGGGCACTGGCCAGCGCGGGGACCAGGCGAAACTGAGCGAGAAGGCATGGCCGGGGCGAGGCTCGCGCCCCTCGCGGCTCTCGGTTCCGCCGATCCCTGCGAGCGCCTCGCACAAATCGGCCGAGACGCCGTCGCTCACAGCTCGGGCGAGAGGGCCCGAGTCGTCGAACCTAGCCGCCTTCTCTGCCGCTGCGCGGGCCGCCGTCACTGCTTCGTACAGTCTGCGCGACACCTTGCGTGCGAACGGCTCCGGTGCCATGTCCAGCTCGGGAGCATCCTCGAAGAGCGAGCCGACGGACGGGGACTCGGGCAGCGGTACCTGGATGCTGAGGATGTAGCTGCCTTGCGTGCTGGGCCCCAACCTCGCGGCCTCCACGAACGCCTTCGCCTTCGTCGGCTTACGCCGAGGCTGCACCAGCCGGTGGACGGTCGCCACGGTGTCGCAGGCTGCCGCCATCAGCAGATCACGTGCGCTGGTGACGGCCAGCACTCCGTCCTGCATGGGGATCGTGCCCGACGGGGTGTTCGGCTTGGTCCTGATGTACTGCACATCCAGGCCCGTCAGTGCCAGGTCCTGATGCACCGCAGCCGGCGGACGTCCTTCGACGGCGGAAAGCGCGCCAAGCAGGTCGGCCATGCGGTCCGGGTAGTCCGCGAGCTCCATGTCCATCGGCAGCAGCACACGGTGTTGCTGCCCGCCCCATTCCAGCTCCCAGCGACGGCTGTAGCGGACCCGCCCGCCCTGCTGCCAGCCCCTGCTGCTCAGATAGCGCGCCACATCGTGCGGGCGCAGCCGCGCCAGTTCGTGCTCGGACACTCCGGCTGCGGTCATGGCGCGGGCACCTCCTCACACGCCCGGTCGAAGAATTCGTGCAGAACATCGATCGTGAGCAGATTGTCTCGCGGCACACTGACAGTCACGTACTTTCGCCCTTGCTGAACGGGCATCGTGTGATGCTCCAACGACAGCCAGTACGCCGAGTGGTACAGGGTCAGGGCTTGTTGCTCCACCCTGATGTACTGCCCCGGGTCCTGCGGAACCACCACCATCACCAGGTAGCAAGGGACTTGCCTGCGACCTCGCAGCCGCTTGTACTGCTCCACGGGGAGCGAAATGCCGAAGTCGTCGCCCGCCATGGTGAACTCTCCGACTCGGCGCGACTTCACCTGGAGTGCAATCTGCACATCCAGTTCCGGGTCCGCATGATCACGGCCCAGGATCAGGTCCTTGCCGATGTCCGGGTAGGGCACGGCAACCTGGAATCCGGCCGCTGCCGCGATGGCTGACACGAATGTTTCTCCGTACCAGCCCTGGTGGTTGTTGTGCTCCATGCGCCCCCGCGCTCCGGTCGCAGGCCACCCGTCACGAACCTGCGCCCGGAGTGACATGCCGATCACTGTTCGCGCAGGCTACCCGAGCACTGATCGGCCAGGAAGGCCGGGTTCCGGCCAGGGTCGGCTTCAGAACATGGCGGATTCGCCGTCCCCCACCGGCCGCCGCGCCTCCGCCAGCGCAACCGTGTGCACGAACGACTCCAGCACTGCGGCCAGTTCGTCGCTGTGTTCGGCGAAGGTCTCAATCGGGAACGACGGGCGGAGGTCGAGCTTCGCCTCGGCGAGTTCGATGCCGTCGATCTCGTTGAGGCGGGCCATCAGTTCGCGGCGGCGCGGTTCGTCGTCGAAGGGCGGGCGGCGCTTGAGGTGTTGGAAGACGACCTCGACCGTGCCGGTGACGGGGTAGAGGGCAAGGGGCCAGAGGGTGCGGGTGTGCAAGGCGTCGCCCGCATCCAGGGTGGGGAAGCAGCTGGTTTCGCTCGCCCGGCCGTAGGCCCGGTAGCCGCCCTGCTGCTCCCAGAAGCGCAGGACCGACAGGACACCCTGGACGGTTGCCGGTGTCTGGTTGTCACGGAGCTGGGTCTCGAAGCGGGCTGCCGCTGGCTGCGGCTCGCCGTTCGGGGCCGGTGCCGGGGCCGGTTCGACGTCCTCGGCAACCTCCTTGCCCAGCAGGGTGGCAAGGTCCGCGGTGGTGAGACGGTGAGAGCGCCGGGCCCGGCCCGCCTCGTCGAAAGGAACGCCTTCGGATTCTAGGAGGGTGCGCGGGTCTCCCGAGTGCTGGTCGTCGGTCCAGCGGAAGCCCGCTGAGATGCGACCGTCGGCGGTCAGGATGCGGTAGGCGCCGTGCAGCCCGGCCTTGGTGCCGACATGGTTGCCGACGGCGACGGCGTGGGTACCGATGAGGGCGGCGACGTCCCCGTACGTCGTCCAGGTGCCGGCCGGCATGGCGAGGAGAGCAGCGCGCAGGTCCTTCCAGCCCGCCCACTCGTCGTCGGCGTACAGCATTCCCTCGATGGGGCCGGGCCACAGCTGGACGGCCCGCTCGGCCAGTTCGTCGGCGCGGGCCAAGATTTCCGCTCTGCCCCAGCGTTCCTTGGCGGCGATGCCCTGGTTCATGCGCAGCGCGCTGGAGTCGAGGATCTCCTGCTTGCGGCGGAAGGGATGGTTGGAGAGGCGTGCGTTGTCGGCGGAGAGGGTGAGGTTGCCCAGGGTGTGGACGAGGAGGGTGTGGAGATCGCTCGCGCTCTGGCCGTCCTCGGTCTCCTCGGCAAGGAGGTCGTACCACTGGTCGGCGGGGTTCTGCGGGAGCACGTGCTCCACGGTGAGGTGGGCCTTGGTGTAGTCGACCGGTTCGCTCGACCGGTAGCTCTCCTCCAGCCTGCGCAGCACCTGGAAGCGCTGGTTGCTGCGGCCCGCCTTGTAGAAGGGGCGGGTGCGGACCGCCTCGCGCAGTGCGTCGTCGCCGGGCCAGACCCGGGCTCCCGTCGTGTTCCGCGACAGGAGGCGGCGTACGGCTTCCGCCGGGGAGCTCTCCTTGTCGATCTCCTTGGGGAGTTCCATGAAGACGCGGTTGCTGCCGGTGGTGGAGAGCCCGGCGATCAGGCGCCGCACCACATAGCTCTCTGCGTACTCCAAGGCCTCGGCCGCCTCCTGGGCCGTGGCACGGCCGCAGTCAACTCGATTCAGGAGGTGAAGGGCGAGCGGGTAGTGGGTCTGACCGCCCCAGCGGGACAGGCGTTCCAGTACGTCGCGCAGGGCCGGGTCGGGTTCCCGCTCGGGTTCCAGGATCCGCATCAGGCGTTCGGCTTGCGCAGCGAGAGCGGCGATCTCGTTCTGGATCGCCGCTTCGTCACCGCTCAGCGGCTCCAGCCGCTTCTTCTGGTCGCGGTAGATCTCGCTCTGCTTGGCCCTGCTGTTGCCGGCCACGACCAGGTCCAGCCAGACGAGCAGCTCCAGGCTCTCCGGACCGAGCAGATCCTGCATGGGCAGCCAGAGATTGCGGTAGACGGACTCGCCCCGGTGCGGAAGGTACATGAAGAGGTAGTTGCGCAGCAGGTCGCTCTGGCTGAGCCCGACACCCGTGTTGTTGATCGACTCGAAGATCCGGTAGACGTTGTCGCCCTCGGCCGCGGTGATCTCGACGATGGTCAGCAGATTACTCAGTACGGCTTCGACCCCGTCCGTCCATGCTTCTCCGCCGCTCTCCTCCCCCTCTGCCAGGGCACCCAGGAAGAACCGGTAGGCAGCACCCACATTGCCCGGCCCGCCCGCCTTCGGTGCGGACTCCACGCATGCCGTGAAGGCGTCCCGGTCCGCCTGGGTCGGCAGCAGCCGGTAGCGGTCGTCGCCGTCCCGGTAGCTGTTCACCAGCAGCAGGTCATGGATGCGTGCGGCCTTCTTGTCCGCACCACGCTCGCGATGGCGGTCCCGCAACGCGGTGAAAGCCAGCATGAGGGTGGTCAGCCGCTGCTGTCCGTCGACCACGAGCCACCGCTGCATGTTGCTCGCGGTGACCCGCCCCGGCGCCAGTACCACCGATCCCAGGAAGTGCGCGGCGGGTGGTCTGCCCTCCGCCTGCTCCTCGACCAGCTCCAGCACGTCGTCCCACAATTGCTGCAGCTCCTCGCGCTGCCAGCTGTACGTCCGCTGATAAAGCGGGACCTGGAACTGCTTCTCGCCCTGGACGAGTTTGCTGAACGTGGTCTCCTGAGCGTGCACTCGCGTCAACTCCACCAAGGTTTGAGGGCCGGGTCTCCATTGTTCCGTACCCGGGTACGGTGACCAGGAGAACCGACCAACCGGACGAGGTAGGAGCGCCGATGGCGAAGCTGGGAATCCACAAGGACTTCCTGATGGAATTCGCCAAGCTGGAAAAACCCGTGCAAAAACGGGTACACGAGGTGTTCGACAAGTTCCACGAGCACCGGCACGCGGGACTCCACCTCGAAAAACTGGAAAAGGCCCGCGACCCCCGCATCCGGACCATCCGCATCAATTCCTTCATGCGCGGCGTCGTGCTGGCCCCGGAATCGGGCGACAGTTTCCTACTGCTGAAGGTCATGCCCCATGACGACGCCATCGCCTGGGCCGTCAAGCACCGCGCGACCGTCAACTCCGCCACCAAAGGCATCGAACTGCGCAACGACGTCGCTCTCGAACGTGCGACGGCCGGTGTGCGAAGACTCGCCGAGACAGTACCCGAGCGGCTCTTCGGAGACGTCCCCGACAAGGAGCTCGTCCGGCTCGGCATCGATGCCGACCTGCTTCCCCTCGTAAGGCAACTGAGCGACGAGTCGCACCTCGACGCTCTGCAAAAGATCCTTCCCGAACAGCAGTACGACGTCCTGGCGGGCCTGGCCGCCGGGATGTCTCCGGAGGAGGTCTGGCGCGAGGTGGTGCTGTTCCAGCTGGAGCAGGGCTCGACAAACGTCTCGCAGCAGGTCAGCGTCGTACCGGACCGCGACGAGTCGATGCCTCCAGCCTCGGGCACGACGGTATCGGGGCAGGACGAGTTGGCTGCTGCGATGTCCCGCTCCCAGGGGCGGATCGCCCTGGTCTCCGGCCCCGACGAGCTGATGGAAATCCTGGGCCGGCCCTTTGACGCCTGGCGGGTTTTCCTGCACCCGAGCCAGCGTCGCGTGGCCTACCGGCCCTCTTACAAGGGACCCGCCCGGGTCGTCGGCGGGCCTGGCACCGGCAAGACAGTTGTCGCCCTCCACCGCGCACTCCATCTGGCCAGGCAGCTGCCCACCGATGCACCCGACGAGTCGATCCTGCTCACCACGTTCACCCGGGATCTTGCCGCGGACCTTCGCCGTAGCCTCGAAATCCTCATCCCCGAAGCAGGGGTGCGGGCGAAGATCCGTGTGGTGAACGTGGACGCCCTGGCCAATGAGGTAGTACGCAAGGACCGCTCGCAGAACCTGTCGATCCTCGCCGACCAGAAGGAGATCACCACACGCTGGGCACGCATCGCCCGACGGCTCGGCATCGACTTCACCGACGCGTTCCTCGACCAGGAATGGCGGCATGTCGTACTCGCGCAGAATCTTCTCTCTCCCGAGCAGTACCTCAAGGCCTCCCGCTCCGGGCGGGGAACGGCTCTCGGCCCACTGAAACGGGCACAGGTGTGGCGCGCCGTCGAGGCATTCACCGGCGAGCTCCGCAATGCCGGGGAGTGGACCTTCCTCCAAGTGTGCACGGAGGCCGCACGCTTGCTCGACGAGCGCGGCACCAACCGCCCGTACCGCCATGTCGTGGTCGACGAGGCTCAAGACCTGCACCCCACCCAGTGGCGGCTGCTGCGGGCCTGCACCGAGCCCGGCCCTGACGACCTCTTCATCGCGGGTGACACCTACCAGCGGATCTACGGGAACAAGGTCTCGCTGCGCAGCCTCGGCATCCCGGTGACCGGCCGCTCCACCCGCTTGCGGGTCAACTACCGCACCACCAAGGAAGTCCTGAGCTGGTCCACCGCCCTGCTCACCGGCGAACAGGTCGACGACATGGACGGCGGGGACGAGTCCCTCACCGGATACCGGTCCACCCTGCACGGCGAGCACCCGCGGGTGCACGGCGCGAACAGCAAGGCCGAGGAGATCGCGGGCCTGGTGAGGCAGGTAACCGAGTGGTCCCGGGTAAACGTGGCACCGCGCGAGATCGGTATCGCCGTACGTTTCGTGCAACTCGGCAAGGACATCGCCCAGGCATTGCAGCGGGCCGGGATCCCCTCCGTGGTCCTCGGTACGTCGACAGGAACGGGCGACGGTGTGCATATCGGCACGATGCACCGTATGAAGGGCTTGGAGTTCCGCTGTATGGCGGTCGCCGGAGTGAACGACGGTGTCGTACCGATGCGGAGCGCGGTCACCGCGGTGGAGGTGGACGCGCAGCAGAACCGCGAGGACCTGCTGGGCGAGCTGAGCCTCCTCTTCGTCGCCTGCACCCGGGCACGCGAGGCGCTGTACGTGTCCTGGCACGGCGCACCCAGCCCGTTCCTCGACGCTGCTAGGAAGAGCTGAACCGTCCTGGCTGGAAAGGACGTTGTCAGTGGCGTGCACTTAACTGGAGTCATCACTATCCGTGAGTATTGCGGGGGGGGTGATAACGGAGAGCAGTGGGCGCGAGGGGTGGGTGCCGACCCATGTGTCGTTGGCGGGGCTGAACGCACGTGGTGGGACGCGTGCCATGGTGCGGGATCTGCTGTGCGAGCCGGACAAGCGGGCGCCGAATCCTTATTACCGGTCGGCGCCGCCGATACGGCTGTATGCGGTCGCGCGGGTTCAAGAGGCTGAGCGGAGCGAGGAGTTCGAGGTGGCGCGGGCCGCTGCCGAGCGGAGGTCTGCCGCCGGGAAGGCGGCGGGGAAGAGGAGGGAGGCCGTGCTCGCCGCAGTGCGGGCCGTGGAGATCGAGGTTCCGGGGATGGCCGACCGCGAACTGGCCGAGCGGGCCGTGCGGTGGCGCAATGAGCTGGACAAGCTGCGGGCCGGTGTCGCAGCGACCACCTTCCCGAGCCTGCGACGGTGGGGAGTGCGGAGCCCGGCGCCCTGGTGTGAGGTGGGAGGTGGGAGGTGGGAGGTCAATTATCTGCGCCATGCGCTGACTCGGTACGACGACCTGCTGGACGGGCTGTACGGCGCGACGGGGCGGGCCGAGGCGGAACAGCTGCTCAGGATCCGGGTGTACGGGGCGATCGCTGCCCGGTACCCGCGGCTTGCGGACGAGTGCAGGCGGCAGCTCAGGGAGCGGGGGGTGGGGGCCGGTGGAGTGCTGTCGTAGTTCCGGTCCCGAGGACCGCCGCGCCGTCGCCTTGGCGCGTACGATCTTCGCCATGCCGTCGGACCTTCCTGGAACCTCCTCGCGAGAGGGGGCAGTTGCGGGAAACCCGCTGCCGGGCAGATCGGAGCAAAGTAGGATTAACCCTTATACAGCGGGCAGCGGGCAGCGGGCAGCGGGCAGCGGGCAGCGGGCAGCGGGCAGCGGTGAGAAGCGGGTGTTGTTCGCGGCTCGGTCGGCGGGGGCGTTGCACCGGCTCTTCGACACCCTTCCGGTTTTCGCCGGGGATTCGCGCATTCGGCGATGGTTCACGCTCGTGCCCGGCTCCGCGTTCGGGGCGGACGCCTCGGCTGCCGTCGAGCGGTTCGGCGGGCAGGTGGTGCCCTGGGAGGATGCGCTCGCCGAGGAGTACGACCTGGTGGTCGCCGCCAGTCCCAAGGGTGGGCTGAGCCTGCTGCGCGGGCCCAAGGTGCTGCTGCCGCACGGGGCCGGGTTCAGCAAGACGCTGCCCCAGGAGGGCGCGGCCGAGTCCGCTTCGGGGCTCGATCCGGAGTTCCTGCTCGACGGCGACGGGCGGGCCGTCGCAGCCCTGCATGCCCTCGCCCACCCCAGCCAGGTCGACCGGCTCGCCCGCCGGGCGCCCTCCGCCGCCGCTCGTGCGGTGGTCGTGGGCGATCCGACGCTGGAACGAATACTCGCCTCGCTCCAGCAGCGCGACCACTACCGGGACGCGCTGGGGACCGGCGGGCGCAGGCTCGTCGTGCTGACTTCCACCTGGGGGCCCGAGTCGCTACTGGCGCGGCACCCGCGCCTGCCCCACCGCCTCGCGCGCGAACTCCCCTGCGACGCCTACCAGTTGGCACTGATAGCCCACCCCAACATCCGCAGCGAGCTGGATCGGCGGGAGTTCGAGGAGCGCCTCGCGCCCGCCCTCGACGCCGGTCTGGTGCTCGCCAGACCGTACGAGGAGTGGGGTGCACTGCTCGTCGCCGCCGACGCCGTGATCACCGATCACGGCTCCACGGCCCTGTACGCGGCGAGCGCCGGGCGCCCGCTCATCGCCGCCTGTGACGGCGGGCCGGAGCTCATCCCGGGCAGCCCGATGGCCGACGTACTGGGGCAGATACCGGAGTTGGGTGATCCGGTCGGCCTCGGGAAGATCCTCGACACGTACGGCGTGGATGTCGCCGCCCTCGCCGGCTCCGCCTTCGCCGAGCAGGGCAACGTACTCGAAGGGCTTCGGCGCGAGCTGTACGGGCTGCTGGAGTTGGCTCCTCCCGACGGGAGTTGGTGCGGGGCCCGTACCCTGCCCGCCCCCGGATCCACCGGGCTTGCCCTCGCCGCCTTCGGTGTACGGATCGAGCAGCGGGACCACGTCGTACACGTGGAGCGGACGTACGCGGGCGGGCGGGACGGCGTGCACCACCTCGCCGCCGAGGTGGACCGGGCGACCGCCCGGCAGGTGCAGAGTGCGGGGCTGCTGTTCCGGCGGGCCGCTCCCGCGCCCCGGGGGACGTACGGCGAGGAGTGGACCGTGCGCGGGTGGATCGACCGGATGCTGGAGGAGTACGGGGAGGGGCGCACCGCCGCCGTCGTCCTCGGCCCCGGGCACTGCGTGGCGCGTCGTGCCGGCGGAACGCTGTGGGAGGTGCGGATCGCGCCGTGCCGGGAGGGTGGCAGGGCGTTCCGTACCGACCCGGCTGCGGTGCTGTCCGCCGTGCACGCCCTGCTCGGAAGCGGATCGCTCCCTCTCGAAACCGAGCCGGCCGCGTACCGAATACGGTGCGTCGTGGCGGGTCGCGACTACGAGGCGGCCCTCACCCCCGTCGGCGACAACGTGGCGGGTGTGGGAGAGCGGACCTGCTGACGCCTCCTGCGGACTACGGTTCCAGCGCCCCCGCCGCCTTCCGGATCGCGGTGGCGGATTCGGCGTGCGTCGCTGCCCGTTCGGTGTCGCCGGTCTCTGTGGCGAGCGCGGCCAGCGCGTCGTGCACTCTGGCCTCGTCGAAGGTGGAGCCGCGTCGCCGCGCGCTCGCCAGGGCCGCTTCGTACAGTTCCCACGTCTCACCGGTGCGGCCGAGGGTGTGCAGGACCTGGCCCAGCGCGAAGCCGGTGCGGGCCGTCATCCGTTCGCGCCGGAGGCTGCGGGCCTCCGTGTGCGCCTCGTCGAGAAGCGCGGCAGCGCGGTCCTGGTCGCCCATGCCCCGGGCGGAGCAGCCGAGGAGGTAGGTCTGGAGCATGACGCCGTAGTCGTTGCCGATCTCACGGTGGACGTGGCGGGACTCCTCGAAGTACGGAAGGGAGGCTTCCCACTGCTTCTGCACGGCGAGGAGCTTGCCGCGGAACTCGGCGACGGAGGCGTGCAGTTTACGGTCCGCGGTGGTGGCCGCCGCTACTGCCGCCTGTGCCAGTTCCTCGCCCGCCTGCCCGTATTCCTCCTGCTCCCAGAGCAGTCGGGCGAGCTGGCAGCCCATGCGTGCCGTGGCGCGCGCGTCGCCGGACCTTCGTGCGGCGGCCAGCCCGATGCGGAACGCCTCGGTCGTCTCGGTCGGGTGCAGGTGGTCGAGGTGGAAGGTCCACAACGGTTCGCAGAGCGCCCACGTCTCGGCGTCGAGGGCGTGCGCGTATCCCGTGCGTACACAGCCGAAGAGGACCAGGTGCTCCTCCTCCAGCCAGGCCATCGCCGCGGCCTCGTCCTTGAAGGGCACGTCGGGGGCGTGGCGCAGAAGCGGAATCTCTGCGCCGAACGTCATCCGCCTGCCTGCCGCCGCCTCGTCGGCGCGCCGGGCCTGGCGCACGTACCAGCGCAGCAGTCCTTCACGGGCGGCGGTCGCCTCGCCGGGCGCGTTGTCACGGTCGGCGACGTGGGCTGCATGGTCGCGCAGGAGGTCGGGGAGGCGGAGCATCCGGCGTTCGGCGACGTCGGGCAGGAGCAGCCCGGCGCCCTCCAGCTCGTCGAGCGCTTCGCCCGCCGGCCCCTTGCCCGCCCCGAGCAGGGCCGCCGCCGCACCCTCGGTGAGGTACGGGCCGGGGTGGACCGCGAGTGCCCGGTAGAGCGCGGCGGCTCCTTCGCCGAGACCCTCGTACGAGGCTGTCCAGACGGCCTCCACCATGGAGAGCCCCTTCCCTTCGAGTCCTTCGAGTTCGGCGAGGAGGCGGGCGATGCTGCTGCGCCGGTGTCCGCGCAGCCAGCCGGCCGCAATGTGCAGTGCGGCGGGGAGACCCCCGCAGGCCCTGACCAGCGCGGAAACGGCGGCGGGCTCACCGGTCAGGCGCGGATCACCCGTCAAGCGCGGGGCGCCTTCGCCCGCTTGCTCCCCTTCCCCCTTGACGAGGTGCTGGAGGAGGCGGACGGCGTCCTGTTCCTCCAGCGGGGCCACGGGGAGGTCGAGGACCGGCGGGTTCGTGAAGTCGGCCAGCCGTTGACGGCTGACGGCGAACACCACACTGTCGGGGCCGGTCGGCAGACAGCCGACGAGTTCCGTTCCGGTGCGCACGTTGTCGAGTACGACGACCAGCCGGAGCTCCCGGGTCTGCTTCTCGTACTGCTCGCGCCGTTTCTTGTACGGGCCCTTGCGCCACTTGCCCCGCACGCCGAGACCACGCAGCAGCGCGCCGAGTACGGCCGACCGGTCGACTCCCCCGTCCACCCGGTGGTCGTCGAGATTGACGTGGATCACGCCGTCCACACTGCGTTCGCACTGGGTCAGGGCGAGCCGGAAGGCGAGCGTGGTCCGGCCGACGCCGTCCACACCGACGACATTGGCGATCAGCAGACCGTTGTGCCCGCGCGAGTGCACGACCTGGTGGAACAGCTTCTGCTCGGCGGTCCGGTCCTCGAAGTGAACCGGCTGCAGGGGGATGTTGGCCAAGGGCGTCTTCCGCGCGGTCCCCCCGGCCGTGGAACCCGATGCCGTGTACAGGTTCAGCACCTCGATCTGCCTTGCCTGAACGACAGCTTCCACCTGAGCCTGTCCGCCTACGCTGTTCCACGTCTGATCGGGCACACGCTCACTGTAGGTGGAGCGCGGCACACACGGAACAGCACTTCCCCGCAAGGGCTTTGACGGTACATCACCGGACGGCGCACCTCTCGCGGGTCGTCACCCCGCTGTCGTCACCCCGAAGTCCGCCCCGAGATCGCCGGCGGCGCCGCTGGAGCCGGGCCGTCCGAGCTTCGGTGTGCTGGCCATGACCGTACTGAACCGGGTGCTGCGCCCGCTGCTGTCCGAATGGCATCCGGGGCTGGCGGTATACGAGTCGCGGCGTCAGGCTCTGGAGGGGCTGGCCCGTACGTTGCAGCAGGTGGGCGGGATGGGCGATCTGATCGCGCTGCCCGCGCCCGCGGCGCCGTCGCCGCCGGGTGCGCTACGGGCCGGGCCGGGGACGCCTCCGCCTGTCAGGAGTCCAGCAGGAGCGCGAGTACGCGAACGGGATCGTTTCCCGCCGGTCCGCCGGGCCACCAGTCGTCACTGCCGCTGTCCGACTCGTATCCGTACCAGAGACCGTCGCGGCCGTAGCGGAGCTGGAAGCGGTCGGCGGTGAGGCGGTTGCGCGAGGGGCGGAAGTCCTGGTGGCCGAGGGCGAGCAGGGTGGAGCGGGCGCGGTCGAAGGGGCCGGCGGGCGGGTCCCAGGGTTCGTCGAGGATTTCGAGGGCGGTGGCTCCGCCCTGCCGCCAGGCCGCGACCGCTTTGGCCAGTTCGCTGGGGGTGCGGCCGAGCGCCCTGGTCAGGGACGTGTAGAGCGAACGGGTCGCCGCGGTCAGACCGGATCCCGGCTGGGCCGCGGCGATGCGGACCGCGTCCTGCCAGGGGGTGAGACCGGCGATCGGGTCGGTGCCGGTGGTGAGGAGCGTGTGCGCGCGGATCGCCGCGTCGGTGGCCAGGTGGTCCAGGGCGAGCGGGTCGGGGGCGCCTCTGGTCTGCGGGTACGAGGGCGGGGTGCCGGGGTGGGCGGGCGGCGGGAGGGGCGCCGGGAGCAGACCGAGGGAACGGGCCGGGTCGAGTGCTGCGCGGGCGCCGATCGCCGGGACGGACGCGGGTTTGCGGGTTTCCGTGGCGGTGCGGGCGGCGTTGCGGCGGGAGAGGGCGTCGAGGATTTCGCGTTCGTCCCGGCCGCGGAGCAGGAAGACGAGGAACGGGTCCTCGTCGAGGAGGCGGGCCACCTGGTAGCAGAGGGCCGCCGCGTGCTTGCAGGGGCGGCCGGCGTCCGGGCAGGTGCAACTGGGCAGCAGGTCGCCTGCCGTGGCGGGCAGGAGCGGGACGTCGGAGAGCGGTGAGTCCGGGTCCAGCAGGGCCTGCGGCATGGTCTTGGCGAGCAGCGATTCCAGGTGGGCCGGGTGCTCGGCCGCCGCGTCCAGGAAGGCGTCCCAGTCGTCGTCGGCGAGGGTGCGCAGGCGGAGGTCCGCGCGGTACGGGCGGGCGCGGCTGCCCCGTACGTACGCCACGACCCGGCCGGGGGTGACCGTGATCGTGTCGACGTGGCCCGCGTCGGCGTAGGCGTGGCCGCGGGCCAGCCGGGCCGGGTCCAGGGAGAGCGCTTCGAGGGCGGCCACCCAGGCCTTGCCCCACCAGGTGGTGGCGGGGCCGCTCGTCTCCGGGGACGGGGGGAACGTACGGCGGTGGTCCGCCTGAGGAGACGGGGGCGGAGGCGGAGGCGGGGGCGGAGGCGGGGGCGGAGGCGGGGGCGGCGGTGTCACGACGACCTCCTCAAAGAGACGAGGTCGGCCAGTTCGCGGTCGCTGAGTTCGGTGAGGGCGGCCTCGCCCGTACCCAGGATCGCGTCCGCCAACGACCGCTTGGATGCGAGGAGTTCGGCGATACGGTCCTCGACCGTGCCCTCCGCGATCAGGCGGTGGACCTGGACGGGCTGGGTCTGGCCGATGCGGTACGCGCGGTCGGTGGCCTGCTCCTCGACCGCCGGGTTCCACCAGCGGTCGAAGTGGACGACATGGGCGGCACGGGTGAGGTTCAGACCGGTGCCCGCCGCCTTGAGGGAGAGCAGGAAGACCGGGACCTCGCCGGACTGGAAGCGGTCGACCATCTCCTCGCGATGCGCCACCGGCGTGCCCCCGTGCAGGAGTTGGGAGGGGATCGCGCGGGCGGACAGGTGCTGGGAGAGCAGCCTGGCCATGGTCACGTACTGCGTGAAGATCAGTACGGAGTCCTCCTCGGCGAGGATCGTGTCGAGGAGTTCGTCGAGGAGGGCGAGCTTGCCGGAGCGGGCCGTGAGGCGGGCCGGGCTCCCCTTCGGACCACCCTCTTTCGATCCCCCCTCCTTCGGGCCCCCCTCCTTCAAATACTGCGCGGGGTGGTTGCAGATCTGCTTGAGGGAGGTCAGCAGCTTCATGATCAGGCCGCGGCGGGCGATGCCCTCGGACGCTTCGATGGCGGCCATCGTCTCGTGCACCGCCGCCTGGTAGAGGGCGGCCTGCTCGCGGGTGAGCGAGACGGGGTGGTCGGTCTCCGTCTTGGGCGGCAGCTCGGGCGCGATGCCCGGGTCGGACTTCTTGCGGCGCAGCAGGAAGGGACGAACGAGACGGGAGAGGCGTTCCACCGCCTCCGGGTCCTCGCCGCCCTCGACCGCGCGCGCGTGCCTGGCACGGAAGGTGGTGAGCGGGCCGAGCAGGCCGGGGGTGGTCCAGTCCAGGAGGGCCCACAGCTCGGAGAGGTTGTTCTCGACGGGGGTGCCGGTGAGGGCGATCCGGGCCGGGGCCGGGATCGTACGCAGCGCCTTCGCCGTGGACGAGCGGGGGTTCTTCAGGTGCTGGGCCTCGTCGGCGACGATCATGCTCCAGGTGCGGGAGGCCAGTTCGGCCGCGCTGGTGCGCATGGTGCCGTACGTGGTGAGGACGAAGCCGCCGCCGCGCACTCCGGAGCCGGACGGGGATTCGGATCCGGAGCCGGACGGCGATTCGGAGTCGGCACCCGCGTCGAGCGGGTCGTCGAGGGTGCGGGTCGTGCCGTGGAAGCGGCGGACGGGCACACCGGGCGCGAAGCGTTCGATCTCGCGCTGCCAGTTGCCGAGGAGGGAGGCGGGGCAGACCACCAGGGTGGGGGCGGTGCGGGCGCGGTGCAGGTGGAGGGCGATGACGGTGATGGTCTTGCCGAGGCCCATGTCGTCGGCGAGACAGCCGCCGAGGCCGAGCGAGGTCATCAGGTCGAGCCAGGCCAGTCCGCGCAGTTGGTAGTCGCGCAGGGTGGCGTTCAGCGCGGGTGGCTGCGGGAGCGTGTCCGCGCCGCCCCGGGCGAGCCGGTCGCGGAGGGCGGCCAGGGCTCCGGCCGGGACCGCTTCGACCCGCTCCCCGTCGACCTCCGCCGTGCCGGTGAGCGCCACGGCGAGCGCGTCGGCCGGGTCGAGGAGACCCAACTGCCGCTTGCGGGCCCTGCGTACGAGCGCGGGATCGACCACCACCCACTGGTCGCGCAGCCGGACCACCGGGCGGTGCTCCTCGACCAGGGCGTCCATTTCCGCCTCGGTGAGTTCCTCGCCGCCGACCGCAAGCTGCCAGCTGAACGCGAACAGCTGGTCCGCCTCGAAGAAGGGGGTGCCGTCGGTGGCGGAGCCGGGCGCGGGTCGCACCACCGCGGTGGCGGTGAGCGTACGGGCCAGCTCGCGCGGCCAGTGGACAGCGACGCCCGCCGCCTCCAGCCGGTGCGAGGCGGCGCCGAGCAGGTCGTACAACTCGTCGTCGGACAAGGGCAGTACGTCGGGGACGGGCTGCTCCAGGAGCCGGGCGAGCGGCGGCCACACCCGGCCGGCCCGGCGCAGGGCGAGGACGGTGTCGATGCGGGCGCGCGGGCCGAAGTGGTCGCCGCCCTCACCGCCCCAGAGGTCCGCCACGTCCACCAGGTGGGTCGGGTCGGCGAGGCTGTGCACCTGCACGACGGCGGCGCCCGCGCGGCGCTGGCCCGCGTCCCTGCCGCCCTGGGCGTCTTCGTCCCTGGTGTCGAAGAGGCTGTACGCGGGGAGGTCCAGCCGGAGCGAGACCCGTACCCCCGCGTCCGCCCCGGCCGCGACCTCGGCGGCCCACTCCCGCAGTCCTGGCAGGTGCTGTGCCTCCCGCGCGGCAAAGGGGCCGCCCAGGGCGAGGGCCGCCGCGGGTGTGCGCGGCAGGGTGTCGGCGACGGCGTCGACGAAGGACTTCACCAGGTGGGCGGGGTCGGGGACCTGGAGGGGCGTGCGGTCGGGGAGCGGCACCGCGTACCCCTCGGGCGGCAGGGCGGCGGCGATCGCCCTCAGGTGCGCGATGTCCGCGGCGTCGGGCGGGCCCGCCCGCCAGGCGTCTTCGTCGGCCGCGGTGAGACCCGGCAGGAGCAGCCCGCGCGCGGCCAGGTGCAGGGCGTGCAGGGCGGCGGCGCCCCAGCAACGGGTCGCCGGGTGCGCGACGGGATCGTGCCGGGCGGCGGCGAGCAGGGGCAGGGCGTCCGCGAGCGGCAGGTGGAGGGCGGGGACGGTGCGGGTACGGACGACGGCGCCGTGCCGGCGGACGACGGTGAGGGTGGTGGAGGTGGCGTCGAGGGCGTCACCGGCGTCTGACAGCGGAGTGCCGTCCGGGGCCCAGAGGGCGATGCGGGCGTCCCGTGGCAGGGGCGCGGGGAGGTAGAGCGCGGCGGCGTACGGGGGCAGGCGGCGGCGCGGTGCGTGGGGTGTGCGCGGTGCGACCATCGTGCCGCCGCCTCCCGTCCGGGTGTGATCTGCGCAGGTGGGCGCAGGGTTTCTGCGTGGACCTGCGAGTCTACGGGCGAGGTCTGACAGTGAGGGTGGGGCGGGCGGTGCGGCGGTGCGTGGCGGAGGGAGCACACCGGGCGCTCCGCTCTCGTGCGGGTGGTTGTCGTGCGGGTGCGTCGTGGCTGGTCGCGCAGTACCCCGCGCCCCTGAAGGGGCGGGGCCGAACGCCCCGCCCCGGAACCCCTCAGCCCCGGCCCTGCCCCATCGTCGGCGAGGTCACCACACCGGCCTGGATGACCGGGGCACCCTCTGCCGTGCCCGAGAACTCGTTGTGGACCGAGTGCACCCGCACCCCGCTCCCCGACTCCACCGGCTCCAGCTCCGTCAGGATCTCGCGCAGCACGTCCGCGCGTGCCGGGTCCGCCGCCAGGGTCTGGCGGATGCGCAGCCTCCAGGCGCCTTCCAGGTCGGCCGCCAACTGCCGGTCGTCGTCGGCCAGCGCGGCGGCCAGCTCGCCACGGGTGGCCTCCAGTTCGCCCGCCAGCGTCTCCTCGTCCGTGGCGCCGTTGCCCCGCGAGAAGAATCCGCTGAGCCGGCCCCGTACCTGGGCCCATCCGTCCGTGGCCATCTGCTGCACCAGGGCGGTCGCGCCCGCTGTCGCCAGTGCCACCAATTCCGGTTCCACCGTTCCCCCTTGGGGTGTCGCTGAGAATCTCCGTACGCTGCCAGGCAACCGTAGAGCCGATCCGCGCTCCGGGGCACGCCCTTCACCTCAAGAGGAATCTCAGAGGGTGAGCCATCCGAAGCCGCCGTACCAGTGCCCGCCCGCACGGAGACGGTCTCCGACCGCGCGCTCCAGCGACGTACGGCGCGGCAGGTCGGCCACCGGGATGTCCGTGGTGCCGAAGACGAAGGAGAGCGTTCCGCTGTCGCACTCGTCGTCCCCTCCGGCGATCCGCTCGAAGAGGTCCTGGAACCGGACGATGCGGGACCGGTCGGAGAGGCATGTGCGCAACTGCGGATCGAGCAGCCAGGAGTCGCAGACGGCGACCCGGTGCCCCTCCTCGGGGAAATGGCGGGGGAAGAAGGCGCGGGCGGCGGCCAGTGACTCCTCGCACGCGGTCGGCGAGAGCGGGCCGGAGAAGTCCGGAATGTGGATGCTCAGGCAGGGCTCACCCGCCTCTCCCGGCCGACCCGCCTCCGCCAAGGAGGCCGCGGCCCTTTCCCGGAGCACCGTGCGCTGGAACTGCAGGCGGCCCAACTGGTAGATCTCGCCCCGGAAATGGAGCCTGATCCAGTACGGCACCAGCAGTCCGCCCGTACCCAGCCGCCTGCGGTGCACCGCCATGTTCCGCCCGAGATCGGCCAGCGTCCGCCGGGACACCTCCTCTGGAATTCCGATGCTTCGGTGGTAGGCGCGCGCCTGATCCAGTGCCGCGACGAAGACGTACACCGGGAAGTATCTGCCCTCCTCCCCCAACTCGTCGGGCAGCAGCGGGAGTTCCACTCCGTCGTCCGGCACCCCCATGTCCTGCACCAGGCCGCGGACACAGCGCTCCAGCAGCCACCGCCACTCGGGATCCTCCGCCATCGTGCGCCGCAGCGCGACCAGCGGGTTGATGTCCTCGTGCGGAACCGCCAGGTCCAGCAGTACGGCGGGAAGCTCGTCGGCCGTCGGCAGCACGGCCTCGCCCCCGGGCCCGGCCTGGGGCCCGCCCCCAGCACCCTCCAGTGACTCCAGCCTCTTCAGCCACTCCGCCAACTGCGCGTCCGACCGGAGCACTTCCCGTACGGCCACCATCTGCGCCACTGCCCACCGTCCCTGTTCCGTCGCCCTGCGCGAAGTTCTGCCCGAAGTCCTTCGCGAGTCCTGCGTGAGTCCTGCGCGAAGCCCCATCATCACCCGGGCCGCCGCAGGACGCACCGGCATTGATGTCCGGTCCGCAAGACGCATTCATCCAGCATGCGGACCGTAGTTGTCGGGCAGCACCACGGGCGGCAAGGATGCGGACATGGCCCCTGTTCTCGTATCGCGTCGCCACGTGGATCTGCTGCGTGTCTCGACCATGCTCTGTCGGGCCTCTTCCTGCCGTACGTCCGGCTGCTGACGCACCGCCTCCACTGACGCGTCCCCCGTCCTCCTCATAGAGGACGAGGGCCTCCGCGCGTCCGCAGCAGAGGCATTCCTGCCCTTCGTTTCTCCCTTTCGTTTCTCCCTTTCGCATCTCCCTTCACGGAATCCCGCCGCACCCCTGTGCCGTGCGGGGCTCCCCGCTGCCTCCGAGGTCTCCCCATGCCCACCACCGTGCCCGCAGCCGTGCCCGGAATCCTGCCCGGCGCCCCCGCCCAGCCCCTGCTGCACTGGTTCCTTCCCACCGGCGGCGACGGCCGCGATCCCGGCGGCGTCACCGCCGTGCAGGGCCGGACCGGAGCCGCCACCCGGCGCCCCGCCGACATCGGCTACCTCTCCCAGGTGGCGCGCGCCGCCGAACAGGCCGGATTCCATTCGCTGTTGACGCCCGTCGGCCTCGGCTGCGTCGATCCGTGGATACTCACCGCCGCCCTCGCCCAGCACACCGACCGGATCGGCTTCCTGGTCGCCTTCCGGGCCGGGTTCGCCAGTCCCACCCTGCTCGCCCAGCAGGCGGACGCGTTCCGCCGGTTCGCGGGCGGCCGGCTGCGCCTGAACGTCGTCACCGGCGGCGACCCCGCCGAGCAGCAGGCCTACGGCGACCACCTGGCGCACGACGAGCGGTACGCGCGGACCGCCGAGCTCATGGCGGCCCTGCGCGCCCTGCTCGAAGGCAGCGACGCCGACCGCGAGGGCGCCCACTTCCGGCTCCGGGGAGCACGGCTCGTCGACCCCGCCGTGGAACACCCCGTACCGCTGTACTTCGGCGGCGCCTCCCCCGCGGCCGAGGACGTCGCCGCGCGCCATGCCGACGTACAACTGCTGTGGGGAGAGCCGCCGTCGGCGATCGACGAGCGCATCAAGAGGCTGCGGGCCAAGACGGAGGCGGTACGCGGCGAGCACGCCTCGCTGCGGTTCGGGCTGCGGCTGCACGTCATCGCCCGCGACACCGCCGCCGAGGCATGGGCCGAGGCGGACCGGATCCTGTCCCGGCTCGACCCCGAGGCGGTACGTGCCAGCCAGGCCAGGTTCGCCGGCATGGACTCCGTGGGGCAGGCCCGGATGGCCGCCCTGCACGGCGGCTCCCCGGACGCCGCGAAGCTGGAGATCGCCCCCAACCTCTGGGCGGGCATCGGCCTCGTACGGGAGGGGGCGGGCACCGCGCTCGTCGGCTCGCACGACGAGGTCGCACAGCGGCTGTACGAGTACCGGACGCTGGGCGTCGACGAGTTCGTGCTGTCCGGCTACCCGCACCTCGAAGAGGCCTACCGGGTGGGCGAAGAGGTCGCGCCCCGGCTGCGCGCGCTCGTCGACGAGGCAGCACGCTCCCAGGACGAGGCAGCACGCAGCAAAGAGGCGGCGGGCGCATGACCCTCACCGCACCGACCGGGACGGCAGGCGTCACCGCACCCGCCCCGGCACCTCCCGCCGCCCGCCGCAACCCCCGTTTCGCCGCCCTCCGTTGGGCCGCGCTGCGCGCCGTCGCCCTGGCGGTGCTCCTCGCCGCCTGGCAGCTGGTGGTGCTGGCGGAAGTGTGGCCACGGGTGCTGGTGCCTTCGCCCGGCGAGGTGTGGCACCAGTTCCTGCTGTCGTCGACCGTCCACGACGGGGTACGCGGACAGAGCGGCCACCTCCTGATCGAGCACCTCGGCGTCAGCCTGCGCCGGATCGGCATCGGCACGGGGTACGCGGTCCTCGCCGGGGTGCCGCTCGGGCTCCTCATCGGCGCGGTCCGCCCGATCGCCGTCGTACTCGAACCGGCCGTGACGTTTCTGCGGACGCTGCCGCCGCTCGCGTACCTCTCGCTGCTCGTGATCTGGTTCGGTATCGACGAGTCGCCCAAGGTGTGGCTGCTGATCATCGCCGCCCTGCCACCGATCGCCGCCGCGACCGCCGCAGCCGTACGGACGGTTCCCGAGCACCTCATAGAGGCGGCACGCGCACTGGGGGCGGGACAGCTGTCGCTGCTGCTGTCCGTACGGCTGCCCGCCGCACTGCCGGAGATCCTCACCGGGGTACGGATCGCCGTCGGCGTCGCGTACACGTCGGTGGTCGCCGCCGAGACCATCAACGGTGTCCCCGGCATCGGCGGCATGATCCGCGACGCGCAGCGCTACAACCAGACCGCCGTCGTCATCGTCGGCATCATCGCCATCGGCCTGTCGGGCATCCTCCTCGACACCCTGCTCAGAACGGCCGAACGCCGCCTCGTTCCCTGGCGCGGCCAGAAGTGACCCCGCACCAGGAACACACCGGCCACCCACGCCCGGTGCGCACCGGCCACCCACGCCCACTGCACAGCGGCGGCCCGCGCCCGGTGCCCACCGTCCCGCCCCACCACACCCACCGGAGCCCCGCCATGCCCGCGTACCGCCGCCGCACCGTCCTCCTGGCCGCCGTCACCGCGCTCACCGCCCTCACCGCGACCGCCTGCGGCTTCGGCGGGTCCGACGGCGCAGGCAGTACGGACGCGTCGGGGAAGACGGTCGTCCGCATCGCCTACCAGGCGATACCCAACGCCGATCTGGTGGTGAAGAACCAGCGGCTGCTGGAGAAGGCACTGCCCGACGTGTCCGTGAAGTGGGTCAAGTTCGACTCCGGCGGCGACGTCAACACCGCGGTGATCGCCGGATCGGTGGACCTGGGCCTCGCGGGCACCAGCCCGGTCACCAAGGGTCTTTCGGCGCCCCTCAACATCCCGTACAAGGTCCTCTGGATCCACGACCTGATCGGCGACAACGAGGCGCTCGTCGCGAAGAAGGGCATCGACAGCGTCAAGGACCTGGCGGGCAAGAAGATCGCCACCCCCTTCGGCTCGACCTCCCACTACTCGCTGCTCGCCGCCCTGAAGTCGGCGGGCGTGCCCGCGGACAAGGTCCAGGTGCTCGACCTCCAGCCGCAGGACGCGCTCGCCGCCTGGAAGCGCGGCGACATCGACGCGGCGTACGTGTGGACCCCGACCCTGGACGAACTCACCAAGGACGGCAAGGTCCTCACCACCAGCCGCAGGGTCGCCGACGCGGGCAAGCCGACCGCCGACCTCGGCATCGTCACGAACGCCTTCGCAGAGAGCCACCCCGAGATCGTCACCGCGTGGCTGGGGGCCCAGGACCGGGCCGTCGCCCAGACCAGGTCGGACCCCGCGAAGGCGGCCGCGTCCATCGGCAAGGAACTCAACGTGTCGCCCGCCGACGCCAGGCGCCAGCTCGGCCAGCTGGTGCTGCTCAGCGCGAAGGAGCAGGCGGGGCCCGCCTATCTGGGCCGTCCCGGCGCACCGGGACGGCTGGCCGCGAGCCTGCGTGACGCCGCCGGATTCCTCAAGGACCAGAAGGCCGTGGACGCGGTGCCTCCGCTCGCCGCCTTCCAGCAGGCCCTCGCCACGAAGGAGCTGTCCCGTGCCGCAGGCTGAACCCGTGCCGCAGTCCGGCCCCGTGCAGGAGGCCGAGCCCGCGCAGAAGGCCGGGACCGTTCAGAAGGCCGGGACCGGGCAGACGACCGGGACCGGGCAGACGGCCGAGCCCGAGGCCGTCCCGGAAGCGCGGCCCGAGGTCCTGCTGAAGGACGTCACCGTCCGCTACGGCCGCCACGCCCGCGCCCTGACCACCGCCGTCGAGGGCGTCTCCCTCACCCTCGCGGACGGCGAGTTCACCGTTCTCGTGGGCCCCTCCGGCTGCGGCAAGACGACCCTGCTGCGCGTGGTCGCGGGCTTCGAGCGGGCCTCGGAGGGGACCGCTCTCGTACGGGACTCCACGCCCGCCCCGGGCGGCGGCACCGGCATCGTCTTCCAGCAGCCACGTCTCTTCCCGTGGCGCACCGTCGGCGGAAACCTCGCCTTCGCCCTCGCCAGGCACGGCGTCCCCCGCGAGCAACGCCCCTCCCGCATCGCGGAGTTGCTGGAGCGGGTCGGGCTCGCGGGCATGGGCAGGCGCCGCACGTGGGAACTGTCGGGCGGCCAGCAGCAGCGGGTCGCGATCGCCCGTGCGCTGGCGGGCGAGCCCCGGCTGCTGCTGATGGACGAGCCGTTCGCCGCCCTGGACGCGCTCACCCGCGAGCGCCTCCAGGAGGAGGTCCGTACCCTCGCGGCGTCTTCGGGGACGACGGTCCTGTTCGTGACGCACTCCGCGGAGGAGGCGGTGCTGCTCGGCACCCGGGTCCTGGTGATGGCGGCGCCGGCGGGCGCCCCTGGCCGTATCGTCGCGGAACTGCCCGTGGATCTTCCCCGCGACCCCGGCACGGACCCGGCGGCCCTGCGCGCCACCCCGGAATTCGCCCGTCTGCGGGGCGGGTTGACGGCCACGATGCGGGAGGCGGCGACACTCCCCGCATGACAAGTGCCCAGGTCCGCACCTCCATGAGGTGCGGACCTGGGCACCCGCTGACCGACGGGGAGGGCTAGCCGCCCTGCCCGGCCCGCTCCCCCAGTTCCCGCCACACCTTCCGCACCTGCGGCTCCAGAACCTCCAGCGGCCCGTCGTTGTCGATCACCAGGTCGGCGACGGCGAGCCGCTGCTCGCGCGTGGCCTGCGCAGCCATCCGACCGCGCGCGTCGGCCTCGCTCGTCCCCCGCAGTCGTACGAGCCGGTCCAACTGGGTCTCGGGCGACGCGTCCACGACCACCACCAGGTCGTACAGCGGCGCCAGCCCGTTCTCGGCGAGCAGCGGCACGTCGTGGACGACGACGGCATCGGCCGGAGCAGCCCCCTCCAGTTCCGCCGAACGGGCCCCGACCAGCGGGTGCACGATCGCGTTGAGGGTCTTGAGCCGCTCCGGGTCCGCGAAGACGATCGCACCCAGCGCGGGCCGGTCCAGCGTGCCGTCCGCCGCGAGGATGCCCTCGCCGAACGCGGCCACCACGGCGTCGAGCCCGGGAGTCCCGGGCTCGACGACCTCACGCGCGATCTTGTCGGCGTCGACGACGACCGCGCCGTACGACGCGAGAAGCCGCGACACTTCACTCTTGCCGGCGCCGATACCACCGGTCAGGCCCACTTTCAGCATGCCCGGCAGCCTAGAACGCCCGCCCCGGGCCCTAGACGTCGCCCTCCCGCTCCGCGAGGAACTTCTCGAATTCCAGGCCGATCTCTTCCGCCGACGGCAGGTCCTTGGCCTCCGCGACGAGGCTGCCGCGCGTCTCCGCGCCCGCCACCGCGTCGTACTGGTGCTCAAGGCCCTGGACCAGTGCGACCAGTTCCTCGTCGCCCTCGCCGACCTGCCGGTCGATCTCGTCCTGGGTGCGCCGCGCCTCCGTGCGCAGTGCGTGCGCCACCGAGGGCAGCACCAGGCCGGTGGCCGCGGTGATCGCCTCCAGGACGGTCAGCGCCGAGTCCGGGTAGGCGGAGCGTGCCACGTAGTGCGGCACGTGTGCGGCGACGCCGAGCACGTCGTGCCCGGCTTCCGACAGCCGGTACTCGACCAGTGACTCCGCCGACCCCGGCACCTGCGCCTCGTCGAACGGGCTGCGGTGTCCGGGCACCAGGTCCGTGCGGTTGCCGTGCGGGGTGAGGCCGACGGGACGGGTGTGCGGGACGCCCATCGGTATCCCGTGGAAGTTCACCGCCAGCCGCACTCCGAGCCGCTCCACGATCTGCTGCACGGCCACCGAGAACCTCTCCCACTCCACGTCCGGCTCGGGACCGGCGAGGAGCAGGAACGGGGCGCCGGTGGCGTCCTGCACCAGGTGCACCTCAAGAGACGGCGTCTCGTAGTCCGTCCACTGGTCGCGCCGGAACGTCAGTAGGGGGCGCCTGGCCCGGTAGTCCACCAGCCGGTCGTGGTCGAAGCGCGCCACGACCTGGTGGGGCAGTGTGTCGAGGAGCTTGTCGACGATCTGGTCGCCGGTCTCGCCCGCGTCGATGTAGCCGTCGAAGTGGTAGAGCATGACAAGTCCGGCCGACTCCTGGGCCAGCGCCATGTCGACGACGGCAAGCCCCTTCGGCTCCCATGCGTACAAACCCTGCGGATCAAGCACGATTCCCGCTACCTCCTCGCGTTTCATAGTCAAGAACGTGCAGCGGGGCACAGGCATTCCCTCCCGTGCCCTCATCCCTCGTACGAGTGGACAATCCCGCAGGCGGGAACCGGTGTTGGGCGGCACAACGCAGCGAGGCCCGCTCCCCCGAAGGGGAACGGGCCTCGCTGTTCAGCCAGTTCAGCTGTCGGCCGCCGTCCTGTGACAGGTCAGACGGCCACGCGACCGGTGAGGGTCAGAGCATTCAGCTCTGGCCGCCCGCCAGCTTCTCGCGCAGGGCAGCCAGGGCCTCGTCCGACGCCAGGGCGCCGGAGTTGTCGTCCGACTCCGAGGAGTACGAACCGCCCGAGATACCGGCGCTGGCGCTGCCACCGGCGGCGGCGGCCGGAGCGGCCGCACCCTCGGCAGCGGCGGCCTCGTCGGCCTCGCGGGACTTGATGACCTGGGCCTGGTGCTGCTCGAAGCGCGTCTGCGCCTCGGCGTACTGACCCTCCCAGGCCTCACGCTGGGTCTCGAAGCCCTCGAGCCAGTCGTTCGTCTCGGGGTCGAAGCCCTCGGGGTAGATGTAGTTCCCCTGGTCGTCGTACGACGCGGCCATGCCGTACAGCGTCGGGTCGAACTCGACCGAGGCCGGGTCGGCACCGAAGGACTCGTTGGCCTGCTTCAGCGACAGCGAGATCCGGCGACGCTCAAGGTCGATGTCGATGACCTTGACGAAGATCTCGTCGTTGACCTGGACGACCTGCTCCGGGATCTCCACGTGGCGCTCGGCCAGCTCGGAGATGTGGACCAGGCCCTCGATGCCCTCGTCGACGCGGACGAACGCACCGAACGGAACCAGCTTGGTGACCTTGCCGGGAACGACCTGGCCGATCTGGTGCGTACGGGCGAACTGCTGCCACGGGTCTTCCTGCGTCGCCTTCAGCGACAGGGAGACACGCTCGCGGTCCATGTCGACGTCGAGGACCTCGACGGTGACTTCCTGGCCGACCTCGACAACCTCGGACGGGTGGTCGATGTGCTTCCAGGACAGCTCGGAGACGTGCACGAGACCGTCGACGCCGCCCAGGTCCACGAAGGCACCGAAGTTGACGATCGAGGAAACGACGCCGGAGCGGACCTGACCCTTCTGGAGGGTCGTGAGGAACGTCTGGCGAACCTCGGACTGGGTCTGCTCGAGCCAGGCACGGCGGGACAGGACCACGTTGTTGCGGTTCTTGTCCAGCTCGATGATCTTGGCCTCGAGCTCCTTGCCCACGTAGGGCTGGAGGTCGCGGACACGGCGCATCTCGACGAGGGAGGCCGGCAGGAAGCCACGGAGGCCGATGTCGAGGATGAGACCACCCTTGACGACCTCGATGACGGTACCGGTGACGATGCCGTCTTCTTCCTTGATCTTCTCGATGGTGCCCCAGGCGCGCTCGTACTGTGCGCGCTTCTTCGAGAGGATCAGGCGACCTTCCTTGTCCTCCTTCTGGAGAACCAGGGCCTCGATCTCGTCACCCACGGCGACGACCTCGTTCGGGTCGACGTCGTGCTTGATCGAGAGCTCGCGGCTCGGGATCACGCCTTCGGTCTTGTAACCGATGTCGAGGAGAACCTCGTCGCGGTCGACCTTGACGATGACGCCGTCAACGATGTCGCCATCGTTGAAGTACTTGATCGTCTCGTCGATCGCCGCGAGGAACGCGTCCGCGTCGCCGATGTCGTTGACCGCAACCTGCGGAGTGGTGGCGGTGGTCTCGGTGCTGCTCGTCATGTGGGAAAGGGCTCCGGTACGGACAGAAATCGTAGGTACTGCTACGCCGTGAGCCTGTCGCTCTGCAGAAGCCGGACAGCCGAAGAAGCACCGGGCTGAAACACACCACCAGGCGCCTCGAAAACCGAGGAGACATACCTACAGATACGAGCGCGGCCTGCTAGGTCTGAGGCGCGCAGGCTCGCAGCGCAACTTGTAGCATACGGGGGCTGCCGGGCAGGGTCAATGCGCGAAGGCATACACCCGGGGCGGAACGCCTCATACCCGGCACAACTCAGGTTTGGCGAGGCCACAATGGCCGCCCCGCTCCTCCTCGACCACTTCCCGGCAGGTCCGCGGGAGGGTACCCGGGGAGGGTTTCGGCGGAGCCTACTCAGACGATTCAGACGGGCGCAATGATCCACGAAGACGAAGCCTCCGACGCTTTCGCCTCTCTCGACGCACTGGACGCACTGAGCCTCCAGGACGACGCCGAGCCCGAGGCCACCCGGCGTGACGCCGGGGACGCGGAGAGCAGCCGGGCCAGCCGCGGCTGGTGGGACCGCAACGCGGACGAGTACCAGCAGGACCACGGGACCTTCCTGGGGGACGACCGCTTCGTGTGGGGCCCCGAGGGCCTCGACGAGGTGGAGGCGGAGCTGCTCGGCCCCGCCGACTCCCTCAAGGGGCTCGACGTGCTGGAGATCGGCGCGGGCGCCGCACAGTGCTCCCGCTGGCTGGTCACCCAGGGTGCCCGGCCGGTCGCGGTGGACCTCTCCCACCGGCAGCTCCAGCACGCGCTGCGGATCGGCGGCGGCGAGGACGGGGTGGGCCTGGTGCAGGCCGACGCCGGGGTGCTGCCGTTCCGGGACGGCTCCTTCGACCTGGCCTGCTCGGCGTACGGCGCGGTGCCGTTCGTCGCGGACCCGGTGAAGGTGTTCCGCGAGGTGCACCGGGTGCTGCGGCCCGGCGGGCGGTGGGTGTTCTCGGTGACGCACCCGATCCGCTGGGCGTTCCCGGACGAGCCGGGCCCCGAGGGCCTTTCGGTCTCCGCCTCGTACTTCGACCGCACCCCCTATGTGGAGCAGGACGAGCAGGGGCGGGCGGTGTACGTCGAGCACCACAGGACGCTCGGCGACCGCGTCCGGGACGTGGTGGCCGGCGGCTTCCGGCTGGTCGACCTCGTGGAGCCGGAGTGGCCCGCGTGGAACAGCTCGGAGTGGGGCGGCTGGTCCCCGCTGCGGGGGAACCTGATCCCGGGGTCGGCGATCTTCGTCTGCGTACGGGACTGACCGCCGCGCACGACTCCCACGGGACCGCCGCGCACGGCCCCGTACGACACTGGGGGCGTGATCCGCACCGACGCCCTTGACCGGCTGCCCGTACGTTCCGCCGTCCCCGCCCTCAAAGAGGCGCTCGCCGCGCACGGCACCGCGGTGCTGTGCGCGCCGCCCGGCACCGGCAAGACGACCCTCGTGCCGCTGGTGCTGGCCGGGCTGGTGGGCGGGGGTCCGGTGCGGCGGGTGGTCGTCGCGGAGCCGCGGCGGATCGCCGCACGGGCGGCGGCCCGGCGGATGGCGTGGCTGCTGGACGAGCAGGTCGGCGGGCGGGTCGGCTTCACCGTGCGGGGCGAGCGCACAGTGGGCGCGGAGACGGTCGTGGAGGTCGTCACGACGGGAGTGCTGCTGCAACGGCTGCAGCGCGACCAGGAGTTGCCCGGCGTCGACGTCGTCGTCCTGGACGAGTGCCACGAGCGGCATCTTGATGCGGACACGGTGGCGGCCTTCCTGCTGGACGTACGGGCCGCGCTGCGACCGGAGCTGCAGCTTGTGGCGGCGTCGGCGACGACGGACGCGGCGGGCTGGGCCGAACTGCTGGGCGGCGCGCCCGTGGTGGAGGCGCAGGGAATCTCGTACCCCGTCGAAACGGTGTGGGTGCCGCCGGCGCGGCCGGTGCGGCCGCCGCACGGGATGCGCGTCGACCCGGCCCAGCTGACGCACGTGGCGTCGGTGGTGCGGCGGGCGCTCGCCGAGCGCACGGGCGACGTGCTGTGCTTCCTGCCCGGGGTGGGCGAAATCGCCCGGGTGGCGGGCCAGTTGGGGGGCGTGGACGCCGAGGTGCTCCAGGTGCACGGACGCGCCCCCGCAGCCGTGCAGGACGCTGTACTCGCCGGTTCCTCGTCAGGACGTCGTGTTGTCCTGACAACCTCCGTCGCCGAGTCGAGCCTGACGGTGCCGGGGGTGCGGGTCGTGGTGGACTCCGGGCTCGCCCGTGAGCCGCGCACGGACCATGCGCGGGGGCTGAGCGCGCTCACGACGGTACGTGCGTCGGGCGCGGCGGCACGGCAGCGCGCGGGCCGGGCCGGGCGCGAGGCTCCGGGGACGGCGTACCGCTGCTGGGACGAGGCGGAGGAAGTGCGGATGGCGCGCTTCCCGAACCCGGAGATCAAGGTGGCGGACCTGACGGCGTTCGCGCTCCAGGTGGCCTGCTGGGGCGATCCGGACGCGTCCGGGCTCGCCCTCCTCGACGCGCCTCCGGCCGGGGCGATGGCGGCGGCGCGGGAGGTCCTGTCCGCGATCGGCGCGGTCGACGCCCAGGGGCGGGCGACGGAGCGGGGCGTACGGCTGTCACGCCTCGGACTGCACCCCCGCCTGGGCCGGGCGCTGCTGGACGGTGCCCGGGAGGTCGGCGCGCGCCGGGCGGCGGAGGTGGTGGCGCTGCTGAGCGAGGAGCCGCCGCGGGAGTACGGGGACGACCTGGCGGGCGCGTGGCGGGCGGCACGGCGCGGCAACGACGGGTACGGGGCGCGGTGGCGCCAGGAGGCGCGGAGGCTGGCCTCCGGGGTCGGGGGTGCGGGCGGCTCCGGCGGGGGTGACGGCTCCGGCGGGGGCGACGACGCGGTGGCCGGGCTGGTGGCGGCGCTCGCGTTTCCCGAGCGGGTGGCGCGGGCGCGAGGCGCGGGCGCCTTCCTCATGGTGTCCGGGACCGGGGCGGAGGTGGGCGAGGGATCGCGGTTGCGCAGTGCGCCGTGGCTGGCGGTCGCGGTCGCGGACCGGCCCTCGCACTCGGCGTCCGCGAGGGTGCGGCTCGCCGCCGTCGTCGACGAGGACACGGCGCTGCTGGCGGCGGAGCACTTGCGGGTCTCCGGGGAGGAGGTGCACTGGGAGGGCGGGGACGTCGTCGCACGCCGGGTGGACCGCCTGGGTGCCGTGGAGCTGACCGTACGGCCGCTGAAGGACGCGGCACGCGCGCGCGTGCACGAGGCGCTCCTGGAGGGGCTGCGGCGCGAGGGTGTCGGGCTGCTGCGGTGGACGCGGGACTCGGAGTCCCTGCGGGAGCGGCTCGCCTTCCTGCACCGGGAGTTGGGGGCGCCCTGGCCGGACATGTCGGACGAGAGTTTGTCCGGACATACGGACAACTGGCTGGAGCCGGAGCTGTCGCGGGCGCGGCGGCGGGCGGACCTGGGACGGATCGACGCGGGACAGGCGCTGCAGCGGCTGCTGCCGTGGGCGAGCGGGGACGCGGCGCGGCTGGACGAGCTGGCACCGGAACGGATCCAGGTGCCGAGCGGGTCGCGGATCCGGGTGGACTACGGGGGTGAACAGCCCGTGCTGGCGGTGAAGTTGCAGGAGATGTTCGGGTTGGCCCGGACGCCGCGGGTGGGGGGTGCGGCGGGGGTGCCGGTGCTGGTGCATCTGCTGTCGCCTGCGGGGCGGCCGGCGGCGGTCACCGCGGATCTGGAGTCGTTCTGGAAGGAGGGGTACCGGGCGGTGCGGGCGGAGTTGCGGGGACGGTATCCGAAGCATCCTTGGCCGGAGGATCCGGGGAGTTTTGAAGCGACGCGCTTCACCAAGGCGCGGTTGCAGAGGTAGGGGGCGGTGGGGTGGTAGCGGGCACGTGCGGTCGTGCAGAGGGCTCGGGGGCAAGCACTTAGGGGCGCGGGGAACTGCGCGGCCAGCCACGACGCACCCGCACGTACAACCCACCCACCGCCCTGCGCCCAGCAGCCCGCACGACGACCACGTACCCGCCCCGCGGCCAGCGGCTCAGGGAAGGGGTGGGGAGGGGACTGCTGGGCGCAGCGGCTCACCCTCCCGCTCGCCGAGGTCCGGGCCGCGCCCAGCGCCCTCCGCACCCGCCCGCCGCCCCCGCGCCTCCAGCCACAGCGCGAGGGCGAGGAGCGCGAGGCCCAGCCCCAGGAAGCCCCACGGCAGGTACGAGGTCAGCAGCAGGATCAGCGTCCGGTTGGACTTCACGAGGGCGACCGTGGAGTCGACGTAGTCGGACCGCATTTTGACGTGCCCCGCGAACGCCGTGACCTTCTCGCGACCGCCGAGCAGGCTGCCGCCCCGCATCTCCTCCCGGTGAATCTCCTCGCCGTTGACGGGGGCACCGGTGACGGGGTCGATCCAGAACATCCGCTTCGTCGTGTACCACATGCTCGTGCCGGTCTGCTTCTCCAGCTTGGTGGAGTCGATGCCCGGCATCGGCATCTGCTTGGGGTAGGGCACCTTGGTCCAGGGGACGGTCTGCTCGAAGTAGTAGACCTCCAGGCCCCGGAACTCCTGCGTGCCCCGGTAGTGGATGGGCGCGGTGCGGCGGGCGCGGGAGTCGTAGTACTCGTAGTCGCGCTTCTCCGTCAGGAACGGCCACTTGAACTCGATGCCGCGGCGCTGCACGGGATCGCCGTCGACCGACTCGCCGGTGGCGTGCACGGGGTCCTGCGAGTGCGCGTCGAAGATGTAGCGCTCGGGGATGGTGGAGACCATCTTCCCGTCGGGTCCCGCGACGAAGGACAGGGCGTCCCAGACGACGACGTCGCGGTCCGCGGTCGCCCCGATCTTCTCGGACTCCTCGACGTTGCCCTTGAGGGTCTGCACGATGGTGAGCTTCTCGACCTGTTTGGACTGCATCGTGCCGTAGTCGACGAGCGTCGCCGGTTTGGCCTCCAGGACCGCCTCCTGGTACTGGCTGGGCGGGATCTTGGCCAGGCGCGGGAAGGCGTACCAGCGGAAGAGCGGGGAGAGGGCGGCGAAGAACACCGCGAGGGCGAGCAGGACCAGGCTGGATTTGCGTCGCATGCGCGTCTCGCCCCCGCTACTTCTTCGGGCCCGGGACGGTGGTCAGCAGCGGCTTCGGCGAGGTTTCGCCGGTCGGGGTGCCGACGGCCGTGATGGCGAGGACCAGGGCGAATGCGGCGGCCAGTCCTACGGCGGCGGCGATGAGGGCGCGCATGACCCGTCTCCCTCCCGGTAAGGGTTTCTGACGTTCCGTCAGGGACGTCGGGGAGGGGGCACCGTAGCAACGGCCGCGCAAGAGGGGAACAGGTCGGACGGGGGCTTCTCCGCCGGGACCGCAAGCCCTGGGACCGCAAGCCCCTGGGCCGGACGCAGCGGGGCCGGACACGGCGGGGCCGGACACAGCGGGGCCGGACACAGCGGGAGGGGGCCGGATTCCCCGGCCCCCTCCCGCTCCCAGTCCGCTCCCCCGGTTACGGCTTCGGCGTGCCCGTCCCCGAAGGGGTCCCCGTCGGCGTCGTCCCCGGTGTGGTCGGGGTCGTCGTCGGGGGCGTGGTGGGCGGTGTGGTCGGAGGCGTCGTGGGCGGCGTCGTCGGTGCCGCCGCGACCGTGAGCTGGACGTTCAGCGCGACGCCGTCCGCGACGATCCGCAGGACGTACGTGCCGGCCGTGTCGCCCGCGTACAGCTTCGGCAGTTTCACCGTGCCGTCCGCGCCCGTGGTGAGACCGCCCACGGTGCGTACCGCCGTGCCGTCCGCGGCCTTGAAGTACGGGCCCTTGGTGCCGGTGACCACCGCGGACACCGTGGCGCCCGCGAGCGCCTTGCCGTCGGCGCTCGCCCTCACCTCGACGGCGGTCGCGAACTCACCACCGGTCTCGGCCTTGAGCGCGACGTCCGACGTACGGGCCAGCGCGTCGGCCTTCGGCGCAGGGGCGGGATCGGCCTTGACCGTCGCCCAGAACTCGGCCGCCGGTGCGCCCGGCACGCTCGCCCGGACCACGAACGAGCCCGCCTGGCGGCCCGCCGCAAGGACCGGCGCGGTGGCGGTGCCGTCCTTGCCCGTGGTGACGGTGGTGCGCAGCGTGTTGCCCGGGAAGCGGGCGCCTGTCGCGCCGATGACGGTGAAGTCGACCTTGGCGCCCGCGACCGGCTTGCCCGCCGCGTTCAGCGCGCGCACGGCCGGGCGGCCCGCGAAGTTCCCGCCCGCGACCGCCGCCAGCTTCCGGTCGCTGGTCTGCTGCAGCTTGACGGCGCCGGCCGGAGTGGTGGGCGGCTTGGTCGGGTCCGGCTTGGCTGGCTGGGTCGGCTTGGGGGCGGTCGGCGGCTTGGTGGCGCCCGGGACCGGCGTGGTGGGAGCGGTCGGGGCCGTGCTGCCGCCGTTGCCCGCGGGGGTGACGCGGTGGCTGTCGGGTCCGGGCGCGGTCGGCTGGACGCCGCTGCCGTCGGGGACCTCGTGGGTGCCGCGCTGGTAGTACTCGAACCAGGACAGGACGGTCCGCAGGTACTCCTGCGAGTGGTTGTAGCTGAGGATCGCCTTGTCGCGGTCCTTGGGGTTCGTCATGTCGCGGGAGCCCGCGCAGAGGTAGTGCCCGGCGGCCAGCGCCGCATCATAGATGTTGTTGGGGTCCTTGCGGCCGTCCCCGTTGCCGTCCTTGCCGTTGCGCGCCCAGGTCGACGGGATGAACTGCATCGGGCCGATCGCCCGGTCGTACGTGGCGTCGCCGTCGAACTCGCCGTTGTCGGTGTCCGAGATGTTCGCGAAGCCGATGCCGTTGAGGACGGGCCCGCGGATCGGCTTGGTGGTGTTGCCCTGGGCGTCGACCTGACCGCCGCGCGCCTGACCGGACTCCACCTTGCCTATCGCGGCGAGGAGTTGCCACGGGAGACGGCAGGAGGGATCGGCCGTCTCGACTGCCGTCTGCGCCTTCTTGTACGCGTCCAGCACGGTCGCCGGGAGGCCCGCCTCGGCCTCCCCGACCGGTGTGGAGCCGCCGCCGGTGCCGGGCGTGCCGATGCTCGCGTCCGGCGCACCGGGGGTGGTCAGCGGCGGAAGGTCCGTGTAGTAGGGGGAGTTGCCGGAGGCTGCACTCTCGGGCGCCGGCTTCGCACCTGCCGTCCGCCCGTCGTACGCCGGGTTCCCCGCGGCCCCGGGGGCCTGCGACGCGGACAGGGCGGCCACGGCTATCGCCGCGACCGCCGTCGTGGTCGCCCCCTTGCGCAACCGGCGACCGAATTGTGCTGCCATGCGAGTGGTCCCTCCCCATCGGCGGCAGACGCGCTCCCCAGCGCGACGACCCACGTGACACTACGACAACTCTTGGCGCCCGAACACCGGCTTCTGCGTGCTTTTCACCAGTTCGACACCTGAGAAACTCCTGAGAAACCGGCCGCAACAGTCCCACATACTGAGCGATATTGATCGCTAAGGGTCACTTGTACGCCCATTGCCGAGCAGATCAAGCACTCCGCACATATCGCCAAGGGGACAAGAGTGCCTTTTACCCTCAGCCATGCCGCAGCCGTCCTGCCCGGGATCCGACGGGACGGCACCGGGCGCGGCCCCTTCCTCGCCTCGGCCCTGGTGGCCGGGTCCTTCGCCCCCGACCTCACCTACTACGCCGCCTCCGTGGTGCCCGGCGGCATGGCGTTCGGCGACTTCACGCACTCGCTGCCGGGCATCCTCACCGTGGACGTCGTCTGCACGGCGGTGCTGGTCGGGCTGTGGCTGCTGGTGCGGGCACCGCTGGTGGCACTGCTGCCGCGCGGCTGGCAGGGGCGGGTGTACGGAACGGTGCGCGGCGCCCGCTGGGACGGTGCGTCGGTGTCCCTGGCGGGACGGTTCGTGCTGTCCGCGGTGGTCGGGGCGGTGACCCATGTGGCGTGGGACCTGTTCACACATCCGGGGCGGCTGGGCATGGAGCTCTTCCCCGAGCTCGGGCAGCGGTACGCCGGGCTGCCGCTCTACACCTATGCGCAGTACGGGACTTCGGCGCTGGCCGCCGTCGGGCTGGGCTGGTTCCTGGTGGCGGCGTTGCGGCGGCAGCCGGGCGGGGGCGAAGCCCCGGACGCCGTAGTGAGGTTGACCTCGCGACAGCGCACGGCGGGGGCGGCCCTGCTCCTCGGGTGCGCGACGGTCGCCGCGGTCGCACGGTGCGTGCGCTGGGCGGCCCACCAGAGCGTCCCGATCCGCCCGTTCGACTACGTGCCGACGATCTGCTTCGGCGCGGGCGCCGGACTCCTGGTGGGGCTGGTGCTGTACGCGGCACTCGTGTGCCGGTGGCGGAGGGCCTCGACCGGAACGGCCGGACCCCCGGCGCCCGACGGCACCGACGACACGGCACAGGCCCGCCCCCGTACCCGATCGCACTGATCGCGCACAGGGGCGGGGACGGGCCCCGCCGGAACGCCCTCCGCAAACCCCGCGGGCTCAGTGCGCCGCCGACTCCCAGTCCGCGCCGACACCCACCGACACGTCCAGCGGCGCCCGCAGTTCGACCGCGCCCGCCATCTCGCGGCGGACGATCTCCTCGGCCGTCTCCCGCTCGCCCTTCGCGATCTCCAGCACGATTTCGTCGTGCACCTGGAGCAGCATCCGCGAGGTGAGCCCGGCCTTCTCCAACGCCGCGTCCACCTTCAGCATCGCGACCTTGACGATGTCCGCCGCGGTGCCCTGGATCGGGGCGTTGAGCGCCATCCGCTCGGCCATCTCACGGCGCTGGCGGTTGTCGCTGTTGAGGTCCGGGAGGTAGCGGCGGCGGCCCAGCATCGTCTCCGTGTAGCCCGTGGCACGGGCCTCCTCGACGGCGCGCTGCAGGTAGTCCTGCACCCCGCCGAACCGCTCGAAGAACGTGTTCATCAAACCGCGCGCCTCGCCCGCGTCGATGTTCAGCTGCTGGGAGAGACCGAACGCGGACAGCCCGTACGCCAGGCCGTACGACATCGCCTTGATCTTGCGGCGCATCTCCGCGTCGACCGCGGAGCGCTCCACCGCGAACACCTGGGAGGCGACCGTGGTGTGCAGGTCCTCGCCGGACCTGAACGCCTCAAGAAGGCCCTCGTCCTCCGACAGGTGGGCCATCACGCGCAGTTCGATCTGGCTGTAGTCGGCCGTCATCAGGCACTCGTAGCCCTCGCCGACGACGAAGCCGCGGCGGATGGCCCGGCCCTCGTCGGTGCGGACCGGAATGTTCTGCAGGTTGGGTTCGGTGGAGGACAGCCGTCCGGTCGCCGCCACCGTCTGGTTGAAGGTGGTGTGGATGCGGCCGTCGGTGGCGATCGTCTTGATCAGACCCTCGACGGTGACCCGCAGCTTGGCCTGCTCACGGTGGCGCAGCATGATCACCGGCAGCTCGTGCTCGGTCTGCGCCGCCAGCCAGGCCAGCGCGTCCGCGTCCGTCGTGTAACCGGTCTTGGTCTTCTTCGTCTTGGGCAGCGCCAGCTCGCCGAAGAGGATCTCCTGGAGCTGCTTGGGCGAACCGAGGTTGAACTCGCGGCCCGCCGCGTCGTGCGCCTCGCCCACGGCGTGCTGCACCGCGGCCGCGAACTGCTCCTCCATGGCGGTCAGATGGTCCCGGTCGGCGGCGATGCCGTGCCGCTCCAGACGGGCCAGCAGGAGCGAGGTGGGCAGCTCCACGTCGTGCAGCAGCTCGGCCGCGCCGACCTCCCCCAGCTTCTCCCCGAACGCCTCGCCCAGGTCGAGGATCGTCCGGGCCTGCGTCATCAGCGCGTCGGCCTCCGCCCGCTCGTCCTCCTCGGACCCGAAGGCCAGCTGCCCGTCGGCGACCGCCGCCGGGGCCAGCTCACGGCCCAGGTACTCCACCGACAGGGCGTCCAGCGCGAAGGACCGCCGCCCCGGCTTCACCAGGTACGCGGCGAGCGCGGTGTCCATGGTGACCCCGGCGACCTGCCAGCCGTGCTCCGGGAAGACCCGCATCGCACCCTTGGCGTTGTGCAGCACCTTGGGGCGGTCCGCGTCCGCGATCCACCCGGCGAACGCCTTCTCGTCGCCCTCGGACAGCTCGGCGGGGTCGAACCAGGCGGCCGCCCCGTCCGCCGCGGCCAGCGCGACCTCCGTGACGTTGCCCGTGCCCAGCGCCCAGGTGTCGACCGTGGCCACGCCCAGCGGCTGCGCGCCGTGCACATCGAGCCAGGGGGCCAGCTCGCCGGAGCCCAGCACCGCACCGTCCAGCTCGATCCCGGCGGCCGGAGCCGCCGCCTCCTCCTCCGCGGCGCCCGGGTCGACGGCCAGCAGCCGCTCCCGCAGCGACGGGTTGCGGATCTCCAGCACGTCCAGGACGCCGGCCAGGGCCTCCCGGTCGTACGGAGCGCGCTCCAGGTCCGCGGGGCCCTTGGCCAGCTCCACGTCGCGCACCATCTCGGTGAGCTTGCGGTTCAGCTGCACGGCGTCCAGGTGGTCGCGGAAATTCTGCCCGGCCTTGCCCTTGACCTCGTCGGCGCGCTCCACCAGCTCCGCGAACGAACCGAACTGGTTGATCCACTTCGCGGCGGTCTTCTCGCCGACGCCCGGAATGCCGGGCAGGTTGTCGGACGGGTCACCGCGCAGCGCGGCGAAGTCCGGGTACTGCTGGGGCGTCAACCCGTACTTCTCCTCGACCTTCTCCGGAGTGAACCGGGTCAGCTCGGAGACGCCCTTCGTCGGGTACAGCACCGTCACGTGCTCGGTGATCAGCTGGAACGAGTCGCGGTCGCCCGTGACGATCAGCACGTCGAACCCGGCCTCCGCGGCCTGCGTCGCGAGCGTCGCGATCACGTCGTCCGCCTCGAACCCGTCGATCGCGAACCGCTCCACGCGCATCGCGTCGAGGACCTCGCCGATCAGCTCGACCTGCCCCTTGAACTCGTCGGGGGTCTTGGAGCGGTTCGCCTTGTACTCCGGGAACTCCTCGGAGCGCCACGTCTTGCGGGACACGTCGAACGCCACCGCGAGGTGCGTGGGCGCCTCGTCACGCAGGGTGTTCGCCAGCATCGACGCGAAGCCGTAGACGGCATTCGTCGGCTGGCCGCTCGCGGTCGTGAAGTTCTCCGCGGGCAGCGCGAAGAACGCACGGTACGCCAGGGAGTGCCCGTCCATGAGGAGCAGGCGCGGACGCCCGCCCGGCTTCTCTGAGGTCTTGTCTGCGGTCTTCTTCGCTGCTGTCTTTGCCACGCCCCCGATCCTAGGCCGCGCCACTGACAATCCCCTCCGCACGGCATGCGCACCCCGACCCGGCGGAACTCGCTGTCAGTGCTCCGTGACAGGATCGAAGACGTACCGAAGCAAGCTCACGGGTTCGAACGCTCGAAGGGGAGTGCCATGGCAGCGAAGCCGCCCGCAGGGGACCCGGTCCAGGACGCGCCGCAGGTCGCGGCCCCCCAGCACGCCGCCGCCGGCCTGCCCGCCATCGCGCACACCCTGCGCATCGCCCAGCAGCAGATGGGCACGGTCCGCACCGCCCGCACCCTCCTCAAGGTCAACCAGAAGGACGGCTTCGACTGCCCCGGCTGCGCCTGGCCCGAGGAGGACAAGCGGCACACCGCCGAATTCTGCGAGAACGGCGCGAAGGCCGTCGCCGAGGAAGCCACCGTGCGCCGGGTCACCCCGGCCTTCTTCGCCGCCCACCCGGTCTCCGACCTCACGGAGCGCAGCGGGTACTGGCTCGGCCAGCAGGGCCGCCTCACCGAACCGATGCTCCTCGACGAGGGCTCGGACACCTACCTGCCGGTGACCTGGGAGCACGCCTTCGACCTCATCGGCAAGGAGCTGAAGGCGCTCGACTCCCCCGACGAAGCCGTCTTCTACACCTCCGGCCGCACCAGCAACGAAGCGGCGTTCCTGCTCCAGCTCTTCGCCCGCGAATTCGGTACGAACAACCTGCCCGACTGCTCCAACATGTGCCACGAGTCCTCCGGCTCCGCCCTCACGGAGACCATCGGCATCGGCAAGGGCAGCGTGAGCCTGGAGGACCTCCACCAGGCCGACCTGATCATCGTCGCCGGGCAGAACCCGGGCACCAACCACCCGCGCATGCTGACCGCCCTGGAGAAGGCCAAGCACGCGGGCGCGAAGATCATCTCGGTGAACCCCCTGCCCGAGGCGGGCCTCGAACGCTTCAAGAACCCGCAGACCCCGCAGGGCATGCTCAAGGGCACCGCCCTCACCGACCTCTTCCTGCAGATCCGCCTCGGCGGCGACCAGGCCCTCTTCCGCCTCCTCAACAAGCTGATACTGGAGACCGAAGGAGCCGTCGACGAACTGTTCGTACGCGAACACACCCACGGATTCGAGGAGTTCGCCGCCGCCGCGAAGGCCGCCGACTGGGACGGCACCCTGACCGCCACCGGCCTTGAGCGCGCCGACATCGAGCGGGCACTGCGCATGGTCCTCGCCTCGAAGAGGGTCGTCGTGTGCTGGGCCATGGGCCTGACCCAGCACAAGCACTCCGTGCCGACCATCCGCGAAGTCGTCAACTTCCTCCTGCTGCGCGGCAACATCGGCCGCACCGGCGCCGGAGTCTGCCCCGTCCGCGGCCACTCCAACGTCCAGGGCGACCGCACCATGGGCATCTTCGAGCGCCCCGCGCCCGCCTTCCTCGACGCCCTCGACAAGGAATTCTCCATCACCTCGCCCCGCCGCCACGGGTACGACGTGGTCCGCGCCATCCAGGCGCTGCGCGACGGCGACGCCAAGGTGTTCTTCGCGATGGGCGGCAACTTCGTCGCCGCCACCCCCGACACCCACGTCACCGAGGCCGCCATGCGCGAGGCCCGGCTCACCGTCCACGTGTCGACCAAACTCAACCGCTCGCACGTCGTCACCGGCACCCGCGCCCTGATCCTGCCCACCCTCGGCCGCACCGACAAGGACGTGCAGAAGAGCGGCAAGCAGTTCGTGACCGTCGAGGACTCCATGAGCATGGTGCACGCCTCGCGCGGCAACCTCCCGCCCGCGAGCCCGCACCTGCTGTCCGAGCCCGCCATCGTCGCCCGCATGGCACAGGCCGCCCTCGGCAAGCGGTCGACCACTCCCTGGGCACAGTTCGAGCAGGACTACGCCCTCATCCGCGACCGGATCTCCCGCGTCGTCCCCGGCTTCGAGGACTTCAACGCCCGCGTCGCCGCCCCCGGCGGCTTCACCCTCCCGCACGGCCCGCGCGACGAGCGCCGCTTCCCCACCGCCACCGGGAAGGCCAACTTCACCGCGGCCCCCGTCGAGCACCCCGAACTCCCGGCCGGGCGGCTGCTGTTGCAGACCCTGCGCTCCCACGACCAGTACAACACCACCATCTACGGCCTCGACGACCGCTACCGCGGCATCAAGGACGGCCGCCGCGTCGTCCTCGTCAACCCGAAGGACGCCCGCGAGCTCGGCCTCGCCGACGGCTCGTACACCGACCTGGTCAGCGAGTGGAAGGACGGCGTCGAGCGCCGCGCCCCCGGCTTCCGCGTCGTCCACTACCCGACCGCCCGCGGCTGCGCCGCCGCCTACTACCCCGAGACCAACGTCCTGGTACCGCTGGACGCGACGGCGGACACCAGCAACACCCCCGCCAGCAAGTCCGTCGTCGTCCGTCTGGAACAATCACCAACCGTCGACGCGTCCGCTTAGACAACGGACCACACGGTCACGTACACCGAACGGAGCCTGGCCCATGGGTGAGCAGTCCACCGCGAAGTTCCCGCAGGACGTCCTCGACGAGTACGCCGCGCTCGGCGTCGACCTGCCCGCGCTCTTCTCCGCCGGGCACCTCGGCACCCGTATGGGCGTCCAGATCGTCGAGGCGTCCTCGGACCGCGTCGTCGGCACCATGCCCGTCGAGGGCAACACCCAGCCGTACGGACTCCTGCACGGCGGCGCCTCCGCCGTCCTCGCCGAGACCCTCGGCTCGATCGGCGCGATGCTGCACGGCGGCAGCAAGAAGCTCGCCGTCGGCGTCGACCTCAACTGCACCCACCACCGGGGCGCCCGCAGCGGACTGGTGACAGGTGTGGCCACCCCCGTCCACCGCGGACGCTCCACCGCCACCTACGAGATCGTCATCACCGACGAGCAGGACAACCGGGTCTGCAGCGCCCGCCTCACCTGCATGCTCCGCGACTCCGCACCCCAGACGCTCACCGGCTGACCGGCAGCGTCACGCTGCTGAACCCCGCCCGGACCGACATCGTCGTCCCGGCCGGGTACCGCAGCGTGTAGTCGAAGTCCGTCGAGATCAGCACCACACCCAGCCGGTGCCCCTTCTTGAAGACGTACTCCTGCGGCTGCATGTCCCACTTCAGCGCGTACTCGCGTCCCTCCACGACCCTGTCCTGACGGGAGAGGGAATTCCGGTTCCGGACGTCCAGCCACCCCCGCGACACGATTCTGAAGTCGGCGCTCTCCGTACGGTGCTTGCTGCGGTAGGCGCATCCGGTGTCCCCCGGGATGCCCTGCCCGTAGCAGACCGCGGGCCGCGAGGTGTCCGACGCCGTGCCCGCCGTCGCCCTGGTGTCCTTCCCGTAGTCCACCAGCAGCGCCGTCACATACGGCGAGGTCCCCTTCAGTGACGCCAGGACCGACATCCTCGGCACCCCGTTGACCCGCAGGTCCTTCCGCAGAGCACCCGTCGTGTACGCCAGCCGGTTCGGGTTCGCGGCCTCCGGCTCCGCCACGAGCCGCTCGGCCGCCACCGTGCGCCCCGCGTCCGTCAACGACTGCCTGACCGGCGCTCCGGGCCACGGCGACAGGCCGTCGGAATTCAGCCGCAGCGTCTCGTCCCGCGTCCCGCGCGCCGGCCACTCCGGCTGCCGCTTCCAGCTGAAGTCCGCCTGCTCGACATCCACCTTCGGCTCGTCGAGCGCACCGTTCTCCAGCCCGTACAGCCAGAAGTCGAACCACTGGTGGGTCTGGCGCAGCCACTCCTCCATCCGCAGCGGCATCGGATTGACGTGACCCGCCTGGTGCAGCCACATCTTGCGCGGCACACCGTTGCGCTTCAGGGCGTCCCAGAGCTGGACGGAGTTCTTGGTCTTCACGTTCCAGTCGTTGAAGCCGTGCACGACGAAGACACCGGCCTTGATCCTCCCGACGTCCCGCAGATAGTCCCGCTCCTTCCAGAACGGCCCGAAGTCCCCGGTCGTACGGTCCTGTTGAGCGGTCAGCGCGTCATGGACCGGTGCGCACACCTCCGGGTTGGCCCGGCTGGTGACGCCCTTCGCGAGGATGTCGGTGTCCTCGCCCTGGTAGCCGCCCGGCGCGACGACACCGCCGCCGGCCCGGTAGTAGTCGTACCAGGAGGAGATCCCGGAGATCGGCACGATCGCCTTCAGTCCCTTGACGCCGGTCGAGGCGACGGCGGTGGGCAGCGTCCCGTTGTAGGAGATGCCCATCATCGCGGAGTTGCCCGTCGACCAGGTGGCCCCGACCGGCTTCCCGTCCGGGTCCCAGCCGCGGGCCCGCCCCGCCAGCCAGTCCACGGCGGCCTTCGCGCCGAGCGTCTCGTTGCGCCCGCCGGAGGTGGAACAGCCGGTCGCCGCCCCCGTACCGACACTGTCGACCTCGGCGACCGCATAGCCGCGCGGCAGGTAGTAGTTGTCGTAGTACCCGCCGTACGTCACCGGGCCCGCGGCGGCGAGGGACGGCCGGCGCGCGTCACCGGTCAGCCGCTGCCCGCCGAGCGGCAGCCCGTCCTCGTCCAGGTCGACGTTGTGGAACGGGACGTCCGGACCGCCGCCCCAGTACGGGCTGGCCTCGATGATGGTGGCGACCTTCAGCCCGGCGTCGGTCTCCTTGGGACGCAGGATCCGCATCCGGATCGTGTCGCGCTTCCCGTCGCGGTCGCTGTCCGCCTCGGTCTCGACGTCGACCTGCTGGTGGACGGCGTCGGCGCGCGAGAAGACGGGCTCCGTACGGTTGTCGACGATCTTCAGGGCGGGCTGCGGAGCCCGGTCCGCCTGCGCGGCGGCGGGCGTGGGCAGAGCGGTGAGGAGGGAGGCGGCGAGCGCCGCCATGCCCCACTTGCGTACGGAAGTCGCCTTGCGTACGGCACTCGCCCTGCGGACAGCACTCGTCCGGGTACGTATTCCGTTCGGTCTCGCCATCGAGCTGCCTCCAGGGGCGCGGGTGGGTGACGATCACGCGCGAAGCGCGCCCACATTCCACCTCTCCGGCCCCGGGCACACCAGAGGGCGGCACCTGCCACGCAGTACCGCACGCCCTCAACAGGCCAACGATCAGGGAGAGTTGAGATGGCTCGTAACGACGATTCCGAAACCCGGCACGTCCTGATATCCAGGAGGCCCGGGGAACCCGGACACCCGGACACCGAATACCGGACACACGGACACCCGGACACCCGGATGCCCGTGGAAGGGAGTCAGGGAAGTGAAGTCGTCCTCGCGCCACCGGTTCGCGCTCGTCGCCGCCCTCTCCGCAGCAGCCCTCCTGGCCGGCTGCGGCACTCCGGACCGGGCACAGCCGCCACCCGCCGCGCAGACCCCTTCCTTCCCCCCGCTGAGCACCACCCCGCCCGCGGAGATCTGCGCGAAGCTCACCTCCTACTGGGTCCGCGAGAGACTCGCCGGACGCGGCACCGGCGACTACATGAAGGAGGGCATGTCCAACGCACAGAACAACATCGTCATCTCCGTCATGGAGGCCGCACGCAAGGAACGCAAGCGCGCGGGCGACGCGGCGGCCGAGAAGCTCATCACCGAACGCACGAAGCACGACTGCTCCGAGCGCTACCGCAACGCAACCCCGAGCGGGACCCCCTGGCACTGACCCGGCCCCGCCGGACAGTGACCGTTTTCCGGGATACCGCGTTCGGATGCCGCAAGAATGTTACGCACCGTAGCAACGACAAGGAGCGGAATCAGACCCTCCAGCACGCCTCGGCACCCCCTGCAGAGCCCTTCCTGCACAAGTTGTCCGCATAGCGGACTGTCAGCACCATGAACCCCCCAAGCCCCTTAATTCAGCTGGGAGTTCTCGGTATTGCAGAATCCGAACGCCACCGGAAAAGGCCGAAAAGCGCGGTCTGTTCCACCCACTCCTGGCCACGGCATAACAAGAGCGTCACATCCTGCGCACGCCGCTCCCCGCCGCCTTCACCTACGCCTAGAGTCACGGCCAGTCACCGCGCCGCCGGGCGCGTCGCAGCACCACCGCACTCCACAACGCCCAAGTACGGCCCGGCGAACGACACGGCACCTCACGCCGAGGAAGCCGCGCCAGGGAAAGGACCCCTTCGTGCGACACCGTTCTTTGCTCATACTCACCACAGTGCTCACCACCGGAGCGCTCACCCTCACCGCCTGCGGTTCCCGCGACGACAAGGGCACCACCGGCGGAGGCGGCGGAGGCGGCGGCGCCAAGACCAAGGTCGTCATCGGTGTCGACGCCCCCTTCAGCGGCGACCTCTCCGCACTGGGCCTCGGCATCCGCAACTCCGCCGACCTCGCCATCAAGACCGCGAACAAGAACAACACCGTCCCCGGCGTCGAGTTCGTCGCCCAGCCCCTCGACGACCAGGGGCAGCCCAACGTCGGCCAGCAGAACGCCGCCAAGTTCATCAGCGACAAAAAGGTCGTCGGCGTCGTCGGCCCGCTGAACTCCAGCATCTCCCAGGTGATGCAGAAGCCCTTCACCGACGCCAAGCTCACCCAGGTCTCCCCGGCCAACACCGGAACGGAACTGACCCAGGGCGACGGCTGGAAGACCGGCAACAAGAAGCGCCCCTTCAACGCCTTCTTCCGCACCGCCACCACCGACCAGGTACAGGGCGCCTTCGCCGCGAAGTACCTCAAGGAAACCAAGAAGATCGACAAGGTCTACTTGATGGACGACCAGAAGACCTACGGCGCAGGTCTCGCCGCGTCCTTCAAGGACCAGTTCACCAAGCTCGGCGGCAAGATCGTCGGCGAGGACCACGTCGTCCCCGAAGAGCGCGACTTCAACTCCATCGTGACCAAGGTCAAGAAGTCCGGCGCCAAGGCCCTGTACTACGGCGGCGAGTACCCGGCAGCCGGCCCCCTCAGCCAGCAGCTCAAGGACAGCGGCACCAAGATCCCGCTCATGGGCGGAGACGGCATCTACAGCGCCGACTTCCTGAAGCTCAACAAGAAGGCCGAGGGCGACTTCGCCACCTCCGTCGGCAAGCCCGTCGAGCAGCTCGAATCCGCCAAGAAGTTCATCGCCGACTACAAGGCCGGCGGCTACAAGGAGGACTACGAGGCCTACGGCGGCGGCACCTACGACGCCACCTGGTCCATCATCGAGGCCGTCAAGATCGCCGTCGCGAACAACAGCGGCAAGGTCCCCGACGACCTGCGCCCCAAGGTCCTGGAGTCCATGGCCAAGGTCAAGTTCGACGGCGTCACAGGACCCGTCTCCTTCGACGAATTCGGCGACACCACCAACACCATGATGACCGCCTACGAGGTCGAAAAGGGCAAGTGGGCGCCCAAGTTCAGCGAGGCGTACAAGCCGTAACCACGGCACTCGCACCACGCGACACCCCCAGACCGCGCGGGCGCGCCACCAGCGCTCCCGCGCGGTGCCATATTCCGAACCACTGACGGAGGCCCTGCGGTGCACGAACTGCCGCAACAGCTGGCCAATGGACTCATCCTCGGCGCGATGTACGGTCTCATCGCGATCGGCTACACGATGGTCTACGGCATTGTCCAGCTCATCAACTTCGCCCACGGCGAGATATTCATGGTCGGCGGCTTCGGCGCCCTGACCGTCTACCTCATACTCCCCGCCGGGTTCTCCCTCGGCGCCGCCATCCCGCTCATGATCATCGGCGGCATGGCCGTATCCGTCGCCGTGGCGACCGCCGCAGAACGCTTCGCCTACCGCCCCCTGCGAAACGCACCACGGCTGGCCCCCCTGATCACCGCGATCGGGCTCTCCATCGTCCTGCAACAACTCGTCTGGCAGTGGTACCCCGACGCCAAGAAGGACCACGTCTTCCCCCAGCTCAAGGGCGAAGCCGTCAGCCTCTTCGGCGCCAACATCCAGCCCGGCGGCCTGTTCCTGCTCATCGCAGCCCCACTGTCCATGCTCATCCTCGGGTTCTTCGTCAACAAGACCCGCACCGGCCGCGGCATGCAGGCCACCGCCCAGGACCCCGACACCGCCAAACTCATGGGCATCAACACCGACCGCATCATCGTCACCGCCTTCGCGATCGGCGCCGCCTTCGCCGCCGTCGCAGCAGTCGGCTACGGCCTCCACAACGGCCAGGTCAGCTTCCGCATGGGCTTCCTGCTCGGCCTCAAGGCCTTCACCGCCGCAGTCCTCGGCGGCATCGGCAACATCTACGGAGCCATGCTCGGAGGCCTCGTCCTCGGCGTCGCCGAAGCCCTCGCCACCGGATACATCGCCGAAATCCCCGGCATGGAACTATTCGGCGGAGGCAGCTGGAAAGACGTCTGGGCCTTCAGCCTCCTCATCATCGTCCTCCTCGTCAGGCCCCAGGGCCTGCTCGGCGAGCGCGTCGCGGATCGGGCGTGAGCACCATGACCACCAACCTCACCAAGACCACCGGCGCCCCGCTCATCCCGCTCCCCACCAACACCGCCCGCATCCTCGCCCTGGCCGGATCCGCCGTCGCCCTCGCCGGCACCTTCCTCGCCTGGACCTGGAGCCAGGAATTCCCGGGCAACCTCACCGTCACCGGCTACCCCGGCGGACTCCAGACCCTCACCCTCGTCGGCGCACTCCTCACCCTCCTCTTCACCCTCTCCGGGCACGGAATCAAAGGCCTGCGCTGGCTCACCCCCGGCGGCAACCACAGCCCCGTGCGACTCGCCGCCCTCGGCACCCTCGCCACCACCGGCTTCACCATGGGCGCCATCTCCGTCGTCCTCGGCGGCCTCGTCAACCTCGAACCCGGAGCCTGGATCTCCGGCGTCGGCGCACTCGTCGCCACCGTCGGAGCCTTCGCACTCCCCGACGACGCACACGGCGAAGGACCCGCCACCAGCACCTGGGAACGCTTCCGATACAGCCTCAAAGCACCCGCCCCCGGCACCCCCAAACAACTCCCCGGCTGGACCGAAATCCTCGTCATCACCGGCGTCTTCGCCGCCGGCCTCTTCGTCTTCGCCTACGGCATCGACATCGACAGCGAAGAACCCCAGCTCTTCGTCGGGTTCCTCATCACCGCCGGATTCACCTTCGCCGCCCTCGGCAAAGCCGGCCTCCCCCGCCGCGCCAGCCAACTCGCGGGCAAGCACCGCAAGGTCGCCATGCTCGCCGCGCTCGTCGCCGCGATCTGCTTCCCCTTCACCCAGACCAACGACCAGTACGCCCTCATCGGCGCCCAAGTCCTCATCTTCGCCACCGTCGCCCTCGGCCTGAACGTCGTCGTCGGCCTCGCCGGACTCCTCGACCTCGGATACGTCGCCTTCCTCGGCGTCGGCGCCTACACCGCAGCCCTCGTCTCCGGCACCGCCAGCTCCGCCTTCGACATCCAGTTCCCCTTCTGGGCAGCCGCACTGGCCGGAGCCGCGGCCTCACTGCTGTTCGGCGTCATCATCGGCGCACCGACCCTGCGACTGCGCGGCGACTACCTCGCCATCGTCACCCTCGGCTTCGGCGAGATCTTCCGCATCACCGTCCTCAACCTCAACGGCGTCACAGGACCCGACATCACCAACGGCTCCAACGGCGTCACCAACGTCCCCGACCTCAACATCTTCGGATTCGACCTCGGCACCCAACACGACATCCTCGGCTTCAGCCTCACCAGGAGTTCCAACTACTTCCTGCTGATGCTGCTCTTCACCGTCATCGTCGTCCTCGTCTTCCGCCGCTCCGCCGAATCCCGCATCGGCCGCGCCTGGGTCGCCATCCGCGAGGACGAGACCGCCGCCACAGCCATGGGCATCAACGGCTTCCGCCTCAAGCTCATGGCCTTCGCACTCGGCGCCTCCCTCGCCGGCTTCGCCGGCTCCGTACAAGCACACCTCGGCTACAGCGTCACCCCCGAGCAGTACCAATTCGCCGGATCCGTCGCCCCCAACTCCGCGTTCCTGCTCGCCGCCGTCATCCTCGGCGGCATGGGCACCATCGCCGGACCCCTCATCGGCGCCGCACTCCTCTACCTCATCCCGGCCAAACTCGCCTTCATGCAGGACTACCAGCTCGTCCTCTTCGGACTCGCCCTCATCCTGCTGATGCGCTTCAAGCCCGAAGGCCTCGTCGCCGACCGCCGCAAGAAACTCGAATTCCACGAGACGGACCAACTCGCCACCCCGGACGACGCGTTGTCCGGCACGGCCACCGGCGCCACGAAGGCGGGGGCGTGAACACCATGGCAACTCCCACAGCCACCACCACAACCGTCCTCGACGCCAGCGGCGTCACCATGCGCTTCGGCGGCCTCACCGCCGTCCGCGACGTCAGCCTCCAAGTCAACACCGGCGAAATCGTCGGCCTCATCGGACCCAACGGCGCTGGCAAGACCACCTTCTTCAACTGCCTCACCGGGCTGTACGTCCCCACCGAAGGCAAGGTCAGCTACAAAGGCACCGTCCTCCCACCCAAACCCCACCTCGTCACCCAGGCCGGCATCGCCCGCACCTTCCAGAACATCCGGCTCTTCTCCAACATGACCGTCCTGGAGAACGTCCTCGTCGGACGCCACACCCGCACCAAGGAAGGCCTCTTCTCCGCCCTCCTGCGCGGCCCCGGCTTCAAGAAGGCCGAAAAGGCATCCCACGAACGCGCCATGGAACTGCTGGAGTTCATCGGCCTCGCACACAAGGCCGACCACCTCTCCCGCAACCTCCCCTACGGCGAACAGCGCAAGCTCGAAATCGCCCGCGCACTGGCGAGCGACCCGGGCCTGCTGCTCCTCGACGAACCCACCGCCGGCATGAACCCGCAGGAAACCCGCGCCGCCGAAGAACTCATCTTCGCCATCCGCGACCAAGGCATCGCCGTCCTCGTCATCGAGCACGACATGCGCTTCATCTTCAACCTCTGCGACCGCGTCGCCTGCCTCGTCCAGGGCGAAAAACTCGTCGAAGGCACCCCCGACACCGTCCAGAGCGACGAACGCGTCGTCGCCGCCTACCTCGGCACCCCCTTCGAAGGCGCCCCAGGCGCCGACGAAGCAGCCGAAGTCGCCGCAGCCGAAGCACAGGCAGACACGCGGAGCACCACCGAGAGCACCACCCGCACCGAAGGAGACGCCCAGTGACCGCCCTCCTGGAGGTCGAGGACCTCCGCGTCTCCTACGGCAAGATCGAAGCCGTCAAGGGCATCACCTTCTCCGTCGAAGCCGGCCAGGTCGTCACCCTCATCGGCACCAACGGCGCAGGCAAGACCACCACCCTGCGCACCATCTCCGGACTCCTCAAGCCCACCTCCGGAAAGATCCTCTTCGACGGGAAACCCCTCACCGGAATCCCCGCCCACAAGATCGTCGCCCTGGGCCTCGCCCACTCCCCCGAAGGCCGGCACATCTTCCCCCGGCTGACGATCACCGAGAACCTCCAGCTCGGCGCCTTCCTCCGCAACGACAAAGAAGGCATCGAAAAGGACATCAAGCGCGCCTACGACCTCTTCCCCATCCTCGGCGAACGCCGAAAGCAGGCCGCAGGCACCCTCTCCGGCGGCGAACAACAAATGCTCGCCATGGGCCGCGCCCTCATGTCCCAGCCCAAACTGCTCATGCTCGACGAACCCTCCATGGGCCTCTCCCCGATCATGATGCAGAAGATCATGGAGACCATCGTCGAACTCCGCTCCACCGGCACGACGATCCTCCTCGTCGAACAGAACGCCCAAGCGGCGCTCTCCCTCGCCGACCACGGCCACGTCATGGAGATCGGCAAGATCGTCCTCTCCGGAACCGGCCAGCACCTCCTCCACGACGAGTCCGTCCGCAAGGCGTACCTCGGCGAGGACTGACCGCTGCCGCATGCGCGCTTGCGCTTGCTGTACGGAGAAGGGGTCCGGCCGCGTTCCTCACGCGGTCGGACCCCTTCGTCATACGGGTACGTACGGCCTACTGCTCCTTGGCCGCAGCCTTCTTCTCCGCGGCGTCCTCGATGACCGCCTCCGCGACCTGCTGCATGGACAGCCGACGGTCCATCGACGTCTTCTGGATCCACCGGAACGCGGCCGGCTCCGTCAGCCCGTACTGCGTCTGCAGAATCGACTTCGCCCGGTCGACGAGCTTGCGCGTCTCCAGCCGGAGCGTGAGGTCCGCGACCTCGTTCTCCAGCGTCTTCAGCTCCGCGAAGCGGGACACGGCCATCTCGATCGCCGGTACGACGTCACTCTTGCTGAACGGCTTCACGAGGTACGCCATCGCACCGGCATCCCGCGCCCGCTCGACGAGGTCGCGCTGCGAGAACGCGGTCAGCATGAGTACGGGCGCGATGGACTCGGCGGCGATCTGCTCGGCGGCGGAGATGCCGTCCAGGATCGGCATCTTCACGTCGAGGATGACGAGGTCCGGCTTGTGCTCCCGGGCGAGCTCGACGGCCGTCTGACCGTCTCCGGCCTCGCCGACGACCGAGTAGCCCTCTTCCTCCAGCATCTCTTTGAGGTCGAGCCGGATGAGGGCTTCGTCCTCGGCGATGACGACGCGGGTCGTCAGCGGCGGGACGTGCGACTTGTCGTCGTCGGCGACGGGCTGGGGCGACTCGGGGGTGGTCACGGGGCTCCTCGATACGGGGCGATACGGCTTCCCATGAGCGTACCTAGCTGCGGTATGGTTAGGGCACGGAGGGTCCATCCCTTCCTTCGTTTCGAAGGAGCCCCGGTAGCCCAGCGGCAGAGGCCATGGATTCAAAACCCATACAGCGTCGGTTCGAATCCGACTCGGGGCACTCTCCCTTTAATTCCAAGGTCACGTGAGAATGGCGACACAACACACGAATGTGTGAGCGTGTCGCCATTTTCGTGTCCGCATGACCAAGTGCGCGCACGATCGGCCTCGTGTACGACGTCGAAACGCGCAAGCGAGCCCTCTCCCTGGTCGCCCAGGGGCGCAGCCTCAACTCCGTGAGCAAGGAAACCGGAATATCCCGGTACGCCATCCGAGCCTGGCAGACTCGGATCGAGCCGCTGCCCCGCATCACCGGAGCGCCGATCCGCGACACACCGGCGGACCCGGCCGCGTACTCGTACCTCCTCGGCCTCTATCTGGGCGACGGATGCCTCAGCGAGCACCCGCGAGGCAAGGGCCACTACCTCCGCATCGCATGCGCCGACGCCTGGCCCGGCCTCATCGAGGCGTGCCGGACGGCAATCACAGACGTCCATCCTGCGAGCAAGGTCTACATCGTCCAGCGACCGGGTTGCGTCAACGTGACGAGCTACAGCCGTAGTTGGCCCCATCTATTCCCGCAGCACGGACCAGGCAAGAAGCACAATCGACGCATCATCCTGGCGCCGTGGCAGCAGAGCATCGTGGACGAACAACCTTGGGAGTTCATCCGAGGCCTCTACCACTCCGATGGATGCCGAATCATCAACTGGACAACCAAGATGGTGCGCGGCGAGCGCAAGCGCTACGAATATCCGCGCTACTTCTTCAGCCAGAAGTCGGACGACATCCGCAAACTCTTCTCGGACACCCTCACCCAAGTCGGCGTGGAGTGGAGCACCCTCGCCCGCGGTAGCGACCCGTTCAACATCTCCGTGGCCCGACGCGCGTCCGTAGCCCTCATGGACGCCCACGTCGGGCCCAAGTACTAGTCGTACACCCCTACTTGGGGCTGTCATCCTCGCCGATGTGGTGGATCCGCACCAGGTTCGTCGAGCCTGCGACTCCCGGCGGGGAGCCCGCCGTGATGACGACCACGTCGCCCTTCTGGCAGCGGCCGATGCGCAGCAGCTGCTCGTCGACCTGGGCGACCATCTCGTCCGTCGAGTCGACCTTCGGGCCCAGGAAGGTCTCCACGCCCCAGGTGAGGTTGAGCTGGGAGCGGGTGGCCGGTTCCGGGGTGAAGGCGAGGAGGGGGATCGGCGAGCGGTAGCGGGAGAGGCGTTTGACCGTGTCGCCGGACTGGGTGAAGGCGACCAGGAATTTGGCGCCGAGGAAGTCGCCCATTTCGGCGGCCGCTCGGGCCACCGCGCCGCCCTGGGTGCGGGGCTTGTTCCGCTCGGTGAGGGGAGGGAGGCCCTTGGCGAGGATGTCTTCTTCCGCCGCTTCGACGATGCGGCCCATGGTGCGGACCGTTTCGATGGGGTACTTGCCGACGCTTGTTTCGCCGGAGAGCATCACGGCGTCCGTGCCGTCGATGACCGCGTTGGCGACGTCGGAGGCTTCGGCGCGGGTGGGGCGGGAGTTCTCGATCATCGAGTCGAGCATCTGGGTCGCGACGATGACCGGCTTCGCGTTGCGCTTCGCCAGTTTGATGGCGCGCTTCTGGACGATCGGGACTTGTTCGAGGGGCATTTCCACGCCGAGGTCGCCTCGCGCCACCATGATGCCGTCGAAGGCGGCGACGATGTCGTCGATGTTCTCGACGGCCTGGGGCTTTTCGACCTTGGCGATGACCGGGAGGCGCCGGTTCTCCTCGCGCATGATGCGGTGGACGTCTTCGATGTCGCGGCCGCTGCGGACGAAGGAGAGGGCGATGATGTCGGCGCCGGTGTTGAGGGCCCAGCGGAGGTCTTCGATGTCCTTCTCGGAGAGGGCGGGGACGGAGACGGCGACTCCGGGGAGGTTGAGGCCCTTGTGGTCGGAGACCATGCCGCCTTCGATGACGGTGGTGTGGACGCGGGGGCCGTCGACGGAGGTCACTTCGAGGGTGACCTTGCCGTCGTCGACGAGGATGCGTTCGCCGGTGGTGACGTCGGTGTTGAGGCCGTCGTAGGTGGTGCCGCAGGTGTGGCGGTCGCCTTCCATGGGTTCGACGGTGATGGTGAAGTCGTCGCCGCGTTCAAGGAGTACGGGGCCTTCGCGGAAGCGTCCGAGGCGGATCTTCGGGCCTTGAAGGTCGGCGAGGATTCCGACGCTGCGGCCGGTTTCGTCGGCTGCTTTGCGTACGTGGTGGTAACGCTCCTCGTGTTCGGCGTAGGTGCCGTGGCTGAGGTTGAAGCGGGCGATGTCCATTCCGGCTTCGACCAGTGCCTTGATCTGGTCGTATGTGTCGGTGGCTGGGCCCAGGGTACAGACGATCTTTGCTCGGCGCATACCTCCGAGCCTAGGCCTTACCGGTGGGTAGGTAATTGGCGGTGCATGACGACTCAACAACCTTTGAGTGAAAGGTTATTGACAAGTGTTGAATTGTGCACAGGGGCGCTCTAATGAGCAATTCTGGCTGTGCTGATCGGAGTTGCTGCTCGGATTTGCGGCTCAGAGTTGCGGCTCAGAGTTGCGGCGGGGCCATCGTGAAGCGTGCGTTGACGTGGGCGTGGACGGTCTGGCGCTGGGGTTCGAGGTCGAGGGCGGGGGCGGCTTCGGGGGCGGCGGCGCCCCGCATCATGCCGCCGTAGCCGGCGGCGACGGGGTAGCTGGTGTCCATGGAGGTGTTTTCGCTGCCGTCGTCGGCGAGTTCGAGGAGGGCGACGAGGTGGGTGCCGAGGGCTTCGGCGTATTCGCGGGCGCGGACGACTGCTTCGCGGACGGCTGCCGTGCGGGCCTGGGCGTAGACGGGTGAGGTGGGGCGCAGGGCCCACCAGGGGCCGTCGACGCGGGTGAGTTCGAGGTCGGAGAGGCGGGTGGTGAGTTCGCCGAGTGCGGTGAAGTCGGTGAGTTCGACGGTGAGTCGGACGCGGCCGTGGTAGGCGCGGATGTGTTCGCCGCGGCCCCTTCGGGTGAGTTCGGGGTTGATGGAGAAGGCGCCGGTTTCGAGTTTCTCGACGGCTTCTCCGTAGGTCTTGACGAGGTCGAGTGCGGTGGCGTTGCGGCGGGTGAGGTCTTCGAGGGCGGTGCGGCGGTCGGTGCCGCGGGCGCTGATGGTGATGGCGATGCCGGCGATTTCGGGGTCGACTTCGAGGCGTGCTTCGCCGCGGACGGCGACGCGGGGTGCTTCGGGGGTGCCGTAGGGGGTGGCGGGGGTGTGGGTTTCGGTGGTCACTGCGGGCTCCCTCGGTGGGCGTGTGCGTGGCGTACGGACGGCTGGCGTGGGGCGTGGCGTGCGTACGGCTCGTGCAGGGTGTGCGGGCGCTGCCGGTTTCGTACGGACCACTGTGGCATCCGGGTGTGACATCGGGGAGTCATCGGATCGAAACCTGTAGGGGGTGTCGCGTTTGGCGTGTCTGGGTCAGAATCTACGCGCGTTGTGCATGGGCAACGCGGGGACGAAGGAGTTCAAATGCCGCTGAATCGACGGAAGTTTCTGGGGCAGGCCGCTGCTACCGGTGCGGGTGTGGCGCTGGCCGGTGGGGTCGCGGGGTCCGCGGAGGCCGCGGGGCACGGGCACGGGGGTGGGCACGGTCATGGCCGGCCGCCGAAGCGGTACTCCTTCACGGTGATGGGGACGACCGATCTGCACGGGAACGTCTTCAACTGGGACTACTTCACGGACAAGGAGTTCGACGACAAGGACCACAACGATGTGGGCCTGGCGAAGGTCTCGACGCTGGTGAATGCGGTCCGCAAGGAGAAGGGCCGTCGCAATACCCTTCTGATCGACGCGGGCGACACGATTCAGGGCACGCAGCTGTCGTACTACTACGCGAAGGTCGACCCGATCACGGCGAAGCGTGGTCCGGTGCATCCGATGGCGCAGGCGATGAACAAGATGGGTTATGACGCGGCGGCGCTCGGAAACCACGAGTTCAATTATGGAATTCCGGTGCTGCGGAAATTCGAGGAGCAGTGTGATTTCCCGCTGCTCGGGGCGAACGCGCTGGATGCGAAGACGCTGCGGCCGGCTTTCCGCCCGTACAGCATGCACCGTCTCCGTACGCCGCACGGTCGGGATGTGAAGGTGGCGGTGCTGGGGCTGACGAATCCCGGTATCGCGATCTGGGACAAGCAGAACGTGCAGGGGAAGATGGTTTTCCCGGGCCTTGAGGAGCAGGCGGCGAAGTGGGTGCCGAAGCTGCGGTCGATGGGTGCGGATGTCGTGATCGTGTCGGCGCACTCGGGTTCGTCGGGGACTTCTTCGTACGGTGATCAGCTGCCGTACGTGGAGAATGCGGCCGGTCTGGTGGCGGAGCAGGTGCCGGGGATCGATGCGATTCTCGTCGGTCATGCGCACACGGAGATTCCGGAGTACTTCGTCGAGAACAAGGCGACGGGCAAGAAGGTCGTGCTGTCGGAGCCGTTGAAGTGGGGGCAGCGGCTGACGCTGTTCGACTTCGAGCTGGTGTGGGGCAGGGGTCGTTGGTCGGTGGAGAAGGTCGGGGCGCGGGTCCTGAATTCGAATGTGGTGGAGGAGGACCCGCGGATCACCGGGATGCTCAGTGATGAGCACAAGAAGGTGGTCGCGTATGTGAACCAGGTGATCGGTACGTCGACGGCGGCGATGACGACGGCCGAGGCGGCGTGGAAGGACGAGCCGCTGATCGATCTGATCAACCTGGTGCAGGTGGAGACGGTGAAGGCGGCTCTGGCGGGCGGGGAGTACGCGAAGCTGCCGGTTCTGTCGCAGGCGTCGTGCTTCTCGCGGACGGCGAAGGTGCCGGCGGGGCAGATCACGATCAAGGACGCGGCGGGTCTGTACCCGTTCGAGAACACGCTTGAGGCGCGGCTGCTGACGGGTGCGCAGGTGAAGGAGTACCTGGAGTACTCGGCGAAGTACTACGTGCAGACGGCTGCGGGTGGTCCGGTGGACACGTCGAAGCTGACGAATGCGGAGAACACTCCGGATTACAACTACGACGTGGTGTTGGGTCTGACGTACGAGATCGACATCGCGAAGCCGAAGGGGGCGCGGATCGCGAAGCTTTCGTACGACGGGAAGCCGCTGGATCCGAAGGCGCAGTTCGTGTTCGCGGTGAACAACTACCGGGCGTCCGGTGGCGGTGCGTTCCCGCACATCGCGGGGTCGAAGCAGCTGTGGGCGAATTCGGAGGAGATCCGGAACACGATCATCACGTGGGTGAAGGCGAAGGGGACCATCGATCCGAAGGTGTTCGCTTCGGTGGGGTGGAAGCTGACGCGGGACGGTAAGCCGGTGTTCTAGTGCCTGGTGCGGGGAGGGGTCGCCCGCACCGTGACCTTCGGGTTCACGGTGCGGGTGGCCCCTCCCCTTTTGCGTGGGGATTCAGCCCGCGCTGGACCAGAAGTCCGAGCGCACGTTGGGGAGCGGAAGCGGAAGCTCGCCGCCCGAGTAGTCGGGGCCGACGGTCTTCGATTTGGGCGGGGCTACGTCGGAATGTTCGACGCAGGGGGTTGTCACCTCGAAGGTCGCATGGCCCTGGAGACCGACCAGGAGCGAGATCTGGAAACCGTCCTGGGTCTGGAAGTAGGTTGCCGGGATCTTACTGTTGTTGGAAGACGTGTGCTTGTATCCCTGCTCTTTCCAGTGGCGTTCCACGACTCCGAAGAGGTTGCCCCGGCGCTCTGGCGAGATGATGGTCATCACCTGCCTGGCCCGCGAGACGTCGCAGCTGCCCTCGGAGCCCTCCGCATGCGTCCAGTTGACGGGCGGTTTGATCGCGGCGAAGGTCTTGTCGAGGATGGCGTCCGCGCGTTCTGCGGCTTGTTGCATGTTCATTGTGGGCTTTTCCTCCTTCGGCCCTCCGGGTGTGGTGCAGCCGGAGATCAGCAGTGCCGCGCCGATGACGAACACGGTTGCGTAGGGCCTCATCGCGGCTGCTGCCGGGTGACGGTTTCGCCCTGACCCACCACGACGCGGGCGATGTTGTGGGGTGAATACTTGTCCTCGTCAGGGTCGAAATAGTTCGAGTGCGCTTGCATGGGATCCTCAGAGAATGTGGGGCCGTCGTCCACCCGGAAGCGGTTCGCACCGAAGTCCTTGTGTGCGGGGTCCGTGCCAAAGTAGATCTTGCTCGGGTCGTCCTGTGCCGCGTATCCGGCGATGCCTCCCGCCACGGCGCCCCCCACCCCGCCGAGCAGGCCTCCTACTGGGCCGAGGCTCAGTCCCAGTACCGCCCCCGCCGAGCCGCCGCCGGCGGCTCCGGCGCCGATGCCGCCCGCCTCGTTCTGGGTGGGGAGTTTGGTCACCAGGTCGTTCTCGGCTGCTCCGACGTAGACGTGTTCCTTGCCGACGCCCAGTTGGTCGGCGGAGTCGGCTCCGGTGCCCGGACTGCCGACCAGGATGATGTCGTCCGCCCCCGGGATTCCGCCCTGCTCCTGTGCGGCGAGTCCGACGGTGAGTGAGCCGTAGGAGTGGCCGATGGCTGTGATGTGCGGGTCCTTGCCCTCGTTCGTGGCGGATATTCCGGACATGAACTCGTTGTACGCGGGAGCACCGGCTTCGGCGTTGTCCCGGGACATGACGTCGAAGTTGTCCATGAGGTCCGAGGTGCCCAGCTGTGGTGCGTCGTAGCCCAGCCACACGATGGACGCGGGGTTGCTTTCCCTGTCGACGCCGAGGGCGCCGCGGGCGGTGTCCTTGGCGCGCTTGAGGGTTCCGTCCGCGAAGTCCGTGTTGAGCTTGGTGCCCAGGCCGGGGACGTACGCCGAGACGTTCTTCGCCGTGTCGGGGTTTCCGTAGGAGAGGATGGCGCGGCCGTTGCCCTGGTCGCCGATGCCGAGCAGGTAGAGCGGTGGCTTGCTGGGCTCCTGCAGTTTGGTGTCGATGGCTTGTAGTCCGGCCAGCATGGTCTTCGACGCTTCGTCGTCCTTGCCCTCCAGCTTTCCGATCAGGAGGGGGAGGTTGTCCCGGTTCGCCTGGTCGCGTACGGCGGAGGGGATGCCGTCCAGGTTGCCGATCACGTCCGGGTAGACCGCCAGCAGTTCTTCTCGCTGCTCCTGTGTCAGGTACGTCCACCAGGCTTTGCGTTCTGCCGGGGTCTTGTCGACCGGGATGTCCGCCTTGAGGTACTTGTTGGCTTCTTCTCTTACGGCGGCGGCGTCCTTGGCTGCGTCGGCCCAGGTGGCGTCACTGACCTTGAGTCCCGGCTCGGCCTTGAGTTTGGCCAAGGTTCTGCTGAACCGGCCGTCGATGTCGTTCGCGTCGCGCAGGGCGCGGGATATGCGGTCGGCTATGTCCTCGGCCTTCGCCTGGTTCGGGTTGGCGTTGAGGAGTCCCGGGGTGGGGGTTCCCAGCATTCCGTTCGGGCCGGGGCGGGGTTCCAGCAGGTAGGCGCGTCCGTTGGCCGAACCTCCGGGTGCTTCGGGGCCGGGTGGAAGGTTGAACTGGCTCTTGGGGGTGGCGGCCGGATAGCTGACGGAGCCGTCCGGGTTCACCGTGAAGCCCAGTGTCCCGGCCTCCTCCAGGGCGTCCTTCAAGTTTCGCTGTGGGGTTCTGAGTTCGAAGGAGAGGCTGTTGAGGGAGGTGCGGACGAGGCCGCATTCGGTGTGGATGTAGGCGAAGTTCCGGTTCAGGTCCTTCAGCCTGCCGACCGCGGCCCGGGCCGCCTCGCCCTCCTGCGAGGCGGTCAGCTTCGCGGTCATCTGGGCGTTCACCCGGTCCTGGGCCGCGTCGGCCCGGTTGCTGGCCTTGCCCCAGCCGTCGGCGGCACTGTCCAGTTCGGCGCAGTCCAGGTCCCTCAGCTGCTGCCACGTCAGCACCGGGTCACCGCTCCTTGCCGTTGGTGGCCGGTACGCGTATGCCGTCCATGTCGCTCTTGACGCCTGTGTCGGACGCTCCCTGTATGCCCGCGGCCTGGCGGAGCTTCGGGGAGAGCGACTGGCATTCGGCCCGCGCCGACTCCAGCCGCTTGTCCCAGGAGGCGAGTACGTCCTTCAGTGCGGCGGCACTCGCCAGTCCTTCCGTTCCCTTGGCCACGCCGTTGTTCCCGGCGGCCAGTTCGGTCTTGGCCGAGGCCATGCTCGTGGCCAGTGACCGGGCGGTCGTCGCCGCGTCGCTCCACGGCTTGTCCGAGTGCTTCAGGCGGTCACCGCTGGCTGGACCGCCGCGGCCTCCGTTGCCGTCGTCCACACCCGAGAGTTGCATGTGCGCATTCTGTTCCGCAGCTACTTCTGCCCTCAGATGGACCCATTCGTCCCATGCCACTGGCCGTCCCCTTCCCCGTAAACCACCCGCTGAGCGGGCAGATTTTGATCAATCTAACAAGAAGGGGCGGCGGCTTCTGAATCTTCGGGGCAGCACCGAGTTCTCGCCATCATTCGCAGGCGTAACCACATCAGACCTTCAGCTGTACGAGACCTTCGCGCTGGCTGGGGAGTGGGTAGCGGGGCGGGGTGTTGAGGCCGAAGGTGGTGAAGGCGGTGCGGGCGGGGAGGGGGTAGGCGTCGGTGCCGGTGATGGAGTTGAGGATGAGGGCGCTGCGCCAGGCGGCGAGTCCGAGGTCGGGGGCGCCGACGCCGTGGGTGTGGCGTTCGGCGTTCTGGACGTAGACGGAGCCCTGGACGACGGGGTCGAGGAGGAGGCGTTGCTGTTCGTCGATGCGGGGGCGCTGGGAGGAGTCGCGCTTCATGTAGGGGTCGAGGGCGGCGAGGATGCGGTCGACGGGGCGTTCGCGGTAGCCGGTGGCGAGGACGACGGCGTCGGTGGTGAGGCGGGAGCGGGTGCCCTGCTGGGCGTGTTCGAGGTGGAGTTCGACCTTGGTGGTGGCGACGCGTCCGGCGGTGCGGACGTGGACTCCGGGGGTGATGGTGACGTCGGGCCAGCCGCCGTCGAGGGTGCGGCGGTAGAGCTCGTCGTGGATGGCGGCGATGGTGTCGGCGTCGATGCCTTTGTGCAACTGCCATTGGCGGGGCAGGAGTTCGTCGCGTACGCCTTCGGGGAGGGCGTGGAAGTAGCGGGTGTAGTCGGGGGTGAAGTGTTCCAGGCCGAGCTTGGAGTACTCCATGGGGGCGATGGCTTCGGTGCGGGCGAGCCAGGTGAGCTTTTCGCGGCCGACGGGGCGGGCGCGCAGCAGGTCGAGGAAGACTTCGGCGCCGGACTGGCCTGATCCGATGACGGTGACGTGTTCGGCGGTGGTGAGGTTTGTGCGGTGGGTGAGGTAGTCGGCGGAGTGGATGACGGGGACGGTGGGGGCTTCGGCGAGTGGTTTGAGGGGTTCGGGGATGTGGGGGGCGGTGCCGACGCCGAGGACGAGGTTGCGGGTGTAGGTGCGGCCGAGGGCTTCGGCTTCGCCGTCGGTGTCGAGTTGGGTGAAGTCGACTTCGAAGGCGGTGCGTTCGGGGTTCCAGCGGACGGCGTCGACCTGGTGGCCGAAGTGGAGTCCGGTGAGGTGGTCGCTGACCCAGCGGCAGTAGGCGTCGTACTCGGTGCGTTGGATGTGGAAGCGCTCGGCGAAGTAGAAGGGGAAGAGGCGTTCTCGGTCGCGGAGGTAGTTGAGGAAGGTCCAGGGGCTGGAGGGGTCGGCGAGGGTGACGAGGTCGGCGAGGAAGGGGACTTGGAGGGTGGCGCCTTCGATGAGGAGGCCGGGGTGCCAGTGGAAGGTGGGGCGCTGTTCGTAGAAGGCGGTGGTGAGGCCGCCGTGGATGCCGTCGGCGAGGGCGGCGAGGGAGAGGTTGAAGGGGCCGATGCCGATGCCGACGAGGTCGTGGGGGTCGGTGGGGGCGGGGGGCTGGGGTGGGTGGTCGGCGGTCATCGGTGGGTGTGCCTTTCGGGGGTGGGCGGGGGTGTGGGGTGTGGGTGAGGGGTGTGGGTGTGGGTCGGTGCGGGTGGGCTGGTGGCTGGGGTTGCCTGCGGCGCTGCTCCCCCACCCGCCCTTTCGCCGTTTCCCGGGCTTCGCCCGGACCCGGTTCACGTTTCTCCCGGTGGGGGCTGGGGTCCCGGGCTACGCCCGGTGCACGGCTGCGCCGCGCGTCCTCAAACGCCGGACGGGCTGAGGGTGTCGGACGGGCTGAGTGGGCCGACGTGCTCCAGCAGGGCTTCGAGGTCGTCGGGGGTGGTGTGGGGGTTGAGGAGGGTGGCCTTCAGCCAGAGGTGGCCGGCGGTGTGTGTACGGCCGAGGACGGCGCGGCCCTCGGTGAGGAGGCGGCGGCGGATCTCCGCCACGTCTTCGTCGGTGGAGCCGGTGGGGCGGAAGAGGACGGTGCTGAGGGTGGGGCGGTCGTAGAGCTCCAGGTCGGGGTGGGCTTCGACGAGGTCGGCCAGGTGGTGGGCGGCGGCCAGTGTGCGGTCGATCAGTTCGGCGAGTCCGTCGCGGCCCAGGGATTTGAGGGTGACGGCGATCTTCAGGGCGTCGGGGCGTCGGCTGGTGCGCAGGGAGCGGCCGAGGAGGTCGGGGAGGCCCGCGTCGGTGTCGTCGTCGGCGTTGAGGTAGTCGGCCTGGTGGGCGAGGGGGGCGAGGACGGTGGCGTCGGGGACGGCGATGAGCCCTGCGGCGACGGGCTGCCAGCCGAGTTTGTGCAGGTCGAGGGTGAGGGTGTGGGCGCGGTCGAGGCCGGTGAGGAGGTGCCGGTGGGTGGGGCTGAAGAGGAGGGGTCCGGCGTAGGCGGCGTCGATGTGGAGGTCGGCGCCGTGCCGGTCGCAGAGGTCGGCGATCTCGGGGATCGGGTCGATCTGCCCGGTGTCGGTGGTGCCGGCGGTGGCGGCGACGAGGAGGGGGCGGTGGTGGAGGCGGGTGAGGGCTCCGTCGAGTGCGGCGAGCTCGAGGGTGCCGGTGGGGGCGGGTACGACGACGGGTTCGGGGAGGCCGAGGAGCCAGGCGGCGCGGCTGAGGGAGTGGTGGGCGTTGGCGCCGACGACTAGTTGGACGGGGCCGTGGTCGGCGTGCTTCTCGCGGGCGAGGAGGAGGGCGAGCTGGTTGGACTCGGTGCCGCCGGTGGTGACGAGGGCGTCGGGGTGCTTCTCGTACGGGTAGATCTCGGCGGCGAGGGTGCGGGTGAGGGTCTCTTCGAGGGCGGAGGCGGCGGGGGCCTGGTCCCAGGAGTCCATGGAGGGGTTGAGCGCGGAGGCGGCCAGGTCGGCCGCGACGGCGACGGCGAGGGGCGGGCAGTGGAGGTGGGCGGCGCAGTGGGGGTGGGCGGGGTCGGCGGCGCCTGCGGCGAGGGCGTGCACGAGGGTGCGGAGGGCAACGCGCGGGCCGGTGCCGGTGGCGGGGAGTAGCGGTCCTGCGGCACCGCGCAGACGTTCGGCGGTGACACGGGGCCCACCGGAGGGAAGCGGTCCGGGGCGGGCGGCGCTGCCGGTGGAGAGGGCGGTGAGGACGGTACTGAGGAGAGGACGGAGGGAGGCGGGACCGGATTCGCCACCGGAGAGGGGTGGGAGAGCGCGGGGGGCGGAACTTGCGCCCGGCCCGTGGGCGGGACCCGGGCCAGGGGCGTGGGCGGGGGCGAGCTCCGGGCCGGAGCCGGGGGCGCGGGCGGGCCCGGAGTCGGAGTCGGGGGCCTGGGTAGGACCCGCCCCGAAGTCGGGAGCGGGGGCGGGCCCCCCGCCGAGGTCGGGGGCGTAGGCGGATCCCAGGCCGAAGTCGGGCGCGGGCTCCTGGCCAGCGTCGGGGGCGCGGGCGGGCCCCGAGCCGAAGTCGGGAGCGGGCCCCCCGCCGAGGTCCGGGGCGTAGGTGGATCCCAGACCGAAGTCGGGAGCGGACTCCTGGCCGGAACCGGGGGCGTGGGCGGGCCCCGAGCCGAAGTCGGGAGCGGGCCCCCCGCCGAGGTCGGGGGCGTAGGCGGATCCCAGGCCGAAGTCGGGCGCGGGCTCCTGGCCAGTGTCGGGGGCGCGGGCGGGCCCCGAGCCGGAGTCGGGAGCGGGGGCGGGGGCGGGCCCCCCGCCGAGGTCGGGGGCGTAGGCGGATCCCAGGCCGAAGTCGGGAGCGGACTCCTGGCCAGCGTCGGGGGCGTGGGCGGGCCCCGAGCCGAAGTCGGGAGCGGGCCCCCCGCCGAGGTCCGGGGCGTAGGCGGATCCCAGACCGAAGTCGGGAGCGGACTCCTGGCCAGCGTCGGGGGCGTGGGCAGGCCCCGAGCCGGAGTCGGGAGCGGGCCCCCCGCCGAGGTCCGGGGCGTAGGCGGATCCCAGACCGAAGTCGGGAGCGGACTCCTGGCCAGTGTCGGGGGCGTGGGCGGGCCCCGAGCCGAAGTCGGGAGTGTGGGTGGGACCCTTCCCACGGTTCTCCGGTGTGGCTTGGGGGTCGGAGTCGTTCGTTTCCGACAGTTGTGCCGTAGGGAAGGTGGCGGCCGCGTCGGGGGTGAGTTCCGTGCCCGGTGTTGTGTGGGAGTGGGCACCGGGGTGGGGGGCGCCGGGGCCGGGGCCGGTTCTGGTGCCGGGCTGCGGCGTGCTCATGCGGGGTCCTTCGGAGTGTGTGCTTGGGGCAGACACACCAGCCTGTACGGGGATCGGGTCAGGTGTCCGGAGAGGACAACGATCTCAACTCGAAAGTGGTACTGCCGTACGGGGAAGGAGAGTTGGACTTTGCGGGACTGATATACGCGGCGGGTGGGGCGGGGAGGGCCGGGGCGGGAGGCTTCGAGCCTCCCGCCCCGGGCGTCGTCGCACCCCACCGGCCTGCGGCGGAGGGGCTGCTTACGCTTCGCCCCGTACCGTCAGCGCCCTTCGCAGGTCCGCCAGTTGGTCGACCAGTTTTCGGCGCAGCGCCGGGGTGAGGTCCGTGTCGCGGAGGTGGGTCTCGCCCAGGGCGAGGGCTTCCTGTGACACCGCGTGGACGGGGAAGGCGTCGCGTCCGGCCGCTGCGGCGATGGCCGGGCCGCGGCGGGTGGCGAGGGCGGCCGCTGCCGGGTAGTACTCGGCGACGTACTCCTTGACGAGGTCGGCCTGTTCGGGCTGCCAGAAGCCTTGGGCGGTGGCGGCGAACAGGTAGTTGGAGAGGCCGTCGGCGGTGAAGAGCCGTGCCCAGGCGGCGGCCTTGGCCTCGGCCGTGGGGAGGGCGGCGCGGCAGCGGGCGGCGCCTTCCTGGCCGGTGGCGCTGGGGTCGCGGTCGAGTGCGGCTGCGACGGCGGTTTCGTCGATGGCACCGAGTACGGCGAGGCGGTGCAGGATGCTCCAGCGGAGTTCGGGGTCGAGGAGAGGGCCGCCGGGGACGCTGTCGGAGTCGTACCAGTCCTGGATGCTGTCGGGCTGGGTGGCCGCGTTGATGAAGTGGCGTACGGCGGTGAGGCGCAGGCCGGGGTGGTTGCCGTCCTCGGTGCGGCGGATCAGGTCGCGGCAGAGGTCGGTGAGGGTCGCGAGGGCGGCAGGGCGTTCGGCGGGGGCGAGGTAGCGGTCGGCGATCTGATCGGCGGCGAAGGCGAGTACGCCCTGGACGACGGCGAGGTTGGTTTCGTACGGGAGGTGGGTGCGGGCGGCTTCGAGGTAGGCGGTGGGCGGGAGTTGACCGTCGCGGACCAAGTCGCGGGCGGCGTTCCAGATCACGGCGCGGGTGAGGGGGTCGGGGATTCCGGAGAGGGCGCGGAGGGCGGTGTCCCAGGAGACGGGGTCGAGGCGGACCTTGGCGTAGGTCTGGTCGCCGTCGTTGAGGACGAGGAGGGCGGGGCGGCGGCCGGGCCTGGGGTGGGAGCGGGGGTGGGTGCCCGGAGTGGCGGCAGGGGCGGCAGCAGGTGCGGTGGCGGGTGCGTCCAAGTCGCCTGCCTGGGCGGCCGGGGCGCCTGCTGCGGAGGCAGGGCCGTCTGCTTCGGCTGCCGGGGCGTCCGGTCCGCCCGCCGGATTCTCGGCCGGTGTGTCCGGTCCACCCGTCAGTGCGGCCGGGTCGTCTGCCGGTACGTCCACTTCGAAGCGTTCGCGCAGGACCAGGGCGTCCGGGTCGACCAGGTCCTGGTCGTACGCGCCGACCGTGATGCGGTGCGGGCGGGTGCCGGTGCGGGTGATGTCGAGGGTCCAGCCGGCGTCCGTGTCGGTGAGTGTCGGGGTGAGGGTGTCGACGCCCGTCGTGCGGAGCCAGGACTCGGCCCACGCGTGGACGTCGCGGTCCGTGGCCGAGGCCAGGTTGTCGATGAAGTCGGCGAGGGTCGCGTTGGCGAACTTGTGGCGGGCGAAGTGGGTGTTGATGCCGGCCAGGAAGTCCTTCTCGCCCATCCAGGCAACGAGTTGGCGCAGTGCGGAGGCGCCCTTGGCGTAGGAGATGCCGTCGAAGTTGAGGAGGGCGGATGCGGTGTCGGGGACGGCTTCCGGGTCGGGGGCGACGGGGTGGGTGGAGGGGCGCTGGTCGGCGTCGTAGCCCCAGCCCTTGCGGGAGACGGCGAAGGCGGTCCAGGCGTCCGTGAAGCGGGTCGCCTCGGTCAGGGTCTGGTAGCCCATGTACTCGGCGAAGGACTCGTTCAGCCAGATGTCGTCCCACCACTGGAGGGTGACGAGGTCGCCGAACCACATGTGCGCCATCTCGTGCGCGATCGTCACGCCGCGCGACTGGCGCTGGGTGTCGGTGACGGCGGACCGGAAGACGTACTCGTCGCGCAAGGTGACGAGGCCGGGGTTCTCCATGGCGCCCGCGTTGAACTCGGGGACGAAGGCCTGGTCGTACGAGTCGAAGGGGTACGGCTCGTCGAACTTCTCGTGGTACCGGTCGAAGCAGGCCTGTGTGATGCCGAGGATTTCTTCGGCGTCCGCGTCGAGGTGGGGGGCCAGGGAGCGGCGGCAGTGGATGCCGAAGGGCAGGCCGGCGTGTTCGGTGGTGACGGAGTACCAGGGGCCTGCGGCGACGGCGACGAGGTTGGTGGAGATCCGGGGGGTGGGGGCGAGGGTCCACTTTCCGGCGCCCTGGTGGGTGGCGATGCTGTTGCCGAGGACGGTCCAGCCGGTGGGGGCGGTGACGGTCGTCTCGACGACGGCTTTGAGGTCGGGCTGGTCGAAGGTGGGGAAGACGCGCTGGGTGTCGTCGAGGAAGAGCTGGGTGTAGAGGTACGTTTCGCCGTCGGCGGGGTCGGTGAAGCGGTGCATGCCTTCGCCGGTGCGGGAGTAGTGCATGGCGGCGTCGACGCGGAGCTCGTGCTCGCCGGGGGTGAGGCCGGTGAGGGGGAACCGGTTCTCGGTGAGGGCGGCCGGGTCGAGGGGGTGCCCGTCGAGGGTGACGGAACGCAGGGTGGCGGGCTTGATCTCAAGGAAGGTGTCGCCTGCCGCGTGCGCCGTGAAGTGGATGACGGTACGGGAGTCGAAGGTGGCGTCGCCGCGGTTCAGATCGAGGTCGATCGTGTAGCGCTGTACGTCGATGAGTCGGGCTCGGGTCTGCGCTTCGTCGCGCGTCAGTGCGGGCATGGGGACATGCTGCCTGATGGGTGGCGGGGCGGGGCGGGAGGGGCGGAGCGGTCGCGAGCGCGTGCGGTCGGGTGGGCGGGGCTCCGCGTGGGGGCCGCCCCCTTGCCCACCCGTCCCGCCCCCGGGGGGCGGCCCCGCTGCCCAAGGAGGCTAGGCGGGCTCACTGCCCAAGGAGGCTAGGGGGCCAGGGGGCTGAGGAGTCGGCATTTAGGGGCGCGGGGAACTGCGCGATCAGCCACGACGTACCCGCACGATGACCACCGGCCGGCCACGACGCGCCCGCACGGAGACCACCGGCCCCCCCCCGCCCGGTCAGTCCGTGTCGGCTGTTGGTTGGTCCGCGATCTGTTCGTGGTGGCGGATTACTTCCGCGATGATGAAGTTGAGGAGTTTCTCCGCGAAGGCCGGGTCGAGTTTCGCGCTCTCCGCGAGCGCGCGCAGCCGCTCGATCTGGCGGGATTCGCGGGCCGGGTCGGCGGGCGGCAGGTGGTGTTCGGCTTTGAGGTGGCCCACCTGCATGGTGCATTTGAAGCGTTCGGCGAGCATGTGGACGACTGCCGCGTCGATGTTGTCGATGCTGTCGCGGAGCCTGCCGAGTTCGGCACGTACGGCCGGGTCCACGTCGGAGGAGACGGTCGAGACGCTGGAGGTGGCGGCGGGGTCGGCGGGGTCGTTGGGACCCCTGAAGCTGGTCGTCATGGTCAGCGAGCTTACGACCCTCACGTGGTGATCGTCGGCGGATGTTCGGGATCGGGGATCTGGTTGCTCCAGCCGCCGGGGACGGTGCGCCCCTGTTGTTCGCGGAAGCGGACGGGGGCGGTGCCGACGCGTCGGGTGAAGAGGCGGGAGAAGTAGGCGGGGTCGTCGTAGCCGACCCGGCGGGCGACGGCGGCGACGGGGAGTTCGGTGGCGGCGAGGAGTTCCTTGGCGCGGCCGAGGCGGATGCCGAGGAGGTAGTCCTTGGGGCTGCAGCCGGCTCCGCGGCGTACTGCGGTGCGGAGTTCGGCGGGGGTCATGCCGTGCCGGGAGGCGTGTTCGGCGACGGACAGCGGCTGGAACGCGTCGCGGGCGAGTGCCTGGAGTACGGGGTCGCCGTCGGCGCCGAGGTCGGCGCGGGCGCGGCGCAGGGCGACGAGGAGCTCATGGACGGCGGCGCCGGTCTCCACTTCGAGGAGCGGGTTGCCGCGGCGTGCGGCGCGGGCGATGCGGCCGACGGCTGCGCGGGCGCCGGCGGTGTCGGCGAGGGGGACGACGGGGCGGTCCGGTTCTATGTAGCCGAGTTCGGTGTACGTGGCGGTGGCGGGGCCCGTGAAGTCGACGAAGCTCTCGTCCCAGCCGGTTTCCGGGTCGGGTCCGTAGTGGTGCGGGACGCCGGGGGTGACCCAGAGGAGGGCGGGTGCGGTGACGGTGGTGCGGCGGCCGTCGGCGCCCCGGTACCAGCCGGATCCTGAGCTGATGACGACGGCGACGTGGTGGTCGAGGGTGCGGGGGCCGACGGTGGGCAGTGCGCCGTGCTGGAGGCCGACTCCGAGGCAGACCAGGCCCAGCTTGTGGTGGGTGGGGCTGGGGGTGAAGTAGCGCATCCAGGTGTGGTACATCCGCTTGCCTCGTCATCCGTTCGTCCCGCGCGGTCGCCGCACGGTGTTGCGTACGGCGCACGGCACGGTGTCCCGTACAGCGCGCCGCACGGCGTGCCGCACGGTCGTACCCAACCGTCCAACTTCCGTTGATCTTTGTCCATGGACCGGCCGGCCCGCCAGAGGGGAGGGTGAGCCACTGTTGACGTACCGAGGATGGGCGGGGACCGTGGCTGATTTCACGGTGGGTGGGACGGACTTTCTGCTGGACGGGCGGCCGGTGCGGCTGCTGTCCGGTGCGCTGCACTACTTCCGGGTGCACGAGGAGCAGTGGGGGCACCGGCTGTCGATGCTGCGGGCGATGGGGCTCAACTGTGTGGAGACGTACGTCCCGTGGAACCTCCACGAGCCGGCGCCTGGGCGGTTCCACGACGTGGAGGCGCTGGGCCGGTTCCTGGACGCGGCGCAGGAGGCCGGGCTGTGGGCGATCGTCCGGCCCGGCCCGTACATCTGCGCCGAGTGGGAGAACGGCGGGCTGCCGCACTGGCTGACCGGCCCGCTGGGCACGCGCGTGCGCACGCGCGACGGTGCGTATCTGGGGCAGGTGGAGCGGTGGTTCCGGCGGCTGTTGCCGCAGGTGGTGCAGCGGCAGATCACGCGGGGCGGTCCTGTGCTGATGGTGCAGGTGGAGAACGAGTACGGGAGTTACGGCTCCGACCAGGTGTATCTCGGCCGTCTCGCGGGCTTTCTGCGGGAAGTGGGCGTGACCGTTCCGCTCTTCACGTCGGACGGGCCCGAGGACCACATGCTGACGGGCGGGTCGGTTCCGGGGGTGCTGGCGACGGCGAACTTCGGTTCCGGTGCGCGGGCCGCCTTCGACGTGCTGCGGGCGCACCAGCCGTCGGGGCCGCTGATGTGCATGGAGTTCTGGTGCGGGTGGTTCGACCACTGGGGCGCCGAGAAGGTCGTACGGGATGCCGGGGACGCGACGGCGGCGCTGCGCGAGATCCTGGAGTGCGGGGCGTCGGTGAACCTCTACATGGCGCACGGCGGTACGAACTTCGCGGGCTGGGCCGGCGCGAACCGGGCCGGTGAGCTGCACGGCGGTGAGCTTCAGCCGACGGTGACTTCGTACGACTACGGTGCGCCGGTGGACGAGTTCGGGCGGCCGACGGAGAAGTTCTGGCGGTTCCGGGAGGTTTTTGAGGAGTACGCGGAGGGTCCGCTTCCGGAGGTGCCGGAGCCTGTGGCGGTGGTTGAGGCGGTGCTTGAGGCTCCCGTGCGGGTGGACTTCACGGGGTGGGCGCCGCTGGGCGATGTCGTGGAGGCGCTCGGCGGGGAGGAGACGGAGCGCGGGATTCCGGCGACGTTCGAGGAGTTGGGGGTGGGCCGTGGCCTGGTCCGTTACCGGGTGGACGTGCCGGGGCCGCGGCAGCCGTACCCGCTGGGTGTGCGCGGGCTGCGGGACCGGGCTGTGGTGTACGTCGACGGGGTGCGGGCGGGGGTGCTGACGGCCGAGGACGCGTATCTGGCGGAGCCGGTGGCGGGGCCCGCGGCGGTGGAGCTGTGGGTGGAGTCGCTGGGCCGGGTCAATTACGGGCCGCGGGTCGGGGAGTCGAAGGGGCTGACCGGGGGCGTCCTGCACGAGCGGCAGTATCTGCACGGGGTGCGGTCGCGGGGTCTGGGCCTGGAGGCGTTCGACGATGCGGCGGCGGTGCGGAAGGTTCCGGTGCGGGCGGCGGTGGGGGGTGCGGCGGGGCTGTACGTGGGCGAGTTCGCCGTCCCGGCAGCCGGCGCGGTCCCTACTGCCAGGGGCGCGGGACTCGAACTCCCGGGGTGGACACGGGGGTTCGTGTGGGTGAACGGCTTCTGCCTGGGGCGGTACTGGCCGGGGGCGGGGCCGCAGGAGGCGCTCTATGTGCCGGGGCCGATCTTGCGGGAGGGGGCCAACGAGGTGTGGGTGCTTGAGGTGGAGGGCAGCGCGGAGGACTTGGCGGGGCGGGTGGGGTAGGACGGGTCCGGGGTGGGGCGGTGGCGAGGGCGTGCGGTCGCGGTGGAGGGCCTGCCGCGGTGGGGGGCAGGCATTTAGGGGCGCGGGGAACTGCGCGACCAGCCACGACGCACCCGCACATGCCCACCCGCCGCCCTACGCCGAGCAGCCCGCACGAAGCCCACCCGCCGCCCTGCGCCGAGCAGCCCGCACGGAGCCCACCCGCCGCCCCGCGCCCAAGCGGCCCGCACGTACAACCCACCCGCTCCACAGCAAAGCGGGGCGGCGACGCGGGAAATGCCGACCCGCACCCACGCGCCCCGCCCCTCATGCCTCCGCGGAGCTAGAGCCCCGCTGCCGCCTTCTCAATGTCCGCCGCGAAGGTGGACACCTCGGTGTAGACGCCGGGGAAGTCCGGGCGCGCGCACCCGTTGCCCCAGCTCACGACGCCGACCTGGACCCATGCGCCCGCGTTGTCCTTGCGGAACATCGGGCCGCCCGAGTCGCCCTGGCAGGTGTCGGTGCCGCCCTCGGGGAGGCCGGCGCAGAGCTCTTCGCCCGCGATGAGGTCGCCGTACGCCTTGGTGCAGCTGGCGTCGTCGACGAACGGCACGGTGGCCTTGAGGAGGTAGCGCTGCTGGCTGCCGCCCTCCTTGTCGGCGCCCCAGCCGGCGATGGTGAAGTCGCCGCTGTTGAGGCTCGCGTCGGTGGCGAGCTTCAGGGTGGGCTGGTCGATGGGCTTGGCCAGCTTGATGAGCGCCCAGTCCTTGCCGCGGCCGTTGTAGCCGGGGGCCTGGAGGACCTTGGTGGAGTTGACCTTGATGGCGTCGGGGCTCTCCAGGTCGACCACGCCGCCGGTGGCGGTGATCGAGGTGTTGTCGCCGGAGCCGTCCACACAGTGGGCGGCGGTGAGGACTATGTCCTTGGCGAGGAGGGATCCGCCGCAGCCCATGGAGAGACGGACCATGAACGGGAACTCGCCCTGGGCGGCGCGCGTTCCTCCTACGACGGGCGGGGTGCCGGCGGCGGTGCTCGCGGAGGCTCCGGCGGGCTGGAGGCTGACGGCGGCGAGTGCGACTGCGCCGACGACTGCAGCTCTCTTGATGGCACTGAGTACGTTGTTCACGGGGTGCCTTTCGTGGGGGGTTGCCATGACGCGCGTTGATGTGTCGCTGTGGGGTGGGCGCGGGCACTGACGCACTCTGTGCGACGGTGGCATGCGCCGGTCAACGCGCTGTTGGATTATGTGGAGTTGATCGACCGGTCGACAAGGGTCCCTTTTCGGCCACCGGCCAAGGGGGTACAAGAAGCCGCAAGAGCACGCGAAGGTACGAGAAAGCACGAGAGGGTACGAACGTGGGCATCGGCAGCGAGGTCGAGCACGGCTTTCCCCACCTGGGCACGGTGCGCTCGGCACTGACCGCGCTGTACCGGCGGATCGGCGAGGACGGGGTGCGGTCGTACGCACCGAGCGTCTTCCCGGTCGACGTGGCGTTCTCCGACGACGAGGACCCGCATCTGGGCGCGCAGTCCGTGGCCCGTGCCCTCGTCTCGCACCTGCATCTGCCCGACGCCCGGATGATCGTCAGTTACCGGGAGATGGAGCACGCCGCGGGCGTCGAACTGACCGCGGGACCGGAGTACTTCATCGAGCTGAACGAGCGCTTCCGCAGCCACCGCAAGGACATCGGCGCCGCCCTCGCGCACGAGATCACCCATGTCCTGCTGCACCGGCTGGACCTGTCCTTCCCGGGCACCCCCGACAACGAGATCCTGACCGACACGGTGACGACGTACCTCGGTGCGGGCTGGCTGCTGCTCGACGCGTACCGGCAGGACGGGGCGTCGAGCCAGAAGCTGGGCTACCTCACGCCGGAGGAGTTCGGATACGTGCTGGCCAAGCGGGCGCTGGCGTTCGGCGAGGATCCCGCCCCCTGGTTCACCAGTGCCGAGGCGTACACGGCGTACACGAAGGGCATGGCGCAGGCCCGCCGGGACACCCAGCAGCCTCCCCTCGCCGCGGCTGGCAGGCTCGCCCGGCACCGGTACGCGAAGGACCGGCGGCAGGCCCAGGAGCACGGCGCGACCGGGAAGCCGGGGCCCCTAGCCGCGTACGCCTTCGAGGGCGAACCGGGTGCGCTGCGCGTCTCGTTCCCGTGCCCGACGTGCCACCAGCGGCTGCGGGTGCCGGTGCGCGGCGGGCTGCGGGCCCGCTGCGGGCTGTGCCGCACCGTGCTGGACTGCGACACCTGAGGGCCGCGGGTCTCGCAGGCCGCAGATCTCGCAGGCCGCGGGTCTCGCAGGCCACACCCGCCCGTCTGGCCCGGCTGGCCCGCGTAGCCCCTGACCTGCGGCAATGGTGGGCGGGGCGCGTAGGGTCAAAGGATGGACGACAAGCCGACAGCGGGCCTGCGGGACCTGTTCGAGGCTGTGCACGGTGACGAGGACGACGCTGTTGTACGGCTGCTTCGGGCGGGCGCCCCGGCCGAGGCCACCGACGAGGACGGGACGACCGTCCTCTATGAGGCGGCGGTGAACGACCGCCGCGGCATGGTGCGGCTGCTGCTCGCCGCGGGTGCCGACCCGGACCGGCCGAGCGGTCCTTCGGGCGGGGACCTGCCGCTGTGCGCGGCGGCGGTGGGCGGTCATGCCGAGGTCGTGCGGACCCTGCTGGTGGCGGGGGCGCGGCCGGACCTGCGCGAGGACTTCGGGTTCACGGCGCTGGCGTGGGCGGCGGGCCGCGGCCATGCCGCGACCGCCGAGGTGCTGCTGGCGCACGGCGCCGATCCGGACCTGCCGGGTCCGGGCGGGGAGCCGCCACTGGTACTGGCGGCGCGGCGCGGTTCACCCGCGACGGTGCGGGTGCTGCTGCGGCACCGGGCGGCGGCGCGGGAAGCCGCGCTGGCGGAGGCGCGGTGGTGGCTTGAAAACGACGTGGCGGACGCGTTGCGGGCGGGGCTGCGACAAACGTACGGGGCGCGGGACGGGGACGAGTTCGTGGCGCGTGAGGTGGTGGAGGAAGGAGGTACGACGGTGGTGGTCGAGCTGCTGCGGGGCGGCCGGCCGGTGGCGGTGGAGGAGCAGCAGACGGGGCATGCGGCCGTGGTCACGCGCCTGGAGTGCGTACTCGGCATCGAAACGCCTCTTGAGGTGCTCGCGGAACGGGCGGTGCGGTCGGGGTCTCCGGAGGGCAACGACTGGCGGGAGTCGGTGGCCGCTCTGTGGCAGCGGGCGGACGTCGGGACGCTGCGGGCGGCGTCGGGGTGGTGCGCGGAAAGCTCCTCGTCTCTGCACCAAACCTTCGCAGCGGATGTGCTGGCCAGGGCGGTGCCGGCGGCCCAGGCGGTGCCGCTGCTGCGGGAGTTGGCGCGGCGCGAGGGTCCCGCCCACCTGACGCGGGCGGCGATACGGGCCCTCGGCCGTCATGCCGATCCGTCGGCGCTGCCGGAGGTGGTGGGGCGGGCGGGCCATGGGGATGCGGGGGTACGGGAGAGGGTGGCGCGGGCACTGGGGCGGTACGGGTCCGCGGCCCCCGCCGAGGCGTTGATCGCGCTCACCCGGGACGAGGACCTCGGGGTCCGGCGCGCGGCGGTCGTCGCACTGTCGCGGGCGGGGGCCGACACGGCGAAGGTCCGGGACGTACTGGCCGAACAGGTCGGAGCCGTCGCGGAAGGTGGCGCTCCGCGCGAGGGGCCGCCCCCTTGCCCACCCTTCCCCAAGCTCTCGGCTTCGCTCAAGCAGGGGAGACCCCACTCGCCCCCGGGGGGCGGCCCCGCTGCCCAAGGGGCTTGGGAGCAGGCATTTAGGGGCGCGGGGAACTGCGCGACCAGCCACGACGCACCCGCACGACGACCACCCGCCCCTCAGGCCACCCGCGTCACCAACGCACCCGCGCCCCTCTCCCCCGCCGACCCCGCCTACGCCGAAGCCGCCCGGGGCCTGGCCGTTCGCCAGGATCCCCGGGCGGCCGAAGCCTTGCTCCGGGTGCTCTCGGACGGCGGCCCGGACGGTGCCGCCCGCGCCGTCGCCGTGGCCGCGCTCGACGACGTACGCGACGAAGCGCTCAGGCTCCGCCTGGAGTGGACGTCACCGCGGATCCGGTGACATACCCCCTCCCGACGCCACCTTGACCGCGATGTCGTTGACCGCCGCCCAGCTGAACGCCATCGCGGGCCCGATGGTGGCCCCGGGTCCCGGATATGTCTCGCCCATGACGGCCGCCGAGCAGTTGCCCGACGCGTACAGGCCCTCGATGGCGGTGCCGTCCTCGCGCAGGACGCGTGCGTCGGCGTCCGTGACGAGGCCGCCCTTGGTGCCGATGTCGCCGGGGTGGACGGGGATCGCGTAGTACGGGCCCTTCTCCAGCGGGGCGAGGTTGGGGTTGGGCAGGGTCGGGTCACCGTAGTAGCGGTCGTAGACGCTGTCGCCGCGGCCGTGGTCCTCGTCCTTGCCCGCGTCGGCGAAGCGGTTGAAGCGCCGTACGGAGGCGGGCAGTTCGGGTGCCTTGATCAGGGTCGCGAGCTGCTCGATCGTCGCGGCCTGCTTCAGGAAGCCGGTCCGTGTCCAGGACTTGGGGAAGGGCTGGCCGGGGAAGAGCCCCGCGAAGAGGTAGCGGGACTTGGAGCGGGCGTCGAGGATCAGCCAGGACGGGACGGTCGTCGCCTCCGGCCGGTCCGCCTCGTACATCGCGTCGACGAACCGGTGGTACGGCGCCGCCTCGTTGGCGTACCGCTCCCCCGCTGCGTTGACGATCACCATGCCCGGGATACCGCGGTCGGCGACCAGGAAGAAGGAAGGCTCGCCCGGCGGACAGACCGACGGTGCGCCCCACACCTTGTCCAGCAGGTCCGTCGCCGCGCCCAGTTCCTCACCGAGCCGCAGCGCGTCGCCGACCTGCCCCTCGGAGGCGTGCGTCCAGGCGCTCGACGTGGGTGCCGGGAGGTGCTTCTCGCGCAGTTCCTGGTTGTGCGAGAAGCCCCCGGACGCGAGGACGACGCCGCCCTTTGCCCGCACGGTGACCTCCTTGCCGTCCCGGGTGACGCGCACACCGGTGATCCGGCCGCCGTCCTCCTCCTCCCGCACGAAGGCGGTCAGCGGCGCGGACAGCCACAGGTGGGCGCCGTGCTTCTCCAGGGAGAGCCGCAGCCTGGCGATCAGCGCCTCGCCGAGCGAGACCAGCTTCTTGCCGGTGACCAGCGCCTTCGCGGCCCGGACGCCGACCTTGAGGGAGGCCTTCCGGCCCGCCCAGGTGCGGCCGATCATGTTCACGTACCGGAAGTCGTACGAGGTGATGGTGAGGCCGTACGTGGGCAGGCCCGCGCGGCGCATGTCGCGGGCCAGCGGTCCGAGCTTCCTGAGGTCGGCGATGCACGGCTCGATGGAGCGGCCCATGGCCATGCCGCCCATGGCCTCGGGGAAGTAGTCCGAGTAGCCGGGGGTGTACATGAACCGGACGTCGGTGCGGTCGTGGAACTCCCTGACCATGCGTGTCCCGTGGTCGAGGTACGCCTCTTTGCGGGCTGCCGGTACGCGGTCGCCGACGGTGGCGTCGAGGTAGGCGAGGGCCTTCTCGCGGGTGTCGCCGAGGCCCGCCTCGTCGAGGTGGAAGTTGGTGGGCACCCATATCGCGCCGCCGGACAGGGCGGTGGAGCCGCCGTACTTGTCGGTCTTCTCGACGACGAGGGCGGACAGGCCGCGCAGCCGGGCGGTGAGGGCGGCTGCCAGGCCGGCGGCGCCGGAGCCGACCACGACGACGTCGTACGTGTGGTCCCAGTGCGGTCCTGATGCCTGAGGTGCCGTCTGCGGTGCCGTCATGAGAACACTCCGGTGGCGTAGTCACTGCGGAAGTAGAGCAGGGGTGCTCCGTCGTCGCGCGCGTGGAGATCGAGGACGCGGGCGGTGATCACGTAATGATCACCCGCTTCGTGGACGGCGTACAGCTCACAATCGACCGTGGCCAGCGCGTTGTTGATGCGGACTGTGCCGTTCCGGGTGCGGGCCCAGTCGACCCCGGCGAACTTGTCCGAGCCCTTGCGGCCGAGGGCCGCGCAGGTGTCGGCCTGGTCGTCGGCGAGGATGCTCACCCCGAACCGGCCCGCCCGCTCGACCTTGGGCCAGCTGCTGGAGGCCTTGCCGACGCAGAGCAGGACCAGCGGCGGGTCGAGGGAGAGCGAGACGAACGACTGACAGGCGAGGCCGACCGGCTTCCCGTCCTCGTCGAGGGCGGCGACGACGGTGACGCCGCTGGCGAAACGTCCCAGCACATCTCGGAACTTTTCTGGATCTGTCGGGAACTCCCCTGCGGCTCCCGGCCGTTCTTCCTGTGTGGAGTGGTTGTCGCCCGTGGAGTGGTTGCCGCCCGTGGAGTGGTTGCCGCCCGTGGAGTGGTTGTCGCCTGCAGGGTGGTTGCCGCCCGTCAGCCGTTCCACTGGTGTCCCCAGAAACTGTCCGAAGTCATTTCCTTCGCCACCCAGTCGGCGGGGTCGACGATCAGTCCGTCCCAGCCGTACTCGACCTGGAAGCCACCCGGCGCCTGGGCGTAGAAGGAGACCATGTGGTCGTTCGAGTGACGGCCCAGAGAGGAGGCGATCGGCACTCCGGCCTTCTGCATGCGGTCCAGGCAGTAACCGACGTCGTCGAGGGTTTCCAGCTCGACCATGAAGTGCACGATGCCGGGCGGCAGCGCGCCCGGGTAGAGGCCCAGGCTGTGGTGGCGGCGGTTGGGGCTGAGGAAGTGCATCGTGTAGAAGTCCTCGCCCGGCCTGCCCGTGGGCACGGCGACGGGCGGCAGCTTCATCGAGTCGCGCAGCTGGAAGCCGAGCACGTTCTCGTAGAACGCACGGGTCTCGGCGGTGTCCGGTGCGGGGACCACGACGTGCCCGAGCCCGAGGTTCCCGGCCTTCGGGGTCGAGGTGACGAAGCGGTTGCCGTACGGGGTGCCGAGCGGGCTGTGGTCCTGGGCCTGGCCCCAGAAGATCTCCAGGGGGTTTCCGCTGGGGTCCTGGAGGTGCAGGAGGCCCTGGACCCGGCGTTCGGCGAGGGCGGCCGCGTCGCCCTGCTTGACGACGACTCCGGCCGCTTCGAGTTCGGCGGCGGTGGCGGCGAGGGCTGCCGCGTTCGCGACCTCGAAGCCGGCGGCGAGCAGCTTGTCCGTCTCGCCGGCGACGATCTGGAAGCGGTGGATCCGGTCGTCGATCCGGAGGTTCAGCTGCTGCTCGGTGGAGCCTTCGGCCTCGACCATGCCGAGGATGTCGAGGGTGTAGGTGCGCCACTCGTCGAGCTTGGTGGTTTCGAGGCGCAGATAGCCAAGAGCGCGGATGTCCATGGGAGTTGGCGGCCCTTCGAGGCGGAAGTACGAGACGGAAGGAGGTGGAGCGAGACGGCACGGCACGGGATGGCAATGCACGGCACGGCACGGCACGGGATGGCACGCGACGGCACGGCACTGCACTGCACTGCACTGCTCGGGACAGGACGGGTCGGTCAGTGGCGGAAGAAGTCGAGGGCGAGGCGGTTGAACTCGGCCGCCTGCTCCCGCTGCGCCCAGTGCCCGCAGTGCGGGAAGACGTGCAGCCGCGCGTCGGGGATGGCCTTGAGGGCGACGAGTGCGCCGTCGAGGGGGTTGACCCGGTCCTCTCGGCCCCAGGTGAGCAGCGTCGGCTGGGTGATGCGGTGCGCCTCGCGCCAGAGCATGGTGTCCTCGGGCCACTTGGCGAAGGACGCGCCCATGCGGGCGTTGCCGAGGGCCGCCTCGGGGTCGGTGGCCTGCGCGTACCGCTCGTCGATCAGTTCGTCCGTGACGGTTCCCGGGTCGTGCGCGAGGGTGGTGAGGAAGGTCCGCATCTGCTCGCGGGTGGGCGTGGCCGCGCCGCTGAACTCGAAGAGCCGTTTGATGCCTTCGGTGGGGTCGGCGTGGAAGAGGTTCAGGGAGACTCCGCCGGGGCCCATCAGCAGCAGTTTGGCGACCTTGTCCGGGTGGTTGAGCGCCATCCGGGTGGAGGTGCCGCCGCCGAGCGAGTTGCCGAGGAAGTGCGCGCGGGCGATGTCCAGTTCGTCCATCAGGGCGGCCACGGCGTCGGCGGCGTACGAGAAGAAGTCCTTGTCGGGCTCCGGCTTGTCGGACTTGCCGTAGCAGGGCTGGTCGACGAGGAGCGTACGGAAGTGCTCGGCGAAGACGGGCAGGTTGGCGCCGAAGTTGGACCAGCCGGAGGCGCCGGGGCCACCGCCGTGCAGCATGATCACGACGGGGGTGTCCGGGGTCGCGTCGGCGGGAGCGGCCTCGTGGTAGTGCAGGGTCAGCCCGGCGGCCTTGGCGGTGCGGGAGCTGGACCCGTAGGTGATCTCGGCGGGCACGGTCGGGTTGCTCACAGCATCGTGTCCTGGATGTCGAGGCCGAGGGCGCCCTGGCCGAACAGGACCAGGGCCCGCTCGGGGTCGTTGGCGGCGTGTCCGCGGCCGGTGTGGACGTCGCGCCAGGCGCGCTGGACGACGTTGGAGGCCTTGTTGCGCATGGCGCTGCCGCCTGCGTTCTCCATCAGCAGGTCGACGGCGGCCACGGAGCGTTCGGTGGCGAGGACCTGGTCGCGGCGGGCCCGGGTGCGCAGTTCGGTCGGCAGTTCCTCGTCGCGCGCGGCGAGGTCGTACAAGTCGGTGATGTTGCGCACCAGTTGGAGCCAGGAGGCGTCGATGTCGCTGGCCGCGCGGGCGATCCTGACCTGGGCGAAGGGGTCCTCGGCGACCTGCTGGCCGTACGAGACGCGGAAGCGCTCGCGGGTGGCGGCGACGTACGCCTCGTAGGCGCCCTCGGCGATGCCGACGATCGGGGTGGAGATGGTGGTGGTGAAGACGGAGGCATAGGGGAGCCTGTACAGCGGCTCCGGGTTGACCTCCTGGCCGGGCGTCTTCAGCGCGGTGACCGGGCCGAAGCTGAGGGCGCGGTGCTCGGGTACGAAGACGTCCTCGCAGACGATGTCGTTGGATCCCGAGCCGCGCAGGCCGACGGTGTCCCAGACGTCGTTGACGCGGTAGTCGGTGCGCGGGACGAGGAAGGTCCGCATGTCGACGGGGCGGCCCTCGGCGTCGTTGACCATGCCGCCGAGCAGGGCCCAGTCGGTGTGGTCGCAGCCGGAGGAGAAGTGCCAGGCCCCGGTGACCCTGAAGCCGCCGTCGACGACGGTGACCTTGCAGGTGGGGGCGTACGAGGAGCAGATGCGGGTGCGGGGGTCCTCGCCCCACACCTCGTCCTGGGCGCGTACGTCGTAGAGGGCGACGTGCCAGGGGTGGACGCCGACGACGGAGGAGACCCAGCCGGTGGAGCCGCAGGCCTTGGCGATCTCCTTGACGGCCGTGTAGAAGGCGGCGGGGTGCGCGGCGAGGCCGCCGTACCGCTTGGGCTGGAGGAGACGGAAGAACCCGGTGGACTCCAGTTCCTTGATGCTGGTCTCGGGGACCTTGCGCTGCGCCTCGGCCTCGGCGGCTCGCTCGCGCAGTGCGGGGGCCAGGGCGCGGACCGCTGCGAGGACTTCGAGGACTTCTTCGTCACCCATGCGTGTCGCCTCTCGGGAAGTGCGGGATCGAGTGGAGTGGCAGGAACGTACGCCCCGCCGTGCGGGCACGAAATACCGGGTTCCCACTCAGCGGGAAGCACGGCCGACGGCCGACGCGAACCCCGTCGCGCCCCTGTTACGCCCCTGTCGCGTCCCCCGCCGCACCTCCGCCGCACTCTCGCCGCACCCCCGCAATGTATTCCGAAACGAAATACCTCAGTACGACCCCTTCCCCCCGTACCGACCCCCGTGACAAGGTCGCCCCAAGGCCGCCAGCGTGTCCGCAATGTCGCGGATGCGCACCGCACACAGGGGTTCCTCTCATGTCTGAGCAGACCGCGATCGCGGAGATGTTGACACGTGACAGTTCGGGGCGACCGAAGCCGGGCGATTCCCGGCCCGGCGATCCTCCGCTGTCCCTGCTCGAAAAGGCCGCCGAGGTGCTCGGTGCCTTCGACGGGCCCGAGCCGAGGCTCTCCCTCACCGAGGTCGTCCGCCGCTCCGGCATCCCCCGCTCCTCCGCGCACCGCATCCTCGACCAGCTGGTCGGGCTGCGCTGGCTGGACCGCGAGGGCCGCGACTACCGGATGGGGATGCGGATGCTGGAGCTGGGCGCGCTCGCCTCGCACCACAACCGGCTGCGCCGCGCGGCGCTCCCCCGACTGCACGCCCTGCACGAGCAGACCGGCCACCTGGTCCACCTGTCGGTCCTGGACGGCACCGAGGTGGTCTACCTGGAGCGGATCGGCGGCCTCGACGACGCGTCCGTCCCCTCCCGGGTGGGCGGCCGGATGCCCGCGTACTGCACGGCGGCGGGCAAGGCGGTCCTGGCGTTCAGCGAGCCGGACGCCGCCGAGCGCGTCATCGCCGCCGGTCTGCGCCCGCGCACCCCGTCCACCCTGGCCCGTCCCGCCCTCCTGCGGCAGGAGCTGGCCGCCGCCCGCGACCGGGGCATCGCCTTCGACCGCGAGGAGGCCTTCCGCTCGGTTGCCTGCGTGGCGGCCCCGCTGCGCGGCGCGGGCCGGGCAGTCGCCGCGATCTCCGTGTCCTGCAAGGGCGGGGCGACGGTCCACCGTGAGCTGGAACGCCTCGCGCCGGCCGTCCTCGCCTGCTCGCGCGCCGTGTGGCGCGAGCTGTACGGTCCGGGCCGCGCCCGGTCCCGTACGGCAGCAGCCACCCCGCCCGTGCCGCCCGTGCCGCAGCCCCGGATGTCGGAGCAGGCGATGGACAACATGATGGGGTGGCTGAGCCGCAGCGAGTGGATGTGAGCGGTTGCGGCCCGGACTGTGAACCGGGCTGCGGACCGGACTGTGAACCGGGCTGTCAGCAGCCGTACTTGACCAGGTCGAACGACTTGTAGTGGTCGGCCGTGTAGTAGTCCTCCTGCACCTTGTCGCCCGTCACGATGCGCTTGGCGCCGCGGGTGGGCGCGCCCGGCGTGACGACGGTGTACTCGTGGTAGTACCCGTTGGTCTGGCTCGGCAGGATGCCCTCGCGGTTCTTGAAGACGGTCCCGTCCTGCTCGTACGGGAAGGGGCCGCCCTTCTCGATGAGCGTCAGGGTGTCGTGCGCCTGGGACGGCAGCTTGGAGTAGCAGATGTCACCGACTGCCTTGATGCCCTGGGCGGTGGAGACCGAGGCATGGGCGACGGGGGTCGAGGCGGTGGCGACGCCACCTGCGAGGAGAGCGGACGTGAGGGCGAAGGCGCCGCCGAGTACGGCGATTCGTGGGGGGATTCGCATGCGTTCATTGATGCGCGTAGAGCGCACCGGGGTCAACGCCAACTACCTTGAATTCCCCGGACGTTCACTTCGTGCGCACCAGGCAAAGAATCGTGCGCGCCAGCGGGAGGATCAGTCGTAGGCGATCTCCACCCGCGTGCTCAGCGGCACCGTCTGACAGGCCAGTACGTACCCCTCGGCCAGGTCCTCCTCGTCCAGCACGTCGTTGCGCAGCATCTTCACCTCGCCCGACACGACCCGGCAGCAGCACGCGCTGCACGCGCCCTCGCGGCAGGAGAACGGTGCGTCGACCCCGGCCGCCAGCATCGCGTCGAGCAGGGGGACCTCGGCCGCCCAGCCCACCTCGTGCTCCTCGCCGTCCAGGGAGACCCCGGCGGTGTACGAACCGTCGGACGCGACCGTCACCGGGTCGAGGTCGAAGACGTCGTCGGCCAGCGAGAAGTACTTCTCCCGGTGCACGGCGTCCGCCCCGGCCGCCCGCAGCGCCTGCTCCGCGGCGTCCATCAGCGGGGCGGGCCCGCACAGGTAGGCGTCGCGGCCGGCGTACGCGGCGAGGGCCGCGCCGAGCATCCCGGCCGTGGGCAGCCCCTGGAGGGACTCCAGCCAGTGCACGACGGCGAGCCGCCCGGGGTGGGCCTCGGCGAGCCCCCACAGTTCGTCGCGGAAGATGACCGAGCCCTGGTCGCGGTTGGCGTACAGCAGCGCCACCTGCCCCCGCCCCGCACTCAGCACCGACTTGAGGATCGACATGCACGGGGTGATGCCGCTGCCCCCTGCCACCAGGACCACGTCCCGGTCCAGGTCGCCGGGGGTGAAGGTGCCGCCCGGCGGGAGCACCTCCAGCTCGTCGCCGGCCGTCACCTCCTCGCAGACCCAGCCGGAGCCGAGTCCGCCGGCCACCCTCTTCACCGTGACCTTCATGGGCTCCCCGGTGTGCGGGGAGCTGGCCAGGGAGTAGCACCTGGCGGCTCCGCCCGGGACCCTGACCGTGAGGAACTGACCTGGTGTGTAGGGGAGTTGGGCGTCGAGGACCAGCGACACCGCGTCGTCCGTCTCCCGTACGACCTCCGCGACCCGCACCTTCACCGACGCGCCCCGGGCTGCCCGCCCGTCCACCGATGCACCCGCGGCCCGCCCGTCCACAGACGTGCCCGCGGCCCGCCCCTCCACCGACGCGCTCACGGCCCGCCCACCTCCAGCAGTCCCGAGCGGACCGCCGCGTCGATCGACGTGCGCAGCTCGCCGCAGGAGCGGACCCGGGCGCTGAGCTCGCCCGCCGCGACCTTCTCCCGTATCCGCGGGCAGACCTCGGCGGCCTCGTCCGTCCACTGGATCTGCGTGTGGGCGGGGCTGAACTTCTCGCACAGCACCTGGTTTCCGCAGGCGGCGCACTCGACGGCGCGCATCACGCGCCGGCCCCCGCGGCACCCGCGGCGGCTTCGGCCGCTTCGGCCGCCTCGCGTGCGGCGATGTGAGCCTGCACCTCGGCGCGCCACGCCTCGTTGGCCCGGGTGGTGTCGATCTCGAACTCGAAGCGGCGCACCATCTCGTCCTTGACGTCGGCGACGTCGACGTAGAACTGCTCGTACCAGCGCCTGAGTTGGTAGACCGGGCCGTCCTCCTCGGTCAGCAGCGGGTTGTCGATCCGGGTCTTGTTCCGCCAGATCTCGACGTCCTGCTCGAAGCCGACCGCGAGGCCTTCGGAGGTCGCGCGTGCGGCGTCGGCCGCCTGCTCGTCGGTCATGCCGGGGAGCTTCTTGACGATCGCCCCGTACATCAGCATGAAGCTGTTCTCGTCGATCGGGTAGTGGCAGTTGATCAGGACGGACTCCATCTCGGCGCCGCCGCCGACGTCCGCCCACAGCTTGTCGATCATGTACGAGGGGCCGTGGTACGAGGCGTCGGAGCGCAGCCCGCCCTGGGCCGACAGCGTCCCCAGGTCGATGTCGGGGCGCGGCGAGGACTCCATGTACTGGGTGGCGACGTGCCCGTCGAAGACGTTCTTGAAGTACTCGGGGAACGCGTAGTGCACGTAGTAGAAGTGCGCCATGTCGACGACGTTGTCCACGATTTCGCGGCAGTTGGAGTTCTCGACGCGCATCGTGTGCCAGGACCAGTCGCTCCACTCGCCCGCGTCGGGGCCGTGCACGCCCTCGATCTCGGGGATGGTGACGTCTTCGGTGGGTTTGCTGCCCTCGGGGTCGTTCCAGACGTAGAGCTGCCTGTTGCGCTCCAGCGTCGGCCAGGCGCGGGTCTTGGCGCGCGGGGGGACCCGGCGGGCGTACGGGATGCCCGCGCACTTGCCGTTTCCGGCCCAGCGCCAGTCGTGGAAGGGGCAGGCGACGGCGTTGCCCTTGACGGTGCCGTGGGCCAGGTTGCCGCCCATGTGCGGGCAGTAGGCGTTGAGGACGTGCAGTTCGCCGTCGTCCTCGCCCCGGAAGACGACGAGCTTGGTGCCGAAGGCCTCGATCTCGTGCGGCTCGCCGTCCCGGAAGTCGGCGGCGAGGCCGACGCAGTGCCAGCCGCGGGCGTAGCGGGTGGGCAGGGCTGCCGCTTCGATGACGCGTACTTCCTCGTCCGGCGCTGTCTTCTCGGACTGCTGAACTGACATGGCTCTCCCCCTACTTGACGGTCGCGGCGTGCGACTGGGTGGATTCTGCGGCAAGTTCCAGGGCGATGTCGATCAGTTGGTCCTCCTGGCCGCCGACGAGCCCGCGTCCGCCCGCGCGCAGCAGGATCTCGGCCCCGGAGACGCCGTAGCGCTCGGCCTGCCGGTAGGCGTGCTTGAGGAAGCTGGAGTACACCCCGGCGTGCCCCATCATCAGCGACATGCGGTCGAGCAGGCACTCGTCGTCCATGACGGGCCGGACGACGTCCTCGGCCGCGTCGATGATCCTGAGCACGTCGATGCCGGTACGGATCCCCATCTTCTGGCAGACGGCGGCGAACGCCTCGACGGGGGTGTTGCCCGCCCCGGCCCCCAACCGCCGGGTGGAGCCGTCTATCTGCAGCGCACCGGCGCGCACGGCTGCCACCGAGTTCCCCACCCCGAGGCCGAGGTTCTCGTGCCCGTGGAAGCCGACCTGTGCGTCGTCGCCCAGCTCGGCGACGAGCGCCGCGACCCGGTCCGTCACGTCGTCCATGACCATCGCCCCGGCCGAGTCGACGACGTACACGCACTGGCACCCGGCATCGGCCATGATGCGGGCCTGCCCTGCGAGGTTCTCGGGCGTCGTCGAGTGCGCCATCATCAGGAACCCGACCGTCTCCAGACCCCTCTCCCGGGCGAGTCCGAAGTGCTGGACGGAGATGTCGGCCTCGGTGCAGTGGGTGGCGATGCGGCAGACGGAGCCGCCGTTGCCGTGGGCCGCCCGGATGTCGTCCTTGACGCCGAGTCCCGGCAGCATCAGGAAGGCGATCCTCGCCTGCTGCGCCGTGTCGGCGGCGATCTTGATGAGCTCCTGCTCGGGCGTCCTGGAGAAGCCGTAGTTGAAGGAGGACCCGCCGAGCCCGTCGCCGTGCGTGACCTCGATGACGGGGACCCCCGCACCGTCGAGGGCGCCGACGATGTTCCGTACGTCCGCAGCGGTGAACTGGTGGCGCTTGGCGTGCGAGCCGTCGCGCAGGGAGGAGTCGGTGATGCGGATGTCCAGGTTCTCGGAGTACGTCATCACGTGTGCATCCCCTTCGCGAGCTCCTCGCCGACCTTGGTGGCGGCGGCGGTCATGATGTCGAGGTTTCCTGCGTACGGCGGCAGGAAGTCCCCCGCCCCCTCGACCTCCAGGAAGATCGCGACGCGCGCCATCCCCCCGTTCATGGGGATGGGGTCTCCCCTGTTCGAGCGAAGCCGAGAACTTGGGGAAGGCTCGTCGAACTGCGGTTCCGTGCGCAGCCGGTAGCCGGGTACGTACGTGGCGACGTCCTCGGCGACCTGCTTGACGGACGTGATGATCGCCTCGCGGTCGGCGCCCTCGGGGATCGCGCAGAAGACGGTGTCCCGCATCATGACGGGCGGGTCGGCGGGGTTGAGGATGATGATCGCCTTCCCCCGCTCTGCGCCGCCGATCTCCTCGATGCCGCGCGAGGTGGTGCGGGTGAATTCGTCGATGTTGGCCCTGGTCCCCGGCCCGGCGGAGACGGACGCGACCGAGGCGACGATCTCGGCGTAGGCGACGGGGACGACCCGCGAGACGGCGTACACCATGGGGATGGTGGCCTGCCCGCCACAGGTGATCATGTTGACGTTGTCCCGGTCGAGGTGCGCGGTGAGGTTCGCGGGCGGTACGACGGCGGGTCCGACGGCGGCCGGGGTGAGGTCGACGGCCTTGATGCCGAGCGCGGCGTAGCGCGGGGCGTTCGCCCGGTGCACGTACGCGGAGGTCGCCTCGAAGACGAGATCCGGCAGCTCGTCCTGGGCGAGCAGCCGGTCCACCCCCTCGTGACCGGCCTCGATGCCCAACTTCCGGGCGCGGGCGAGGCCTTCGCTCTCCGGGTCGACGCCGATCATCCAGCGGGGCTCGATGTGCGGGGAGCGCCGGAGCTTGTAGAGCAGGTCGGTCCCGATGTTGCCGGAGCCGACGATGGCGGCGGTGGCCTTCTTCTTGGTCATCGTTGCGTACCTCAGCAGAAGGAGAGGGAGACGGAGCCGAGCCCGGAGAACCCGGCGGTGTAGGTCCGGCCCGCGACCACGTCGACCGCGCGGGTGCAGGACCCCGGGAGCACCAGGTGCCCCTTGCGCAGCGGCACGCCGAAGCGGGCGACGGTACGGGCCAGCCAGGCGACGGAGGAGGCGGGGTCGCCGAGGACGGCGTCGCTGCGGCCTTCGGCGAGCAGGTCGCCGTCGCAGTGCAGGGTGGCGTCGACGGCCCGCAGGTCCAGCTCGCGCGGGTCGCGGCCCTCGCCGATGACGTATCCCGCCGAGGAGGCGTTGTCGGCGATGGTGTCGACGATGCCGATCTTCCAGTCGACGATCCGACTGTCGATCAACTCCAGTGCGGGGACGACGAGTTCGGTGGCCGCGAGCACGTCAGCGACGGTGCACCCGTCCCCGGGCAGGTCGTCCCCGAGTACGAACCCGACCTCGACCTCGACGCGCGGCGCGCAGAAGCGGGCGGCCGGCACGGGCCGGTCCTGGTACAGCTGCATGTCGTCGAGGAGGTGCCCGTAGTCGGGCTCGTCGACGCCCATCATCTGCTGCATGACCGGGGACGAGAGCCCGACCTTGTGCCCGGTGACGCGGGCGCCCGCGGCGGTGCGGTGACGGATGTTGAGGAGCTGGATCTCGTACGCGTCCTCGGTGGTGATGCCGGGCAGGGCGCCGCTCGCGGCGAGCGGGGGGACGGGCGTACGGCTGTGCTCGGCGGAGCGCAGCAGCTCCGCGGCCTCCTGCCTCCTGCGGTCGTCGAGCATGGGGCGGTCCTCCAGGGGCGGTGGGGCGGTGCGTTGCGGCGAGGCTAAGCGGGAGTGGCTGCCGCCCGGGAGGCCGATTTCCCACTGACCGGGAAAGGGGGCGGGGCGGGACAGAAGCACGCTCTGTCCCGCCCCGCCCCCTTGCTTCGGCGCCCTCTACAGCGGCGGTTCCGCGAACAGTTCGCGGAGCCAGCGCAGCACGTCGGCCCCGTCCCCCGGGCCCGCGCCCGCCTCGGGGAAGAGCCGGCCCCAGGACCCCGCACGCGCCACCGCGCCGAGCCTGCACGCCAGGCTCACCGCCCGCCGCAGCTCGGCGGCCGTGTGCCCGTTGCCGGTCCACGGTTCCAGATAGGCGTCGCGCAGCCGGGGCAGCGCGTCGGCCCCGTACCGGCCGCGGGCGGCCCGCGCGTTGACGAGCAGGCTGCCGAAGGGGTGTCCGACGACGGCGTCGCCCCAGTCGAAGAAGGCGTACCGGCCGGGGTGGTCCGCGCCGGGCGCGAAGACCTGTGCCTCGTGCAGGTCGGAGTGGTCGATGGAGTCGGGCACCCCGATCCCCGCCAACTCACCGCACCACTCGACGACTTGGGGGACCCTCGTGAGCAGCTGGTGCTTCTCCGCCGCGTCGAGTGCGGTGCTGTCGGTCACCATCCGCTCGTACGTCTGCGGCAGCACGCCCACCCGCATGTTCGGCACGCCGAGGGCCTCGGCCCGGTCGGCGTACGGGATCAGGGCCTGCTGCATGGTGGCGTACTGCCGCAGCGGCTCCTCCCAGGCGCGCGCGTCCGCCTCTGCCCGGCTTCCCCCGTTGAGTACGTCCGCGAAGAGCGTGCCTCCGTCGGGCCACAGCGCCCAGCCGCGCTCGGGGTCGACGGCGTACGGACGCAGGACGTGCTCGGGCACCCACCGGGCGAGGGCCTCGCCGAGGCCGGCCTCGAAGGCGGAACCGGGGGGATTGGCCTTGAACCAGGCACCGGCGCCGGCTTCCAGGGGGAGTCGCACGAGGATCGACCAGGGTCGGACGCGGACGGTGCGTGGGGCCGAGGCCGCCCGGAGGCCGGACTCGTGCAGGGCTTGCTCGGCCCAGGCGAGGGCTTCCCGGCGCCAGTCGGGGTGATCCCAGGGGGTGGGGGTCCCGGCGTAGTTGCCCTGGTCGAGGGTGGTTTCTGCGTGCGCGGCGTTCATGGGGGCATCCCATCACCTGGCGGGGCGCCCTCTCGACCGGATTTCCGCTTCGCGGGTGGTCGTCGTGCGGGTGCGTCGTGGCTGGTCGCGCAGTTCCCCGCGCCCCTAAATGCCTGCCCCCTACCCCCCTAGCCCTCTTGGGCAGCGGGGCCGCCCCCCGGGGCGGAACGGGTGGGCAAGGGGGCGGCCCCCACGCGGAGCGCACCCTCCCCCGACCGCACGCCCCCGACACCGCCCCTCCCCGCGTCGACGATCCTCACACCCGCCGCACCCGCAGCACCCCCGTCCGCATCGGCAGACTGAACTCCCCGCGCGCCGTCTCCGGCACACCCGCCAGGTATCCGCGGATCCGCCCCACCGCCTCCCCCCGCTCCCCCTCCGGCATGACCAGCATCCCCGCCCGCGTCGCCAGCGTCGCCACGAGAGAGTCGGCCGTACGGCGCTGCCCGTGCGGAAACTCCGCCTGCTCCGGCGAGCCGAACCGGGCGGCCGCCCCGTTCTTCGGAAGGTGCATGCCGGTCGTCGCGGCCCGCCAGGCGGCGGGCGTGTCGCGTGGGCCGACGGCCGCGCTCCCGCTGACCCGCGCGAGCCCGGCGACCCACTCGACCTGGTCGTCCATGAGGTTCCACAGCCCGGCCAGGATGCCGCCGGGCGCGAGGACCCTGGCGATCTCGGGTCCCGCGACGGCCATGTCGAACCAGTGCATGGCGTTGCCCGCCAGCACGGCGTCGACGGAGGCGTCCGGCAGCGGAATCCCCTCTGCGCTGCCCGGCAGGGCACGGACGCCCGGGAGTGAACGGTGCAGCTCGGCCAGCATGGCCGGGTCGGGCTCGACCGCGACGGCTTCGGCGCCGAGCGCGACCAGCGTGGCGGTCAGCTTGCCGGTGCCGGCACCGAGGTCGAGCACGCGTGGGCCGGGCGCTGGTTCGAGCGCCCAACGCACCGCGTTCTGCGCGTAGTCCGGACGGTGCTCGGCGTACTGGACCGCCGCCGCACCGAATGACGAGGCATGAAGCAACTGTTCGTCCTGATCCACCCGGTCACCATAACCGCGCCGAAAACTGCAGGCGGGGCGATCACGAATCCTGTCCAACTCCCCGGGAAGTGACGGACGTTGCACAGGAGCGACCACCGCCCCGTCCCCTACCTCGCCCCGTACACCCCCTGCGGCACCTCCGCCTCCCCCAGCAACTTCGCCGCCGCCTCCCCCGCTTCCGCAGGGGTCCAGCGCGCCCCCTTGTCCGCCGTCGGGCCCGGTCGCCAGCCCTCCATCACCGTGATCCGGCCCGCCTCCGCCTCGAAGACCCGGCCGGTGACGCCGTCGGACCCTGCCGAGCCCAGCCACACCACCAGCGGCGACACGTTCTCCGGGGCCATGGCGTCCCACGAACCCTCCGCCGGTGCCGCCATCGTCTCCGCGAAGGTCTGCTCGGTCATCCGCGTCCGCGCCGCCGGCGCGAGGGCGTTCACCTGTACCCCGTACCGCCCCATCTCCGCCGCGGCGACCAGCGTCAACCCGACGATCCCGGCCTTCGCGGCGGAGTAGTTGCCCTGGCCGACACTTCCCAACAACCCGGCCCCGGAGCTGGTGTTGACGACCCGCGCCGCCCGCTGCCGCCCTGCCTTGGCCTCCGCCCGCCACCACTGCGCGGCGTGCTTCAGCGGCAGGAAGTGGCCCTTCAGGTGGACCCGCATGACGGCGTCCCAGTCGTCCTCGTCGAGGTTGACCAGCATCCGGTCGCGCAGGAAGCCCGCGTTGTTGACCAGGGTGTCGATGCCGCCGAAGGTCTCCACGGCCGTCGCGATCAGCGAGGCCGCGCCCTCCGGGGCGGCGATGTCGCCGCCGTGCGCGACCGCCTCCCCGCCCCCGGCACGGATTTCCGCGACGACCTCGTCCGCCGGGCTCTGCGACGCGCCCGCCCCGTCCGCGCTCACACCCAGGTCGTTGACCACGACCCTCGCGCCCTCGGCGGCGAAAGCCAGTGCGTGCGCACGCCCCAGCCCGCGGCCGGCACCGGTCACCGCCACGACACGCCCCTCAGCGATACCCATCTCAGTCCTCCTCCGACTTGTTCACAGTTGCCGCGTCAAGAAAGGCGGGGCGTTCCCCGCCCCCGTGCACCAGCAGCGACGCGCCGTTCACGTACGCCGCCCTGTCCGAGGCGAGGAAGACCGCCGCGTCGCCGATGTCGGAGGGCTCGGCCATCCGGCCCGCCGGAATCGTCCGGGCGACCGAGGCCAGCCCCTCCTCGTCCCCGTAGTGGAGGTGTGACAGCTCGGTCCGCACCATCCCCAGCACCAGGGTGTTCACCCGTACGTCCGGGGCCCACTCCACCGCCATCGAGCGCGTCAGGTTCTCCAGGCCCGCCTTCGCCGCCCCGTACGCGGCGGTCCCCGGTGACGGACGGGTGCCGCTCACGCTGCCGATCATCACGATCGACCCGCGCACCGCCTTCAGGTGCGGATACGCGGCGAGGGAGGCGTTCAACGGCGCGACGAGGTTCAGTTCGATCACCCGTGCGTGCCGGTCGGCGCCGCCGTCATCCAGCAGCCGGTACGGGGTGCCTCCGGCGTTGTTGACCAGCACGTCCAGGCGTCCGTACGACTCCGCGACCCCGGCGAAGAAGCCCTCGACCGCATCCGCCGAGCGCAGGTCGACCGGCCTGAACCCGGCCTTCCGCCCGCCCGCTTCGACCGGCCCGTCCGGTGGTCTGCGGGCGCAGACCAGAACCTCCGCGCCCGCCTCCAGGAAGGCCCGCGCGATGCCCGCGCCGACCCCCCGGGTGCCACCTGTGACGACGGCAACCCTCCCGTCCAGTTCCATTCGCTGCTACCTTCCTGACTCAACACGCACCTAACAAATGTTTGGTGGAAAGGTAGCTGATCCGCACATGGGTGTCTCCACCTCCCGCCCGAAAAGGGGCATCGCCGTCATCACCACCGACTTCCCGCCGGTCAACGCACTGCCCGTGCGGGGCTGGTACGACCTGGCCGACGCGGTCCGCGCCGCCGGCCGCGACCCGGACGTGCGCTGCGTCGTCCTCACCGCCCCGCCGGGGAGCCGCGGCTTCAACGCGGGCGTCGACATCAAGGAGATGCAGCGCGAGACCGCGAGCGGCGGCGGCCACCTTGCCCTGATCGGCGCCAACAGCGGCTGCGCGGAGGCCTTCGCCGCCGTGTACGAGTGCGAGGTCCCGGTCGTCGCGGCGGTCGAGGGGTTCTGCCTCGGCGGCGGCATCGGTCTCGTCGGCAACGCCGACGCCGTCGTCGCCTCCGACGACGCCACCTTCGGCCTGCCCGAACTGGATCGGGGTGCCCTCGGCGCCGCCACCCACCTCTCCCGGCTGGTCCCGCAGCACCTGATGCGCGCCCTGTACTACACCTCGCGCACCGCCACCGCGCAGGAACTGCACCACCACGGCTCGGTCTGGAAGGTCGTCCCGCGCCACGAACTCCGCGAGGCGGCCCTGGAGTTGGCGTGTGAGATCGCCCTCAAGGACGGATATCTGATCCGCCTCGCGAAGGCCGCCATCAACGGCATCGACCCCGTGGACGTACGCCGCAGCTACCGCTTCGAGCAGGGCTTCACCTTCGAGGCCAACCTCAGCGGCACCGCCGACCGCGTCCGCGACTCCTTCGGCAAGGACGGCACGACCGGCCGGGACAACGGCACAAGCAGCCGGAACAGCAAGGAGAAGCGCTCGTGACCGACAAGACGATGACCCCCGAAGAGGTCGTCTCCCGCCTGCGCAGCGGCATGACGATCGGCATCGGCGGCTGGGGTTCGCGCCGCAAGCCGATGGCCCTGGTGCGCGCGATCCTGCGCAGCGACCTCACCGATCTCACCGTCGTCTCGTACGGCGGCCCGGACGTGGGGCTGCTCGCCGCCGCGGGGCGGATCCGCAAGCTGGTCGCGGCCTTCGTGACGCTCGACACCGTCGCCCTGGAGCCGCACTTCCGCACCGCCCGCCAGAACGGCGGCTTCGAGCTGACCGAGGTCGACGAGGCGATGTTCATGTGGGGCCTGCACGCCGCCGCGAACCGCCTCCCGTTCCTGCCCGTCCGGGCCGGTATCGGCTCCGACGTCATGCGCGTCAACCCCGGTCTGCGGACGGTCACTTCACCGTACGAGGACGGCGAGACCCTCGTCGCGATGCCCGCCCTGCGGCTCGACGCCGCCCTGGTCCACATGAACCGCGCGGACCGCCTCGGCAACGGCCAGTACCTGGGCCCCGACCCGTACTTCGACGACCTGTTCTGCGAGGCCGCCGACGAGGCGTACGTCTCCTGCGAACGGCTCGTCGACACCGCGGAGTTGACGAAGGAGGCGGCCCCGCAGTCCCTCCTCCTCAAGCGGACCTCCGTGACCGGAGTCGTCGAGACCCCGAACGGCGCCCACTTCACCTCCTGCGCCCCCGACCACGGGCGCGACGAGGCCTTCCAGAAGCTGTACGCGACCACCCCCTGGCCCGAGTTCGCCGCCCGCTTCCTCTCCGGCGAGGACGAGTCGGCGTACCGGACCGCGGTTCAGACCTGGCACGAGGAGCTGCAGAAGTGAACACCGCGACGACGACGTCCGTCTCCCGCGCCGAGTACTGCGTGATCGCCTGCGCCGAGGCCTGGCGCGACAACGGCGAGGTCCTGGCCAGCCCCATGGGTCTGATCCCCGGCATCGGCGCCCGCCTCGCCAAGCGCACCTTCTCCCCCGACCTGCTCCTCACCGACGGCGAGGCCCTGGTCGTCGGCCTCGACGGGACGCCCGAGGGCTGGCTGCCGTACCGCCTGCACCTCACGATGGTGACCGGCGGGAAGCGGCACGTGATGATGGGTGCCAGCCAGATCGACCGGTTCGGCAACCAGAACATCTCCTGCATCGGCGACTGGCAGCAGCCCGCCCGACAGCTCCTCGGGGTGCGCGGCGCACCCGTCAACTCCCTGAACAATCCGACGAGTTACTGGGTTCCCAAGCACTCCACCCGGGTCTTCGTCGACAAGGTCGACATGATCTGCGGCGTCGGCTACGACAGCGCCGCCGCGGCCGGTCCCGCCGCGACCCGGTACCACCGTCTCCCCCGCGTCGTCAGCAACCTCGGCGTCTTCGACTTCGAGACCCCCGACCGCGCGATGCGGCTCGCCTCCCTGCACCCGGGCGTCACCGTCGACGAGGTCCGCGGGGCGACCGGCTTCGCGCTCGCAGTACCGGAAGGGGGCGTTCCGTACACCCGTGAACCGACCCCGGGGGAACTCCGGCTGATCCGCGAGGTCATCGACCCGGAGAACACGCGCGAGCGCGAGGTGAAGCCCGTATGAGCGAGCAGCCGGCGCCCGTCATGGAGACCGCGCTCACCCGCCTCGTCGGTGTCCGCCATCCCCTCGTCCAGACCGGCATGGGGTGGGTGGCGGGCCCCCGCCTGGTCTCCGCGACCGCGAACGCGGGGGCGCTCGGCATCCTCGCCTCCGCGACGATGACCGTCGAGCAGCTGGGGCAGGCCGTCAAGGAGGTCAAGTCCCGCACCGACGCGCCCTTCGGCGTGAACCTGCGGGCGGACGCGGGGGACGCCCGCGACCGGGTGCGGATCATCATCGACGAGGGCGTGAAGGTGGCGTCCTTCGCGCTCGCCCCGTCCAAGGAGCTGATCGCCGAGCTGAAGGACGCGGGCGTCGTCGTGATTCCGTCGATCGGGGCGCGCCGCCACGCGGAGAAGGTCGCCGCGTGGGGTGCGGACGCGGTGCTCGTGCAGGGTGGCGAGGGCGGCGGGCACACCGGGGAGGTGGCAACGACCGTGCTGCTGCCGCAGGTGGTGGACGCGGTCGACATCCCCGTCGTCGCGGCGGGCGGCTTCCACGACGGACGCGGCCTGGTGGCGGCCCTCGCGTACGGCGCGGCCGGCGTCGCCATGGGCACCCGCTTCCTGCTCACCTCGGACTCCACCGTGCCGGACGCCGTGAAGGCGAAGTACCTGGCGGCGACGGTCAAGGACGTCACCGTCACCACCGCCGTCGACGGCCTCCCGCACCGGATGCTCCGCTCGGAGCTCGTCGAGTCCCTGGAGCGGTCGGGGCGGACGAGAGCGCTCGCGCAGGCGGTGCTGCGCGCGGCCTCCTTCAAGAAGCTCTCCGGACTGACCTGGTCGCAGATGGTCCGCGACGGGCTCGCCATGAAGCACGGCAAGAGTTTGTCCTGGGGTCAGGTCCTGTTGGCCGCCAACACCCCCATGCTGCTGAAGGCTTCGATGGTCGACGGTCGTACCGATCTCGGCGTCATGGCATCGGGGCAGGTCGCGGGTCTGATCGAGGACCTGCCGAGCTGTGCCGAGCTAGTGGCACGTGTCATGAGTGAGGCCGAGGCCGCACTCGCAGAGCTGCACGCGCTCCACGCCCTGCCATCACCAGGGTGATCGCCCTTTCCCCTCACAGGAGTTGACCCGATGAGCCGCAACCGAGTCCGGCTGGCCACAGGCGCGGTCGTTTCCGCTCTCGCTCTCGGCGCACTGCCCGCGACGGCCCTCGCCGGGGCACCCGCGCAGCCGGCCGCCGCCGCGCAGGCCCGCCAGCACGGCAGCACCGCCCGCCAGATACCCCTGCAGGGCGCGGTCAATGTCCGCGACGTCGGCGGCTACCGCACCTACGGCGGCGACACCGTCCGCCACGGCCGTGTCTACCGTGCGGACGCCCTCGGCAGGCTCACCGACCAGGACCTGGTGACCCTGGCGGGCCTGCGGCTGGGCAGGGTGATCGACTACCGGGTGCCGGTCGAGATCCAGTACGACGGCCAGGACCGCCTCCCGCCGGGCCTCACGGTCACCGCGCGCCCGGTCAACGACAGTGGTCTGTACGGGCAGATGATGGCGGCGATCGCCACCAGGGACCCGGTGAAGCAGGAGGAGGCGCTCGGCGGCAGCAAGGGCTCGGACCTGATGAAGCGGGTCTACGGCACGCTGATCTCGGACCCGGCGAACACCGCGCAGTTCGCGGCCACCTTCCGCGACATCGCGAACAGCACGTCGAGGAGCGCGGTCCTCTTCCACTGCACGTCGGGCAAGGACCGTACGGGCTGGACCACCTACGTACTGCTGCGCGCCCTGGGTGTGCCGGAGGCGACGGCCCGCGGCGACTACCTCGCCTCGAACGCCATCCGGGCCGCGGCAGACAAGAAGGTCCGCGACGGCCTCAAGCAGGCCGGCCTGATGCAGAACCCGGACCTGCTGATCCCCCTCCAGGAGGTCCGCGACGGATACCTGGACACCGCCCTCGCGGAGGTCGAGGCACGCTACGGCAGCCTGCACGGGTATCTGCAGAAGGGGCTGGGCCTGGACCTCCGCACATTGGCGAAGCTCCAGGCCCAGCTGGTCGGCTGACTAACCGTCAGCCCCCTGTCCCACGTCCTCAGGCGGCGCGGCGGCCGCCCTGGCCGCCGCCCTGCCGCCGCTGCGACTGGCCCTGTCCGCCGCCGGTGCGGGACTGGCCGCCGCCGGTACGGGGCTGACCCGTGCCGCGCGACTGGCCCTGGCCGCCGCCGGAGGCGGATCCGGCACGCGCCGGACGGGACGGACGCCCGCCCGTCGCCGTACCGCCGCCACCGGCAGGGGCGCCGGTGCCACCGCCGCCGCCACGACGGCCGCGGGTCCGGCTGCGTCCGTCGGACGACGGACGGCCGGAGCCGCCGCCGGAGCCGGACGGACGGCGCTTCGCGGGCTGCTGCTGCACCGGTACCGGCACCTCGACGACCACGGCGACACCGGACGGCTCGCGCGCGCCCGTGATGGTCGCCAGCTCCTCGTCGGTGGACTTGACCCGGGCGGTGTGCGGCGCGATGCCCGCGTCGCTCATCAGCCGGGTCATCTCGCGCTTCTCCTCGGGGAGGACGAGCGTGACGACGGAGCCGGACTCACCGGCACGGGCGGTACGGCCGCCGCGGTGCAGGTAGTCCTTGTGGTCGGTCGGCGGGTCCACGTTGACGACCAGGTCGAGGTCGTCGATGTGGATGCCGCGGGCCGCCACGTTGGTCGCGACGAGCGCGGTGACCTTGCCGGTCTTGAACTGCTCCAGCGTGCGGTTGCGCTGCGGCTGGGAGCGCCCGCCGTGCAGCGCGGCCGCGTACACACCGGCGGCGAGGAGGCGCTTCGCGAAGCGGTCGGCTGCCCTCTTGGTGTCCACGAACATGATCACGCGGCCCTCGCGGGCGGCGATCCGGGCCGCGACGGCCTTCTTCTCGGTCTCGTCCATGACGTAGAGCACGTGGTGCTCCATCGTCGTGACCGCGCCGGCGGACGGGTCCACCGAGTGCACGACCGGGTCGGTCAGGAACATCTTCACGAGCTTGTCGATGTTCTTGTCCAGCGTCGCCGAGAACAGCATCCGCTGCCCGCCCGGCTCGACCTGCTTGAGCAGCGCGACGACCTGCGGCATGAAGCCCATGTCGGCCATCTGGTCGGCCTCGTCGAGGACGGTGATGGCGACCTGGTCGAGCCGGGCGTCGCCCCGCTCGATGAGGTCCTTCAGGCGGCCGGGCGTGGCGACGAGCACCTCGGCGCCCCGGCGCAGCGCGTTCGCCTGCTTGGTGAGCGACATGCCGCCGACGACCGTGGTCAGCCGCAGGTTGACGGCGGTCGCGTACGGCGTCAGCGCGTCCGTGACCTGCTGGGCGAGTTCACGCGTCGGTACGAGGACGAGCGCGAGCGGCGCGTGCGGCTCGGAGCGTCGTCCTGCGGTACGGGCCAGCAGCGCCAGGCCGAAGGCCAGCGTCTTGCCGGAGCCGGTCCGGCCGCGGCCCAGGATGTCCCGGCCGGCGAGCGAGTTCGGCAGCGTCGCGCCCTGGATCGGGAACGGCTCCGTCACCCCCTGCGCGGCGAGCGTCTTAAGGAGTGCGGCAGGCATGTCCAGCGCTTCGAAAGCCTCGACCGACGGCAGCGCGGGGGTGATGGTCTCCGGCAGTGCGAATTCACCCTGGGGCGGCGTGGACCGGCGGGCAGGGCCCTTTCCGGAATTCTTCGTCGAAGCCTTGCCGCGGCCCCGGGACGGGGCGGCACTCGACGGTCGGTTGCGCGCCGGACGGCCGGTGCGCTCGGAGGAGGATCGTTCGAAACGGGTCATGCAGTAATTGCCTTCTTCCTGGGGACAGCCTGGGAACGGCTGCGTCGCGGCCCGCGACGCGCTCGGCACGGGGCCTTGCGAACACAACAACAAGCCGGGGCCCGCACCTTCACGGTGCGGGCCCCGGCTAGAGGTTCGCGTCCGGGCGATTAGGCCGGGACGATGTTCTCCGCCTGCGGGCCCTTCTGGCCCTGCGTGACGTCGAAGGAAACCTTCTGGCCTTCCTGGAGCTCGCGGAAGCCCGAGGTGGCGATGTTGGAGTAGTGGGCGAAGACGTCGGCGCCGCCGCCGTCCTGCTCAATGAAGCCGAAGCCCTTTTCCGAGTTGAACCACTTCACGGTGCCAGTAGCCATTTTAAATCTCCTAAAACAGGGGCAGAGCCGGAAATCCGCACTTTACGAATTCCTCGTCGCCGCAATGACCCCATCCGGAGAGCCGGAAACCGGCAATGACCGGAAAAACAAATGTGCACCTGTCGAAGCGTTCTCGTCAGGCGCACATAAAGTTCATGGGTACCAAAACTGCAACTCGTCTACCGTAGCACGCCCCCGCGGCAGGCGCGCGGTGGAACTTGCCAAGTCAGGCGCCACATGGCCGGTCTCCGGTCGTTCGCCCGGAATTCCGCCGCTATACCCGCTCGATGATCGTCACGTTCGCCTGCCCGCCGCCCTCGCACATCGTCTGGAGGCCGTACCGCCCGCCCGTGCGCTCCAGCTCGTGCAGCAGCGTCGTCATCAGCCGGACGCCGGTCGCGCCCAGCGGGTGACCGAGGGCGATCGCTCCGCCGTTCACGTTCACCCGCTCCGGGTCCGCGCCCGTCTCCTTCAGCCACGCCAGGGCGACCGGTGCGAACGCCTCGTTGATCTCGACCAGGTCCATGTCCTGGATCGACATCCCGGTCTTCTTCAGCGCGTACGCCGTCGCGGGGATCGGCGCCGACAGCATGCGGATGGGGTCCTCGCCCCGTACGGAGAGGTGGTGGATGCGGGCGCGCGGGGTCAGCCCGTGTTCCCGTACGGCCCGCTCGGAGGCGATCAGCATCGCCGCCGCGCCGTCGGACACCTGCGAGGAGCACGCGGCGGTGATCGTGCCGCCCTCCATCACCGGCTTGAGTCCCGCCATCTTCTCCAGCGAGGTGTCCCGGCGCGGGCCCTCGTCGACCGTCACGTCCCCGTACGCCACCGTCTCCCGCGCGAAGCGGCCCTCGTCGATCGCCCGCAGCGCCCTCAGGTGCGAGCGGAGCGCGAACTCCTCCATGTCGCGGCGCGAGATCCCCCACTTCTCGGCGATCAGCTGCGCGCCGTGGAACTGGTTGACCGGAGCGTCGCCGTACCGGGCGCGCCAACCCTCGGACCCGGCGTACGGGCCCTGCGTCAGCCCCAGCGGTTCGGCGGCCTGCCGCGAGGCGAAGGCGATCGGGATCTGCGTCATGTTCTGGGTGCCGCCCGCGACGACCAGGTCCTGGGTGCCGGAGAGGACTCCCTGCGCGGCGAAGTGGACCGCCTGCTGCGAGGAGCCGCACTGGCGGTCGACGGTCACGCCCGGCACCTCCTCGGGGAGCCCGGCCGCCAGCCAGGCCGTGCGCGCGATGTCGCCGGCCTGCGGGCCGACCGTGTCCAGGCAGCCGAAGACGACGTCCTCGACGGCGGACGGGTCGATGCCGGAGCGCTCGACCAGGGCCTTCAGGACGTGTGCGCCGAGGTCGGCGGGGTGGACGGCGCCGAGTCCGCCCTTCCGCCGGCCGACGGGGGTGCGTACCGCTTCGACTATGTAGGCCTCGGCCATGACGGGGTCTCCGTTTCAGGGGTTCATTCGGTGCGTACGGCGATTCCGTCCAGCACCATCGACAGGTACTGGCGGGCGATCTCCTCGGGGCTGTGCTGGCCGCCGGGCCGGTACCAGGACGCCGCCACCCACACCGTGTCGCGCACGAAGCGGTACGTGAGGCGGATGTCGAGGTCGTCCCGGAAGGCCCCGTCGGCGACGCCGCGCTCCAGCGTCCCCAGCCAGGCCTTCTCGAACTTGGTCTGCGAGTCGGCGAGGTAGTGGAAGCGGGGCTGCGCGGACAGGTGCCGGGACTCCTTCTGGTAGATGGCGACGGCGGCGCGGTGCCGGTCGATCTCCCGGAAGGACTCGGTGACGAGGGCCTCGATGGTCTCCCTGGGGCCGAGCGAGGAGGCGAGTACGGTGTCGTAGCCCTCCCACAGCTCGGTCAGGAAGGTCGAGAGGATCTCGTCGAGCATCGATTCCTTGGAATCGAAGTGGTAGTAGAGGCTGCCGGCGAGCATCCCCGCCGCGTCGGCGATCTTGCGGACGGTGGTGGCGTTGTAGCCCTGCGCGGCGAACACCTCGGCCGCCGTGTCGAGGAGTTCGCGACGGCGCTCGGGGGATGCGGTCACCTGGGGCTTCTTCTTGGTAGGCACCCGCTCATTGTGGTCGAGCGCTCACGCATGCCGGCTGCTGACCGAGACCGTCTCCCCCGTCATGTACGAGGAGTAGCCGCTGGCGAGGAAGACGATGACGTTGGCGACCTCCCAGGGCTCGGCGTACCGGCCGAAGGCTTCGCGCGCGGTCAGCTCCGCCAGGAGTTCGGGGGTGGTCACCTTCACCAGGTGCGGGTGCATGGCCAGGCTGGGGGCGACGGCGTTGACGCGTACGCCGAAGTCGGCCGCCTCGACCGCCGCGCACCGGGTGAGCGCCATGACGCCCGCCTTCGCGGCGGCGTAGTGGGCCTGTCCTGCCTGGGCGCGCCAGCCGATGACGGAGGCGTTGTTGACGATCACGCCGCCGTTGCCGGCCTCCTTCATGGCGCGCAGGGCGGCCCTGGTGCACCGGAAGGTGCCGTTGAGGGTGACGTCCAGGACCTTCGACCACTGGTCGTCGGTCATGTCGACGAGGTCGGCGGTGCCGCCGAGCCCGGCGTTGTTGACGACGAGGTCGAGGCCGCCGTGGATCTCGGCGGCCCGGGTGAAGAGTGCCTGGACCTGGGTCTCGTCGGTGACGTCGCACGGCAGGGAGGTGACCCTGTCGGCCCCGAACTCCTCGGTGAGCGCCTGTTCCGACTCCTTCAGCCGCCGTGCGTGCGCGTCGCCGATGACGACCCGGGCGCCCTCCTCCAGGAAGCGGCGCGCGGTGGCGCCGCCGATCCCGGCGCCGGCCGCCGCGGTGATGACGGCGCTGCGGCCGGCCAGGAGCCCGTGCCCCTTCACGTATGCGGGTGCTGTGCTCACGCCCGTGCCTCCTTGGGAAGTCCGAGCACGCGCTCGGCGATGATGTTGCGCTGGATCTCGTCCGATCCCGCGTAGATGGTGTCGGCGCGGGAGAAGAGGAACAGCCGTTGCCAGTCGTCGAGTTCGTACGGCGCCGACTCGGCCAGCAGCGAGGCCGCGCCGCGTATCTCCATGGCGAGTTCGCCGAGGTCGCGGTGCCAGGTCGCCCAGTACGTCTTGGCCACCGAAGGCTCGACGTCGCCGCGCCTGAAGTGGGCGCGCATCGCTTCGAGCCCCGTCCAGGCGCGTACGAGGCCTTCCTGCACGCGGGGTTCGGCGAGGGCGCCGTTGCGCCTGGCCACTTCGACCAGTGACTCCAGCTCCCGGCGGAATCCGACCTGTTGGCCGAGGGTGGAGACGCCGCGCTCGAAGCCCAGCGTGGCCATCGCGACGCTCCAGCCGTCGCCGGGCTCCCCCACGACGTGCGAGGCGTCGGTGCGGGCGTCGTCGAAGAAGACCTCGTTGAATTCGGACGTCCCGGTCAGCTGGACGATCGGCCGGACCTCGACGCCCGGCTGGTCCATGGGGACCAGGAGGTACGAGAGCCCCGCGTGCCGGCGCGAACCCGGTTCGCTGCGGGCGACGACGAAGCACCACTGCGACTCGTGGGCCAGGGACGTCCAGATCTTCTGGCCGTTGACCACCCACGCGTCCCCCTCGGGCGAAAGCGCCGCCCTGGTGCGGACGTTCGCGAGGTCGGAGCCCGCGTCGGGTTCGCTGTAGCCCTGGCACCACAGTTCCTCCACCGCCACGATCGGCGGCAGGAAGCGGGCCTTCTGCTCCTCGGTGCCGTACGCGATGAGGGTCGGGCCGAGGAGCTGTTCACCGATGTGGTTGACGCGGGCGGGAGCGTCCGCGAGGGCGTACTCCTCGTGGAAGGCGATCTGTTCCGCCACGCTCGCGCCCCGGCCGCCGTACTCCTCGGGCCAGCCGACGCAGGTCCAGCCGTGGGCGGCCATGTGCCGCTCCCAGGCGAGGCGCTCGGCGAACGCCTCGTGTTCCCTTCCGGGGCCTCCCCGGCCCTTCAACTCGGCGAATTCGCCGCCGAGTTGGTCCCGTAGCCAGTTCCGGATCTCGGTGCGGAACTCCTCGACGCTGCTCATGGCCGTACGTTAACCTACCAAACACTTGTTAGGGAAGGATGGTTCCACCATGACAGCCGAGACGCCCGACACATCCGGTACCCCCGCTTCCGAGCCCGTTCTGTACGAGCGCCGGGGCCCGGTCGCGTACGTCACCCTCAACCGGCCCCGCTACCGCAACGCCCAGAACTCCGCGATGACGTACGCCCTCGACGCCGCCTTCTACCGGGCGTCGGAGGACAACGAGGTCAAGGTGGTCGTCCTGGCCGGCGCGGGCGAGCACTTCTCCGCGGGGCACGACATCGGCACCCCCGAGCGCGACGCCCACCTCCCCTTCGAGCGGAGGGCGGGCCTGTGGTGGGACCACTCGGACAAGGCGGGGGCGGAGAGCAGGTTCGCCCGCGAGTCCGAGGTGTACCTGGGGATGTGCAGGCGCTGGCGCGAGCTGCCGAAGCCGGTCGTGGCGTCCGTGCAGGGGGCGTGCGTGGCGGGCGGGCTGATGCTGGCGTGGGTGTGCGACCTGATCGTGGCGTCGGACGACGCGTTCTTCGCCGATCCCGTCGTACGGATGGGGATTCCGGGCGTCGAGTACTTCGCACACCCGTGGGTGATGCCGCCGCGCATCGCGAAGGAGTTCCTGTTCACCGGCGACCGGATGAGCGCACGCCGGGCGTACGAGGTCGGGATGGTCAACCGGGTCGTGGAGCGGTCCGAACTGGCCGTACGTACAAGTGAACTGGCGGAGCGGATCGCCGAGATGCCGCGCCTCGGTCTCGCCCTCACCAAGCGTGCCGTCAACCAGGCCGAGGACCTCCAGGGCCTGCACACCGGCATGGACTCCGTCTTCGGCCTGCACCACCTCGCGCACGCGCACAACGCGGAGACCGCGAAGGACTCGCTGGGCGGCATGGACGTGGCCGCCATGAAGAAGAAGGCGGGCAACTGACCCCCATGGACCTGGACTTCAGCGCCGAGCAGAACGCCTTCCGCACCGAGGCCAGGGAGTGGCTCGCGGCCCACGTCCCGGCCGCCCCGCTCCCCTCCCTCGAAACCGAGGAGGGTTTCGCCGCCCACCGCGCGTGGGAGGCCCGCCTGGCCGCCGACCGCTGGTCGGTCGTGTCGTGGCCCGAGGAGTACGGCGGCCGGGGCGCGGACATCTTCCAGTGGCTGATCTTCGAGGAGGAGTACTTCGCGGCGGGCGCGCCGGGGCGGGTCTCGCAGAACGGCATCAACCTCCTCGCGCCGACCCTCTTCGACCACGCGACGGAGGAGCAGCGGGCGCGGGTGCTGCCGTCGATGGCGACCGGTGAGGTCGTCTGGGCGCAGGCCTGGTCCGAACCCGAGTCCGGCTCCGACCTGGCGTCCCTTCGCTCGACTGCCGTGCGGACGAAGGGCGGCTGGCTGCTCTCGGGCCAGAAGACCTGGTCCTCGCGCGCCGCGTTCGCCGACCGGGCCTTCGGCATCTTCCGCACCGACCCGCACGCGGACCGGCCGCACCGGGGGCTGACCTATCTGATGTTCGACCTGCGGGCGCCCGGGGTCACCGTCCGTCCCATCGGGCGGCTCGACGGCAGGCCCGCCTTCGCGGAGCTCTTCCTCGACGAGGTCTTCGTACCGGACGAGGACGTCATCGGCGAGGTCGGCCAGGGCTGGCGGATCGCCATGTCGACCACCGGCAACGAACGCGGTCTCATGCTCCGCTCCCCCGGCCGTTTCCTGGCCGCCGCCGACCGGCTGGCCGCCGACTGGCGCACGCGGGCCGACCCGTCCGACACCGCGCTGCGCGACCGGGTCGCGGACGCGCTGATCGGGGCGCGCGCGTACCAGCTGTTCACCTGGGGGGCCGCCTCGCGCTTCGCCACCGGGGAGACCGTCGGCGCCGAGTCCAGCCTGAACAAGGTCTTCTGGTCCGAGTACGACATCGCCCTGCACGAGACCGCGCTCGAACTCCTGGGTCCTGACGGCGAGTTGGCCGAGGGCGAGTGGGCGGAGGGGTATGTGTTCTCGCTCGCCGGCCCGATCTACGCCGGTACGAACGAGATCCAGCGCGACATCATCGCCGAGCGCCTGCTCGGCCTCCCGAAGGGCCGCCGCTGATGCGCTTCCTGCAGAGCCGTGAACAGAAGGACTTCGCCCGCTCGCTCGACGCGATGCTGACCTCGGCCGACACCCCGGCGGCCGTACGGGCCTGGGAGGCCGGGGACCACGGCCCCGGCCGCGAGCTGTGGGCGCGGGTCGCGGAGGCGGGCGTCTTCGCGCTGGCCGTGCCGGAGACGCACGAAGGAATGGGCGTGCTGCCTGTCGAACTCGCCGTTGCCTTCCTGGAGTTGGGCAGGCACGCCGTGCCGGGACCGTACGTGGAGACGGCTGCGGCGGCGGTGCTGCTCGCCGACAGCCCCGCCCTGGCGAAGGAGTGGCTGCCGCGGATCGCGGCGGGCTCGGCGATGGTGTCGCTGGCGGAGGAGGGTGGGTACGCGCTGGACGCGGACGCCGCCGACGCCGTGTTCGTACTGTCGCCGGAGCCCGCCCTCGCCCCGCCGGGCGGGGAGCCGCACGTGTCGGCCGACCCGGCGCGGCGGCTGTACCGTCCGGCGGCGGGTGAGCCGGTCTCCGTGACGCCCGAAACGACCGCCGCCGCACGGGACTTCGCGTGTTTCCTGACCGCCGCGCAGGTGCTCGGCGTCGGTGACGCGCTGCTGGCGCAGACGGTCTCGTACACGAAGCAGCGCACCCAGTTCGGGACGCCGATCGGCGCGTTCCAGGCGGTGAAGCACCGGCTGGCGGACACCCTGGTCGGGCTCGAATTCGCCCGGCCGCTGCTGTACGGGGCGGCGCTGAGCATGGCCCCCGCCGACATCGCGGCGGCGAAGGTGACGGCGGGCGAGGCGGCGTACGCGGCGGCCCGCACGGCGCTCCAGCTGCACGGGGCGGTCGGCTACACCCAGGAGCTGGACCTCTCGCTGTGGCTGCGCAAGGCCAGGCCCCTGCGGGACGCGTGGGGGACGCCTGCGCGGTGCAGGGGACGGGTGGTGGCGGGGTAGGACCTGCCCCGCGGATCGCGCCGCGCGAGCCCCTATCCTCGGCGCATGATCGCCAGACTTCAGTGCACCGTTCTCGACTGTCCCGACCCGCTCGGACTCGCGCGCTTCTACGCGGCGTTGACGGGCGGAGCGGTCAACCGCCCGGACCCGCAGTGGTCCCTGGACGACGACTGGTCGACCGTCCACACCCCGGACGGCCAGGTCCTCGCCTTCCAGCGTGCCGCGGACTTCCGCCCGCCGCGCTGGCCGGACCCGGAGTCTCCCCAGCAGTTCCACCTGGACCTGGCGGTCGAGGACCTGGGCGCCGCGCACGCGGAGGTGGTGGCGCTGGGTGCGACGGTGCTGGACCGTGTCGCGTCCGGCCGCGGGTTCCACGTGTACGCGGACCCGGCGGGGCACCCGTTCTGCCTGGTCGCCCACTGAGGGCGTGACCGTTCGGCCTGGTCGCCCACTGAGGGCGTGACCGTTCCGCCTGGTCGCCCACCGAGGGCGTGACCGTTCGGCCCGCCGCGCGTTGGGCAGGGCATGAAGAAACGAAGCGTGGCTGCCGTTGCCTCCCTCGCCGCCGGTTTTGTCGCCGCCCTGGTCTCCCCCGCCCCGGGTGCGCACGCCGCCGAGCCCGCCGACCAGCTCGGTTCGCTGCCGGTCTCGGGCGAGCTGTTCGACGAGGTGACGGGCTCCACGACGCAGACCGTCACCCAGACCGCCGCCCAGGCCGCGACGGACGTCGCCCGGGCGGGACAGTCCGCCGCCGGGAACCAGTAGTCCGTACCGGCTGGTCCGCAACTCGCCTCTGCGCCCCCGCACTCCAGGACCCCTGGTGCGGGGGCGCAGCCGTGTTCAGCCGTGCCGCACCGTGATGACCGCCGCACGGCCGTCCGTGTGCAGGACGCCCGGGTCCTCCGTGCACACCACCGCGTCGTACGGGCCGAGGGTGAGGCCCGCTCCGGGGAGGGCCGCCGGGGCGTCCAGCGCCACGATCACCACGGTGCCGCCGTGCGGCGGGAGCGTCACCGGCCGGACCCGCCCGCCTGCGACCTCCACGTGCGCCGTGACGTCCGTGCCCCTGCGGTACATGACGTTGAGGTTGGCCACCGGGCCTTCGAGGAGGCGGCAGTCGGTGGGGACGTCGCCGGGGAAGTGCTGGGGGACGTGGCGCGTTTCGACGAGACGGGGTTCGGTGCCGTTCAGGGTGAGGGCCATGCCCGCGCCCTCGACCATCGTCAGGATGCGGTCGACGTCGGGGAACACGGAGAACGGGCCGTCGGCGGCGACCTCGGCGAGGCTGACGCGCCACTCGAAGGCGGCTGCCGACGCGCCCGCGGGGAAGCCGGTGATCTCACGGGTGATGCCGCCGCCGTTCTTCCAGGGGACGGCGGTGCGGTCGGCGGCGCGCAGGACCCTCATCGGAGCACCCCTTGTGCGCGGGCCGCCGTCAGCCAGGCCGGGAACTCGCCCAGCAGCCGGTCGTAGAGGTCCGCTTCGGGGACCTCTGACGGGTTCTCGCCGGCGTGGAAGTAGCCCGCGTTGTCGACCAACCGCTTCTCGGGGACGGCGAGTTCGTCGAGCTTGCGGAGGAAGTCGAACTGGTTGCTGCGGGTGTTGCCGAAGCCGACGAACTGCCAGAAGAGCGGGAGCCCTGCCGCCTTGCAGACGTACCGTTCGGCGGCGAGCTTGTTGATCGGCCCGCCGTCCGTCTGGAAGATCACCAGGGCGGGGTGGGCGGACCCGCTGTCCAGGTAGTGGTCGATGACCGCGTCCATGGCCAGGTGGTAGCTGGTCCTCCCCATGTGGCCGAGGCCCGCGGCGATCTCCTCGACGCGGCCCCGGTGGTTGGCGAGGCCGATGTCGGTGACCGCGTCGACCTCCGTGGAGAAGAAGACGACGGGGACGGTGCCGTCGTCGTCGAAGTGCGCCGCCAGGCCGAGGACCCGGTCGGCGAGGGCCTGCACGCTGCCGTCCTTGTAGTACGGCTTCATGGAGCCCGAGTGGTCGACGACGAGGTAGACCGCCGCGCGCTGCCCGGCCAGCCGGTGCTTGTGCAGGCTGACGCCGGCGCTCTTGTAGAGGCTGACGAGCGCGGGGGCGGTCGCCTCCATCTTGCGGAGGTCGATGGGCATGCGCGGACCCGCTTTCCTTGCGTACGTTCCCGGCTGCCGAGGTTACGCGATCACGGTGGGGCGGGCCGGGGCGTCGAAACCCAGGAGCCTGGCCAGGCGGCGGCGGTGACCGGCTGCCGAGCCGAGGAAGTGGGCAGTGCCGTGGGCCCGTTTGAAGAAGTCGTGGGCCGGGTGCTCCCAGGTGATGCCGATGCCGCCGTGCAGCTGGATCATCTCGCCCGCGACCTTCTCGTACGCCTCGGAGCACGCGGCCTTGGCGGCCGCGGCAGGTGCGGCGGCGGCTCCCGAGTCCGCGGCGGCGAGGGCCAGCGAGCGGGCCGCCTCGACGAGGACGTACAGGTCGGCCAGTCGGTGCTTGACCGCCTGGAAGGATCCGATGGGGCGGCCGAACTGAACGCGGTCCTTGGCGTACTGGACGGTGATCTCCAGTGCGCGGGCCGCCGCACCGACCTGCTCGGCGGCGAGCGCGGTGCAGCCCAGGTCGCGGACCCGGGCGAGGATGCGGGCGCCGTCGGTGGACAGGAGGCGGGCGGGGGCCCGGTCCAGGGTGATCCGGGCGAGCGGGCGGGTGCGGTCCATGGCGGGCAGCGCGGTGAACTCCCCCGCACCCGGCAGGAGTTCGAAGAGCGCCGGGCCGGCCGGGGTGCGGGCGAAGGCGAGGAGGACGTCCGGGCGCTCCGCGGCGGGGACGTACTCCTTGGTGCCCGTCAGCAGCCAGTCGCCGCTGGTCCGGGACTCCTCGGCGGTCGTGGCGAGGTCGGCGGCCGCCCAGCTGCCGCGGCTGCCGTCGCCCTCCCCCGCCGCTTCCGCCCAGGCGAGCGCGGCGACGGAGGTGCCGTCGGCGAGGGACGGCAGGAGACGGGCGCAGGCGTCCTCGTTGCCGGAGGCGAGGAGCGCTTCCGTGGCGAGGACCGCCGAGCCCAGGTAGGGGACGGGGCTCAGGGCCCGGCCCAGTTCCTCCATCACGACGTGGACCTCGGTGCGGCCGGTGCAGCCCAGGCCGCCGTACTCCTCGGGGACGGTGAGGGCGGCGACGCCGATGTCGCGGGTGAGGGGCGCCCAGGCGGCGTGGCCCTCGTGCCGGGCGAGGACGGAGCGCACGGCCGTCCGCAGTTCTTCCTGCTCGGCGCCGGGGTTCAGAGTGTGGGTGTCGGCTTTCGGGGTGTGGGCTTTCGGGCTGTGGGCTTTCGGGGTGTGAGAGTTCATGCGATCCGGTCTCCTTCTCCTCTTGCTGCGCGCCGCAGTTCGCCCTTGAGGAGCTTGCCGCCCGCGTTGCGCGGCAGGGACTCGACGGTGACGAAGCGGCGCGGGACCTTGAAGTTGGCGAGGCGCTCGCGCGTCCACGCGGTCAGTGCTTCCGGGGTGAGGGGTGCGGTCGTGACGAGGAAGGCGACGCCGACCTCGCCGAGGCGGTCGTCGGGGGCGCCGACCACGGCGACGTCGGTGATGGCCTCGTGGCCGAGGAGGACGTTCTCCACCTCGGCCGGGTAGGCGTTGAAGCCTCCGACGACGTACATGTCCTTGAGGCGGTCGGTGATCGTGAGGTAGCCGCGCGCGTCGAGGACGCCGATGTCGCCGGTGCGCAGCCAGCCGTCGGGCAGGACGGCCTCCGCGGTGGCGGCCTCGTCGTCCAGGTAGCCGTGGGTGACGTGATACCCGCGCACCTGTACTTCGCCGGGCTCGCCCGGGGGCAGCGCATCGCCCAGCGGCGAGGTGATGCGCACCTCCGTGCCGGGGACGGGCAGCCCGACCGTGTGTGCGACGGTCCGGGCGTCGGCGTCCGTGGGGCAGACGGAGACGACGCCGCCCGACTCCGTGAGTCCGTATGCCGTGAAAACGTCCGGCGCTCCGAGGGAGTTCCGGATCCGCTCGACGAGTTCGGTGGGGACGGCTGCGGCGCCCGTGCCGGCCAGGCGCAGCGCGGACAGGTCGTGGGAGGCGCGTTCGGGGTGGCTCAGCAGGCCGTGGAAGACGGTCGGCGGGCCCATCAGACAGCTGACCTGTTCGGCGGCCATGCGGTGCAGGATGCGGTCGGCGTCGTACACGGTCTCGGGGAGCATCGTCACGCCCCTCAGCAGGCAGGCGATGACACCGGCCTTGTAGCCGAAGGCGTGGAAGAAGGGGTTGACCAGGAGGTAGCGGTCACCTTCGCGGAGGGTGACCAGGCGCGACCAGTCGTCGTAGAGGCGGACGGTCTGGGCGTGGGTGGTGGTGACTCCCTTGGGGCGCCCGGTGGTTCCCGAGGTGTAGAGGATGTCGGAGAGGTCGTCGGGGGCGACGGCGGCGATACGGGCGAGGCGCTCGGCGTCGTCGACGCGCTCGCCCGCGGCGAGGTAGTCGGCCCAGGCGGTGGTCCGGCCGGTGGTCCGTGGGCCGGGCTCGCCGCGCAGGACGACGGTGGAGCGCAGGGCGCCCAGGTCCTCGCCCGAGCCGTGGAGGGCGGCGACGTAGTCGGTGCCGAGGAAGCCGCGTTCGGCGAACAGGACGGTGGCACCGCTGCGGCGGACGATGTCGGCCGCCTCGGCGGTCTTGTACCGGGTGTTGACGGGGACGAGGGCGGCGCCCGCGCCGACCGCGCCGAGTGCGGCAGTGATCCACTGGCGGCTGTTGGGGGCCCAGACCGCGACGCGGTCGCCGGGGCGGACGCCGTGGGCGACGGCGGCACGGGCGGCCGCGGCGATCTCCTCGTTCAGCCGGGCGAAGGTCCAGCGGACCTCTCCGTCGGCGAGCGCCTCGCGCTGCCCGTACGCGTCGGCGGCGTACTGCGGGAGGGCCGCGAGTGTCGAGGGGGGCCGGGGTTGCTGATGCGGGGAGCTGCTCAAGGAACCCTCCTACGTGCCTACTTGACGTGCGAGCGTGGCCGGTATCCAATCACAGGTGTTTCGGTTAGGCATATACCTAGTAGACATAAACCGGAGGTTCATCATGGCCACCGCAACGCCCACCCTCGCCGACCCGCACCGCACAGTCGAGGGAATCGACATGCGGACCGCGATGAGCGCCTTCTGCACGGGGGTCGCCCTCGTCACCGCACTCGGACCGGACGGGCGGCCGGTCGGCATGGCCGTGCAGTCCTTCTCCTCGGTCTCGCTCGACCCGCCGCTGATCTGCTTCTGCCCGGCGCACACGTCGTCGACCTGGCCGAGGATCCGGGCGGCGGGGCGCTTCGCGGTGAACATCCTCGGCCATGACCAGCAGTCGCTGTGCGTGCGCTTCGCGGTGACGGGCGGGGACAAGTTCGCCGGGGTGCGGTGGACGCCGGGGGCGTACGGGGCGCCGTTGATCGAGGGGGCGCTGGCGACGATCGAGTGCGAGCTGGGGGACGTGCTCGACGGGGGCGACCATGCGGTGGTGCTGGGGCGGGTCACGGATCTCGCCGTGCGGCGGGAAGGTGAGCCGTTGGTCTACTTTCGGCGGGGGTACGGGCGGGTGGTGCGGTGACCCCTGCCGGGGGGGGGCAGGATGTGCGGGTTGAGTGTGGCTGGTTGCGCCCACGCGGCGGAGCCGCACGGTCAGCACAGCCCCGCGCCCCTTAGCGGGTGGTTGGGGATGTGCGGGTTGTTCGTGGCTGGGCGCGCCCACGCAGCGGAGCCGCACAGTCAACACAGCCCCGCGCCCCTGGAGGGCGCCCCTTCTGGAGCGCCCCCTATGACCGGGTGTCGCGTTCCAGGTTTTCGATGTCGGTGAGCATCTCGTCGGCCAGGTCGCGTTCCGACGCGTAGTAGCGCTCGGCCCATTTCAGGGTCAGCGTCGGGTACGCCCAGGCCGCCTCGCCCTTCGCGCCCTCCACGTCCGCGACCGCGCGGCGGCGCATCTTCTCCGCGAACTCCCGGTGCTGAGCGAGGACTTCGCGCATCTGCTCGGGTTCCAGCAGATGGCCGAGCCAGAGCCGCAGCATCGGGCCGTGCTTGAGGACCGGCGGGTCGACCGGGGCCTCGCGGGCCCAGCGGCGCACCGCGTCCAGGCCCGAGCCGGTGATCCGGTAGACCCGCTTGTCGCGCGTCCCGGTCTCCTGCGCGACCAGGCGCGAGGAGGCGTAACCGGCCTTCTCCAGCCGCTTCAGCTCACTGTAGATCTGGCTGAACGACGGGCTCCAGTAGAAGAACCGCAGCGACCAGTCCGACCACTTCTTCAGGTCGTAGCCGGACAGCTCCTCACCGAAGGAGAGCAGTCCCAGCACCGCCCAGCTCGTCGCGGGCAGCCCCGGGAGGGCCGTCTCCGCCCCGCCGTCGCGCACGCCGTCGTCTGCCGCTTCCTTCTTCGCCACGCCCGGCAGTCTACGGGCGGACCCCGCACGCCCTCTTCCTCAGGCCGGTGTATGCCTGCTAGAAGTATTCCTATTCGAAATAACCGAGGGAGGATCACAGCATGAAGTTCTCGATGATCTTCGAGGCCCAGCTCGCCGACCCCACCCCCGAACGCGAGCGCCAGGTCATCAACGACTGCGTCGAACAGGCCGTGTTCGCCGAGGAGATGGGCTTCGACCGCATCTGGGCGGTCGAGCACCACTCGCTCTCCCAGTACGCGCACATGAGTGCCTCCGAGATCTTCCTGACCTGGGTCGCCGCCCGTACGTCGAGGATCCGCATCGGCCACGGCGTGGTCACCATGCCGTTCGGCTACCAGCACCCGGTGCGCGTCGCCGAGCGGGCGGCGATGCTCGACGTGCTCTCCGGCGGCCGGGTCGACATCGGCGCGGGGCGCGGGGCCACCCGCCAGGAGATGTCCATGTACGGCGTCCGGCCGGAGGACACCTACCCGCAGATGGAGGAGGCCCTGCGGATCTTCTCCGGCGCCTGGCGCGAGGAGCGGTTCGAGTGGCACGGCTCGATCGACATCGGCCCCGGCGCGGTCCTGCCCCGCCCGGTGCAGGACCCGCACCCTCCCCTCTTCATGGCCTGCTCGAAGCACGACACCCTCAAGCTGGCGGCCGAACTCGGCATCGGCGCACTGGTGATGGGCTTCGCCGGTGCCGACGACGTGCGCGAGATGCGCAAGGTGTACGACGAGGCGATCGCGACCCGCAGCGGGGAGCGCTCCGTCTCCACCGAGGTCAACGACCACCTCTCCGCGCTCTGCCCGACGATCGTCCTGGACGACGCCGAGCGGGCCCTGCGCATCGGTACGCGCGGCCAGCGCTTCTTCGCCGAGTCGATCGCGCACTGGTACGGAAACGGGCCCGCGCCCACCGGTCACGCGGAGCACGAGGACCACGTCGCCGCCCTCGCCAAGAACCGTGACGAGCTGGTCGCCAGGCTGCACGAGGCGAACATCCCGGCCCGCCCGGTCGACACCGGCACGTTCAACGCCGAGCACGCGTACGGCGACGCGCAGACCGCGATCGGCTACGTCGAGCAGCTGCGCGAGATCGGCGTCGACGAGGTGATGTGCCTGATCCAGATGGGCACGGTCCCGCAGGAGGCGTGCATGGAGACCATCCGCCAGTGGGGCGAGACCGTGATTCCCCACTTCAGGGCTTTGGAGGGCAAGTGAGCACGGGCATCACGCTGGAGGGCAAGGTCGTCGTCGTCACCGGTGCCGGTCGCGGCCAGGGTGCGGCCGAGGCCCGGCTGTTCGCCGAGGCAGGGGCGCGGGTGGTCGTCACGGACATCCGGGAGGCGGAGGGCCGCGAGGTCGTCAAGTCCCTTGACGGGCAAGGCCTTTTCGTACGGCACGACGTGGCGGACGCGGCGAGCTGGGCGGAGGTGACGGCGGCCGCGCGGGAGACCTTCGGCCGGATCGACGCCCTGGTCAACAACGCCGCCCTGTGGCGCACCGCGTCCGTCGAGACGGAGACGCGGGAGAACTTCGAGGCCCTGATCCGGGTCAACCTCCTCGGCCCCTTCCTCGGCATCCAGGCGGTGCTGCCCGCACTCAAGGAGGCGGGCGGCGGCTCGATCGTCAACGTGTCGTCGACGGCGGGCCTGGTCGGCATCCCCGGCCACGCGGCGTACGGGTCGACGAAGTTCGGCCTGCGCGGGCTGACCCGCTCGTCCGCGCTGGACCTGGCGAAGTACCGGGTCCGGGTCAACTCCGTGCATCCCGGGGCGATCGACACCCCGATGATCGCGTCCACGGCCGGCCGGGACTGGTCGCACCTGCCGCTGGGCCGGATCGGGCGCCCGGAGGAGGTCGGCGAGCTGGTGCGGTTCCTGGTGTCGGACGCGTCGTCGTACATCACGGGAACGGAGTTCACCGTCGACGGCGGATCCACGGCCGGATGACGCGGGCGCACGGCCCGACGACGCGGGTGCGCGGCCCGATGACGCGGGTGCGCGGCCGTACGATCCTGGCGCACGGCCGCACGAGGACGCCGCCCCCGCTCACCTCATCGGGTACCGGCTGATCGACCGGCACATCACCAGCCGGTGCTCACCGGGGCCCGAGTAGTCCGCCACGTCGGCCTCCACGACGAAGTCGAGGGAGCGGAGGAGCCCGACAGCCGCACGGTTGCCCGGCTCCACGCTCCCCCGGATCTCGCTCACTCCGCTGCGCTCGGCCAGCCGTACCGCCTCGGACAGCAGCCTGCGGCCGTGGCCGCACCCCTGGTAGCGCTTGTCGACGACCAGGCTGAGGAGCCAGCTCTCCCAGGAGCGGGCCGCGTTGGCGATCAGTACGTATCCGGCCAGGCCGTTGCTCTCGGTACCGCCGTCGAGCACCAGCAGCCCGCCGCCGTGCACGTCGAGGAGCTGGCGCAGTACGGGATACCCGTAGGCCTCGGCACCGTAGGCCGCGCAGTCCAGCGCCGCCAGCCGGGGGAGGTCACGTTCCGTAGCGGATCGCACTTCCGCCGATTCGGCGCACTTCGGTAAGAAACTCTCCTTTTGAGGCCACATTCCGTCCTCATTCCCCTCGCCCCCCAGTGACTGTGCACGAACCTTGTCACTGGGTGTACTCGCCGACGGACGTTCTGTCCAGCTCCAGCACCGGGGTCGGGGGTGGAATCAGGGGGTGGAATCAAGGGGTGGAATCAGGGGCGGCGTCAGGGGGCCGACTGCTCCTGGAACGCCGGGAGTTCGAAGATGCGCTGCTTCGCTCCGTCGTCCATCAGCTCGACCAGCGGCAGCACCGTCTCCCACAGGTCGTGCCGGCCGACCTCGCGGGCGAGCGCGTCGAGCTCCGTGCCGTCGAGGGCGCTCGCCGCGTCGGCGACGACCTTGCGGGAGTCGTCGGGGAGCACTTCCACCAGAGGAAGGAACTCGCTCCACAGACCGGTCGCGACCACGGCGCGTACGACCTGGGCGAGCACTTCGGGCGAGCGCAGCGAGGGCAGGACCGCGACGGCGCGGCGCTCCTTCTCGTCGAGGAGGGCGACCAGCGGCAGCAGGGACTCCCAGAGGTCCTGCTCGGCCGTGGCCCGCACCAGGGAGTCCAGTGCGTCGGGCGGCTGGGCGGCGGCCAACTGGGCGATGCGGACGCGCTGTTCACCGGTGACCAGACCCGCGACGGCGAGGGCTTCGGGCCACAGACCGCTCGCGGAGGCGGCACCGACGACCTTGGCGAGGCGCTCCTCGCCCATCAACTCGATGATCTGGCCGAGGCGTTCGGGGCGGTCGACGACGACTCCGGTGCGCAGGACGAGGTCGTCGGAGATCTGCGGAAGGATGCGCTCCAGGGCGGAGTCGCGGATGTCGCCGACGAAGCGGCCCATGGTGAGGTGGTCGCCGCGTTCGGCGAGGGCGACGGCGATGCGGACGAGGAGGTTCTCGTCGAGGCTGTCGACGATGCCGGCGATGCGGCGCGGGTCCAGGTGCGGGCAGGACTCGGCGGCGAAGGGGACCGGCAGCTTCTCGATGATGTCGGCGGCCCGGTGGGGTTCGAGGCGGCCCGCGACGGCGGCGGCCAGGCGGGGGCCGAGCGCCTTCTGGGAGATGGCGGCGGCGACGCCCGCGGGGACGAGCTTGGTGGCCTTCGCGATGCGGTCGAGCATCTCCGGCTGCCCGTCGAAGAGGGCGGCCGCGGTCTGCTCGCGCAGCTTTCGTACGTCGGCGGAGGGCAGGGCGTACAGGAAGGCGAGGCTGTCGGGGTCCTCGCCCAGGCCGAGCAGGGCGGCGATCTTCTGGGCCTCGGCCCGGTTGCGGAGCTTGTCCATGGTGTCGGAACTCCGTCTCACGTCAACTGCCCGGGGCTGAAGTCCCGGGTTTGCTGCTCGGGTCGTCGATGGCTTCGGCGAGGCCCGGCTGCGTCCAGCCGTCACGCGATGAGCGTGACGGCAGGGGCCTGTGACTCGGCCCCGCAGACCCAGGCTGCCCAGCCGCGTTGGCTGAGGATCCGGGACGAGTTCAGGTCCGCGTGCTCAACGAAGCCGCAGGACCTGCACGCGAACCGGGCCTGTGCGGGCCGGTTGCGTCTGTCGATGTGATGGCACTGGGAGCATTCCTGGCTGGAATACGCAGGGTTCACGTACACCACCGGAACCCCGGCACGCCGCGCCTTGTAGGCGAGGAAGGTCCCGAGCTGGTGGAAGGTCCAGGAGTGCAGCGTGACGCGTTGGGGCTTGCGTAGCCGTGCCCGCTCGCGGATGCCCGTGAGGTTCTCCAGGGCGACCCCTTGTGCGGTGCGTTGAGCCTCCGCCACGATCTGCTTGCTGATCTTGTGGTTGATGTCGCGGGCCCGCCGGGCCTCCTTGCCCGCATGCCGCTTCGCCCGCCGCTTCGCGGACTTCGTGCCCTTCTTCTGCAGCTTGGACCGCAGCCTGCGGTCCGCCTCCCGCCGCCGGTTCAGACGCCGACCCGAGAACCGTTTCCCGGTGGAGGTGGAGGCGATGTTCACGATCCCCAGGTCCACCCCGACGAACCCGTCGGGCTCGGTGTTCAGCTCGGCTTCGGGAATCTCGCAGGTGGCGACCAGATACCACTGCCCGTCCTGGCACAGCAGGTCCGTCTCGCCCCTGCGGTGTGCGGCGAGGACGGCGAGCTGCTCGGCCCGGCCGGTGAAGGCCACGTTCTTCATGCGGCCGGTGGTGGTCCAGATGGACACCGTGCGGTCCTGGTGCTGCCAGGACAGGCAGCGATCGTCAAAAGGCTGGGCCGCACCCGCCCGAAAGGTCACCGGCTTGCCGGTCGCCTTGGCGCGCCGCTTCGAGCCGGGCTTGCCAAGGTTCCCGGCCTTCACGTTCGCCCGCAGCGTGGTGTAGGCGTCGGCAACCTTGCGCAGCACATGCAGCGCGGGCTGCGCGGACAGACCGCGCGCCTTCAACTCCACGTACGCCAGCACCTGCAACCCGGCCCGGGACGTCACCTTGCACTCGAAAGCCTGGGCGGCCAGCCAGATCGCCGCCTCATTGCAGGCGCGCAGGGTCGCCTCAAGAGCCAACGCCTGTGCGGGCGTTGGCAGCAGCTTCACCCGCACCACCAGCTTCACGCCCCGCACGCTAACAACGCACCGTGGGGCACCGCGAGGGGAACGGAATTCGAACATTCGCCGGGCCGCAATACTGCCGCCTAACCGCACCCGCCACCTGCTGGTCACCGCCCTCTCGCTGTCCGCCACCGGCAACGCGCTCCTCGTCGCGTTCCTGCACCCGGGCATCGGGGCGGCGCAGCTGGCCGCGCCCCTCGCCCTGATCGGCATCGCGAACGGACTCGCCATGGGGCTGGTCGACGGCCAGGCGATGAGCATGGTCGACCAGTCCCGCATCGGGATGGCGTCCGGCCTCCTCAGCACGGTCCGGGCCGGCTCGAACTCGCTGATGCTGGCCGTCTTCGGGGCGGCCCTGATCGGGCTGCTCGGAACGCGGCTCGGTGACGGGAAGCTCGCGGCGGACGTGGCGGCGGGCAAGCTGGAAGGGGCCCGACAGGCCGTGCTGGCAGCCGAGTTCACCTACGCGTGGAAGCTCGCGCTGGCCGTGGTGGCGGTCGTCATGACGGGAGCCGCGCTCCTCGTGCGGTGGATGCTCCGCCCCGTACCCGAGCCGATCGACGCCCAGCCGCTCACCCCTCAGTCGCTCACCACCCAGCCGCTCACCACCCGGCCGCTCGACTCCCGGCCGCTCGCCGCCCGGCCCCTCGACGCAGAGCCGCTCACCGTCCCGGCAGCTCCTCGCCCAGCGGCAGCCGGTGCACCCCTGGCAGGAACTCGTCCAGCTCACCGGGGGTGAAGCGGGCCATGCCGACCGCGTGCCAGAACTCGCCGTCCACGTCCCCCTCGCTCTTGTACCCGCCGCCCGGAGTGAGCGCCGCCCACGCGTCGGGTACGCCGACGAGGATGGCCCGCAGCGTGGCGGAGCCGTCGGGCCGCAGGTTCCACAGCCGGACCGTGCCGTCCTCGCCGCCGCTGGCCATCGTCGTACCGTCCGGGGAGAACTCGACCGACAGCACCCGGCCGGTGTGCCCGGCCAGGTCGGCGACCTGCTCCCCGGTGTCGGCGTCCCAGAGCAGGATGCGGCGGTCGTCGCCGGCCGCCGCGACGAGCGGGCGGGTGGGATGGGCGGCGACCGTCCAGAACCGGCCGCCGAGCCCTTCGAGCCGGTGGGCCACCTCGCCGTCCCGCCAGATCAGGGCCGTGCCGTCCCAGCCCGCACTGACCAGCCACTCGCCCTGAGCACCCGAGCCCTGAGCATCCGGGCCCCGAGCACCCGAGCCCCGGCCGCCCTGCCCGAACGCCACCCCGTACACCCGGTCCGTGTGCCCGGCCAGGTCGGCGAGCAGCTCGCCGTTCGTACCGTCGCAGATCCGTACGTGGCTGTCGTCGCAGCCGGTGGCGAGGATTCCGCCGCCGGGCCGGAAGGCGATCGAGCGGACCCGGCCCCGGTGCTGGTCGAGGTGGGAGACGTGGGCGCCGGTGGAGCGGTACCAGAGGCGTACGGAGTCGTCGTCGTTGGCGGTGGCGAGCAGGACGCCGTCGCTGCTGAAGGCGACCGCCCAGATGTGCTCGGTCTCCGCGTCGAACTCGCGGAGGTACTCGCCGCCCGCCGGGTTCCACAGGTACATGTCGCCGTCGTTGCTCGCGGTGGCGAGCACGGCTTCGGCGGGGCTGAAGGCGGCGGACACCAACCGGTCGCCGCGGCCGGTGAGTTCGTGGCTGCGCTGCCCGGTGCGGGTGTCCCACAGGCGTACGACGCCGTCGTTGCCGGTGGCGGCGAGCTGGCCGCCGTCCGCGCTGAACGCGACCCCGGCGACCCGGCGGCCGTGACCGCGCAGGATGCGCTTGCCCTGCCCCGTCGCTGCGTCCCAGATGCGCGCGCCGCCGTCGTTGCCGACGGTGAGGAGCTGGCTGTCGCCGGGGCGGAACGCGCACGCCCAGGCGGCGCCCCGGTGCTCGGCGGGCTGGCGGGGGCGCAGCGTGACGGTGTGGCCGCCGCTGCGGCGGTCGGCGACCGTCCACACCCGGACGGCGCCGTCGCTGTCGCAGGCGGCGAGGAGCCTGCCATCGTCGCCGAAGAGGACCTGGTAGACGGCTCCGGTGAAGCTCTCCAGGGCCCCGGCCGGGGTGCCGACGACGGGGTCCCAGAGGCGGATCCGGCCTTCGGTGTCGCCGCTGGCGAGGAGGGTTCCCGAGGGGTGGAAGTCGAGGGTGTAGACGCGTCCGGCGTGGCCGTTGAGTTCGTGCAGGAGGCGGATTCCCTCGGTGGCCCAGATACGGACCGTGCCGTGCCCGCCCGCTTCTTCCGCGCCCATGTCGGCGGTGGCGAGGAGGGAGCCGTCCGGGCTGAACCTGGCCCGGTAGACGGCCCCCTGGTGGCCCGGGGCCTCCTGGACGCAGCGGCCGGTGGCCAGGTCCCAGATCCGGACCCGGGCTCCCGCGTCGCCGGTGACCAGGAGCCTGCCGTCCGGGCTGAAGACCGTCGTGTAGACGGGTGCGGTGTGCCCCGGCAGCCGGTGCAGGGGCTGTCCTGTGGCGGTGTCCCAGACGGTGACCAGGCCCTCCCGGTCGCCGGTGGCGAGGCGGCCGCCCGCCGTGTCGAGGGAGACGGGCCACACCCCGTCGGGGTGGACGTCGAGGCGGTGCCTGATGCGCCCGGAGACCGGGTCCCACAGGCGTACGGTGCCGTCCGCGCCGCCCGTCGCGATGGTGTCGGGGCGGAACTTCACCGCGTACACCCGGCCGACGTGACCCTGGAGGGTGCGCAGCGCGAGGCCGTTGTCGGTGCCGCACAGCAGGACGCCGCCGTCCTCGCTGCCGACGGCGAGGAGTTCGCCGTCGGGGCTGTACGCGATGGGCTCGGGGAGTCGGCTCGTGCGCATGTCGAAGCCGTACGGGACGCCCACGGCGGACGGCCGGAAACCGGCCTCCACCGGCATGCCGGGCGCGACGGCCGCGCGCCGCAGTTGGGGGGGCGGTGCGCACGGCCTCGTCCATCCGGACGTCGATGAGGGCGGCGCGCGGCCACCTGCTGCCGGTCAGCCGGGCGCCTTCGAGGCGGGTGCGGGTGAGGCGGGCGCGGGAGAGGTCGGCGCGGGAGAGGTTCGCGCCCGTGAGGTCGGCGCGGTCGAGGCGGGCGCCGACGAGGGTCGCATCCGTGAGGTCGGCGCGGGAGAGGTTGGCGCCGACGAGGGTGGCGTCGGTGAGGTCGGCGCCGGTCAGGTCGACGCCGGAGAAGTCGCGGTGCGAGAGGTCCTCGCCTGCGAGGCGGGCGCCGCGCAGGTCGGCGTGCGAGGGCACCTTGAGGCGGTTGCTGATGCGTACGGCGTTGGCGCGGGCGGCGTCCGAGCCGCCGTGGCCCGGTGTGTTGAGGACGTTGCGGACCCAGCCGACGCACTTCTCGTGGTCGGCGAGGTCGCAGAGGAACTCCACGGACAGCTGGCTGAGCAGCCCGGCGGACAGCAGCCCGTACCGCCCGCTGTCGAGCTGGGCGGCGGCCTCGCGGGCGACGAGCCATTCGACGACGGAGCCGTGGATGAACTGGAACACCCCGTCGTCGGACCGTACGAGAAGGGTGCCCGCGCCGACGGCCTGGGCGGACTCGTGGACGGTCATCGGGGACGCGGTGAGCCCGGTGAGGGTGCGGGCGGACAGGTCGGTGAGCTCGTCGAGCCGCAGGGCGGAGCGCCCTGACTCCCACAGCCGCAGCGCGAGTGCGGTGACGGCCTTCCACAGGGCGTCGATGTGCAGTCCCGGCGGGGCGCCGGGGCCGCCCTGGCCGCGTACTTCCTCGTGGCTCAGCCAGGACGTGAACACGTCCTCGTACAGGCGGGCCGGGCTGAGGGCGCGGCCCGCGCCCGCGACGGTGCGCAGCTGGTCGGCGGAGAGGTCGGCGACGAAGGACAGCAGGCGGGGGTTGCGGCACAGGGCGAGGAGGTCGGGGATGCCCTGGAGGAGGTGGAAGCGCTGCTCGGCGACGTACGCGTCGGCGTAGGTGTTGCGCAGGTAGGCGTGGATCTGCTGCGGGGTGAAGCCTTCGACGGACAGGACCTTGCGCTGCGGGAGGAGGCCGACCTGCTCGCCGAGTGCGGTGAGTACCTGCTGCTGGTTCTTGAAGTGCTGGGTGCGGCTGCTCACCACGATCTTGGTGTTGCCGACGCAGGCGTCGATGAGGACCTTGAGGTGGTCGGCGGCGCTGTCGTAGCTGACCCGGTGGACGAGTTCGTCGAAGCCGTCGAAGAGGAGGACGACGCGGCCCTGCGCGAGCATGTAGCGCAGGGCGCGCAGGTCGATGGTGTCGACGTGTTGGCTCGCCAGGTGGGCGGCGACCAGGCCTTCCAGGCTCTGGGCCCGGTCGAGGGTGTTGAGGGGGATCAACAGCGGGATCAGGTGCGGGAGTTGTTCGGGTATGCGGCGGGCCAGCTCGCGCAGGGCGAAGGTCTTGCCGTGGCCGAAGTCGCCGAGGAGGAGCACGAAGCGGCCGTGGTCGTCGTCGAGGAGTTCGAGGAGCGCCTCCACGAGGCCGTCGCGTTCGGCGGCGTCCTGGCCGTCGCGGCGGGAGGTGTCGCGGTAGCGCTGCGGGAGGTACAGGTCGGGGGCGTACTGGCCGCCCGCGTGCAGGCCCACGCTCTGGGCGGCGACGTGTGCGCGCAGGTCGAGCAGCCCCTGGAACTGGAGGAAGCTGCGCACCCTGACGCGCACCCCGTGCCGGGCGGCGCGCTCGCGCAGGCCGCGCTCCGGGGCGTCGCCCGCGTACACGAGGACGGCTTCGGCCGTGTCGCTGCCCGAGGTGGCGCTCGCGTGGACCTGCGCGGCGAACCGGTCGAGGTCGTCCTCGGTGGGGGTGCCGGGGTGGACGGCGATGCGCTGCTGGCGCACGACGCCGTCCTCCTGCCAGGTGGCCAGTATCTGCGCCATGTCGTCGGACGAGCGGCGGGCGGCGTCGCGCAGGCTGACGCCCTCGCGGCGGACCCGGCAGATCTCCTTGACGCGCTCCACCAGGGAGTCGGCGGGGTCGGTGGGGGGTTCCGGCTGCGGCGGTGCGTCGGCGAAGGCGAGGTCCGGCAGGTCGGGGACGGGGAAGACGCGGGAGGTGCGGTGCCAGTCGGCGGCGAAGGACTCCGGTTCTGCGGCGGGGCGGTCGCTCCAGCGCTCGGCGCCGTCGGCGGTGACCCGGAGCAGCTGGAAGCGGGCGGGGGCGGCGGCGCCGAAGAGCTGGAGGGGGCCGGGGCCCTGGCCGGATTTGCGGGAGCCCGGGGCGGGGCCCTGCCCCGACTCGGAGGAGCCGGGGCCGGGCCTGACGGACCCGGCGGCGGGGCCCTGCCTGCCGGAGCCGGGTCCCGCCGCCGCCAGTTCCGTGTGGCTCGGCCGTCCGGTGCCCGTGCGCGGTCCGCCCGTCGGCCCGTGCAGCAGCAGGTTCAGCCGGGGTGCGGCGAGCCGGGCGAAGGTGTCCGCGTCGCGCAGGGCACCGGGGCCGCCCGCCGCGTCGCCGGGCCGGTGCGCGGCGGTGAGCGGATGCCGCAGGGCGCCGATGCGGAGCCAGCCCTCCGCCTCGTACCGGCGCAGGGATTCGGCGAACCAGGCGGCCTGGTCGCGGCCGATCAGTCCGTACTGCTCCTCCGGGCGGTGGCTGAACGCGGTCGACGAGTTGAATCCGGCGACGACCGTGTGCAGTTCCGGCACCGGGAACAGGGTCCACGGCTGGTCGCTGTCGAAGACGGTGTCCAGACCCTGGTAGAAGCTGCGGAAGAGCCGGGTGTAGTGCCGCCACTTGGGCCAGTACGGGGGCTGCGGGGCGACCTCGTCGGCCTCGCAGGTGTGGAAGTAGCCCAGGCAGGCCGCCTGGCTGACGTCCTGCCCGCCGGGCACGATCGCGACGCGCTGCGGCGGCAGTTCCAGCTGGGAGCGGAGCGCGGTGAGGAAGCTCAGGGCCTGGTCGCACTCGCGGGGGCTGCCCGATGCGGTGAGGTCGCCGGTGACCACGAGGAGGTCGGGGTCGGGGGCGCCCGCGTCGCGGAGCTCGATGAGGTCGCCGCGGACCTCCCGGGCGAGGGTGTCGGGTTCGCGGCCCCGCCCGAAGTCGGGCCCGGCCAGGTGCAGGACGCTGACCGCGCCCTGGCCGCCGCTGCCGCCGCCGGACAGCGGGTAGGCGGGTGCTCTGACGGGTCGGCGCCGGCCCGCCCAGCCGGGGCCGCCGAGCCTGCTGGGTCCGGCGGGCCCGGGGGCGTCGGGCAGGGCGGACGGCTGGCGCGCGCTGCCGGGGAAGCCGGGCCTGCGCAGCGGTCTGGCGTTGCCCTCCAGGGCCTGTTCGATGCGGGTGAGGAGCATGGAGCGGGCGGTCTGCGGGTCGGCGACGCCCACCAGGTCGACGTACGTGAGCGTGGCGAGCAGCCCCTCGATGGGGGTGTCCTCCACGCGGACGGTCAGCAGCCTGCGCTCCGGCGCCTGCGGCGAGGCGCGCAGGGCGGCCTGCCACTCCATGCGGCCGTAGGTGGAGCGGGCGTAGTGGCGGGACAGTACGGCGATGACGGCGGCGGACTCGCTGACGCCCCGGTCCATGAAGTCGATGAAGTTCGTGCCCGCGACGAAGTCCCAGGCCTGCACGACGGTCCGGTACCCGGCTTCCTCCAGCGTCCACGCTATCCACGACGCCCACTGCTCGTCGGCCGGGGAGTAGCTGATGAAGAAGTCCAACTCGCCTGGCTCGTTGCCGAGTTCACCGTTGGTCGACATACGCCTCATGGTAAAGCGCCGCAGGGGGGAATTAATGTGACGCGCGTGCCCCTTCTCAGCCGTCCTCTCCGCGGCCTTCCCGGCCGCCTCCATCCGCTGGACTGGGTGGCCTTCGGGCTGCTCGCGCTCGGGCTGCTCGCCGTGGCGACGGGGCTGCTGCCGACCGGTCCCGCCGGGGACGTGATGGCCCGGATCGGGCCGCTCCTGGCGTTCCTCGCGACGGTGATCGTGCTCGGTGAGCTGACGGGGAAGGCGGGGGTCTTCGACGTCGTCGCGTCGTGGGTGGCCCGCACGGCGCGCGGCAACTACCTCGCGCTGTTCGGGCTGTGCGTCGCCTTCGCCTCCGTCACGACCATCGCCCTGAACCTCGACACCACGGCGGTGCTCCTGACCCCGGTGATGCTGGCACTGGCGGCCCGGGTGGGCATCGCGGCGCTGCCGATGGCGATGACGACGGTGTGGCTCGCGAACACCGCCAGCCTCCTGCTCCCCGCCAGCAACCTCACCAATCTCCTCGCCGCCGACCGCATCGCGCTCTCCGCCTCCGGTCTGGCGGCCGCCCTGTGGGCCGCGCAGCTCGCGTCGATCGCCGTGACGATGGCCTGTCTGTGGGGCTTCTACTGGCGGCGCGGCAGACGCGGCGCCGACCGGTACACGCCGCCGACGACGCCGGTCCCGGCGGACCCGGTGCTGTTCCGGGTGAGCGCGGCGGCGTGCGCCGGGTTCCTGCTCGCCATCCTGGTGGCGGACGTGGCGCTGTGGGCGGCTTCGGGGGCCGCCGCGCTCGTCGTGGTGGTGGTGTTCGCGGTCCGCCGCCGCGGCGAGCTGAAGTGGTCACTGGTGCCGTGGCGGCTGCTGGTGCTGGTGCCCGGCATGTTCCTGGTGGTGGAGACCGTCAACAGCAACGGCCTGCACACACTGCTCGCCGCCGCGCTCGGCTCCGACGACGGGCTGCTCGGCATGCTGCGCTCGGCGGGCGTCGGAGCGGGCGTCTCGAACGTACTGAACAACCTCCCCGCGTACGTGGCGGGCGAGGCGGCCGTCCCGGCGGGCAACCACCACCAGCTCCTCGCCCTCCTCGTCGGCGTCAACGTCGGCCCGGTCGTCACCCCGTGGGCGTCCCTCGCCACGCTGCTGTGGTTCGAACGCTGCCGCTGGCACGGGACGCGGATCGCGATCGGCCGCTTCCTCGGTACGGGTCTCGTGCTCGCGGTGTCGGGCACCCTGGCGGCGACCCTGGCGCTGGCGGCCACCACCTGATGAGCGGTGCCGTGGCTCAGCGAGTGGCCCTGGCGACCTCGTCCAGTACGTAGCGCAGCGTCGCGCCCCGCCCCGCCACGAAGCTCCGCCCGCTGCCCGGACCGCTGAACCCGGGGCGGAAAGGACCCCCTTCGAGCGTCCGCAGCTCGGCGCCCGCCTCGGCGGCGAGCAGCGCGCCTGCGGGCAGGTCGATGCCTTCCGCCCGGTAGCCGACGAACGCGTCGATGGCGCCCCTGGCCAGCAGGCTCCACCCCACGAGCGGAGCCCACAGCTGCAGTACCCGGCGGCAGCGCTGCTCCAGGGTGGTGCGCAGGGCGGCGGCGACGGGGTCGGCGCGGGCCACCGCGTACCCCTGGGTCCAGGCGACGACGGGTCCCGCGGCGGGCGGTACGGGGGCGGGTCCCGGCAGCGGCCCCGCGGGGCCGTGGGCGCCCTGACCGGCGACGGCGTACCAGGTCTGGTGGCTGACCGGCTCGTGGACGACGCCGACGACGGGGCGTTCGCCGAGGCAGAGGCCGACGCCGACGACGTACACGCAGAGCCCGATCGCGACGTTGTTGCTGCCGTCCAACGGATCCACCAGCCAGGTCCGCCGGCCGTCGCCCGCTCCCGCTCCCTCCCCCGCCCGCTCCCCGGCTTCCTCCGAGACGATCCGGTCGCCCGGGAAGTGCTGCCGCAGCCGCCCCAGCACGATCTCCTCGGACGCCAGGTCGAGGTCGGTCACGACGTCCCCCGCCGCGCCCTTCCCGGTGACGGTGCGCACCTGCCCGTACCGTTCGCGCAGCAGGTCACCGGCCTCCTCGACGGCCGCGGCCGCCACCTTCCGCTCGTACGAGAAGGCAAGCTCCGCACCGGGCACGGCCGCACCGGGCACGGTCTCCTCGCTGACGGCCTCATCGCGCATGGTCCATCCTCCCGAGCGCCGCGCCGACGTTCCGGACGGTCTGCCGCGTGCTGCACAGCCGGCGCGCCGTCCGGCCCGCCCGGCCGTCCAGCGGGCCGAGCGACAGGTCGGTGCACCCCGGCCGGGCGAGGCCGAGGACCAGGGTGGCCGCCGGGCGGGCGGGCAGCACCTCGGTGGCGTGGAACGCCCCGGCGGGCAGGGTGTAGCTCTCGCCGCCCGAACTGACCCTGCGGGGGCCGGGTTCGCTGCGTACGAGCACCGGGGTGGGGCGGATCTCGTCGGTGCCGTCGGGTGCGCTGTGCACCTCGAAGACGCGGTGGGTGGGGCGGCCCGCGCCGTACTCCGTGCGGACGAGGAGGTTGGCGACCTGCCCGTACAGGACGTGGCTGCGCAGGTCCCAGCTGTGTGCGTGCATCTGCGGAGTACCGGGCTCGGGGGCGACGCCCGGCTCGAAGAGATGGACGCAGACACCGCGGGCGCCGTCCCGCACCAGCGGCAGGCAGAGGAAGCCGAGCGGATGCCGGACGGCCGCCAACTCCCTTTCCCCCGAGGCTATTTCGGCGAGCGCGGCCCGCGCCCTGTCGTGCAGGAGTGTGGGGTGCGCCCGGTCCAGCGCCGCTTCGAGTTCGTCGTAGTCCAAGACGTGGTCCATGGGTACGCGCCCCCGAGGGGGCACCTCACCTCCGGTAGGGGTCCTCCGCGTGCAGGGCCTTGACGATGACTTCGCCGATGTCGCTGTCGGTGAACGCGCGCGGCAGCGGCAGCCGCACCTGCTCGAAGAGCTCGCGCACTTCGTCGACGGTGGGCTCGGGGGCGAGCGAGGGGGCCAGCCGCAGATCGAGTTCTCTGGCCTGCTCGCGGCTCTGGTGGAGCTCGGTGACGTAGTAGTCGTACAGCGGCTGCCCACGTCTGATCAGCAGGTTCGTCCGCGAGGTGTCGTCCTGCGTGATGACCAGGCAGGTCTCGGAGAGATCGAAGCGCAGGGTGGAGACGACCGAGGACAGATGGACGGCGATCTCCAGGGTGGCAAGCTGCTGGCGGTAGCAGCACGCTGCGAGGACGGTCGCGTACGCCTCCTTGCGCACCCGGTCCTTGGTCCACAGCGCGGCGTTGGCGGCGTCGCGCTGTCCGGCGAACATCTGCCGGAAGCGGGCGTAGGCGGTGCAGGCCTGCTCGTCGTCCGGATTGACGATGTCGATCTTGATGGTGAGCTGGGAGCGCTGCACCTTGGCGGCGGCGACGCACTGCGGGAGCGTGACGGCGCGCAGATAGGTGCCGGTGCCGCCCTTGAAGTACCAGAGGTGGGTGTGCAGCCGGGCGTCGCGCAGGGCGTCGCCGACCTGGCTGCCGATCAGGGAACTCACCATGGCCTGGTCCTCCAGGGCGCGCCGGGTACCGGCCAACGCCTCCTGGATGCTGGCGGGCTGCCGCACCCGCTCGACGATGGAGCCGATGGCGAGGGCGCCCAGGACGAGGAGGGTCGCACCGGACACGACGTCGCCGGTGAGGACGTCGCCGAAGATGTCGAGCAGGCCGATGGTGAGCGCGATGGCGGCAGCGACGACGACGTCGACGTTCCGCATGACCCAGGTGACGGTCCGTTCGAGCCGTCCCGCGGGCCGCCCTGCGGGCGCTGACATGTGCACACACCTCCCCCGTTGTACTCGATCGTAGGCAAGCGGGGGTGCGGGCGCCAGGGTGCGCAGCGGCCTCGCCGGGCGGGGCGCACAACCGCCTTGCGGGGAACGTCTTTTCACCCGTCCGGAGGAGTCGCTCCCGGGGGCTTCTTCTGAAACCATTCGTTCACCGTCCTTACTCGGCAAGGGGGTTGCAGAGTGAGTGGTAGGGCACGGGCCGGGCTGGGGACGGGCCGCCGCCGTGCGCTGCTCGCCGGGATCACCGGGACCCCCGGCCTGACCCGCACTCCGGCCTTCGCCGAGCACTTCCCGCCGCTGCCCTTCGTGGACCGGGACGTGGACCGCCTGCGCGAGGTGCTGGAGCGGTCGGGCTACGAGGTCACCGCGTACCACTCCGGGCACACCGACCCCGACCGGCGGGAGGTGACCCGCAACAACCTGCACGGCTGGCTGGACGCCTTCTTCGCGTCCTGCGAGCCCGGCGACACGGCCCTCGTCTACCTCTCCGGGCACGGCGTCCTCCTGCAGAACCGGGACTTCCTGGTCCCGGCGGACGCGAAGCCCGACCTCGGGAGCCCCGTCGGCGCCCCCGCGCCCAACCGGAACACGCTGCTGGGCGCCGACCCGATGGACCTGCTGGACAGAAGGGTGAAGGAGGGCGTCACGGTCGCCGTCCTCCTCGACATGTGCCGTACGGAGGGCTGGAGCGAGGAGCCCCCGCGCAAGGTGCTGTCGGAGGCCCAGAACGCCTTCTGGCTGTACAGCTCCGGCGCGGGGCGGCCCTCGTACGGCGAACCCTCGGCGGGCAGCTTCTTCGCCCGTGCGCTGGCGGAGTCGCTCAGCCCCGACACACCGCCGCAGACGTTCCACGCCATCGCCGCGCACACGCAGACGGTGCTGTGGCGGCTGTTCGCGGGTCGGCCTGAGGAGCCGCCGACCGTCCAGAGCGTCGGCGACCATCTGCCCGATGCCGCCGCCGACCTGGTGGAGTGGTGCGAGGGTTCGCGGCGGACGTCCCGCTGGACGGAGGCGGTACGGGAGAGCGAGCTGTGGCGGCACACCTCCCACCCCGAGCTCCACGAGCAGGTCCTGGGACGGCTGGAGCTCCTGGTCGAGGCGGTCGTCGGGCTGGGTGCGGGGACCGCCGCCCGGGGCGAGGACCCGTGGGGCGACCCGGAGCACCCCGGGCAGGTGGCGGAACGGGTCACCACCTGGCTCGGGCGTCTCGTCGAGTGGGCCGGGCTGCGGGAGGCGGAGCTGCTGTCGCCCGCCGAGACCGCGATGCTGCTGGCGGCGCCCGTGCTGCACGAGGGGGTCCTCACGGTCGTCCTGCACGACCTGAGGACCGTGTTCGGCCCGGATCTGGGCGCTCCGGTCACCGCGCTCCTGGCCGGCCGGCTGGCCCGGGTGCAGGCCGACGCGGTGGACGTACTGCGGGCCCACGCCCCGGTGAAGCGCGCGGCGGAGTCGCTGCGCGCCCGGGGCCTGGACGACGCGGCACGGGCCGCCGACCACTGGCTGCGGCACCGGTTCGTCGCGGACTGGGACCTGCCGTGGGAGCCGGGGGACCCGGGGAGCGGGCCCGGTGGGCGGGACAGGTCGCCGGACTACCCGGAGGTCGACCTGCTGATCGGCCTGGCCACCGACGCCGTCTGCTGCATCGGAGACACTCGGGGCACGGGCACGGGCACGGGCGTCGGCACAGGCACAGGCACAGGCACAGGCACCAGCACTCGGGACACCGTCACGTACGGCACGTACGACACGTACGGCACGGGCGCGGCCGAGGTCCGCCGGATGGTCGGGCTCCAGATCCGCCAGGTGGCCGGTCATCTGACGGTCGGCCCCGCCGACAGCCCGCGCATCAACAACGCCGACGCGGACACCCGCAGGGGCTGGACCGACTACCCGCCGCTGCCCGGCACCAGGTGGCGCGGCCGCCCGATGTCCCAACTCCTGCACACCGCAGGGCTGTTGGCCGCCGATCCGCGCCGGATGTCCGGTGTGCTGGTGGAGCACCTCGCCGCCCGCTCGGCGCTGCGGCCGGGCGAGGTGCTCGCCTCCCTGTCGCAGCTCCTCGGCTTCGCCAGGTCGGCCACGGACGGCAGGCTGGGATTCCACTTCCCCGGCTGCCCCCATCCGGCGCTCCACTCGGCGGTCGAGGAGCTGGCGGAGCAGGCCGACCACGCGGTACGGGCCCTGCACAAGGAGGAGCACAACAGCCCGCTGCTGCGGGGGATCCCCACCCGGGTGGCCGCCGACCGGATCGTGCCGGAGGGCCGGAAGTACCGGGTGCCGCTGGAGCGGCTGCGGCTGGCCGAGGACGAGATCCGCCCGCTGCTCATGGGCACCCAGCTGTACGGCGACCGGATGCTCGCCGTCCGCGAGCTGTACCAGAACGCGCTCGACGCGTGCCGCTACCGCTCCATGCGGGTCGCCTACCGCATGCGGGGCGCACCGCACCCGTGGTGGAGGCCGAGGATCGCCTTCGTCCAGGACGTGGACGAGGAGGGGCGGCCGTACATCGAGTGCACCGACTCCGGCACCGGCATGAACGAGGAGCGGCTGGTCTCGATGTTCGCCCGGGCCGGGAAGCGGTACGAGCAGGACGCCCGGTTCGTGCAGGAGCTCCGCAACTGGCGGCGGGCGAAGGTGAAGGTCACCGCCCTCAACAGCCGTTTCGGCATCGGGGTGTTCAGCTACTTCATGCTGGCGGAGGAGATCGTCGTCTGGAGCACGCCGGTCGACCTGTACGGCGACCCGCTGTCCAGGGACAGCATCCAGGCCGAGATCCAGGCGGGTTCGGGGCTGATCCAGTTCCGCTCCCCCGATCCCGGGCTGCTGCCGACGGGCGGCGGGACGCGGGTGCGGCTGTATCTGACCGAGCGGAACGCGCCCGCCCCTTCGCTCATCGAGACGCTGCGGGAACATCTGCGGGTCAGTGACCACAAGGTCGTCGCGCGGGGCCCCGACGGGGACGGGCTGCCGGCCGTGGCGACGTGGGAGCCGGGCGTTCTCCAGCCGTCGGAGGACTGGACCGACCCGCCGTGGCGGCTGACCGAGGACATCTGGCTCGTCCAGGGCGAGGGGCAGCTGCTGCTCGACGGAGTCCTCGTCGCCAATGCCTCGAACCCGTACGGCTATGTGGTCAGTCTCCGGGAGCGCCACCGGCCCGAACCGAGCGTGGACCGCAAACAGCTGCACGCGTACGACGAAAGCCTCGTCATGGCGGAGATGCTGGCGGCGGTCCCGCGTCAGAAGCCCGGGTGGGAGACGGTCCTCATGCCCTCGCTGTGGCGGCTCGTGCACAGCGAACCACGGCTCGCGGTCCTGGTGGTGCGGTCCCTGCTGCCGACGGCCACCGCCGCGACCGTGGGGTGGTGGGCCAGGGAAGGGCCCAAACGCCTCCCGACGGTCCCGCTGTCCACGCTGGGCTGTCTGCCGCTGGACAACGAGGACGGCACCGACTGGATCATCTCCCTGTCCGGGTCCGACCACAGGTACGAGAACAGGGTCCTGACGCGATGGCGGCAGGGCTGGATGAGAAGGGCGTACGGGCCGGACGAACCCTTCCGGCCGAGCGGCTATCCCGCGCCGGAGGCGCTCGACGCCCTGCTGTTCCGCACCTCTCCCGCGGGTTGTTCCACCGCTCTGCAGGCGGCGTACGACGCCGGAGTCTCCGTGGGCCGTACGCTGCGCGCGTTGCGCCGGTACGCCGTCGTGGGGATCCGGGTGCCGACGGTCGCCGATCTCCGCGCGCTTCGCGAGCTGCGGCCCCATGCGCTCATGGCGGAGCTGTACGACAACTACGTGGAGACCGCCTCCCTCAACGAGCATTCGCTCAAGGGCGGCCTGGCCCTCCACGTGCCCCTGCTGCATCTGTCGAACGACCGCAACCTCAGCCTGGGGGAGGCCTGTTCCCTGCTGCGGCAACTCCTCCCGGTGGATCCGGACCTGCCCGCTCCGCCCGAGCTGGACCCGTCCGTCGCGGACTCGCCGATCCACTCGGGCGACAGCTCCTGGGATCCGACCGGGTCCCCCACCGGCGTCCTTTCGCTGCCCGGCACGGTCACCGTCGCGGAGTTCCTCGTGACCCCGGCGCCCGCCGAACTGGTGCGGCACGTGCGGCGGTGGGAAGCGTTCGGGATCACTCTCCCCCCGGGCCTGGGCCCCGAGGCGGTGGCACACGCACCGCTCTCCGAGCGGGTCCGCCGCATCCTGTCCGAGGACCGCGACGCGATGGCCCCGTGGATCAGACGGGCTCCCGACCTGTACGACCTGGTGTACGCGTCCGCCGAGTTCCAGGATCCGCTGGGCGACATCGCCGACGAGGTGCGGACCGCGCTGGCGGGCACCGGGTGGGACGTGCCCGCGGTGCCGGACGAAGCGATCGGCTGGACCGCCCCCTCCTGGGTCCAACCGCTCATCCCGAAACCCGCCGACACCAGGCACCCTGTCAGCCCCACCTGGATCACCCTCCACCCGCCGTGGGGCCCGGAGTCCGACACCGACGTCCCGGAACGCGTCGCCGCCCTGCGGATGCTGGCACTGTGCGGCATCCTCTCCGACGACTCCCCTCGGGACTGGCCCCGGCTCGCGGAAGGGGCCCGGCACCAGGCGGTGTCCCTCCTCCCGGTACGGAACTTCCTGGAGCGGTCCTGGACGGACGCCCTCGGCGGCAGGATCCCGTTCGCCGCGATGGTCGCCTTCAGCGTGTCCCACCACGCCACGCTGGAAGAGTCCGCCGCGCTCTTCGACCGGGCCGCGGACACCTTCTTCCTCCGGGTCCCCGCACTGCCGGAAGGCACCGGAGGGCTGACCCCGACCGAGGACGAGCAGGAGGCCCTGACCGGCGGGGCGGGTTTCGGCTTCGCCGACTCCCTCCCCGTGGTGCGTCTCCTCGCCTACGCCGAACGCATGCAGCGCCCCCTGCCCACCTGCATCGACCTCCTCTCCGCCTACACCCCCCTCGGCGCCCCGCCGCCCCCCGGCGACTTCACGGGACCCGACGCCGACCGGCTCGCCGACTTCGTGCCGGACGACTTCGACCTGGCCGCCTTCGACACCGGGCTGCTCGGCCCCGGCACCCTGGGGCCGCTGGAACTGGTCCTGGTGGCGGGGCGGTTCGGCCGCACGCTCGGGGAGACGTACGCGCGCTACGCGCCCTTCCGCTGCCTCGGCCTGGACGTCACCGTCCGCAGGCCCACCTCCCAGGAGGCGTCCCTCGTCCCGGACTGGCGGGACGTCGTCCTCCTCACCACCGGGCTGACCGGCCGGGCACCCGCCCTCACCGGCCCGGTCGATCCCGACCACATCCGGCTCTGTCACGAGGAGACCGATCTCGACGTCGACGGGGTCAGGGCGCGGCTGGCCTCGTACGCCGCGCTCTTCTCCTTCCAACTCCCGCCGCCCGAGGGGCAGTCCGCATGAGTCCACTCGTTCCGTACGATCCCAGCCGCTCGGTCTCCACGCCGGTGGCGGGCTTCGTCTGGTCACTCGTCGAAGGCGACCGGGCGGGGTACCAGGCCGTCGGCCCCTGCCCGGCCTGCGGCTGCCGCTTCACCGCGCGCTGGCCGTGGGGGCAGGTGTCGCTCGTCAAGGGCGGCGGGTTCCGGGGGCGGCGGAAGACGCCCGACCCCGGGCTGCCCTGGCCGCACCCGTGCTCCTGCGACTCGCCGCATCTGGGCCGCTCGGAGGGCATGCCCCCGGGCTGCGGGGCCCGGTTGAAGATCGCGGTACCGGCCGACGGACTGCCCCGATGAGCGGCCCCGACTCCGCCCCCGACCCCGGCTTCGACGACGAGCAGATCGAGCGCGCGATGCGGCGCGCCAAGGAGATGTCCGATCCGCAGGTCCAGCTCCAGATCGCCTGCCGGCAGGCCGAGGGCTACCGGAACTTCCTCGCCTCCCTGACCGGGCTGCTCACCGCCGTCTTCGTCCTCAAGGGGCAGGAGAACCTCAGCAAGCTCCCCGACACCTGGCGCTGGACGGTCGTCGCGCTGCTCGTCGCCGGGTTCGTGGTGCTGATCGTCGCGTCCTGGCTGACGGTGCTGGCCGCGCACGGCAGGCCCGGGGAACAGGTGGTGCTGGTCGCCCACGAGATCCTGCGGGCGGAGGCGGCCCGGGTGCGGCAGATCTGGCGGCTGGTCGAGTGGGCCCGCTGGCTCGCCCTGTCCGGCGTGCTGAGCGTGGCCACCGCGGTGATCGTCACCTGGATCGTCCCCAGCGCGTAGCACCCCGGGAACGCGCCGCGGCGCCTGCCCCTTGTCCGGTCGGGGACGAGGTGGGGCAGGCGCCGCGTTCAGTTCCGTACGACGCTGTACGGGACATCCTTGGGGGTTGTTCTCAGAACAACGCAGAAGCCACGGTACGCCAGGTCGGACCGTCGGCGCACGGGAGCACCCGAACTTGTCCGGTCAGACCGTCAGCGCACGGTCCGTCGGCCTCACCGGCGCCGGCAGCGCGCTGACGCCCGTCAGGTAGCGGTCGACGCCCCGGGCCGCCGAGCGGCCCTCGGCGATCGCCCATACGATCAGCGACTGGCCGCGCCCCGCGTCACCTGCGACGAAGACCCCGTCGACGTTGGTCGCGTACTCCGCGTCGCGGGCGATGTTGCCGCGCTCGTCCAGGTCGAGGCCGAACTGCTGGACGAGGCCGTTGGCCTGGTCCGTGCCTGTGAAGCCCATCGCGAGGGTGACCAGCTGGGCCGGGAGGACGCGCTCGGTGCCCGCCTTCTGCGCCGGCTTGCCGTCCTTGAACTCCACCTCGACGAGGTGCAGCTCCTGGACGTTGCCGTCCTCGTCGCCCTCGAAGTGGGTGGTGGAGACGGAGTAGACCCGCTCGCCGCCCTCCTCGTGCGCGGAGGTCACCTTGTAGAGCATGGGGAAGGTCGGCCAGGGCTGGCCCGGGTTCCGCTCCTCGCCCGGCTTGGGCATGATCTCCAGCTGGGTGACGGAGGCGGCGCCCTGGCGGTGGGCGGTGCCCACGCAGTCCGCACCGGTGTCGCCGCCGCCGATGACCACGACGTGCTTGCCCTCGGCGGTGATCGGGGCGACGGTCAGGTCGCCCTCCTGCACCTTGTTGGCGAGCGGCAGGTACTCCATCGCGAAGTGGATGCCCTTCAGCTCCCGGCCGGGGACCGGGAGGTCGCGGGAGACGGTGGCGCCCGCCGCCACGACCACCGCATCGTACCGCCGCCGCAGCTTGGCCGCGTCGATGTCCCGGCCGATCTCGATCTCCGTACGGAACTTGGTGCCCTCGGCCCGCATCTGCTCGATGCGCCGGTTGATGTGCGACTTCTCCATCTTGAACTCGGGGATGCCGTAGCGCAGCAGCCCGCCGATGCGGTCGGCGCGCTCGTACACGGCGACCGTGTGGCCCGCCCGGGTCAGCTGCTGGGCGGCGGCCAGGCCCGCCGGGCCCGAGCCGATGACGGCCACGGTCTTGCCGCTCAGCCGCTCGGGCGGCTGCGGGGTGACGTCGCCGCTGTCCCAGGCCTTGTCGATGATGGTGACTTCGACGTTCTTGATGGTGACGGCGGGCTGGTTGATGCCGAGCACGCACGCCGACTCGCAGGGCGCCGGGCAGAGGCGGCCGGTGAACTCCGGGAAGTTGTTCGTGGCGTGCAGGCGCTCGGAGGCGGCGCTCCAGTCCTCGCGGTAGGCGTAGTCGTTCCACTCGGGGATGAGGTTCCCGAGCGGGCAGCCGTTGTGGCAGAACGGAATGCCACAGTCCATGCAGCGGCCGGCCTGCTTGCTGATGATCGGGAGGAGGGACTTGGGAACGTAGACCTCGTTCCAGTCCTTCACGCGGTCGGCGACCGGGCGGGTCTGCGCGACTTCGCGTCCGGTGGTCAGAAAGCCCTTGGGGTCAGCCATTGGTCGCCGCCTCCATCATCTTCTCGGTGGTCTCCTGCTCGGAGAGCCCGGCTGTCTCAGCGGCGTCCTTGGCGGCGAGCACTGCCTTGTACGTGGACGGGATGATCTTGCTGAAGCGGGCGGCAGCGGCGGGCCAGTCGGCCAGCAGCTTCGCCGCGACGGTCGATCCGGTCTCCTCCTGGTGGCGGCGCACGACGTCGTGCAGCCACTGCTGGTCGGAGGTGGAGGGGGTCTCGATCGCGCCCAGGTTGCCCGCGTTGACGTTGTTCTTGTCCAGGTCGATGACGTACGCGACGCCGCCGGACATACCGGCCGCGAAGTTGCGTCCCGTCTCGCCGAGGACGACGGCGTGGCCGCCGGTCATGTACTCGCAGCCGTGGTCGCCCACTCCCTCGGACACGACCGTGGCGCCGGAGTTGCGGACGCAGAAGCGTTCGCCGGTGCGTCCCCTGAGGTACAGCTCGCCGCCGGTGGCGCCGTAGCCGATGGTGTTGCCCGCGATCGTGGAGTACTCGGCAAGGTGGTCGGCGCCGCGGTCCGGGCGGACGATCACACGGCCGCCGGAGAGGCCCTTGCCGACGTAGTCGTTGGCGTCGCCTTCGAGGCGCAGGGTCACACCGCTCGGGACGAACGCGCCGAAGGACTGGCCCGCGGACCCGGTGAAGGTGATGTCGATGGTGTCGTCGGGCAGACCGGCCCCGCCGAACTTCTTCGTCACCTCGTGACCGAGCATCGTGCCGACGGTGCGGTTGATGTTGCGGATGGCGATCTGCGCACGGACCGGCTGGGCGGCTTCGGCGCTGTCCGCGTTCAGGGCGTCGGCGGCCAGCTTGATCAGCTGGTTGTCGAGGGCCTTCTCCAGGGCGTGGTCCTGGACCGTGATCTGGTGGCGGACCGCGCCTTCGGGCAGCTCGGGCACGTGGAAGAGGGGCGCCAGGTCGAGGCCCTGGGCCTTCCAGTGGCGTACCGCCCGCTCGGTGTCGAGGAGTTCGGCGTGTCCTACGGCCTCTTCGAGGGTGCGGAAGCCCAGCTCGGCGAGGATCTCCCGGACTTCCTCCGCGATGAACTGGAAGAAGTTGACGAGGTACTCGGCCTTGCCGGTGAACCGCTCGCGCAGCACCGGGTTCTGGGTGGCGATGCCGACCGGGCAGGTGTCCAGGTGGCAGACGCGCATCATGACGCAGCCGGAGACGACGAGCGGCGCGGTCGCGAAACCGAACTCCTCGGCGCCGAGGAGTGCGGCGATGACGACGTCGCGGCCGGTCTTCAGCTGACCGTCGGTCTGGACGACGATGCGGTCCCGCAGCCCGTTGAGCAGCAGCGTCTGCTGGGTCTCGGCGAGGCCGAGCTCCCAGGGGCCGCCCGCGTGCTTCAGGGACGTGAGGGGAGAAGCACCCGTTCCGCCGTCGTGTCCTGAGATCAGGACGACGTCCGCGTGGGCCTTGGAGACACCGGCGGCCACGGTCCCGACGCCGACCTCGGAGACCAGCTTCACGTGGATGCGTGCCACCGGGTTGGCGTTCTTGAGGTCGTGGATCAGCTGGGCGAGGTCTTCGATGGAGTAGATGTCGTGGTGCGGCGGCGGCGAGATGAGGCCCACGCCGGGCGTCGAGTGACGCGTCTTGGCGACCCACGGGTACACCTTGTGACCGGGCAGCTGGCCGCCCTCGCCCGGCTTCGCGCCCTGCGCCATCTTGATCTGGATGTCGTCCGCGTTGACCAGGTACTCGCTGGTCACACCGAAGCGGCCGGAGGCGACCTGCTTGATGGAGGAGCGGCGCGCCGGGTCGTACAGGCGGTCCGAGTCCTCGCCGCCCTCACCGGTGTTGGACTTGCCGCCCAGCTGGTTCATGGCGATGGCGAGGGTCTCGTGCGCCTCCTGGGAGATGGAGCCGTACGACATGGCGCCGGTGGAGAAGCGCTTGACGATCTCGGAGGCGGACTCGACCTCGTCGAGGGAGATCGGGGCGCGGTCCTCGTTCTTGAACCCGAAGAGTCCGCGCAGCGTCATCAGCCGCTCGGACTGCTCGTTCACGCGGTCCGTGTACTTCTTGAAGATGTCGTAGCGACGGTTGCGCGTGGCGTGCTGGAGGCGGAAGACCGTCTCCGGGTCAAAGAGGTGCGGCTCGCCCTCGCGGCGCCACTGGTACTCGCCGCCGATCTCCAGACGGCGGTGCGATGCGGCGATGCCGGAGGCCGGGTAGGCCTTGGCGTGCCGGGCGGCGACCTCCTGGGCGACGACGTCGAGGCCCGCGCCACCGATCTTGGTCGCCGTGCCGTTGAAGTACGTGGCGACGAACTCCTCGTCCAGGCCGACCGCCTCGAAGACCTGGGCGCCCCGGTAGGAGGCGACGGTCGAGATGCCCATCTTGGACATGACCTTGAGGACGCCCTTGCCGAGGGCGTGGATCAGGTTCCGGATGGCCTGCTCGGCGTCGTCCGTCTCCATGAACGTACCGGCGCGGACCAGGTCCTCGACCGATTCCATCGCGAGGTACGGGTTGACCGCCGCGGCTCCGTAACCGATCAGCAGCGCGACGTGGTGCACCTCGCGGACGTCACCGGCCTCGACCAGCAGGCCCACCTGGGTGCGCTGCTTGGTGCGGATGAGGTGGTGGTGCACGGCGGAGGTGAGCAGCAGCGAGGGGATCGGTGCGTGCTCGGCGTCGGAGTGCCGGTCGGAGAGCACGATCAGGCGGGCGCCGGCCTCTATGGCGGCGTCGACCTCGGTGCAGATCTCCTCGATCCGGGCGGCCAGGGCGTCGCCGCCCCCGCCGACCCGGTACAGACCGGACAGCGTCGCGGCCTTCATGCCCGGCATGTCGCCGTCGGCGTTGATGTGGATGAGCTTCGCCAGCTCGTCGTTGTCGATCACCGGGAAGGGCAGCGTGACCGAGCGGCAGGAAGCGGCGGTCGGCTCAAGGAGGTTGCCCTGCGGGCCGAGCGAGGAGCGCAGGGAGGTGACCAGCTCCTCCCTGATCGCGTCCAGCGGCGGGTTCGTGACCTGCGCGAACAGCTGGGTGAAGTAGTCGAAGAGCAGCCGGGGCCGCTCGGACAGGGCCGCGATCGGCGAGTCCGTGCCCATGGAGCCGAGCGGCTCGCCGCCGGTGCGGGCCATCGGCGCGAGGATGACGCGCAGCTCCTCCTCGGTGTAGCCGAAGGTCTGCTGGCGGCGGGTGACGGAGGCGTGCGTGTGCACGATGTGCTCGCGCTCGGGGAGGTCCTCCAGCTCGATCTCGCCGGTCTCCAGCCACTGCTCGTACGGGTTCTCGGCGGCGAGGGACGCCTTGATCTCGTCGTCCTCGACGATGCGGCGCTCGGCGGTGTCGACCAGGAACATCTTCCCGGGCTGGAGGCGGCCCTTGCGGACGACCTTCGCGGGGTCGATGTCGAGGACGCCGACCTCGGAGGAGAGGACCACGAGGCCGTCGTCGGTGACCCAGTAGCGGCCGGGCCGCAGCCCGTTGCGGTCGAGTACGGCGCCGACCTGCGTGCCGTCCGTGAAGGTGACGCAGGCCGGGCCGTCCCAGGGCTCCATCTGGGTCGCGTGGTACTGGTAGAAGGCCCGTCGGGCCGGGTCCATGGAGTCGTGGTTCTCCCACGCCTCGGGGACCATCATCAGCACCGAGTGCGGCAGCGAACGGCCGCCCAGGTGCAGGAGTTCGAGCACCTCGTCGAAGGACGCCGAGTCGGAGGCGTCCGGCGTGCAGACGGGGAAGATCCGGTCGAGCTTCTCGGCACCGCTGTGTCCATTTTCGGCAGAGCCGAACAGGTCGCTCGCGAGCTGCGACTCGCGCGCCTTCATCCAGTTCCGGTTGCCCTTGACCGTGTTGATCTCGCCGTTGTGCGCGACGAAACGGTACGGGTGGGCCAGCGGCCAGGACGGGAAGGTATTGGTCGAGAACCGGGAGTGGACGAGCGCGACGGCGGTGGCGCAGCGCCGGTCGGAGAGGTCGGGGAAGAACGGCTCCAGCTGCCCGGTGGTGAGCATGCCCTTGTAGACGATGGTGCGCGCGGAGAGCGACGGGAAGTAGACACCGGCCTCGCGCTCGGCGCGCTTGCGCAGGACGAAGCCCTTGCGGTCCAGCGCGATGCCCTCGTTCTCACCGTCCGAGACGAAGAGCTGCCGGAAGGTCGGCATGGTGGCGCGTGCGCCGTTGCCCAACAGGGCGGGGGTGACGGGCACTTCACGCCACCCGAGGACGGTGAGGCCCTCTTCGCCCGCGATCGTCTCGATCTGCGAGACGGCATCGGCGGCGAGCGCGTCGTCAGCGGGCAGGAACGCAATGCCTACGGCATATGCCCCAGCTGCCGGAAGGGCGAAGTCCGTGACCTCGCGGAGGAAGGCGTCCGGGACCTGGAGCAGGATGCCGGCGCCGTCGCCGGAGTCGGGCTCGGAGCCGGTGGCACCGCGGTGTTCGAGGTTCCGCAGCACGGTCAGCGCCTGCTCGACCAGCTCATGGGAGGCCACACCGGTGAGGGTGGCTACAAAGCCGACGCCGCATGCGTCGTGCTCGTTGCGGGGGTCGTACAGCCCCTGCTGGGCGGGGCGACCGTCCATGGGCGACCAGGCGTGGGTACGCATCGGCACTCCCGTCGTCGTCGTGGCATAGGCAAATACCGAGGGACGACACTGGCCCTCCGCGAAATTTCGTGCAGGTTACATGATGGCTGGCTTCTCGCGAAGCGGATAGCTCATTCCACCATGCGGACACCGCACGCAGCGATGGATGCGGCGCGGTGGATGTGGTGCAGAGGTGGGCAGACCGCCACCTGCAGGACCGTAGCGAAGCAAGCATCATTGCCTGCGGCGCTTACGGCTCATGCCCGGTGGTCAACTGGACGAAACCGATGGGTAACGACTACTTATGCGACACCTTGCATATAGCCACATCCTAAGGGGAGTGTCCCGGATCCGCGCCGGGGCGTACGTCACACTCACGACACCTGCCCGTCGCCGCCCGGACACGTACCCGCCGACACGCGAGAACCCCTGGTGGGCCGTCTTCCTCTGCCCGGCCCACCAGGGGTTCCTCCCGTACGGACGGAGCTAGACCGCCGCCCCGAAGAGCGCCCCGAGCCCGTACGTCACGGCGGCAGCCGCCCCGCCGAGCGCGAGCTGGCGCAGTCCGCTGAACCACCACGTCCGCGCGGTCACCCGGGCCACGACGGCCCCGCACGCGAAGAGCCCGGCGAGGGCGAGCAGCACGGCGGGCAGCAGCGAGGTCGCACCCAGCAGGTACGGCAGCACGGGCAGCAGCGCCCCGAGCGCGAACGCCCCGAAGGACGACACGGCGGCGACGAGCGGCGAGGGAAGGTCGTCGGGGTCGATCCCCAGCTCCTCCCTGGCATGGATTTCGAGCGCCTGCTCGGGATCGCGCGACAGCTGCTCGGCGACCTGTCGCGCCAGGTGCGCCTCCACCCCGCGCGACTCGTAGAGTGCCGCCAGCTCCGCCATCTCGTCCTCCGGGTGCTTCCTCAACTCCCGCCGCTCGACGTCGAGTTCGGCCTCCACCAGCTCGCGCTGCGAGGCCACGGACGTGTACTCCCCCGCCGCCATCGAGAACGCGCCGGCGGCCAGTCCCGCCAGCCCCGTGATCACGATGGTCTGCTGCGCGACCGACCCGCCCGCCACACCGGTCATCAGCGCCAGGTTGGACACCAGCCCGTCCATCGCCCCGAACACGGCCGGGCGCAGCCAACCGCCGTTCACATCACGGTGGGTGTGGTTGTCGCGGTGCGCCTCGTGCAGTGTCGCTTCGGTCTCGATGATGGCCATGCCGGTTTTCCCCGTGCCCCTCTGTGCATCCTGCGGCCGGGGAACGCCCCGACGAGATCGAAAGTACGCACGATTCGAAGATGGCGCTAGCAAGGAAGGCCGTACTTACTTGGTACGGAGGGGTGTTGACCCGAAGCATCCAAGGCAAGCCTTTCCTCACCTGGTGCCGTTCCGGCCGCTGCGGCTGCATCGCCCCGCCGCACCCGTCCCCGGCGTGACCGCTCGCCCGCCACGACCGGTTGCCGCGCCCGCGGCAGTCGACCGGGTGACACGTGGGGCGTGGCCGAGCCGCTGCCGGGCGCGGGTGTGCGGAGATTTCCGCATGGACCCGACCACACGACCGGCGGCGTGGGGGACGCATCGAGGGATTCGTGTCCGCCGACCCGGCGGTACGGACGACACCGAGTACGCGATCCTCTCCGGCCCCCGGCCGGCCCGGGGCAGCCGCCTCGACGGGGACCGCCCGCCCCGCTCCCCGGTCCAGGGGGCCGCACTCAGGGGCGCGGGGAACTGCGCGACCAGCCACGACGCACCCGCACGCACCCCGCCCGGCCCGGACGGCCACCCACCGCATCGCGTCGGCAGCCGCCGGAACGGCGGGCGGAACCACCGACGCCCACCACGCCCTCCGGCGTCCCCACCCGCGGGACGGCGCCCCTGCGCAACCGGCTCGCCACAGCCCTCCCCCATCTCGACGGCACCGGCTTCGACACCCTCGCCCGTCCACCCACCGAGAGGCCCTGAGACAGATGACGCCCACACCGGCACCCACACCGGCACCCACGCCCGCGCCAGCACCGCCCGCCATCGTCGTCCTCGGCAGCACCAACATGGATCTCGTCGCGTACGTCGCCAAGGCCCCGGCCGGCGGCGAGACCGTCACCGGCCGGGAGTTCCGCACCGTGCCCGGCGGCAAGGGCGCCAACCAGGCCGTGGCGGCCGCCCGCGCCGGGGGCGAGGTGACGATGATCGGCGCCGTCGGCAACGACGACTTCGGCACCCGCCTCCGCAGCGCCCTCGCACACTCCGGCATCGACACCGACTCCCTGCGCACCGCCGAAGGCCCCTCCGGCACCGCGCACATCGTCGTGGACGACGACGGCGGCAACTCCATCGTCGTCATCCCCGGCGCCAACGGCCTCGTCACCGGTCTCGCCTGCGGCGACGAGGCCGTCATCACCAGCGCGTACGCCCTCCTCCTCCAGCTCGAACTCCCCCTGTCCGCCGTCACGGCGGGCGCGCGGGCGGCCCGGCTGCACGGCGTACGCACGATCCTCACCCCGGCCCCGGCGGCCCCCATGCCGCCCGAACTCCTCGCCGCCACCGACCTGTTGGTGCCCAACGAGCACGAGGCCGCCGCCCTCACCGGCCGCCACGACCCGCTCCTCGCCGCCCGCGCCCTCCTCGACGACGTACCGGAGGTGGTGGTCACGCTGGGCGCGGCGGGCAGCGCGTACATCAGCCGGGACGCCCCCGAACCGGTCTTCGTGCCGGCCGTCCGCTCCAGACCCGTCGTCGACACGACCGGCGCGGGGGACACCTTCGTGGGCGCGCTCGCCGTCGCGCTCGGCGAGGGGAAGCCGATGCCGGAGGCGATGCGGTGGGCGTCGGCGGCCGCGGCCCTGTCCGTCCAGCGCCACGGAGCATCGACCTCGATGCCGTACCGCCAGGAGATCGACGCCCTGTGACCCGGCCCCGCACGGATCCGCCCCGCACGGCGCCAACTCTCCTATGCCAACCACGAGTTGGTGCTCGCCCGGGTCACCGGCTTCGGACAGCACGGTCCGTACTCCCGCCGATCGCCGCCTTCGAGGAGGCGTCGGCGGCCGTGGCTCCCGTCCAGGACATCAGCGACGTGATGACCGACCCCCAGTACACCGCCCTCGACACCCTCACCGAGGTCCCCGACCCCGAACTCGGCCTCTCCCCCGCCGAGATCACCACCCTGCGCGAAACCGGAGCCACCCGCTGATGCCCACCCCGTCTGCCCCCGTTACCCCTCTCACCTGGCTGTACGTTCCCGGGGACCGCCCGGAACGGGTCGCGGGCGCCCTCGCCTCCGGGGCCGACGTCGTCATCGTCGACCTGGCGGACTCGGTCGCCCCCGACCGCAAGGAGTACGCCCGCACCGCCACCGCGGAGCTCCTCACCGACCTCCCGCCGGTCCCCGTGCACGTACGCCTCAACGCCCTCGACTCACCCCTCTCGCAGGCCGACCTGCAGGCCCTGGCCCCCTGCCCCGGCCTCTCCGGCCTCCGCCTCCCCAAGGTCACCGACTCGGCCGAGATCCGCCGGATCGCCAACCACACCCCCGAGACCCCCCTCTACGCCCTCCTGGAGTCCGCCCTCGGCATCGAGCACGCCCACCACATCGCCACCGCCCACCCCTGCCTCGCCGGGATCGCGCTCGGCGAGGTCGACCTCCGGGCCGACCTGGGCGTACGGGACGAGGCCGGGCTGGCGTGGGCGCGCAGCCGGGTGGTGGTCGCGGCACGGGCGGCGGGCCTCGCGCCGCCCGCCCAGTCCGTGCACACCGACGTCACCGACCTCGAAGGCCTCGCCGCGTCCTGCGCACTCGGCCGCGCGCTCGGCTTCTTCGGACGTACGGCGCTCCACCCGCGCCAGCTCCCGGTCATCGAGCGGATGTACCTCCCCGCCCCGGAGGAGATCGAGGAGGCGGAACAGATCCTGAAGGCCGCCGCAGGCGACGAGGGCGCGCAGCTGCTCCCCGACGGGCGGTTCGTGGACGCGGCGGTGGCGGCTGCGGCACGACGGACGCTGGAGGTCGCCCGGCGGGACTTCTGACCCCGGGGACGCACGAAAGGGCCGCCGGGACCGTACCGGCCCCGACGGCCCTCCGCCTACTTCTTGCAGCGCGTCAGCTCTTCTTGGCCGAACCGGCCCCGTCCTTCGCGTCCTTCGCGTCCTTCTTGTCCTTCTTGAGGTCGGCAGCCTTGACCGGCTTCGCCTCGGCCTCGGCCTTGGTCTCGACCTTGGCCCCGACCTCGGTCTCGCTCTCGGCCTCGCGGTCCGGCTCCACGATCTCCTCGCGGCCGGGACGCAGTCGCGCCGACAGCACGAGGTAGACCACGGCCAGGACGAAGACGATGATCGCCGTCCACACGTTGAGGCGCAGGCCCAGGATGTGGTGGGCGTCGTCGACCCGCATGTACTCGATCCAGGCGCGGCCGGCGCAGTACGCGGCGACGTAGAGCGCGAAGACCCGTCCATGGCCGAGCTTGAAGCGGCGGTCCGCCCAGACGATCAGCGCGGCGACACCGAGGCACCAGAGCGACTCATAGAGGAAGGTCGGGTGGTAGAGACCCGGCTCGTCCCCCTTCGTGATCTTGAGTGCCCAGGGGAGGTCGGTGGCCCGGCCGTACAGCTCCTGGTTGAACCAGTTGCCCCAGCGGCCGATGGCCTGCGCGATGACGAGGGCGGGGGCCATGGCGTCGGCCCAGGCCGGGAGCGGGATGCCGCGACGGCGGCAGCCGATCCAGGCGCCGACCGCGCCGAGGGCGACGGCGCCCCAGATGCCGAGGCCGCCTTCCCAGATCTTGAAGGCGTTGACCCAGTTCTTGCCTTCGGAGAAGTAGAGCTGGTAATCGGTGATGACGTGGTAGAGCCGCCCGCCGACGAGGCCGAACGGCACCGCCCAGACAGCGATGTCGGCAACCGTTCCCGGCTTGCCGCCGCGGGCGATCCAGCGCTTGTTGCCGTACCAGACGGCCACGAAGACGCCGATGATGATGCAGAGGGCGTAGCCGCGCAGCGGGAGGGGTCCGAGGTGGATCTCACCGGCCGCCGGGCTGGGAATGTAGGCAAGGTTCATGGCGGAGTCGACGCTACCTTGCCGGGCAGGCGCTACGACAACCCACCCGACAACGTATCCGTAACGGGAACCGGTGGGACGGCGGGACCGGTGAGGGCCGCCCCTAGCCCCCTTGGGCAGCGGGGCCGCCCCCCGGGGGCGGAACGGGTGGGCAAGGGGGCGGCCCCCACGCGGAGCCCCGCCCTCCCGACCGCACGCGCTCGCCCCGCCCCCTCACCGCTGCCCAGCCGCCCCCGCCCCCGACTTCTGCGCCCCTGGCGCAGCCGGCGCCTTCGTCCCCGCCGTCTTCCCCTTGTTCGCCTCGTCCACCCACTTCACCAGGTTCGCCGGCGAGATCTGCTCACTCCCCTTCTGCGGGAAGATCGGCTCACCGTTCAGCAGGACCGTCGGCGTCGCCTTGTACTCCGACTTGTCGAAGTCCTCCTGCACCTTGGTGACCCACCCCGCGAACGTCCCCTTGTCCACGCACGCGTCGAAGGGCGCACCCCGCAGCCCCGGCACCTTGCCCGCCAGTTCCAGCAGGTGGGTCTTCTTGCCGAAGGCGTCGTCCGTCTCCTGCGGCTGGTTGCGGAAGAGCACGTCGTGGTAGGCGTGGAACTTCCCGGCGTTCTGCGCGCAGCCCAGCGCGTTCGCCGCGTACTTCGAGCCGTTGCCCTTCATGCCGTTGTCGATGAACGACACCAGGTGGTACTCGGCGCGGATCTTGCCTTCCCGCTCCAGCTTGTTGACCGTGTCGCGCATGCTGTTCTCGAACATGCCGCAGGCCGGGCAGCGCAGGTCCTCGTAGACCGTGAGGACCGACGGCGCGTCCGTCATGCCCACAGGAACGACGACGTTCCCCTCCCCGACCGTTCCCGCCGGGGCCTTGACCGGGCCGCTGTCGGAGGCCTTGTCGCCCTTGTCGCCACCGCTGTTCGCGGCGACCACGCCTGCCACGGCTGCCAGGCCGAGGACAGCGACCACCGCCGATGCGACGATCAGCACCCGCCGTCGTTTGTCGCGCGCCTTCTGGGCTTCGCGCTCCTGGATGAGCCGCTCGCGGGCGGTTCGCTTGCCTTCAGTGTTCTTCTCGCTCACACCCGCAGCAACGAACCGGGGCGGCACCGATGTGCCGCCCCGACCCTGAATCCACTCAAATGGACTACGGAACCTTAAAGTTACGCATCCGACAGACGGACGTCAGTTCCGCCGCACGCGGACGTCGGTCGCCGCACACGGATGTCAGTTCCGCCGCACGCCCGCCGCCAGGTCCGCCGCAAGCTCGCGCACCGCGCGCAGTCCGGACGCCTCGTCCTCGGCGTCCAGCATCCGCTTGACGAACGCCGACCCGACGATGACCCCGTCGGCGAAGACCGCAACCTCCTTGGCCTGTACGGCGTTCGAGACACCGAGCCCGACGCACACCGGCAGTTCGGTCGTCGCCCTGGTGCGCCGTACGAGCTCCTGCGCCTGCTCGCCGACCGACTCGCGCGTCCCCGTGACGCCCATCAGCGAAGCCGCGTAGACGAAGCCCGAACCGGCGGCCGTGATGGTCGCCAGACGCTCGTCCTTGCTGCTCGGCGCGACCACGAACACCGTGGCCAGACCGTGCTTCTCGGCGTGCTCGCGCCACAGCGCGGACTCCTGGACCGGCAGGTCGGGCAGGATGCAGCCCGCGCCGCCCGCCGCCGCCAGCTCGGCGGTGAACCGCTCGACGCCGTACCGGTCGATGGGGTTCCAGTACGTCATGACCAGCACCGGCACCCCGGTGGCGGCGTGCGCCTCGCGCACCGTGCGCATCACGTCGGCGATCTTGACGCCGCCGCGCAGCGCGATGTCGTCGGCGGTCTGGATGACCGGGCCGTCCAACACCGGGTCGCTGTGCGGCAGTCCGACCTCGACGATGTCCGCGCCGCCCGCGACGACGGCCTTGACCGCCTCGATGCCGCCGTCCACGGTCGGGAACCCGGCCGGCAGGTAGGCGATCAGCGCGGCCCGGTCCTCGGCCTTCGCGGCGGCGAGGGTGTCGCTCAACAGCTGTACGTTCCCGCTCACTTGACGTCCCCCGAGATCTCCGCAACCGCACCGGCGTCTGCCGCTACCGCGGCGTCCGTGTCGTACAGCCCGAAGTAACGGGCCGCCGTGTCCATGTCCTTGTCGCCGCGCCCGGACAGATTGACCAGGATCAGCGCGTCCTTGCCCAGCTCCTTGCCGAGGTCCAGCGCACCGGCGAGCGCGTGCGCGCTCTCGATGGCCGGGATGATGCCCTCGGTGCGGGAGAGCAGGCGCAGCGCCTGCATGGCGGCGTCGTCGGTGACCGCGCGGTACTCGCCGCGGCCGATGTCCTTGAGGTACGAGTGCTCCGGGCCGATGCCCGGGTAGTCGAGGCCCGCCGAGATCGAGTACGGCTCGGTGATCTGGCCCTCCTCGTCCTGGAGGACGTACGAGCGCGAACCGTGCAGGATGCCCGGCTCTCCCGCGCTCAGCGTCGCCGCGTGCTCGCCGGTCTCGATGCCGTGTCCGGCGGGCTCGCAGCCGACGAGGCGTACGTCCGTGTCCGGGATGAAGGCGTGGAAGAGGCCGATGGCGTTGGAACCGCCGCCGACGCAGGCCACTGCCGCGTCCGGCAGGCGGCCGGCGCGCTCCAGGATCTGGCGGCGCGCCTCGACGCCGATCACCCGGTGGAAGTCGCGGACCATCGCGGGGAAGGGGTGCGGGCCCGCGACCGTACCGAAGAGGTAGTGGGTGCGGTCGACGTTGGCGACCCAGTCGCGGAACGCCTCGTTGATGGCGTCCTTGAGGGTGCGGCTGCCGGACTTCACGGCGACGACCTCGGCGCCCAGCATGCGCATCCGGGCGACGTTCAGCGCCTGGCGCTCGGTGTCGATCTCACCCATGTAGATGGTGCAGTCGAGGCCGAAGAGCGCGCAGGCCGTGGCGGTGGCGACGCCGTGCTGGCCCGCCCCCGTCTCGGCGATGACCCGGGTCTTGCCCATCCGCTTGGTGAGCAGGGCCTGCCCGAGCACGTTGTTGATCTTGTGCGAGCCGGTGTGGTTGAGGTCCTCGCGCTTGAGGAAGATCCGGGCGCCGCCCGCGTGTTCGGCGAAGCGCGGCACCTCGGTGAGGGAGCTGGGACGGCCCGTGTAGTTGACCATCAGGTCGTCGAGCTCGGCGGCGAAGGCGGGGTCGGCCTTGGCCTTTTCGTACTCGACGGCGACCTCGTCCACCGCGGCGACCAGCGCCTCGGGGATGAACTTGCCGCCGAACTCACCGAAGTAGCCCTCGGTGGTGGGCACTTGACCCTGGGGGTCGGGAAAGAAGAACTCGCTGGGCATGCGGAAACTCCTCGTCGAGCCACGTACTGCGCGTGGCGAGGGGAAAAGGCGTCACTGGCGGAACGTCGGAATATGACGTTCCGCGCTGGTGGTACGTCGGGGTACGACGTTCAGCGACGCCATCGCATGCCGTTGATCTGGCCGGGCTCGGAACCGATGTGGTACCGCACCCGCCGGCCCCGCACCCGTCGCGCAGGCGCACGGCAGCCGCGAGGGCGGCAGCCGCGGGCGAGACGGGCGTGAGGCGTCATGGCGGAGTCGTCAGCCCCGTCCGTGGCGGAGCGCCGGGTGGGCGCCCGCGGCGACCAGGTCCGAGACGGCGGACTTCGGGTCGCGGCCGGTCACCAGGGACTCGCCGACCAGGACCGCGTCGGCGCCCGCGTTGGCGTACGCGATCAGGTCGTGCGGGCCGCGCACGCCGGACTCGGCGATCTTGACGATGTGGTCCGGGATCTCCGGGGCGACGCGCTCGAAGGTGCCGCGGTCGACCTTGAGGGTCTTGAGGTTGCGGGCGTTCACCCCGATGATCTTCGCTCCGGCGGCGACGGCCCGGTCCACCTCGTCCTCGTCGTGCACCTCGACCAGCGGGGTCAGCCCGATGGACTCGGCGCGCTCGATGAGGGAGACCAGCGCGTCCTGCTCCAGGGCCGCGACGATCAGGAGCGCCAGGTCGGCACCGTACGCACGGGCCTCCCAGAGCTGGTAGGCGGTGACGATGAAGTCCTTGCGCAGCACCGGGATGTCGACCTTGGCCCGGACGGCTTCCAGGTCGGCCAGCGAACCGCCGAAGCGGCGCTCCTCGGTGAGCACGGAGATGACGGCCGCGCCGCCCGCCTCGTAGTCGGCGGCGAGGGCCGCGGGATCGGCGATGGCCGCGAGCGCGCCCTTGGAGGGGCTGGACCGCTTGACCTCGCAGATGACCTTGACGCTGTCGCCGCGCAGGGCCGCGACACCGTCCTTGGCGACGGGCGCCTTGGCAGCCCGCTCCTTGAGCTCCTCCAGGCTGACACGTGCCTGCCGCTCCGCGAGGTCGGCGCGGACGCCTTCGATGATCTCGTCGAGCACACTCACGCGAGCTGCCCCCTTCCGGGACGGTGGTGGAGGGCCAGGTTCGGCCACAAGCGATGGTATCCGTACCGGGCCGGAGGCACCGCATCCGGTGGGTATCCGTCCCACTACCTGGGCATTTACGGAGCGAGCGCGGAACCGAACGGGAGGTTCCGGACAACGCTGAAGACGGCGAAGAGCCCGCCCAGGACCCACCACTGGGCCGTGGTCGGCGCGAACCTCATGGGCCTGGCCCGTACCGCCCGGGTGAGCCACACCACCATCAGCACGGCGAAGGCGGCGTACCCGACGACCGCCATCGCGTTGGCACCGAGCGCGGCCGGCAGGTCGCCGTGCGCGACCGCGTGCGCGCTGCGCAGGCCGCCGCAGCCCGGGCAGAAGATGCCGGTCATGGCGAGGAGCGGGCAGACGGGGTAGTGGCCGGGCTGGTTGGGATCGACCGAGCCGACGTACACGAAGGCGGCCACGACCCCGGCGAGGGTGCCCACGGGGGCGGCCAGGCGGCGCACCAGGGACCGCTGCTGCGGCCCTGGGGCGGGAACGACGTGCTGCGAGGGGGCTGGCGAAGGGGCCGGCGAGGAGGCGTCCACCCGCCGATTGTCCCCGCTGGGGAGTGTGTGCGCACGCCCCGGCATGCGAAAGGGCGCGGCCCGCTGCGCGGTGTGCCCGCCGGGCACGCGAAAAGGCGCAGCCCGTGCCGGGCTGCGCCTCGCGTCGCCGGCGCCCGCGCCGTGGGGTGCGGACGCCCGCGGTGCTACTGAAGCTGCGCGCGGGCTGCCGCGACGCGGGCCTCGGTGAGGGCCGGGGACTCCTTCGGCATGCCCATGCCGGCGAGACGCATGGCCAGACCGACGATGCCGCCGACCAGCGAGATGCCGATGCCGATCCAGAAGCCGACGGAGTTGGCCATCACCATGTACGCGCTGGAGATGCAGATACCGATGAAGGCGATCACGACGCCGGTCCAGGCGGCCGGGGTGTGTCCGTGGTGTCCGCGGCTGGCCATGAGGTGCTCCTAGGTGACTTTGTGCTCTTCAGCTTCCGAGATGCTCGGGCTCATTGTTCCCCACCGTGGCACCGCGCGTGACTTCGGGTCACCCTTCGCGCGTCGGCGGCCGCCCGGAATCGGCGGCCGGGCCGGTGGCTTCCGGACCGGTGGCGGGACCGGTGGCCGGTTCCGCGGTGGCCGGACCCGCGGTCGTCGGGTCCTCGCCGCGGTCCAGGGCCTTCCACAGTTCCTCGGGGCGCTCCGGGTCCACCGCCCTGCGGGCCTGCGCGCGGGTGCGCGGCCCGCCCTCGCGCTCGTACCGCCCGCCCATGCCCGGCCACTTGCCGCCGAACCGCAGGGCGAGCAGCCCGGCGACGAGGATCAGGAGGGCGCCCGAAGCGGTGACGTAGGGCCAGGCCGTTCGAGTGAGTCCGGTGACCGTGGCGGCGACGTCGCCGGAGAGTTTCGCGGCCTGTGCGTCGAGCGCGGCGTGGTCGCCGGCCCCGAGCAGGGACGCCGCGACGGCTCCGGCACCGCTCAGGGCGAGCAGTGCGGAGACCAGGACGCGGCCGGCCCTGCGGACGGCGAAGACCGCGACCAGCGCGGCCAGGGCGACGATCGCGAGGGCGGCGGGCGCGCCGGTGACGGCCTGCCCGTCCGCGTCGAGGGTCTTCGTGCCGATGCCGGCGACCGTGGCCACGCCCGACGTCCAGGTCTGCCCGGAGGAGATCAGGACGACGGTGGCGCCGACGGCGCCGAGCAGCAGGGCGGCGGCGAGGCTGCGCCTGCCGCCGCCACCGGCTGCGGTCGGGGCGGGCTCGTCGGGGGTCTGGGGGGTGGGGGGTGCGGCGCTCACACCCCCACTATCCCTCACGGCCTTCGGCGTCCCCGAGGCGGTTGGCGGTGTGCACGGCGCGCAGTACCGCGGCCGCCTTGTTGCGGCACTCGGTGTCCTCGGCGACGGGGTCGGAGTCGGCGACGACACCCGCCCCGGCCTGTACGTACGCCGTGCCGTCCCGCAGCAGCGCGGTCCGGATGGCGATGGCGGTGTCGGAGTCCCCGGCGAAGTCGAGGTAGCCGACGCAGCCGCCGTAGAGCCCGCGCCTGGTCGGCTCCAGCTCCTCGATGATCTGCATCGCCCGCGGCTTGGGCGCCCCGGAGAGGGTGCCCGCCGGGAAGCAGGCGGTCAGGACGTCGAAGGCGGTACGGCCCCTGGCGACCTGCCCGGTCACCGTCGACACGATGTGCATGACGTGCGAGTACTTCTCGACCGACATGAAGTCGACGACCTCGACGGACCCCGGCTCGCAGACCCGTCCGAGGTCGTTGCGGCCCAGGTCGACGAGCATCAGGTGCTCGGCGCGCTCCTTGGGGTCGGCCATCAGCTCGTCGGCGAGCTGCTGGTCCTCCTGCGGGGTGGCGCCGCGGTGCCTGGTCCCGGCGATGGGGTGCACCATGGCGCGCCCGTCCTCGACCTTGACGAGGGCCTCCGGGCTGGACCCGACCACGTCGAACCCGTCGAAGCGGAAGAGGTACATGTACGGGGACGGATTCGTCGCCCGCAGCACCCGGTAGACGTCCAACGCGCTTGCGCTGCACGGGGTTTCGAAGCGCTGGGAGGGCACGACCTGGAAGGCCTCCCCGGCCCTGATGCGCTCCTTGATGTCCTCGACGGCGGCCTGGTACTGCTGCCCGCCCCACTGCTCGGTGTAGACGGGCACCTCGGACCGGGGCAGGGCGGCGGGGGCTGTCGGTACGGCGCGCGAGAGGTCGGCCTCCATCGCGTCGAGCCGGGCCACGGCGTCCGCGTACGCCTCGTCCACACCGGTGTCGAGGTCGTTGTGGTTGATCGCGTTGGCGATCAGCAGGACGGTGCCGTGCCGGTGGTCGAGCACGGCGAGGTCCGAGGTCAGCAGCATGGTCAGCTCGGGCAGCAGGAGATCGTCGCTGCCGTGCTCGCCGATCTTCTCCAGCCTGCGCACGATGTCGTACCCGAGGTAGCCGACCATGCCGCCGGTGAAGGGCGGAAGGTCCCCGGCCAGGTCGCGCGGGGTGTGCAGCTCCTCCACCGTGGCCCGCAGCGCGTCGAGCGGATCGCCTTCCGTCGGTACGCCGACGGGGGGCGTGCCGATCCAGTGGGCGCGGCCGTCGCGGGCCGTGAGGGTGGCGGCGCTGCGGACGCCGACGAAGGAGTAGCGGGACCAGGAGCGGCCGTTCTCGGCGGACTCCAGGAGGAAGGTCCCGGGGCGCTCGGCCGCGAGCTTGCGGTAGAGCCCGACGGGGGTGTCGCCGTCCGCCAGGAGCCGACGGCTGACGGGGATGACGCGGCGGTCGGCCGCAAGCTTGCGGAAGGTCTCCAGATCCATGGCCGCTGACCCTACTTGCCGTCGGTGCGGGGAAGACCGAGGGGGAGGACATCGGCGTCGAAGCAGGTGCGCTCGCCGGTGTGGCAGGCGGCCCCGGTCTGGTCGACCTTGACGAGGATCGTGTCGCCGTCGCAGTCCAGCGCCACGCTCTTCACCGCCTGCACGTGCCCGGAGGTGTCCCCCTTCACCCAGTACTCGCCGCGGCTGCGCGACCAGTAGGTGCAGCGCCCGGTGGTCAGCGTCCGGTGCAGGGCCTCGTCGTCCATCCAGCCGAGCATGAGCACCTCGCCGGTGTCGTACTGCTGGGCGATCGCGGGGACCAGTCCGTCCGCGGTGCGCTTGAGGCGGGCGGCGAGGGCAGGACCGAGGGGGCTCTGGGGTACCGGGGGTACGGGCGTACTCATGGTGCAATTGTGCCGCTTCCGCAGCGGTCCGTGACCGGACGTCCACTGTGCGGACGCCCCGCCGTCGCCGTACGCTGGCGGACATGTCGACCCATGCCAAGCGTGAACGGCTTCTCCTCGCCGACCTGTTGGAGGCCGCGGGCCCCGACGCCCCGACCCTGTGCGAGGGCTGGAACGCCCGGGACCTCGCGGCCCACGTCGTGGTGCGCGAGCGCCGCTCGGACGCGGCGGCGGGGCTCGTGGTGCCCGCTCTGCGGAGCCGGCTGGAGCGGGTCACGTCCGAGTTCGCCTCGAAGCCGTACGAGGAACTGGTCCAGCTCATCCGCACCGGCCCGCCGCGGCGCTCGCTGTACGCGCTGAAGCAGGTGGACGAGGCGGCGAACACGGTGGAGTTCTACGTCCACGCCGAGGACGTGCGCCGCGCACAGCCCCAGTGGACGCCGCGCGAGCTCGACCCGGTGTTCGCGGACGCGCTGTGGACGCGCCTGGAGAAGATGTCCCGCGTCCTGGGCCGCAGGTCCCCGGTCGGGCTGGTACTGCGCCGGCCCGACGGACAGACGGCGGTGGCACACCGGGGAGCGCCGGTGGTGACGGTCACCGGCGAACCCGGCGAGCTGACCCTCTTCGTCTTCGGGCGCCAGGAGGCGGCGAAGGTGGAGCTGGACGGCGACAAGGAGACGGTGGCGCGGCTCTACGAGGCGAAGCTGGGGATCTAGGCGCCATCTCCAGCCCGTCCGGCGTTTGAGGACGCGCGGCGAAGCCGGGCACCGGGTGGAGGCGGGCGCGTGCGGTCGTGGAGGGGTGCGCTCCGCGTGGGGGCCGCCCCCTTGCCCACCCGTTCCGCCCCCGGGGGGCGGCCCCGCTGCCCAAGGGGGCTAGGTACCGGTGTCGGTCGCGGTCGGCAGTTCCGCGCCCCGGACCTCGCGGTACGTCACCCCCACCAGCGCCGCCAGCATGCACAGCGCCCCGCAGCCGAGGAACACCGGGGCGACGCCCCACGCCCCGACCGCCAGGCCCACCAGCGGGTAGGCCAGGGGGGCGATCCCCAGGCTGACCAGGGAGGTCAGGGAGGAGACCCGGCCCAGGTAGGCCGGTGCGGTGGCCGTCTGCACCAGTCCCGCCGTCAGCCCCCCGCTCATCGCCACGAGCGCCCCCATCGGCACCGCCACCAGCACCGCCCAGACGAGCTCCGGCACCGTTCCTAGCGCGCAGGCCAGTACCGATCCGCCGGTCAGTGCCAGCAGCCGGACGCGGCCCGCGTGCGGCACCCGTCCCAGGACCGTGAGCAGCAGTGCGCTGCCCGCCGCCCCCGCGCTGAAGGCGCCGACGATCCAGGTGATGCCCGTGGCGCCCCAGCCCCGCTCGGAGGAGAGCAGGACGACGCCGACGTTGATGAGGGGGACGCCGCCCAGTTCGAAGAGGATGTTGGAGAGGATGAGCGGCCCGACGAGCCGGTGCCGCCGGACGTAGCCGAACCCGTCCGTCAAGTCCCGCCAGACGGAACGGGGTTGCCCCGGCTCCACGGCCGCACCCGTACCCCCGCTCCCCTTTCCCTCCGCCTCCCCCTTCGCCGCTTCCTCCTCAGGCAACGGGGCGATCCGCACCGCCACCAGCAGCACCAGCGACACCGCGAACAGCCCGCCCGCCGCCGCGAACGCCGCCGCCGGTCCACCGAGTCCCATCGCGAGTCCGGCGACCGGCGCTCCTACGATGCCGCCGAACCTGTTCGTCAGGGCCTTCATGCCCTGGACCCGTACCAGCTGGTCGGGGTCCGTGATGCGCGGCGGCAGCGCGCCCACCGCGGGCAGGAACATCGCGTCGACCGCTCCGAAGACCAGCGCCACGACCACCAGCAGCCACACGGCGGGGCCGGTCAGCATCAGGGCCGCCGCGATGCCGATGATCACCGCGCAGCGCACCGCGTCCGAGCCGATGACGATCCGGCGCGGGCCGAAGCGGTCGGCGATCACTCCGCCGCCCAGCATCAGCAGTGCCCGGGGCACCGCGCCCGCCGCCAGGATCAGGCCGACCTCGGCCGGGCGGCCCGCCTGGGCCGCCGCCCAGCCGAGCGCCAGGAAGTAGATGCTGTCGCCGACCAGCGAGGCGGCGTACGCGCCGAGCCAGCGCAGGACGTTGCCGTCCCGGTGAGCGGGCCTGCCCGGCGTCACCGGGCCCGGAGCACCAGCGGCGGGCCCCTCCCCCGCACCCGAAGCACCGGCCGTACCGGCCCCGCCCGCCCCGTCCGCCGGGTCCACACGTGATTCAGTCATCGCTGCAAGACCTCTCAGGGACGGAACGGGAAGCCGAAGATCTGGACGGAGACCTGCTCGCGTCCCTCCGTGTCACCTGCCGCCTCGGCGGCAAGCCCGCGCTCCCGGTAGGAGACGATCAACTCACGTATCTCGTCCGAGAGTTGCTGGAACTCCGTCGCGGTGAGCCGGGGCATGTACTCCCAGTTGAAGGCCGCGTCCCCCCACTCCCTGCCCCAGCTGGCGCTGTGCCCGAGGTAGGTGTCGTAGCGCTGCTGCCGGGACCGCAGGAGCTGCCGGGTGACCTCGCCGACGACGGCCACGCTCTCCGGCTCGTCGCCGAAGTCGGAGTTGCGGAATGTGAATCCGCGCTCGACCCGCCACCAGCGTTCCCGGGCGTCCGTGCTCTCCCCGGGGGCCTCCACGATGAAGCCGTGCGCGGCCATCTTCCGCAGGTGGTAACTGACCAGCGAGACCGCCTCGTCGACCTCGTCGGCAAGGTGCGAGGCTGTGGCGGCACCCCCCGTGAACAGGGCGCGGTAGAGGTCGATGCGCAGGGGGTGGGTGAAGACCTTGAGGGCGTCGAGGTCGGTGATGCGCCGGGGCTCGCGCGGACGTTCGGATTCCGGTGCCATGTCCGCACAGTAAGGAGGGAAAGGAAAGTTGCGCAATATTCTTTGCGCAACTTTCCTCGCGCAACTCACTTCTCCGGCAAGGGACTTGGCGGCCGGTCGCCCGGTCCGCTACCAGCGCACGGGCAGCTCGCGCACTCCCCTGATCAGCAGCCCCGGGATCCACGGCCCGGCGTCCGGGGAGCCGTCGGCCGCGAGGTCAGGGAAGCGTTCCAGCAGCGTACGCAGCGCGATACGGCCCTCCAGCCGGGCCAGCGGGGCACCCAGGCAGTAGTGCAGCCCGTGCCCGAAGGCGATGTGGCCGCGGGCGTCGCGCCGGATGTCGAACCGGGCGGGCTCGTCGAAGCGCGTGCCGTCGCGGTCGGCGTCGGCCATGACGATCACCACCGAGGAACCGGCCGGGATGTGCGCGCCGCCGAACTCGATGTCCTCGCGGGCGATGCGCGGCGTCGAGCCCTCCACGGGGCCGTCGAAGCGCAGGATCTCCTCCACCGCGCCGTCGATCAGTCCGTCCGGGTCGTCGCGCAGCAGGGCGAGTTGGTCCGGGTGGTTGAAGAGCGCCCGCAGCCCGTTGCCGATCAGGTTCACCGTCGTCTCGTGCCCGGCGACGATCAGCAGGAAGGCCATGGAGAGGAGTTCGTCCTCGCTGAGCCGGTCGCCCGCCTCGTCGGCGGTGTGGATCATCGCACTGAGCAGGTCCTCGCCCGGGGCCTTGCGTTTGGCCTGGATGAGCCCGGTCAGATACGGCATGGCGGCGCCGTACGCGGCCGCCTCGGCCTCCGGACTCGTGGGCGACACCACCTCGTTGGACCAGCCGCGGAAGGACTCCCGGTCCAGGTCGGGCACCCCGAGCAGATCGCAGATGACGGTCATCGGGAGCGGGAAGGCGAGCGCGTCGATCACGTCGGCGGTGCGTGCGCCGTCCGCCTCCATCGCGTCGATCAGGGCGTCGGTGACCTGCTGCACGCGCGGCGCCAGCGCCTCGATCCGGCGCGGCGTGAATTCACGGGCCACGAGTCGGCGCAGCCGGGTGTGGTCCGGCGGGTCGCTCAGCAGGACGTGGGCGTTGCCTGGCCCGTGGGCGTACGCGGGCAGCTGCGGCGCGAGATGCCCGTACGTACGCCAGTCACGGCTGAACCGGGGGTCGACGTACGCGGCGCGGCACTCCTCGTGCCCGACGACGATCCACAGGTCCTCGCCCTCCGGGGTCAGCACCCGGTGCACGGGGCCCTGTTCACGGAGCGCGGCGTAGACGGGGTAGGGGTTGGCGACGAAGTCGGGACTGAGTTGCAGGAGTTCGACGGCCGGCTTGGGTGATGACATGACGGTTCCCCCTCGGACAAGGCATTTCCGAGGGGGAACGCTAGCCTTCGGCGATCTTCAGCCACAGCCTGTTTCGCGACAGGCGTACGAAAGCATCACGATCAGCGCACCGGGTGTCCTGCCGTCCTGAGCGTCGACTTGACCTCGGAGATCCGCAGGTCGCCGAAGTGGAAGACGGAGGCCGCGAGGACGGCGTCCGCGCCCGCGTCGACGGCCGGGGCGAAGTGCTCCAGGCTGCCCGCGCCGCCGCTGGCGATGACCGGGACCGTGACGTGCTGGCGTACGGCCGCGATCATCTCGGTGTCGTAGCCGTCCTTGGTGCCGTCGGCGTCCATCGAGTTGAGCAGGATCTCGCCCGCGCCCAGCTCGGCTGCCCGGTGCGCCCACTCGACGGCGTCGATGCCCGCGGAGCGCCGGCCGCCGTGCGTGGTGACCTCGAAGGAGCCCGAGTCGATGCGGCGCGCGTCGACCGACAGGACGAGCACCTGTCGGCCGAAGCGTTCGGCGATCTCGCGGATGAGGTCGGGGCGGGCGATGGCGGCCGTGTTCACGCCCACCTTGTCCGCCCCGGCGCGCAGCAGCTTGTCGACGTCCTCGGCGGTGCGGACGCCGCCGCCGACGGTGAGCGGGATGAAGACCTGCTCGGCGGTGCGGCGCACCACGTCGTAGGTCGTCTCGCGGTCGCCGGACGAGGCGGTGATGTCGAGGAAGGTCAGCTCGTCGGCGCCCTCGGCGTCGTACAGCTTGGCCATCTCGACGGGGTCGCCCGCGTCGCGCAGGTTCTGGAAGTTGACGCCCTTGACGACACGGCCGTCCGTGACGTCCAGGCAGGGGATGACCCGTACGGAGAGCGTCACTTCGCGCCTCCGCGGTACGCCTCGACCTCTACCTCGACGACCAGCGAGGGGTCGACGAAGCCGGAGACGATCAGCATGGAGGCGACCGGGCGGACCTCGTCGAAGAGCTCCTTGTGGGCGCGGCCCACGTCGTCGACGTCGCGCGCGTGCGTGAGGTACATCCGGGTGCGGACGACGTCGGCACGGCTCAGGCCGAGTTCCTTCAGCGCCTTCTCCGCGACGCCGAAGGCGGTCACGGTCTGCTCGTACGGGGTGCCCGCGTCGATGACGCCGTCCACCACGGACGTACAACCGGCCACCAGGACAAGGCCGCCCGGGAGTTCGACGGCGCGGGCGTACCCGAACTGCTCCTCCCAGGGAGCGCCGGTCTGCACCTTGCGCACGGACTCACTCATCGGGAGACCGCCTCCAGCGCCTCTTCCAGGGTGAACGCCTTCGCGTACAGCGCCTTGCCGACGATCGCGCCTTCGACGCCGTCCGGCACCAGGGCGGCGATCGCCCGCAGGTCGTCGAGCGAGGAGACGCCGCCGGAGGCCACGACGGGCCTGTCGGTGGCGGCGCAGACGTTCTTCAGGAGCTCCAGGTTGGGGCCCTGGAGGGTGCCGTCCTTGGCGATGTCGGTGACGACGTACCGGGCACAGCCCTCGGAGTCGAGGCGGGCCAGGGTCTCGTACAGGTCGCCGCCGTCGCGGGTCCAGCCACGGCCGCGCAGCGTGGTGCCGCGCACGTCCAGGCCGACCGCGATCTTGTCGCCGTACTGGGAGATGACCTTGGCGACCCACTCGGGGGTCTCCAGCGCCGCGGTGCCGAGGTTGACCCGCCTGCAGCCGGTGGCGAGGGCCGCCTCCAGCGAGGCGTCGTCGCGGATGCCGCCGGAGAGCTCGACCTTGATGTCCATGGCGGCGGCGACCTCGGCGATCAGCTTCCGGTTGTCACCGGTGCCGAACGCGGCGTCCAGGTCGACCAGGTGCAGCCACTCGGCGCCCGACTTCTGCCAGGCGAGGGCCGCCTCCAGCGGGGAGCCGTACGAGGTCTCGGAGCCGGACTCGCCGTGCACGAGGCGGACGGCCTGGCCGTCGCGGACGTCGACGGCGGGCAGCAGTTCAAGCTTGTGCATCAGAGGGTTCCGATCCAGTTGGTGAGCAGCTGGGCTCCGGCGTCGCCGGACTTCTCGGGGTGGAACTGGGTCGCCCACAGTGCCCGGTTCTCGACGGCCGCCACGAAGGGCTCGCCGTGCGTGGCCCAGCTGACGCGCGGGGCACGGATGGCGGGGTTGGTGACTTCGAGCGTCCAGTCGTGGACGGCGTACGAGTGCACGAAGTAGAAGCGCTCGTCGGCGTCCAGGCCCGCGAACAGCTCCGAGTCCCGGGCCGCCTCGACGGTGTTCCAGCCCATGTGCGGGACGACGTCGGCCTTGAGCGGTGCGACCTCGCCCGGCCACTCGTCGAGCCCCTCGGTCTCCACGCCGTGCTCGATGCCGCGCTCGAAGAGGATCTGCATGCCGACGCAGATGCCGAGCACCGGGCGCCCGCCGGAGAGCCGGCGGCCCACGATCCAGTCGCCGCGCGCCTCGCGCAGCCCCTTCATGCAGGCCGAGAACGCGCCGACGCCGGGCACGAGCAGCCCGTCCGCGTTCATCGCGGTGTCGTAGTCACGGGTGATCTCGACGTCCGCGCCGACCCGGGCGAGCGCCCGCTCGGCGGAGCGGACGTTGCCGAAGCCGTAGTCGAAGACGACGACCTTCTTCGTGTTCGTCATTCCCAGAGTCCCTGAATACGCATGACGCCCGCGGCGAGGCACATCGCGGAGCTGAGGCCGAGCAGCACGATGACGCCCTTGGGCATCTTCTGCTTGGAGAAGGAGTACATGCCGCCGAGCAGGAAGAGCCCGACGACGATGAGGATGGTGGAAAGGCCATTCATGGGGTTACAGAGCGCCCTTGGTCGACGGGAGGATTCCGGCGGCGCGCGGGTCGCGCTCGGCGGCGTAGCGCAGTGCCCGCGCCAGGGCCTTGAACTGGCACTCCACGATGTGGTGCGCGTTGCGCCCGTACGGCACGTGGATGTGCAGCGCGATCTGCGCCTGCGCGACGAAGGACTCGAAGATGTGCCGGGTCATCGTCGTGTCGTACGCGCCGATCATCGGCGCCATGTTCTCCGGCTCGGTGTGCACGAGGTACGGACGGCCCGAGAGGTCCACGGTGACCTGGGCGAGGGACTCGTCCAGCGGGACGGTGCAGTTGCCGAAGCGGTAGATCCCCACCTTGTCGCCGAGCGCCTGCTTGAAGGCGGCGCCGAGCGCCAGCGCGGTGTCCTCGATGGTGTGGTGGGTGTCGATGTGCAGGTCGCCGTCCGTCTTGACCGTGAGGTCGAAGAGGCCGTGCCGGCCGAGCTGGTCGAGCATGTGGTCGTAGAAGCCCACGCCCGTCGCGACGTCGACCTTGCCGGTGCCGTCGAGGTCGATCTCGACGACGACGGAGGTCTCCTTGGTGGTGCGTTCCACGCGTCCGACGCGGCTCATCTGCTCTGCTCCTTCTTGAGGGCGCGTACCGCTTCCAGGAACGCGTCGTTCTCGTCGGGGGTGCCTGCCGTGACCCGCAGCCAGCCCGGTACGCCGTTGTCCCGGACCAGGACGCCCCGGTCGAGGATCTGCTGCCACACGGCGTGCGCGTCGTCGAAGCGGCCGAACTGGACGAAGTTGGCGTCCGAGTCGGTGACCTCGTGGCCGAGGGCGCGCAGCTCGGCGACCAGGCGGTCGCGCTCGGCCTTCAGCTGTTCGACGTATCCGAGCAGGGTATCGGTGTGCTCCAGCGCGGCGAGAGCGGTGGCCTGGGTGACCGAGGACAGGTGGTACGGCAGGCGCACCAGCTGGACGGCGTCGACCACGGCCGGGTCGGCGGCGAGGTAGCCCAGCCGCAGCCCGGCCGCGCCGAAGGCCTTGGACATGGTGCGGGAGAGCACCAGGTTCGGACGGCCCTCGATCAGCGGGAGCAGGGAGGCCCGGTGGCTGAACTCGCCGTACGCCTCGTCGACGACGACGAGGGAGGGCCTGGCGGCCTGGGCCGCCTCGTACAGCGCGAGAACCGTCTCGGCCTCGACGGCGGTGCCGGTGGGGTTGTTGGGGGAGGTGATGAAGACGACGTCGGGCTGCTGCTCGGCGATGGCCTTCGTAGCGGCCTCGACGTCGATGGTGAAGTCGTCGTTGCGGGGTCCGGAGATCCACCCGGTCCCGGTGCCGCGCGAGATGAGCGCGTGCATCGAGTACGACGGCTCGAAGCCGATGGCGGTACGTCCGGGGCCGCCGAAGGCCTGCAGGAGCTGCTGGAGGATCTCGTTGGAGCCGTTGGCGGCCCAGAGGTTCTTGACGGTGACGTCGTACCCGGCGGTCTTCGTCAGGTACTTGGCCAGTTCCGTACGCAGCTCGATCGCGTCCCGGTCGGGGTAGCGGTTGAGGCTGCGGGCGGCCTCGCGGACGCGCTCGGCGATCCGGTCGACCAGGGCCTCGGGCAGCGGATACGGGTTCTCGTTGGTGTTCAGCCGGACGGGGACGTCCAACTGGGGGGCGCCGTAAGGGGACTTGCCGCGCAGCTCGTCGCGGATGGGGAGGTCGTCGATGTTCGTCACTTCTTCGGGACCTTCCAGCCGAACCTTGCCTTGATCGCCGCACCGTGCGCCGGGAGGTCCTCCGCCTCGGCGAGCGTCACCACGTGGTGCGCGACGTCCGCGAGGGCCTCGCGGGAGTAGTCCACGACGTGGATGCCGCGCAGGAAGGACTGGACGGAGAGGCCCGAGGAGTGGCAGGCGCAGCCGCCGGTGGGCAGGACGTGGTTGGAGCCGGCGCAGTAGTCGCCGAGCGACACCGGGGCGTACGCGCCGACGAAGATCGCGCCCGCATTGCGGACCCGGTCGGCGACGGCGGCGGCGTCGGCGGTCTGGATCTCCAGGTGCTCGGCGCCGTACGCGTCGACGACCTTGAGGCCGTCCTCCAGCGAGTCCACCAGGACGAGCGCGGACTGCCGCCCGGCCAGCGCCGGGGCGATCCGGTCGTCCTTGTGCTTGCTGGCGTCCACCTGCGGGACGAGCTCCCGCTCGACGGCGTCGGCCAGTGCGGCGGAATCCGTCACCAGGACGGCGGCGGCGAGCGGGTCGTGCTCGGCCTGGCTGATCAGGTCGGCGGCGACGTGCACCGGGTCGGCGGTGTCGTCGGCGAGGACGGCGATCTCGGTCGGACCGGCCTCGGTGTCGATGCCGATGCGGCCGGTGAAGTACCGCTTGGCGGCGGCGACCCAGATGTTGCCGGGGCCGGTCACCATGTTGGCGGGCGGGCAGGACTCGGTGCCGTACGCGAACATCGCGACGGCCTGGGCGCCTCCGGCCGCGTACACCTCGTCGACGCCGAGGAGTGCGCAGGCGGCGAGGATCGTGGGGTGCGGGAGGCCGTCGAAGTCGGCCTGCGGCGGGGAGGACAGCGCGATCGACTCGACGCCCGCCTCCTGGGCCGGGACCACGTTCATGATCACGGACGACGGGTAGACGGACAGCCCGCCGGGCGCGTAGAGGCCGACGCGGTCGACCGGCACCCACTTCTCGGTGACCGTGCCGCCGGGCACGACCTGGGTGGTGCGGGTGGCACGGCGCTGCTCGCGGTGGACCAGCCTGGCCCGCCGGATGGACTCCTCCAGGGCGGCCCTGACCTCGGGGTCGAGCTTCGCCAGCGCGTCGGCGAGCGCCTGGGCGGGAACCCGGACCTCGCGCAGCTCGACGCCGTCGAACCTCTTCGCGTACTCGATCAGCGCCGCGTCGCCACGATGATGCACGTCCTCGCAGATCGGCCGCACCTTGTCCAGGGCGGCCGTCACGTCGAAGTCGGCTCGGGGCAGCAGGTCGCGCAGAGCCGCGCCCTCGGGGAGGGCACCGCCGCGCAGATCGATTCGTGAGATCACAGGACCAATTCTCTCAGACCTCTTCCGGCCACCGGTCGCCCGTATCACCGACTGATACAGGCCACGGTGGTCCCGTGTGTCACTGGTGACCACTAGCGTTCAGATCCTCACGCACAGGATCGATGGGGAGGGGGCGCGAGTGACCGAGGCGCAGCAGGATCCGGAGGCGCCCGACTGGCTCAGCGCGGCGGAGCTGGGCATGTGGCAGGCCTTCCGCAACGGCAGCACCTACGACCTGCGGGTGCACGAACCGCTGGGCGACGACCCGATGACCGGCCGCCCCTGGGGGCCCGAGCGCACCGTCCGCGCCAGGGTGGTGGCGCTGCTGCTGCTCAGCGGACCCGACGCGCGGCCCGGCCGGGTGGCCGCGCTCAAGCTGAGCGGGCTGCAGATCACCGGGGCGCTCGACCTGTCCGGCGGGACGGTCGCCCCGTACGTCGAAATGAACAACTGCCGCTTCGACAGCGAGATACTCCTGCCCGAGTGCCGGTTCAACACCCTGCGGCTGGTCGGCTGCTCGATCCCCCGGCTCGAAGCGGCCAGGCTGCACACCGAGGGCGATCTGCACCTCCCCCGCTGCCGGATCGCGAAGGGCATGCGTCTGACCGACGCCCAGATCGGCACCGACCTCCTGATCAACCAGATCGTGGTGCACCGGGACCGGCGCGGCCGGTCCATCGCGGCGGACGGGCTCTCGGTGGCGCAGGACCTGCAGGCCGAGCTGATCGAGACGCGCGGCGAGATCAGCCTGCGGGGCGCGAAGATCGGCGTGTCGCTGAGCCTGCGCGGCAGCCGCCTCAGCAACCCGTACGGGCGCCGCGCGCTGAACGCCCCGCAGCTGACCGTCGAGCGGTCGCTGTACCTGACCCCGGCGGGGCTGTCCTCGCATGCGTACGACAACACCACACCCCCGTACGGCCTCGGCCAGGGCCTGGGGAACACGCCCGCCCGGGGGGTGCGCATGCAGCGCTTCGAGTGCCAGGGCGGGCTGCGGCTCGACGACGGGCGGTTCGGCGACGCGGTCGACCTCCAGGACGCGCGGTTCACGATGGAGAACGACCAGGAGCTGTCGCTGCGCCGCATCCAGACCCCCGAGCTGCGGTTCCTCGGCGACCGCCCGGACCGCGGGAAGGTGGTCCTGTCCGGCGCGAAGATCGTCACGCTGGTCGACAAGTCGACGAGCTGGCCCGGTCCCGGCGGCCTCTCGATGGGCGGGTTCGTGTACGAGAACCTGGTCCCGCTCGGCCACTTCCCGCTCGCCCGACGGCTGGAGTGGGTGACGGCCGCCACGCCCGAGTACGCCCCTGAGCCGTACGAGCGCCTGGCCGCCGTCAAACGCAACAGCGGCGAGGACTCCGAGGCCCGCGAGGTGCTGCTCGCCAAGCAGCGGCGCAGGCGGGAGACGCTGCCGCTGGCCGGGAAGGTGTGGGGCGTCGTCCAGGACTGGACGGTGGCGTACGGCTACCGGCCGGGGCGGGCGGCCCTGTGGATGGCGGTGCTGTGGGCCGCGGGCACGCTCGCCTTCTCCCGCTACGACCCCGCCCCCATCAAGGCGGACGAACACCCGCAGTGGAGCGCCCCGCTGTTCGCCCTCGACCTCCTGGTCCCGGTGATCAACCTCGGCCAGGACGGCTACTGGCGGCTGGAGGACGGCTGGCAGTGGGCGTCCGCCTGTCTGATCCTGCTGGGCTGGATCCTCGCCACGACGGTGGCTGCGGGGGCCTCGCGGCTGCTGCGGCGGGGGTGAGGGGCGGGGCGGCCGGGAAGCGGGGCCGCGGGACGGGGCCGTGGGACGGGTTGCGGACATTCACCGCCCCCGCCCACCAACCCCACACCCCCTCCCTCTCCGCCCCTCCTCCACCCGCTTTCTTTACCGTCCCTTGACCGGGGTCAGTACAACCTTCCTGCCGCTACCAAAGCTTCACAGCCCGCCACTGGCACCCCGCTCACCTGCGGATTTCAATGGTTGGACCATGTCATTCCTTCGTGCGCTGCTGAGCTCCGCCCGCCCGGCCCGACGCTCGCCCGAGCCCGGTTCCGGACTGCCGACGGACGATGATCTGCTGCTCGACGCCCCCGACGAGCGGATCGCTCCGGCGCTCGTCGCCGCCGCCCAGGGCACGTACGCACCCGCCTCCGCGCTGCTCGCCGCGACCCGGGAGCGGGCCGAGTGGGAGAACCGCGACCGGTACACGCTCCGGCTGGCCGCGTTCGCGCACCACCGCCAGGACTGGCTCACCGACTGGCTGCTGGCCGCCCCTGGCGACCCGGACGCCCTGCTGGTCAAGGCGGAGCTGGAGGTGCGCAGGGCGCTGGAGTCGCCGTCCCCCGCCGACCGGCTGCGCCCGGCCGGGCCGCTGATCGACGCGGCCGCCGCGGGCTCCCCGTGCGACCCGGTGCCGTGGCGGATCGCGCTGGACCACGCCCGGGGGGCGCTGGCCGCGCACGACACGTTCGAGGCGCTGTGGGGGCAGGCCGTCATGCGCTCCTCGCACCACTACGGCTGCCATGTGGCGGCCCTGAAGTACCTGGCCGCGCAGGGTTCGACGCACCGCGAGTGCTTCGACTTCGCGGAGCAGGCCGCGGAGGACGCCCTGCCGGGCTCGCTGATTCAGGCGCTGCCGGTCCGCGCGGCCTTCGCCCTGCTGCCGGCCACGACGCCGCTCTCCGCCCTCTCTCCTTCCTCCCCCTCCTCCGCCCCTCCCTCCCCTTCCTCCCCTTCGTCGTCGGCCGCGCAGCTGACCGCCCGGATCGACAAGGCCGCCGACCTGGCGATCGCCCTGTCCGCCGAGTACGAGGCGGGCGACCCGTGGGCGGCGGAGGTGCGCAACCTCCTCGCGTACGTGCTGGTCAGCAGGGAGCGGTGGACCGAGGCACTGGAGCAGTTCCGGCTGATCGGCCCGTACGCGACGTCCTTCCCGTGGGCGTCGCCCGCCTCGGGCGCACCGACCGACGACCCGCTCGGCCGGTTCCTCGAACTGCGGTACGCGGCCCAGTCCCGGGCGGCCTCCGGGGCGGCGCCCGAGGCGGGCCGTACGAAGCCGGTGGGGGTCCGTCGGTGGACTCCAGGCCGGAGCAGGTCCGACGGCCATTACGCTTGACCGTTGTGACCACCGTTCGCCTGCCGCTCTTTCCGCTGAACTCGGTACTGTTCCCGGGCCTCGTGCTGCCGTTGAACGTGTTCGAGGAGCGATATCGCGCCATGATGCGCGACCTGCTCAAGTCGGCCGCCGGGGACGGCGGCGCCGACGACGACTCCGACGACGACGATCCGCGCCGGTTCGCCGTCGTCGCGATCCGCGACGGCCACGAGGTGGCCCGTACCGCGACGGGCATGCCCGACGACCCGACGGCGGTGACCGAGCAGGGACCCGCGGCGGGCTTCGGCGCGGACCCCCTCCAGGCGTTCCACCCGGTGGGCTGCGTCGCGGACGCGGCGACGATCCGAGAGCGCGAGGACGGCAGCTTCGAGGTCCTCGCCACCGGTACGAAGCGGGTGCGGCTCCTCTCCGTGGACGCGAGCGGCCCCTACCTGGTGGCCGAGCTCGAAGAACTCGACGAGGAGCCGGGCGACGAGGCGGGCGCCCTCGCCGAAGGTGTCCTGCGCGCCTTCCGCACGTACCAGAAGCGCCTCGCGGGCGCCCGCGAGGCGACCCTCACCACGGCGGCCGACCTCCCCGACGAGCCCTCCGTCGTGTCCTACCTGGTGGCGGCGGCGACGATGCTCGACACTCCGACCCGCCAGCGCCTGCTGCAGGCCCCGGACACGGCCGCCCGCCTCCGCGAGGAACTGACCATCCTCCGCACGGAGACGGCCATCGTCCGCCATCTCCCCTCCATCCCGGCGGAAGCCCTCACCCGCGCACCCACCTGCCCCAACTGACCACAGGAACAGTTACGTTGGCGAAGAAGAAGCAGTCCGCGCAGTCGGGCGGCACCCCTGCGACGGTGGCGCTGACAGCGGCGGGCACGGCCTACACGCTGCACGCGTACGCGCACGACCCGGCGGCACCGTCGTACGGCGAGGAGGCGGCGGAGGCGCTCGGCGTCACCCCGGACCGGGTCTTCAAGACCCTCGTCGCCGACGTCGACGGCACGCTCACGGTGGCGGTGGTCCCGGTGGCGGGCTCCCTCGACCTGAAGGCCCTCGCCTCGGCGGTCGGCGGCAAGCGCGCCACCATGGCGGACCCGGCGGCGGCGGAACGCACGACGGGGTACGTCAGGGGCGGCATCTCCCCCCTCGGCCAGCGCAAGAAGCTCCGTACCGTCCTGGACTCCTCCGCCTCGTCCCACCCCACCATCTGCATCTCGGCGGGGCGCCGGGGCCTGGAGGTCGAGCTGTCCCCCGCGGACCTGGCGGCGCTCACCTCCGCGACGCTCGCCCCGATCGGGCGCACGTAGGGTCTCGACGGGTCCCGTCCCCTCCGCTAGTTTCCACGGTCCGACCGTGAGGCGAGGGGTGTGACGCAATGTCCAAGAAGACCCGCAAACGGAAGTGGCGCGTCAAGAAGAACAAAGCCAACCACGGCAAACGCCCGGCCTGAGGCCCTACGTGTCGACCTGAGCGGGGTCCGCCCCTTCAGGGGCGCGGGGAACTGCGCGACCAGCCACGACGCACCCGCACGATGACCACCGGCCCCGCGGCGAGCGGTTTCGGGAAGGGGTGGGGAGGGGCCGAATCCGCGAAGCGGCCCACCCACCCGCACCTGGCGCAACCCCCGCAGCCCCTGCCTAACCCTGCCGGGGACCGGGATCAGGGCCAGGCCCCGGGCCGGGAGCGTCCTCCGGTCCCCCGGCCGGTGCCGACCCCGCCGGCACCCCGTAATAAGCCCCCCACTCGAACTCCGGCTCCGGATCCCGCACCCCCCAGACCGCCGTGATCCCCAAGTGCACCAGCACCGCCACGAACGGCCACGCCAGCAGCGCCCCCTTCGCCTCCAGCTTCAGCGGGGCGTCGAAGACCACACCCGCCCCCACCGCCTTCGCGTGGGCCACCACGTCCGCCGTCGGCCCGAACCAGCCACCGGCCAGCCAGCCCAGCAACGCCCCCATCAGGGACCCCACCGCCAGCCCGATCACCAGCGGAATCCCGCCGCGCCGGTAGAACCAGAAGGCCAGTGCCGCGCTGACGAACCCGAAGCCGACGGACAGCAGGACAAACGTTCCGTCTGCGCCCGCCGCCTCCTCGCCCTCGGTGTCCTTGAGGAAGACCGCCTTGTCGGTCGAGACGAGCGGAACCTTCGGCGCCAGCCACACCCACAGCAGCCCCAGCAGCAGCCCGGCCACCGCTGTCACCACCAGCACGACCACGGCCCGCCGGATGTCCGTCGCGAGATCGGGTTCGTCCGGTCCTGCGGAGTGGGCGAAGGAGCCGGACCCGTCGCCGTACGCCACGGGCGTCTGCCAGGGGTCGTGGGGAGAGGGCTGGTGAGGCGGTGTCAGAGGAGCAGTCACTCCGACATCGTGCCAGGCCCCGCCGAACCCCGCCTCACCAGCCCTCAGCGCACCGCCGCCCGCCGGTACGCCCACGTGGCCACGGCGAGCGAGACGACACCCACCCCCGCGCACACCCCCAGGTCAAGACCGACCGCCGCCCAGTCCGGATGCGCATCGAAGGTCCTGGCGAAGGCCTCCACCCCGTACGTCGACGGCAGCAGGTCCCTCGCGTACGAGATGACCGCCGGCATCCGCTCGGCCGGCAGCACCCCGAGCAGCAGCGCCGCCGACATGCCCAACTGGCCGAGCAGCGTGGCGAGTTCGGGACGCGGGGCGAGCAGCCCGAGCGCCGCCCCGAGTCCGGCCAGGGCCGCGCCCGCCAGCGGGATCACCGCCACCAGCACCCACAGGTGCCCCATCGGCAGCCCGAAGAGCACACACCCGATGCCCGCCGTGACGAGCGTCCCCGGCACGGTGAAGGACGCGTACGCGGCGGCGGCGCCCAGCACCACCGACGCGGGCGGCACCGGCAGCGTCGCGTAGTGGTCGAGCCCGCCGCTCGCCCGCAGCTGCCCGAAGTACTGGGCCAGCAGGTTCAGCGCGACGAACGCCACGACCAGCACGCTCGACCCGGCGACCACGGCCCGTGCCTCGCCGCCGCCGTCCACGACGCCGCGCATCAGGATCATGATCCCGACGGACTGGAAGGTCGCGACGAAGAGCAGCGGAATGCGCGCCACCCTGGCCCGCGAGAGCTGCGCCCGGTACACGGCGGCGAGCGAGGGAAGGAACCGCGCGGCGGGCGCGAGCTCCGCCGCACCCGCCGCCACCGCCGTACGGGCGGGCGCGGTCGGCACTGCGGCCCCCACTGCCTCGATCGACCCAGCACTCACGCCTTGACCAGCCCTTCCGTACGCCCGCCGCCGAGCGCGAGGTACACGTCCTCCAGGCTCGGGGTGGCCAGCGTGAAGTCGTCGAGGGCGGCGAAGGCCGCGCCTCCCGTGACCGCGGCGACCGCGGCCCGTGCCTCGTCCGGCGCCAGCCTGAGCACCCACCGGCGCCCGGACACCTGCACCCGGTCCCCGGGTCCGCCCCCGGGCGCGCCGCCGAGTTCCCGCAGCGCCGCCACCTCGGGCACGTCGAGCGGCGCCCGTTCCCGCCACACCAGTTCGAGGCGCACCTCGTCGGCGACCTGTGCCTTGAGCCCGGCCGGGGTGTCGCAGGCGATGACGCGCCCGCGCTCCAGCACGGCGACCCGGTCGAGGACGGTCTCCGCCTCGATGACGTTGTGGGTGACCAGCAGGACGGTCGCGCCGCGTTCGGCCCGCCGCCGGTCGACCGCCGACCAGACCGCGCGCCTGGCGACCGGGTCCATGCCGGTGGTGGGCTCGTCGAGGACCAGTACCGGCCGCTCCCCGGCCAGTACGGTCGCGAAGCAGGCCAGCCGCCGCTGCCCGCCGGACAGCTTCTTCAGGGGCTTCCCTGCGATCGGGGTCAGTCCGAGTTCTTCGAGTACGTCGTCCCGCTCGGCCCGCGCCTGCTTCAGCGGCAGTCCGCGCAGCCGGCCGGTCGTCTCCACGGCCAGCGACACGGTCAGCTCGTCGAGAGCACTGCTCTCCTGCCCGAGGTAGGCCAGCAGGCGGGAGGCCCGCTCCGGGTGGCGCACGAGGTCGTGACCGAGGACGTCGACGGTGCCCTCGTCGGGCCGCATCAGACCGGTCAGCTGTCGTACGAGGGTGGTCTTGCCCGCGCCGTTGGGGCCGAGGAGGCCGAAGATCTCGCCGCGCCGCACGGTGAGCGAGATGCCGTCGCTGGCCCTGACCTCCGGCACGGCGGGCGCACCGCGCCGGGCGCGGGCCGCGGGGTACACCTTGACCAGCCCGTCGACCGCGCACACGACAGCCCTGTCGTGCGGTTCCCGACCCGTGTCCGTGGTGTCCGCTGTGCCCGTACTCACGAGCCACGAGCCTACGTGGTCCCCGGCCCGTCGAAAGCCGCCGGGGTCCACGTCCGCGGCGCCGCGCCGGGCCCCGCGTCGGCCCCCGGGTCAAGCCCCACGTCAGGCCCTGTGCGGACGCTGTGCCGGGCCTTGCGCGCGCCCCGCCAGGACCGCTCCTACTCCGCCACCGTCGCGTGCTCGGCGGCCGCCCGTACGTCGATCTCGCGCCAGAAGCCCGCCCGGATCGCGTACCGGTCGTGCTCGTCGATCTGGTCGTCCTTGTGCGCGAGGAGACCGAACCTGGCCGCGTACCGCAGCAGCTCGCCGTCGATGCGGTGCGGGATGCGCGGGTACATCGTGGACAGCTTCTGGGTGTGGACGGGCTCCGGGAGGCGTTCCATCCAGCGGCGGGCGAAGACCTGGCCCACCTCGAAGGGGTCGCCGCCGACCGTGGTGATGTCCTCCTCGCGGTCCGCCCAGCGCTGCTCGGCGCTGGTGAGCTGGGCGAGGGTGGGCAGCGACGCGGTCTCCGGGGGTTCACCCAGCGTTCCGCTGCCCGGCCGCTCCACCCAGCCCTTGTCGGACGACCAGCGCAGGGTGGCACTGCCGGCCGGGGGGTGCGGGGCGTGCTGCGGGTGCTGGGCGGGCTGGATGCCGGGGCCGCGCAGCCCGGCCAGGTCCTTCGGGGTGGGAACGCCCTTGGCCGCCGCGGCGGCGGGCGCCTCCGCGCCGTTCGGGGCGGGGGCCTGGGGGGTGCCGGTGCCGTTGCGGGCGGCTTCCGAGCGCTGTGCCTCGACCCGCGCCTGTGCCTCGACGCGGGCCTGTGCCTCGACCCGGGCCTGCGCCTCCGCCTGGGCGGCGAGCGCGGACTCGGGCAGCGGCGCGGACAGGATGGCGGCGATCTCGGGGCGCGGCACCGGCGGCGGGGCGCACACACCGCCGTACTCCTTGGCCCGTACCGCCCGGGTGATCCACGCCCGGTCCAGGACGCGGCGCTCGTCGGCCTCCGCGACCAGGTCCTCGGACTGGTTGTAATCGCCGTCGGCGGCCTGCACCGCCCACAGGTGGACCGCGACGCCGTGCTCCTTGGCGGACATCAGTCCGGGTAGCAGATCACCGTCACCGGTGACCAGAACAATGTCGGAGCAGGCGCGATTTCTGGCCAGCTCGGTGAGTTCCGCATGCATGGCCGCATCCACACCCTTCTGCGCCCAGCGGCCGTCGCTGCGGGTCAGGGCCCCCAGTCGTACGGTCACCCGGGGCATGACGCGCAGCCGCCGGTGTTCCGGCTGCGGTACGCGGTCGGGGGCGCCGTCGAACCAGTAGATGCGCAGCAGCGGCTGCTGCGTATCGGCCTCGGCCCGTTCCCGCAGGCCCTGGATGAGGGCGGCATGGTCGACGGTGATGCGCGAGCGGGCCGGCTCCCCGGCCAGCAGACTCGCGGCGGCGCCCAGCAGATAGCCGGCGTCCACCAGGACGACGCAACGGTCCACGCGTTCCACCCTCTTTCAGGAACCTCGGAAATTGTTCGAAATTGAGTTCTTCGAAAACGCGGAAGAACTCGAAAACAAAGGGCAAGGGTCGAGAGGCATACGGGTTTCTATCGAGTCTGCCCGACCTCACGGGGCTTAACGGCCGGAACTCGATCATCGGCGTGGCGAAGGGTGAAGTTAGCGCGGAAGTTGTGGCCGATTACTCCGCACGGCGCCTGGTTACGTACAGCAATGATCCAAAATGCGCGTTCTGTCCCGCTGTGTGAGTCTGGTCGCGGCCCTGGCACCTAGACCTTTCAGGAGGCATTCCATGGCCAAGAACAAGAACAGCCGCAAGCAGCCCACTCCGCAGGACAAGGCTTCGCAGCAATCCGAGAAGAGCAGTTCCTTCGAGGCTCCGGCCCAGCCCCCCGCGCAGGGCAGCCCGGCCGACGTGGCCCGTAAGCACCAGCGCCGCTTCGGCCACAACTGAGCACGACCGGTTCCACTGGTTTCACTGGTTCCACATAAGTGAGGCGCGCCCCCCCGTGCACAGGGGGCGCGCCTTTCTTTCTTCCGCGTACGAGGCGTCAGCCCGCCAGGCAGCTCGGTCCGAGCAGCACCTTCAGGTCGCCGAAGAGCGCCGGATCGGCGGTCACCCGGTGCCGGTCCAGCCGCAGCACCGTCGTCTTGCGCGGCCCCTGGAGCTTGATCCGGACCTCGGTGTTGCCCCGGTGGTGGGACAGGATGTCGCCCAGCTTGCTGATCATCGGCGGGGTGACCTTGACGGTGGGGATGGTCAGGACGACGGGCGCGTTGGTCCCCGCGTTCGACAGGTCCGGGACCTGGAGCTCCATGGCGACCAGCCGCGGCACGTCCTCGCGCTTGTCGAGGCGGCCCTTGACGAAGACGACCGTGTCCTCGACGAGCTGTGTCGACACCAGCTGGTACGTGGCGGGGAAGAACATGCACTCGATGGAGCCCGCCAGGTCCTCGACCGTCGCGATCGCCCACGCGTTGCCCTGCTTGGTCATCTTCCGCTGGAGGCCGGAGATGATGCCGCCGACCGTGACGACCGCGCCGTCCGAGTGTTCACCGCCGGTGAGCTGGGCGATGGCCGCGTCCGCCTTGTCGGACAGGACGTGCTCCAGGCCGAAGAGCGGGTGGTCGGAGACGTACAGCCCGAGCATCTCGCGCTCCTGCGCGAGCAGGTACGACTTCTCCCACTCGATGTCGGAGAACTCCACGTCGAGCCCGAAGCCGGGCTCGTCGCTGTCCTCCTCGCCGCCGCCGAAGAGGTCGAACTGTCCCTCGGCCTCCTTGCGCTTGACCTGCACCACGTTGTCGATCATCGGCTCGTGGTGCGCGACGAGGCCCTTGCGGGTGTGCCCCAGCTCGTCGAACGCACCCGCCTTGATCAGTGACTCGACCGTCCGCTTGTTGCAGACGACGGCCTCGACCTTGTCGAGGAAGTCGGGGAAGGAGGAGTACTTCCCCTTCGCCTTGCGCATCCGGATGATCGAGTCGACGACGTTCTGCCCGACGTTGCGGACGGCGGTGAGGCCGAAGAGGATCACGTCGTCGCCCTGGGCGGCGAAGTTCGACTCCGACTCGTTGACGTTGGGCGGCAGCACCTTGATGCCCATGCGGCGGCACTCGTTGAGGTAGACGGCCGACTTGTCCTTGTCGTCCTTCACCGAGGTCAGCAGGGCCGCCATGTACTCGGCGGGGTAGTTCGCCTTGAGGTAGGCCGTCCAGTACGTGACCAGGCCGTACGCGGAGGAGTGCGCCTTGTTGAAGGCGTATCCGGCGAACGGCACCAGCACGTCCCACAGCGCCTGGATGGCCTGGTCGCTGTAGCCGTTCTTCTTCGCGCCCTCCTGGAAGAGGACGAAGTTCTTCGCCAGCTCCTCGGGCTTCTTCTTGCCCATCACGCGGCGCAGGATGTCGGCCTCGCCGAGGGAGTACCCGGCGATGATCTGGGCGGCCTTCTGCACCTGCTCCTGGTACACGATGAGGCCGTAGGTCAGGCCGAGCGTCTCCTTCAGGGGCTCTTCGAGCTCCGGGTGGATCGGCGTGATCTCCTGGCGGTTGTTCTTGCGCTCCGCGTAGTTGGTGTGCGAGTTCATGCCCATCGGGCCCGGCCGGTACAGGGCCGAGACGGCGGAAATGTCCTCGAAGTTGTCGGGCTGCATCTGGCGGAGCAGCGAGCGCATCGGGCCGCCGTCGAACTGGAAGACGCCGAGCGTGTCACCGCGGCAGAGCAGTTCGAAGGTCTTCGGGTCGTCCAGTTCGAGGGAGAGCATCTCCAGGTCGATGCCCTTGTTGGCCCGCACCATCTTGACGGCGTCGTCCATGATGGTCAGGTTCCGAAGGCCCAGGAAGTCCATCTTCAGCAGGCCGAGCGACTCGCACTGCGGGTAGTCCCACTGCGTGATGGTGACGCCGTCGGTGTGCCGCACCCAGATCGGCGCGTGGTCGACGATCGGCTCGCTGGACATGATCACGCCGGCCGCGTGCACACCCATCTGCCGGACCAGGCCCTCGACGCCCTTCGCGGTGTCGATGACCTTCCGTACGTCCGGTTCGTTCTCGTACATCCCGCGGATCTCGCCCGCCTCGCTGTAGCGCGGGTGCTTGGGATCGGTGATGCCGGAGAGGTCGATGCCCTTGCCGAGGACGTCCGCGGGCATCGCCTTGGTGAGGCGGTCGCCCATCGCGTACGGGTAGCCGAGGACCCGGGCGGAGTCCTTGATGGCGTTCTTCGCCTTGATCTTTCCGTATGTGCCGATCATGGCGACCTTGTCGGCGCCGTACTTCTCCGTCACGTACCGGATCACCTCGACGCGCCTGCGCTCGTCGAAGTCGATGTCGACGTCGGGCATCGAGACGCGCTCGGGGTTGAGGAACCGCTCGAAGATCAGGCCGTGCGTGATCGGGTCGAGGTCGGTGATGCCCATCGCGTACGCGACGATCGAACCGGCCGCCGAACCACGCCCCGGGCCCACCGCGATGCCCTGGTTCTTCGCCCACATGATGAAGTCGGCGACGACCAGGAAGTACCCCGGGAAGCCCATCGAGATGATGATGTCCATCTCGTACTCGGCCTGTTTCTGCCGGTCCTCGGGGACGCCGCCCGGGTAGCGGCGCTCCATGCCGGTCCTGACCTCCTCCCGGAACCAGGTGACCTCGGTGAAGCCGTCCGGGATGTCGAACTTCGGCATCAGGTCGCGCTTCTCGAACATCCCGGTGGTGTCGATCTGCTGCGCGACCAGGAAGGTGTTGGCGCAGCCCTCCTGCCAGGCGTCCGAGGAGTCGATCGCGTACATCTCGTCGGTCGACTTGAGGTAGTAGCCGGTGCCGTCGAAGCGGAAGCGGTCCGGGTCGGAGAGGTTCTTGCCGGTCTGGATGCAGAGCAGGGCGTCGTGCGCCGTGGCCTCGTGCGCATAGGTGTAGTGCGAGTCGTTGGTGACCAGCGGCGGGATGCCCAGCTTCTTGCCGATCTCGAGCAGCCCGTCGCGGACCCGGCGCTCGATCTCGATGCCGTGGTCCATCAGCTCCAGGAAGTACTTGCCCTCGCCGAAGATGTCCTTGTAGTCGGAGGCCGCCTGCACGGCCTCGTCGAACTGGCCGAGCCGCAGCCGGGTCTGCACCTCGCCGGACGGGCACCCGGTGGAGGCGATCAGGCCGTCGGACCACTTGGCGATGGTCTCCTTGTCCATCCGCGGCCACTTCGTCAGCCAGCCCTCGGCGTACGCGTCCGAGGACAGCCGGAAGAGGTTGTGCAGGCCCGTGCTGTTCGCCGCCCAGATCGTCTTGTGCGTGTATCCGCCCGAACCCGAGACGTCGTCGCGCTTCTGGTGCGGCTGGCCCCACTTGATCTTCCGCTTGTTGCGCCGGGACTCCGGGGCGACGTACGCCTCGATGCCGATGATCGGCGTGACGCCGGCCTTCTGCGCCGAGTGGAAGAAGTCGTACGCCCCGTGCAGATTGCCGTGGTCGGACATCGCGATGTGCGACATCCCCATCTGGTTGGCCGCGTCGAACATGTCCTTCAGCCGCGCGGCACCGTCCAGCAGCGAGTACTGGGTGTGTACATGGAGGTGCGTAAAGGGCGGCTTGGTCACGGTCGGGGCCTCCGGTTGCGGGTCGGGACAAGGGCGTCGCACAGGGCGTCGGGCAGGGTGCCGGACAGGGCGTCGGGCAGGGTGCCGGGCAGGCAGGAAGTCTACTTCTCGGCACTGACAAACCCGGGTCCCACGAGACGGCGGGACCCCGGGGCACTCAGGAGTACGGTCGTGCGTTGGACCGGTCAGCAGACCTGTCCCGCAAATCTCCCCATTCCCCCGTACACGCACGTACGTCATGCACCAGGAGGCCCCGGCGATGTCGGTTCCGCAGACAGATGCCGCCCAGCGCGGCGAGCAGATTCTCGCCGTGTTCGAAGGCGCCTTCGGCCAGCTCCTGGCCGCCGACCCGGCCGCCTTCCGGGTCAAGTTCCGGAAGATGGCCGCCTCCGCGTTCGCCTTCTACCGGGGCACCGCCTGCCTCTTCTACGCCGACCAGGAGCGCGAGCAGAACACCGGCCCGTACCTGGACGAGCGGACCTCCCGGGTGTGGATCCACGGCGACCTGCACGCGGAGAACTTCGGCACGTACATGGACGCCGAAGGCCGCCTGATCTTCAACGTCAACGACTTCGACGAGGCGTACGTCGGCCCCTTCACCTGGGACCTCAAGCGCTTCGCCGCCTCGATCGCCCTCATCGGCTACCAGAAGGCGCTCGGCGACGAGCAGATCGGCGACCTGGTGCGGGTGTACGCGGCCGCCTACCGCGAGCGCATCCACCAGCTCGCCACCGGCGCCAAGAACGACGAGGTGCCGCCCTTCACGCTGGACACCGCGCAGGGCCCCCTCCTCGACGCGCTGCGCGACGCCCGCGCCCTGACCCGGTTCGGACTGCTCGACTCGATGACCGAGATCCGCGACTTCGAGCGGCGCTTCGCCTCCGGCGGCGGCTCCATCGACCTCGACGCCGCCACCCGGTACAAGGTCCTCGCGGCCTTCGACGGCTACCTGGAGACACTGCCCGAGTCGTCCCTGACCCGCCCCGACTCGTACCGCGTGAAGGACGTCGTCGGGCGCCGCGGCATCGGCATCGGCTCGGCGGGCCTGCCCTCGTACAACATCCTTCTTGAGGGCAACAGCGACGCCCTGGAGAACGACGTGATCATCTACATGAAGCAGGGCCAGACCCCCGCGGTCTCCCGGCACATCACCGACGCCGCCGTCCGCGACTACTTCCAGCACGAGGGCCACCGCACGGTCATCTCGCAGCGCGCCCTCCAGGTGAACGCCGACCCGTGGCTCGGCTGGACCGAGCTGGACGGCCAGGGGCAGCTCGTCGCCGAGGTGTCGCCCTACGCGGTCGACATCGACTGGTCGGACATCGACGAGCCCGACGAGATCGCCGGCGTCGTCGCCGACCTGGGCCGGGCCACGGCCACCATGCACGCGGCGGCCGACGACGAGAGCGGCCACTCCCTGGTGCCGTTCTCCACGGAGCGGGCCATCGACGCGGCGATCGCGGGCGACGAGGAGAGCTTCGCCGACCTGCTCGTCGACTTCGCGCACAGCTACGGCGCGCGGGCCCGGCAGGACCACCAGATCTTCGTGGACCTGTTCCGCAACGGTCGCATCACAGGTCTGTAGCCCTTTCCGCACCCTTAGAGGGCCCTTATCCGGAGCCGTGGCACACTCACTGACGATGGGCATATCCAGGACTCCGCTTCGCATCCTGCGGGCAGCACTCTTCACGGCACTCGTCGTGACGCTGTCCGTGGGTTCGCACGTGCTGCTGTCCGGAGCCCCGCTGCCCCCGCTCACGGTCGCCGTCCTCGGCGCCGCCGTGTTCGGCCTGGCGTACGCACTGGCCGGACGGGAGCGCGGCTTCGGCCGCATAGCCGTCCTGCTCGTGCCGCTGGAACTGGCGGCGGACACCCTCTTCACCACCGGACAGCACGTCTGTTACGGGCCCTCCGGCGGGCCCGTCGCCGGTGCGTTGCGCTCCTTCGGGCTCGACGTGCTCTGCGGCGGGACGCCGGTCGGCGCCCCCTTCGTCCACTCCGGGGCGAAGGAACGCCTCTGGGTCCTGCTCTCCTCCCCCGACCCCGCGCTGCCCTGGCTGCTGCTCGGGGCGCACGTGGCGGTCGGACTGCTGGCCGCCCTCTGGCTGCGGTGCGGGGAGGCGGCCCTGGCCGGCCTGCTCCGTACGGCCGCCGTGGCTGCCTTCCGGCCGCTGCTGCTCGCGGTCGCCTCCGTGGCGGGTGTCTTCCCGGTACGGGGTCCCGGGCGCTCCGCGCTGTGCCGCGACGCCGCCGAGGTGTTGCGCAACCGGCTGCTGGTGCACTCCGTGGGCCGGCGCGGGCCGCCCGCCGCCGGGTTCGTCCTCACCGCCTGAGCCCCGCCGTACCCGCACGGCTGCCGCCGAACCCGCGCAGCCGTACGTCCGCCGGGCCGGGCATTCCCATACGGCAGTTCAGCACCCACGGAATTGGAACGATCATGAGCGCACGCAACAACCAGGCGAACAAGCAGGCGGCCCGCGAGCGGCTGCGCGCCGAGCGCGAGCGGCAGGCCAAGAAGGACAAGACCAAGCGGCAGATCATCGTCGCGGGGTCGGTCGTGGCCGTCCTCGCGATAGCCGGCGGCGTCGGCTACGCCGTCGTCCAGGCCAACAAGCCGAAGGCCTGGGAGGCCGCCGCGGAGGCCACGGTCGCCAAGCCCGCCAACACCACGGGCGAGAACGGCACCACGGTCGTCGTCGGCAAGGCCGACGCGAAGAAGACCCTGGAACTGTACGAGGACCCGCGCTGCCCGAGCTGCGCCGGCTTCGAGCAGGCGAACGGCGAGCAGATCAAGAAGGACGTCGACGCCGGCAAGTACAAGATCCAGTACATCGGCGCCACCTTCATCGACAACATGGCGGGCGGCGAGGGCTCCAAGAACGCGACGAGCGCGCTGGGCGCCGCGCTGAACGTGAGCCCGGAGGCGTTCCTCTCCTTCAAGGGCGCGCTGTACTCGCAGGCCAACCACCCCGACGAGCGCGTCGACAAGTTCGCCGACGACAACTACCTGATCAAGATCGCCGACCAGGTCCCGGCGCTCAAGGGCAACAAGAAGTTCCAGGACGCGGTCAAGGGCGGCACCTACGACGCCTGGGCGCTGAAGATGTCGGCGAAGTTCGACGCCAGCGGCATCAAGGCCACCCCGAGCCTGAAGATGGACGGCAAGACGGTCGTCAAGGAGGGCAGCGACAGCGCTCCGATGGCGCCGGAGGACTTCAAGGCGGCGGTCGAGAAGGCCCTCAAGGCCTGACGCTCCGTCAAAGGGCCTGACGCCTCCTCAAAGAGGAGTGAACGCCTGGTCAACGGGTGGGCGAACATTCACAGTTCGCCCACCCCGACCACATACTGATCAGTAATGTGATCACCCGTGACCAGTCAATTCACTCCTGCCACGGGTGTCCCCAGCGCCACACGGACCCCGTCCCGCCGCACGGCCCTGAAAGCCGCTGCCGCCACCGTCGCCGTCCCCGCCCTCGTCGGCGTCTCCGCCCTCCCCGCCGCCGCGGCACCCTCCGCCGCCACCGCTCCCGCCTTCCTGCACGGCGTGGCCTCCGGCGACCCGCTGCCCGACGGCGTCCTGCTCTGGACCCGCGTCACCCCGGTCCCCGAGGCAATACCCGGCTCCGGCGCAGGACCGGACACCGCGGTCGGCTGGGAGGTCGCGGAGGACAAGGACTTCGGCCGCGTCGTCGCACGGGGGACGACGACCGCGACCGCCGCCACCGACCACACCGTCAAGGTCGATGTAAGGGGCTTGCGCCAGGAGACCGCCTATTACTTCCGCTTCTCCTGCGGCGATGTGTTCTCGCCCGTCGCGCGCACCCGCACCACCCCGGCCGCCGACTCCACCACCGCCGGGGTCCGGTTCGGCGTGGTGTCCTGCGCCAACTGGGAGTCCGGCCACTTCTCCGCGTACCGCCACCTCGCGGCCCGCGCCGACCTGGACGCGGTCCTGCACCTCGGCGACTACATCTACGAATACGCCTCGGGCGGCTACCCCGAGCCCAAGTACGTCGTGCGGCAGCACGAGCCGAAGCACGAGATCGTCACGCTCGCCGACTACCGCACCCGGCACGGCAAGTACAAGACGGACCCCGACCTCCAGGCCCTGCACCACAGACACCCGGTGGTCGCGATCTGGGACGACCACGAGTTCGCCAACGACGCCTGGTCCGGCGGCGCCGAGAACCACACCCCGGACGCCGAGGGCGACTGGGCGGCCCGGGTGGCCGCCGCCAAGCAGGCCTACTTCGAGTGGATGCCGGTGCGCGCCTCCACCGCCGGCACCGTCTACCGCAGCCTGCGCTGGGGCAAGCTGGCCGATCTGCACCTCCTGGACCTGCGCTCCTTCCGCTCGCAGCAGGTGAAGGTCGGCAGCGGCAAGGTCGACGACCCGGACCGTACGATCACCGGCCGCGCCCAGCTGGACTGGCTGAAGTCCTCACTGGCCGCCTCCGACACCGCCTGGAAGCTCGTCGGTACGTCCGTGATGATCTCGCCGGTCGCCTTCGGGTCCGTACCCGCGCACCTCCTGGCGCCGCTGGCCGAACTCGTCGGCCTGCCCAAGGAGGGTCTCGCGGTCAACACCGACCAGTGGGACGGCTACACGGACGACCGCAAGGAGCTCATCGGGCACCTGCGGGACCGCGGCATCGGCAACGCGGTCTTCCTGACCGGCGACATCCACATGTCGTGGGCCAACGACGTGCCGGTGAAGGCCGCGACGTACCCGTCGTCGGGCTCCGCCGGCGTCGAGTTCGTCGTCACCTCGGTGACCTCCGACAACCTCGACGACATGCTGCACGTCGCCCCGCAGACCGTCTCGCTGGTCGCGGCCACCGCCGTCAAGGCCGCCAACCGCCATGTGAAGTACGTGGACATGGACTCGCACGGCTACGGCGTCCTGGACGTCACGGCCGAGCACTCGCAGATGGACTACTACGCGATCTCCGACAAGACCCGCCAGGACGCGACGAGTTCGTGGCGCAGGTCCTACCGGACGCGTTCGGGCACCCAGCAGGTGGAGCGGGTGTACCAGCCCGTGCGCTGATCCTCGGGTACGGAGGGGGCGGAGGCCCGGGTTCCACACGACGGGCTTCCGGCCTCGCGCCCTGGGCGTCTCCGCCCGCCTCCGGCCTCGCACCCCCGGGCGTCTCCGCCCGCCTCCCGCAAACCGTCAGAGCGTCAGAGCGTCGCCAGGAATCCCACGGCGACCTTCCACGTCTGCTCGGCGGCCGTCTCGTCGTAGTCCGGCAGCTCGGGGTCCGTGTAGAGGTGCCCGGCGCCGGGGTAGCGGTAGATCTCCACGTCCGCACCGGCCCGCTGCATCTGGAGGTACCAGGTGTTCAGCCAGTCGCCCGACTCGAACGGGTCCGGGTCCGCGACGTGCAGCTGTACGGGCAGCTCGTCGACCGCCGCGTCCTCGGCGATGTCCGAGGTGCCGTGCAGAAGCAGCAGCCCGCGGGCCTTCTCGTCACCGAGCGCGAGGTTCTGCGCGACGGCGCCGCCCCAGGAGAACCCGGCGTACACGAGGCCCTTGTCGGAGTGCGGGGCAGCGGCCACCACGGCCCGCCGCAGCAGCTCCTCACGGCCGATCCGGTCCAGGAGCGCCTGGCCCTCCTCGGCGGTGCCGGCCGTTTGACCCTCGTACAGGTCGGGCACGTGCACCTGGTGCCCGGCGGCGCGCAACCGTTCCGCGGCAGCATGCACGGCCGGGCGCAGACCGTAGACGGAGTGGAAAAGGATGATGTCCATTCCGTCCATCCTGCCAGCCTGCGCCGGAGTCACGAAGTCATGGAGAACGTACTGCGTCCGTTGATCGTGCTGGGCGGCTCGGTCGTGCTCACGCTGCTCGTCGGCTGGGCGGTCGACGTCCTGCTGCGCCGTGCCGACGCCCGTCATCACGAGACCCCGCTGTGGGGGCTGCTGCGCCGTTGCCGGCCGCCCCTGCTGGTCGTACTCCTCACCGCGCTCCTGCGCGGGGCGTACGACCAGACCGCACTCGCCCTCGTCGAGGAGCACGAGGCGGGCATCGGCCAGACCCTGTCCCTCGTCCTGATCGCCGCGGCGGCCTGGCTGATCGTGCGGATCGTCGCCACGATCGTCGAGTCGTCGTACGCGCGCTACGCGTCCCAGCAGTCCCGGGACGCCGCCCGGGTGCGCCGGGTGCGCACCCAGGTCACGCTCATCATGCGCATCGTGACGGCGGTGGTGTGCGTGGTCGCGGTGGCCGCCATGCTCATGACCTTCCCCAACATGCAGGCCGTCGGGAAGTCGATGCTGGCGTCGGCGGGCATCATCGGCATCGTCGCCGGTGTCGCCGCCCAGTCGACGCTCGGCAACCTCTTCGCGGGCTTCCAGATCGCGTTCGGCGACATGGTGCGACTGGGCGACACGGTCGTCGTGGACGGCGAGTGGGGCGTGGTCGAGGAGGTCACCCTCACCTTCCTCGCCGTACGCACCTGGGACGAGCGCCGGATCACCATGCCGGTGTCGTACTTCACCAGCAAGCCCTTCGAGAACTGGTCGCGCGGCGGTGCGCAGATGACCGGCACGGTCTTCCTCCAGCTCGACCACAGCGCCCCGCTGCCCCTGATGCGCGAGCACCTCCGGGAGGTACTCGCGCAGACCCCCGGCTGGGACGGCCGCGACTGGAGCCTGGCCCTCACCGGCACCACCCCGAACACGATCGAGGTGCGGATCGTGGTCACCGCGAAGGACGCGGACGACATCTGGACCGTACGGTGCTCGGTCCGCGAGCAGATGGTCGCCTGGCTCTGCGAGAAGCACCCCTACGCGCTCCCCCGGGTCGCCACCGCGAACGCCGTCCTCCCGCCGGACGGCCAGTGGCCTGACCTCCACCCGTCGAACGGCCGCCCGCCCCGCTCCTCCGAACTCCACACCAACAACGCCACCGTCCGCACCTCGGACGACGCCCCCGCCCCGACCACCGAACCCAGGACCGGCCACGGCTGATCCCGCCGCGCGCACCGGGTGCCGCACGCACGGCGGGCTCCCCCGCCCGCACCCGGTGCGCCCCGGCCGCTACCGTCCCAGCACCCACCCCTGCGCCCCCTCCAGCGGCCCCTTCCGGAACCGCCGCAGCCACAGGGAAGCCCCCACCATCAGCCCCGCGCTCACCACGGCCCACAGCCCCATGACCCACCAGGGCCCGCTCCCCGCGAACCGCTCCGCGAGACCCAGCCCGAATCCGTACGCCACCACCACGCACACCGCGTTCTGCAGCACGTAGCAGGACAGGGCGGTCCTGCCCACCGCCGAGAGGCCGCTCACCAGCACCCCGTCCCCCCGGACCCGGTCGAGGAGCACTCCGATCAGTCCCATGTACCCCACCGCGAGCACCGGCGCGGCCACGTACCGCTCGACCAGGAAGAAGTCCCCGCCACCGAGTCCCGCCGCCACCGTCAGCGGTACGCCGATCCCGAGCCCCCACCGCGCCATCCGCGCCCGGATCGCCCGCCCCGCCCCGTCCGCGCCGAACGCGCCCGCCCGGAACAGCCGTACGCCCAGCAGGAACAGGAACACCAGCAGCGAGAAGGTGAGCACCGGCTCCAGCCGCAGCGCGATCGCGTTCTGCAGCCGGAAGGCGATCTGCTCCAGGTACCCGCCGTCGGCGTACAGCCGCACGACCTCCTCGCTCACCTTCGCGGAGCCCTCTCCTCCGCCTCCCCCGATCAGCACCACCGTCAGCAGCCCCATGCCCACCAGGTGGAAGCTCCCCGTCACCCACATCGCCACCCGCCGGAACCGCTCCGTCCGGGTGAGCGTCCAGGCCACCACCAGGGCCGTCACCGCGTACCCCATCAGTACGTCCCACGCGAAGACGAGAACGAAGTGCACGGTCCCCTCGGCGAAGAGGAACAGCGCCCGCCACTTGTAAGGGCCCGGCCACCGCTCCCCGCGCCGCTGCGCCGATCCGTACTGGATGGCGAGCCCCACCCCGAACAGCACCGTCAGCATCGACAGGAACTTGCCGTCCGCGAACAGCCGGAAGGCCCCCTCCGCCGCACCTCCGAACGTCCCGTCCGTGAGCGGCGAGTCCATGCCGCCCTGGAGGATGCCCCACTCGGAGCCGGGCGAGGTGAAGATCCACACGTTGGTCATGAGGGTGCCGAGGATGGCGGCCCCGCGCAGTACGTCGAGGAGGGGCAGCCGCCCGCCCCCGGTGCGCACCGCCCCCACTGCAGTCCCCGTGGCGGTCTCGGTCATGCTCAACTCCCCTGGCGAATCAGGCCCTTGCGGTCCCTTCATCGTCTCGGGGCGATCACCACCGAACGTCGTGAGCAGTGACGATCCGCGCTGCACCTTTCGATGCAGCCGCCCCCGGCCACCACCGGCACCAGCGGCCGAGCCGGACTCCGGGCGCTACCCCGGACTGCGTACGCCCAGCCCTGCCTCGGACCGCGTACGACCGGGCCCTGCCTCGGACCGCGTACGACCGGGCCCTGCCTCGGACCGCGTGGTCCAAGCGCTGCCTCGGACCGCGTACGACCTGGCGCTACCTCAGACTGCGTACGTCCAGCTGGTGCAGCACCCGGTCCACCACCTCCGGGTCCACCCCCGGCTCGTTCCGCGCCGCGAGCACCTCGTGCCGGGCGGCCGACATCATCTCCCGCTGGATGCGGGCCACCGCCTTCACCCGGCCGGCCCGCGTCGCGTACGCCTCGCGGCGCTCCTCGTCGACGATGTCCGGGCTGATCCGCGCCCCGATGTCGAAGGCGCCCCGCAGCAGCCGCTCGGTGAGATCGTCGGGCAGCTCCTCGACCTCCTCGATCTCCTTCAGCCGTCGCTTCGCCGCCTTCGCCGCCCGTACCGCGAGGGTGTGCTCCAGATCGCGCTCGGCGTCCGTGTCCGCCCGTACGCCCAGCTTGCGCACCAGCCAGGGCAGGGTGAGCCCCTGGAACACCAGCGTGGTCATGATCACGCAGAACGCGACGAAGAGGATCTCGTCCCGGGCCGGAAACGGCTCGCCCGATTCCGTCTTGAGCGGGATCGCGAGCACCAGCGCCACCGACGCCACCCCGCGCATTCCGGCCCACCACATGACGACGGTCTCCCGCCAGCTCATCGGAATGTCCTCGTCCACGTCGCGCCGCTTGTGCAGCCGCTTCGCGAGCCAGGTCGCGGGCAGCAGCCACAGCAGCCGTACGCCGACGACCACGACCACCACCAGCGCGCCCCAGCCGAGCATCTCGCCGAGCCGCCCGTCCGCGAGGCCGAAGACGGAGTGCAGCTCCAGGCCGATCAGGCCGAAGGCGACCCCGGTGACCAGGGTGTCCACGATCTGCCAGAAGGTCTGCCCGGCGAGCCGCCCCTGCACGTCGTCGGCGTCGACCGCGTGCGAGGCGAGGTAGAGCGCCGACGTCAGGACGGCCAGTACGCCCGACCCCAGGAACTCCTCCGCCAGTACGTAGCTGACGAACGGCACCAGCAGCGTCAGCCCGATCTGGAGCGTCGCGTCGCCGAGGTACCCCATGAGCTTGTTGCTGATCCAGCCGAGCCCGCCGCCGACCAGGACGGCGACAACGGCGGACAGCACCAGCTCGCCCATCGCGGCGGGCCAGGAGAAGGTTCCGCTGACGGCGGCGCCGATGGCCACGTGGTAGAGCACGATCGCGGTGACGTCGTTGAAGAGCCCTTCGCCCTCCAGGATCGACACCAGCCGCCGGGGCAGTCCGAGCGAGCCCGCGACGGCGGTAGCGGCGACCGGGTCGGGCGGCGCGACGAGCGCCCCGAGCGCGACGGCGGCGGCGATCGGCAGTCCGGGCACGACGGCGTTGGCGACGGCGGCGACGGCCGCCGTGGTCACGAAGACGAGCGCCACGGCGAGCAGCAGGATCGGCCGGAAGTTGGCGGTGAACTGCCGCCAGGAGGTCCGCTGCACGGCCGCGTACAGCAGTGGCGGCAGCACCAGCGGAAGAATGAACTCCGGCGGAATATCCGGATTCGGTACGAACGGGATGAGCGCGAGCACCACCCCGGCCAGTGTCATCAGCACCGGCGCGGGCAGTCCCAGTCGCTCCCCCAGCGGCACGGAGACCACCGCCCCGAGCAACAGCACGAACAGCAGCGCCAATTGTTCCACGGGGTGCCCTCCGGGCAGTTCGAAGCAGTGATCCACACGATGATCAAGGCCTCAAGCCTGCCACGAAGGGCGGCAAAACGTCACAGAAGGGGTGCCGTACGGCGGCAGGGCGCTCGGCCCGAACCGCCTGGCCCCGGCGCCGGAGGGGTCAGAGCTCCCGGCGCATGGCCCGGTGGTCGATGTCCGCGTCCAGGAACACCGGCCCGTACGCCGCGTACCCCAGCCGCTCGTAGAACCTCAGCGCGTGCGTCTGCGCGTGCAGGTCGACCGCGGTCAGACCGCGCGTCCGCGCCGCGTCCTCGATGCCGCGCACCAGCGCCGCCCCGATGCCGAGGCCGCGCGCCGCCCCGCTCACGGCGAGCCGCCCGAGCGAGCCGACCTCCGGGCCGCTGCCCGTCCTCGCCGACGCGTCGGCGCCGTACAGCAGCCGCCCGGTGCCCAGCGGCGTACCGTCCTCGGCGATCGCCAGGACGTGCACCGCGGTGTCGTCGTACGTGTCGTACTCCAGCTCGGCGGGCACTTCCTGCTCGACGACGAAGACCTCCTTGCGCACCGCGAAGCACGCGTCGAGGTCCTCGGGCCCCGCGGCCACCCGCACCGCGTACGAGGAGGCGGTCACTCGCTCTCCGCGCGGATCACGTCCAGCGCGTGCTGGAGGTCGTCCGGGTACGGGCTCTCGAACTCGACCCAGTCGCCGCTGCCCGGGTGCGTGAAGCCGAGCCGCATCGCGTGCAGCCACTGCCGGGTCAGGCCGAGACGCTTGGCGATGGTCGGGTCCGCGCCGTAGGTCGTGTCGCCGACGCAGGGGTGGCGGTGGGCGGACATGTGCACGCGGATCTGGTGTGTGCGGCCCGTCTCCAGCTTGATGTCCAGCAGGGACGCGGCGCGGAACGCCTCGATGAGGTCGTAGTGCGTGACGGACGGCTTGCCCTCGGCTACCACGGCCCACTTGTAGTCGTGCTGGGGGTGCCGGCCGACGGGGGCGTCGATGGTGCCGCTCATCGGGTCCGGGTGGCCCTGGACCAGGGCGTGGTAGCGCTTGTCGACCGTACGCTCGCGGAACTGCGTCTTGAGCGAGGTGTACGCGCGCTCCGACTTGGCCACGACCATCAGGCCCGACGTGCCGACGTCGAGCCGGTGCACGATGCCCTGGCGCTCGGCGGCGCCGGAGGTGGAGATGCGGTATCCGGCGGCGGCGAGGCCGCCGATGACGGTGGTGCCGGTCCAGCCGGGGCTGGGGTGCGCGGCGACGCCCACCGGCTTCACGATCACCAGCACGTCGTCGTCGTCATGGATGATCTCCATGCCCTCGACGTGCTCGGCGACGATCTGGACGGGGGCGGCGGGGGCGGGCATCTCGACCTCCAGCCAGGCCCCGCCGTGCACGCGCTCGGACTTCCCGACCACCGCGCCGTCGACCTGGACCTTTCCGGCAGCGGCGAGCTCGGCCGCCTTGGTCCGGGAGAACCCGAACATCCGGGAAATGGCGGCGTCGACGCGCTCGCCCTCAAGGCCATCGGGAACGGACAGGGTGCGGATCTCGGGAATCGTACTCACCCGTCGAGTATGCAGGACCGCACCGACAAGCCTTACCGAAAGCCGCCCCCGGCCCCTCCACCGGGACCCTGACCTCAGCTCTTGTGCACGGTCCCGTCCGGGTCCAGGCCCCGGAACGACAGGATCACAATCAGGATTCCGCCGCAGACGACCGCCGAGTCCGCGAGGTTGAAGACCGCGAAGTGCGCGGGCGCGATGAAGTCGACGACCGCCCCCTCCAGGAAGCCGGGCGTACGGAAGATCCGGTCGGTGAGATTGCCCAGCGCCCCGCCGAGGAGCAGCCCGAGAGCGATGGCCCACGGCATGCTGTAGAGCTTGCGCGCCAGCCTGGCGATCACCACGATCACCGAGGACGCGATGATCGTGAAGACGATCGTGTACGCCTCGCCGAAGCCGAACGCGGCCCCCGCGTTGCGGATCACCCGCAGCTGCAGCAGGTCGCCGATCAGCGGGATCGTCTCGCCGCTGGGCTCCAGCTTGGCCACCACGAGCAGCTTGCTGCCGAGGTCGAGCGCGTACGCCACGAGCGCGAACACGAAGAGGATCGCGAGCTTCCGCTTCCCCCGCCCGGCGGGCTTCGCCGCACCGTCGGCCGCCGCCTCGTCATCGGCGTCCGCACCGGCACCGGCCTGCGGCTCGCCGTCGGCCACCGGCCGGGCGGCCTTCCGCTCGGCGTCGTCCATCGGCCCGGCGGCCTTCCGCTCGGCGTCCGCCGTCTTCCCGGCAGCCGTCTCCGCAGCGCCCTCGTCACCCGAGGACTGCTCCGGCCCGGCTCCCTCCACATCTGGCGTACCGATGATGCGCTCCGCCTCTGCCACGTCAGTCCCTCGCCCTCGTACCTGAATGAGGACGAGGGTACGGCACACACGTACGGACTCCGAGGGCCTGCAACGCCCTCCGCACCCCGGGGGGCACCGCGGCGGCACCCCGCCACGGCCCTGTGGACCGGGCCGGTCCACAGGGCCCCTGAGCGGGACGGGGGAAGTCCGCTGCGGTTCGGCAGCGCCCCACAGGGGCGCGGGGCCGTACTGGATCTGCGGCTCCGCCGCGCGGGCGCGACCAGCCACGACGGCGCCGCAGATGAGCAACGGCACCTCGCGGCACATCCAGCGGAGCGCTTAGTAGCGCCGCTCCTGCTTCTGCTTGCACTCCACACAGAGCGTGGCGCGCGGGAAGGCCTGTACCCGGGCCTTGCCGATGGGCTTGCCGCAGTTCTCGCAGATGCCGTACGTCCAGGAGTCCAGCCGGTCGCGGGCGCGCTCGGTCTGCTCCAGCATCTCGCGGGCGTTGGCGGCCAGGGACATCTCGTGCTCGCGGGTGATGTTCTTGGTCCCGGTGTCCGCGTCGTCGTCGCCCGCGCCGTCGCCGGAGTCACGCATCAGCCCGGTCAGCGCCTCCTCGGACGACACGATCTCGGCCCGCAGCCGCAGGATCTCGCTGTCGAGCTCGGCACGTGCCTCGGCGATCTCCTCCGGCGTCCACGGGTCCTCCCCGGGCCGTACGGCGAGCTCGCCCGGCACCACGACCGTGGTGGCACGGGCCGCCGGCACCGCCTTCTTCCTGGCCGTCGTGGCCCCGGCCGTCGTGGCGCCGCCCGGACTCTTCTTCGCAACCACCGTCTCGGCTCCCGTCTCCGCGGCCTCGGCCGCCCCCTCGGCCGCGGGCGCGGCCACTTGCTCGGCCGCCGCGGCAGGATCCGCGGCAGCCGTCCTCCCGGCACCGGCCTTCTTGGCCTGGGCCTTCTTCGCCGCCGCCTTCTTCCCGGCGGCCTTCTTCACCGGCGCCCCGGCATCGGCCGCTTCCTCCTCGGCCGCGCCCGCCCCGGTCCCGCTGTCCGCGGCCGCTGCCCCGGCCGCCGCCTTCTTGGCGGGAGCCTTCTTCGCGGCCTTCTTCGCCGGAGCCGTCCCGGCCGTCTTCTTCACCGTCTTCTTCGCCGCCTGCTTCACCGGCGCGGCCTTCTTCCCGGCTGCCTTCCCGGTCGCCTTCTTCCCGGCAGCGCCCTGCTCCTTCTCGGCGAGCGATTCGGCGAGCGCCGCCGCGAACTCCTCGGCGGAAGTCTTCTCGGCCGCCGCTCCGGTGGTTCTCATCGACGCCGTCTTCTTCGTTGCGGCGGTCTTCTCAGCCACCATGGCCGCGGCCCCTTCACATTTTGTGATCTTGCACGCGAATCGTGCTGGGACGATAAATCGACCCCCACGCCGCGGCAACGGGGCACGCCGCCGGTTCCGCCCTCCCCACGCCGTATCGAGACGAACCTGCATCCGTTGTGCCCAGCTCTCCGCCGGGTAATCGCTCCGAACCAGCGGGCCCGGAGCCCGCAGCGCCCCGTGTGCCCATTCGGGTCACGGCCGGCCCGCCCCTGCACCCCGCGCCCGCTCCCCGTCCGCCCCCGGAAAACCGGTCTGCCGCTCCGCACCCCGACCCGTACACTGGCCGGAGCGAAAGGCATCGATGGGGCCGAGTAGCGCCGCACGCAGCGATGAGCGATCCGGGGACGGTGAGAGCCCGGGGGCGAGCACGGCGCGAAGCATCACCCCGGAGCCGCCGGAAGAAAGCCCCCGCACCCGCGGCGGGCGAGTAGACCCGGCATCGCGCCCCTAATGAGGGGGCCGCGGACGCACGTCGTCCGGGGTCAAGGAGGGTGGTACCGCGGGAGCAGCACGATCGCTCTCGTCCCTCCGACGGAAGCAATGAGTCCGCCGGAGGAAGAACACCCCATGACACTGCCGACGCCGCCGAAGCCGCAGTACAACCCGGTCCCCGCACAGGTCGACCTGCCCGCCCTCGAACACGCCGTGCTCGACTTCTGGGAGCAGGCGAAGGTCTTCGCGAAGTCCCTCGAAGCGTCCGACGGCCGCCCGGAGTGGGTCTTCTACGAGGGCCCGCCGACCGCCAACGGCATGCCCGGCGCGCACCACATCGAGGCCCGCGTCTTCAAGGACGTCTTCCCCCGCTTCCGTACGATGCAGGGCTACCACGTCGGCCGCCGGGCCGGCTGGGACTGCCACGGCCTCCCGGTCGAGCTGGCGGTCGAGAAGGAACTCGGCTTCAACGGCAAGAAGGACATCGAGAACTACGGCATCGCCGCGTTCAACGACAAGTGCCGCGAGTCCGTCACCCGCCACACCGACGCCTTCACCGAGCTGACCGAGCGGATGGGTTACTGGCTCGACCTGGAGAACCCGTACCGCACGATGGACCCGGAGTACATCGAGTCCGTCTGGTGGTCCCTGAAGGAGATCTTCAACAAGGGCCTCCTCACCCAGGACTACCGCGTCGCCCCCTGGTGCCCCCGCTGCGGCACCGGCCTCTCCGACCACGAGCTGGCCCAGGGTTACGAAACGGTCGTCGACCCCTCGGTCTTCGTCCGCTTCCCCCTCACCGGCGGCCCCCTCGCGGGCCAGGCGGCCCTCCTCGTCTGGACGACGACCCCCTGGACCCTGGTCTCCAACACCGCCGTCGCGGCCCACCCCGAGGTCCGCTACGTCGTCGCCACCGACGGCACCGAGAAGCTCGTCGTCGCCGAACCCCTCCTCGAAAAGGCCCTCGGCGAAGGCTGGACGACGACCGGCGAGTCCTTCACCGGCGCCGAGATGGAGCGCTGGACCTACCAGCGCCCCTTCGACCTGGTCGAGTTCCCCGCGCCCGCCCACTTCGTGGTCAACGCCGACTACGTCACCACCGAGGACGGCACCGGTCTCGTCCACCAGTCCCCCGCCTTCGGCGCGGACGACCTCGTGGTCTGCAAGTCGTACGGCCTCCCGGTCGTGAACCCGGTCCGCCCCGACGGCACCTTCGAAGAGGAGATCCCCCTCGTCGGCGGCGTGTTCTTCAAGAAGGCCGACGAGCAGCTCACCGCCGACCTGGACGCGCGCGGTCTCCTCTTCCGTCATGTCCCGTACGAGCACAGCTACCCGCACTGCTGGCGCTGCCACACGGCGCTGCTCTACTACGCGCAGCCGTCCTGGTACGTCCGTACGACCGCCGTCAAGGACCGTCTCCTCGAAGAGAACGAGAAGACCAACTGGTACCCGGACACGGTCAAGCACGGCCGCTTCGGCGACTGGCTGACCAACAACATCGACTGGGCCCTCTCCCGCAACCGCTACTGGGGCACCCCCCTGCCCATCTGGCGGTGCGAGGACAACCACCTCACCTGCGTCGGCTCCCGCGCCGAGCTCTCCGAGCTGACCGGCCAGGACCAGTCCTCCCTCGACCCGCACCGCCCGTACATCGACGACGTCACCTTCACCTGCACCCAGGACGGCTGCTCGCTGACGGCGACCCGTGTTCCCGAGGTCATCGACGCCTGGTACGACTCCGGTTCGATGCCCTTCGCGCAGTGGGGCTACCCGCACAAGAACCAGGAGATCTTCGAGAAGCGCTACCCGGCGCAGTTCATCTCGGAGGCCATCGACCAGACGCGCGGGTGGTTCTACACGCTGATGGCGATCGGCACCCTGGTCTTCGACAAGTCGTCCTACGAGAACGTGGTCTGCCTGGGCCACATCCTCGCCGAGGACGGCCGCAAGATGTCCAAGCACCTCGGCAACACCCTGGAGCCGATCCAGCTGATGGACCAGCACGGCGCGGACGCCGTGCGCTGGTTCATGGCGGCCGGCGGCTCCCCGTGGGCGGCCCGCCGCGTCGGCCACGGCACCATCCAGGAGGTCGTCCGCAAGACCCTCCTCACGTACTGGAACACGGTCGCCTTCCAGGCCCTGTACGCCCGTACGTCCGACTGGGCGCCCAGCGCCGCCGACCCGGCGCCCGCCGACCGCACGGTCCTGGACCGCTGGCTCCTGTCCGAGCTGGGCGCCCTGGTCGACCAGGTCACGCAGGCGCTGGAGTCGTACGACACCCAGAAGGCGGGCAAGCTCCTCTCCGCCTTCGTCGACGACCTCTCCAACTGGTACGTGCGCCGCTCGCGCCGCCGCTTCTGGCAGGGCGACAAGGCGGCCCTGCGCACCCTGCACGACGTCGTCGAGACGGTCACCCGCCTGATGGCCCCCCTGACCCCCTTCATCACGGAGCGGGTCTGGCAGGACATGGTCGTCCCGGTCACCCCGGACGCCCCGGAGTCCGTCCACCTCGCCACCTGGCCGAAGCCCGACCTGGCCGCCATCGACCCCACCCTCTCGACCCAGATGGCCCTGGTGCGCCGCCTGGTCGAGCTGGGCCGCGCCACCCGCGCGGAGTCGGGCGTCAAGACCCGCCAGCCGCTCTCCCGGGCCCTGGTCGCGGCGAACGGCTTCGCCGCCCTCTCCCCCGAACTCCAGGCCCAGATCACCGAGGAGCTCAACGTCTCCTCCCTGGCCTCCCTCTCCGAGGTGGGAGGTTCCCTGGTCGACACGACCGCCAAGGCGAACTTCCGCGCCCTGGGCAAGCGCTTCGGCAAGGGTGTCCAGGACGTCGCCAAGGCGGTCGCGGCCGCCGACGCCGCAGCCCTCTCCCTCGCCCTGCGCGACGGCGAGGCACCGCTGGAGGTGAACGGCGAAACGATCACCCTCACCCCCGACGAGGTGATCATCACCGAGACCCCCCGCGAGGGCTGGTCCGTCGCCTCGGACTCCGGCGCCACGGTCGCCCTCGACCTCGAAATCACCCCGGAACTCCGCAGGGCGGGCCTGGCCCGCGACGCGATCCGCCTGATCCAGGAGGCCCGCAAGAACTCCGGCCTCGACGTCGCCGACCGCATCGCGGTCCGCTGGACGGCCTCGTCCCCGGAGACGGCAGAAGCCCTCACGGCCCACGCCACCCTCATCTCCGACGAAGTCCTGGCCACGGACTACGCGGAGGGCACCCCGGACACCACGTTCGGCGCGCCCTTCACCGACGAGCCCCTCTCCCTGACCTTCCACCTGCGCAAGGTCTAGCTCCCCCGCAGGAAGGGCCCGGAAGCAGTCGCTTCCGGGCCCTTCCGGTATCCACTGCGCGGCTGGTGATCTCCCCGCGGGTACGCCGTGGCTGATCGCGCAGTTCCCCGCGCCCCTAAATGCCTGCCCCCGTGGGCGGCTGACGCCGCCGACCCCTAGCCCCCTTGGGCAGCGGGGCCGCCCCCCGGGGGCGGAACGGGTGGGCAAGGGGGCGGCCCCCCCACGCGGAGCCCCACCCTCCCGACCGCACGCCCCCGACACCGCACCCCGCCCACGGCAAAGGGGCGGGCCCCAGGACCGAAGTCCCGGGGCCCGCCCCTCAGCCTGCCGACGGCTACGCGCTCATCACGCGCACCAACCGCCTCAGTTGTCGTCCTCGTCGATCAGGAACCCGCGCATCGGCGAAGGCGCCTGCTGCATCGGCTGCGGACCCTGCGGCCGCACCGGTGCCATCGGCTGGGTCATCGCCGGCGTCATCTGCTGCTGACCGCCGTACGACGGAGCACCGTTCGACTGACCGCCGCCCATGGGAGAGGGCGCGCCCATCGACGGGTTGCCGCCCATGGAGTGACCCATCGAACCCGCACCGGCCGGAGCCATCGAGTTGCTCATCTGCGGGGCCGGCGGCAGCGAAGCCGTCGCCGGGGTCCGCGGCGGAGCCAGCGAGTCGTCGGCCTGGGTCTCCAGCTGACGCAGCTGCGACTCCAGGTACGACTTCAGCCGCGTACGGTACTCGCGCTCGAAGCCCCGCAGGTCCTCGACCTTGCGCTCCAGCGTGGCGCGGGCGGACTCCAGCGAGCCCATCGCGACGCGGTGCTTCTCCTGCGCGTCCCGCTCCAGTGCGTCGGCCTTGGCACGGGCGTCCCGCTCCAGACCCTCGGCACGCGAACGGGCCTCGCCGACGATCTTGTTGGCCTCGGAACGGGCCTCCGCGATCGCCTGGTCGGCGGTCTGCTGCGCCAGCGAGAGCACGCGCGCGGCGCTGTCCCCACCGGGCTGCGGCATCTGCTGCTGCGGCGGCTGCTGCTGCATCGGGGGCTGGCCCATGGGGCCGCCCATCGGGCCCTGGCCCATGCCCTGCTGCTGGCCCATCGGGCCGCCCTGCTGCATCGGGTTCTGGCCCATCGGGCCGGGACCGTGCTGGCCCTGCATCGGACCCTGGCCCATCGGACCGGGACCGTGCTGGCCCTGCTGCGGGCCGGGGCCGTGGCCACCGGGTCCTGCCGGGAGCTGGAGCGGGCCACCCTGCTGCTGGGGCTGCCCCATCTGCGGCGGCTGCTGCTGTTGCTGCGGCGGTCCGGATATGGCCGCGGGAACGGGCGCGCCCGGGCCACCGGGCCGGTTGTCCTGCGGTTCGGGCTTGCGCATGCCCTGCTGCTGCTGGTTCTGCGCGGCCGCACGGGTCGCTGCGGCGAGCTTGGCCCGCAGGTCCTCGTTCTCGCGGAGCAGACGGGTCAGCTCGGACTCGACCTCGTCGAGGAAGGCATCAACCTCGTCCTCGTCGTAGCCTTCTCGGAGGCGGACGGTCGTGAACTGCTTGTTCCGCACGTCCTCGGGGGTCAGCGGCATCTCTTCTTCACCTCTACGTAGTCGTCGGCAGTCGGCAAGACCGTATCGCTCACACCCTGCTCCCAATGTTGTTCACAACACTGATCAGGATGTAGACGATGATCATCAGAACGAAGAAGGACAGGTCGAGTGCCACGCCCCCGAGACGCAGCGGCGGAATGAACCGCCGCAGAAGCTTGAGCGGTGGATCGGTGACAGTGTAGGTGGCCTCAAGAACGACCACCATCGCCTTGCCGGGTTGCCATGAGCGCGCGAACTGAAACACGTAGTCCATGACGAGCCGGAAAATCAGCACGACGAGGAAGCACATCAGCGCGATGTAGATCACGTCCAGTGCGATGCCCATTCCCGTGCGTCCCTCTCCCCTGGCTCTCGCCTCAGTCCGGCCCCAAGGCCGGTTGTTTCCGGTTGTGTTGCTCTCGGCTCTGTCAGCTCTGGTTGAAGAAACCGCCCTCTGCGATACGGGCCTTGTCCTCCGCCGTGACATCGACGTTAGCAGGCGACAACAGGAACACCTTCTGCGTCACTCGCTCAATGCTGCCATGCAGACCGAAGACGAGTCCCGCGGCAAAGTCGACAAGTCGCTTCGCATCCGTGTCGTCCATCTCCGTGAGATTCATGATCACCGGAGTGCCCTCGCGGAAGTGTTCCCCGATGGTACGGGCCTCGTTGTAGGTCCGGGGGTGCAACGTGGTGATGCGGTACGGCTCCCGCTCGGACACGACCTTGGGCATGATCACCGGTGCGTTCTTCTCCAGGCTCGGACGTTCAGGTGTGATGGACGCCACGGGGGCGATTCGGGCGGGTCGTCCGCTTTCTGCCGGAAGCTGAACGGGCTCGCGGGGGGCCGGGGGTTGTACCACTCGTACCGGTTCGTCCCGCTCCCTTTCGGCCTGGTGCGGGGGCTGGTGACGACGGTGGTCGCGCTCCGGCTCCGGCTCGGGTTCGAAGTCGTCGTCGGGGTCAAAACCCCGGCCGTCGTACCCATCGTCCTCCACGAGGCCGAGGTAGACCGCCATCTTGCGCATAGCGCCGGCCATTTCCTGAGTCCTCCGCTCTGTGGTGGATCGGCCTCGTCACCAAGTGCCCGCGATCCACTGGGCCTGCCCCCGAATAGTGGGGATGACCATATTTTCTGCTGTGGTCCGACTGCTTCGCGACGTTACCCGAGGCGAGGGCGGACGCCGAGTACCGCAGTGCCGACGCGCACATGTGTCGCACCGGCAGCCACCGCCTCGTCCAGGTCCGCACTCATTCCCGCAGACACCATGGTGGCAGTCGGATGTGCCGTGCGCAGGCGGGACGAGATTTCCATCAATGCCCCGAAAGCGGCCCGTTGGCGCCCCGCGTACACCCCGGAGAGGGGGGCCACGGTCATCAGACCGTCCAGCCTGAGCCCCTCGGCGGCGGCCACCGCGGCCGCCAGCTCCTCGACCCCGTCGGGGGAAACGCCGCCCCTCTCGCCCCTTTCGCCCACCTCGGCGTCCAGGGCCACCTGGATCAGGCACCCGGTCTCGCGCCCGGCCCGTACGGCCGCCGCGGACAGGGAACCGACCAGCTTGAGCCGGTCCACGGACTGCACCTCGTCCGCGTAACCGACCACCGAGCGCACCTTGTTGGTCTGCAGCTGACCGACGAAGTGCCAGGTCAGCGGCAGGTCGGCGCACTGTGCGGCCTTGGGGGCAGCGTCCTGGTCGCGGTTCTCCGCGACATGACGCACCCCCAGCTCGGCGAGCAGTCGTACATCGCTCGCCGGGTAGGTCTTGGTGACCACGATCAGGGTCACTTCTTCACGCGCGCGCCCGACAGCTGCACAAGCGGAAGAGATACGTTCCTCCACCTGTGCCAGGTTCGAGGCGAGTTCGTCCTTGCGCGCCGAGATACCGGCGCCTTCCGTACGGTCCGTCATGTCCTACCCGTCCAACCAGACATATCCGGCGAGCCGACCCGTGGTCCGGTCCCGCCGGTAGGAGAAGTGGTCGCCCGACTCGCGCGTGCACACCGACGACTGCGACCGCGCGCGCACCCCGAGCGCCGCGAGCTGGGCGTGCACTCCGGCGGTGACGTCGACCGCCGGGGTGCCCCAGCTGGTCTCGGCCCAGGAAGCCGGTTCGATCGCGGCGGCGTCGGCGCGCATCTGCTCGGGCACTTCGTAGCACCGCCCGCAGACCGCAGGCCCGGTCCGCGCCTTGATCCGGGCGGGCTCCGCGCCGAGCGACATCATCGCCTTCACGGTCTCGGGCACCACCCCGGCCAGCATCCCGGGCCGGCCCGCGTGGGCCGCCCCGACCACTCCGGCGACCGGGTCGGCCAGCAGGACGGGGGTGCAGTCCGCGGTGAGCACCGCGAGGGCGAGCCCCCGACGGGCGGTCACGACCGCGTCGACCGAGGGGATTTCGGCGCCGGGCGCCCAGGGCCCTTCGACGACCGCGACGTCCCGCCCGTGCACCTGGTTCATCCAGACCACCTGTGCCGGGTCGAGCCCCATGGACTCGGCGGCCAGCCGGCGGTTGTTCCGTACGGCGTCGGGGTCGTCGCCGACCGCTCCGCCGAGATTGAGCTGCTCGTACGGAACGGCGCTCACCCCGCCCCACCTGTCGGTGAAGGCGAAGTGCGCGCCGTTCTCGTCGTCGTACCGCTGTATCACTTATGTGTTCCGGTCACTTCAGGAAGTCCGGCACGTCCAGCTCCTCGGCCGCGCTGTCCGCGTACGACGGGCGGGCCGGCGGGACGTGCGGCGAAGTCGGCGGGGCGGGGACCTCGTTGACCGGCGCGGGCTGCTCGACCGGGGCCGGGGCCTCCTCGCGCACCGGTACGGAACCGATGCCGGTGTTGCGCGAGGGCTCCGGGGCCGGGCGCGAGGCCGGGGCGGGCTCCTCGCGCTTGCCCGCGCCGGCGCCCAGTACGTTCTCCCGCCGGGCCGGCGGCTGTCCGCCGTCGAATCCGGCGGCGATGACGGTGACCCGTACCTCGTCACCCAGGGCGTCGTCGATGACGGCGCCGAAGATGATGTTGGCCTCCGGGTGGGCCGCCTCGCTGACCAGCTGGGCCGCCTCGTTGATCTCGAAGAGACCGAGGTCGGAGCCGCCGGAGATGGAGAGCAGTACGCCACGGGCGCCGTCGATGGAGGCTTCGAGAAGCGGCGAGGAGATCGCCATTTCCGCCGCCGCCACCGCGCGGTCGTCGCCGCGCGCCGAGCCGATGCCCATGAGCGCCGAACCGGCCTCGGACATGACCGACTTGACGTCGGCGAAGTCGAGGTTGATCAGGCCCGGGGTGGTGATCAGGTCGGTGATGCCCTGGACACCGGAGAGCAGGACCTGGTCGGCCGACTTGAAGGCGTCGAGCACGCTGACCTGACGGTCGGAGATCGACAGCAGCCGGTCGTTGGGAATGACGATGAGGGTGTCGACCTCTTCGCGGAGCTGGGCGATGCCGTCCTCCGCCTGGTTCGCACGCCGCCGGCCCTCGAAGGTGAACGGGCGGGTGACCACACCGATCGTCAGGGCGCCCAGCGAACGGGCGATGTTGGCGACCACGGGGGCGCCACCGGTTCCGGTGCCACCACCCTCGCCTGCCGTCACGAAGACCATGTCGGCCCCCTTGAGGACCTCTTCGATCTCTTCGCGGTGGTCCTCTGCCGCCTTCCGGCCGACGTCCGGGTTGGCGCCGGCGCCAAGGCCTCGGGTGAGTTCACGGCCGACGTCCAGCTTGACGTCGGCGTCGCTCATCAACAGCGCTTGCGCGTCGGTGTTGATCGCGATGAACTCGACGCCCTTGAGACCGACCTCGATCATCCGGTTGATGGCATTGACACCACCGCCGCCGACACCGATGACCTTGATGACTGCGAGGTAGTTCTGCGGTGCTGCCACGTCGAAGGCCTCTCGCCTCGATTTACGTGCCGCCACGGAGTTTGCAGCGCCGCGACGACTGATGCCGATTTGGGACGGTCCGAACGCCGACCCGAACCCTAACGCTGAAGTTTAGGGTTACCAGTGTGTCTGTTCCTTGGACTCTTCCGAACAGGACACTAAGTCGACAAGTGGTGCGCGTTCAACGAACACGCCGAACCTCCCGTTTTTCTTTTCACCCTATGTGATCACCCATATCGCTGACCAACCAGGGGGCTGGCCAGGTCGAACGACCGTCAACTCCCGCTCGCCGCCGGGGCGGTGGGGGCACTTACGTCGAAGTGTCCCGCTTCGGGCGCCGCTTTCATGAGAGCGAGAAGCGCACGCGACTTGGCCGCGTTGTCCTCGCCACTGCCCCAGAAGGCAGTTCGGCCACGACCGAGTTCCAGTGTGATCGAGTCGAACGAAGTCACCTTCACCGACGTCAGGTTACGGGCCAGGGCCGCCGGAAGCTCACCGGCGACGCGCACCGCCCCCTCCAGCAGCCGCTGTTCGCCGAAACGGCGCAGGCTCGAGGAGCGCTGCGCGGCCAGTTCGAGGAGGGGCACCCCCTTCGGGGCCTTCGCCACAGTGGCGAACCGCACACCGTGGCGGTCCACTTCGGTGAACTTCGCGCCCTTTTCGATGAGGAGCACCGGCTTTCGCTCCGTCACTTTCAGACCGATTCCGTGCGGCCACGACCGGACCACGTCGATCGTGTCGATCCGGGGCAATTGTTCGCGAACCCGGTCCTCCACGGCTCCCGTGTCGACGGAAATCATCGGAACTCCGGTCGGAACCGCGGCCGCGGCGAGCACCTCACCGGGGCTCAGAACCTGTGTCCCGGTGGCCTTGACCTGCTCCACGCGCAGCCACTCGGAGCCGTAGAGCGCCCAGACCGCGCCACCGGCGAGCAGGATCGAAAGGGCGAGACAGAGAACGACCGGGCGGCTGACGGGAATCCGCAGCCGCCCTCCCGGGCGTCCCTTCCGGGGTGCCCGGGGCGTGGCAGGGCCCGACTTCTGTTTCGTACCGCGTTCGCGGGTCGTCGGTCCTGCCACGTGCCTCTCGCTCCTGCGTCGGGGGCCGGTCAGCCGGCCCTGCGTGCTGCGATCGCCTGGTAGACCATGCCGACGAGCAGCTCGTCGGCGTCCCGGCGGCCGAACTCCGATGCCGCGCGCGACATCTCGTACAGCCGGTGCGGATCGGCGAGCACCGGCAGGACGTTGGCCTGCACCCACTCGGGGGTGAGGGCCGCGTCGTCCACCAGCAGTCCGCCGCCGGCATTGACCACCGGCTGGGCGTTGAGCCGCTGTTCGCCGTTGCCGATGGGCAGCGGGACGTAGGCGGCGGGGAGCCCGACGGCGGAGAGCTCGGCGACGGTCATGGCGCCCGCACGGCAGAGCATCATGTCGGCCGCCGCGTAGGCCAGGTCCATCCGGTCCACGTACGGTACCGGGATGTAGGGCGGCATTCCGGGCATGTTGTCCACGCGCGGCATTTCGTTCTTCGGGCCGACCGCGTGCAGGATCTGGATTCCGGCGCGCTGGAGGTACGGAGCGGCCTGCTGGACCACCTCGTTGAGGCGGCGGGCGCCCTGCGAGCCGCCGGAGACCAGCAGCGTCGGCAGGTTCGGGTCGAGCCCGAACGCGGCGCGCGCCTCGGGGCGTACGGCCGCCCGGTCGAGGGTGGCGATGGTGCGGCGCAGCGGAATGCCGATGTAGCGGGCGCCCCGCAGCTTGCTGTCGGGCGTGGAGACCGCGACGGCGGCCGCGTACCGCGAGCCGATCTTGTTGGCGAGGCCGGGCCTGGCGTTGGCCTCGTGGACGATGATCGGCACCCCGAGGCGCTTGGCCGCGAGGTAGCCGGGCAGCGCCACGTAGCCGCCGAAGCCGACGACGCAGTCCGCCTTGGTGCGCTCCAGGATCTGCTCGGCGGCCTTGATGGTGCCGCGCAGCCGTCCGGGGACGGTGATCAGCTCGGGCGTGGGCTTGCGCGGCAGCGGTACGGCCGGGATGAGACCCAGCTCATAGCCGCGTTCGGGTACGAGCCTGGTCTCCAGGCCCCGTTCCGTGCCGAGGGCCGTGATCCCCACGGTGGGGTCCTGCCTGCGCAGGGCGTCCGCGAGGGCGAGCGCGGGCTCGATGTGGCCGGCGGTCCCCCCACCGGCGAGTACGACATGCACCGAAATTCACCGCTCTCCGGACGGACGCTTCTTGACGCGCCGTCTCATCGTTTTCCATCTCGTCCCGGGCCGCCTCATGGCCAGTGCGGCCCGCGCCGCCGGGTCGTCACGCGCGAAGGCGATCAGCAACCCTACGGCGAACATGGTCGGCAGCAGCGCCGAGCCCCCGTACGAGAACAGCGGGAGCGGGACACCGGCGATCGGCAACAGGCCGAGCACCGCACCGATGTTGATCGTGGCCTGCGCCATGATCCAGGTGGTCACACCTCCCGCGGCGTACCTCACGAAGGGGTCCTCCGTGCGTCCGGCCACGCGGATACCCGCATAGCCTAGGGCCGCGAACAGGGCGAGTACCGACAGCGTCCCCGCCAGACCCAGTTCCTCGCCGGTGATGGCGAAGATGAAGTCGTTGTGGGGTTCGGGGAGTTGACCCCATTTTTCCACACTCGCACCGAGCCCGGATCCGAACCAGCCGCCGGACGCGAGGGCGTAGATTCCGTGCACGGCCTGCTGGCACTGCCCCTCGGGGCCCATCTCGGTGCTCAGTACGCAGTCGAGGCGGGCCATCCGGTTGGAGCTGGTCTTGACGAGGACGAAGCCGAGGAATCCGGCGAAGCCGAGGACGCCGGCGAACAGCCGGGTCGGCGCACCGGCCAGCCACAACAGGCCGAAAAGGATCGCGGTGAGGATGATCGCGGTGCCCATGTCCCCACCGAGCATGATCAGCCCGAGCAGCATGAAGGCGACCGGCACGAGCGGCACCAGCATGTGCTTCCACTGGGCCAGGAGGTGCTTGTCCTGCTTGCGGGCCAGCAGGTCGGCGCCCCACAGGATGAGGGCCAGCTTGCCGAACTCGCTGGGCTGGAGCTGGAAGGGGCCGCCCAGCGAGATCCAGTTCTGGTTGCCGTTGACCGCGTGCCCTATCCCGGGGACCTGGACGAGCGCCATCAGGAAGACCGTGCCGGCCAGCAGCGGGTAGGAAAGTGCACGGTGCAGCTTGACCGGCATCCGGGCGGCGGCCAGCAGCAGGACGGCGCCGATGGCGGCCGCCAGGAACTGCTTGCGGAAGAAGTACGAGCTGACCAGGTGGAGCTGGAGCGCCTTGATCATCGACGCGGAGTAGACCATCACCAGGCCGAGCCCGCAGATCAGCAGGGCGCTGCCGAGAATGACGTAGTACGCCGTCAGGGGCCGGTCCCAGGCCCTGCGGACCTGCTCGTACAGCTTGCGGGGGCCACCGGGGCCGCGCGCGGTCCTGGCCGGTGTCCCGCCGCGCGCGGCGGCGGGACGTGCGCCTGACGTTCTTCTGGCCGTGGCCGGCATCTCGGTGGTCCCCTCCAACAACAGTTGCGCTGATGAGCCGGGGCCGGTCGCCGGCCGGGGTGTCTACCGCCCGTTGTCCGCCTCGGCCCCGGCCAGTTCGCGTACGGCGTCGGCGAAGGCCTCGCCGCGTTCGTTGTAGTTGGCGAACATGTCCATGGAGGCGCAGGCCGGGGCCATCAGTACCGTGTCCCCCGGCTTGGCGAGTGCAGCCGCTGCACGGACCGCCGCCAGCATCGCCCCAGTGTCGGTCCGGTCGAGGTCGACCACCGGCACCTCGGGCGCGTGTCGCGCGAGGGCTTCGCGGATGAGAGCACGGTCGGCGCCGATCAGGACGGCGCCACGCAGCCGCTCCGCCGATTTCTCGACGAGTCCGTCGAAGGTGGCGCCCTTGGCGAGGCCGCCGGCGATCCAGACGATGGACTCGTACGCGGCCAGGGACGCCTCGGTGGCGTGCATGTTGGTGGCCTTGGAGTCGTCGATGTACGCGACCTGGGCCACGTCCGCGACGTGCTCGATGCGGTGCGCGTCCGGGCGGAAGGCGCGCAGGCCCTCCCGTACGGCTGCGGGCTTCGCGCCGTACGCACGGGCCAGCGCGGCGGCCGCGAGGGCGTTGGCGAGGTTGTGCGGGGCGGCCGGGGTGACGTCGGAGACCTCGGCGAGCTCCTGGGCGTTCTTCTGCCGGTTCGCCACGAAGGCGCGGTCGACGAGGATGCCGTCGACGATGCCCAGCTGGGACGGGCCCGGGGTGCCGAGGGTGAAGCCGATCGCGCGGCAGCCCTCCGCCACGTCGGCCTCGACGACCAGGTGTTCGGTGGCGGGGTCGGCGACGTTGTAGACGCAGGCGATCTCGTTGCCCTCGTAGATGCGGCCCTTGTCGGCGGCGTAGGCGTCCATGGAGCCGTGCCAGTCGAGGTGGTCCGGCGCCAGGTTGAGCACGGCGGCGGAGTGGGCGCGCAGGGACGGGGCCCAGTGCAGCTGGTAGCTGGAGAGCTCGACGGCGAGGACGTCGTACGCCTCGCCCTGGAGGACCACGTCGATGATCGGGGTGCCGATGTTGCCGACGGCCGCGGTGCGCAGGCCCGCCGCGGTGAGGATCGACGCGAGCATCTGGGTGGTGGTGGTCTTGCCGTTGGTGCCGGTGATCGCCAGCCAGGGGGCGGCGCCGGGGCCGCGCAGCCGCCAGGCGATCTCCACGTCGCCGACGACGTCGACGCCCGCCTTCGCCGCTGCCTCGAAGAGGGGGCTGGAGGGCTTCCAGCCGGGCGAGGTGACGACCAGTTCGGTGCCCTCGGGGAGGGTGTCCGCGTCCGCCAGACGTACGGCGATGCCTTCGCCTTCGAGCTCCGCCGCGCGGGCCCTGTGCGTGGCGCTGTCGCCGCCGTCCACGACGGTGATGCGGGCGCCGAGGCCGGCCAGGGCGCGGGCGGCGCTGATGCCGCTCACGCCGAGACCGGCGACGGTGACGTGTCTGCCGTTCCAGGATTCCTGGGTGGTCACTTGCCGGCTGCCCATCCTGCGTAGAAGAGACCGAGACCGACGATCACGCACATGCCCTGGATGATCCAGAAGCGGACCACGACAAGGACCTCGGACCACCCCTTGAGTTCGAAGTGGTGCTGGAGCGGCGCCATCCGGAAGACCCGCTTGCGGGTCATCTTGAACGAGCCGACCTGGATGACCACCGACATGGTGATGAGGACGAAGAGTCCGCCGAGGATGGCCATCAGCAGCTGCGTGCGGGAGCAGATCGCCAGACCGGCGAGCGCGCCGCCCAGTGCCAGCGAGCCGGTGTCGCCCATGAAGATCTTGGCGGGCGAGGTGTTCCACCACAGGAAGCCGAAGCAGGAGCCCATCAGGGCGGAGGCCACGACCGCGAGGTCGAGCGGGTCCCGTACCTCGAAGCAGGCGTTGGGGTTGGTCAGGGCCTGTGCGTTGGCGCAGGACTCCTGGAACTGCCACAGGCCGATGAAGGTGTACGCGCCGAAGACCATCACGGAGGCGCCGGTGGCGAGTCCGTCGAGGCCGTCGGTGAGGTTCACGCCGTTCGACATCGCGAGGATCATGAACAGCGCCCACACGACGAACAGCACGGGCGTGATCGACCAGCCGAAGTCCGTCACGAAGGAGAGCCGGTCGGACGCCGGGGTCTGGCCCCGGCTGTCGGCGAAGTTGAGCGAGAGCACCGCGAAGGCGATGCCGACGATCAGCTGGCCGAGCATCTTCGCCTTGGCGCGCAGGCCCAGCGAGCGCTGCTTGACGATCTTGATGTAGTCGTCGAGGAAGCCGACCAGGCCCATGCCCGCCATCAGGAACAGCACGAGCACGCCGGACAGCGTCGGCTGACTGGAGGTCAGCACCTTCGTCAGGGCGTACGCGATGAGCGTGGCCAGGATGAAGGCGATGCCGCCCATGGTCGGCGTACCGCGCTTGCCGTGGTGGCCGCGGGGTCCGTCGTCGCGGATGAACTGGCCGTAGCCCTTGCGGGCCAGCAGCTTGATCAGCAGCGGTGTGCCGATGAGCGTCAGGAAGAGGCCGATGGCCCCTGCGAAGAGGATCTGGCTCATGCGCCTGCGACCTCACCCTCGGTGGCGGGATCGAGCAGTGCCTGGGCGACCGATTCGAGACCGACCGACCTGGATGCCTTCACCAGCACGACGTCTCCCGGACGCAGTTCCCCGCGCAACAGGTCGATCGCCGCCTGCGTGTCGGACACGTGCACCGACTCCTCACCCCACGAACCCTCGTTATAGGCGCCCAGTTGCAGCCAGGATGCTTCCCTGCCCCCGACTGCCACGAGCTTGCTGACGTTGAGCCGGACGGCGAGCCGTCCGACCGCGTCGTGCTCGACGAGCGAGGTGTCTCCCAGCTCGGCCATGTGACCGAGCACCGCCCACGTCCGCCGCCCCTTGCCCATGGCCGCGAGCGCGCGCAGGGCGGCTCGCATGGATTCGGGGTTCGCGTTGTAGGCGTCGTTGACAACCGTCACGCCGTCAGGCCGCTCGGTGACCTCCATGCGCCAGCGGGAGAGGGTCCCCGCCTCGGAGAGCGCCACGGCGATCTCGTCGACGGACAGGCCCAGCTCATGGGCGACGGCGGCCGCGGCGAGCGCGTTCGACACGTGGTGCTCACCGTACAGCCGCATGGTCACGTCACTGCACCCGGAGGGTGTGTGGAGCGTGAAGGCCGGGCGGCCGTCCTCGGTGAGCCGCACCTCGGTGGCGCGTACGTCGGCGGTCTCGGACTCGCCGAAGTACAGCACCCGCGCCTTGGTGCGCGAGGCCATCTCCCGTACGAGACCGTCGTCCGCGTTGAGTACGGCGACGCCGTCGGCAGGCAGCGACTCGACCAGCTCGCCCTTGGCCTCGGCGATCTTCTCGCGGCTGCCGAACTCGCCGACGTGCGCGGTCCCGACGTTCAGCACGAGGCCGATGCGCGGCGGGACGAGGCCGGTCAGGTAGCGGATGTCGCCGACGTAGCGGGCACCCATCTCCAGGACGAGGTGGCGGGTGTCCTCGGCCGCGCGGAGCGCGGTGAGGGGCAGCCCGATCTCGTTGTTGAGGTTGCCCGCCGGGTAGACGGTGGGGGCCTTGCGCTCCAGGAGCTGGGCGATCAGGTCCTTGGTGCTGGTCTTGCCCGCGGAGCCGGTGAGGGCCACGACGTCGGCGCCGAGGCGCGCGACGACGCTGCGGGCGAGTGCGCCGAGCGCCTCGGTCACGTCGGGGACGACGATCGCGGGCACGCCGACGGGGCGGGTGGCCAGTACGGCCACCGCGCCCGCGTCGGTCGCGCGCCGCGCGTAGTCGTGGCCGTCGACGCGTTCACCGGCGTAGGCGGCGAAGAGGCTGCCGGGGCGGACCTGGCGGGAGTCGATGACGACCGGGCCCGTGACGGTGACTTCACTGTCCGGTATGTCGTGCGGCTGTCCGCTGACGAGGTCGGCGATCTCGGCGAGGGAGAGGGCGATCACTGCTTCATCCCATCTCGTGCCGGCGGCGCTCGATGGCGTCGCGCAGCACCTTGCGGTCGTCGAAGGGGCGGACCACTCCGGCAATGTCCTGGCCCTGTTCGTGGCCCTTGCCCGCCACCAGCACGGTGTCGCCGCGCTTCGCACGGGCGACCGCCTCGGCGATCGCGGCGGCCCGGTCCTCGAACACGGCGACGTCGCCGCGCTCGTGGGCGGGCACATCGGCGGCGCCCGCGAGCATGGTGGCGAGGATGGCGAGGGGGTCTTCGGAGCGGGGGTTGTCGGAGGTCAGTACGGCGGTGTCGGCGAGCCGTGCGGCTGCCGCGCCCATGGGGCCGCGCTTCTGCTGGTCGCGGTCGCCGCCGCAGCCGAGCACGATGTGCAGCTCGCCCTCGGTGACCTTGCGCAGGGCGCGCAGGACCGATTCGACGGCGTCCGTCTTGTGGGCGTAGTCGACGACGGCGAGGTAGTCCTGGCCCGCGTCGACGCGCTCCAGGCGGCCCGGGACGCCGGGGACGGCGGCGACGCCGTCGGCGGCGGTCTGCGGGTCGTACCCGGCGGCGGCCAGGGTGACGATCGCGGCGAGGGTGTTGGCCACGTTGAACGGGCCGGGCAGCGGGGCGGTCGCCCGGATGTGCTCGCCCTGCGGGCCGAGCGCGGTGAACGAGCTGGACTGCGGCCCGACCTCGACCTTCTCGGCGCGCCAGTCGGCGTCCGGGTGGCCCTCGGCGGAGAACGTGATCACCGGCACGGTGGCCTCGGTGACCAGGCGGCGGCCGTACTCGTCGTCGAAGTTGAGGACGCCGAGGCGGGACCGCTCCGGGGTGAAGAGCTGTGCCTTCGCCCGGAAGTAGTCCTCCATGTCGGAGTGGAACTCCATGTGCTCGGGGCTCAGGTTGTTGAAGACGGCGACGTCGAAGACGCAGGCGTCGACCCGGCCGAGCACCAGGGCGTGGCTGGAGACCTCCATGGCGACCGACTTGACGCCGCGTTCGCGCATCACCGCGAAGAGCGCCTGGAGGTCGGTGGCCTCGGGGGTGGTCCGCTCGGACTTGATGCGCTCGTCGCCGATCCGCATCTCGACCGTACCGATCAGCCCGGGCAGGTCTCCGGCCTGCTTCAGGCCGCCCTCCACCAGATATGCGGTGGTGGTCTTGCCCGAGGTTCCGGTGATGCCGATCTGGAGCAGGTCGCGGCCGGGGTTTCCGTAGATGTCGGCGGCGAGCTGGCCCATGCGGGCGCGCGGGTTCTCGACGGCGAGTACGGGCAGCCCGGTCGCGGCGGCGCGCTCGGCGCCCGTCGGGTCGGTGAGGACCGCGGCGGCACCGAGTTCGGCGGCCTGCGAGGCGAAGTCGGCGCCGTGGAACCGGGCGCCGGGCAGGGCCGCGTAGATGTCGCCGGGGCGGACCGCGCGGGAGTCGTGGGTGATTCCGGTGGTCTCTCCAGGTCCTGGGGACTCGATGCCCAGCCGTTCGGCCAGCTCCCCGAGGGTCGTCGGGCGGACCCGGTCCGGCCTGGGCGCTCCGGGGTAGTTCACCGGAGCGTCCTTCTGGGTGGTTTGGGACTGATCAGCGTGTGGCACGGCGGTGAGCGTACCCGGCGGACCGGGTTCCGGGCGAAAGCAGGGGGCCTGCGCAACCCGTTTTCGGAGGTCGTTGGTGAGGGTTGTCACTGAGGGTTTCCGCTTCGGTACGGGGGATTCCGGTTCAGCGCCCCGAATTCCGCTTCGGGGGCCGGGCCGGACCCCTGCTTCGGGGCCCGGCCGGGACTCGGTCGGGACTCGGTCGGGGCCCGGTCAGGACCCCGGGGTGAAGGTGACCGGGAGGTGGGCGGGTCTGCCGCCGGTCGGGGCGACCTGGCGGGTCTTCAGGGCGAACTCCATGACCTGCTTGTAGATCGGACCGCAGATCTGGCCGCCGAAGTAGCTGCCCTTCGTGGGGTTCTGGATGGCGCAGTAGACGGTGACCCGCGGCTTGTCGGCGGGCGCGAACCCGGCGAAGGACGCGGTGTAGCCCTTGTAGCGGCCGGTCAGCGGATCCACCCGGTTGGAGGTGCCGGTCTTGCCGCCGACCCGGTAGCCGGGGATGCGGGCCTTGGTGCCGGTGCCCTCCTCGTCGTCGACGACGGACTCCAGCATCCGGGCGAGGGTCTTGGCGGTCTGGTCGCTGACCACCCGGGTCTTCTTCGGGGCGGGCGCGGGCGTGAAGCGCCCGTCCGGGCCCTTCGTGCCGCGTACGAGGGTGGGCTCGATCCGCACTCCCCCGTTGGCGATCGTGGAGTACACGGACGCCGCCTGCATCGCGTTGAGCGAGAGGCCCTGGCCGAAGGGGATCGTGTACTGCTGCGAGGTGGACCACTTGTCCGGCGGGGCCAGGATGCCGGACGTCTCGCCGGGGAAGCCGAGCCCGCTGCGCCGACCGATGCCGAACTTGGTCAGGTACGAGTGGAGGATCCGGTTCGCCTCGGGCTGGGTGTTGCCGAGCTCCCCGGTGGCCAGGATGGTGCCGATGTTGGAGGACTTCGCGAGGACCCCGTTGAGGGTGAGGTTCCAGGTCGGGTGGTCGATGTCGTCCTTGAAGTTGCGGTCGCCCCGCTTGAGCCGGTTCGGTACGACGACGTGGGTGTCCGGCGTCGCCGCCTTCTCCTCCAGTACGGCCGCCATGGACATGATCTTGCTGGTGGAGCCGGGTTCGTACGCGTCCTGGAGGGCGGCGTTGCCCATCGAGGCGGCGTTCGCCCGGGAGAGGTCGTTGGGGTCGAAGCCGGGCGCGTTGGCCATGGCCAGGACCTCGCCGGTGACGGTGTCCTGCACTATGACGTACCCGCGGTCCGCCCTGGACTTCTTGACCTGTTCCTCGATGGCGCTCTGCGCGGCCCACTGGATGTCGCGGTCGATGGTGAGCTCGATGTCGGAGCCCGGTACGGCGGGGGTCTCGTCGGCGCCGGCGGTGGGCACCCGGCGGCCGTTCGCCTGGGCGAAGGTGACCTTGCCGTCCCTGCCCGCGAGTTCCTTGTCGAGCTGGACCTCCAGGCCGCCCGCGCCGCGGCCGGCCGCGTTGACGAAGCCCAGTATTCCGGCGGCCAGGTCGCCGTTGGGGTAGACGCGGGTGCTGCTGGGCTCCTGGAGGATGCCGCCGAGGAGGTTGACGGCCGAGTCGGGCTTGCGCTTGTTCGCGGCGGCGGCCCGGTCCGCGTAGACGCTCTTGAGGTCCTTGATCTGCTTCCAGACCTGCGGGGTCTGCCGGCGGGCCAGGACGACGTACCGCGTCTTGGGCGTGGCCAGCTTCTTCGCCAGCTCGGCGGGGGGCCTGCCGAGGATGGGGGCGAGGATCGCGGCGGCCTGCTGCGGCGCGTCCGGGACCTTGGCCTGCTCCGGGGCGTACATCCAGGGGTCGGCGGTGATGTCGTGCGCGTCGACGCTGGCGGCGAGTGCGATGCCGCTGCGGTCGGTGATCTCGCCGCGCTCGGCGGTCAGCGTGTGCCGGGCCTGCCGCTGCCGTTCGGCCTTGTCGGTGTACGTGGCCGCGTCGACGGCCTGCACCTGGAAGAGCCGTACGACGAAGGCCAGCATCACCAGCGTCAGCCCGAGGCTGACCAGACGCAGCCGGGGCTTGGGGCTGCCGAGCCGCAGCGACTTCGGCTTCGCCCCGGCCCTCGCCTTCCCTGCGGGGCGGGCGGCGGGCCTGCGGGCGGCCGGGCGGCCGGGAGCGGGAACCCGCCGGCGCGGTGGTTCCTTCGTCGGGGGCACTGCGTCACCTGCCGGAGGTCGTCGGGGGATGCTGCGCGGGCGGCGGCGTCGTGGAGGCGGCCGGCGGGGCCTGCGGGGGCGCCGGGCTCCGGTTCGCGGGCGGGACCCGACCTGCGGGCGGAGCGGTCGCGGCCGCCGGGGGCGGTGGTGCGGGTGCCCGCTGCGGTCGTACGGGCTCGGGGGCGGGCTCCGGCGGCGGGGCCTGGCTGGGGGTGCCCCGGACCTTGCCGTCGGGGTCGAGGAAGGCCGGGGAGCCGCCGGGGACCATGCCGAGCTCCCTGGCCCGGCGCTCCAGGGCGCCGGGGGCGGAGCGGTCGTCGACGTCGCGCTGGAGCGCCTGCTCCTCGTCGGTGAGCTCGGTGGTCTGCTTCTTGAGGTCGTTCAGCCTGAACGAGCCCTCGTTGAGCGCCGAATTCAGTATGAGCAGGCAGATCAGCCCGCCGCCGAGAAGCACCACGACCAGCAGCACGAAGGGAGTGCGGGCCGCCTGGTGGGGACCCGACGGCAACAAATCGGAGAGCCTTGCCGCCCTCCCTCTCAACTGCCTGGCCCTCAACTGCTTGGCCGGTTTGCTCACTCGGCTTCTTCCTCCCGGATGCGCTGGGCGCCGCGCAGCCGGGCGGGGGCCGCCCTGCGGTTCTCGGCGACCTCTTCCTCGGTGGGCAGTTCGGCGCCGCGGGTGAGGAGCTTGAGGCGCGGCTGGTAGCGCTCGGGGACGACCGGCAGCCCGGCCGGCGCGGTGTTGGCGGCGCCCGCCGCGAAGACCTGCTTCACGATGCGGTCCTCCAGCGACTGGTACGACATGACGACGACCCGGCCGCCGACCGAGATCGCCTTCACGGCGGCCGGAATGGCGGCCTCCACGCTGTCCAGTTCGCCGTTGACCTCGATGCGCAGCGCCTGGAAGGTGCGCTTGGCGGGGTTGCCGCCGGTGCGCTTGGCGGCCTGCGGCAGCGCGTCGCGGATCAGCTCGACGAGCCGGGCGCTGTTACTGAAGGGCTCCTTGTCGCGCTCTCGCACGACGGCGGAGACGATCCGCTTGGCCTGCTTCTCCTCGCCGTACTGGCGCAGGATGCGGACCAGCTCGCCGGGCGCGTACGTATTGAGGACCTCGGCGGCGCTGACACCGGCCGACTGGTCCATCCGCATGTCCAGCGGGGCGTCCTGCGCGTACGCGAAGCCGCGGTCGGCCTCGTCGAGCTGCATCGAGGAGACGCCCAGGTCGAACAGGACGCCCTGCACGCGCGGGACGCCCAGCTTCTGGAGGACCTCGGGCAGCTCGTCGTAGACCGCGTGCACGAGGGTGGCACGGTCGCCGAAGGGGGCGAGGCGCTCGCCGGAGAGCCGCAGCGCCTCCTTGTCCCGGTCGAGCCCGATCAGGCGGACCTCGGGGAACTGGGTGAGGAGGGCTTCGCTGTGGCCGCCGAGTCCGAGGGTGCAGTCGACGACGACCGCTCCTGGCTCGGAAATGGCCGGGGCCAACATGTCCAGGCACCGCTGGAGCATCACCGGGACGTGTCGGGTCTGGCTCATGCGCCCTCTCAGACAGGAGCGCGCGGCTGGGGTGTGTCTACGTACGGCCCGGTCCCCACCCGCTCGGGAAGGGGAGCCGACCGCAGGGGCCGACCGACGAGCGGGCGGAGGCCGGGCCGTACGTCGTGGTGAAGGAGCTGCACTGCCGCGCGCGGGGAACTAACTGGATTTCGTACAACGCGTCACTTTAGTCCACCGGCCCTCGCGGTCAATCAACGGGCGGCACACCGCGCGCCGTGCCCGCGACAGACCTTCCGGCCGGTCTTTCACTCGTACGAGGGAAGGAATCCATTCCTTGAGAAGGCCTTGTGGGTTAGCTCACAACAGGGTCGGTTGACGTTCTTTTTCCCCTTCCCCGGCGGGCCCGGCACTCCCATGACCATTACCGTCATAGTCATGTCGACTTCCGCATCCTTCTCCGACGGCGCCGACGGCTCCGACCACCCGACGGTCACCGACCGTCTCGTCTCGGCCAATCAGCGGTACGCGTCCGGCTTCGAGGACCCGGGGATGGACGCGCGCCCCGTGCTGCACGTCGCCGTGGTCGCCTGCATGGACGCCCGGCTCGACCTGCACGACGCGCTCGGTCTTGAGCTCGGCGACTGCCACACCATCCGCAACGCGGGCGGCGTGGTCACCGACGACGTGATCCGCTCGCTCACCATCAGCCAGCGGGCGCTCGGCACCCGGAGCGTCATACTCATCCACCACACCAACTGCGGCCTGGAGTCCCTCACCGAGGACTTCCGGCACGAGCTGGAGGACGAGGTGGGCCAGCGCCCCTCCTGGGCCGTCGAGGCCTTCCGGGACGTGGACCAGGACGTACGGCAGTCGATGCAGCGGGTGCGGACGTCCCCGTTCCTGCTGCACACCGACGACGTGCGCGGCTTTGTCTTCGACGTCACGCAGGGCCTGCTGCGGGAGATCGACCCGACCTGAGGTCCGGCCTGAGGTCGGGCCTGAGGTCGGGCCCGGGAGCCGGGTGGGGATCCGGTCCGAGTGCGCACAAAAAAGCCCTAACTCCGGCATTTCGCATTCACTTGTCCACAGGCGAGTGACACGAAGCGGTAACGGCAACAAGAATGCGTGGAAGACATCCGGCCGGGAACCCTCCGGCCGCGCTGTCCGTGTTTCGGGGTGGGCCGCTCGCGTCGTCGTGACGCCGGCCCGAAAGGGCCGAGGAGGGCCGGGTGACGACCTATGACGATCGAGCGAGCCTCACAGATCTGACCACCACCGCGGAGCGGATCCGCAGGTCGGTGGAGGCTGTGATCGAGGGCAAGCCTGAGGTCGTACGGCTTTCGCTGACCGTGCTGCTCGCCGAGGGGCACCTCCTCATAGAGGACGTGCCGGGCGTGGGCAAGACGATGCTGGCGAAGGCGCTGGCCAGATCGATCGACTGCTCGGTGCGCCGGATCCAGTTCACGCCCGACCTGCTGCCGTCCGACATCACGGGCGTGTCGATCTTCGACCAGCAGCGGCGCGACTTCGAGTTCAAACCGGGCGCGATCTTCGCGCAGATCGTGATCGGCGACGAGATCAACCGCGCGTCGCCCAAGACCCAGTCCGCGCTCCTGGAGTCCATGGAGGAGCGGCAGGTCACCATCGACGGCCAGACCTACGAGCTGCCCAACCCGTTCATGGTGGTGGCCACCCAGAACCCGGTCGAGATGGAGGGCACCTACCCCCTCCCCGAGGCCCAGCGCGACCGCTTCATGGCCCGCGTCTCCATCGGCTACCCCTCCCCCGAGGCGGAGCTGCAGATGCTGGACGTGCACGGCGGGGTCTCCCCGCTGGACGACCTCCAGCCGGTGGCGCACGCGCACGACATCGTGAAGCTGATCGACGCCGTCCGCACGGTGCACGTCGCGGACGCCGTCCGGCGGTACGCGGTCGAGCTGGTCGGCGCCACCCGCAACCACCCCGACCTGCGCCTGGGCGCCTCGCCGCGCGCCACCCTGCACCTGCTGCGGGCCGCGAAGGCCTCCGCCGCTCTCAGCGGCCGGGAGTACGCGCTGCCCGACGACGTACAGGCACTGGCGGTGGCGGTCCTCGCGCACCGGCTGCTGCCGACGGCGCAGGCCCAGCTGAACCGGCGCACCTCCGAGCAGGTCGTGCTGGACATCCTCCAGCGCACCCCCGTGCCCACCAGCGGCGCCGCGGCCTCGCCGCCGTACGGCACGCCCGGCGTCCGGCCGCTGTGATGCCGGGGGCCGGCCCCGAGGCCGGGCCCGGGGAACAGGGCACCGGGGAGAAGAACGGCTTCAGGGCGGCACTGTCCGGGCTGACCACGCGCGGCCGGTCCTTCCTGGCCGCCGGTCTCGCCGCGGCGGTCTGCGCGTACGTCCTGGGACAGGGCGACCTGCTGCGGGTGGGGCTGCTGCTCGCGGTGCTGCCGCTGATGTGCGTGATCGTGCTGTACCGCACCCGCTACCGGGTCGCGGGCAGCCGCCGGCTGGCCCCGGCCCGGGTGCCCGCCGGGTCGGAGGCCAGGGTGCACCTGCGGATGGAGAACGTCTCGCGGCTGCCCACCGGACTCCTGATGCTCCAGGACCGGGTGCCGTACGTGCTGGGGCCGCGCCCCCGCTTCGTACTGGACAAGGTGGAGGCGGGCGGGCGGCGCGAGGTGTCCTACCGGGTCCGCTCCGACCTGCGCGGGCGGTATCCGCTGGGGCCGCTGCAGCTGCGGCTGACGGACCCGTTCGGGATGTGCGAGCTGAGCAGGTCGTTCAGCGCGTACGACACCCTGACGGTGATCCCGCGCGTGGAGGCACTGCCTCCGGTACGTCTCACGGGCGAGGCCAACGGGTACGGCGACGGGCGGCTGCGGTCGCTCGCGCTGGCCGGCGAGGACGACATCATTCCGCGCGGCTACCGGCACGGCGACGACCTGCGCCGGGTGCACTGGCGCTCCACCGCGCGCTACGGCGAGCTGATGGTGCGCCGCGAGGAGCAGCCGCAGCGGGCCCGCTGCACGGTACTGCTCGACACCCGGCGGGCCGCCTATCTGGGGGCCGGTCCTGGCTCGGCGTTCGAGTGGGCGGTGTCGGGGGCCGCGTCCTCGCTGGTGCACATGCTCGAACGGGGCTTTTCGGTACGACTGTTGACGGACACCGGCACCTCGGTGCCGGGTGACGGCGGGGGCGGCTTCGCCGGTTCCACGCAGGAGTCGGCGGACTCGGCCGGGCTGATGCTGGACACCCTCGCCGTCGTCGGGCACTCCGAGGACGGCGGTCTGTCACCTGCGTACGACGTCCTGAGGGGCGGCAACGAGGGGCTGCTGATCGCCTTCTTCGGCGACCTCGACGACGAGCAGGCGGCGGTGGCGGCGCAGATGCGGCAGCGCAGCGGCGGGGCGGTCGCGTTCGTCACGGACAGCGCGCTGTGGACCGAGGGGGAAGACCCGGCGGGAGCCCTGCGGGAGCAGGCCGAGGAGCGGCTGCGGCTGCTGCGCGACGCGGGCTGGACGGCGGTCTCCGTACCGCCGGGGGCGCCGCTGCCCGACCTGTGGCGGCAGGCGGAGGCGCAGCGCACGGGCGCCGTCGACGCATTGAGCACGAAGACGGGAACATCGGGGATGTCGGGGATCTCGGGAGGCTGGTCATGAGCGGGCGCGCGCGGATGACGCTCTGTGCGCTGGCCGCCACCCTGATGGCGTCCGCGGCGCTGATCCCGCTGGTGACGGACGCGGGCTGGTTCGTCACGGCGGCGGTCCTGCTCGCCGTGCAGGCGGGCGTCGGTGCGCTGGCGCGGCGGGTGCCGCTGGCCAGGGCGCTGACGATGGCCGTCCAGCTGATCGTCTCGATGCTGCTGGTGACCCTGCTGTTCGCGGGGACGAAGGCGGTGGCCGGGGTACTGCCCGGCCCGGACGCGGTCGAGGAGTTCGGGCGGCTGCTGACGACGGGGGCCGCCGACATCAACCGGTACGCCATTCCGGCGCCTGCGTCCGAGGGCATCCGGCTGATGCTGATCGGCGGGGTGCTGCTGATCGGTCTCGCGGTGGACACCCTCGCCGTGACGTTCCGCAGTGCGGCGCCGGCCGGGCTGCCGCTGCTCGCCCTGTACTCGGTGGCCGCGGGTCTGTCCGGCGGCGGTGCGAGCTGGCTGTACTTCCTGCTGGCCGCGTCCGGCTATCTGCTGCTGCTCCTGGCCGAGGGCCGGGACCGTCTGGCCCAGTGGGGCCGGGTGTTCGGCGGGGCCGCCCAGGGCGCGCCGCGGCAGGGCTCGGCGGGGCTGGACCAGGGCAGCGGTGCGCCGCTCGCCCCGATCCGTACCGGACGGCGCATCGGCGCCCTCACCCTGAGCGTCGCCGTGCTGGTCCCCGCCCTGCTGCCCGCCCTGAACGGCGGTCTGTTCGGCGGCGCGGGGCCGGGGCGCGGCGGCAGCGGGGGCGGCGGCACGATCTCGGCGGTGAACCCCGTGGTCTCCCTCCAGGAGAGCCTCAACCAGCCGATCGACCGCGAGGTGCTGCGCTACAAGACGACGGCCCAGCAGACCCAGGACATGTATCTGCGGCTCCTCGCCCTGGACGAGTTCGACGGCACCGCGTGGAAGTCCTCCGAGCGCAAGCTCAAAGAGGTGACCAGCCCGCTGCCCCGTCCCGCCGGTCTGGGCCCCGACGTCCCCACCACGGAGGTCGCCACCAACATCTCGGCCGCCGGGTCGTACTCCCAGATCTGGCTGCCGATGCCCTTCCCCGCGTCGCAGGTCGACATCGAGGGGCGCTGGCGGTACGAGCCGGAGGGCCGCACCCTGATCGGCGACGGCGGCCAGACCACCAGCGGTGTCAGGTACAGCGTCCGCAGCCTGGCCGTGCAGCCGACGAAGGACGACCTCGCGTCGGCCCCGCCGGCCCCGTCCGGGCTGCGCAAGGAGTACACCAAGGTGCCCGTGGACCTGCCGCCGGTGGTGAAGCAGACGGCGCTCCAGGTGACGAAGGGCGCGGGCAACGACTACGAGCGGGCGGTCCTGCTCCAGAACTGGTTCGCCTCCGAGGGCGGTTTCACGTACGACACCCAGGTGCAGTCGGGCACCGGCTCCCGGGCCATCGCCCGCTTCCTGCAGCAGAAGGAGGGCTTCTGCGTCCACTTCGCCTTCTCGATGGCGGCGATGGCGCGGACGCTGGGCATCCCGGCGCGGGTCGCGGTGGGCTTCACACCGGGCACGGCGAAGTCGGACGGCACGATGTCGGTCGGGCTGCGGGACGCGCACGCCTGGCCCGAGCTGTACTTCGAGGGTCTCGGCTGGACCCGGTTCGAGCCGACCCCGACACGGGGCAGCGCCCCCGCTTACACCCGGCAGGAGACCCCGACGGACAGCCCGAGCGACCCGGCGCGGCCGACCACCGGCGCGACGACGGCGCCGACCGCGGCACCGAAGCCGTCGGACAGCTGCCCGGCCGCCGAGCGGAAGCAGGGAAACTGCGGTCAGAACGCGCAGGCGGGCCCGGTGGGCCCGACCGACACGGGTACGCCGACCGGCACGGTGGTGGGGATCGCGCTGGGCGTACTGGCGCTCGTACTCCTGCCGTTGCTCCCGCTGCTGTGGCGCACCCGGGTACGGGCCCGGCGGCTGGGTTCGGGCGGCCGCACGCCGTCGGACGCGGCGGTGCGGACCCTGGCGGCCTGGCGGGAGATCACCGATTCGGCGTGGGACCTGGGCATCGCGCCCGACGATTCACAGACGCCGCGCAAGACGGCGGCGCGCATCGTCCGGCTGGGTTCGCTGGCGGGTCCGCCGGCGGAGGCGGTGCACCGGGCGGCCGGTGCGGTGGAGCAGGTGCTCTACGCACCGGTGCCGCAGGCGAGCAGTGGCCTGGTGGACGAGGTGCACCGGGTACGGGCCGGGCTGCGGGAGGCTGTGAACCGGCGGACGCGGCTGCGGGCACTGCTGCTGCCGCGCTCGGCCGTACGGGTGGCGTGGGCGCTGTCCGGGCGCTGGTCGGCACTCGTGGGGCGGTTGTCCGCGCGGCGGCCGCGGCTGGACGGGTGGAGGGCGGCGGCGGTGCGCCGACGGGTGGTCCGTCAGCGGGGGTGACGTGCGGACACGTGCGAGGGGGCCTGGGCGCAGGTGAGGAGCGGGACCCGGTGCGCGTGGGGACAGGTGAGGAGCGGTCCCCGGGTTCACGGGGGGACACGTGAGGAACGGGGCCCGGGTGTGTGTGGGGGACACGTGTGAGGGGGCGGCCACCGTCTGGTGGCCGCCCCCTCACGTGTACTGCTCACGTGTGTAACTCACACGTACTGCTCGCTCCTGCCGGTGTCGGCCCTGCTCGCGTCAGCCGCCCTGCTGCTCGTCGCGGCGGCGCTGCCAGCGCTGCTCTATGCGGTTCATCACCGAGCGGCGCTGCCTGGGCTGACGGCGGCCTGCGGCCGCCATGCCGGGAACGGGTTGTTCGCCTGGTTTGGGAGCCTTGCGCCATCCGGTGACCGCGAGGACGGCACAGCCGAGCATGACAAGGAAGCCGACCACGCTCACCCAGATTTGCTGGGCGACCATTCCGGCCATGAGGAGCGCGATACCCACAAGAAAGCCTGCGACCGCCTGGTAGACCCGTCGCCGGGTGTACGTACGCAGCCCGCTTCCCTCAAGCGCTGTCGCGAATTTGGGATCTTCGGCGTACAGCGCTCGCTCCATTTGCTCGAGCATTCGCTGCTCGTGCTCCGAGAGCGGCACGGAGTCCTCCTACTCGTCGGTCGCGGGGGGCGACCGGATGCGGCCCTTTCAGAATAGGCAGGGAATCGCCCCCGTGAAACCCGCCCTCTACGCCAATTCGCCAATCCGGGCCGCCGTGCCGGCTTGGCTGTTGAAGCGTGCATTCCCCAACGGCCGACCCGTCATGCCGACGGTGTCCCCCGATCATACGGGGCCCGGCGGCTGATCGGGGGGCCTGCGGCGGACTCCGTACGTCACTCGTACCCGGTCTCGTCCCTGATCAGCCCCTGTGGAGGGACCGATCGAGGGGTTGGCGGGCGTTGCTCCGGACGTGCCCGGCAGCCGCTCCGGACGGGCCCAGGGCCGCCGACGGCCGTGCTGCGGGACCGCCGCCGGCCGTACTGCGGAGCCGCCGTCGAGCGTGCTGCGGGGCCTCGGCTCAGGCCCGCTTCCTGCCCAGTACGTGCAGTTGGGTCGCCACCGCATGGAACGCGGCGAGCTCGGCGGCGGCCGCCTCCAGCTTCAGGAGGGCCTCCATGGCGCCGGGCTCGGTGTCGACCAGGACACCGGGGACCAGGTCGGCGAAGACCCGGACGCCGTGCACGGCGCCGACCTCGACGCCCGCGCCGTCGGCCAGCTCCGTGAGCTGCTCGGCGGTGAAGCGCCGGGGCACCGGGTCGCCCTCGCCCCAGCGGCCCGCCGGGTCCGTGAGGGCCTGACGGGCCTCGTTGAAGTGGCCGGCCAGGGCGCGGGCCAGGACGGCACCGCCGCTGCCGGCGGCGAGCAGGCTGAGCGTGCCGGACGGGCGGAGGGCCGCGACCACGTTGCGCAGGCCCTCGGCCGGGTCGTCGACGTACTCCAGGACGCCGTGGCACAGGACGGCGTCGAAGCCGTCGCGCTCGACCACGTCGAACAGGCCGATCGCATCGCCCTGGACGCCGCGGACGCGGTCGGCGACCCCGGCCTCGGCGGCCCGGCGCTCCAGCGCGAACAGGGCGTTGGGGCTGGGGTCGACCACGGTGACGCGGTGGCCGAGCTTGGCGACGGGCACCGCGAAGTTGCCGGTGCCGCCTCCGGTGTCGAGGACGTCCAGGGTGTCGCGGCCGGTCTCCTTGACGCGGCGGTCGAGGGCGTCCTTGAGGACCTCCCAGACCACGGCGGTACGGAGGGAGGCGCGGGGGCGCATCGATTCCGACACGGCATTGACTCCTCGGTGAACGGTGCGGGGCAAATCGGTGCGGGCAACCCCGCTGACAAGGCTCCGCCCAGCCTAATGGCCCCCGGGCCCCGCCCAGGTCACCCCGCCTGCGCGGGGCCCGGCCGGGTGCCGGGATCCGGTGCGTCGCGGGTCTGCCCGGGGCCCGGTTCCGCTCCGTCCCTGGCCCTGGGGAGCACCGGCTGGAGTACGAGCATCCGCTCGACGATCCGGAGGAACATCGCGGCGTCGCGCACCAGGTCGTCGGCGTCCCGGGCGCTCGCCGCGCCGCGTATGCCCGCTTCCGCGCGGGCCCGGCGCTCGGCGCCCGAGGCGAACAGGGCGCTCCACTCCGCCAGTTCGGGCGCGGTCTCGGGCAGCACCTCCCAGGCGCTGCGGATGCGCTGCCTGCGGCGCGGGGCGGGCTCGGGGCGGCCGCGGGCGGCGAGGACCGCGGCGGCGGTGCGCAGTGCGGCCAGGTGGGCCGTGGCGTACCGCTCGTGGGCGGCTTCGGTGGCGGCGGCGTCCGCCAGCCCCCGGCGGGCCTGGGCGAGCAGGTCGAGGGCGGCCGGCGGCGCCGTGGAGCGGCGCTGCACCGGGTGGACGTCGGAGTGGACATCGGCGTGGACACCAGCGCGAGTCATGACGAGCCTCCTGTCGTCGGTCAACGGCGCTGTGGCCGTATGTGCCCACTGTGAGGGACGCCACTGACAATCCGACCTGACCTGGGCTTTCGCACGATGGATCCGAGGGCATACTTTTGAACTGACCGGTCAGTTCAAAAATGGGGAGGGTGCGTGGACAGCCCGCACACCGGGACAGCAGTGACCGCAGTGAACTTTGGTCTGAAGGGCCCGCGCGGCTGGGCGTTCCGGGGCGTGGAGTGCACCGCGCCCGCCGGGTCGTTCATCGCGATCGAGGGTCCTTCCGGGTCCGGCCGCACCTGTCTGCTGCTCGCGCTCACCGGCCGCATGCGTGCCACCGAGGGGCACGCCGAAGTGGGCGGCCTGCGGCTGCCGAAGAAGATGGCGGGCGTACGGCGGGTCAGCGCGCTGGGTCCCGTGGCCGGCGTGAGTGAGCTCGACTCCGCCTTCACCGTCGCCGAGCACCTGCGCGAACGGGCCCTGCTGCAGCGCCGGTTCGACGGATCGCTGCGCTCGCTGCTGCGGCGGCCCTCGGTACGGCGGGCGGCGGCCCGGGCCAGGATCGACGCCGCGCTGGCCGCGGCGGGGCTCGACCTCGCCTCGCTGCCCAAGGGCGAGCGGACGTCCGTACGGGACCTGGAGCGGCTGGAGGCGCTGCGGCTGTCCGTCGGACTGGCGCTGATGTCCTCGCCGCAGCTGATCGCGGTGGACGACGCGGACCTGAAGCTCTCCGACGCGGAGCGCGCGCAGGCGTGGGAGCTGCTGCGGTCGGTGGCGGACGCGGGGACGACGGTGCTGGCCGTGTGCAGCGAGCCGCCGGCGGACGCGCTGCGGATCAGCACCGCGACCGACGCCTCAAGAGGCGACGGCGCCACCGGCGCGGACACAAGCGCGGGCGCGACCACAGGCACAGACGCAGGCACAGACGCGGGGACGGCCGCGGACGCAGCCGCGGCGACAGGCGCAGCGAAGAACACGACGCAGGACACGACCGAGAAGGGGACGGCCGATGCGTTCGCCGAAACTGGCCGCTCTTGAGCTGAAGCGGTTCGGCAGGGGGAAGCTGCCGAGGGCCGCACTGGTGGCGCTCCTGCTGCTGCCGCTGCTGTACGGGGCCCTGTACCTGTGGTCCTTCTGGGACCCGTACGGCTCGCTCGACAAGATCCCCGTGGCGCTCGTCAACGACGACAAGGGTGCGGACGCCGCGGGCAAGAAGGTCGCCGCCGGTGACGAGATCACCAAGAAGCTGCTCGACAGCAAGGTCTTCGACTGGCAGGAGGTGAACTCCAAGGACGCCAAGGACGGGGTCGAGAACGGCAGCTACTACCTGTCGCTGACCATGCCCTCCGACTTCAGCGAGCGGATCGCCTCCAGCTCCGGCGACTCTCCGGAGACCGGCGCGCTCCAGGTGCGTACGAACGACTCCAACAACTACATCGTCGGGCAGATCTCCCGGTCGGTGTTCTCCGAGGTGCGCAGGGCGGCGTCCACGAACGCCTCCCGGAGCTTCCTCGACAAGATCTTCATCTCGTTCTCGGACATCCACGAGGCGACCGAGAAGGCGGCCAAGGGGGCCAAGGACCTCGACGGCGGCATCGGGAAGGCGAAGAAGGGCTCCAAGGACCTCGCCAACGGGCTGACGAACGCCAAGAAGGGCAGCGGGGACCTGTCGGGCGGCATCAAGAAGCTCGACAAGGGCGCCGCCGACCTCGCGACCGGTTCCAAGCAGGTCGCCGACGGCACCAAGGAGCTCTCCCAGAAGGTCAACAAGGTCGCGGGCCAGGTCCGCCCGTACCTCAAGGACGACGCCAAGTCGATCGCCAGGGCCGCGCAGTTGGTCGCGGACTCCTCGAAGGCGGCACGCCACCACCTGGACACCCTGGTGAAGGGCGCCCCGGTGGCCGCGGCCGACGCGCGCAAGGCGTCCAACGACCTGGCCGCCGCGCACAAGGAGTTCTGCGAGGACGCTGCCGACGGCGACGCCACCGCCGCCGACGCCGCCGTCAAGGCCCGCCTCTGCCCCGTCTTCAAGAGGGGCGTGACGGCCGCCGCGAACGCCGCGAAGGTCGCCGAGGACGTCAACGCGATGGTCAAGGACAACAAGGGCGACCTGGCCACCCTGGACGCGCGTCTCGCGGACCTCCAGACCAAGTCGCAGGCCCTCGTCAGCGAGGCACCGCACCTGGACGACGACCTCAAGTCCGCCGTCGCCAAGGTCAACGCGCTCAACTCCGGCGCCCAGAAGGTCTCCCAGGGCGCCACAAAGCTGCACACCGGTCTCGTCTCTGCGCGTACCGGCGCCACCGACCTCGACAAGGGCGTCGGCAAGCTGCAGACCGGGGCGAACAACCTGGACGGCGGTCTGTTCAAGCTCGCCGACGGCAGCGGGAAGCTCGCCGGCGGGCTGCACGACGGCGTGGCCAAGATCCCGGACTACGACAAGGACGCCCGGGACAAGCGCACCGAGGTGATGGCCGACCCGGTCAAGCTCGCCTCGCAGTCGATGCACAAGGCGCCCAACTACGGCACCGGTTTCGCCCCGTACTTCATCCCGCTGTCCCTGTGGGTGGGCGCGATGGTGGCGTACATGCTGATCCAGCCGCTGAACCGGCGGGCGCTGGCCGCGGGTGCGTCCGCCTGGCGGATCGCCTTCGCCGGCTGGCTGCCGGTCGCGACGCTCGGCGTGCTCCAGATCGCCGCGCTGATGTCCGTACTGCACTGGGGGCTCGGCCTGGAGATGACCCGCACCGCCGGGACACTGGGCTTCCTGGCCCTGGTGACGTGCTGCTTCGCGGCGATCGTGCAGTGGTTGAACGCCCGCTTCGGTGCGGCGGGACGCATCCTGGTGCTCGCCGTGCTGATGCTTCAGCTGACGTCGGCGGGCGGCACGTACCCCGTCCAGACGTCTCCGGCGTTCTTCAACGCGATCCACCCCTTCCTGCCCATGACGTACGTCGTCGAGGGGCTGCGCAGGCTGATCTCGGGCGGCGGCCTGGAGCCGGTCTGGACGGGCAGCCTGGTGCTGGCCGCCTTCACCGCAGGGGCGCTCGCCCTCACCGCTCTGTCCGCGCGGCGCAAGCAGGTCTGGACGCTGGATCGGCTGCACCCCGAGCTGAGCCTGTGAGCACGCGGTCGGAGAGCCCGGGGAAGGCCGCGAGACCTGGGAGAATCGACACCATGGACAGCACCAGCACGCGCCGCCGCAACACCCGGCAGAAGCTCTATGAGGCGGCCGTGACGCTCATCGCCGAGAAGGGCTTCTCCTCGACCACGGTGGAGGAGATCGCCGAGCGGGCCGGTGTCGCCAAGGGCACGGTCTACTACAACTTCAAGAGCAAGAGCGAGCTCTTCGAGGAGCTGCTGCGGTACGGCGTCGGGCTGCTCACCGCCTCCCTCCAGGAGGCGGCGGACGAGACCGCCTCAAGAGGCGGCACCAAGGTCGAGGCGCTGGACGCGATGATCCGGGCCGGTCTGCTCTTCATCGACCGCTACCCGGCCTTCACCCAGCTGTACGTGGCCGAGCTGTGGCGCACCAACCGGGCGTGGCAGTCGACGCTCCTGGTGGTGCGCCAGCAGGCGGTGGCCGTCGTCGAGACCGTCCTCACCGAGGGCGTCGCGGACGGCGAGCTGAGCGAGGAGATCGACATCCCGCTGACCGCCGCGGCGCTGGTCGGGATGGTGCTGGTGGCCGCGCTGGACTGGCAGGCGTTCCAGAGCGAGCGCTCCCTGGACGACGTCCACTCGGCGCTCTCCCGGCTGCTGCACGGGCGGGTGGGCGGCACCCCGCACTGAGCCCCCGGCCCGGCCCGCGCCTGAGGTTGAACGCGCAGCCCTGAGTATCCGTACCTAGTACCAGAGATGAGTAGGTACGCGGATGGGCTCCCACCTGCGTGGACGACAGAGTGGAGAACACGGAAGGGGCGCTCGCGCCGAGACCGCCGACACGGGGCGGCGGAAGCGGCGCGGCACCCTGGACGCAACGGGGAACGGGGTCACGGGGGATGTGCACCGGTTCGGCGGGGCTCGGGGGGATCGAGCCTCGTCGGGCCGGTGTTTCCGTTTCCGGCCCGACGAGCCGCTGTCCGGGCCGGTTGAGCGGCTGTCCGGCCCGACGAGCCGCTGTCCGGCCCGGTGGATCCGGCCGCCCGGTCACCTCTGCCGAGTCGCCCCGCCCGGGCCGCCGACTGGCTACGATCACCTCCGTGTCAGTACTCCCCCTCGTCTTCACCAGTGGCTGGGCCAGCGGAATCAACGCCTATGCGGTGGTCCTGCTCCTCGGCGTCTTCGGCGTGACCGGACTGACCGACGAGGTGCCCGCCTCGCTGCAGCGCACCGACGTCCTGGTGGTCGCCGGGATCCTCTTCCTGTGCGAGGCGGTCAACGACAAGATCCCGTACCTGGACTCGCTCTGGGACAGCGTCCACACGGTGATCCGGCCGATCGCGGGCGCGGTCGTCGGGGCGCTGCTCGCCGGGCAGAACGGCTCGCTGCCCGAGATGGCGGCGGGCGCGGTGGGCGGTTCGACCGCGCTGGTCAGCCATCTGGTCAAGGCCGGGACGCGGATGGCGGTGAACACCTCGCCCGAGCCGTTCAGCAACATCGCGGTGAGCACCGCCGAGGACCTGGGCGTCGCGGGGGTCATCACCTTCGCCATATTCCATCCGGTGGCGGCGGCGTCGATCGCCGCCGCACTGCTGCTGATCGGGCTGGTGATACTGGTCTTCCTGGCCCGGCGGATCCAGCGGTTCCGCCGGCGCAGAGCACAGCGCCGCGAAGAGAAACGCCTGGCGGAGAGGGGTGGGCGGCCTCCCGGCTGAGTTGTCAGTGGCGGCCGTTAGAGTCACTGGCATGGCACGGATTGTGGTGATCGGCGCCGGGCTCGGCGCGATGGCGACCGCCGCCCGGCTGGCCGTCGCGGGCCACCGGGTGACGGTGTACGAGCGCGGGGAGACGTACGGCGGCTCGGTGGGCCGCTTCGAGCGGGCCGGATTCGTCTTCGACACGGGCCCCGACCTGCTGCATCTGCCCGCCGTGTACCGGGACGTGTTCGTGAAGACGGGCAGGGAGCCCCTCGAATCGTGCGTCGGCATGGCGCAGACCGACCCGGCGAGCAGGCACTTCTTCCCCGACGGCACGTCGGTCTCGCTTCCCAACGCCTCGCGCGCCGGTGTCGTCTCGGCGCTGGAGGAAGCGCTGGGGGCCGGCCTCGGCGAGCGCTGGGGCGAGTTCATGAACCGGGCGAGGGACGCCTGGGACCGCACCCGGCGCCCGCTCCTCGAAGAGCCGCTGCGCCCCGACCCCCAGGTGCTGGGCCGCGATCCGTACCCCTCCGTGCGGCAGAAGCGGCTGCTGCGCCGCGACCGGCAGGCGGACACCCTCGCCGAGGTCGCCGCCTGGGAGCTGGCCGATCCACGGCTCGCCGCCCTGCTGGAGAGCTACGCGCTGGCGTACGGCCTGGACCCGCGCGACGCCCCCGCCTCCGCCGCCGTACTGCCGTATCTGGAGCAGACCTTCGGCAGCTGGTGCGTGGCCGGGGGCACCCGGGAGCTGGCCCGCGCGCTCCACGAACGGTGTCTGGCCCGCCGGGTGGAGTTCGTCTTCGGAGCGGAGGTCGTCTCGGTCGTCGAGAAGGACGGCAGGGCCGCGGGCGTGGAGCTGGCCGACGGGACGGCCGTCGAGGCGGACTCGGTGGTCGCGGCGGTACCCCCGGAGCGGCTGTCCGCACTGCTGGGCGGGCGGGCCGCGTACGGATCACCGCCGGAAGCCGCGCACGGGACGCCGGAAGCGGGGCCGGGGCCGGTGCGGGCCGGCCGGACGACGGTGTTCCTGGCGCTCGACGGGGCGCGGGAGCCGGGCGCCGTGCACCGGAGCGTGGTGCACTCCGCGCACCGGGAGGCCGAGCTCCGGGAGGTCTTCGACGGGCAGGGCCCGGCGGACCCGGCCGGCGAAGGCCTTGCCCCGACCGTGTTCGTGTCCCGCCCGGACGATCCGGCCCTGCGCCCCGACGACGGGCACGAGGCGGTGCTGCTCACCGCGGCCGCCCCGGTGCACGCCGCGTACGACTGGGGCAGCCCTGACCTGGCCGGTCTCTGGGCGGACCGCATGGTGGCCGCCGCGGCCACCGCGATTCCGGGCCTGGCCGACCGGATCCGCTGGCGCGAGGTCCGTACGCCCCGGGACACCCGTGCCGTGACCGGTGCGGCGGGCGGGGCGGTTCCGCCGCCCTCGCTGGCCGGCCGGTCCGGCCGCTTCCTCGCCCCGTCGAACACCACCGGGCTGCCCGGTCTTTACGCGGCCGGCGGCTGGGCGCACCCGGGCGGCGGGCTCGCGCACGCGGGGATGTCGGGGGCGCTGGTCGCCGGGCTGATCGTGGAGGGGGACGGCTTCCGCGGCTCCCAGTGACGAGGTCCCCGTGACAAGCACGACGCCGCTCCACCCGCTGTCGGCGGGTGGAGCGGCGTCGTCGTGCTGACCGGTGCGGGACGTCAGTACCGGTACTGGCCGTTTGCCCCGGTGTCGTAGCCGTTCGGGTAACCGGCCGGCTGCTGCGGTGCCTCCGGGCCGAGCGGCTGCTCGCCGTCGCGCTGGTGCGGCACCCACACTCCGCCGGGCGGCGTCTCGCTGTAGTTCTCGCCGTAGCCGCCGGCGTACTGGTGCTGGCCGCCGTACGAGTCGTAGTCGCCGCCGCTGCCGTAGGACTGGGAGCCGATGTACGGATCGGAGTAGGCGGCGTACTGCTGCTGCCCGCCGTCGTACGCGTAGGCCCCGGTGTCGTGCGGCTGGCCGCCCTGCGGGTCGTAGGCGGGGTAGGACCCGCTGCCGAAGTCGTCGAAACCCTGTGGCTGGGGTGCGGCACCCTGTGGCTGGGGTGCGGCGGCCTGCGAGGCGGCGTACGGCGCCGAGGAGTCGTAGATCCCGTACCGGCCGGTCTCGTCGGGCATCGGCTGCGGCTCGTGGACCGCGGTCTGCGGGTCGGGGCGGCCGGTCGTGCCGTGCTGCCCCCGGGTGTCGAAGCCGGGCGCTCCGTCGAAACCGGGAGCGGCGTCGAAACCGGACGCCCCGTTGAAACCGGACGCGCCGTCATGACCGGCGTCGGACCGGTCCTGCGCCCCGTACTCCAGGTCAGAGACCTGCAGGGTCGGCTGCTGTACGGCGGATTCGCCCGCATTGCCCCTGCGGCGCTTGCTGGCGCCCGGGTTGCCGCCGATCGCCCAGCCCGTGGAGAAGCCGCGGCGGAAGGACAGCGTGACGTACGTCTGGCCGACGGCGAAGGCGACGGCGCCCGCCGCGATCACCAGGACGGACGGCAGCAGCACTCCGACCACGACGACGGCGAACCCCGCGAAGGCGAGCACCCGCCAGCGCAGTCGCGCCTTGTACTGCAACAGCACTTCGCCGAGCAGCCACAGCGCGACGACGCCGAATGCGATGTAGAGGACCGTCCAGCCCATGTACGCCCCTCTCCTGCTGCCGCGGATCCCCTGGTGGACTCGGCGGCGCGAGTACAGCTGTGGTGACTGCTACGACGACGGCCGCGTCGGCGGTGACGTCTGGTCGTGCGTTTCGTGCGTGTGGTGCGTGTCGTGCAGTCCGAGATTCTCGTAGATCTCAAGTGTCGCCGTCGAGTTGTTCAGCGTGATGAAGTGCATTCCCGGTACACCTTCGGCAAGCAGCGTCGCGCAGAACTCGGTGGCGAACTCGATGCCAATGGAGCGTACAGCGGCCGCATCGTCCTTGACCGCGAGGATGCGTTCTTTCACGGCGTCGGGGAAATGCGCGTTGCTGAGCTGCGGAAGCCGGTCCAGCTGTTTGACCAGCGTGACGGGCATCACCTCAGGAATGATAGGGGTGTCGCAGCCCGCCGCCTGGACGCGGTCCCGCATCCGCAGATAGCTCTCCGGATCGAAGAACATCTGCGTGATGGCGTAATCGGCGCCGGCCCGGCACTTCTCCACGAAGTGGCGGATGTCGGAATCCCAGGTGTCCGAGCGCGGGTGCATCTCGGGAAATGCGGCGACACCGACACAGAAGTCGCCGGACTCCTTGATGAGTGCGACGAGTTCGGAGGCGTACGTCACACCTTCCGGGTGGCGCACCCACTCGCCCATCGGGTCGCCGGGCGGGTCGCCGCGCACCGCGAGGATGTTCCGGATTCCGGCGTCGGCGTACTGCCCGACCATGTTGCGCAGTTCGGCGATCGAGTGGTCGACGGCGGTGAGGTGGGCGACGGGCGTGAGGGTGGAGTCGGAGGCGATCTTCTGGGTGGCTTTGACGGTGCCCTCGCGGGTGGAGCCGCCCGCTCCGTAGGTCACGGAGACGAAACTGGGGGCCACCGCCTCGACTCGGCGCAGGGCATTCCAGAGGTTCTGCTCACCCTTCTCGGTCCTGCGGGCCGAGAATTCGAAGGAAAACGACGTCTTTCCGGTCTCCAGCAGCTCACGCACCGTAAGTGCGCGGTCTGTTCTGGTGGAAGCTGTGCCAAGGGCCATGTCGAAAGGTTAGCCAGGGGCATGCCGCACCCCCAACCACCCGGGCGACAAAGGTCCGTTATGCCGGTTTCTTGTCCACCCTTCGGACAGTTATCCGGCCAACGACCGACGTCTATCGGTCGTACGACCTGATCCGCTTGGCCAGATCGGCGGCCGCGGCGGCCGGGTCGGCGGCCCGGGTGATCGCGCGGACGACCACGACGCGGCGGGCACCCGCGGCCAGCACCTCGTCGAGGTTGTGCTCGTCGATGCCGCCGATGGCGAACCAGGGGCGCTGCTGGGCGAGCGAGGCCGCGTACCGCACGAGGCCGAGGCCGGGGGCGAACCGGCCGGGCTTGGTGGGGGTGGGCCAGCAGGGGCCGGTGCAGAAGTAGTCGACGCCCGGCTCGGCGACGGCGGCGTCGACCTCGGACTCGGCGTGCGTGGAGCGGCCGATCAGGACGTCGTCGCTGCGGGCGCCGAGGATCGCGCGGGCGGCGGGGACCGGCAGGTCGCCCTGGCCGAGGTGGAGGACGTCGCTGCCGATGGCGTGCGCCACGTCGGCCCGGTCGTTCACCGCGAGGAGCTTGCCGTGCCGGCGGCAGGCGTCGGCGAGGACCGCCAGGTGCTCCAGTTCCTCGCCCGCCTCCATGCCCTTGTCGCGGAGCTGGACGATGTCGACGCCGGAGGACAGCACCGCGTCGAGGAACGCCGGGAGGTCCCCCTGCGCCTTGCGGGCGTCCGTGCAGAGGTAGAGCCGGGCGTCGGCGAGCTGCGCGCTGGGCGTGGGCATGGTGCGGATCCCCCCGTGGTCGACGGGGTCTCCCCCGTGCTGGCGGGGTGTCCCCCGCCGGTCGGCGGCGGGTGTGCGGTCCGCCCGGCCGGGCGGACCGCACACCGCCGTGGTGTGGTGCGGCGTCGTCAGAGGGCGAGCGCCTGGGCGCGGCGCTTCACCTCCGTGCCGCGATTCTCGCTCAGGGCCTGCGCGGGGGTGCCGGGCAGGGTCGGGTCGGCGGTGAAGAGCCACTCCAGCATCTCCGCGTCGGAGAAGCCGTCGTCCTTCAGGACCGTCAGGAGACCGGGCAGGCCCTTGACGATCTTGTCGCCGTCGAGGAAGGCGGCGGGCACCTGGAGCGAGCGGTTCTCACCGCGCCGCACGGCGATGAGCTGGCCGTCCTTCACCAGCTGCCGCACCTTCGTCACCTCCAGGTCGAGCATCTCCGCGATGTCGGGGAGGTAGAGCCAGGCGGGGACGAGGGAATCGATCTTTGCGTCAATCTCGGTCACAGGACAAGCGTGCCATCCAGGACTGACAGTCGGTACCCGGGCCCGTCCGGGCGGGGGATTCCCTACGGCTTCCGTACGGCCGATTTCAGCGGTACGGAAGGGTCGGCGGCCAGCGTCGGGTCGAGCGCCGCCCCCGCCTCCACCAGCCTGCGTCCCTGCGCCAGGTCGCGCGGGCGGCCCACCGCGAGCACGGCCACCAGGGCGCCGTCGCGCAGCCAGCACACCGACCAGGAGGGGCCGGCCGGGTCGCCGCGCCAGACCGTCTCCTCGGCGTCCGCGTGGTGGCCGACGTACTGCACGAAGCGGCCGAACTGCTCGGACCAGAAGTACGGCACGGGGTCGTAGGGCAGCGGGGCGCCGCCCAGGATGTTCGCGGCGACCGTGCGCGGACCCTGGAGCGCGTTGTCCCAGTGGTGCACGAGCAGCCGGGTGCCGTACCGCCCGGAGGGGAAGGAGGCGCAGTCCCCGACCGCGTACACGTCGGGGACGGAGGTGCGCAGGTGCGCGTCCGCGGTGACGGAGCCGTCCGGGCCGAGCGCGATGCCGGAGCCCTTCAGCCAGGCCGTCGCGGGTCTGGCGCCGACACCGACGAGGACGGCGCCGGCCGGGATGCGGCGGCCGTCGGCGAGGAGCACGGTGCCCGGCTCGACCGCCGCCACGCGCGCGTGGGTGAGGAGCTCGGCGCCGGCCTCGGCGTACCAGGCGGCCATCGGGGCGGCGATCTCGGCGGGCATCGTCCCGGCGAGCGGCCGGTCGGCGGCCTCCACGACGGTGACGGTGCAGCCCGCCTCCCTCGCGGCGGTGGTGAACTCGGCGCCGATCCAGCCCGCGCCGACCACCACCACGTCGTGCTGCGCGTCCAGCACGGGGCGCAGCCGCCGCGCGTCGTCGACGGTGCGCAGCAGGTGGACGCCGGGGACGCCCGAGGTGCCGGGAAGGGTGACGGGGTCCGCCCCGGTGGCGAGTACCAGGGCGTCGTACGGAACCGGCCCCGCGGGGGTGTCGATCTCGTGGTCCGCCGGGCGCACTCCGGTGACGTCGAGCCCCAGCCGGAGCTCGACGCCGAGCGCGTCGAAGTCGACCTCGAAGGCCGATCCCTCGGCCTTGCCGAGCAGCACCGCCTTGGACAGCGGCGGCCGGTCGTACGGCGGGTGGGGCTCGGCCCCGATGAGTGTGATCCGGCCGTCGAAACCCTGCTCCCGCAGGGCCACGGCGGTCTGCACACCGGCCATTCCCGCGCCGACGACGACGATTCGCTTCTGCTCGCTCACCCGACCACCTTACGTATCTGACACACAGTCAGGACTGGAGTTCCTCGACGACGCTCGTACCGCTGCCCTCCTGGGACTCCCATGCCCAGCTCTCCTCCAGCCGAACGCGGCCGTCCACGAGCAGCACGACCCGGGACAGGCAATGTCCGGACGAGGTCGTTCCGTCCTGCTTCAGCTGTACGTACCTGAAGTCGAGCCGGTCCCCCGCGCGCGTGCCGACGAGGTGCCCGCGCACGACGTCCCCGCCCGCGTAATCGGCCCAGATCCGGCCGTCCTGCTCGTGGTAGGTGAAGCGGGTGCGGGTGCCGACCTGCCCCGGGGCCTGGTCGGCGACCGGTGCGAGGACGAGTCCGTCGAGCGAACGGGGCACGGGGTGCTCCCTCACAGTCTGTTGAACCCAAGGACTAGTCTGGTCACCGTACAAGCACTCACGGGAGCCCGGCCGACCGGGCTGAGAGGGAGGCTGACCGGGCCTCCGACCGTACGAACCTGATCCGGGTCATGCCGGCGAAGGGAGGGGCTGGACGCCCATGCAGACTTCCCCACACGTTTCTGAGCAACGGCCGTACGACGTCCTGGTGATCGGCGGCGGAATCATCGGCCTCGTCACGGCCTGGCGGGCCGCGCAGCGCGGGCTGCGCACGGTGCTCGCCGACCCCGCACCCGGCGGCGGCGCCGCCCGGGTGGCGGCCGGAATGCTGGCGGCCGTCACCGAACTCCACTACGGCGAGCAGACCCTGCTCGGCCTCAACCTCGCCTCCGCCCGCCGCTATCCGGACTTCGTGACGGAGCTGGAGGAGGCGTCGGGGCAGGACACCGGCTACCGCGCGTGCGGCACTCTCGCGGTGGCCCTGGACGCCGACGACCGGGCCCACCTGCGCGAACTGCACACCCTGCAGCGGCAGTCGGGCCTGGAGTCGGAGTGGCTGAGCGGGCGCGACTGCCGCCGGCTTGAGCCGATGCTCGCGCCGGGCGTGCGCGGCGGACTGCGGGTGGACGGCGACCACCAGATCGACCCGAGGCGGCTGGCAGCGGCCCTTCTGGCGGCCTGCGAGCGGGCCGGGGTGGTTCTGCACCGTACGACGGCCGAGCGGCTTTCCGTCGTACGGGAGAGGGCGGCGGGCGCGCTGCTGGCCGACGGCACCGAGGTCGCCGCCGACCAGGTGGTGCTCGCCACCGGTTCGCTCAGCGGGCGGCTCCCCGGAGTGCCTCAAGAGGTGCTGCCGCCGGTGCGCCCGGTCAAGGGACAGGTACTGCGGCTGACGGTGCCGCCCGCGTACGCGCCGTTCCTGAGCCGTACGGTGCGCGCCGTGGTGCGCGGCAGTCACGTCTATCTGGTGCCGCGCGAGAACGGCGAGCTGGTCGTCGGCGCGACCTCGGAGGAGCTCGGCTGGGACACCACCGTCACGGCGGGCGGCGTCTACGAGCTGCTGCGCGACGCCCACGAGCTCGTCCCCGGCATCACCGAGCTCCCGCTCACCGAGACCCGGGCCGGACTGCGCCCCGGCTCCCCCGACAACGCCCCGCTGCTCGGCCCCACCGCCCTGCCGGGCCTGCTGCTCGCCACCGGGCACTACCGCAACGGGGTGCTGCTGACCCCGGTCACCGGGGACGTCATGGCGGACGTGCTGACCACCGGCGAACTCCCCGAGGAGGCGAGGGCGTTCACCCCGCGCCGCTTCGCCTCCGAACCCGTACGACAGGAACAGCAGGACCGACAGGACCGACAGGAGCAGCCCGTATGAGCACCCCGGTGAACGTGTCCGTGAACGGCGAGGGGCACGAGGTCTCCGCCGGTACCACCCTCGGCGACCTCGTCGCGACGCTCACGCGCGCGCACGCGGGCGTGGCCGCCGCGCTCAACGAAACAGTGGTGCCGCGCGGCCGGTGGGCGGCCACCGCCCTCGCCGAGGGCGACCGCGTCGAAGTGCTCACCGCGGTCCAGGGAGGCTGACGACATGGCAGACGATCTCTTCGAACTGGGCGGCGCCAGCTTCTCGTCCCGGCTCATCATGGGGACGGGCGGCGCGCCCAGCCTGGAGGTGCTGGAGCGGTCGCTCGTCGCGTCCGGGACCGAGCTGACGACGGTGGCGATGCGAAGGCTCGATCCGTCCGTGCGGGGCTCCGTGCTGTCCGTGCTGGAGAAGCTGGGCATCCGGGTGCTGCCCAACACGGCCGGCTGCTACACGGCGGGCGAGGCCGTGCTCACGGCCCGGCTCGCGCGCGAGGCGCTGGGCACGGACTGGGTGAAGCTGGAGGTCATCGCCGACGAGCGGACCCTGCTGCCCGACCCGGTCGAGCTGCTGGACGCGGCGGAGGTGCTGGTCGACGACGGCTTCACGGTGCTCCCGTACACGAACGACGATCCGGTCCTCGCGCGGAAGCTGGAGGACGTGGGCTGTGCGGCGGTCATGCCGCTGGGTTCGCCGATCGGCTCGGGGCTCGGCATCCGCAACCCGCACAACTTCGAGCTGATCGTGGAGCGGGCCGGGGTGCCGGTGATCCTGGACGCGGGGGCGGGGACCGCGTCGGACGCGGCGCTGGCGATGGAGCTGGGGTGCGCGGGTGTGATGCTCGCCTCCGCGGTGACGCGGGCGCAGGAGCCGGTGCTGATGGCGGAGGCGATGCGGCACGGCGTGGAGGCGGGCCGTCTCGCGCACCGGGCGGGGCGCATCCCCCGCCGCCACTTCGCGGAGGCGTCGTCACCGGGCGAGGGGCTGGCCCGGCTGGACCCGGAGCGGCCGGCCTTCTGAGCTCCGGGGCCACGCGTACAGGGCGCGGGGAACTGCGCGGCCGGCCCCCACGCACCCGCAGGTACGGACCGGCCCGGGGTCCGGGGGCCAGGGGGTGGTGCCCCGTGCCCCCGGCCCCCGGGCCCCCGGCCGTCACAGCTCGGCTTCAGTACAGCCGCAGCACGTACATCCACGCCCGACCTGTCCCTACCGGCTCGTAGACTCCCTCCGTGGACACGACCCTCCAGGACCCCCTCGTCGGGCAGCTGCTCGACGGCCGCTACCGCGTCGAGGCACGCATCGCCGTCGGCGGGATGGCCACGGTCTACCGGGCCGTGGACACCCGCCTCGACCGGGTGCTCGCACTCAAGGTGATGCACCCCTCGCTGGCCGCCGACGACTCCTTCGTCGAGCGGTTCATCCGCGAGGCCAAGTCCGTCGCCCGCCTCGCGCACCCCAATGTGGTGGGCGTCTTCGACCAGGGCACCGACGGCAGTTACGTCTACCTGGCGATGGAGTACATCGCGGGCTGCACCCTGCGCGACGTGCTGCGCGAGCGCGGCGCGCTCCAGCCGCGCGCCGCGCTCGACATCCTGGAGCCCGTGCTGGCCGCCCTCGGCGCCGCGCACCGGGCCGGGTTCGTGCACCGCGACATGAAGCCGGAGAACGTCCTGATAGGGGACGACGGCCGGGTGAAGGTCGCCGACTTCGGTCTCGTACGCGCCGTGGACACGGTCACCAGCACGACGGGGTCCGTCCTCGGCACGGTCTCCTACCTCGCTCCCGAGCAGATCGAGCACGGCACCGCCGACACCCGCGCCGACGTGTACGCCTGCGGCGTGGTCCTGTACGAGATGCTCACCGGCTGCAAGCCGCACTCCGGCGGCACTGCCGCCCAGGTGCTCTACAAGCACCTCAATGAGGACGTGCCGCCGCCGTCCGCCGCCGTGCCCGGGCTGGCCCTGGAGCTCGACGAGCTGGTGGCGAGCGCGACGGCGCGCAACGCGCAGGCCCGCCCGTTCGACGCGGTCGAGCTGCTGGGGCAGGCGCGGACCGCGCGGTCCGCTCTCGACGACGCGCAGCTGGACGTCGTACCTCCGCAGGCGAAGGAGATCGTGAGCACCGGTCCCGAGGAGCGGACCAGTGTCATCCCGCGGGCCCTGCCCACCGAGCAGCACACCAGCAGGCTGCGGATGCCGCTGCCGGACGAGCCCGCGCCCGTACGGCGCCAGCGGCGGCGGCCGATGCCCTCGCGGCGGGGGCTGGTGGCACTGGTGACGGCCGTCCTGCTGGCGCTCGGTCTCGGCGCCGGGGTCTGGTACATCAACTCGGGGCAGTTCACGCAGGTCCCGCCGCTGCTCAGCCAGTCGGAGAAGAACGCCCGCAAGAAGCTGGAGGCCGCCGGTCTCGACGTGAAGGGCGTGGAGCGGAAGTTCAGCGACACCGTCGCGCGCGGCACCGTCCTGAACAGCGTCCCGGCGCCCGGCGAGCGGATCCGCGCCAACGGCTCGGTGACGCTGGTCCTCTCGCGCGGTCCCGAGATCGTGAAGGTCCCCGACCTCACGAGGATGCCGCTGGCGAAGGCCAGGGGCGAGCTGAAGGACGCGGGGCTCGCGCCGGGCGTCGTCACCAGGGCGTTCAGCGAGGACGTCCCGCGGGGCGCGGTGATCAGTACGGACCCCGCGGCCGGGACCGGCCGGGCGCCGGACTCCGCGGTGGCGATGGTCGTCAGCAAGGGTTCCCCGGTGGACATGCCGTCGGTGACCGGGCAGAGCGTCGAGGACGCCAGGAGCAGGCTCGAAGGTCTCGGCCTGACGGTCGACGTCGCGCCTGAGCAGGTCAACTCCCCGGCGGAGGCAGGCAAGGTGGGCCGCCAGTCGGTCGCCGCGGGCACCCGGCTCGGCGAGGGCGAGCGCGTCACGCTCACCGTCTCCAAGGGGCCCCGGATGATCCCGGTGCCCGACGTGCTCGGCAAGGAGCGCGACGAGGCGAGCCGCATCCTCAAAGAGGCGGGCTTCGAGGTCGAGGTGGAGCGGCCGTTCCTGTCCTTCAGCAAGGTGATCGACAAGCAGTCGGTGGCCGGCGGGGAGCAGGCCCCGGAGGGCAGCAGGATCACGATCACGACGAAGGTCCTGTAGCGCGGGGCTTCCGCGGGCTCGGGGCTTCCGCCGACGCGGGGCCTCCGCGGGCCGGAGCCCCCGCGGGCCTGTGGACGGGGGCTTCCTGCAGAGGCCCCCACAGCCCTGTGGCAGGGGCTCCGCGGCGGTGCGGCATCCTGGAGGGTGATGAGCACCGCAGACACCCCCTCCCAGTTCCCGGCCGGTCTCCCGGCGTCCCGCAATCCCGTCGGCGGTCACATCCCCGTCGCGGGCGGCCTCGCCAAGGTCGGCCTGCCGTACGCCCGCGAGATGGGCGCCGAGGCCGTCCAGGTCTTCGTCGCCAACCCGCGCGGCTGGGCGACCCCGGTCGGGAACCCGGCGCAGGACGAGCAGTTCCGGGCCGCCTGCGCCGAGGAGCGGATCCCGGCGTACGTCCACGCCCCGTACTTGATCAACTTCGGTTCGCACACCGAGGCGACCGTGGAGAAGTCCGTGGAATCGCTGCGCCACTCGCTGCGCAGGGCCCGCGACATCGGCGCCCTCGGCGTCGTCGTGCACACGGGGTCGGCGACCGGCGGACGGCCGCGCGCGGAGGCCCTGGCACAGGTGCGCACCCACCTGCTGCCGCTGCTCGACGAGCTGACCCACGACGACGACCCGTACCTCCTCCTGGAGTCGACGGCGGGCCAGGGTTCCTCGCTCTGCTCGCGGACCTGGGACTTCGGTCCGTACTTCGAAGCACTGGACTCGCACCCCAGGCTGGGCGTCTGCCTCGACACCTGCCACATCTTCGCGGCCGGCCACGACCTGGCGGGCCCCGGCGGCATGAAGCAGACCCTCGACCTGCTGGTGGACACCGTCGGCGAGGGGCGGCTGAAGCTGATCCACGCCAATGACTCCAAGGACGTCACCGGCGCGCACAAGGACCGCCACGAGAACATCGGCGCAGGTCACATCGGTGCGGACCCGTTCCGCGAGCTGTTCTCGCACCCGGCGACCGAGGGGGTGCCGCTGGTGATCGAGACGCCCGGCGGCAAGGAGGGGCATGCCGCGGACGTGGCCCGACTGAAGGAGCTGCGCGCGCTCTGAGGCTTCCCGAGCACCCTTGAGGAATACCCCTAGGGGGTATACGGTTCCTGTCATCGACAGGAACCGCTATCCGAGTTGGGGGCACACCGTGCAGCACCACGAGGCACACGCTCACGCAGACCACCACGCGCACTCCGGACACGGCGAGCAGCACGCGCACGGCGGACACAGCGGGCACGGCGGGCATGGCGAACACGGTGGGCACGGTGGGCACGGCGGCTCCAAGGTCACCTGGGGTGCCGCCGCACAGGCCACCCTCCACTGCCTCACCGGGTGCGCCATCGGCGAGGTCCTCGGCATGGTGATCGGCACCGCACTCGGCTGGGGCAACGCGGCGACGATGATCCTGGCGATCGTGCTGGCGTTCTTCTTCGGTTACGCGCTGACGCTGCGCGGCATCCTCAAGGCGGGCGTGGACTTCCGTACCGCCTTCAAGGTCGCCCTCGCCGCCGACACCCTCTCGATCGCCGTGATGGAGCTGATCGACAACGGGGTGATCGCCTTCTGGCCCGGCGCGATGGACGCCCATCTGTCGGACGGCATCTTCTGGGGCGTGCTCGCGGCCGCCCTCGCGATCGCCTTCGTGGTCACCACACCCGTCAACAAGTGGATGATCGGCCGCGGCAAGGGCCACGCGGTGGTCCACCAGTACCACCACTGAGCACTCCCGGAGCAAGCACGGAAAGCACCCTCATAGAGGCGGCCCCGCAGCTACAGCTCGGGGCCGTCCCCCGGCTCCTCCTGGTACGAGTACCGCTGCTCGCGCCAGGGGTCGCCGATGTTGTGATAGCCGCGCTCCTCCCAGAAGCCGCGGCGGTCCGCCGTCATGTACTCGATGCCGCGGACCCATTTGGGGCCCTTCCAGGCGTACAGGTGCGGCACGACCAGGCGCAGCGGGAAGCCGTGCTCGGCGGTGAGCAGATCATCGCCCTTGTGCGTGGCGAGAATGGTGCGCTCGGAGGTGAAGTCCTCGATCCGGACGTTCGCGCTGTAGCCGTACTCGGCCCAGACCATGACGTGCGTGACGTTCGGGGCCGGCGGGGCGAGTTCCAGGACCGTACGGGCGGCCACACCACCCCATTCGGCCCCCAGCATGCTGAATTTCGTCACGCAGTGCAGATCGGCGACGACCGTCGAGAACGGCAGCGCGGAGAACTCCTCGTGGGTCCAGCAGCGCTTCTCGCCGTCCGCGGTGGCACCGAAGACGCGGAACTCCCAGCGCTCGGGCTTGAATTTGGGGACGGGCCCGTAGTGAGTGACCGGCCAGCCGCGCTGCAGCCGTTGTCCCGGCGGAAGCTCGGAGTGCTCGATTTCGCGGTATTCCCGGCTTTCCGGCTGACCCATGCCTCCATGGTGACAGACAGCGGAGGGTGGTCATGACCGGGTCTGGCCCGATTCGGGCAACTCCTACTAAGCATGCACTTACTGGACGGGTCCGGAGGCGCGGTGCAAGGATGCGCGCAATCTGCCCGGCCACACCCCTGGAAGGAGCCCAGCGATGCAGGGCGACCCCGAGGTCATTGAATTTCTCAACGAGCAGCTGACCGCCGAACTGACGGCGATCAACCAGTACTTCCTCCACGCGAAGATGCAGGAGAACTTCGGCTGGACGAAGCTCGCCGCCTACACGCGGTCGGAGTCGATCGACGAGATGAAGCACGCGGAGCTGCTGACCGACCGCATCCTGTTCCTGGACGGCCTGCCGAACTACCAGCGGCTCTTCCACGTCCGCGTGGGCCAGACCGTCACGGAGATGTTCCAGGCCGACCGGCAGATCGAGGCCGAGGCGATCGACCGTCTCAAGCGCGGCGCCGAGGTCATGCGGGGCAAGGGCGACATCACGTCCTGCAAGATCTTCGAGGACATCCTGGCCGACGAGGAGCACCACATCGACTACCTCGACACCCAGCTGGAGCTGGTGGAGAAGCTCGGTGAGCCGCTCTACATCGCCCAGCTGATCGAGCAGCCGAGCGAGGCCTGAGCAGCAGCGGGGCCCAGCAGCACCGTCGCCCGGGCAATCGTTTCTCCGCCCGGGGCTAGGCAGCCTCTTTGAGGTCCGCCCGATCCGCCGCGGCCGCCAGTTCGTGCTTCTCGATCAGGTCGCGGCGGGGGCACGCGCCCCGGCCCAGCAGGCCCTGGATCGTACGAACGCAGTTCCCGCAGTCCGTGCCGGCCTTGGTGACGGAGGCTATCTGGCGCGGGGTGCACGCTCCGGCGGCGGCGTGGGCCTTGATCTGCTGGTCGGTCACGCCGAAGCAGGAGCAGACGAACACGCGGACACCTCGATCCCTCAGCCAGGTCGATCACCAGTCAGGTAAACCTAACCTTACCCGGCTGACCCTGCTCCCAAAAGCCCTTCTGGGCACATGACTGTGGGGCACGGATCACATGGATCCGTGCCCCACGGTCGTACGTGCGCGGGAGACCTACTGGTCGCGGTACATCTCCGCCACCAGGAACGCCAGGTCGAGCGACTGGCTGCGGTTCAGCCGCGGGTCGCAGGCCGTCTCGTAGCGCTGGTGCAGGTCGTCGACGAAGATCTCGTCGCCGCCGCCCACGCACTCGGTGACGTCGTCACCGGTGAGCTCGACGTGGATGCCGCCCGGGTGGGTGCCGAGGCCCTTGTGGACCTCGAAGAAGCCCTTGACCTCGTCGAGGACGTCGTCGAAGCGGCGGGTCTTGTGGCCGGACGCGGCCTCGAAGGTGTTGCCGTGCATCGGGTCGGTCACCCACGCCACGGTGGCGCCGGACGCGGTGACCTTCTCGACCAGCTCGGGCAGCTTGTCGCGGACCTTGTCGGCGCCCATGCGGACGATGAAGGTCAGCCGGCCGGGCTCGCGGTCCGGGTCCAGCTTGTCGATGTAGCCGAGCGCCTCGTCGACCGTGGTCGTCGGGCCGAGCTTGATGCCGATCGGGTTGCGGATCCGGGACGCGAACTCGATGTGCGCGCCGTCCATCTGCCGGGTGCGCTCACCGATCCAGACCATGTGGCCGGAGGTGTCGTAGAGGTTGCTGGTGCGGGAGTCCACGCGGGTCAGCGCGGCCTCGTAGTCCAGCAGCAGCGCCTCGTGCGAGGCGAAGAACTCGACCGTGCGGAACTCGGCCGGGTCGGTCCCGGCGGCCTTCATGAAGTTCAGCGCGTTGTCGATCTCGCGGGCGAGCTGCTCGTAGCGCTGGCCGGACGGCGAGTTCTTCACGAAGTCCTGGTTCCAGGCGTGCACCTGGCGCAGGTCCGCGTAACCGCCGGTGGTGAAGGCGCGCACGAGGTTGAGGGTGGATGCAGAGGCGTGGTACATCCTCTTGAGGCGCTCGGGGTCCGGGATGCGCGCCTCTTCGGTGAAGGCGAAGCCGTTCACCGAGTCGCCGCGGTACGTCGGCAGGGTCACGCCGTCGCGGGTCTCGGTCCCCTTGGAGCGCGGCTTGCTGTACTGACCCGCGATCCGGCCCACCTTGACGACGGGCACGGACGCGGCGTACGTCAGCACGGCGCCCATCTGGAGGAGCGTCTTGAGTTTGTTGCGGATGTGGTCGGCCGACACGGCGTCGAAGGCTTCGGCGCAGTCACCGCCCTGGAGCAGGAACGCCTCGCCCTTGGCGACGGCTCCCAGTCGGGCGCGCAGCTGGTCGCACTCACCCGCAAAAACGAGCGGCGGATACGATTCGAGGTCCGCGACAACATCGCGCAGCGCCTCAGCATCGGGGTACTCGGGCTGCTGCGCCGCAGGAAGGTCGCGCCAGGTGTTGCCACCGGTGAGGGTGGTCTTCGCGTTCACGGTCACCCGGCCAGCCTACGGGGTGCGACCCGGTGCTCCACGCCGCGCTCACGAAATGAGACGCCGGGTCCACCGCCAATGGCTGGGAACAGTCAGTGCGAGCGGGGCGGCGCCGCCCTCGGCGGGCGCGAGCGGGAGTTGCCGTACGAAAGGCCCGGCGGCCACCCGCAGGAACAGTTCCCACGCACCGCCGCCGACCGCCCCGAGCGGCGCCGACACCGTGAACCGGTCGCCGGGGTGCCGGGTGACCGACAGGTCTTCGAGCACGACCCGCTCCTCTCCCCCGACCAGCAGCAGGTCCAGCTCCGCCAGGCCCGTACAGCCCGGCAGGGTCACGGCGGCGGTGAGGTACGGGGCGCGCAGGAAGCGCCGGGTGACGACGGCCCTGGCGTCCGCGCCCAGCGGGTGGCGGCGGGCGCCGACGTCGAGGTTGAGGTGGTGGTGCGGTACGGAGGCGTAGGCGGCCACCGGGACGACGGGCGCCGAACCGCCGCCGGCGAGGTACGGAACGGGTGCGGGCATCGGATCGGCGGCGCACAGCCACGCGGTACGGGTGAGGCCGCCCGCGATGACCCGGATCCGTACCGTCCAGTTGCCGTCGGCGAGCGGCAGGCGCGGGCCTGCGGCGCGGGCGGGGTCGATCGTGGCCCGGTAGTCGCCGTCGGGGCCGGTCTCGGCGGGCACGGTGATCTCGGTGCCGCCCTCGCCGCCGGTGCGCAGCAGCAGCCGCACCTCTTGAGGTGACGGTGCGGTGTGCGACAGGGAGGCCGTGCCGGTCAGCAGGAGCACCCCGTCGTCCCAGACCGGGGCCGCCGGGCTCTGCCGGAGCACCACGCGGGAGGCGGGCCGGGCTTCCTGGTCCTCCGGGTAGTGGCAGTCGTAGTCGGTCACGGCGGAGGCGGTACGGGGGCCGTCGCCGAGGGAGGAGCGGCGGCGCAGGATGCAGGGGCCGTCCCCTGGGCCGTCCCCTGGATCGCCGTCGCCGCCGCCCGCGCTGCGCCCGTGGACGGTGTCGGCGCCGTCCTCCTCGGCCGTCCTCAAGAGGCGTTCCAGTGCCTCAGGGGCGAGGTGGTGGGCGGGGTCGAGGACGAGGACGTAGTCGCCAATGGATCGGGCGACTCCCTCCTCCGCCCCCACCCCCTCGGTGTACGGGACCACCCGCACCTGCGCCCGGTGCAGGGCGAACGCGTCGAGCCAGCGGGCCGCGCCGCTGTCGCCCCCGGAAACGTCGACGGCAACCATCTCCAGCTGCTCCTGCCCCAGCGTCTGGGTGAGCAGGGAACCGAAGCACCTGTCGAGGTGGTGGTGCGCGGTGCCTCCGCGCACGGGGACGATCACACTGACGCGAGGAGCCACTGAGCACACCTTCCGAAAGAACCGGGCGGCCGCCGCACCGGTTCCGCGGGGCCGCCGCTCGGAAGTTAGGCCATAAACGCTCTTGACAGGAGGGGTTGTGCACAACTTCTTTTCGCCCCGCGGCCGGCTTCGTACGTGGGGTAGGGTGCGGCACATGTTCGCGACGACCCAGATGCAGAACTGGTGGTGGACCGCTCATCCGGCGGCCCACTGATCGCGCGTACATCCACTGACGCACAGGCCGCCCCAGGAGGGCGGCCTTTCGCGTTTCAGGCCGTTCCTCCCTCCCCGGCTCCCACCGCCCCGGAAGGAACCCCCATGCTCCCCACGAACCTCCTGCAGAGGCTGCTCGACGACGCCTGCCCGCCCTTCGCGCTGCTGCGCCGACGCACGCCCGGCCGTGATCACGACACCGTCGAGGTGCTGATCGGCCCGGTGCACGAGGCGGAGCGGCTCGCGGACCTGCCGGTGGGCGACGCCGGGCGGCCGGCGCTCGCGCTCGTACCGTTCCGGCAGATCAGGGAGCGCGGCTTCGACGTGCGCGACGACGGGACGCCGCTGAGCGTGCTGGTCCCGGACGAGGCGTACGAACTGCCTCTTGAGGGCGTGCTGGACGCGCTGCCCGCGCACGACGTGCGGGTGACGGGCGGCGGCTTCGACGTCGGCGACGAGGAGTACGCGGAGATCGTCCAACGGGTCGTCGACGAGGAGATCGGCCGGGGCGAGGGCGCGAACTTCGTCGTCCGGCGGACGTACACGGGGGAGATCCCGGGGTTCGCCGCGGCCGACGCGCTGGCCCTCTTCCGGCGGCTGCTCGACGGGGAGCGGGGCGCCTACTGGACGTATGTGGTGCACACCGGGGACCGGACGCTGGTGGGCGCAAGCCCGGAGGTCCATGTGCGGATGTCCGGCGGGACGGTCGTGATGAACCCGATCAGCGGCACCTACCGCTACCCGGCCGACGGGCCGACCTCCGACGACCTGCTGGACTTCCTCGCCGATCCGAAGGAGACCGAGGAGCTGTCGATGGTCGTCGACGAGGAGCTCAAGATGATGTGCACCGTCGGCGACATGGGCGGAGTGGTCGTCGGCCCCCGCCTCAAAGAGATGGCCCATCTGGCGCACACGGAGTACGAGTTGCGGGGGCGCAGCTCGCTGGACGTGCGGGAGGTGCTGCGCGAGACCATGTTCGCGGCGACGGTGACGGGGTCGCCGGTGCAGAACGCATGCCGGGTGATCGAGCGCCACGAGGCGGGCGGACGGGGCTACTACGCGGGCGCCCTGGCCCTCCTGGGGCACGACGCGTCCGGTGCGCAGACCCTCGACTCGCCGATCCTGATCCGTACCGCCGACATCTCCCCCGACGGCCGGCTGCGGGTGCCGGTCGGCGCGACCCTCGTACGGCGCTCGGACCCGGCCGGCGAGGTGGCCGAGACGCACGCCAAGGCGGCGGGGGTGCTGACGGCGCTGGGGGTGCGCCCGGGACGCCCGCGGGACGAGTCGGCCCGGCCGCTGCTGGCCGACGACGCACGGGTGCGGGCGGCACTGGACGGGCGCCGGGCACAGCTGGCGCCGTTCTGGCTGAAGATGCAGGAGCGGGCCGAGACGCTGTCCGGGCATGCGCTGGTGGTGGATGCCGAGGACACCTTCACCTCGATGCTGGCGCACGTGCTGCGCGCGTCGGGTCTTGAGGTGTCCGTACGGCGCTACGACGAGCCGGGGCTGCGGGAGGCGGCGCTCGCGCACCCGGGCCCCGTGGTGCTGGGCCCGGGGCCCGGCGACCCGGCGGACGCGGCCGATCCGAAGATGCGGTTGCTGCGGGCGCTGACGGCGGACCTGCTGAGCAGGCACGAGCGGGGAGGCGTCACGCACGGGGTGCTCGGGGTGTGCCTGGGGCACGAGCTGATCGCGACGGAGCTGGGCCTGGAGATCGTACGGAAGCGGGTTCCGTACCAGGGGGCGCAGGAGCGGATCACTCTGTTCGGGCGGCCGGAGACGGTGGGGTTCTACAACAGCTTCACGGCGGTGTGCGACGGGGCGGAGGCGACGGAGCTGCGCGCGCACGGCATCGAGGTGGCCGGGGACGCCGGGACGGGCGAGGTGCACGCACTGCGCGGCCCCGGGTTCGCCTCGGTCCAGTTCCACCCGGAGTCGGTGCTGAGCCTGCGGGGCACGGCGGTGGTGACGGAGCTGCTGACGGGGCTACTCAGCCGCTCCGCGGTCTGAGGAGCCGGGCGGGGCCGGGACCAGGAAGTTCTCGCCGGTCCGCCCGGCCAGGTAGTCGGTGACGTTCTGCACGGTCGCGTCGATGATCTGCCCCAGTGCGTCGACCGTGTAGTACGCCTGGTGCGAGGTGACCAGGACGTTCGGGAAGGTGACCAGGCGGGCCAGGGTGTCGTCCTCGACGACCTCCAGGGACTTGTCGAGGAAGAACAGGCCCGCCTCCGCCTCGTACACGTCCAGGCCGACCCCGGCGAAGCGGCCGGCGCGCAGCTCGTCGACGAGGGCGTCGGTGTCGACGAGTCCGCCCCGGCTGGAGTTCACCAGGATCGCGTCGTCCTTCATGGAGCGCAGCGCCGCCGCATCTATGAGGTGACGGGTGCTCGGCAGCAGGGGCACGTGCAGGCTGACGAGGTCGGCGGAGGCGAGGAGCTCGTCCTTGTCGACGTACTCCATGCCGAGGTCCACGCACTCCGGATTGGGGGCGACGTCCCAGCCGAGGAGGTGCATGCCGTAGCCGTGGGCGATCCGGGTGAACGCCTCGCCGATCTTGCCGGTGCCGAGCACCCCGACCGTACGGCCGCGCATGTCGCGCCCGAGCAGTCCGTCGAGCCGGAAGTCGAAGTCGCGGGTGCGGCCGGCCGCACGGACGATCCGGCGGTTGACGGCCATGGCGAGGGTCCACGCGAACTCGGCGACGGAGTAGGGCGAGTAGTACGAGACGCGGGCGACGGCGAGGCCGAGCTCGCGGGCCACGTCGAGGTCGATGTTGTTGAAGCCGGTGGAGCGCTGGGCGATCATGCGGGTCCCGCCGGCCGCGAGCACGCGCAGGACGCGGGCGTTCAGGTCGGCGTTGACGCTGGTGCTGATCACCTCGTGGCCCGCGGCGATGGGGGCGGTGTCCTCGGTGAGGAAGACCTTCAGGCAGTGCGGGTCGCCCAGACCGGCGTCCGTGCAGGCCTTCTCGATCAGCGGCTGCTCGTCGGCCTGCACGCCGAATGCCAGTATTTTCACGGGTTTACCCCAGATCGAGAGGCTCGGGACGGATTCAGCTAATATCGCCGATCTGGAGGGCCCGAGCCACTCGTCGGGGAGATTCCGGGAGGAGCCGCCGTGGGTCCGTTCAGCCGAAGAAGACCTCCGCCTCCGCGTACAGCTCCGGCGGCGCCGTCTTCAGCTTCGCCGTCGCCTCCCCTATCGGCACCCGCACGATGTCCGTGCCCTGGAGCGCCACCATCGTCCCGAAGTCCCCGTCGTGGACCGCGTCGATCGCGTGCAGTCCGAAGCGGGTGGCGAGCCAGCGGTCGAAGGCGCTGGGCGTACCGCCGCGCTGGACGTGCCCGAGGACGGTCGTACGGGCCTCCTTGCCGGTCCGCTTCTCGATCTCCTTGGCCAGCCACTCCCCCACGCCCGACAGCCGTACGTGTCCGAAGGAGTCCAGCGTGCCGTCCTTCAGCACCATGTCGCCGTCCTTGGGCATCGCGCCCTCCGCCACGACGACTATCGGGGCGTACGAGGACCGGAAGCGCGAGGTGATCCAGCCGCAGACCTGCTCGATGTCGAAGCGCCGCTCGGGCACCAGGATGACGTTGGCGCCGCCCGCGAGCCCGGAGTGCAGGGCGATCCAGCCGGAGTGGCGGCCCATCACTTCGACGACGAGGACCCGCATGTGGGACTCGGCTGTGGTGTGCAGCCGGTCGATGGCCTCGGTGGCGATGGAGACGGCCGTGTCGAAGCCGAAGGTGTAGTCGGTGGCGGAGAGGTCGTTGTCGATGGTCTTGGGGACGCCGACGCAGTCGATGCCGTACTCGCCGGACAGCCGGGCCGCGACGCCGAGGGTGTCCTCGCCGCCGATCACGATCAGCGCCTCCACGCCGTGCCTGGCCATCGTCGCCTCTATGAGGCGGACGCCGTCCTCGCCGTCGGTGAGGGGGTTGGTGCGTGAGGAGCCGAGGACGGTGCCGCCGCGGGGCAGGATGCCGCGGACCGCCTCGACGTCCAGGCGTACCGTGCGGTGGTCGTCCAGGACGCCGCGCCAGCCGTCCCGGAAGCCCACGAACTCGTATCCGTAGCTCTGTACGCCCTTGCGGACGACGGCGCGGATGACCGCGTTGAGCCCCGGGCAGTCACCGCCCCCGGTGAGAACTCCGACCTTCGTGGCAGTGTGTGTTTTCAACTGCTGGTCCCTTCGCTGCGCCGAGCACTGGGACCCACCAAGCTAGAGCGCCCGCTCAGCCGCCGTCGAGACCGCGCTCAGGCATCGTCGAGACCGCGCTCGATCGCGTACCGCACCAATTCCACGCGGTTGTGCAGCTGGAGCTTGCCGAGGGTGTTCTGCACGTGGTTCTGGACGGTGCGGTGGGAGATGACCAGACGCTCCGCGATCTGCTTGTACGAGAGTCCCTTGGCGACCAGCCGCAGCACCTCCGTCTCGCGGTCGGTGAGCTGCGGGGCCTTCGGCTCGTCGGCCGCCGCGGGGGCCGGGTCCGAGGCGAGCCGCCGGTACTCGCCGAGCACCAGTCCGGCGAGGCCCGGGGTGAAGACCGGGTCGCCGACGGCGGTGCGGCGGACCGCGTCGCAGAGCTCGTCGGTGGACGCCGACTTGAGCAGGTAGCCGGTCGCCCCGGACTTCACCGCTTCCAGTACGTCGGCGTGCTCGCCACTCGCGGACAGCACCAGGACCCGCAGCTTGGGGTCGGCACCGACCAGCTCCTTGCAGACCTGCACGCCCGGCGTGCCCGGCAGGTTGAGGTCCAGCACCAGCACGTCGGGCACGACGGCCTGGGCCCGCCGCACCGCCTGCGGGCCGTCCCCCGCGGTGGCGACCACGTCGAAGCCGGCGGCGGCCAGGTCGCGGGCGACCGCGTCCCGCCACATCGGGTGGTCGTCGACGACCATCACCTTGATCGACTGTGCGTCCCGGTCCGCTTGCGTCTGCTGCGTCTGCTGCTGTTCGGTCACTTCGCTCATCGTTTCGTCTTCCCCCGTGGTTCCCGCACCGTTCGCGGAACCTTCAGTTCAACTTCCGTGCCCTGCCCCGGAATCGAGAGCAGTTCGGCGCTGCCGCCGAGTTCCCGCAGCCGCCCGCGGATCGACAGGGCGACACCGAGGCGCCCCTCGCCCTCGGCCTGCGCGAGTCTCCCTTCCGGGATGCCGGGTCCGTCGTCCCGTACCGTCACGATCACTTCGGCCGGCTCGTCCTCGATCAGGATCCAGGCCTGGGCGCCCGGTCCCGCATGCCTGCGGACATTGTCCAGGGCGGCACTGACAGCGGCCGCCAGCTCCATCGCCGCCGCGGGTTCGAGGAGCACCGGAGCACCCGGTTCCGCGAAGCAGACCTTCGCCCCTGCGTGCGGGGCGAGCAGCGAGCGCAGGTCGACCGGGCCGCTCGGGCCGTCGGGCTCGTCGACCTCGACCCTGCGGACCACCGCTCCCTGCGAGGCGTCCTCGGAGGCCCGCGTGGTGGGGACCAGGCCGCTGGAGACCAGGGTGCGCAGGGCGACCTCCTGCTCCCCCGCCATCCGGCCCAGTTCGGCCGCCTCGCCGCCCAGCGCGCTGGCCCGCCGCTGCACCATGGCGAGCACCTGGAGGACGCTGTCGTGGATGTCCCGGGCGAGGCGTTCGCGCTCGCGGGTGGCCGCCTCGATCTCCAGGGCGCGGGCGAGCGTGCGCTCGGAGGCGCGGGCGACCTCGACGACGTACCCGATGGCGATGGAGGCGACCCACACCAGCAGCACGTTGTGCAGGGTGTCCCGACTGGGCGTGCCGCGCTCGATCAGATTCGCGGCGGCGACGAGCGTGGAGGCGAAGGCCGCCCACCGCCAGCCGCCCTTGATGGCGTACGCGAGGACGGATCCGGCGGCCCATATGGTCGGCAGGGTCGGCCCGTCGATCTGCTGCGCCTGGAAGTTCGCCAGCGGCGTGAGGAGGATGCCGACGATGACGACGGTGAGGTCGGCGACGAGGAAGGGCTTGGTGCAGCTGGCCGCGTTCGCCACCCTGGGGAGCGTGGCGAGGGTCCACACCGCCATCACCGCCAGATAGGCGATCGCCACCCAGGGACGCTCGAACTCGTCCCTGGTGAACACGTACAACAGCACCGCGTAGACCATCGTGAGCACGCGATAGCCGGTGAGCGCGCGCCACAGCGGCTGCTCGACCGACATCCGTACGACCCGCTCGCGCTGAGCCTTGGCCATTTCCCCCACCCCTGGACGGACGCCCCTGCGGGCCGGACGGCCCCTGCGACGGACGACGCAGCTAGTCCCCGGAACGTTCCGCCCGTGCCGTCTTTTCCGCCTGTGCGGCCTTCGCCGCCTTCTCCAGCTCTGCCTGGGCGGCCTTCTCGGCCTTCTCCAGTTCCGCCTTCTCCGCCTTGGCCGCCTTCTCCGCGTCCGCGATCTGCCGCTTCGCGGCGGTGGCGTAGATGTCGACGTACTCCTGGCCGGAGAGCTTCATGATCTCGTACATGACCTCGTCGGTCACCGAGCGCAGGATGAAGCGGTCGCCCTCCATGCCGTGGTAGCGGCTGAAGTCGAGCGGCTTGCCGATCCTGATGCCGGGACGCATCAACTTGGGGACGACCTTGCCCGGCGGCTGGATCTTCTCCGTGTCGATCATCGCGACGGGGATCACCGGGGCGCCGGTCGCGAGCGCCACGCGCGCGAGGCCGCCGGGCTTGCCGCGGTACAGGCGTCCGTCCGGGGAGCGGGTGCCCTCCGGGTAGATGCCGAACAGGCCGCCGCCCTCGACGACCTCGATGCCCGCCTTGATCGCCGCCTCGCCCGCACCCCGTGCGCCGGAGCGGTCCACCGGGAGCTGGCCGACGCCCTTGAAGAAGGCGGCGGTGAGCCTGCCCTTCACACCGGGCGAGGTGAAGTACTCCGCCTTGGCGATGAAGGTGACCTTCCGGTCCAGCACGGCCGGCAGGAAGAAGGAGTCCGAGAACGACAGATGGTTGCTCGCGAGGATCGCCGGCCCGTCCGCGGGAATGTTTTCGAGGCCCTCCACCCAGGGCCTGAAGGCGAGCTTCAGGGACCCTCCGATGGAGAACTTCATTGCGCCGTAGATCAACGTGTGCCTTCCCTTGTCTGTCGAAAAGACCATAACCCGTGTGCGGCCTGCGCTCTCTCCCACGCGCGTGCCCGCGCCCCGCGGTACCGCGGGGCGGGTGCGTTCTCGTGCCCGGCGGTCCTTCGGACGGGTAGGGCCCCTGGGCCGGAGGGCCGACGGACCTGGTCGGTGTCGGTCCGGTCGCGTACGGTGAAGTCATCTTCAGGACCCCTCGGCGCAGCCCGTTCTCCGCTTCGCCCGTGCGGTTTTGAACCGTCCGTACCCTCTGTACCGTCCGAACCCTCTGTAGCGTCCGTACCGCCCCGTCCGTCCTCATGAACAGGAGACCCCGGTGCCGGTCCTCCCTGGAGCCGAGCCGTTCCGCCACGAGGGCGGAGAGGTAGGCGTCCTTCTCTGCCACGGCTTCACCGGTTCCCCGCAGTCGTTGCGTCCCTGGGCCGACCATCTGGCCGAGCGGGGGCTGACGGTGTCCCTGCCGCTCCTCCCCGGCCACGGCACGCGCTGGGAGGACATGCAGCTCACCGGCTGGCAGGACTGGTACGCGGAGGTGGACCGCGAGCTGCGCGCCCTCTCCGAGCGCTGCTCGCAGGTCTTCGTCTTCGGCCTGTCCATGGGCGGCGCGCTCGCGCTGCGGCTGGCCGCCAAGCACGGCGACGCGGTCGCCGGGATCGTCGTCGTCAACCCGGGGAACAAGGTGCACGGCCTCGCGGCCCACGCCCTGCCGGTCGCCCGTCATTTCGTACGCACCACCAAGGGCGTGGCCGACGACATCGCCCTGGAGGGCGCCCACGAAGTGGGCTACACCCGGGTCCCGCTGCACGCGGCGCACTCGCTGCGGAAGTTCTTCCGCCTGGTCGACGGCGAGCTGCCGCAGGTCACCCAGCCGCTCCTGCTGCTGCACAGCCCGCAGGACCACGTGGTGCCGCCCGCCGACTCGGCCCGTGTCCTCAGCCGGGTCTCGTCGGCCGACGTCACCGAGATCCTGCTGGAACAGAGCTACCACGTGGCGACGTTGGACCATGACGCGAAGCGGATCTTCGACGAGAGTCACGCGTTCATCGGCCGCCTCGCTCCGAGCGTCGGGAAGAAGGGGAGCACTGCCGGTGGCTGAGCACAACGCGGAGCGCGCGGACCGCGAGGAGGAGCGGGAGCCGGAGGCCGTCAGCGACGGCCGGAAGGACGACGCCGCCACTCCTCTGGACGAGACCGCTGTCTGGGAGGCGATCGTGGCGGGGTACGGGGACGAGCCGCCGGACCCGCCGGGGGCGAAGCCCTTCAAGTCGGTGGACGACCTGGCGCGGCTGGAGGACGGGGTCAACGGCGACGGGCCGGGCAGGTCGGGCTCCGGGCCCGGGTCCGTGGAGGACCGGCCGCTGGGCAGCTCGGTCGTCTTCGCCCCGGGCGTCGGTGCGGGCGGCCCCCGGGACTTCGCCCCGGCCGAGGCGAAGGACGACGACCTCGACGACGGCGACGAGGGGCACTTCGTGCCGCCGGACCCGGAGCTTCCGGAGGCCGACGTCACGTCCAAGTTCGCCTGGCTGGCGGTGGTCGGCGGTCCGCTGCTGATGCTGCTGGCGGTCGTACTGGGCTGGGACATGACCTGGTGGATCCAGGTCCTGGGCATCGGCGGCTTCCTGGGCGGCTTCGGCACGCTGGTGGCGCGGATGAGCCACTCGGACGAGGAGGACGAGGACCCGGGCCGCGGGGCGGTGGTCTGAGGCGGGCTGCTCGGCGCAGGGCGGTGGGTGGTCTTCGTGCGGGTGCGTCGTGGCTGGCCGCCGGGCCGGTGGTCTTCGTGCGGGTGCGTCGTGGCTGGTCGCGCAGTTCCCCGCGCCCCTAAATGCCTGCCCCCTCAGCCGCCGGCCGGCACCCGTACCGCCGCCAGCACCGGCAAGTGGTCCGTGGCCGCGCGCACGTCCGCCGGCGGCAGTTCCGGCACTCCGCACCCCAGTACCTTCACGCCCTCCGTCGCGAAGATCGCGTCGATCCGCTGGTGCGGGTTCTCCGGCACGGAGGTGTACTCGCCGCCCCACGGCGCCACCGCCCAGCAGTCCTGCAAGGAGCTCGCCAGCAGCTGGAACGACTTCCCGTCCGGCCGGTCGTTCAGATCGCCCCCGGCGATCGCATGGGTGACCCCCATCGCGGCCAGCTGATCGAGCAGCAGCCCCGCCTGCGCGTACCGCTCCTCCCCCTGGAGGCTCAGGTGGCAGCTCAGCACCCCGAGCCGCGCGCCCCCGATCCGTACCACCGCCGTCGCGAATCCCCGCTGGTGCAGTCCGGGGGTGCGCGGCAGCAGCACGTCCTCGGTCCGTTCCACCGTCGCCCGCAGCGAGCACAGCAGCAGCGGGCCCGCCGCCGTCGCCCCGCCGCCCAGCACCACCAGATCGCTGTGCGCGGCGAGCCACGCGGCCTTCTTGCGCCAGCGGAAGAAGCGCGGCGCCTCCTGGATCAGTACGAGATCGGGCTCGCAGGCCCGGACCACACGGGCCAGCGCGTTCCGGTCGTCGCGCATCGAGCGGATGTTGTAGCTGAGGACGCGGACGACGGCCGAGCCGTCGGGTTCCGTGACGGACGGGGGCAGGAGATCGGTCGCCATGCGGGCCAACATAGACCGGTGCCCGCCGAGTCCTGAAGAGGACGCGACGGGCACGGATGAAGCCCCGGACGGGTGTTCAGCCCTGGCGTGCCAGGTCCGCCGCGCCCACCAGCCCGGCCTTGCCGCCGAGCTGCGCCGCGAGCACCTGGGCGTGCGGCCGCCACTGGCCGCCGATCAGCCAGCGCCGGAACGACTTGCGGATCGGGTCCAGGACCAGTTCGCCCTCGTCGGAGACGCCGCCGCCGACGATGAACGCGGACGGGTCGAAGAGCGAGGCCAGGTCGGCCAGGCCCGATCCCGCCCAGCGGGCCAGCTCGCGGAAGGAGTCGACCGCGACCGGGTCGCCCTGCCGGGCGGCGGCGCTGACGTGCTTGCCCTCGATGCCCTCGACGGTGCCGTCACCGAGGCCGAGCAGGATCGCGGCGTTCTCCGGGGTGGCGTTGGCGCGCTGCCTGGCGTAGCGGACGAGCGCGCGGCCCGACGCGTACTGCTCCCAGCAGCCCTGGCTGCCGCAGCCGCACAGCAGCCCGTCCGGGACGACCCGGATGTGGCCGAACTCGGCGGCCACGCCGAAGCGTCCGCGGCGCAGCTTGTTACCGATGATGATGCCGCCGCCGAGGCCGGTGCCGAGGGTGATGCAGATGACGTCCTCGTGGCCCTTGCCGGCCCCGAACTTGTACTCGCCCCAGGCGGCCGCGTTGGCGTCGTTCTCGACGACGACCGGCAGGCCGACGCGCTGCTCGACCTTGTCCTTGAGCGGCTCGTGACGCCAGTTGATGTTCGGGGCGAAGAGCACGGTGGCGCGCTTGTCGTCCACGTAGCCGGCGGCACCGATGCCGACGGCCTCGATCGTGTGGCCCGTACTGACCTCGGAGACCGCCGCGGAGATCGCGTCGACCATTTCCTCGGGGGTCTGCGGTGTCTTCACCTTGTACGTTTCGAGGATCTGTCCCTCTTCGTCGACCACTCCGGCCGCGATCTTCGTGCCGCCGATGTCGACGCCGATGGTGAGTCCCATGTGTCCCTCAGTTTTAGGTCGAACCCCGCTCGGAGCCAGCGACAGGCTCCCCGGGCCACCGTACCCGAGGAGGGGTCTCAGTCGAGGTCGATGTGTTCACCTTTTGAACGGTCCTCGGGGTCATCCGGTCCACCTTCGGATGACTTGGGCGACTTGTCCATGCGGTCCGACCGGCTGTCCGTACGTCCTGCGGAATCGGTGGACTCCTTCGTCCAGCGCTGCTCGTGTCCGGCGACTGCCGACCGGTAGGCGGCGAGCAGCTCGTTCCCCGCTGCCGCGAGGTGGTCGAAGACCTGCGGGTTGCGCTCCACGACCGGCTCGACGACTGCCTTCGCCTGCTGAACGAACTGCTGGGCGACCCCCTGTGCGGCCATGCCGAACAGGGGCGACTGGAGCGAGGAGACCTTGCCGGCGACCGCGTCCATCAGCCGCCGCAGCTCCTCGGCGGCCGATCCGGACTGCGGTCCGTACTGTGCGCGGCGGCGGGCCTTCTCGGCGGCCAGGTCCTCCTCGCACGCCGTCGCCCATGCGTCCGCGTCGTACGCCTGGGACGCACGGGGCTCGTCGGGGCGGTCGGTGGCTTCGCTCATGGCGCACTCCTGCGACGCGGGGTGAAGTAACGGATCCGTACGCCTTCGACGTTACCCGAACAGCGGTACGCCGTTCAGGGCCTCGTCACCCCTCCGCCACCGGGCGGCACGGCCTCGATCAGCCGCGCACGGCCGGGACTCACCGGCCCTGCGGCCACAGCCCCGGGTCGGGGGTGAAGCGCACCCGCAGCACACCGTCGCCGAGTGCGGCGCCCGACACCGTGCACCTGCGCAGCGCGGACGGCAGCGGCAGTATCCGCCTGAACTGCCCGGCGGTCAGGACGAGTTCGTCGCCGCGCCGGACGAGGCCGAGCTCGCTCTTGGCCGCACCGGGCAGCGGCAGGTGCCACACCAGCACGCCGTCCTCGGCGATCCGGTCCTCGACGGTGCGCTCCGGGACACCGCCCGCGAGAGCGCGCCCCGTTTCGTACGAGAGCAGCGCCAGGTCCTGCACGCCGTGCGGGGCGCGTCCCAGGTGGGGCAGTTCGCGTACCGCCTGCGGGCCCTCGTGCACCTCTTTGAGGTGCTCCTGCTGCTGTGCGGAGAGCGCGGCGAGCCAGGGGTCGGGGGAGGCGGTGGGCAGCATCCGGTTGGCGACGACCGCGTCCAGGGCGAGGCCGTGCAGCGCGAGCCCGAGGCGGGCGGTGCGCAGGGCTTCCGCGGCGGCAGGACCGGGCTCGACGACCAGGCGCACCGACAGGGCGGGGTTCTCCACCACGGCCTGGGTGGCGGCCAGTTCGGCCTCCCACCGTGCGCTCGTCTCGTACAGCCACTGGGCGGGCATCGGCACCCCGGCGAGCTGCGCCAGCATCGGCCGCAGCGAACGGGCGGCCTGCCGCTCCGGCGGCAGCAGCCTGCGCAGATAGCGGCGCAGCTGCCCGGGCAGCGCGAGGGCGGCGAGGGTGGCGTGCGTCGGCGGCATGTCGACCACGACCAGGTCGTACGGGGCTCCGGACGCGGCGGGCCGAGCGCCGCACACCGTCCGCAGGGTCCTGAGCAGTGCGAGCGGCTCGGCTCCGGGGAGTTCGGTGAGCTCGTCGGCGTCCAGGGCGGTGGCGCCGAGGAGGTCGAGGGCGGCGCCCGCGCGCTCCTGGAGGGCGGCCAGTTCCGTTCGGAAGTCGTCGGCGGCGTCGATGCGCGCGACGAACAGGTTCGGGGCCTCCCCCGGAGGGACGGCCTCAAGAGGAGAGGCCTCCGGAGAGGAGGTCTCCGGAGGGGCCGCCTCAAGAGGCGACGGCGGGCCGGCGGATATCGCGCCGACGGACGTCCCCAGGGCCGCCCCCAGGGTGTCCTCCCGGTCCGTGCCGAGGAGCAGCACGCGCGCACCCTCGCGGGCGGCGGCGAGGGCGGTCGCGGCCGCCACTGTGGTGCGGCCCGCACCGCCGGGACCGGTGACCAGGACCGTACGCACCACGCTCATGCCAGAACCCCCCGAACTCCAGAACTCCCGTACCCCTCAGGTCAGTTCTTGGGGCCGGACTCGACGCGCTTCTTCAGACCGGCCAGGGCGCGGTCGATGATGACCTTCTCGGCCTTGCGCTTGATCATGCCGAGCATCGGGATCTTGACGTCGACGGTGAGCTGGTACGTCACCTCGGTCGCGCCGCCCGCGGTGGCCGCGAGGCGGTACGAGCCGTCGAGGGCGCGCAGCATCTGGGACTTGACGAGGGTCCAGCTGACCTCGTTGTCGCCGGTCCAGGTGTAGGCGAGGGTGTGGTCGTCCTTGATCGCACCGGCGTCGAGCACCAGGCGGACCTTCTCGGCGCGGCCCTTGTCGTCCTTGGCCTGCACCTCGGCCTCCTTCACCTCGCCCGTCCAGTCGGGGTAGCGGTCGAAGTCCGCGATGACGGCCATGACATCGGCCGGTGCCGCCTCGATGGTGATGCTAGAGCTCGTGTGTTCCGCCATCGCGATGGCTCCTCAGGGTCCGGACCGGGGTGGGCTGGCTGGTGCGTGCCGCGTGAAGGCTCGTGCCGCGTGAAGGCTATCGTGACCGGCCCCGTCCGCCTCCCCAGGGCTCCGGCGGCACCGCCCTCCACGGCCCCGGGGCCGGGCCTTCACCACTCCAGGGCCCAGGGCCGGCCGGTGGAGGCGAAGTGCCCGACGTTCACGCACTCGGTCGACCCGATCCGCATCCGGCGGGCGAGCGGCTGGTGGACGTGCCCGAACAGGGAGTACCTGGGCCTGGTCCTGCGGATCGCCTCCAGGAGGGCGCCGCTGCCGCGCTCGAAGCGGCGTGCCACCGTGTCGTACACCAGCTCCGGCACCTCGGGCGGGATGTGCGAGCAGAGCACGTCGACCTCGCCGAGCGCCTCGACCTTGGCCGCGTACTCCTCGTCGCCGATCTCGAAGGGCGTGTTCATCGGGGTGCGCAGCCCGCCGCCGACGAAGCCGAAGACCAGTCCGCCGATCTCGACGCGCTCCCCGTCGAGCACGCGGGTGCCGGGACTGACGGTGCCGGGGCCCGCGAAGTCGGGCCAGAGCGTCGGCATGTCGACATTCCCGTACGTGGCGTACGTCGGCTCGGGGAAGGCGGCGAACATCTCCGCGTACTGCTTGCGCACCGCGGCGTCCGTGGCGGCCTGCCGGTCGAGGCCCGCCCACAGCCGGCGGCTCAGCGTGCGGGCCTCGTCGAAGCGGCGGGCGGTGCGCAGCTCCACGATGAGGTCGGCGTTCTCGGTGCCGAAGAGGTCGGGGAAGATGCCGCGCGAGTGATCGGCGTAGTCGAGGAACAGGACGAGGTCGCCGAGACAGATCAGCGCGTCGGCCCCGTCGCCCGCGCGGGCCAGGTCAGCCGCGTTCCCGTGCACGTCGCTCACCACATGAACTCGCATGGCGATCAGCCTAGAACCCCGGCCGATCGCCCGGTAGAAGGCGGTCGGGGCCACCGGCGGACCGGCCGGACCTGCGGTTACTTCCGAGTCGCCCCCGGCGTGGATTACTGTGCGGTAGGCGACGCCCGAACAGTGTGACGCAGCGTACATCTGGCCGGGACCCCCTATCGGGAACCGAGTACTCGTGGGTAACGTCCGGGCAGTCCAGTCGTGCTCATCCCCCACTGAGCACCTGCCCGACCTTGGACCGCAGCCGGCTCCACGCTGATGTGGCGACCGGTGCCTGATGAGGAGCAGCAGTCTTGCGCGAGTTCAGCCTTCCGGCTTTGTACGAGGTCCCCTCGGACGGCAATCTGACGGATCTCATCCGCCGCAACGCCGCTCAGCACCCGCAGACCGCGGTCATGGGCCGCAAGGTCGCCGGTACATGGACCGATGTCACCGCCACCCAGTTCCTGTCCGAGGTGCGTGCCGCTGCCAAAGGCCTGATCGCCGCCGGTGTCGAGCCGGGCGACCGGGTCGCCCTGATGTCCCGCACCCGGTACGAGTGGGTGCAGCTGGACTTCGCGATCTGGAGCGCGGGCGCGGTGACCGTACCCGTGTACGAGACCAGCTCCGCCGAGCAGGTGCAGTGGATCCTCGGTGACTCCGGCGCCGTCGCCGTCCTCGTCGAGGGCGAGGCGCACGCCGCCGCCGTGGAGTCCGTACGGGAGCGGCTGCCCGCCCTCAAGCAGGTGTGGCAGATCGAGTCCGGTGCGATCGAGCAGCTGAACGGGCTCGGCGCGGACGTCTCCGACGAGACGGTCGACGAGCGCAGCGCGGTCGCGGGCGCCGACGACCCGGCCACCATCGTCTACACCTCGGGCACCACGGGACGCCCCAAGGGCTGTGTACTCACGCACCGCAGCTTCTTCGCGGAGTGCGGCAATGTGGTGGAGCGCCTGAAGCCGCTGTTCCGCACCGGCGAGTGCTCGGTGCTGCTGTTCCTGCCCGCCGCGCACGTCTTCGGGCGGCTCGTCGAGGTGGCGTCCGTGATGGCGCCGATCAAGCTGGGCTGCGTACCGGACATCAAGAACCTCACCGACGAGCTGGCCTCCTTCAGGCCGACGCTGATCCTCGGTGTGCCGCGCGTCTTCGAGAAGGTCTACAACTCGGCGCGCGCCAAGGCGCAGGCCGACGGCAAGGGCAAGATCTTCGACAAGGCCGCCGACACGGCGATCGCCTACAGCCGCGCGAGCGCCACCCCCGAGGGCCCGACGCTCGGCCTCAAGCTCAAGCACAAGGTCTTCGACAAGCTGGTCTACAGCAAGCTGCGCGCGGTGCTCGGCGGGCGCTGCGAGTTCGCGATCTCCGGCGGCGCCCCGCTGGGCGAGCGCCTGGGCCACTTCTTCAGCGGCATCGGGTTCACGGTGCTTGAGGGTTACGGGCTCACCGAGTCCTGTGCGGCGACCGCGTTCAACCCGTACGACCGGCCGAAGGTCGGCACGGTCGGACAGCCGCTGCCCGGCTCGGTCGTGCGGATCGCCGACGACGGCGAGGTCCTGCTGCACGGCGAGCACATCTTCAAGGGGTACTGGAACAACCCCGCGGCCACCGCCGAGGCGCTGACCGACGGCTGGTTCCACACCGGTGACATCGGCACCCTCGACGAGGACGGCTACCTCGCGATCACCGGCCGCAAGAAAGAGATCATCGTGACGGCGGGCGGCAAGAACGTCGCCCCGGCCGTCATCGAGGACCGCATCCGGGCGCACGCGCTGGTCGCGGAGTGCATGGTGGTCGGCGACGGGCGGCCGTTCGTCGGCGCGCTGGTCACCATCGACGAGGAGTTCCTGGGCCGGTGGGCCGTGGAGCACGGCAAGCCCGCGGACTCGACGGCGGTCACGCTGCGGGACGACGCCGACCTGCTCGCCACGGTGCAGAGCGCGGTCGACGACGGGAACGCGGCGGTCTCCAAGGCGGAGTCGGTGCGCAAGTTCCGCATCCTGCCGACCCAGTTCACCGAGGAGGCGGGCCACATCACGCCTTCGCTGAAGTTGAAGCGGAATGTGGTGGCGAAGGACTTTGCGGACGAGATCGAAGCGATCTACCGGGCGTGAGCGCGGGGCGCTGAGCGCTGGCGCTGGGCGGGGGGCGTGGTGCACCTGCGGGTGCGTTGTGGCTGGTCGCGCCCACGCGGCGGAGCCGCAAATCAGCACAGCCCCGCGCCCCTAATGGGGCGCCCCTGAAGGGGGCGCCCCGCTCGTGTACTACAGCAGTGTCTTGAGCTTCTCCGCCAGCAGGTCCCAGCGCCATTTCTCCTCGACCCAGGCCCGGCCCCGTTCGCCCATCCGGCGGCGCAGGTCCGGGTCCTGGAGCAGGGTCACGATGCGGTCCGCGGACTCGGCCGGGTCGCCGCCGCGCACCACCCATCCCGTCTCCCCGTCCAGTACGGCGTCCGGCGCGCCCCCCGAGTCGCCCGCGACGACCGGCAGCCCGGTCGCGGACGCCTCCAGGTAGACGATGCCGAGGCCCTCGACGTCGAGACCGCCCCGCCGGGTCCGGCACGGCATCGCGAAGACGTCACCGGCCCCGTAGTGCGCGGGCAGCTCCGCCCAGGGCACCGCCCCCGTGAAGCGCACCGAGTCGGCGACCCCGGTGTCCTGCGCCAGCTTGTGCAGGTCCTTCTCGTACGGTCCGCCGCCGACGACCAGCAGCACCGCGTCGGGCACCGCACGCAGGATCCGCGGCATCGCCTCGATGAGGGTGTCCTGCCCCTTGCGCGGCACCAGCCGGGACACACAGACCACCACGGGCCGGTCGGTGAGCCCGAGCCTCGCGCGGACCTCGGCGCCCCCCGAGCCGGGGTGGAACGTCTTCTCGTCGACGCCGGGCGGCAGCTGGACCATCCGTCCGGCGGCCTCGGGGGTGAGTGCGGCGGCGATCCGCGACCGTGTGTACTCGCCCAGATAGGTGATCGTGTCCGTGCCTTCGCCGATCCGCCCCAACAGCTGCCGGGAGAGCGGGAGTTGGGCCCAGCCCGCCTCGTGCCCGTGCGTGGTGGCGACCAGTCGGCGGGCTCCCGCACGGCGCAGTGCGGGCGCCATCAGCCCGAGCGGCGCCGCCGCCCCGAACCACACCGAGGTGCAGCCGTGCTCCTGGAGCAGCTGCGTGGCGCGCCGGGTGACCCGGGGCGTCGGCAGCAGCATCGTCGTACGGTCCCGCACCACCGGGAACGGCTGCTCCGCGTCGAAGGCGGCCGTCGCCTCCGCGCCCTCGCGCCCGCGCTTCCAGGTGGACGCGTAGACGACCAGCTGCCCGGGGTCCAGCCGCAGCGCCATGTTGTGCAGGAACGCCTGGATGCCGCCGGGGCGCGGCGGAAAGTCGTTGGTCACGATCAAGGTCTTGTCCATCGCCGCCGACAGTACCGGGCGGCCCCGCGTCATCGCCCAGGCACGTCCGCGCCCTGCATCATGTCCCTACCGAATTCGCCCCGGACAAGGATGGTCATGACAACGAGCGGCACCGGACGCCCCGGCCTCCCGGCCCTGCCCGTCGTACGATCCGTACCCTTCGTACGCACCGTACCCGCCGCGCCCGTGACGCTCTGGGTCGTCACCAGGACCCTGCTGCTGCTCTGCGTGTTCAAGGTGCTGGTCTTCCCTGGCCCCGACGTCACGAGCGACATCTCGGTCATCTACCAGGGCTGGTACGAGGTGCTGCGCAGCGGCACCTTCCCGCTCGACGACATCACCTGGCAGTACCCGCCGGCCGCCGCCCTCGCGGTCCTCTCCCCCGGGCTGCTGCCGTTCCTGGACTACGCCCACGCCTTCTTCGTCCTCGCGTTCCTCGCCGACGCCGTGGTGACCGGGCTGCTGCTGTACGCGGGCCGCCGCCCCGGCAAGCGGATGGCGGGCGCCTGGGTGTGGATCGCCGGTCTTGCGCTGCTCGGCCCCACCTCGTACGCGCGCTACGACGTGATGGTCACCGGCATCGCGGTCGCGGCGCTGCTCGCGGGCGCCCGCAGGCCGCGCGCCATGGGGGCCCTGGCGGCCCTGGGGGCCCTGTTGAAGGTCTGGCCCGCCATGCTGCTCGCGGGGACGGCACGCGGGCGCACGACGCGGACGTCGTGGACGGCGTTCCTGCTGACGGCGGGCGCGCTGGTGCTGCTGTTCTCGGTGTCGATGCCGGGTGCGCTCGCGTTCCTGACGTTCCAGCGGGACCGGGGCACCGAGGTGGAGTCGCTGGGTGCGCTGGTCTTCCACGTGGCCCGGCACTTCGGCTGGGAGGGCGAAGTGCTGCTGAACTACGGCTCGGTGGAGTTCCTCGGCCCGTACGTGTCCCTGGTGAGCACCCTCGCGATGGTGCTCACCGTGCTGGCCTTCGGGTGGCTGCTGGTGTGGCGGCTGCGGGCCCGGCTGTTCACCGCTTCGACGGCCTGCGACGCCGCCTTCGTGGCGGTGCTGCTGTTCACCACGACGAGCCGGGTGATCAGCCCGCAGTACCTGCTGTGGCTGGTGGGGCTCGCGGCCGCCTGTCTGGTGTTCCGGGGCAGCCGGATGGACCGCCCCGCGCACCTGGTGCTGGCGGCGACCTTCGTCACCTGCCTCGAATTCCCCATCTGGTTCTCGCACGTGGTCTCCAGCGACGCCCTGGGCCTGTCCCTGATGTTCGTGCGCAACGGCCTGCTGGTGGCGGCGACGGTGCTGGCCTGCCGCACCCTGTGGCGGCACACGGTCACCGAACCTGCGGGCGCCTCGCACCCGTTGCCCACCCAGCGCCACGTACCGGCGGGGAAGGCAGGGCAGGCCGGACAGGCCGGGAAGTCCGGACAGGCGGCGGCCGCGGCGGAACGTCAGCCGAGCTGGGCCCGCAAGTAGGCGCGCCACTGGGCGGTGAACTCATCGAGCCCGGTGCCGAGTTCGCCGTGCAGCGCGTTCTCCACCGCCCCGTCGCGCTGCGGGTGCCCGCCGACGGAGCGGTAGAACGCGAGGAGCGCCCGCTCGCCGGACCGCTCGGCGATCATCCGGCAGGCCAGCCAGCCGCCCTCGTACGCCCCGGCCAGCCGCTCCGCGTCCCCGGTGAAGCCGAAGTCCCCGTCGTCCGGCAGGACGGCGGGCGGCCCGTCCCGCACGACGGTCCGCCGGAGTTCGGGGGCGACCTGCACCGGGGCCCGGTCGCTCTCCCGGTAGGCCACCCAGTCGGCGAAGCCCTCGGACAGCCACATGGGGGTCGACGCGGTGGTGACCGTCCGGGTGGCCACGTGGGTCGTCTCGTGGGTGAGGACGACCTCCTGTCCGGCCGCCCCCAGCACGCCGTACGCCTCCGGGTTGACGATCACCCGGTCCGCCGATGTCCGCCGCCCGCCGCCGCTCGCCCCGGTGGTGACGGCGGCGATGCCCCGGTACCCGGCGGCCGGTGCCCCGAGCAGTGCCCCCATCCCGTCCAGCGTCGACGGTACGAGGAGCACCTCTTTGAGGTCGCGCGCTCCGGGCCAGGCACGTGCGACGGCGGCCGTCGCACGGTCGGCGGTGTCCGCGATCGAGCGCAGCCGGTCCCGGTCCTGCCCGGCGCCCAGGACGACCGCCCGCTTCCCGCGCACGGCGGTCACAGGGCCCTGCTGCCAGATCTCCTGCGCACCGGCCTGCCGGGGCCGGTCCCCCGCCACGTACCACTGCCCCGCGCGGCGTACCAGGTCGACGAGGCGGGCGGTGACGGCGGGCACCGTGTCGTACCCCGCGATCCGGTACCGCAGGTCCACCCGTGCGGTGGCGAGTCCTTCGCCGGTCCTGTCGAGCCCGGTCAGCTCGTACTCCCAGGTCGCGGGCCCCACCCCCGCCAGGTGGTCGAACTCCTGCCGCTGCCGCTCGCGCAGCCCTGCCGCGCCGGGTTCGAGGACGCCGAGGAAGGCGGCCCTGTCGCGGCCGGCGAGGGCGGCGGCCCGCCGCTCAAGCAGCCGCCGTACGTCCCGGGAGGCGGTGTCGGCCGGTGCGGGCGGGGCTGCGCAGGACCCCGCGAGGAGCCCCCCGGCGCCGAGCCCCAGGGCGAGCACCGCCCGCCGCCCGTACCGTCTGCCGCCCGTGTGACCTGCCATGGGGCGATCGTACGGCGGACGGATCGGACGGATCGGGCGAGTGCGGCGCCTCAGACCCGGGTCACCGACGAGACCGGCATCATGCCCACCGGGTCGTAGCGCACCGGGGCCCCCGGGTAGGGCGCGTGCACGACCTGCCCGTTGCCCATGTACATCCCGATGTGGCTGGCGTCGTCGCGGTAGGCGACGAGGTCGCCCGGCTGCGCCTGGTCGAGCGAGACCTGCTGGCCGGCGTACCGCTGGGCCTGCGAGGTGCGCGGCAGGGAGACGCCTGCCTGGCTGTACGACCACTGCATCAGGCCCGAACAGTCGAATCCCGAAGGGCCGTTGGCGCCCCAGACGTACGGCTTCCCGACGGCGTTGCGGGCGGCCAGGACTGCGGCGGCGGCACGCGACGACGAGGGCATGATGCCGGACATGTCTGGCATCGTGTCGCGTCCGCTGCGGTTCGCGCGGTCGAACTCGGCGCGCTCGGGGGCGGGCAGCGCCTGGAGCATCCGGCGGGCCTCGGCGAGCTTGTGCTCGACGGTGCGCTTGTGGCGCGAGACGACGGCCCGGCTGCGGTCCAGCTCGGCCAGCTTGTGGGAGGCCTCGGCGCGCTCCTGGTCGAGCCGGCGCTGGGCCTCGGTGAGTTCGTGCAGCTTGCCCGCGTTGCGGGCGCTGATGCGGTCGAGGGCGGCGGCCTTGTCGAGGTAGCCGTCCGGGTTCTCGGACAGCAGCAGCGACACCGACGGGTCCATGCCGCCCGACCGGTACTGGGCTCCGGCCAGCTGACCGAGCACGCCGCGCATCCGGTTGATGCGCTCCTGGCCGCGGGCGGTGCGGTCGCGGGCCCTGCCGACGTCCTTGCGGAGCGTGTCGGCGCGCTCGCTGGCCTGGTTGAACTGCTCGGTGGCCTTCTCGGCCTGCGCGAAGAGCCGGTCGACGGTGGCCTGGGTGGCCGTGGTCGCGCCTGCGCCCACCGGGTCGGCATGGGCCTGGCCGGCCCCGAGAGCCGCCGCCGCGGTCGCGGCCGCGGCGGACAGGACGGTGACCCGGGTGCTCTGTGTGAGCCCGGACTGCGAGGGACGACGGTGTGACGCCACAGGAAGCCGCACTCCTTCCACTGCTGGGTGGCAGCGCCCTGCCGCCCGGGCGGGCGGACTCCTCGACGGTCACTGCGCTGGCAGACAGTAGCGGGACCGTCACACGGCGGCCAAAGACCCGGGCGCCCGCGAAAGGGCCCGGGACAGCACGAAGCCCCGCCGGTGACCAGGTCATCGGCGGGGCGGGCAGTCAGCACGGCGGATCACAATTCGCCCGAACGGGCGGTGTGTTCGGCCTCGGACTCCGGGTATCGCGGGCGCGTCGCGAGCGGCACCCGGGTGCCGGGGATGCGTCGGACTCAGCCTCCGACGCGCACTCCGAACTGGAACGGGCCGAGGTACTTCATGTCCTCGACGCGCACGTTGGCGCCCGGCTTCGGGGCGTGCAGCGACATGCCGTTGCCCGCGTAGAAGCCCACGTGCTGGAGGTTGTTGAAGAAGACCAGGTCGCCGGGGCGCAGTTCGCTCCGGTCGTAGATCTTCCGGCCCGCGCTCTCCTGGCTGTACGTGCTGCCGCCCACCGTCACGTTGATCTGCTGGAACGCCCAGTAGACCAGCCCGGAGCAGTCGAACGCGTTGGGGCCCTTGTTGCCCCAGTCGTACGGCGCGCCTATCTTCGTCCTGGCCTGGGCCATGGCGGCGGCACCCACGCCGGAGCCGGCCGCGACCTCGCCGCCGCCGAAGTCGGCGCGCTCGTCCGCGTCACGGCTGGCGCGCTCTTCTTCCTTCTTCTCCATGGCGGCCCGCTCGGCGGCGGTCAGCGTGTTGTACAGCTTCTGCGCCTCGGCGAGCTTGCCCTGGATCGTCTGCTTCTTCTCGCCGAGCTCCTTGCGCACGGCGGAGAGGTCGGCGAGCTTGCCCGACGCCTCCTCGCGCTGCTGGGCGAGGGTGCGCTGCTTCGCCTGGATCTTGCGGAGCGACTCGGCCTGCTTGCCGCTCAGCTGGTCCATCGCCGCGGCGCGGTCCAGGAACTGGTCCGGCTCGGAGGAGAAGAAGAGCTGGAACGACGGGTCGATGCCACCGGACCGGTACTGGGCGGTGGCCAGCGAACCGAGACCCTTGCGCATCTCGTTGAGTTCGCCCTGGCCGCGGGCCGCCGAGTCCTGGAGGTTCTTGACCTGCTTCTCCAGGGTCCCCTGCTTCTCCTTCGCCGCGTTGTACTTCTCGGTTGCGCCCTCCGCCTCCTCGTGGAGCGCGTCGACCTTCGCCTTGACTTCCTTCTTGTCCGGCTTGGGCGCGGCGTTGGCCGCCTGGGAGGACATGACCACGGCTGCGGCGGCGGTCACGGTGAGCGCGGTCACCCGGAAGCGGCTCGGCTGCTTGGGTCGACGGTGGGACGCCACGGAGGCGAGCTCCTTCTTCCTCAGCCGCCGACCGGCGTGGTTGGCGGTGACCCTCACTGATACTCCGGATGAGTGATCAACCGCGCGAAGGTTCGAGCCCAGACCTTAGTGACCTTCTTGTGATCAGTTCAAATCCTCACAGGAAAAATCTCGCCCTCGCAGCACATTCATCGCTCGCGCCACACGCTGTGTCATGGGGAGTTGACAGAAAGCCAGCATGGGATCGCTTCAATTCGGGCAACAAGCACAGAAGTTGGGCATCACACCCCACTCCCTCTAAACGCGCGAAAGCCTCTTCAGCAGCATCGCCGAAGCGACCGGCCTGGCGCCGGACTTCGCGACCCCGTCCGCGACTTCGCGGTCCGTGGAGACCACGATCATCGGCCGCCCGGTCGGCTCCGCCCGTACCAGCTGACGGATCAGCTCGTCGGCCGTCACGCCCGCCTTGCTGAACAGCACCCGCACCCCGCGCGGCGGCGCGAGCAGCACCGGAGCGGCCAGTTCCGCGCCGTCGAAGACACAGGTGACCTCGGCGCCGGTCGCGGCGGCCAGCATGGAGAGCCCGCCGAGCAGCCGCAGCCGCTGCTTCTCCAGCGGCATCGTCGGATAGCCGGTCTTGGTCACGTTGTAGCCGTCGACCACCAGATGCGCCTGCGGCAGCGCGAGCAGCTGGTCCAGAACGGCCGGATCCGTGTCCGAAAGGGCCCTGGCCGCGATGTCCTTGGGCGACATCCGCCCCGGCTCGACCGCGTCCACGGTGTCCGCGGGACGCCCGCTGGAAGGCGGCAGGGCAAGCTCGCGACGCAGCCCCTGGGCGGCCTCAAGGACCGTGTCCAGGAGGAGCCGCAGCCGCATGTCCTCGACGCTGCGCCCCTCCCGTACGGCACGGCGCCCGGCCTCGGCGGACGCCTCGGCCTCCCCCAGTCTGGCCCGCAGCCGCCGCGTCTCCGCCTCGGCCGCGGCGACCTGGGCGGCCGCCTCGCTGCGGATGCCGTCGATCTCGGCCTGGTTCTTGCGGAGCGCCGCCTCGCCGCGCTTGACGTCACTGAGGGCGCCGCGCAGCTTGCGCTGGGCGGCGTCGGACTCCCTGCGGGCGGTTTCGAGTTCGGTGCGCAGCCGGTCGGTCTCCGCCCTCGTGCGCTCCCGGGCGTCGGCCAGCTCGGCGCGCAGCTGCTCCAGTTCCTGCTGGGCGGCCTCGTCGGCGCGCTCGGCGTCGGCGCGCTGCGCCTCCTCGCCCGCGGCGGCCACCAGCTTGACCCAGCCGACCGGGCGCAGGACGTACGCAGCCGCCGCGACGTCGACGGGGTCGGCGGCGGCAGGCGGCGACCCGGCCTCCAGCGCACTCGCCAGCTCGGGCTGCGCCTCGCGCAGCCGTTCGCCGATGCGCTGCCGGAAGACCGGGTCGCTCTCCAGCGCCGCCGCCATCGCGTTGCCCGCGAACTTGGCGCGTCTGGTGGGGGTGAATCGGGCGTACTGCCGCAATTGGGCCGGGAGTTCCGCGACGCTGAGGCCGCCGAAGGCGTCCGAGACCAGCGTCACGACCCGTCGTCGCACACCCTCCGGCAACGGGCGGTCGAGCACCTCTGCGGCGTCGTCGGCCGGGCCGGCCGGCTCAGCGCCGCTTGCAGGCTCCACGATCCGTCACCCCACTACCTTCCATACCCTCACGGGTACTGCCCTGCCGGGCACCGGTACTCCCAGGGTTACCTAGGAGACGGCGTCCGGCCTGTCCACCAATTCGATCTGGTCCACCGCGTTGCACCAGCGGCAGCGCACGGACTCGATGGTCTCACTGACCACCTCGCGTTCCTCGACCTTCGACTCCCCGGCCAGGTCGAGGTGGACGTACTCGACGACCTTCGACGAGCGGGTCACGTCGAACCGGGTGAGGTTTCCGCAGAGGGTGCAGCGCCACCGGGTACCGGCAGTCGGCAGGGGAACCGTCGTCGTCATGCGTACCGTCCTCTTCTCAAGTGTCGTCACGCGTCTGCACGCGTGCCGTCGTACGTCGTTGCCGCGGTGCGCCGTCGAACTGCGGATACCCTGCGCGCAACCCTACGGCCTTACCGGTACCCCGCGCGGAGGGCGGCCGACCCTTGAGATCGGCGGGGCAGCCCGGAAGGGCCCGGACGTTGCGTCATGCTCGAACCCATGATCAAGGTCACGGCCAAGGCCGCCGGAACGGCTCGGAACGTCGCCGCCCGCTGGCAGGACCTCGCGCACGCCCCCGTCGTGACCTACGCCCTGATCGGCGTGTGCTGTGTGGTCTTCCTCCTCGGCCCGGCCTCCGGCTTCAACCCCTCGTACGGCACCGGCGACGCCCTCGCCGCGGCCCAGAGCACGTACTTCGAACGCTGGGGCGTCGTCCCCGACGAGCTGGTGCGGGCCACCCCGCACTCCCTCGCCACCCCGTTCACCGCCCTCTTCGTGCACGGCAACTGGCTGCACCTGCTGGGCAACGTGCTCTTCCTGTACGTCTTCGGCGCGATGACCGAGGAGCGCATGGGCCGCACCGCCTTCGCCCTCTTCTACGTCGTCACCGGCTACTTCGCCCTGACCGTGTACGCCCTGGTGCACGCGTCCTCCGACGAGACGCTGGTCGGGGCGTCGGGGGCGATCTCCGCCGTACTCGGCGCGTTCCTGCGCCTGTTCCCCCGCGCCCGGGTCACCAGCCTCTTCCCCTTCCTCCTCTTCCTCCCGCTGCGCTTCCCCGCCTGGATCGTGCTGATCTTCTGGTTCGTGCTCCAGTGGCTGGCCGCGCAGGGACTGGGCACCGGGGCGGGGGTGGCCTATCTCGCGCACGTGGTGGGCTTCGCCGTCGGCTTCCTCTACGCGTGGGCGCGCTATCGGCGTACGTCTGCGCGTGGTCGCCGTACGACTAGAGTGAAGAGCTCAGCAGTACCACCGGCCACCGAGGGAGAAAGCCAGCCGTGATCACCGCGATCGTGCTCATCAAGACCAGCGTGGACCGGATCCCCGAGATCGCCGAGTCGATCGCCGCGCTGGACAGCGTCAGCGAGGTCTTCTCCGTCACCGGTACGTACGACCTGATCGCCATGGTGCGCGTCGGACGGCACGACGACCTGGCGGACATCATCCCCGGCTCCATCAGCAAGATCCCGGGCGTCGAGGGCACGGACACGCACGTCGCGTTCCGTACGTACTCGCAGCACGACCTGGAGGCCGCGTTCGCGATCGGCCTCGACGGCTGACGCCTCTGCCCCGTACCGACCGACGCCTCCGTCCCGTACATGAAGGGTTCTTCATCCGGCCCTCATGTGCGGGAGGCCCGGCGGCTGCCAGGCTCGGACCATGGCCTTCTCCCACCGCTTGGCGACCCTCGCCGCCGTCGTCGCGATACCGCTGGGCATCGCGGCGACGAGCTACGCACTGACCGACGCCCCCCAGGCACCGAAGGTGCCGCCCAAGGTCGAGCTGACCACGGGGCCCGCGGCCACCCCGCGCCCGTCCTCCCCCTCTCCCGCCGCGCCCTCCGGCACACCGTCGCACTCCCCCGTGGGGGACGCCGTCGTACCGGGGCCGTCGGCGACCGGGGACGACGACGATGACCTCGACGACAGGGGCGAGCGTCCCGGTGACGACGGCAACTGAACCCGGCCGCGGCGGGGCGGCCGGCCCCGGCAGCGGCGGGCTCCGCGTCTCCGCGCGCGTACGCATCCTGCTGTGGCTGCTGCTGGTGATGGCGGTGGCGCTGGGCGCCGTCGCGACGACCACCCGGTCCATACTGCTGCGCGACGTGGACGGACGGATCAGCCAGCTGCTCACCCAGGAGACGCGGGAGTTCGCGAACTTCGTGGCGCAGGGCGTCGATCCGGAGACGGGCGGACCCTTCACGGACACCGAGCAGCTGCTCAAGGTCTTCCTGCAGCGCCAGTACTCCGACCCGGACGAGGAGCTCCTCGGACTCACCCGCGTTCCAGGACCCCGCCCGCGCGTCCTGCGCCAGCCCCGCGACTTCCCGCCGGGCACCGCGCTGCACCAGGACTCGGCGTCCCTGACCGAGATCTTCGCCTCCGGCGCCGCCTCGGGGACGCTGGAGCGCGCCGACGGGGAGATCGCCTGGGCGAAGGTGCCGATCTCGGTCGGCAGGGGCGGCCCCACCGAGGGCGCCTTCGTGGTCGCCTTCCACACCGGGCGCGAACGGGCCGTCGCCGACGTGGTGTTCCGTACCCTCCTCGCCATCTCCGGGGTGGCGCTGCTGATGACGACCGGCATCGGCTGGGCGGTCGCGGGCCGGATACTCGCTCCGGTCCGCCTGGTCCGTACGACGGCCGCGCAGCTCACCGAGCAGGACCTCACCCGGCGCATCCCGGTGCAGGGCCGCGACGACATCGCGGCCCTGGCGGAGACCTTCAACGGGATGCTGGACCGGCTGGAGCGGGCGTTCGCCGCGCAGCGCGAGTTCGTCGACGACGCGGGCCACGAGCTGCGCACCCCCATCACGATCGTGCGAGGGCACCTGGAGCTGATGGGCGACGACCCGGCGGAGCGCGAGGAGACGGTCCGCCTGGTCACCGAGGAGCTCGACCGGATGAGCCGCATCGTCGAGGACCTGCTGCTGCTCGCGAAGGCGGAGCGCCCCGACTTCGTCGCACCGGAGCCGGTGCAGGTCGCGGAGCTGACGGCGGACGTGTTCGTGAAGGCGCGGGCGCTGGGCGAGCGGGACTGGACACTGGCCGAAGTGGCCGACAGGGAAGCCCTGTTGGACCCGCAGCGGATCACCCAGGCCATGGTGCAGCTCGCGCAGAACGCGGTGCAGCACACGGCGCGGGGCAGCCGGATCAGCGTCGGCTCGCGCGAGAAGGTCCTGCCCGGTGGCGGTGCGCGGATCGAGTTGTACGTCGCGGACAGCGGGCCGGGGGTGCAGCCGCAGGACGCGGCGGTGATCTTCGACCGGTTCCGGCGCGGCACGGCCAGGCGCGGCACCCGGGCGACCGGGGCGGGCCTGGGCCTGTCCATCGTCAAGGCGATCGCCGAAGGACATCAGGGCCGGGCGGAACTGCGGCCGACGGAGGGCGGGGGCGCGACCTTCGCCCTCGTACTGGACCCCGTGGCCGCTTCGGCCCCCGTACCGGAAGGGACATCGAACGCCTCATGAACCGCATCCTCATCGTCGAGGACGAGGAACGCATCGCGTCCTTCGTCGAGAAGGGCCTGCGCGCCAACGGCTTCACGACGACGGTCGCCGCCGACGGCGACACGGCGTACGACTACGCCTGTACGGGCGGCTTCGACCTGGTCCTGCTGGACATCGGGCTGCCCGGCCGGGACGGGTTCACCGTGCTGCGGGAGATGCGGGAGGCGCAGGTGACGGCCCCCGTCATCGTACTGACGGCACGGGACTCGGTACGGGACACGGTCGCCGGTCTCGAAGGCGGCGCCGACGACTGGATGACCAAGCCCTTCCGCTTCGAGGAACTCCTGGCCAGGGTGCGGCTGCGGCTGCGCACGGCGGCACGCGTGCCGGAGGTGACGGTGCTGCGGAGCGGGGCCCTCTCGCTGGACCTGCGGACGCGGCGGGCACGGGCGGCCGACCGGACGGTGGACCTGACGGCCCGTGAATTCGTCCTGCTCGAACTCTTCCTGCGCCACCCGGGCCAGGTCCTGTCACGGGAACAGATCCTGTCCCATGTGTGGGGGTACGACTTCGACCCAGGCTCGAACATCGTGGACGTGTACGTCCGCGCCCTACGAAAGAAGCTGGGGGCGGAGCGGGTGGAGACGGTACGGGGAATGGGCTACCGACTGCCGTAGCACCTAGCCCTCTTGGGCAGCGGGGCCGCCCCCCGGGGGCGGAACGGGTGGGCAAGGGGGCGGCCCCCACCGCGGCACGCCCCTCCGCGACCGCCCGCCTACACCCCCGCCCAGCCCCCCGCCCCCACATGAAGTCCCCTTCATCGCCCCCTCACCGCCCCCTCACCCACCCTCACGAGACTCGGTCCCGTGACCCCGACAACCAGTCCGCCCTCGACTCGGCCCCACCGCGCCCCCTCCGTCCACCACTACGCCACCCTCCTCCTCACCCTCACCCTCTGCGTCCCCCTCGCCCTCCCCTCCCTCACCCCCTCGCTCTCCGCCAACGCCCGCATCACCCTCCTCGTCTTCGTCCTCGCCACCGCCGCCTGGATCGCCACCCCCGTCGACGACACGTACATCGCGCTCGGCGCCGGGCTCGCGCTCACCGTCACCGGGGTGATCGGCAGCGAGACCCTCTTCGGGACGCTCGGCAACGAGACCGTCTGGCTGCTGATCTGCGCGTTCGTACTGGCCGCCGCCGTCACCCGCACCGGTCTCGCAGGGCGTGCCGCCGCGTTCCTGGTCGGCGGGGCGCGTTCGGTGCGTCAGCTCGTGCACCTCAGCACCGCCGCTCTCGTCGTCACCGCCTTCGCCGTGCCCGCGACGTCGGGGCGGGCCGCGCTCGCCCTGCCCGTGTTCCTGGCCCTCGCCAAGGCCCTGGCCGACCGCCGCCGTGTCGTCGTCATGCTGGCGCTGCTCTTCCCGACGGTGATCCTGCTCTCCGCCGTGGCCACCCTGATCGGCGCGGGCGCGCACCTGATCACCGTGTCGGTGCTCTGGGAGGCGACCGGCGAGCGCATCGGGTTCACCCAGTGGCTGCTCCTCGGGCTGCCGCTGGCCGTCGTCTCGTCCCACCTCGCCGCCGAGGCCGTGCTCCTCCTCACCACCCGCCGCGAGGACCGCCGCATCCCCGCGGCGATCACCCCTGCGCAGATACAGCAGCACAGCGACCGCCCCGTCACCGGCCCCCTCACGCCGTCCGAGGCCCGCTGTGCCGCCCTGCTCGGAACCGTCGTCCTCCTGTGGTGCAGCGAGCCCCTGCACCAGGTCCCGCCCGCCGTCGTCGCGTTGATCGGCGCGGTCGTCGCCGCCTCCCCCGCGCTCGGCACCGTACGCCTCAAAGAGGCGCTGACGACCGTCCCGTGGTCGCTGCTCCTCTTCATGGCGGCGACGATGGCGATGGGGGTGGCCCTCTCCCAGTCGGGCGCCGCCCACTGGCTGATGTCGAACCTCCCGCTGGCCGGCTTCCCGCCCTGGGCGTTCCTGACCGCGGTCGTCGTCGTCAGCACCGCCGCGCACCTGATGCTCCAGTCCCGCTCGGCACGCTCCAGCGTCCTCGTCCCGCTGGTGGTCGCGGCGGCCGTCACCGCCGGGGTGAACCCGGTGGCCGCCGCCCTCGCCTCCACGGCCGCCGCCGGTTTCTGTCACACCCTCCCGGCCTCGGCGAAGCCCGTCACGCTCTTCGCCGACATCCCGGGCACACCGACCTACACCCCGCGCGACCTGCTGAGACTCTCCGCCGTACTGGCCCCGCTGACCGCCGCGACGGTGCTGCTGTTCGCGCTCGTCGTCTGGCCGCTGCTCGGCGTGCCCGTCCTGCTCCCCACCCGCTGAACCCTGGAGTTCCCGTGCCGGTACGTCATGTCACCATCGCCCCCAGCGGCTTCAAGGAGTCCCTGTCCGCCGAGGCCGCCGCCGAAGCCATCGCCGCCGGAGTGCGCAAGGTGCTCCCGCACGCCGCACTCGACCTGATCCCCCTGGTCGACGGCGGTGAGGGCACCGCCCGTACCCTCGCCGCCGCCACCCCCGGCGGACGCCTCGTCGCCCTGCCCGCAACCGGCCCGACGGGCGAGCAGGTCGGCACCCACTTCGCACTCCTCGACAACGCCACCGCCGTGGTCGAAATGGCCGCCGTGGCGGGGCTCTCCCTGGTGCCGCGCTCCCTGCGCGACCCCGGCGCCACCACCACGTTCGGCGTCGGAGAGCTCGTCCGCGCCGCCCTCGACCACGGCGCGCGCCGCGTCCTCGTCGGCTGCGGCGACTCCGGTACGTCGGACGGGGGCGCCGGCGCACTCCAGGCCCTGGGCGCACGCCTCCTCGACAGCAGGGGCGAGGAACTCCCGTACGGTGGAAGCGCGTTGAGCCGCCTCCACCGCATCGACGCCACCGGCCTCGACCCCCGCCTGGCCGTCACCGAACTCCTGGTGGCCTGCAACCCGCACAACATCCTGTGCGGCCCGCACGGCGTCGCCCGCGTCTTCGGCCCGCAGAAGGGAGCCACCCCGCCGCAGATCGAGGCGCTCTCCACGGGCCTGGAACACTGGGCGTACGTCCTGGAGCGCGACCTCGCCACGACCGCCGACCTGCGCCACGGCCCCGGCACCGGCGCTTCCGGCGGCCTCGGAGCGGGCCTCGCCGCACTCGGCGCCCGGCTCCTGCCCCGCTTCGACGTACTCCTGGACCACCTCGACCTGGACGCCCGCCTCGCCCGCGCCGACCTGGTCATCACCGCCGAGGGTGCCCTCGACCACCAGACCCCGCGCGGCAAGGTGCCTGCCGAAGTGGCGCGCAGGTCACGGGAGTTGGGGCGTCCGGTCCTGGTCCTGGCGGGCACCATCGGCGAGGGCGCGCACGAGATCAGGGCGGTCGGCGCGGACGCGTACAGCGCGATCCTGCCCGCACCCGTGTCGCTGACCGAGGCCCTCGGCCGGGGCGGCGAGTTCCTCACCGACGCGACCGAGCGGGCCCTGCGGATGATCCAGCTGGGCGCGCGCACCGCCCGCCGACGAGAACGACTCCCTCAGACCGCCGGGACGCAACGCCCGTCCTCGGTGCGGTAGTTCCACTGCGCACCGTTCTCGACGAGCTCCTTGACCGCCCGTACGAAACGCTCCACGTGCTCGTCCGGCGTGCCCGCTCCGAAGCTGACCCGGATGGCGTTCAGGGAGCGCTCGCCCGGCTCGGCCTCCGGCGCGCCGCACTCGCCCGGGTCCTGCGGGTCGCTGCCGAGCAGCGTACGGACCAGCGGGTGGGCGCAGAACAGGCCGTCCCGCACGCCGATCCCGTACTCGGCGGAGAGCGCGGCGGCGAAGTGCGAGCTGTTCCAGCCGTCCACCACGAACGAGATGACGCCGACCCGGGGCGCGTCGTCGCCGAACAGCGACAGCACCTTCACCGCACCGACCTCGGCGAGCCCCTCGCGCACCTTGCGCACCAGCGCCTGCTCGCGCTCGACCAGCGAGTCGAACCCGGCCTCGGTGAGCGCCTTGCAGGCGGAGGCGATCGAGTAGACGCCGATGACGTTCGGCGAACCGGCCTCGTGGCGAGCGGCGGTGGTGTGCCACTCGACGTCCACGCCGCCGTCCGTACGCCGTGCGACCTTCTTCGACGCCCCGCCGCCTGCCAGGTACGGCTCGGCCGCCTGCAGCCAGTCGGCCCGGCCCGCGAGGACTCCTGAGCCGAACGGCGCGTACAGCTTGTGCCCGGAGAAGGCGACCCAGTCGACGTCCAACTCCCTTACGGAGACCGGGTGGTGGGGCGCCAGCTGCGCCGCGTCGAGCACGATCCGCGCACCGTGGGCGTGGGCGGCCGCCGCCAGCTCCTTCACCGGCCAGATCTCACCGGTGACGTTCGACGCGCCCGTCACGCAGACCAGCGCCGGGCCAGTGGGGCCTCCCCTGCTCGAACGAAGCTGAGAGCTTGGGGAAGGGTCGCGGTCGGCGAGTGCCCGCTCCAGCGTCTCGACGGCCTGCGCCGGGGTCCGCGGCGCGTTCAGGTACGTCACCTTGGCGTCCTGCCAGGGCAGCAGCGACGCGTGGTGCTCGGTCTCGAAGACGAACACCTGGCAGTCGGCGGGCAGTACGGCCGACAGCAGGTTCAGCGAGTCGGTCGTCGAACGGGTGAAGACCACCTGGTCGCCGTCGCGGCAGTCGAGGAACTCGGCGACCGTCGCCCGGCTGTTCTCGAAGAGGTCCGTGGAGAGCTGCGACAGGTACCCGGCACCGCGGTGCACACTGCCGTAGTACGGGGCGTACGCGGCGACGTCGTCCCACACCCGCTGCAGGGCCGGCGCGCTGGCGGCGTAGTCGAGGGCCGCGTAGCCGACCTCGCCGCCGGTGACGAGCGGCACGGCCACGTCCCGGCCGAGGACGGGCAGCGGCGCGGCGCAGCAGGGGTCGGCGGACTCGGCGACGGAAGCGGCAGTGCCGGAGACGGCGGTGGCGGAAGCGGTGGTGGCGCTGGCGACGGGCGATGCGGGCATGACGAAACTCCTGGGCAGGACAAGGCGGAATGGCTTCAGAAGGCCCGCGGGTACGACGGCTCAACGGCCGTGCACCGTACGGGAGTTGCCTCAACGCGCGGCCGTCGCAGACGACGGCCGTACGGAGGTGAAGGTGGAACGGGGCCGAAGGCCCTATCGCATTCGCTTGCTCACGAGACTGCTCCCTTGAGGACCAGGACCCCAGGGGCGCGCCACTCCGAAAAGAGTGCGCAGGGGTCCGCGCTTGCCGTAGACCTCGCTGCCTACGACCTGGTCTTCACCCGGGGCACCCCGCCACGGACGGAGGGTTGCCGGACAGCGGGCCGGGGCCGTAGTCGCTGTCACTCATGACCTGTGCAGCATCCTGCCACACGATCAACAACGCGCAAGAGCGCAGTCCGAATTCTGGACTGCGCTCTGCGTCACACCCACGTGCCTGCCGGGCACACACACGCGTACCCGCCGGACACACACACGCGTATCCGCCGGACACATACGCGCGCGTACCCGGCCGGAGGTGTCAGGCGTTGCTGGCCGCCACCCACCGCTCCAGCGCCCGCTGCGCGCCCCCGGAGTCGAGGGACTCGCGGGCCCGCTCGATGCCGGCCGCGATCTCCTCGTTCAGCGAGCCGCCGCCCGGGTTCAGGGCGACCAGCGCCGCCGCCGTGTTGAGCAGCACCGCGTCCCGCACCGGGCCCTTCTCCCCCGCCAGGAGCCTGCGCGCGACGTCCGCGTTGTACGAGGCGTCCGCACCGCGCAGCGCCTCCACGGGGACGAGCTCCAGGCCCACGTCGCGCGGGTCGAAGGCCTGCTCCCGGACGGTCCCGTCCCGGACGATCCAGACCCGCGAGGTCGCGGTGGTGGTCAGCTCGTCGAGGCCGTCGTCGCCGCGGAAGACGAGCGCGGAGTTCCCCCGCTCGGCGAGCACGCCGGCCACGATCGGGGCCATCCGGGCGTCGGCCACGCCGACCGCCTGGGCGCGCACCTGGGCCGGGTTGGTGAGCGGGCCCAGGATGTTGAAGGTGGTCTGCGCGCCGAGCTCCTTGCGGGCCTTGGCCGCGTACCGCAGCGCGGGGTGGAACTTCACGGCGAAGCAGAAGGTGATGCCCGCCTCCTCGGCGACCTCCACCACCCGGCGCGGCGTCAGGTCCAGATTGACGCCGAGCTTCTCCAGCACGTCGGAGGAGCCGCTCGCCGACGACGAGGCCCGGTTGCCGTGCTTGACGACCTTGGCGCCCGTGCCGGCGATGACGACGGCCGACATGGTGGAGATGTTGACGGTCTTGGCGAGGTCGCCGCCCGTGCCGACGATGTCGACGCTGGGGCCCGGCACCTCGATGGTGCGGGCGTGCGTGTACATCGCCCGTACCAGTCCGGTGACTTCCTCGACCGTCTCGCCCTTGGCGCGCAGCGCGACCGCGAATCCGGCGATCTGCGCGTCGGTGGCCTCGCCGGTCATGATGCGGTCCATCGCCCAGGCCGTGTCGTCCACACCGAGGTTCTCGCCGCGCAGCAGGAGGTTCAGGATGCCCGGCCAGCTGCGGGCCGCCACGCTGTCGCCGCCAACTGGGGTCACAACGTTCATGGTCCGCTCCAGGAGTCCATGTGCCACTGAGGGCAGCCGGTAAGGGATGGGAACACCCTATCCAGCCCCGCGGACGGCGAAGAGCCCCGTCCGGGGTACGGACGGGGCTCTTGCCGTGGCGAACAGTACGGTTCGGTCAGAACCGGTTCAGGTGATCAGTGGTGGCCGTGGCCGCTGGTGATCTCCTTGTACTCCTCGGCGGTGGGCTTGGCGATCTGGTTGCCCTCGCCGTACATGCCCTTGCTGAGCTTGGCGCGCAGCTTCTGGGTGGCGCCCACCTTGCGCTCGACGCCGTTCTCGTCCACCTCGGGACCGATCTCGGCCGGCGCGTACTGCTCGTGCGCCGTGAGCGTGTGCAGCTGGTTCTGGTTGAGGGGCTCGTGCACCTCGATGAACTCGCCGTGCGGCAGCCGCTTGATGATGCCGGATTCACGCCCGTGCAGCACCTTCTCGGCGTCCCTGCGCTGGAGACCCAGGCAGATCCGCTTGGTGATGATGAACGCGAGGACCGGACCGACGAAGAAGCCGATGCGCACGAACCAGCTGATCGAGTTGAGCGACAGGTGGAAGTGCGTGGCCCACAGGTCGTTTCCACCGCCGACGAGGCCGATGAAGTACACCGTGATCCAGGCGACGCCGAACCCGGTGCGGGTCGGGCTGTTGCGCGGACGCTGCGCGATGTGGTGCTCGCGCTTGTCCCCGGTGACCCAGGACTCCAGGAACGGCCACACCGCGATGGCGGCGAGGATCAGACCGAAGAGCGTCAGCGGGATGAACACGCCCAGGACCAGTGTGTGGCCCCAGAGGTTGATCTCCCAGCCCGGCATGACACGCACCAGACCCTCGGCGAAGCCCATGTACCAGTCGGGCTGGGCGCCGGTGGACACCTGGTCCGGACGGTACGGGCCGAGCGCCCAGACCGGGTTGATCGTGAACGCCGCCGCGATGACCGCGATGACGCCGAAGACCAGGAAGAAGAAGCCTCCGGCCTTGGCCATGTAGACCGGCAGCAGCGGCATGCCGACGACGTTCTTGTTCGTCCGGCCGGGGCCCGCGAACTGGGTGTGCTTGTGGTAGAAGACCAGGATCAGGTGAGCCACCATCAGGCCGAGCATGATGCCCGGCAACAACAGGATGTGGACCGAGTAGAACCTGGCGACCATGTCGTGGCCAGGGAACTCTCCGCCGAACAGGAACATCGAGATGTACGTGCCGACGACCGGCACGGACAGGATCGCGCCCTGCGTGAAGCGGACACCGGTGCCCGACAGCAGGTCGTCCGGGAGCGAGTAACCGGTGAAGCCGGTGAACATGCCCAGGACGAACAGCAGGAAGCCGAACAGCCAGTTGACCTCGCGCGGCTTGCGGAAGGCACCCGTGAAGAAGACGCGCATCATGTGCACGAACATCGCCGCGAGGAAGATCAGCGCGCCCCAGTGGTGGATCTGCCGGATCAGCAGACCGCCACGGACGTCGAAGCTGATGTCCAGCGTCGACGCGTAGGCCTCCGTCATGCGGATGCCGTGCATCGGGGCGTACGACCCGTGGTACACGATCTCGTTCATGGACGGGTGGAAGAACAGCGTCAGATACACACCCGTGAGGATGATGATGATGAAGCTGTACATGCAGATCTCGCCGAGCATGAAGGACCAGTGGTCCGGGAAGATCTTGCGCATGTTGGACTTGGCGAGGGAGTAGATCCCCAGCCGTCCGTCCGCCCAGTCGGCGACCCGCTCACCGGCGGGCGCCTTCTGCTGCGGCTTGGCATCGGTTGTCGTCGCAGTACTCATCCGCGCTCCCAGAACGAAGGACCGACGGGCTCTTCGAAGTCGCCCAGCGCTTCGAGGTAACCCTCGTCATTCACGCCGATCCGCAGCTGCGGCAGGGCGTGACCGGCCGGGCCGAAGATGACACGGGCGCCGTCGGAGAGGTCGAAGGTGGACTGGTGGCACGGGCAGAGCACGTGGTGCGTCTGCTGCTCGTACAGGCTGATCGGGCAACCCACGTGGGTGCAGATCTTCGAGTACGCGACGATGCCCTCGTGCGCCCACTCGCGCTGCTGCTTGTCCTTGATCTCGTCCGGCTGGATGCGGACGATCATCAGGGCGGCCTTGGCGATCTCGGTGTTGAACTCGTGGTCGCTCTCCTTCAGGCCTTCCGGCATGGCGAAGGTGAGCGAACCCACGACGACGTCCTCGGCGCGCAGCGGCTCCATCGTGTTCTGGTTGATGAGCAGCTTGCCCTTCGCCCAGAGCGTCTCGCGGAGCTTCTTCTCCGGCAGCGGACCGAGGTCGCGCAGCAGGACGACGCCGGACAGCGGCACCAGGGCCAGTGCGCCGAACATCGTGGTGCGGATCAGCTTGCGACGGCCGATCGCGGACTCCTGGGCGCCGGCCTTGAAGTCGGCCATGACCTTGGCCTTGACCTCGGGCTCGGCCGCGATCGGGTGGCGCTCGTCGGCCACCTCGACGTCGGACATCAGGGTGCGGGCCCAGTGGACCGCGCCCGCGCCGATGCAGAAGAGTGCGATGCCGAGCGTCAGGCCGAGCGAGAGGTTCAGCGCGCTCACGTGGCCCAGCGGCCAGACGTACACGATCTTGTCGATCGGGAACGCCACGAAGGAGGCGATGAAGGCCACCGTGGCCAGCATGGACAGCGTGAACAGGAACGCGACCACACGCTCGGACCGCTTGGCCGCGCGCTCGTCGATGTCCTGGATACGCGGCTTGTGCGCGGGCAGGCCCGGGTCCGCGAACGGATCGTCCTGGCGCGCTACCTCACCGTGCGCGTCGCCCTGCTCAGCAGGCAGGGCCTCTTCTGGATTCTCTTGGCTACTCATGACTTCTTGGCCTTAGCGGTGTGGGCCGCGACCCAGACGGCAACTGCGATGAGCGCACCCAGACCGAAGATCCAGGCGAACAGACCCTCACTGACCGGGCCGAGATTGCCCAGTCCGAAGCCGCCGGGGCTCGGGGTCTCTTCGCCGTTCACGGCCTTGACGTACGCGATGATGTCCTTCTTCTCCTTCTCCGGCATGGTGCTGTCCGGGAAGGAGGGCATGTTCTGCGGGCCGGTCTGCATGGCCTCGTAGAGGTGCTTCGGCGAGACGTCCGTCAGAGGCGGAGCGAACTTGCCGTGCGTCAGGGCGCCACCCTCACCAGTGAAGTTGTGGCACTGCGCGCAGTTGGTGCGGAACAGTTCGCCACCCTTGCCGACGTCTGCGCCGTCGGGGTTGGTCTGGCTTTCGGTCGGCGTGATCGGGCCGGCGCCGAGGGAGGCCACGTACGCGGCGAGCTGATCGATCTGCGCCTGCGTGTAGATGACCTTCTTCTTCGGCACCTGCGCGCCGGGCTGCTGCGCCGGCATGCGGCCGGTGCCGACCTGGAAGTCCACAGCGGCGGAGCCCACGCCCACGAGGGAGGGACCGTCGGTGGTGCCCTGACCGCCGGTTCCGTGGCAGCTTGCGCAGCCAACGGCGTAGAGCTTCTTGCCCTCCTCAATGGCGAGGGACTGGGAGGTGTCGTCGGCCTGCGCCTTGCCCGCGGGCGCAAGCGCGGCGTACAGCCCCCCAGTGGCCGCCAGCGCGAGGAGTAGGACGACGACCGCCGCCAGCGGATGGCGTCGTCGTGCGGAGAGCTTTTTCACGGATTACCCCGGTGTCAGGATCTTCTGCGTCGATGCGGGAAGTGTTTCGGGCCCGGGCCCAGCTTGGTGCGCCCGGATTACTTGATCATGTAGATCGTGGCGAACAGGCCGATCCAGACGACATCGACGAAGTGCCAGTAATAGGACACGACGATGGCGGCTGTCGCCTGCTCGTGGGTGAACCTCTTGGCGGCGTACGTCCGGCCGAGGACCAGCAGGAAGGCGATGAGACCGCCTGTCACGTGCAGTCCGTGGAAGCCGGTCGTCAGGTAGAACACCGAGCCGTAAGCGTCCGACGAGAGCGAGAGGCCCTCGTGCTTGACCAGCTCGGTGTACTCGTACACCTGGCCGCCGATGAAGATCGCACCCATCACGAACGTGATGATGAACCACGTCCTGAGCTTCTTCACATCGCCCCGCTCGGCGGCAAAGACGCCGAGCTGACAGGTGAGGGAGGAGAGCACCAGGATCGAGGTATTGGTCAGCGAGAACGGAAAGTTCAAGGCCGAGGCCTTTTCCGCCCAGAACTCGGGACCCGTCACCGATCGCAGGGTGAAGTACATCGCGAAGAGGGCCGCGAAGAACATCAGCTCGGAACTCAACCAGATGATGGTTCCGACGCTGGTGAGGTTCGGCCGATTGACCGACGGGTGCGCGTGCCCGGTATCTACTGTCGTTGCTGTCGCCACGACCGACATTATGTCGGTCGCTTATCCCGCCCTCACCCCGGGGGGTGCCGTTCGGAGTGTCAAGAGGGTGTGTCCTGCCCGAACGGCCCATCGAAGGACCGTACGAACCGGTGTGGACGAGGGGTGCGACGGAGTAGCATCCGCGCATCGGAACCGGCCCGGCCGGCCGCCTGTAGAGCCCTGAAAACCCCGAAATCCCCGAGATCACAGCGCAGATCACCGCGCAACCGGACGTCACGGAGGAACCATGCAGCAGCCGACCGCAACGGTGCTGGTCTACAGCGACGACGCCAACACCCGCGAGCAGGTGCGCCTCGCGGCCGGTCGCAGGCCGGCCGCCGACGTACCGCCGGTCGAGTTCCTGGAGTGCGCCACGCTGCCGGCCGTCCTGAAGGCGCTGGAGGCGGGCGGCATCGACGTGTGCGTGCTGGACGGCGAGTCCGTCCCGGCCGGCGGCATGGGCGTCTGCCGGCAGATCAAGGACGAGGTCTTCGACTGCCCGCCCGTACTGCTCCTGATGGGGCGTCCGCAGGACGCCTGGCTGGCCACCTGGAGCCGTGCGGAGGCGGCGGTGACGCTCCCCGTCGAGCCGGTCGGGTTCGCCGCCGCCCTGGCGGGCCTGCTGCGCGACCGCCTCGCGGGCACCGCCAAGCCGGTCAGGGCCTGACCGGTCGGTGCCTGAACTGCGCCCGCAGCGGCCCTGACCGCGCCCACAGGGGCCCGAACTCCCGCCGTACGGCCCCGAGGTCACCCGCCGTCTCCCCGCTCCCCCCTGGCCCCGCTCAGACCTGCGGGCGCAGGCGGGGGGCGTAGACGCGGTCGCGCTGCTCCTCGGTGGAGGCGAGCAGGGCGCTGCCCTTGCGCCACTTCTTCCAGGGGATGTTCCAGTCCCCGAAGCCGTTGCCGAAGGGGTCCATCTCCTCGCCCCAGCTGCCGACGACCTTGACGATGTCGCCCTCGGTGACGGTCTCGTAGAACCAGGCGGCGTTGCCGGTGGACATGCCCGTGCAGCCGTGGCTGACGTTGGCGTAGCCCTGGGAGCCGACGGACCAGGGCGCGGCGTGCACGTACTCGCCGCTCCAGGTGACCCGGGTCGCGTAGTAGACCGGCAGGTCGTAGGAGTCGCTGGTGCCGGTCGGGATCCCGATGCTGGTGCCGCGCATCCGTACGAAGTACTCCTTGCCCAGTACGACCTTGACGCCGTTGCGGGTGGAGTAGCCGGGCTTGCCCGTGGTCACCGGAATGGTGTTGATCACTTCGCCGTTGCGCTTGACCGTCATGTAGTGCGACGAGGCGTCGGTGACGGCCTCGATCCTGTCGCCGATGTTGATCCGCAGGGGCGCCGACGCGGCCCCGTACAGGTCCTTGGCGACCTTGATGCCCTCCAGGTTGCTGTACGCCCTGACGGTGGCCCTGACGGGCCAGTAGGAACGCGGGCGGTAGTGCAGGAGGTTGTCCTCCACCCAGTACCAGGCGCCCTCGACCGCGGGCTTCGAGTCGACCTTGAGGGCGCGCTCGACGACCGCCCTGGCGCGCGGGTCCTTGACCTTCTCGCTGAGTTCGGCGGTGAGGGGCTGTCCGACGCCGTACTTGCCCGCGTCGGGGCCGAAGGTGACCTTCAGCTTCTTCTTGCCGGGGGCGGTCTGGAAGCTGAGCCTGCGCACGCCGGGGGCGCCCTCCAGGTCCTCGGTGCTGACCCGGACCGTGTACTGGGCCCCTGCGGCCAGCGGAGCGGTGGAGTGCCAGCGGGACCCGTCGGCGGAGAGTTCGCCCGCCACCTGGCGTCCTGCGGCGTCCGCGGCGGTGACGTCGGTGATCCGGCCCTCGTTGCCGGTCGCCGTCACCTCAAGAGGCTTCTCCGGGTCGGCGTCGGTACTGCCCGGCGTCCCGTTGAAGGAGATCTGCCGCGCCGCGTCGTACGGCGTCGAGGAGAGCGGACTGCCCTGGGGTTCGCCGCATGCGGTCAGCCCCGCCCCGAGGGAGGCGATCAGCAGGGTGCAGCTCAGGACCGTCCGGGTGCGGGGTGCGTGGCTCATGATCACACGATATGAATCATCGTCAGTTCGGGCGCGTTGGCAGGCCCCAAGTGACTGCAAACGAATGAGGGGCCCGTACACCTGGACGTATCCAGGTGTACGGGCCCCTCGAAGAGGTACCGCCGGAAGGGCGGCCTCCGCCGTGCCTTACTGCGTGCGGTTCTCACCGCGGTAGAACTCGAAGACCCAGCCGAACAGCCCGATCAGGATCAGCGGCAGCGAGAAGAACAGCAGCCACCAGCCGATCGCGATCGCCAGGAAGGCGAACGCGCCGCCGATGCCCAGCGCGAGCGGCTGCCAGCTGTGCGGGGCGAAGAAGCCCAGCTCGCCGGCCTCGTCCGCGACGTCGGCCTGCTTGTTGTCCTGGGCCATGGCGTCGGCCCGCTTGGCCGTGAAGGCCAGGTAGAAGCCGATCATCAGGCTCAGCCCGAAGGCCAGGACGAGCGCCGTGGTGCCCGCGGGCTCCTTCGACCACACGCCGTACACGCCGGCCATGATCAGGATGAAAACGCTCAGCCAGATGAACAGCCAGCCTTGAATCTTCACTTGCCCGTCTCCTTCGCGCTGAGGGCGAGCGACTCGATGCCGTTGTCCCGGTGGTTCTCCAGCTGGTCGATCGCGGAGATCTCCGGGTGGTGCAGGTCGAACGCCGGGGATTCCGACCGGATGCGCGGCAGCGTGAGGAAGTTGTGCCGCGGCGGCGGGCAGGAGGTGGCCCACTCAAGAGAGCGGCCGTAGCCCCAGGGGTCGTCGACCTCGATCTTCTTGCCGTACTTCGCGGTCTTCCACACGTTGTAGAAGAACGGGAGCATCGACAGACCCAGCAGGAAGGAGCTGATGGTCGAGATCGTGTTCAGCGCGGTGAAGCCGTCGGCGTCGAGGTAGTCCGCGTAACGACGCGCCATGCCCTCGGCCCCGAGCCAGTGCTGCACCAGGAACGTGCCGTGGAAGCCCACGAACAGCGTCCAGAAGGTGATCTTGCCGAGCCGCTCGTCCAGCATCTTGCCGGTGAACTTCGGCCACCAGAAGTGGAATCCGGAGAACATCGCGAAGACCACGGTGCCGAAGATGACGTAGTGGAAGTGCGCGACGACGAAGTACGAGTCGGAGACGTGGAAGTCCATCGGGGGCGAGGCCAGGATGACGCCGGTCAGACCACCGAAGGTGAAGGTGATCAGGAAGCCGACGGCCCAGAGCATCGGTGTCTCGAAGGACAGTGAGCCCTTCCACATCGTGCCGATCCAGTTGAAGAACTTCACACCTGTCGGCACTGCGATGAGGAACGTCATGAAGGAGAAGAACGGCAACAGCACGCCGCCCGTCACATACATGTGGTGGGCCCAGACGGTGACCGAAAGACCGGCGATCGCGATGGTCGCGGCGATCAGACCGATGTAGCCGAACATCGGCTTGCGGCTGAAGACCGGGATCACTTCGGAAATGATTCCGAAGAATGGCAGAGCAATGATGTACACCTCTGGATGGCCGAAGAACCAGAAGAGGTGTTGCCATAGAATCGCGCCGCCATTGGCCGCGTCGAAGATATGCGCACCGAATTTACGGTCCGCCTCCAGGGCGAACAGCGCGGCGGCCAGCACCGGGAAGGCGAGCAGGACCAGCACACCGGTCAGCAGCACGTTCCAGGTGAAGATCGGCATGCGGAACATCGTCATGCCGGGCGCGCGCATGCAGATGATCGTGGTGATGAAGTTGACCGAACCGAGGATCGTGCCGAAGCCGGAGAAGGCCAGACCCATGATCCACATATCGGCGCCGACACCCGGCGAGCGGACCGCGTCCGACAGCGGGGAGTAGGCGAACCAGCCGAAGTCGGCCGCACCCTGCGGGGTGAGGAAGCCGGCCACCGCGATGATCGAGCCGAAGAGGTACAGCCAGTACGCGAACATGTTCAGCCGCGGGAACGCCACGTCGGGCGCACCGATCTGCAGCGGCATGATCCAGTTGGCGAATCCGGCGAACAGCGGCGTCGCGAACATCAGCAGCATGATCGTGCCGTGCATCGTGAACGCCTGGTTGAACTGCTCGTTCGACATGATCTGCGTGCCGGGACGAGCGAGCTCGGCGCGCATGAAGAGCGCCATCAGTCCGCCGACGATGAAGAACACGAACGACGTGATGAGGTACATCGAGCCGATGGTCTTGTGGTCAGTGGTGGTGAGCCACTTGATCACAATGTTTCCCGGCTCCTTGCGCCGTACCGGCAGCTCGTTCTCGTACGAGTCGACTGCTGCCGCGGCACCCTTGGGTTCGTTGAGGATGCTCACAGTTTGTTCGTCTCCGCATTCCGGGCCGGGTCGGTCAGCTCAATGCCGGCCGGGATGTAGCCGGTCTGGCCCTTCTCCTTCAGGTCCTTGAGGTGCTGCTTGTACTCCTCAGGAGAGACGACCTTGACGTTGAAGAGCATCCGGGAGTGGTCCACGCCGCAGAGTTCCGCGCACTTGCCCATGAAGACGCCCTCCTTGTTGGGCGTCACCTCGAAGGCGTTGGTGTGGCCCGGGATGACGTCCTGCTTCATGAGGAACGGCACCACCCAGAAGGAGTGGATCGTCTCGCGCGAGGTGAGCACGAACCGGACCCGCTCGCCCTTGGGCAGCCACAGCGTGGGGCCGGGGTTGCCGGTGTCGGGGCTACGGGTGCCGGGGATGCCGTACTCGTAGACGCCGTCGGCGCCGTCCGGGAACTGCTTCGTGTACTTGTCCGGGATCGCGCCGAGTTCCTTGGGAACGCCGGTCTTCAGCTTGGTCTTGGGGTCGGTCTTCAGACCGGTGGACTTGTTGTCGTCCACGTCCTCGACGTAGTTGAAGCCCCAGCTCCACTGATAGCCGACCACATTGATCGTGTGGGTCGGCTTCTCGACGAGATGCAGGAGCTTCGATTCGTCACGGGCGGTGAAGTAGAACAGCACCGAGACGATGATGAGCGGGGCGACCGTGTACAACGCCTCGATGGGCATGTTGTAACGAGTCTGCGGAGGTACCTCGACCTTGGTGCGGCTGCGCCTGTGGAAGATGACACTCCACAGGATCAGGCCCCACACCAGCACGCCCGTGACGAGCGCTGCCGCCCACGAGCCCTGCCAGAGGGAGAGGATCCGCGGCGCCTCTTCCGTTACCGGGGTGGGCATCCCCAGACGGGGGAAGTCCTCCCATGTGTACGAGCAACCAGAGGCGGTCGCCAGGACCACGCCCGCGGTCAGCACCTGGAGCAGCTTCCGCCGCATCGGGCGCCGCGACGAGCGGTCGGAGCCGTTGGGACTCACGTAGCGCCTTCCCGAGAGTCTCGCCCGCGCGTGTAGTTGGCTGCGGCCGTCTTAACTCGGTCGGTCGCCGGCCCTGACGCGGGCAGGGGTTTGGATGTTTATGCGGACCAAACCCTACTGGACGCTATTTGGGGTCGCGCGGGGAGGGTGCCCAACGCGCCGCGCCCCACCCCGAAGGGGTGGTCCCGCCGCGGCCCACCGGTGCGCGGCGGACGGAACCCCTGCCTCCGCCCGGGATCTGACGACCCCTCCCCCGATGGCGGTACGGGGCCGGGCGCGGGCGGCGGCTAGCGTGGCCGGGTGCCCTACTTCGACGCCGCTTCCGCCGCCCCCCTGCACCCCGTTGCCCGCCAGGCGCTGCTTGCCTCGCTGGACGAGGGCTGGGCCGATCCGGCCCGCCTGTACCGGGAGGGGCGGCGGGCCGCCCTGCTCCTGGACGCCGCGCGGGAGGCCGCGGCCGAGGCCGTCGGGTGCCGCCCCGACGAGCTCGTTTTCACCCCTTCGGGAACGCACGCCGTGCACGCGGGAATTGCCGGAACCCTCGCGGCGCGTCGGCGTGTCGGCCGCCACCTGGTCACCTCCGCGGTCGAGCACTCGTCCGTACTCCATTCGGCGGCGGCCCATGTGGCGGACGGCGGGTCGGCGAGCGAGGTGAGGGTGGGGCGCGACGGGGCGGTCGACGTCGCCGATTTCGTGCGCGAGGTGGGCACGGACACGGCGCTGGCCTGTCTGCAGTCGGCCAACCACGAGGTCGGCACGGTCCAGCCGGTGGCGGAAGTCGCACAGCAGTGCCGGGAGGTGGGTGTGCCGCTGCTGGTGGACGCGGCGCAGTCGCTGGGGTGGGAGCAGGTCCGGGGGCCGTGGTCGCTGCTCACCGCGAGTGCGCACAAGTGGGGCGGTCCTGCCGGGGTCGGGCTGCTGGTGGTGCGCAAGGGGGTCAGGTACGCGCCGCAGGGGGTGGGCGACGAGCGGGAGGCCGGGCGCTCGCCCGGCTTCGTGAACCTGCCCGCGATCGTGGCCGCCGCGGCCTCGCTGCGGGCGGTGCGGGCGGAGGCCGCTGAGGAGGGCGAGCGGCTGCGGGGGCTGGTGGAGCGGATCCGGGTGCGGGTGCCGGAGCTGGTGGAGGACGTGGAGGTGGTGGGCGACGCGGTGCGGAGGCTGCCGCACCTGGTGACCTTCTCGTGCCTGTACGTGGACGGGGAGAGCCTGTTGCACGCGCTGGACGGGGCCGGGTTCTCGGTGTCGTCGGGGTCCTCCTGCACGAGCAGCACCCTGACGCCGAGCCATGTGCTGCGGGCGATGGGGGTGTTGTCGGAGGGGAACGTACGGGTCTCGCTGCCGTGGGGGACGGCGGCGTCGGACGTGGAGAAGTTCCTGGAGGTGCTGCCGGGGGCGGTGAGAGGGGTGCGGGAGTCGCTGGGGGTCTCGACCGTGGCCCCTGCCGTCAAGGGCTCGGCGACCCTCACCGTGGACGCGCTCGGCAAGCGGTGTCCGATCCCGGTGATCGAGCTGGCGAAGGTCATCGGGGACGTGCCGGTGGGGGGCACGGTGACGGTGCTGTCCGACGACGCGGCGGCCCGGCTGGACATCCCGGCCTGGTGCGGGATGCGGGGGCAGGAGTACGTGGGCGAGGAGTCGCGGGAACGGGGCGTGGCATACGTGGTGCGCCGCCTGAGCTAGCCGGGCGGGACGGGTGGGCAAGGGGGCGGCCCCCACTCGGAGCCCCACCCTCACGACCGCACGTGCTCGCGATCGCCCATCCCGGCCCGGCCCCGGCGAGGCCGCCCCTTCCCCGTGAGCCGTCAGCCCAGGTGGCCGCGGACCTCCGCCGCCGCCTCGTCCCCGTACGCCTTGGTGAAGCGCTCCATGAAGCCCGCGCGGCTCAGCGTGTACTCCTGCGTGCCCAGCGTCTCGATGACCAGGGTCGCCAGCATGCAGCCGATCTGGGCCGCGCGCTCCAGGCCCACGCCCCACGCCAGGCCGGAGAGGAAGCCCGCACGGAACGCGTCGCCGACGCCCGTCGGGTCGACCTTCGCGTCCTCCTCCGGGACGCCGACCTCGATCGGGTCCAGGCCGAGCTTCTCGATGCGCACGCCGCGCGAGCCCAGCGTGGTGACGCGGTGGCCGACCTTGGCGAGGATCTCGGCGTCCGTCCAGCCGGTCTTCGACTCGATGAGGCCCTTCTCGTACTCGTTGGAGAAGAGGTACGTGGCGCCTTCGAGGAGCGTGCGGATGTCGTCGCCCGACATGCGCGCGATCTGCTGCGAGAAGTCGGCGGCGAAGGGGATGGTGCGGGAGCGGCACTCCTCCGTGTGACGGAGCATCGCCTCCGGGTCGTCCGCGCCGATCAGGACGAGGTCCAGGCCGCCGACGCGGTCGGCCACCGACTTCAGCTCGATCTGGCGGGCCTCGCTCATCGCGCCCGTGTAGAAGGAGCCGATCTGGTTGTGGTCGGAGTCCGTGGTGCACACGAAGCGGGCCGTGTGCAGGACCTCGGAGATCCGGACGGAGGCGGTGTCCACGCCGTGGCGGTCGAGCCAGGCGCGGTACTCGTCGAAGTCCGAGCCGGCCGCGCCGACCAGGATCGGCTTGGTGCCGAGCTGTCCCATGCCGAAGCAGATGTTGGCGCCCACTCCCCCGCGCCGTACGTCGAGGTTGTCGACGAGGAAGGAGAGGGAGACCGTGTGCAGCTGGTCCGCGACCAGTTGGTCGGCGAAACGGCCGGGGAAGGTCATGAGGTGGTCGGTGGCGATGGAGCCGGTGACTGCGATACGCACGGCGGGGCTGCTCCCTGTGGTGATGACCGGAAGAAGACGATGACAGCAGCCCAAACTACCGGGTCGCGCTCGAACGGCCGAAGAGGCAAAACTACCCGATAGTAGGGCTTTTTTCGTGAGGTCGCAGGTGCATACGGTGCAAGGAGTCCGGGGTTCCGCGAATCCGGCGGGCCCCTAGAGCACGGGAGCTCCTCGCATGCCGAAGCAGATCGTCCGTACCGCTGCCACCGTCACCGCCCCCGGCACCGCCTCTGTCACCGTCTCTGTCGAAGTGGACGGCGGGTGGGCACAGTTGCGGGGCGACTGCGCGCGCATGGTGGCGCACTGGTCGGTGCCCGCGGCCGTCGCCGAGAGCGTGCCCGCGTCGCTGATCCACGGTGTCGTGGTGCCGTCGGCCTCTGCGCGGCTGGTGGGGGCGATGCCCGAGTACGGGGCCTGAGCGGGGACGGGGCCGCCGCCCCGGGAACCGGAAGGTCGCTCGCGCCGTCCCATCGGTGTCTCCTGTAAAGGGGGCGTCCGCATCAGCCGCCCCGCGCGGGCGCAGGCGAAGGAGCAACCCGGTGAGCAGCGAGCAGCAGGCGCGACCCACTCCCCGTCGACGGCTGTCCCCGCTGGCCGCCGCCTCCGTGGCGGCTGCGGTGCTGCTGGTCGGAGGCGGGGGCGCGTACTGGGCGTCCACCGCGGGCGACGGCGGCGCGGGCAGCCCCGGTGAGCCCGGCGGCCCCGGGGGCAACCCTCCGCCGCTGGCGCTCAACGGCCATACGGACGCGGGTTCCGGCGGCGCGGATTCCGGTGGTACGTCGTCCGGGCCGACCGGCAGCGGTCCCGTCGGGATCGCCCCCGGTGAGCCCGATCCGAACGGCGGCGGCTTCGGCCGGGTGGTGTACCGGGCGGCCGGGAAGCTGCCGGACGGGCCGGGTTCCGCCCCGGTGTACCGGGCGCAGGGCGCGGTCGGCGCCGACGAGGTGAGCCGGCTGGCGAAGGCGCTCGGCGTCTCGGGCGCCCCGCGGCTGAGCGGTGGTTCCTGGCTGGTGGGGGCGCTGCCCGACGGTTCCGGCAGTCAGCTGCGGGTGAGTGAACGGGCGCCCGGCACCTGGACGTTCGCGCGCGCACCGCAGGCGAAGGGCAGCACCGACTGCGTCCGGGGCAAGCGGTGCGTGTCGGGCACGCCGGTGGACGAGGCGGCCGCGAAGAAGGCGGCGGCTCCGGTACTGAAGGCGCTGGGTCTCGGTGACGCGAAGCTGGACGCGGGGCAGGTGCTGGGCGGTGCGCGGGTGGTCAACGCGGATCCGGTGGTCGGCGGGCTGCCGACGTACGGCTGGACGACCGGGATCCCGGTCGGGCCCGACGGCAGTGTGGTGGGCGGCAGCGGGCAGCTGAAGGGCCTCAACAAGGGCGCCGAGTACCCGGTGGTGGGCGCGGGGAAGGCCCTGGAGCTGCTCAACGGGGCCGGGCGGGGCGTGACCCCGCCGAAGACCACCGACTGCACGGGTCCCGTACCGGTGAGGGAGACGAAGGGGACGGACCTCGCGGTGGAGCCGGTGGAGCCCGCGCCTCCGCGGGGGAAGATCCTGCCGTGCGAGCCGCGCCAGGTGCCGCAGCGGACGGTGACGGTCGGCTCGGCGGTCTTCGGCCTGGCCGCGCAGTACGCGGACGGGCAGCGGATGCTGGTGCCGTCCTGGCTGTTCCGGGTGGCTCCGGCGGGCGGCGAGGCGCCGTACACGGTGACGTACCCGGCGGTGGAGCCGAAGTTCCTGGTGGAGCCCGCGCCGCCGAAGAGCGATCCGACGGCAGGCCCCTCGACGGACCCCACGGCCGGTCCTGGGACCACTCCCGACCGGCATGTCGAGTCGTACCGTACGGACGGCCGGAAGCTCTCCCTGACCTTCTGGGGCGGCGTGTGCAGCGACTACGCGGCGAAGGCGGTCGAGGACGGCGGCTCGGTGAAGGTGCGGATCGTCGAGACGCATCCGGACCCGAAGCGGATCTGCATCGCGCTCGCGAAGAAGCTCACGGAGTCGGTGACGCTGGAGAAGCCCCTGGAGGGGCGGAGCGTGGTGGGCGAGGACGGGAAGGCCGTGCCGAAGGGCTGAGCCCGGCCGGGCCCGTGTCCGCGCGGCCCGTACCCGCGTGCGTACGCATGACGAAGGCGGTTGCCCCGGATCTGGGATCCCGGGGCAACCGCCTTCGTCGTCCTGCTAGTTGAACGAGTCGCCGCAGGCGCAGGAGCCCGTGGCGTTCGGGTTGTCGATCGTGAAGCCCTGCTTCTCGATGGTGTCGACGAAGTCGATGGAGGCACCGCCCAGGTACGGGGCGCTCATCCGGTCGGTGACGACCTTCACTCCGTCGAAGTCCTTGAGGACGTCGCCGTCGAGCGAGCGCTCGTCGAAGAAGAGCTGGTACCGCAGGCCCGAACAGCCACCGGGCTGCACGGCGACGCGGAGTGCCAGGTCGTCCCGGCCTTCCTGGTCGAGCAGGGCCTTGACCTTGGCCGCGGCGGCGTCGGACAGGAGAATGCCGTCGCTCACGGTGGTCTTGTCGTCCTGAACGGACATCTACATCTCTCCCGGGTTGTACGGACTGCTTGCCGACGGTTGCAACCGGCGGGGCCGCGGATTCATTCCGGGCCTGAGCGTCTGTCTTGTCCTTTCATGCTCGCACACCCCGCCCCTCGGGGGACGTGGGCGGTGTGACGGGAACCCGCCCGGGAACCGCCCAGGACCCGCCCCGGGTCCGCCCAGGGTCCACCCCGGGTCCGTCCAGGGCTCCGTCCAGGGGTCCCGTCCAGGGGTCCGTCCCAGGGCCGCCCGGGACCCGTCCGGGGAATTCGTCAAATCGACGAGATCGGCATCGTCAAAGTGACGTAAAGCAGTTATGATAGATAGCGTCATTTCGACGAAAAGGCCCCTCGTTCCTTCTTTCCCGGGCCCCTCTCGCAGCTCGCAGAACAGAAAGGGTGCGTGTCGTGACCACCGCCCAGCCCCGTCAGATCGACCTCGACGTCCAGCCGTCGCCCCTCGCCCTGCTGCTGCTCGGCCGCGAGGCCGACCCCAGGAGCGAGCGCGGCGTGGAGTGTCCCGGTGACCTGCCCTCGCCGTCCGACCCGGACCTGGTGGAGCGCGCCCGCGCGGCCAAGGAGAAGCTCGGGGACAAGGTCTTCGTGCTCGGCCACCACTACCAGCGCGACGAGGTCATCCAGTTCGCCGACGTGACGGGCGACTCCTTCAAGCTCGCGCGGGACGCCGCGAACAAGCCGGAGGCGGAGTACATCGTCTTCTGCGGCGTGCACTTCATGGCCGAGTCCGCGGACATCCTGACCTCCGACGACCAGAAGGTCGTACTGCCGGACCTGGCGGCGGGCTGCTCGATGGCCGACATGGCCACCGCCGAGCAGGTCGCCGAGTGCTGGGACGTGATCACGGACGCGGGTCTCGCGGAGACCGTCGTCCCCGTCTCGTACATGAACTCCTCGGCCGACATCAAGGCGTTCACCGGCAAGCACGGCGGCACCATCTGCACCTCGTCCAACGCCAAGCGCGCCCTGGACTGGGCGTTCGAGCAGGGCGAGAAGGTGCTCTTCCTCCCCGACCAGCACCTGGGCCGCAACACCGCGGTCCGCGACATGGGGATGTCGCTGGACGACTGCGTGCTCTACAACCCGCACAAGCCGAACGGCGGCCTGACCGTCGAGCAGCTGCGCAACGCCAGGATGATCCTGTGGCGCGGGCACTGCTCGGTGCACGGCCGGTTCTCGCTGGAGTCGGTGGAGGACGTACGGGCCCGGATTCCCGGCGTACGGGTCCTGGTCCACCCGGAGTGCAAGCACGAGGTCGTCGCGGCGGCGGACGAGGTCGGTTCGACGGAGTACATCATCAAGGCCCTGGACGCGGCCCCGGCCGGTTCCAAGTGGGCGATAGGCACCGAGCTGAACCTGGTCCGGCGGCTGGCGAACGCGCACCCGGACAAGGAGATCGTCTTCCTCGACAAGACGGTCTGCTTCTGCTCGACCATGAACCGCATCGACCTCCCCCACCTGGTGTGGACCCTGGAGTCGCTGGCCGAGGGCAATCTGGTCAACCGGATCGAGGTCGACCGGGAGACGGAGAGCTTCGCGAAGCTGGCGCTGGAGCGGATGCTGGCGCTCCCGTAGCGGACCCCGGGCCGATGAGTTTCGCTGGAAGGGACAGTCCACCTTTCAGCACCGTACGAAACGGCACCGTACGAAACGGCACCGTACGAAACGACTCGGCCCGAGGAGCGCAGGCACATGCTGTACATGATCCAGATGAACGTGGACGCCGGTCAGTGGGACAGCGTCATGTCCTCGTACGACCAGGACGACATGCAGGCGATGTTCGCCCACATGGAGGCCCTCAACCAGGAGCTGACCTCGGCGGGCGAGATGGTCGAGGCGCGCGGGCTCGGCGGGCCTGGGCTGGTCAAGACCGTGCGGGCGGGCTCCGACGGCAAGCCGCAGATCACCGAAGGACCGGCCGTGCAGGGCCCGATCCTCGCCGGGTACTGGGTGGTCGACGTCAAGAGCCCGGAGCGGGCGTACGAGATCGCGGCGCGCGCCTCCGCGTGTCCCGGCCCTGGCGGCAAGCCCGGCAACGACCCGGTCGAGGTGCACGCGATTCCGGAGGACCCGACGGCCTGACGGTCGCCGCGTCACACACATGAGTAAGGGGCACCCTCCAGGGAGGGTGCCCCTTACTCATGCTTCAGCGAGGATCAGCGGGATCAGACGGTCGCGGGCTCGCGGTCGTCGTCCTTCGCCTCGGTGCCGGCGCCGTCCGGCTTCGCACCGCCGCCCCGCTTGGCCGCCTTCTTCGCGGCACGGCGCTCCTTGCGGAGCTCCACCACGGCGTAGAGGGTCGGCACCAGCAGGAGGGTCAGCAGGGTCGACGTGATCAGACCGCCGATCACCACGATCGCGAGCGGCTTGGAGATGAAGCCGCCCTCGCCCGTGATGCCCAGTGCCATCGGGAGCAGCGCGAAGATCGTCGCGAGGGCCGTCATGAGGATCGGGCGGAGCCGGTGGCGGCCGCCCTCGACGACGGCTTCCACGACGCCCATGCCCTGCGCCCGGTACTGGTTGATCAGGTCGATCAGCACGATCGCGTTGGTGACCACGATGCCGATGAGCATCAGCATGCCGATCATCGCCGGGACGCCCATCGGGGTGCCGGTGGCGAGCAGCAGGCCGATCGCACCGGTCGCCGCGAACGGGATCGAGACCAGCAGGATCAGCGGCTGGATCAGCGACCTGAAGGTCGCGACCAGCAGCATGAAGACGATCGCGACGGCCGCCAGCATGGCCAGGAAGAGCTTGCCGAAGGTGTCGTCCATGTCGGCGGAGACACCGCCGATCGCGACGGTCGCGCCCTGGGGCAGGTCCGCCTTGATGTCGTTGATCTTCGACTGGAGCGCGGTGCCGACCGCGCCCGTGTTGTCGCCGACCGGCTTGGCGGTGACGGTCGCCGAGCGGGCGCCGTCGATGCGGGTCATCGAGACCGGGCCGTCGACGAGCTTGACGTCGGCGAGCTGTCCGAGGGTGACGCCCGGGCCGAGCGGCAGCTTCTTCAGCTCGTCCATCGTCGTCGCCGGCTTGGCGGACTTGATGACGATGTCGCGCTCGGTGCTGTCCAGCATGGCCTTGCCGGACGGGGTGCCGCGGACCGCCTGGGCGACGACCGCGCCGAGGGCGGCGTCGTTGAAGCCCGCCTCCGCGGCCTTCGGGGTGCCCTTGACGGAGATGCGCGGCACGGACCGGGCGAGGTCGCTCTGGACGTCGGTGACGTCCTTCAGACCGGCCACGGCGGAACGTACCTGCTCGGTCGCCTTGTTGAGGGTGTCCGAGTCGGCGGCCTTGACGACGACGCTCAGGTCCTGGCTGCCGAAGCCGCCACCCGCGCCGACCTTGGTGTCACCCGCGCCCTTGAGGGCGGCGAGCTTGTCCTCCAGCTCCTTGGTGGCCGCCTCGGTGTCCTCGGCGCTCTTCAGGGTGAGCTGGTACGAGGCCTGGTTGGCTCCGGAGCCGCCGCCGAAGGCCGCCATCATCCCGGCGGAGCCGACGTTGACCTGGTAGTCCTTCACCGTGTCGACGGACTCGATGACCTTCTCGACCTTGAGTGCCGCGGCGTTCGTGGCGTCCAGGCTGGTGCCCGGCTCCAGCTTCTGGGTGAGCGAGAGGGTGTCCTGCTCGCCCTGGTCGAAGAAGTTGGTCTTCAGGAGCGGGGCCATCGCGAACGTGCCGACGAGCACGACGAGGGCGATCGCCACGCTGACGAGGCGGCGCTTGGTCGCGAAGCGGAGCACGGGGACGTACATCCGCTGGAGGCGGCTCTTGTTCTCCTTCTCCTCGGAGCGGCGGCGCAGCTCGGCCGGGTCGACGCCCTCGGAGCCCTTCGGCGCGCGCAGGAACCAGTACGAGAAGACCGGGACCACGGTGAGGGAGACGAGCAGCGAGGCCAGCAGGGCGGCCGTCACCGTGATGGAGAACGAGCCGAAGAGCTGGCCGACCATGCCGCCCACGAGGCCGATCGGCAGGAACACCGCGACCGTGGTGAGCGTCGACGAGGTGACCGCGCCCGCGACCTCCTTGACGGCTGTGGTGATCGCCGAGTGGCGCTCCTCGCCGTACGAGAGGTGCCGCTTGATGTTCTCCAGGACGACGATCGAGTCGTCGACGACACGGCCGATCGCGATGGTCAGCGCGCCGAGGGTGAGGACGTTGAGGGACAGGTCCTTCGTCCACAGCACGATCAGCGCGAGGACCACCGAGAGGGGGATGGAGATCGCGGTGACCAGCGTCGAACGGATCGACGCCAGGAAGATCAGGATGATGACGACCGCGAAGGCCAGGCCGAGCGCGCCCTCGGTGGTGAGGCCGGAGATCGACTTGGAGACCGAGGGACCCTGGTCGAAGACGGTGGTCAGCTCGCTGCCGGAGCCGAGGCTCGCGCGCAGCTCGGGGAGCTTGTCCTTGACCGCGTCGGAGATGGCGACGGCGCTGCCGTCCTGGTCCATCGTGATCGAGACCGACAGGCTGGGCCTGCCGTTGGTACGGGTCAGGGAGGTGGCCGCGGCGGGCGTCTCCTTGACGGTGGCGACGTCACCGAGGCGTACGGGCCTGGGCGGGGTCTGGCCGGGGACGGCCTGACCGCTGACCCGCAGGTTCTCGATCTGCTTCAGCGAGGTGAGGTTGCCGCCGACCTGCACGGTGCGGCTCTTGCCGTCCTCGGCGAAGGCGCCGGCCGGGACGGTGGCGCCCGCCTGCTGGAGGGCCTGGCCGAGCGTCATCGCGTTGAGTCCGGCGGCGGCCAGCTTCGCGTCGTTCGGCGTGACGGCGACCTGGAGGTCCTGGACGCCGGCGACGGTGACCTGGCTGACGCCGTCGATGTTCTGCAGGACGGGGACGACGCCGCGGTCCAGCCGGTCGGCGAGCGCCTGCTGGTCCTGGTCCGAGGTCACGGCGAGCGTGACGGTCGGCAGGTCGTCGGTCGAACCGGCCACGACCTGCGGGTCGACGTCCTTGGGAAGCTGCGCCCTGGACCGGTTCACGGCCTGCTGGACGTCGGCGACGAGCTGCTTGGTGCCCTCGTCCCCGTAGTCGAACTGGGCCATGATCACGGCGGAGCCCTCGCTCGCCGTGGACGTCACGGACTCGATGCCGTCGACGGCCTTGAGGGAGTTCTCCAGCGGCTCGACGACCTGCTTCTCGACCACGTCCGGAGCGGCGCCCTGGTACGGGGCGATCACGGACACCATCGGAAGCTCGATCGTGGGCAGCAACTGCTGCTTGAGCTGCGGAATCGCGATCGCGCCGAACACGATCGCGACGATCGATATCAGCCCGATCAAGGCCCGCTGGGCGAGGCTGAACCTGGACAGCCAGGACATGGGTGGGGTCTCTCTTCTGTGGCGATCTGTGGCGAGCGAGGCAGACGGCCCCCGGAACAGGGGTCCGCGTGCGAGGCAGGCGGACGCGAGGGTCCTTTCATACGATCAGCCATCGGAAGAGGTCGATTCCTCGCTCCCAGGTCCCTTTCTCGACCGGGGTGTACCGCAGGCGCAGTACGTCGGGGTGCGACGTCACTCCACCCTTGGACGTACAAGGCCGGATTCGTACGCGAAAACCACCAGTTGTGCCCGGTCGCGGGCGCCGAGTTTCGCCATCGCGCGGTTGACGTGGGTCTTGACGGTGAGCGGGCTGACGACGAGGAGTTCGGCGATCTCGTCGTTGGAGTTGCCGCCCGCGACGTGGGCGAGGACCTCGCGTTCGCGGACGGTGAGGGTGGCGAGGCGGGCGGCGTGGGCGCCGTCGGCGGCCGGGGACGCGCCCGGGGAATCGCCCTGCTTGAGGAAGGTCGCGATGAGGCCCTTGGTCGCGGCGGGCGAGAGCAGGGCCTCGCCGCCGGCGGCGATCCGGATGGCGTTGAGGAGCTCGTCGGGCTCGGCGCCCTTGCCGAGGAAGCCGGAGGCGCCCGCCCTGATCGACTCGACGACGTACTCGTCCACCTCGAAGGTGGTCAGCATCACGACGTGCACGGCGGCGAGTTCGGGGTCGGCGCCGATCGCGCGGGTCGCGGCGAGGCCGTCGGTGCCGGGCATCCGGATGTCCATCAGGACGACGTCCGGCCGGTGCGCGCGGGCCAGTTCGAGGGCCTGGGCACCGTCGGCGGCCTCACCGACGACCTCCATGTCGGGCTCGGAGTCGACGAGTACGCGAAAGGCGCTGCGCAGGAGAGCCTGGTCGTCGGCGAGGAGGACCTTGATGGGAGGCATCGTGGGTGCGGGCGGTGACAAGGGCTGCTCGACGGTCATGGTGCGTGGTCCTCCCCCGGGCCGGACTGCGGACGGGCCGGTGGTTCGGCCCTGGTGGTGGGCGGCGTACCGGCCAACGCACCGGTTGTGTCGGGCAGGATCGCATGGACGCGGAAGCCGCCGCCGTAGCGGGGGCCCGCGGTGAGGGTGCCGCCGAGGGCGCCGACGCGTTCGTGCATGCCGATGAGGCCGTGACCGCCGCCGGCCTCGGGCGGCGGGGTCTCCGTACCGTCGTCGACGACGGTGACCTCGACGGACGTCCCGACCCGTACGACGCTGACCTCGGCCTTCGCGTCCGGGCCCGCGTGCTTGCGGACGTTGGTGAGGGCCTCCTGGATGATCCGGTACGCGGCCAGGTCGACGGAGGCGGCCAGCGACGCGTCGTCGGTACGGGCCAGCTCGACGGGGAGTCCCGCATTGCGGAACGTATCGAGGAGGCCGTCGAGGACGGCGAGCCCGGGGGCGGGTTCGGTGGGGGCCTGGGGTTCGCCGGACTGACGGAGCAGGCCGACGGTGGCGCGGAGTTCGTTGAGCGCGGACCGGCTGGCCTCGCGGACGTGCGCGAGGGCTTCCTTTGCCTGGTCGGGGCGCTTGTCCATGACGTGCGCCGCCACTCCCGCCTGGACGTTGACCAGGGCGATGTGGTGGGCGACGACGTCGTGCAGGTCGCGGGCGATCCGGAGCCGCTCCTCGGCGACCCGGCGCCTGGCCTCCTCCTCACGGGTCCGTTCGGCCCGCTCGGCGCGCTCCCTGATGGCGTCGATGAACGCGCGGCGGGAGCGGACCGCGTCGCCGGCGCTGGCGCCGATCCCCGTCCAGGCGAACAGCCCCAGGTTCCCCTGTGCGTACCAGGGCCCGTCGCTGAAGCACATCGCGGCGCCGGTGAGCCCGGCCATGGTGAGCAGACCGATGCGCCAGGTGGTGGGCCGGTCGGTGCGGGCGGCGACGGTGTAGAGCGCGACGACGGCGCTCATGGCGACGGGCGCGGGCGGGTCCACGGGCGCGAGGACGAACCCGGTGACGGTGAGCGCGCAGGTCACGGCCAGGACGGGCAGGGGCCGCCGACGGCGGTACACGAGGGTGGCGGCGGCCAGCACCATGAGGACGACACCGCGGACGCCGGGGGCACGGGTGCCGAAGGAGGGACCGTGCATGCCGTCGTGCGGATCGGCGAACGATCCGACGATCATGCACGCGAGGACGGTGGCCGCGAGGACGGCGTCGACGACGAGGGGGTGGGCGCGCAGCCAGGACCGGGTGCGGGGGAGGCCGGTGCGGAGGCTGGGGGCGGTCATGTTTTCACGGTACGGGGCCCTGGGGCGGGCGGCGGTGGGGGTGCGGGGGCGAGCAGGTGCGGTCGCGGAGGGGCGTGCCGCAGTGAGGGCCGCCCCCTTGCCCACCCGTCCCGCCCCCGGGGGGCGGCCCCGCTGCCCAAGAGGGCTAGGGGGCGGGGGCGGGGGCGGGGAACTTCAGCCGGGGATGAGGCCGTCGTCGGTGAGCATGGTGCGGACTTCCTCCAGCGTGGAGTCCGGAGCGGGGAGGATCAGTTCCGACGGCTCCAGGGAGTCGTCGGGAAGCGGCACGCCCAGAGTGCGTACCGCATCCAGGAGCGCCTCCAGCGTGCGCCGGAACCCCGGCCCGTCGCCGTTCTCCATCTCGGCCAGCAGTTCGTCGTCGAGAGTGTTGAGCTCGACGAAGTGGCTGTCGGCCAGATTGAGCTGGCCCTCGCCCATGATCCGTACGATCATGGCGCTCCTCCTCCTGCTCGTCGCACTACTGCTTGTCGAACCTGGGGTGGGACTGACCCTGATTCTGGCCCTGACCGGTGCCGGCCGCATCCTGCTGGCCGCCCTCGATGGCCTGCTGGGACGGACCGCCGGACAGTTCCGCCTTCATGCGCTGGAGCTCCAGCTCGACGTCCGTACCGCCGGAGAGGCGGTCCAGTTCGGCCTGGATGTCGTCCTTGGCGAGCCCGGACTGGTCGTCCAGCGCGCCCGAGGCGAGCAGCTCGTCGATCGCGCCCGCGCGGGCCTGCAGCTGCGCGGTCTTGTCCTCGGCGCGCTGGATCGCGACGCCGACGTCGCTCATCTCCTCGGAGATGCCGGAGAAGGACTCCGCGATCCGGGTCTGCGCCTGCGCCGCCGTGTAGGTGGCCTTGATGGTCTCCTTCTTCGTACGGAAGGCGTCGACCTTGGCCTGGAGGCGCTGCGCCGCGAGGGTCAGCTTCTCCTCCTCGCCCTGGAGCGTCTGGTGCTGCACCTCCAGGTCGGAGACCTGCTGCTGCAGCGCGGCACGGCGGGACAGGGCCTCGCGGGCGAGGTCCTCCCGGCCCAGTGCGAGGGCCTTGCGGCCCTGGTCCTCCAGCTTGGAGGACTGGCTCTGCAACCCGTTGAGCTGCAGTTCGAGGCGCTTGCGCGACGTCGCCACGTCGGCGACTCCCCTGCGTACCTTCTGGAGCAGCTCAAGCTGCTTCTGGTACGAGTAATCCAGCGTCTCCCGCGGGTCTTCGGCCCGGTCAAGGGCCTTGTTCGCCTTCGCGCGGAAGATCATCCCCATACGCTTCATGACACCGCTCATGGGCTTCGCGCGCCCCCTTCTGACGGACTCAGGCTCCTGGCCACTCCACAGACCCCACAGTACGGGCCCTGCCTCCATTACCGCACTGTTCCGGCTCCGATGTGCTCCTCCTCCAGGACGACTGTGCGCGGGCGGGCTCGGGCGTAGGGAGTAGGAGAGACCCTGGTACGCACCCGGCCGTGGCCGTGGGGGCGCACCCGGCCGGGCCGTGGGGACGCACTCGGCCGGGCCGTGGAGACGCGTCCGGGCGGGGCCGTACGGGCGCAGCTGTTGCCGGATCGTTCCCCTCCACGCTGGGGTCCGTGCGCCGCACCCCGTACCCTTGGGTTTTGTGTTCCGTAGCCGTGCCAACTCCAGCGCTGAGAAGACCGCCGCCACCGACAAGGTGACTGCCGACCTCTCCAAGCAGCCCCGTGACCCGCAGGCGCCCAAGGGGCGCCCCACCCCCAAGCGCGCCGTCGCGCAGTCGCAGCGCCGCAGCGCCGTGACCCAGCCGGCGAACCGCAAGGAGGCGATGAAGCGCCAGCGGGAAGCCCGCCGTGCCGACCTCGCCAAGCAGCGGGAGGCCCTTGCCAGTGGTGACGAGCGGTACCTGCCCATCCGCGACAAGGGTCCGGTGCGCCGCTTCGTCCGCGACTACGTCGACTCGCGCTTCTGCGTGGCGGAGTTCTTCCTGCCGATGGCAGTGGTCATCCTCGTCATGAGCATGATCCAGGTCGGCAACCTGCAGACGATCTCGCTGCTGCTGTGGATGATCGTCATCGCGCTGATCGTGCTCGACTCGATCGGCCTGTTCATCCGCCTCAAGAAGCAGCTGAACACGCGCTTCCCCGACGAGCCCAAGCGCGGCGCCGTGGCCTACGGCCTGATGCGCTCGCTCCAGATGCGCCGTCTGCGTCTTCCGAAGCCGCAGGTCAAGCGTGGAGAGCGACCCTGAGCCGGGACATCCCCCACGCTCCGGAAGCCTCGTCGACCGCCGCTGTGGCGGGTTTCGACGGGGCTTCCGCCACATGGCTGGCCGGTCTGGGGGGACTGCGCAACAGGGTCAGGCAGGAACTGGTCGCCCGCCAGCTCGACGAGCAGATATCCGGCCGCTTCCCGGTCGGACGGCGGCTGCGGATACTCGACGTCGGCATGGGGCAGGGCACCCAGGCACTGCGGCTCGCCCGCGCCGGGCACAAGGTGACGGGACTGGAGGCCGACGCCGGGATGCTGGCGACGGCCCGCGAGGCGCTGGCCGCGGAGCCCGCCGGGATCCGCGAGCGGGTCCGGCTCATACAGGGCGACGGCCGCGACACCGGTGTGCACTTCCTGCCGGGCAGCTTCGACGTGGTGCTGTGCCACGGGGTGCTGATGTACGTCCAGGAACCGGACGCCCTGGTGGCGGGCCTGGCCCGGATGCTGGCGCCCGGCGGACTGCTGTCCCTGCTCGTACGGAACGCCGATGCGCTGGCCATGCGGCCCGCGCTCGCCGGGGACTGGGCGGGGGCGCTCGGAGCGCTCGACACGGATGCGTACACCAATCGGCTGGGGCTGCCGGTGCGGGCGGACCGGCTCGACGCGCTGACCGCGACGCTCGCCGGGATCGCGGCCCCGCTGCACGCCTGGTACGGGGTGCGGGTCTTCACCGACAACGTGCCGAACGAGGCACCGCCGCTCCCCGAGGAGGAGCTGGCGCAGGTGCTCGCCCTGGAGGACAGGGCGGGGCGGACGGACCCGTACCGGAGAGTGGCGGCGCTGCTGCATCTGTGCGGGGTACGGGGATGAGGGGCGTGGAGTCCGTGGGATTCGGGGCCCGGGCCGGTCAGGTACGCACCCCGGCTTTGCGTCTTCTTTAACGTGGCCACGACAACCGAGAAGACCGGAGACCCGGTCAGCACGCCCAAACTCCCTGCGCGCGAGACCTGGCGCGCCCTCTACCAGCACTTCCGTCCGCACCGCTGGGCCGTCGCGCTCGGTGCACTGTTCACGCTGGTCGGCGCGGCGAGCGGGCTGGCGCAGCCGCTCGCCGCCATGGCACTCGTCGAACGGCTCGGCGAGGACAAGTCGATCGTCGGCCTCCTGCTGCTGCTCACGGCGATCGTGGTGCTCGGCACCGCGATCGCTTCCGTCGGTTCGTACGTGCTGGAACGCACCGCGGAGACGGTGGTCCTGGTCGCCCGCCGCAACCTGATCGGCAGGCTGCTGCGGCTTCGGGTGCCCGAGGTGGAGCGCACCCAGCCCGGCGACCTGATGTCCCGGGTCACCTCCGACACCACGCTGCTGCGCTCGGTCACCACGAGCTCGATCGTCTCGGCGGCGACCGGCAGCCTGACCTTCCTCGCGACGATCGCGCTGATGGCGGTCCTGGACCCGGTGCTGCTCGGGGTCACGCTCGGGGTGATCGTGCTGATCGGCGGGGCCGTCGGGTTCGTCATGCCGAAGATCGCGCAGGCGACGAAGCAGTCGCAGGAGGCGGTCGGGGCGATCTCGACCGTGCTGGAGCGCACCTTCGGCGCCTTCCGTACGGTCAAGGCCTCGGGCGCCGAGGCGCGCGAGGCGGCGGTCGTGGAGGGTGCCGCGCAGGAGGCCTGGCGGCACGGGGTGCGGTCCGCCAAGTGGCAGGCGCTGGCGGGGAGTTCGGTCGGACTCGCGGTCCAGATGTCGTTCCTGGCGGTGCTCGGGATAGGCGGGGCCCGGGTCGCTTCGGGGTCGATCTCGGTGGCCACGCTGATCGGCTTCCTGCTCTACCTCTTCTATCTGATCGACCCGATCAGCCAGATGGTGCAGGCGGTCACCGAGTACCAGGTGGGCTCGGCGGCGGTGGCCCGGATCGTGGAGGCGGAGAAGCTGGACGTGGAGGAGCCGGGGACGGCGCTCGCCCCGGTGGGGGGCGGGCCCGCGAAGGTCGCCTTCGAGGGCGTCGCCTTCCGCTACCGGGACGACCTTCCGTACGTCCACCACGGCGTCGACTTCGACGTGCCGGGCGGCGGCATGACCGCCTTCGTCGGTCCCTCGGGGGCCGGCAAGACGACCGTCTTCGGGCTGATCGAGCGCTTCTACGAGGCGACGGGCGGGCGGGTGCTGGTCGACGGCCGCGACGTACGGGACTGGCCGCTCGCCGAACTGCGCGCCGCCATCGGGTACGTGGAGCAGGACGCGCCGGTGCTGGCGGGGACGCTGCGCGAGAACCTGGTGTTCGCCGCGCCGGACGCCACGGACGAGGCGATACGGGAAGTGCTGGTCAAGGCCCGGCTGGACGGGCTGGTGGACCGACTGCCCGACGGTCTGGAGACGGTGGTCGGGCACCGGGGGTCCAAGCTGTCGGGCGGCGAGCGGCAGCGCGTGGCGATCGCGCGGGCACTGCTGCGGGGACCTCGGCTGCTGCTCCTCGACGAGGCGACCTCGCAGCTCGACGCGGTCAACGAGCTGGCGCTGCGGGACGCGGTCGCGGAGGCGGCGCGGGAGACGACGGTGCTGGTGGTGGCGCACCGGCTGTCGACGGTGACGCTCGCGGACCGGATCGTGGTGATGGACGCGGGGAAGGTACGGGCAGTGGGCACGCATGCGGAACTGGTGGCGGGGGACTCGCTGTACGGGGAGCTGGCGGCCACGCAGTTCCTGCACGCGGAGTCGGCTGCGCAGCCGGCGGCCCAGTCGGCGAGCGAGCCGGCGGCGCCCGCCCTCCCGACCCCCTGATCGGCCCCTTTCGGCGGGCCGTGCCGTACGGACCGAAGGGACACTCCAGTCATGGACGACCGTTCGCTGTACCGCGACCCTGCACGCCGCACCTCCGCGCACCGAGATTCCGTACGTCGGCGGGTGCTGGTGCCGCTGAGCGTCTGCTCCGTGGTGCTGGCGGGGGCGGGGTTGGCGGGGTGCTCGGATCCGGCGCCGAAGGACGCGGCCCGCGCTTCCGCTTCCGCCTCCGCCTCCGCGTCCACGTCCGCGTCCTCCTCCCCGTCGCGTGCGTCCGGCACCCGGGAGCTGGAGGAGGACTACCAGCGGGTGATCAAGGACGTACTGCCGTCGGTCGTCCAGATCGACGCACGGAGCGGGCTCGGGTCCGGGGTCGTGTACGACGACAGGGGCCATGTCGTCACCAACGCCCATGTGGTGGGCGACGAGAAGGAGTTCAAGGTCACCGTCGCCACCAGGGGCGGTGAGCCGATGACGGCGAAGCTGGTGGCGGCGTACCCGGAGCAGGACCTGGCCGTCATCAAGCTGGAGAAGGTGCCGGACGGACTGCGGGCGGCCCGCTTCGGGGACTCGGCGAAGGTGGAGGTCGGGCAGATCGTCCTCGCCATGGGCAGCCCGCTGGGACTGTCCAGCAGCGTCACCCAGGGCATCGTCTCGGCGGTCGGCCGCACGGTCAGCGAACCCCGGCAGGGCGGCGGCACCGGGGCCACCATCGGGAACATGGTGCAGACGTCCGCCGCGATCAACCCCGGCAACAGCGGGGGCGCGCTGGTCGACCTGGACGGCCGGGTCATCGGCATCCCGACGCTCGCAGCGACGGATCCGCAGCTCGGGGGTTCGGCGGCGCCCGGCATCGGGTTCGCGATCCCGGCGTCGATGGTGCGGACGGTCGCCGACCAGATCATCAAGGACGGCAAGGTCACGGATTCGGGCCGCGCGGCGCTGGGGATTTCCGGGCGGACGGTCCTGGACGACAGGTTCCAGCCGGCGGGGGTGGCGGTGGCCTCGGTCCAGAAGGACGGGGCGGCGGCGAGGGCCGGGATCGAGGCGGGGGACATTCTGGTCGCCTTCGGCGGGCGGCCTCTGACCACGATCACTTCGCTGAGCGAGGCGCTGGCTTCTTCGAAGCCGGGGGCGAGGGTGAGGGTCGCCTATCAGCGGGACGGGGTGGAGAAGGGGGCGGAGGTGACGCTGGGCGAGATGTGAGGGCCGCTTGGGCGCGGGGCGGGGCGGGGCGGGGTAGAACGGTGCGGGCCGGGCCGGTGGTCGTCGTGCGGGTGCGTTGTGGCTGGTCGCGCCCACGCGGCGGAGCCGCATATCCAGTACGGCCCCGCGCCCCTAAAAGCCTGCCCCCCTTGGCCCGGCCTGCCCCCCTTGGCCCGGCCCGCCCCCGCCCCGTCTACCCCTCCGCGTTCAGGCTCATCGGGCCGTACACCTTCGTCCCGTCCTCCGACAGGATCACCTGCGCGGCCCCGCCCTCCAGCAGGTCCTTCCAGACCTCGCCGAGCCAGGACTCCGCATCGCCCTGAGTGGTGAACTCCTCCGGTTCCACCGCCGGTTGGACCTCGGTCCCGCCCGCCGTCTCGAATCGCCACGTCCACGCCATGTACGCCTCCCGGGTCGTCTCGATGCTTTCCGCAGCGTAGCCGGGCGCGCAGCGCGCACAAGGACGCGGGAGGATCGACCCGTGGAACTGACTCTCCTCGGCACGGCCGCGCCCGCCGGACTCCCCCGCCCCGACTGCCCCTGCGCGACCTGCGCCACCGCCCGCGCCGCGCACGCGCGCGGTGCCACCTCGCTGCTGGTGGACGGGGCGCTGCTGCTCGATCTGACGCCGGGAGCCGCGCTGGCCGCAGCCCGGGCGGGGCAGTCCCTCGGGGGCGTACGGCAGGTACTGCTCACGCATCCGCACAACGGGCCGCCCGTCGAGCTCCCGCCGGGGCTGCCGCGGGCCGGACGGGTGCCGGACGGACAGGAGTTGACGCTGATCAGCGGGCACCGGGTGCGGGCCGTGCCGATGGACTCCCCCGGGACGGGGTACGAGGTGACGTCGGCGGAGGGCGACCGGCTGCTGTACCTGCCGCAGGGCGGCTCGCCCGCGGGCGAGGGCGGCGTGCGCCCGTACGACCTGGTGGTGATGGACGTGCTCGGGCGGCCGGACGCGCTGGCCAAGCTGCGCGGGTGGGGTGCGGTCGCCGGGACGACGGACGTGGTCGCCGTACATCTGGATCACGGGGTGCCGGGACCGGCGGAGACCGCCAGGCGGCTGGCCGCGCTCGGCGCCAGGGCCGTGCCGGACGGGACGACGCTCGTGGTCGGCGAGTACCAGGACGTGCCCGACGTGCCCCGGCGCACCCTCGTACTGGGCGGGGCCCGGTCGGGGAAGTCGGTGGAGGCCGAGCGGCGCCTTGAGGGCTTCCCGGGGGTCGTGTACGTGGCGACCGGCGGACGGCGGGACGGCGACCGGGAGTGGGCCGAGCGGATCGGGCTGCACCGGGAGCGGCGGCCGGGCAGCTGGCGCACCGAGGAGACGTGCGAGCTGGTGGGGCTGCTGGGCGAGGACGGACCGCCGTTGCTGATCGACTGCCTGGCGCTGTGGCTGACGGACGCGATGGACCGGGTCGGCGCGTGGGACGACGAGAAGTGGGCCGCGGACGGGCAGCGGGCGCTGCGGGAGCGGACCGGGGAGCTGGTGCGGGCGCTGCGGGAGACCCGGCGGACGGTCGTCGCGGTGAGCAACGAGGTGGGCTCGGGGGTCGTTCCGGCGACGGCGAGCGGCCGGCGCTTCCGGGACGAACTGGGGCGGCTGAACACGACGTTCGCGGCGGAGTGCGAGCAGGTGCTGCTGGTGGTGGCGGGACAGGCGCTGGTGCTGCGCTGAGCGGGCCGCCGAGCGGGCCCCGCCGGGACCCGCTGCGGGGACCGTCGGGAGGGCCGCCGCGGGGACCGCCGCGAGGACCGCCATGGGGACTGCCGAGAGGACCCGCAGGGAGGTCTCAGGATTACCCCGTTCGGCCGGTACTGTTCGGCGAATGAGCGCGCTGAATCTCGACGACTTCTCCGACCTGATCGAACGCCCCGACAGCGGCGTCCGGCGTGATGCCGAGGACCGCCGGGAGCGCCTCGCCGTGGCGCCCGGCACGCTCGGCAGGCTCGACGAGCTGGGCGAGTGGCTGGCCGCCGCCCAGGGGGCCGTGCCGGTCAGGCCCGTGGAGCGGGCGAAGGTGGTGCTGTTCGCCGGTGACCACGGGGTGGCCTCGCTGGACGTGTCCGCGCGCGAGGCCGGTTCCGCGTACCGGCTGGTGCGGGCGGCACTGGACGGCGAGAGCCCGGTGGCCGTGCTGGCCCGGCGGCTCGGCGTGCCGGTGCGGATCGTCGACGCCGGTCTCGACTGCGATCCCGCGCTGCTGCCCGACGAGGTCGTGCGGCACCGGGTGCGGCGCGGTTCGGGACGCATCGACGTCGAGGACGCGCTGACGCCGGAGGAGGCCGAGGCCGCCGTACGCCTCGGCATGGCGATCGCGGACGAGGAGGCCGACTCCGGGACCGATCTCGTGGTGCTCGGGGACCTGAGCGTCGGCGGTACGACCGTCGCGGCCACGCTCGTCGCCGCGCTGTGCGGCACGGACGCGTCGGTGGTCACCGGGCGCGGCGGCGCCCACATCGACGACCTGGCGTGGATGCGCAAGTGCGCGGCGGTGCGGGACTCGCTGCGGCGGGCCAGGCCGGTGCTCGGCGACCAGCTGGAGCTCCTGGCCGCCGTGGGCGGTGCGGACCTGGCGGCGGCGACCGGGTTCCTGCTCCAGTGCGCGGTGCGCCGTACGCCCGTGATCCTGGACGGCGTGGTGTCGGCGGCGTGTGCGCTGGTCGCGCAGCGTGCCGCGTTCCGGGCGCCGGACTGGTGGCTGGCGGGGCACGCCAGCGGCGAGCCCGCGCAGGCGAAGGCGCTGGACCGGATGGCGCTCAACCCTCTGATCGACCAGGGCGTCACTGTGGGTGAAGGAACTGGGGCATTGCTGGCACTTCCGCTGGTGCAGGCCGCCGCCGCGCTGGCCGCGGAGCTGCCGGTGCGGGAGGAGGCGGCCGAGGACGCCGAGGACATCAAGGATGTCGCGGCGGAGGCGGGCGGCGCGGACGGCGCGGGCAGTGCGGACGCCATGGGCTGAGTCGCCCGGTGCGGCCGGATGACACCGGCCGCGCACGGATCCGGCGGGGTCCTCCGGCCAAGCACGATGCCCCATATCATCGCTTTTTATGGGAGATGTCCGCTTGGCCACCGAAGAACCACCCAAGGCACCCGCGGCACGGCGGAGCACACCACTGACCCGGCGCAGTGCGGGCTTCGCCGTCTGGTACCTGCGCGTCGTGACGTTCATCTGCTTCCTGAGCGCCGTGTGGGTGTCCCTCGGCAATGACCTGCGGCGGCACAACGACGGCGACCACTTCACCCCGTACCTGCTGACGGCCGGATTCGCCGCGGGCCTGTTCGCGCTGGTCATGGCGGTCACCCTGCGGCGCCGCAAGCGGGCGGCGTGGCTCCTCAACACGGCGCTCAGCGGACTGCTGTTCCTGCTGTTCGCGCTGGTGATGGTCTTCCCCGAGGTCAGGAAGTACCCGCACAACTGGGTCTCCCTCGCCCTCACCGGCGCCTTCTTCGTGGCACTGCTGCTCGGCCGGCGCGAGTTCTACGCGAAGGGCGACCGGTCGAACCCCAAGCTGGCCACCGCCGTCGCCGTCGGCGGGCTGCTGGTCACCTCACTGCTGGCCGCACTGCTGGTCACCGTCACGAACACCGCCTCGCACGGGGCGGGCTCCTCGACGTTCCTGGAGCGCTGGCGGTACGGGGTGGCCCGGCTGATCACCATCGCCGCGCCCGACACCCAGTTCGCCGGGATCCTGACGCCGGGCTGGGTCGACGTCACGATCAACATCATGAGCACGGCGCTGCTGATCGGCGTCCTGCTGGCCGCGTTCCGCTCCCGCCGCGCCGTCGACCCGCTGTCCGAGGAGGACGAGGAGAAGCTGCGGGCGCTCCTGGACAAGCAGGGCGACCGCGACTCGCTGGGGTACTTCTCGCTGCGCCGCGAGAAGAGCGTCGTCTGGTCGCCGACGGAGAAGGCGGCGGTGACGTACCGCGTGGTGGGCGGGGTCTCGCTCGCCTCCGGCGACCCGATCGGCGACCCGGAGGCCTGGCCGGGGGCGATCGAGCCGTGGCTGGCGGAGGCCCGCGCGCACGGCTGGGTGCCGGCCGTGATGGGCGCGAGCGAGGAGGCCGGCACGATCTACGCACGGCACGGTCTGGACGCGCTGGAGCTCGGCGACGAGGCGATCGTGGAGACCGCCGAGTTCACCCTGGAGGGGCGCGCGATGCGCACCGTGCGGCAGGCGTACAACCGGGTGAAGCGGGCCGGGTACGAGGTCCGCATCCGGCGCCACGAGGAGATCCCCGAGGCCGAGATGGCCGAGCTGCTGCGCAAGGCCGACGACTGGCGCGACGGTGAGACCGAGCGCGGCTTCTCGATGGCGCTGGGGCGGCTGGGCGACCCGGGCGACGGGCGCTGCGTGATGCTGGAGTGCACGGACGGCACGGGCGAGCTGCGGGCCGTGCTCAGCTTCGTGCCGTGGGGGCCCAAGGGGCTCTCCCTCGACCTCATGAGGCGCGACCGGGACTCCGAGAACGGGCTGATGGAGTTCATGGTGATCGAGCTCCTGCAGCGCGCCGGAGAGATCAAGATCACTCAGGTGTCGCTGAACTTCGCGATGTTCCGCTCGGTCTTCGAACGTGGTTCACGACTCGGTGCGGGACCGGTGCTGAGGCTGTGGCGCTCCCTGCTGAGCTTCTTCTCGCGCTGGTGGCAGATCGAGTCGTTGTACCGGGCGAACGCCAAGTACCGACCGATCTGGGAGCCTCGATTCATGCTCTTCGAGAAGAGTGCCGACCTACTGCGCATCGGCATCGCCGCCGGGCGCGCCGAAGGCTTCCTGGAAGCCCCCGGTCTGCCCAAGTGGATGCACCGCAAGCACCTGGGGACGGGAAAGAGACGTTGACGGACACGATCGCCCGCGCCTCCTCGATGCGGCGGTTCGCCCACCGCGAGTGGGGCCGGCTGTACGCGCGCGTGCGCGAGGCGCTGGTCGCGCGCAAGTGGCGGGCGATCCCGCTGACGCTGGCGTCGATCGTGCTGACGTCGGTGTTCCAGGCCGTGCAGAACCAGTCCTGGGGCTACCAGTTCGTCCAGGACATCGGGGCGCTGCGGGCGGGCGACCCGCTGCTGCCGTCGCTCCTGCGCACCCCGCTGTCGCTGTTCGTACCGGCGCTGAACCTGCCGGTGTGGGGGGCGCTGGCACAGGTGCTGCTGGTGTTCGGCATCGCGGAGATCTGCCTGGGCCGCGCGAAGACCCTCTTCATCGCGTACGTCGCCACCCTGTCCGGCACGATGTACGCCCGCCTGGGTGTCGCCCTGGGCCCCGACCATCCGCTCGGGCTGCCCGAGATCGACAGGACGGTGGTGGACACCGGCCCCTCGGCCGCGGTGGTCGGGCTCGCGCTGTACGTGTGCTGGCGGTACGGCGCGCGGTGGACGGCCGCGGCGGTCGTCGTGGCGATGGTGGTCGAGGTGATCGTCAAGACGAACCTGGCGGGCAAGGAGCACATCGCGGCGCTGCTGGGCGTCCTCGTACTGATGCTGGTCGAGGGTGCGGTGCGCAGAGGGCGCGGGCGGCGCGCTCAGGGCTTGGGCGACGGGGCTCCGCCGATCCAGTCCTGAAGGGCGCGGGTGGGCCGGGACCAGCGGCGGTCGTGCCGGTAGACCCGGCGCATCGCCCGCGCCCTGGCCCTGGGGCGGCGGCGGTAGAAGCGGCGCGCCCAGGGCGAGTTGGGGCGGGCCAGGCGGATCGCGCCGACCATGCCGACGAAGGGGACCACGATCCCGAACAGAGCGGTGCGCACCTTGCCCTTGAACAGAGCGATCACCGACCACATCCCGTTGAGGACGACGTTCAGGAAGACCAGCCCGCGGCTGTGCAGTTCGTCCGGCGTCATGTCGTTCACACCGAAGGGCAGGGAGCCGGTGAGCACCACCAGCACCAGGGCGGCGGTGAGGACCACGATCTCGACGCTGGTGCGGCCCTGTTCGGACCAGTAGACGTCGTCGAGGTGGAGGATCAGCGCGAACTCGTCGAGCACGAGACCCGCGCCCGTGCCGAAGATGACCGCGCAGATCGCCGCCCCCACGCCGTGCCGCCCGCTGGCGACGGCGCCGAAGCCGCCGATGGTGGTGAGGACGACGCCGGGGACGACGTGGTGGATGTGCATGCCGCCGGGGGTGACGTTGCGGAAGGGGCCCTTGCCGGCCCGGATCATGCGGGTGATGGTGCGGGTGACCAGGAAGGACAGCACGAAGGAGAGCAGGGCGAGGAAGAGCGGGAGCTTGCCGGGCTCGACGATGTTCCGGTACAGCCAGTGACCCATGCCACCCACTCCGCTTTGTCTCATTTACCCGTCATGCGTAACTTACCGGCCGGTCGTGCGGGATAGCCTGCGGCCGGTGACCACTCCTCCCCCGCCCACCGCGCGCCCCACTCTCCCGGACGGTGTGCGGTTCGCCTTCGGCACCCTCACTGTCCTCCCGGTGCATGTCACGCGCTGGGACCGGGAGGCGGCGCGTACGGGCATGCTGTGCGCGCCTCTCGCGGGCGCGGTGGTGGGGCTGTGCGCGGCGGCGCTGGGCGTACTGCTGCTCCTGCTCGGCTCCGGGCCGCTGCTCGCCGCCGTGGCATCCGCCGCGGTGCCTGCCGTGCTCACCCGGGGACTGCACCTGGACGGGCTCGCGGACACCGCGGACGGGCTCGGCAGCGCCAAGCCGGCGGCGACCGCGCTCGACATCATGAAGCAGTCCGACATCGGTCCGTTCGGCGTCATCACCCTGCTGTTCTCGCTGCTCGCCCAGGTGGCCGTACTGGCCCAGCTGTACGCCGACGGGTGGGCGCACGGCGCGGTCGCGGCGCTGGTCTCGGGCGTCGCCGCCCGGCTGGCGCTCACCCTCGCGTCCCGTACGGGCGTGCCCGCGGCCCGGCCGGAGGGGCTGGGGGCGGCGGTGGCGGGAGTGGTTCCGGTACGCGCCGCCGTCGTGGCGGGGACCGTCACCACGGCGCTGTGCGCGGCGGCGGGCCTCGCCCTGGGCCCGTACGGCGCGGTGCACCACGCGGTGGCGGTGCTCGGGGCGCTCGGCGCGGCCCAGGTGCTCCTCGCCCACTGCGTACGGCGGTTCGGCGGGGTGACGGGGGACGTGTTCGGTGCTCTGGCGGAGACGGCGGCGACGGCGGCCCTGGTGGTGCTGGCGCTGGGGTAGCGGCTGTTGCGCCCGGCTCCCGCTCAGCCGCTCAGCACTCCCTGCGCCACGCCCCCAGTTCGTACTTCTTCAGCATCGAGCTGAGCTTCAGCCGACGTGCCTGTCCGCAGAAGTCCTCGGCCGGGATCTCGTACTCCACGTGGAAGACGGCCTTGCCCGCCTCGATGAACGGCGTCAGCTGCGCGCACTCGTCGAACTGGGCACACTGCTCGTTGACCGCGAAGTCGAAGTCCCCCACCAGCTCGGGGATCTGGTCGAGGTCGTTCTTCAGGCCGACGGCCATGCCCCGGTCGTGGGCGAGGCGGGCGATCAGCCGGTTGTAGCGGAGCTGGTCGGCGGCGGTGAGCGGGAACCCGGTCTCGTTGAGGTGGCCGTCCATGTTGTCCGGCTCGACGGCGTCGAAGCCCTTGTCCCGGCACATGTCCATGCGGGCGGCCATCAGGGGCTCCAGGACGTCGGTGCGGCGGACGTCCAGCCAGCGTTCGCCCTTCCAGCCGTTGCCCTTGCCGAGGACCTCCGTCGGGAAGCGGGCGGCGTCCGGGCGGAACTCCTCCCACGCCCCCGTCGACAGGTAGCAGACGACCTTGCGGCCCTTGGCGTGCAGCGCGGCGACGGTCTCGGCGGAGGTGGTGTGGGCGTCCACGTCGTACACCGGGACGTCGACGGAAAGGTCCAGTTTCCCGCTGAGCTGCCACTGCCAGGCGAGCCCGGGGCGCGGCTGCCAACGGGGGCCGGTGGGACGGGGCCCGGACTCGCTGGGCCCCGGAGCGGGTTCGGGGCCCGGCCGGGCGCACCCCGCCGTCAGGAACAGCGGCAAGGTCAGCAGCAGGGCCGCGGCACGCCTCATAGAGGCGCCGCCGCGCCCAGCCCCTGCGGCAGCGTCCCCCACGGGTGTTCCCCGCCGCCCGGCACCGCGCAGTGCACCGCCGCGCCCCGCCGCGCCGCGAGGAAGGCGATGTCCACGTCCGCCGGAGCCTCGTACACCAGGTGGCAGAACCGGTCCGCCGGGTAGCCGGCCGTCCAGGCCGGGGCCTCGGGCGCGTCCCGGTACGTCTCCCAGCTGCCCTCGAAGGTGACCAGCACGTCCGCCAGCCGGAGGTACGCGGGGTCGGGGTGCGTCCCGTGGTTCAGCACCAGGGAGCCGCTGCCCGCCGCCCGCGCCGCCACCGCCAGGCGCCGGTAGTGGGCGAAGGCGTCGGCACCGGAGGAGACCTGGTCGAGGAAGGCGCCGGAGGTGCCGTACCAGTCGCGGTACCGGAGCAGGTCGCCCACCACCTCGGCGTGCGGACGCCGGGCGTAGTCGGTGTCGACGTACCCGAGGGCGCGTACGCCCGCCGCACGCAGTCGCTCCGCGACCGCCGCGAACGCCGGGTCGGGCGAACTCCCGGACCCGCTGGCCGGGTTGAGGACCACCCCGTAGAGCCGCTCGGGCACGCGCAGGAGCGCCGCCCAGGCGTCGGGGCGCTCGGCGGGGTGTTCGTAGAACGGGACGAGCAGCTGTCTCACGTGTCGGTCCTCATCGCAGTGTCTCCGGCAGGGCCCCGCGGGGGACCCGGCAGAGGTCCCCGGCAGGGGGTTTCCGGCAGGCGGGTCACGGCCGGTGCGCCGTCGCCCTCCCCAGCAGTGCGCAGACGAGCGCGGCCAGCACCACCGCCGCGAGGCCGGGCACCGCCAGCGACGTCAGGGAGGTGGTCCCGCCCAGCACCACCAGTGTCTGTACGAGCGCCGCGGCTCCGCACACCGACGCCGCCGCGACGACCGCGCCGAACGCCTGGAGCAGCAGCCCCGTCCACATCAGTGTCCCGATGAGCAGCAGCCCCGCCGCACGCACCCCGTCGAACCCGCCCGCCTGCGGCCACAGCAAGGTGCCCGCCGCGGCGAGCCCCGCCAGCACCAGCAGGTATTGCCCGAGGCAGCGGGCCAGCGTCAGCACCGTGGCACGCCGGAACGCCGCCGGTGTGGTGGACTCCCGCAGCCCGGTCAGGCTGCCGCTGCGGAACCTGTGCAGCAGCCATTCCGCGGGACCCATGCTGAGGGTCAGGGCCACGGCCCCCGGTGCGGCCGCCGCCCCGGCCGCCCCGATCTCCCCCGTCATCCCGTCCGCCAGTACGTCGCCGAGCGCGACGTGCAGCACGAGGACGCCGGTGGCCAGGCCGAACACCCCGTACGGCACGGAGGCCGCCACCCGGGGTCCGCCGGGCCCCCGCACCCGGCCGCCGACGCCCCGCAGCAGCTCCGCCGCCGCCAGCGCGAGCACCGCCAGCGGCGACACCGCGAGGAGGGCGATGCGGGCCGGGTCGGGGAGGTCGTGCAGCAGGGCGAGGACGGCGCCCGCCGACATCGGGGCGAGCGCGGCGAGCAGCAGCCGCTCCCGGCCGAGGACGAGCAGGACGGTCGCCGCCCCCTGGTACAGCGCCTGTACGGAAGCGAAGGCGACGGCGCCGCCTTCGCCCGTACCGGCGACGGCGAGGGCGACCGCGGTGCCGAGCAGGGCCCCGAGCGGTGCCCCGGTGAGCAGTGCGCGGACGGCGGCGGGCCGGTCGCCGAGGCCGAGCCAGGTGTACGCGCGGTGGGCGAGCGCCTGGTTCCACGCCCAGCCGGTGAGGGCGCTGGCGAGCAGGACCGCGATCGGGGTGGTGCCCGTCGCGAGGGGCGCCACCAGGACGTACGCGAGTCCCGGCAGCGCGAACACCAGGCCGCGCAGCAGACACGGCAACAGGCTGACGTGCCAGGGGTCGCCGGGCGCGAGACCCGGTTCGGGATACGTCCGCGGTACGCGTGCGTAGAGGTCCTCGGCGAGCTCGAAGGAGTCGGCGCGGCCGTAGGTGAGCCGGATGTGGTCGTCGGTCATGCCGTCGGATTCGAGGATGGCGGCGATCTCGTCGGGGTGGACCGCGGCCTCTATGAGGTCGCGGAGCCGGTCGGCGAGTTCGTCCATCGGGTCGGCGGCGGCCGCCCAGCGGGGCCGGGGGCGCGGGATGGCGGGCAGGGTGTCCTGCCGGTCGTCGGGCGTCAGCCACATGGGGCCGCTCATGAAGTACCCCCGTAGAAGCGGCTCTTGAGGCTCTTGCGTGCGTCGAGCAGTTTCACCAGGTCGTCCCGTCCGCCGCCATCGCCCGCCAGGGGTCCGGCATGCGCAGCTGCACGGTCCACTCGCCGGACAGTTCGTCCGCGTCGTGGATCGGGTGGGCGAGCGGCGCGGGCACGCCGTCGAGCTCCTCATAGATGCGGCGGAAGCCCTCGACGGAGCGCCGCAGGGTGAACTGGTCGATGACCCGCTGCCGGGACCGCTCCCCCAGTTCGGCCCGGCGCGCGTTGTCCCGCAGCAGCTCCAGGGTGGCCCTGGCCATGGCCCCGGGCTCGCGCGGCGGCACGACCAGGCCGGTGTCGCCGACCGCCTCGCGCACTCCGCCGACGTCCGTGGAGACCGTCGTACGGCCGCAGGACATGGCCTCGATGATGCTGAAGGGGAAGCCCTCGCTGATGCTGGACAGCATCACGACGCTGCCCGATGCGTAGGCGCGCGCCACGTCCGAGACCCGCCCCTCGTAGGTGATGCCGTCGGTGACCCCGAGCTCGGCGGCGAGCTTCTCCAGCGTGGTCCTGTAATGCTCGCCGCCCTCGGGGACTCCGCCGAAGAGCCGCAGCCGCAGCGCCGGGATCTCGGCGCGGCAGATCGCGTAGGCCCGTACGAGTGTTTCCAGGTCCTTGATCGGGTCGATGCGGCCCGCCCAGCTGAGCGTGGGGATCTCGGGCTCGGGTCCCGCGTGCGGGAAGAGCTGGGGGTCGACGCCGTTGTAGACGGTGCGGATGCGGTCCGGGTCGGCGCCGCCGCGCTCCTCCCACCTGCGGTTGTACTGGTTGCAGGGGGTGATCAGGTCGGCCTCGCGGTAGCCCAGCGAGTTCAGCTCCCGGTAGAAGCCCAGGAGCAGGGCCTTCACGGGCCAGCGCTGCGCCGCGGAGCGGTAGCCCAGGTAGCGCTCGCGCAGGTAGATGCCGTGCTCGGTGAGCAGGAAGGGCGCGCCGTCGAAGTGCTTGGCGGCGAGCGCGGGCAGCGTGGCGAGCCCGCTGCTGACGGCGTGCGCGATGCTGCCGTCCGGCAGGCGGGCGGCGAGCGGGCGCAGCAGGTGGTCGAGGAGGTCGGTGGCTATGAGTGCGTCGTGCAGGGTGGGCCGGGCCCGCGATATGTCCAGGTGCGGCATGGTCCAGATCCACATCAGGGTGCGCAGTACGTCCTCGCTGCCCAGGGCCGCCGTGAGGCGTCCCTGCCGGGCGAGTTCGGCCAGGGCGTACAGCTCCTGGCCGAAGTCGCAGCCCGAATCGGGGTCGAGGATCGAGAGCAGGAAGCGTTCGCAGGTGGAGAGGAAGGCGCGCTTCTCGCGCCTTCTCGGCCGGGCGGCGCGCGAGGTGTCCGCCGGACCCCACAGCGGCACCACGGTGTGCTCGTAGACGTTGCGCGGCAGCTCCCAGGTGACGGGCTCGCGCCCGCTGCCCGTGAGGGACACGACATGGAATTCGACGTCGGGCATGCCGCGCACCAGTTGGTCGCACCAGGTGCTGACACCCCCTTGGACGTGCGGATAGGTGCCTTCGGTGAGCATGCTGACATGACGCCCACGGCTCATGTTCGTGTCCCCCCAGGACGAGTTGCCGATGGCAGTTGCGGTGGCCGCGCCCCCGAAGGGGCGCCCCTTACAGCGCGGTCGGCAGCTTGAGCGTGACCGCGGACTGGAGTGTCTCCGGCCCGGTCCACGCCGACCGCTGCCCCGCGTACGGCGTCCCGAACGCGGCGGTGCCGAGGAGCAGTTGCTTCTTCGTCCCCTCGGGGGCGGTGACGGGCGCGACGACGCCCGACGGTGCCTTGACGGTGACGGTGTCCCCGATGCGGTACGCGGTGACGGTGCCGGCGGCCAGGGCCTTGTCCCAGGCGGCGCGGCGGGTGAACTCGACGCCGACGTCGCGCTGGCGCGGGTTCACCACGGGCGCGCTGTCGGCGAACAGCGCCCGGTAGTCCGCCAGGGTCTTGTCGACGACCGGGTAGAGCAGCCGCTCCTCCGCCAGGTTCGACTGGTGGACGTAGTGCGGGCGCGGGTCGTTGCCGACGACGTGGCTCAGTGCCGTACGGGCCTCCTGCGGGACGATGTACGAGGCGAAGCCGGTGTTCACGTCGAGCGGTCCGGCCAGGCAGGTGGAGGCCGGGTTGTCCTCGCAGGCGCCGCTGCCGCCGTCGGCCCTGCTGGTGTAGAGCCAGTTGTACTCGTCGGTCATCTCGGCGGCGGTGCCGACGTTGTAGTACACGTTCATCGGGTGCCGGGGCACGGTCAGCGCCCCTGCCGTGCCGACGGCCCGCTGCTGCGGCTCGCGCGAGGCGTCGCTCGCGGTCCACTTCACGCCGTTGTCGGCGAGCGCGGGAGCCAGGTTCGGGTTGTCCACGGGCTGCTGCGGGGTGGTCCTCAGCCCGGAGTGCTCGCCGGTGACGAGTTCCGTCCGGTCGACGGAGATGCCCCGTGCGGTCGCCCACTTGTGGTTGTCGGAGATCTGCTTCGAGATCTCGGCGCGGCTCATCCAGAGCGTGTTGCCCGCCGTGTCGGTGGCGCACTTCCACGGCACGACCGTGTTGTCCTGCGTGCAGCCGAGGAAGGGGTGGGTGTACGTGTGGTTGATCCAGCGGTACTGGGCGCGGTCGGTCACCAGCTGCGCGGCCAGCGCGTCGGTGCCGCCGTTCTCGGCCTTCCACTCCTCGCCCGCCCCGGCGTTGTAGACCATGTCGAGCAGGAAGCCCCGTTCGCGCTGCCACTGGGCCGCGTACTGCGCGTCGGCCGCCGTCATCCGGACCGGTTTCTCCCCCTCACCTTCACCGCCCTTGCAGTCGAAGTCGCCCGGGGTGCAGTTGAGCTCGCTGTCCCAGCGAGCATCGGGGGCGAAGACGTCGTCGACGTGAACGGAGAAGTAGTTGCGGCTCTGCCCGAGGTGTACGCCCTGGGTCAGCCATTCGACGACACCGCGCGCCAGTACCCGGAACTGCCGCTGGTACTTGTTGTACGCGAAGGTGACGACCAGCTCGCGCCGTCCGTCGTGGGCGTACTCGCCGACCAGGCTGCCGCGCGTCGCGCCGGTCCCGGTGGGCATGTCGACGTAGCTGGTGAAACCGGTGCGGGGCCGGGCCGCGTACCCGTAACTCTCCATCACCGAGGGCGAGTTGTCCTCGAACTTCAGCGGCCCGTCGAGGTACCCGAAGGGCCCCGCCCGGCCCGCGGCGGTGACGGTGGCGTCGACGCCGTCCATCGGGCCCGCGTAGCCCTCCTGGTCGGTGTAGTCGAGGCCGACGCCCGGGTGCGCCCAGGTGTAGGCGTCGACCTGGCGGACGCCGAAGGTCTTCTCGTACGCGACGAGCGCGGCCGACTCGGGCGAATCCGCGCCGAACGGCGCCTCGTTGGGCAGCACCACACCCTGGAACTTGGCGCGCGGGCGGCCGGCGACGGTGTCACTGAGGAACGCCGCATTGATCACCGGGCGGCCTGCGGCCCCGAGCTTCACCGTGGTGAACGGCACGCCCGTACCGCGCAGTTCGTCGGTGACGGCCCCCACCGCTTCCCCGCCGTCGTCGACGACGAGAACCTTCAAATCGATGCGCGGCGCCTCCGCGGCGACCGCTCCGGTGGGCGACAGCGCCACCACCGCTCCCAGCAGACCGGCGGTCAGCAGAGCCGCCCCCGCTCTGCCCGCGCGCATCACGCCTGTCGTCCTGTCTCCGTACGCCATGGCGTACTCCCCTCCCCCTTGAAGGCCCCTCAATACCTCATCCTTGCGGACTCGCCACGGGAAACCTGTGGAAATCATGCAAAGCAATCCCCTGATCCCTTGCACGAACTACGGCGAGTGTGACGCATCGCTCACGCTCCGCGCCCCCGAAACCTCGGAGAGACACCACGGATGAGTGAACCGGTCACCGCCGTGATCGAAGTACCCAACCGCGCGTAGTCTCGACCGATAGGCGCACATACCCGCCATCACCAGGAACCCAGGAAGCGAGATTTCACCACCGTGACTGTTCTCACTCTCAGCACCTCCGGTGCCGCGACGCTGCGCGCCGACGCGCTCGTCATCGGTATCGCCAAGGGACCGAAGGGTCCCGTCGTCGCCGCCGGCGCGGAGGCCGTGGACAAGGCGTTCGACGGAAAGCTGGCTTCCGTCCTGGAGACCCTGGGCGCTTCCGGCGCCGAGGGTGAGGTCACCAAGCTCCCCGTCCTCTCCGGACTGAAGACCCCCCTCGTCCTGGCTGTCGGCATCGGCCCCGTCCCGGAGAAGGACGACGCGTACGCCGCCGAGTCCCTGCGCCGCGCGGCCGGCGCTGCCGCCCGCGCGCTGACCGGTACCAAGAAGGCCGGCTTCGCGCTTCCGGTGGAGTCCGTCGAGGACGCCGAGGCGATCGCCGAGGGCGCGCTGCTCGGCGCGTACAGCTTCACCGCCTACCAGGACCAGGCCGACAAGGCCGCGAAGAGCGACGCCAAGCAGCCGCTCGCCGAGATCGCCCTGCTGGGCACCAAGGCGCGCGACAAGGCCTTCAAGGCCGCCGCCGAGCGCGCCACCGCCGTCGCGGAGGAGATCAACCGCGCCCGCGACCTGGTGAACACCCCGCCGAACGACCTCTACCCCGAGTCGTTCGCCGCCGTGGCCCAGGCCGCCGCCAAGGAGCACGGCCTCAAGATCCAGATCCTTGACGAGAAGGCCCTGACCAAGGGTGGCTTCGGCGGCATCCTGGGCGTCGGCCAGGGCGCGGCCCACGGTCCGCGCCTGGTGAAGATCTCCTACACGCACGCCAAGGCGGAGAAGTCGCTCGCCTACATCGGCAAGGGCATCACCTACGACTCGGGCGGCATCTCGCTCAAGCCGGCCGGCCACAACGAGACGATGAAGTGCGACATGGCCGGCGCCGCCGCCGTGTTCGCCGCCGTCGTCGCGGTCGCCCGCCTCGGCCTCAAGGTCAACGTCACGGGCTGGCTGGCGCTCGCCGAGAACATGCCGTCCGGCACCGCCACCCGCCCCGGTGACGTGCTGCGGATGTACAGCGGCAAGACCGTCGAGGTCCTCAACACGGACGCCGAGGGCCGTCTGGTGCTGGCCGACGCGCTGACCCGCGCCTCGGAGGACAACCCGGACGCGATCGTCGACGTGGCGACGCTGACCGGCGCGATGATGGTCGCGCTCGGCTCGCGCACCTTCGGCATCATGGGCAACGACGAGTCCTTCCGCACCGCGATCCACGAGATCGCGGAGGAGGTCGGCGAGCAGTCCTGGCCGATGCCGATGCCGGCCGAGCTGCGCAAGGGCATGAACTCCGAGACCGCCGACATCGCCAACATCGGCGAGCGGATGGGCGGCGGCCTGGTCGCCGGTCTGTTCCTCCAGGAGTTCGTCGGCGAGGACATCGCCTGGGCGCACCTGGACATCGCGGGCCCGGCCTTCCACGAGTCGGCCCCGTTCGGCTACACGCCCAAGGGCGGCACCGGCTCGTCGATCCGCACGCTGGTGAAGCTGGCGGAGCGCACGGCCGACGGCGACCTGGGTTAGTCATTCATCCGTACGGCCCCGAGCCAACGTGCTCGGGGTCGTACGTGCGTGTTCGTACGGTTTCGCCCTAAACGAAATATTTGTACGTACGTACGCGCTGGTAACCCTTGAGAGCGGGGTCCGTCCCCGTCTCAGGACCCGGCCCGGCGTCCCGCCTTCCGTCAACAAGTGCGAAGATGGTTTACCGGCAGGACAGGGCCCCCACCACAGGGCCGAACAACAAGCGGCCGTACACCCCCGCCGCCCGGTCATCGATGACCGGCGACCGGCGCACATGCATGGAGGACGTGACGTGGCGAACGACGCCAGCACCGTTTTCGACCTAGTGATCCTCGGCGGTGGCAGTGGCGGCTACGCCGCGGCTCTGCGCGGAGCCCAGCTGGGCCTGGACGTCGCACTGATCGAGAAGAACAAGCTCGGCGGCACCTGCCTGCACAACGGCTGCATCCCGACGAAGGCCCTGCTGCACGCGGGCGAGATCGCCGACCAGGCGCGCGAGTCCGCGCAGTTCGGCGTGAAGGCGACCTTCGAGGGCATCGACATCGCGGGCGTGCACAAGTACAAGGACGAGGTCATCTCGGGCCTGTACAAGGGCCTGCAGGGCCTGGTCGCCTCCCGCAAGGTGACGTACATCGAGGGTGAGGGACGGCTCTCGTCCCCGACCTCCGTCGACGTGAACGGCCAGCGCGTCCAGGGCCGGCACGTGCTCCTGGCCACCGGCTCCGTTCCGAAGTCGCTGCCGGGCCTGGAGATCGACGGCAACCGCATCATCTCCTCGGACCACGCGCTCACCCTGGACCGCGTCCCGGAGTCGGCGATCATCCTGGGCGGCGGCGTCATCGGCGTCGAGTTCGCCTCGGCGTGGAAGTCCTTCGGTACGGACGTCACCGTCATCGAGGGCCTGAAGCACCTGGTCCCGGTCGAGGACGAGAACTCCTCGAAGCTCCTTGAGCGCGCGTTCCGCAAGCGCGGCATCAAGTTCAACCTGGGCACCTTCTTCCAGAGCGCCGAGTACACCGACAACGGCGTCAAGGTCACCCTGGCCGACGGCAAGACCTTCGAGGCGGAGGTGCTGCTGGTCGCGATCGGCCGCGGCCCGGTCTCGCAGGGCCTCGGCTACGAGGAGCAGGGTGTCGCGATGGACCGCGGCTACGTCCTCGTCGACGAGTACATGCGCACCAACGTCGAGTCGATCTCGGCCGTCGGCGACCTCGTCCCGACCCTCCAGCTCGCGCACGTCGGCTTCGCCGAGGGCATGCTGGTGGCGGAGCGTCTCGCCGGTCTCAAGACCGTGCCGATCGACTACGACGGCGTGCCGAAGGTGACGTACTGCCACCCCGAGGTCGCCTCCGTCGGTATCACCGAGGCCAAGGCCAAGGAGATCTACGGTGCGGACAAGGTAGTCGCTCTGAAGTACAACCTGGCCGGCAACGGCAAGAGCAAGATCCTGAAGACCGCGGGCGAGATCAAGCTCGTCCAGGTCAAGGACGGTGCCGTGGTCGGCGTCCACATGGTCGGTGACCGGATGGGCGAGCAGGTCGGCGAAGCGCAGCTCATTTACAACTGGGAGGCCCTGCCGGCCGAGGTCGCGCAGCTCATCCACGCGCACCCGACGCAGAACGAGGCGCTCGGCGAGGCCCACCTGGCCCTGGCCGGCAAGCCGCTTCACTCCCACGACTAATACGTTGGTCCGGGCGCGACGACCACTTCCGCACCACATTTCCGTTAGGAGCAACTGAAACCATGTCGGTTTCCGTAACCCTGCCGGCGCTCGGCGAGAGCGTCACCGAGGGCACTGTCACCCGCTGGCTCAAGGCCGAGGGCGAGCGCGTCGAGGCCGACGAGCCGTTGCTTGAGGTCTCGACCGACAAGGTCGACACCGAGATCCCGGCCCCGGCCGCGGGCATCCTGGCCTCCATCAAGGTCGCCGAGGACGAGACCGTCGAGATCGGCGCCGAGCTCGCGATCATCGACGACGGCTCCGGCGCTCCGGCTGCCGCTGCCGCCCCCGCCGCTGAGGCTCCGGCCGCCGCGGCTCCCGTTGCCGAGGCGCCCGCCGCTCCGGCTCCGGTCGCCGAGGCGCCCGCCGCCCCGGCAGCGGCTCCGGCCGCCGGCTCCGCCGAAGGCACCGACGTCACCCTTCCGGCGCTCGGCGAGAGCGTCACCGAGGGCACCGTCACCCGCTGGCTGAAGGAGGTCGGCGAGGAGGTCACCGAGGACGAGCCGCTGCTCGAGGTCTCGACCGACAAGGTCGACACCGAGATCCCGGCCCCCGTCTCCGGCGTTCTCCTGGAGATCGTCGTCGCCGAGGACGAGTCCGCCGAGGTCGGCGCGAAGCTCGCCGTCATCGGTGCCAAGGGTGCTGCCCCGGCCGCGGCCGCTCCGGCTCCGGCCGCTGCCCCGGCTCCGGTCCAGGCCGCACCCGCCGCTGCCGCCCCGGCTCCGGCCGCTCCGGCTCCGGCTCCCGCCGCCCCGGCTGCTCCGGCACCGGTCCAGGCCGCGCCCGCCGCTGCCGCTCCGGCTCCGGCCGCCCCGGCTGCTCCGGCCGCGCCCGCTCCCGCCGCCGTCAAGGCCCCGGCTCCGGCCGCGACCTCCGGCGACGACGGTGCGTACGTGACCCCGCTGGTCCGCAAGCTCGCCGCCGAGAACGGCGTCGACCTGGGCCAGGTCAAGGGCACCGGCGTCGGCGGTCGCATCCGCAAGCAGGACGTCGTGGCTGCCGCCGAGGCCGCCAAGGCCCCGGCTCCGGCCGCCGCTGCCGCCCCGGCCGCGTCCTCGAAGGCTCCGGCCCTTGAGGTCTCGCCGCTGCGCGGTCAGACGGTCAAGATGACCCGCATGCGCAAGGTCATCGGCGACAACATGATGAAGGCCCTGCACTCGCAGGCCCAGCTCACCTCGGTCGTCGAGGTGGACATCACCAAGCTGATGAAGCTGCGCGCCGCCGCGAAGGACTCCTTCGCCGCCCGCGAGGGCGTCAAGCTGTCCCCGATGCCGTTCTTCGTGAAGGCAGCGGCCCAGGCGCTGAAGGCCTACCCGGTCGTCAACGCCCGGATCAACGAGGACGAGGGCACGATCACCTACTTCGACACCGAGAACATCGGTATCGCGGTGGACGCCGAAAAGGGTCTGATGACCCCGGTCATCAAGGGTGCGGGCGACCTCAACCTCGCCGGTATCTCCAAGAAGACCGCCGAGCTGGCCGGCAAGGCCCGCTCCGGCAAGATCAGCCCGGACGAGATGTCCGGTGCGACCTTCACCATCAGCAACACCGGCTCGCGCGGTGCGCTGTTCGACACGGTCATCGTGCCGCCGAACCAGGTCGCCATCCTGGGCATCGGTGCCACCGTCAAGCGTCCCGTGGTCATCAACCACCCGGACCTGGGCGAGACCATCGCGATCCGCGACATGACGTACCTGGCTCTCTCCTACGACCACCGCCTGGTGGACGGCGCCGACGCGGCCCGTTACCTGACGGCCGTCAAGGCGATCCTGGAGGCCGGCGAGTTCGAGGTCGAGCTCGGCCTGTAACGTGGCGGCCCCGCGAGGGGCCGAGGTTCGCAACGAGGTAGAACGCGGCCTGTAACCTCCGCTTCTTCTCCACCGCAGCGGCCCCTCCGGGAATTTTCCGGAGGGGCCGCTGCGCGTTAGGGTAATTCCCAGTCGTGGGAGGGAGCGGGAAATGCAGTCCGGCAGGAAGACCGGGGCAAAGCGTATTTCGCTGGCCATTACGGGTGCTTTTGCACTGACCCTCGCCATGGCCGGTTCGGCCGCCGGCGAAGAGGGCGGCATCGCCTGGAGCACCGGTGCGGGCGGCGCCTCCTGGTGGGAGTCGGAGGGCGATCACCACGTGGTCCAGGACATCGCGAAGGACGGCCATTCCGCGGTGGGCCGCCTCTACGTCCCGTACCGGAACAAGGTCTACAACAACTGGGTGACCGGCGGTCTCAACTACCGTGCGGACTTCAATTTCAACCTCGCCGAGGATTCCGTGATCTCGTACCAGACCTGTGTCGGCGAGGCCGGCACCGGTGCGTTCAGCGCCTGTGGGCCCTGGGTGTACGGGAAAGCCTGACCGCGTGCGGAAGCGGGGAGCGGCAGCCCTGGCGGTCACGGCGCTGTGGCTGCTGGCGGGCTGCGGGGGTACGGAGAAGAAGGCGGCCGAGCCGGTCGTCGTCGGGCCGGTGGCCACTCCTTCCGGACCCACCGACACGGAAATGCCTTTCGCCGCCTTTCTGCCCGGCGACGGCGAATTGAAGGAAATCCAGCGGGCCGAGTCCGCACTCCTCAATTCCTGTATGGCCGAATTCGGATTCACGACGCGGATCACCGCCCACTCCGACGCGGGACTGCTCGCCGACCTCCGCCGGGGCACCACGCTCCCCCGCACCCTCGAAGAGGCGGCGGCGTACGGCTTCCACAACGTGCCCGGTGGGACGGACGAGCGGACCGGCCGCAAGCCCGACCCCGAGCAGCAGACCCGTCTGCTCGTCCTCAACGGCCCCGATCCCCGTCCCGCCCCCAGCGGCGCCCCCTCCACAGGACCCGACCGCAAGGTCAACGGCCGCACCGTGCCGCGCGGCGGCTGCGCCGGCCGCACGGAACGCACCCTCGCCGAGGGCAGCCCCGCCGAGTCCGCCGAGCACCCCGGCAACAGCGCGCTCAACACCCTCTTGAGGCTGCGGTCCGCCGCCTGGGCACGGGGGGCCGCGGACCCGGCGTACACGAGGATGACCGCCGCCTGGTCCTCCTGCATGAAGCAGCGGGGCTTCTCCTACGCGTCCTTCGAGGCCGCGGCCGAGGATCCCGCCTGGGCCCGTACCGCCGAAGCGGGCCCCCGCGAGAAGGCCGCCGCCAGCGCCGATCTCCGGTGCCGTACGGCGGTGAACTACCTGGGGGTCTCCGAAGCCGTCCATCTGGCGTACGAGCGCCGCGCGGTGGCGGACGCCGCAGCCACCCTCGCCTCGATCGAGGCCCATTACGACGCGGTCGCGCGCAACGCCGCCAAGGTGCCCGCGGGGGCATCGCCGCACGGACCACAGGTCCCGGCCTGACGGCCCCCGGGCTGCCCGTATCGTCATCCCCACACGGCCCGCCCGCCGCGCCGCCCGCTTGAAGGAGTTCCTCATGACCCCGCCCGTCGTCCACTCGCTGCGCGAACAGATCCGCGAGCACATCGTGGAGGGGATCGTCAGCGGGCGCTGGAAGCCGGGCGAGCGCATCGTGGAGCGCAGGATCGCCACCGAGCTCCAGGTCAGTCAGACGCCCGTGCGCGAGGCGCTGCGCGAGCTGGAGACGCTGCGGCTGATCGAGTCGGCCCCCAACAAGGGCGTACGGGTACGGAATCTGACGGCCGCCGACCTGGAGGAGAGCTACCCGGTCCGGGCGGGCCTGGAGCAGATCGCCGCCGAGCTGGCGGCCCCCGTGCTCGCGGACGACGTGTCGGCCCTTGAGCCGCACGTGCTGGCGCTGTACGCGGCGGACCGGGCGGTCGACGGGGAGGCGCAGGTGCGGCACACGGTGGGCTTCCACCGCGAGCTGGTGCGGGCGGCGGGCAACGGCGTGCTGCTGCACACCTGGGAGGGCCTGGGCATCGAGGTGTTCACAGCGCTGTCGATCCGCTGGCTGGGGACGGTCCAGAAGTCGTACGCGGAGGAGCACGAGGACCTCGTGGCGGCCTTCCGGCGACGGGATCCGCGGATCGGCGAGCTGGTGAAGGCGCATGTGCTCGGATGTGCGCCGCGTGCTTGATCCGAGCGCCACGCGCCCGTATTGCCCGGATTGGGACTTTCGGCACTGACACTTCGTGCCCATTTTCGTGGCACGGAATGCCTAGTTTGGTCTGCGGAAGACTTTTTTGGCCCCAGACTTTGATCGATCATCGATCAGTTGCTTACAGTCGACGGCGGACCTCATCAAGGTCCCGCTAAAACGCACCACCAGGGTCCCGTCCTGCCAGACACAGACCCCCCTCTTTCTCCACCCCCTCCTTCCCGGAAGGCGGCGTCATGACCGACCCCGTACGCAAGCTTCCGAGCGAGCTCGACCAGCTCCCGGACCGCGACACCGAAGAGACCGCCGAATGGGCGGCCTCCCTCGACGCCGTCGCCAAGGCCGCAGGCTCGAACCGGGCCGAATACCTGATGCGGCGCACCCTCCAGCACGCCGAGGCCGCCGGTCTCGCACTGCCCAAGCTGCTGGAGACGGACTACGTCAACACCATCCCGACCGCCTCCGAGCCCGCCTTCGACGGCGACCTGGAGATGGAGAGCCGGATCACCGCGTGGAACCGCTGGAACGCGGCGGCCATGGTGACCCGCGGTTCCCGGTTCGGGGTCGGCGGCCACATCGCGACCTTCGCCTCCGCCGCCTGGCTCTACGAGACCGGCTTCAACCACTTCTTCCGCGGCAAGGAGGGGGACGGCTCCGGCGACCAGCTCTACATACAGGGCCATGCCTCCCCCGGCATCTACGCGCGCGCCTTCCTCGACGGCCGCCTCTCCGAGCAGCAGCTCGACAACTTCCGGCAGGAGGCGGGCGGCAACGGCCTCCCGTCCTACCCGCACCCGCGCCGGCTCCCCTGGCTGTGGGAGTTCCCCACGGTCTCCATGGGTCTCGGCCCGCTGTCCGCGGTCTACCAGGCGCGTTTCAACCGCTACCTGCAGAACCGCAACATCAAGGACACCTCGAACTCCCACGTCTGGGCGTTCCTCGGCGACGGCGAGATGGACGAGCCCGAGGCCACGGCCGCGCTCGCACTGGCCGCCCGCGAAGGCCTGGACAACCTGACCTTCGTCATCAACTGCAACCTGCAGCGCCTGGACGGCCCGGTCCGCGCCAACTTCCGCGTCGTGCAGGAGCTGGAGGGCGCCTTCCGCGGCGCCGGCTGGAACGTCGTCAAGTCGCTGTGGGGCTCCGCCTGGGACGAGCTGTTCCAGCTCGACTCCACGGGTGCGCTGGTCCGCCGTCTGCGCGCGGTCCCCGACGCCCAGTTCCAGACGTACGCGACCCGCGACGTGGCCTACATCCGCGAGCACTTCTTCGGCGCCGAGCCGGCCCTCAAGCAGCTCGCGGCCCTGTTGAGCGACGCGAAGATCGCCGAGTGCTTCCACACCTCCCGCGGCGGCCACGAGGCCCGCAAGGTGTACGCGGCGTACAAGGCGGCCGTCGAGTTCAAGGGCGCGCCGACCGTGATCCTCGCGCAGACGGTGAAGGGCTACACGCTCGGCCCCGGCTTCGAGTCGCGCAACGCCAACCACCAGATGAAGAAGCTCACCGGCAAGGAGTTCCGCGCCATGCGCGACCTCCTGGAGCTTCCGATTCCGGACGCCAAGCTGGACGAGTCCCTGGTCCCGTACGGCCACCCGGGCGAGAACTCCCCCGAGATCCGCTACCTCCAGGAGCGCCGTGCCGCCCTCGGCGGTCCGGCCCCCGCCCGCCGCATGCACGCCTCCGCACCGCTGCCGCAGCCCGCGGAGAAGTCCTTCGCCGCCCTGAAGAAGGGCTCCAAGCAGGGCATGGCCACCACCATGGCGTTCGTCCGCCTGGTGAAGGACCTGATGCGGGACAAGGAGACCGGCAAGCGCTGGGTGCCGATCGTCCCGGACGAGGCGCGCACCTTCGGCATGGAGGCGCTGTTCCCCTCCGCCGGCATCTACTCGCCCCTCGGCCAGACGTACGACCCGGTCGACCGCGACCAGCTCATGTACTACAAGGAGGCCAAGGACGGTCAGGTCCTCAACGAGGGCATCACCGAAGCCGGGGCCATGGCGGACTTCATCGCCGCGTCGACCGCGTACGCGACGCACGGCGAGACGATGATCCCGTTCTACATCTTCTACTCGATGTTCGGCTGGCAGCGGACCGGCGACCAGATGTGGCAGCTCGCCGACCAGCTCGGCAAGGGCTTCATCGTCGGCGCGACGGCCGGCCGTACGACCCTGACGGGCGAGGGCCTCCAGCACGCGGACGGCCACTCGCACCTGATCGCCTCCACGAACCCCGCGTCGCTGAACTACGACCCGGCGTTCGCGTACGAGGTCGCGGTGATCGTCCAGGACGGTCTGAAGCGGATGTACGGCGAGAAGCCGGAAGACATCTTCTACTACCTCACCGTCTACAACGAGCCGATGCCGCAGCCCGCGATGCCCGAGGGCGTCGAGGAGGGCATCGTCAAGGGCCTCTACCGGTTCAAGGAAGCGGCCACCGCGACCTCTCCGGACGCCCCGCGTGCCCAGCTGCTCGCCTCCGGCACGGCGATCCACTGGGCCCTGGAGGCGCAGGAGCTCCTCGCCGCCGAGTGGAACGTGTTCGCCGACGTCTGGTCCGCGACCTCGTGGGGCGAGCTGCGCCGCGACGCGCTGGAGGCCGACGAGGCGCTCCTGCGCGGCGAGCAGCGCACGCCGTACGTGACCCAGGTCCTGGCCGACGCGCCGGGCCCGGTCGTCGCGGTCAGCGACTGGATGCGTCAGGTTCCCGACCAGATCAGCCAGTGGGTCGAGCAGGACTACACCTCGCTGGGCACGGACGGCTTCGGCCTCTCCGACACCCGTGAGGCGGCCCGCCGCCACTTCGGCGTCGACGCCCAGTCGGTCGTCGTGGCCACGCTGGCCCAGCTGTCGAAGCGGGGCACGGTCCCGGCCTCGGCGGTCAAGGAGGCGCGGGAGCGCTACGGCCTGTAGCACCCGTGGGCCCTCCGCGGCCTGAATGTCAGTGGCAGCGCGCATGATGACCTCATGCGCGCTGCCCGTTTGATCAAGATGGTGCTGCTGCTCCAGTCCCGGCCCATGATGACGGCCGCCGAGCTGGCGCAGGAGCTGGAGGTGTCCGAGCGGACCGTCACACGGGACGCAGCTGCACTCTCCGAGGCGGGCGTCCCGGTGTACGCGGACCGGGGCAGGGCGGGCGGCTACCGCCTGATCGGCGGCTACCGGACCCGCCTGACGGGGCTCGCCCGCAGCGAGGCGGAAGCCCTCTTCCTGTCCGGACTGCCGGGCGCACTGCGGGAGATGGGCCTCCAGGACGCGGCGTCGGCGGCCCGGCTGAAGGTGTCGGCGGCCCTGATGCCCTCGCTCCGCGACGCCTCCGCGAATGCCGCGCAGCGCTTCCACCTGGACGCACCCGGCTGGTACCAGGAGCCGGAGACCCCCGCGCTGCTGCCCGCGGTGGCGGAGGCCGTGTGGGACGACCGGGTCGTCGACACGCGGTACGGGCGGGCGGACCGGGAGGTCGAGCGACGCCTGGAACCGTACGGACTCGTGCTCAAGGGCGGCATCTGGTACGTGTGCGCGCGGGCCGGTTCCGGGGACGTACGGGTCTACCGGCTGGACCGCTTCAGGTCGGTCACCGCCACCGACGAACATTTCGAACGGCCCCAGTCCTTCGATCTGCCGGCCTTCTGGGAGTCGAGGGCGGCGGACTTCGCCCGCTCGATCCTGCGGACGGAGGCGGTCCTGCGACTGACCGAAGCGGGTGCGCGCGCCCTGCCCCGCACCCTGGACCCGACCGCTTCCCGCGAGGCCCTGACGGCCGCGGGCCCGCCGGACCCCCGGGGCCGGGTGACGGTCACCGTGCCGGTGGAGTCGGTGGAGGTGGCGTACGCACAGCTGCTGGGGCTGGGGGCGGAGGTGGAGGTGCTGGAGCCGTCGGAGCTGAGGACGATGCTGGCGGAGACGGCGCGGAGGGTGGGAAAGCTCTACGGGTGAGTGGGGCGAGCGCGGGGGGCGTGCCGCAGTGGGGGGCCGCCCCCTTGCCCACCCGTCCCGCCCCCGGGGGGCGGCCCCGCTGCCCAAGAGGGCTAGGGGGTAGGGGGCAGGCATTTAGGGGCGCGGGGAACTGCGCGACCAGCCCTCCACCGGCCCGCACCCGTACGACCACCCCACCCCGCCTCACCTCAGCGGTAGTCGTCGGCTGAGACGTCCGTCTCACCGTTCATGACCCGCGACAGATACCCCCACGCATCCGGCCGCGACCCGTCCGCGTCCGTGAATCCGTACTCCGCCGCCAACTGCCCGCTGGACAGCGACCGTCCGCTCCACCGCGCCCGCGCCGGGTCTGCGGCCAGGTGTGCCACAGCCCGTCCCACGTACACCGGTGACTCCGCGATCGCGAAGGACGGTTCCTTGGCGATCGCGTCGCGCCAGTTCGCCTCCGTCACCCCGAAGTGGTCGAGCATCTGCTCGGAGCGCAGGAATCCGGGGGTCACGGAGACCGCCGTCCCGCCCACGTCCGCCAGGTCGTGCGCCAGGTTCGACGCCATCCGGATCGGTGCGTTCTTCGCGAGGTCGTAGTAGAAGTTCGCGCGGAACCCCTTGTTCGACTCGGCCGTGCCGTCGGTGATCTCGACGACGAGCCCGCCCTCATGACGCACCAGCAGCGGCAGCACACAGCTGCTGGTGATGATGTGGCTCTTGACCCCCAGTTCCAACATCCGCATGCCGTGCGCGAGTTCGGTCTCCCACATCTTTTTGCCGAACTCGACCAGGTGCTCACCGCCCCAGATGTCGTTGACGAGGACGTCGAGCCGCCCGCGCTCCCGGTCGATCCGCTCGGCCAGGGCCAGGACCTGGTCCGCCTCCAGGTGGTCGGTGGGGACGGCGACGCCCTCGCCGCCCGCCGCCGTCACCAGTTCCGCGGTCTCCTCGATCGTCTCCGTCGTCCGGCCGACCTCGCTGACCTTGTCGCGGGTGGTGCGCCCGGTGACGTACACCGTCGCGCCCAGCGCCCCCAGCTCCACGGCGATGGCGCGTCCTGCGCCGCGCGTCGCGCCCGCGACGAGGGCGATCCGGCCGGCCAGGTCCTGCCGCACAGGGTTCGTCGGGTTCATCACGGCTCCTTCGTCGTTCGGTTCGATACGTACGAGGATGCCGCTCAATCCCGACACCTTCTGTCGGGATTACCGCCGGGATCTCATCGCAGCCCCGCCACCGTCCCCCCGTCCGCCGTCCTCCCCTTCAGTTGTGCCTCGACCCCCTTGGGCGCCCGTACCGCCATCGTGGTCCCGGGCGCCGTCGCCCGCACTCCGCCGCCCGCCTCGATCCGGGTGACCTTCCTGCTTCCTGCCGCGAGCAGGTACCAATGGCCCGACCCGGGTGCCTGCCAGCCCGCGCCCGCCAGTACGTGCTGCCCGAACCTGCTGCAGGACGCGGTGTCCTGCGCGGTCGCCACCAGCGCCCCGAGCCGGGTCGGCTCCGTGCCCGGCAGCTGGAGCTGGACCATGACGCGGCCCGGACCCCGCCAGGTGTCGGCGCGGGTGCACACCCAGTCGGCCCGGCCGCCCGCCTCGGGCAGCGTCTGCTGTGCGTACACCCAGTTGTTGACGGCGCGCACGCCGACGCCGCGCATCGACGGCAGGTGGCAGGCGCTGTGCGCCCAGGTCCGCAGCGCGGCGGTGCCGGTCGCCTCGCGCGGTTGCCTGGCGGGGGCTCCCCGGCCGGGCGGCGGGGTGTACGTGAGGTGCACGGGCGCGAGGTCTCCGAGGTCCGTCAGCAGGAACGCGTGCTTCTCCACGATCAGCTCGGACGAGCGGAGCTGGAGCACCGGCCAGGAGTCGCACGTACCGCCGGCGGCCGGGCGGGGCACGGCCGCGGTGACGCCGTCTCCGCGCACCGTGAGCCCGCGACCGGGGGAATGGGGTTTCAGCAGGTCGCGGGTGGTGCTCTCGGCGATCCAGGGGGCAAGCAGGAAGCGGGTGCCGGCTCCGTCGCGGGTGACGACGAGGGCCGCGCCGGTGACCACGTCGGCGTCGTCGGTACGGGCGAATTCGAGCGACGGCGGCCTGTCGCCGTCGGCGGGTTCCGCGTACCTGACGGTGCGGTCGCCGTCGTTCAGCAGGACGACCGCGGTGCCGTCGACGTCGCCCGCGTACAGCAGCCGGGGCGGTGCGGTCGGCGGTTCCGTGCCCGTGCCGGGCGTGCTGGAGATCCGTACCGTACGGGCGGGACTCGCCCACACCTGGAGGGCACGGCCGAGCAGTGCGAGGTCGTCGCTGCGGTCGCCCCTGGCGGGCCAGACGGTGAAGTCGACGCGCGAGGTGTCGGCCCAGGCACCGGCGGCGGTGCGCACCACGTTGCGGGGGTCCAGGACCCGTTGGGCCAGGGCGACGTCAACGGTGCCGGTGGCGGCGATCCGCTCCGGTGTGCGCGGACCGCCGCCGAGCACGACGGGCAGGGCCGCGGCGGCCGTCGCGGCGACGACGAGGGCAGCGCCCGCGGTGCGGACGCGGTGCCGGCGGCGCAGCAGGTCGGTGGGGCGGGTGTGCACGAAGCAGGGATCGAACTCACCGGAGAGGAGCGGGTGTTGAGCCACTTCCCGGCCTCCGTCCCGACCTCCGTCCCGGCCTTCCTCCCGGCCTTCCTCCTGACAGTTCCCCTGATCGCTCTCCCCCGCCACGCCCAGCACCTGCCGGGCGAGTCGTTCGGCGGTGCGGAGCGCGAGGGCGGGCTCGGCCACCCCTGCCTCGGCCAGCCCGGCCCGGGTCTCGGCGTCGCCCAGACCCTCGGCACGGCGCAGTGCGAGGGCGGCGCGGGTGGCGGCGTCGGTGCCCGACAGGGCTTGTTCCAGGGCCAGTTCGTCGGCGCCGCCCGCGGCGGGGAAGAGCCGCAGCCCCCACACGGCGGGCAGCACGGGCCACAGCTGCCGGGGGCCGGGGCCGCGCTTGGGCCACCAGCCGGGCCGCGCGCCGTACGAGAGGGCCTCCCGCAGCACCAGGGCCCGGAGCGTGACGTACGCGGGCTCGGTGGGGGCGCCGCGCCTGGCGGGCAGCCGTGGCGCGGGGACCGCCGGTGGGAAGGGGCGACCGCGGGTGCTGCGGGCCGGGAGGGCGCGCTGGACGATTCCGTGGGCGGCGAGGACACGGCGGTGACGGCCGAGCGGGGGCGGCAGGGTGATAAAGGCGAGCCTGACGAGGCGCGGATAGTGCTCGACCAGCGTGGCCTCGGCCTGTTCCACGCTCAGTGGGGCGGCGACGGTCCCGGTGTGCGCCGTACGGTCGTGCATGTCCATGGCGAGGGCAACCCCTTTGAGGGTGAGAGTGCGTGCATCGCTTGCCCATCAAACGAGTGAAACTTCCGACGGTCACACAAGAGGGGGACCGCGCTGGACCGCCGCACGGACCGCCGCACGCGGATCGGCCGACGTCCGTACAGGAGCGTGCCGACGTCCGGACGAGAGCGTGCCGACGCCCGGACGAGAGCGTGCCGACGCCCGGACGTGAGTAACGAGACAGCCCTCATCCGTGCGCTCCGCGTGCGCCGCACCCCCGCAAGCCCGATGCTGGACCACGTGATGGACGAGACGGAATTCTGGGAGACGGTCGACAGCACCCGCGTGGCCGCCGAGGGCGACCCCGAGGATCACGCCGACCTGCTGGTCGAGCGACTGCTCCAGATGGACCCCGATGCCGTGCTCGACTTCGCCAGGCACTTCGAGGTGCGCTACAACCGCGCTTACCGGTGGGACCTGTGGGGGGCGGCGGCGGTGCTCCTCGGCGCCGCGAACGACGATGCCTTCGACTACTTCCGGTGCTGGCTGATCGGCCAGGGCCGGGAGGTCTTCGAGGGCGCGCTGCACGAGCCGGACGATCTGGCCGGACTGCTCGACGAGTTCGACGACGAGATCGACGGGGACGGGGAGGAGCTGGGGTACGCGGCGGACGAGGCGTACGAACAGCTGACGGGGGCGGTGGCTCCCGACCTCGGGGTCCCGCCGCAGGCGGCGGAGCCGGAGGGGACGCCCCTGGACCTGGACGACGACGGCGTCCTCGCGGACCGCTTCCCGCAGCTCTGGGAGCGGTTCGGGGACTAGGGCCGAAGAGGGACGAAAAGTGAGGGACGAGGGGTGAGGGACGAGGGGCCGCACAGCGGCCCCTCCCACCGCCCTCAGTAATGCGTGCCGCCGTCGATCCGGATCTCGGTGCCGGTGATGAACGCACCGTCGTCGGAGCCCAGCATCGCCACGACGCCCGCGACGGTCTCCGCGCCCGCGAAGCCCTCGCCGATGGCCGGGGCGAGCTTCATGAAGAGCGTCATGTCGGCGTCATCGGGCAGGCCCGGTCCCTTGCCGCTGGTCATGTCGGAGGCGATCGAGCCGGGTGCGACGGACACCGCGCGCAGACCCTGCTTGCTGTACTCGGCGGCGATGGCGTGCGTCATCGACTGGATGCCGCCCTTGCTCGCCGCGTACGCCGACATGTACGGGTGGGCGAACGAGGCCGACGTCGACGAGAAGTTGACGACGACCGGCTTGTCACCGGCGAGCAGGGCCGGTATCGACTCGCGGATCATCAGGAAGGTGCCGGTCAGATTGACCGCGATCACCTTGTTGAAGAAGTCCAGCGTGGTCTCGTGGGTGTGCGAGGAGCGCAGGATCCCGGCCGCGTTGACCAGGACGTCGAGGCCGCCGAGGGTCTCGACCGCGGCGGCGACGCCCGCCTTGACCGAGGCCTCGTCGGAGATGTCCAGCACGGCGGTGGTGAGGCGGTCGGACGCGCCCGCCGCCGCGGCCTGCCCGGCGGTCTCCTGCAGACCGGCCTCGCTGACGTCGACGGCGACGACCCGGCCGCCCTCGGCGAGCACGCGGTGCACGGTGGCACGGCCGATGCCGGAGCCCGCACCACTGATCAGGACGCGGCGGCCTTCGTAACGCTTCATGGTTCTCTTCTCCGATTCGCGGTTCCACACGGGCCCCACCAGGGGTTCCTGGCGTTCCCGATATACACGGTACGCCTGACTGGCACGATTTGCCATAGCGTCAACGTGTGCACATGTGCCTCTCCCCGGCGTACTCTTCCGTGGTGAGCACCCAGCCGACGCCCCCCGCGACGCCCCCCGCCCAGCCCTCCCTCACCGAGCGACGGAAGGCCGCCACCCAGCTCGACATCGCGCGCGCCGCCGCCGAGCTGTTCGCCGAGCACGGCCCGGACGGCACCACCGCCGAGGCCATCGCCACGCGCGCGGGGGTGGCGCTGCGCACCTTCTACCGGTACTTCCGCAGCAAGCAGGACGCCGTCGCCCCGCTGCTCTCCGGCGGCGGCGACCAGTGGCGCGCGCGGCTCGCGGCGGCGGAGCCCGGGGCGGGCGTGCTGACGACGCTGGAGCGGGCGGTGGCCGAGGTGCTGGGTGCGCCCGACGCCGAGGCCGCCGAGCAGCTCGACTGGACCCGTGGGCTGCTGCGGGCCGCCGAGCAGGACCCCGCGCTGCGGGCCGTCTGGTACCGGGTGAACCAGGAGTCCGAGGAGCGTCTGATCCCCGTGCTCGGCGCGCTCGCCGGGGAGTCGGCCGACCCTCTTGAGGTGCGGCTCGCCGCGGCGGCTGCGACCGCCGCCATCCGTACGGCACTGGAGGAGTGGGCCCGCACCGAGGCGCCCGTCAGGGGCCCCGGCTCCCCCGCCGACCTGGCCGCCCGCTGCCTGCGCGAACTGACCGGCGGCATGAGCCTGCGTTAACCGGCGGCCGCCCCGCCCCGGCCCTCCGGGCTCTCCCCGTCGTCCCGGTCGTCCCCGTTGCCCCGGCCGCCCCCGTCATCCCTGCCGTCCGGACCGTCCCCGTCGTCCGGGCAGTTCTGCCCGTCCGGCGCCAGAAGCAGCAGGGCCACGTCGTCCTCGACATGGGCCGCGAAGCGCACCAGGTCCCGCTGCACCGCCTCGGCGAGCAGCGCGAGGTGCGCGGGGTCCTCCGGTCCTCCGGCGGCCGGGGCGAGCGCTTCGAGCCGTTCGGCCAGGGGGTAGAACTCCCCGTCCGCGTCACGGGCCTCGGTGATGCCGTCGGTGTGGGCCAGGATCCGGTCGCAGGGTTCCAGCGGTACGACGGTGACCGCCGGCGGTCCGAACCCGGTCAGCCCCAGGCCCAGCGGCGGGGCGGGGTCGAGCCGCAGCTCGGTGACGCGTTCGTTCCGCAGCAGCAGGGGCGGCGGATGGCCGCAGGAGACCACCCGGACGGACCGGCCGTCATCGGCGAACTCCATGAGGACGGCCGTCGCGAACAGTTCCGCGTGCTCCACCGCGGCCGAGTCGACGACCAGCCGCCGGTCGAGACGCGCGGCGACCGCGGGCAGGTCGGCGTCGTCGAGCGCCGCCTCGCGGAAGGCCCCGAGGAGCGCCGAGACGGTGGCGACCGCGCCGGGCCCGTGCCCCTCCACGTCGGCGATCACCGCCCGTACGCCGTGCGGGCCGCCGCGGACGTCGTACAGGTCCCCGCTGACCAGCGCGCCCAGCTCGGCGGCCCGGTAGAGGCCGACGCAGTGCACCCGGCCGACGGAGGCCGGCAGCGGGGGCAGCACCGCGAACTGCGCGACCTCGGCCGCCGTCCCGACGGTCACCAGCCGGGCGTCCCTGCGGATGCGCGACCAGGAGATGACCACGCTCGTCGCGCAGAGCAGCATCAGGGACAGCACCACCCCGTCCCCGTGGCCCCAGTCCTCGCCGCCGCGCAGCGCGAAGAGGGCCACCGCCACGCCCACGAACGCGGTGCTCACCGGTCCGTACAGCAGGGCGGCGAGCGGTGGCAGCGCGGCGAGGTAGTAGCTCAGCTCGACGTCGTTCGGCGTGATGCGGTCGGCCAGGGCCAGCAGCACCAGGACGGTCAGGGGGAACAGCCGCAGCCAGAGCGCGGGCTTCTCGCCCCTGAGCCACTTGGGGACCTCGTCCCCTCGGCGCGCACGGACCGAGCTCATCGCGCTCAGACTCCTCCGGGCTGACGACAACGGGCGGCAAAGACGGCGGGCGGCACCGACGGTGAGCTGCACAGACGGTGAGCTGCACAGACGGTGAGCTGCACGGACGGTGGGCGGCAGGGACAGGGGCTGCGAGCGGGCACGCGCACCGCTCTCCGGCCACGCGCCACTGCTGATCACTATGCCCGCTGTGCCCCTTTCCCGCCGTCCGGCGGACCCTTCGGGGGCCCGTCCGTCAGAGGGCCTTGCCCATCAGCACGTCGTCCACGTACTCGCCCCGCAGGAAGAACTCGCCGGGCAGCACCCCCTCCACCGCGTATCCCTCCGCCTCGTACAGCGCCCGTGCGGGTGCGTTGTGGCCGAGCACCCGCAGGGTGAGCCGCCGGACGCCGCGCCGGCGCGCCTCGTCGGCCGCGGCCCGCAGCAGTGCCCGCCCCAGGCCCCGGCCGCGGGCCTCGTCGACGACGGCGAAGCCGTTGATCTGGAGGACGTGCGCGTTGGCGGCGAGCGGGGTGGGCCGCACCAGCCGGACGTACCCGCGGATCCCGCCGGGGCCCACCGCGACGAGCACGTCCTCGGGCCGGTGACCGGCGTCGAAGTACGGGCCGTACGGCGGCTCGGGCTCCGGGGTCACCGCACTCAGCGGCGACCAGGTCTCCCGGTCGATCCGGCCGATCCCGGGGCCGTCGGCCGGCGTGGCGGTGCGAATCGCGAAGGCGGACATGGCGCCACTGTGCCACGGAGCGCGCACGGGCCCCGTCCCGGGGCAGGATGGCCCCATGCGGATCGCAGTCACGGGCTCCACGGGCCTCATCGGTACGGCACTTGTACGTTCTCTGCGCGCGGACGGGCACGAGGTGGTGCGTCTCGTACGACGCCCGGCCAGGACCGGGGACGAGGTCACCTGGGATCCGATGCGGAGTTACGTGGACACGCACGGTCTGGTCGGCTGCGAGGCGGTGGTGCACCTGGCCGGGGCGGGCATCGGCGACCACCGGTGGACGGACGCGTACAAGCGGGAGCTGCGGGAGAGCAGACGGCTCGGCACCGCGGCCGTCGCCGAGGCCGTCGCCTCGCTCGACGTACCGCCGCGGGTGTTCGTCAGCGGCTCCGCGCTCGGCTACTACGGGGAGACCGGGGACCGCGCGGTGGACGAGGAGGCGCCGCCCGGCGACGGGTTCCTGCCGTCGCTGTGCGTGGAGTGGGAGGAGGCCGCCGCGCCCGCCGAGGAGGCGGGGATCCGGACGGTGTTCTCCCGGACCGGCCTGGTCGTGGCGCGCGGCGGCGGGGCCTGGGGCAGGCTCTTCCCGGTCTTCCGGGCGGGTCTTGGCGGGCGGCTGGGCAGCGGGCGGCAGTACTGGAGCTTCATCGCGCTGCACGACGAGGTGGCGGCGCTGCGGCATCTGATCGACACCGAGTCGCTGTCGGGCCCGGTGAACCTGACCGCCCCCGAGCCGGTCACCAACCGGGAGGTGACGGCGGCGATGGGGCGGGTGCTGCACCGCCCCGCCCTGTTCGCGGTGCCGGCGCCCGCACTGCGGATCGCGCTCGGGGAGCTGGCGGGGGACGTGCTGGGCAGTCAGCGGGTGGTGCCGCGGCGGCTCCTGGAGTCCGGGTTCTCGTTCGCGTTCCCGACCGTCGACGACGCGATCAAGGCAGCACTGCACACCAATTGAGGCAACTTCATGCCCATCGTCGACCGTTTTCCGATCACTTCTTGACCGGTTCTCCACCGTCGTGCGACCGCCGTGCATCGGTGCACGGGAGGTGCGCGCCTGCCGGAGAGCACGTGCGGACTTCTACGCTGCACCCTCCATACGGGTATTCCGCAAGGCTGTCGGGGGCATGAGCCCTGCACCACAGCCGCGCCGACCTCGGGGAGGGGCACGTGCTCGCCACAGCACACCATGCGGACGTCGTCATCGTGGGAGCCGGAGTCGCTGGACTCCGGGCGGCCCACCAGCTCATCAGCACCGGAGTAACGGTCAGCGTCCTGGAGGCCGCCCCTTGCGTCGGCGGCCGGATGTCCACCGACCTGATCGACGGGTTCCGGCTCGACCGGATCGGCCAGGTGCTCAGCACCGCCTACCCGGAACTGCTGCACACCCCGGGCCTGGAGGACCTCGTCCTGCGCCCGTACGCGCCCGGTGTCCTCGTGCACAGCGAGGGCCGGCACCATCGCGCGGGCGAGACGGGCGGCCCCCAGAGGACACGGAGCGCGCGGGGCGCACTCACCACGGCACGCGCCCTCGCGAGCGCCCCCAGGCCGCGCCCCCTCGGCCCGCTCGGCGGCCCGCTCGACCAGGCCAGGCTGAGCGCGGCGCTCGGCAGGTTCGCCGGCACCCCCGTCGAGCGCCTGCTCGCCCGGCCCGAACTCCCGGCCCTGCAGGCCCTGTTCCACCGCGGCCTGCCGTCCCGTACGGTCAACGGCTTCCTGCGGCCCCTGCTGTCGGCGCTGCTGTCCGACCCCGACCTCACCACCTCCAGCCGGTGCGCCGACCTCGCCCTGCGCGGCTTCGCCCGCGGCCGGCTGTGCGTGCCCGAGGGCGGCGCGGGGTCCCTGCCCGAGCTCCTCGCCGCGACGCTGCCGCCCGGCACGGTCCGTACCGGAGTGCACGTCACGGGCGCCTCCATCTCCTCCGTCAGCACCAAGGAGGACGGCGACCTCGGCTGCCGCTCCCTGCTCCTGGCGACCGGCGCCCGCGCCGCCGCCGAGCTGCTGCCCGGCCTGCGCGTCCCCGACTTCCACCCCGTCACCGTCCTGCACCACACCACCCGCTCGGCGCCCCCGACCGGCTCCGCCCTGGTCCTGGACGCCGACCGGAGCGGCCCCGTCTCGCACACCGCCGTCATCAGCGCGGTCGACCCCACGCGCGCACCCGACGGCCGTGTGCTGATCTCCTCCACGGTCCTGGGCACGCCCCCGCCCGGCCTGGACGACGGGGTCCGCTCCCACCTGTCGCGGCTGTACGGGACACCGACGGACGACTGGGAGCTCCTGGCCGTGCACCACGACCCGGACGCCGTGCCCGCGATGCCCGCACCGCACGACGTACGGCGGCCGGTCCGGCTGCTGTCCGGGCTGTACGTGTGCGGCGACCACCGCGAGACGAGCACCGTGCAGGGCGCCCTGCACTCGGGCCGCCGGGCCGCGCAGGAGATCCTGCGGGACTTCGGCATCCGCACCGGGCACCCGGCCGAGGAGCTGCGCGCGGCAGCCTGACGGCAGTCCGCGTCACCGAACGGGCGGGCCGCCCGGCCGGGATCGTACCCCCGGCCGGAACGGCCGCCCACCAGGGCACCGGGGCCGGTTCGTCAGCCCAGCGCGGCGACCCGGTCCCGGTACCCCCGCACCGCGGCCGCGTCGCGGTACGGCTCCAGGCGCCGCTCGAATTCCCGCACGTACTCCGTCGCCCGCGCCGACCGCATCTCGGAGGCCTGCTGCGCCGCCTCCGCGCCCAGCACGCACGCCTGGTCCAGCTCCCCGAGCCCGAGCCGCGCCTGCGCGAGGACCACCCGGCAGAACAGCCGACTGCGCGCGTACCCGTGCGGCCGCAGCTGCAACGAGCGCTCCGCGTGCTGCGCCGCCGCCCGGTACTGCTGCAGGTCCCGGTGGCAGTGCCCGAACTCGTCGGCCAGCTGCGCCTCGTCGAAGAACTTCGCCCAGTGCGGTACGTCGTCCGCCGGCCGCGCGGTCTCCATCGCCCGCTCCGCCCGCACCAGCGACGACGTACAGGCCCGCACCTCGCCGAGCACCCCGTGCCCGCGCGCCTCCACGGCGTGCAGCAGTGCCTGGACGACCGGGGGCGCCGACGACCCGACCCCCTGCTGGGCGACCCGCGCCAGCTGCACGGCCTCCCGCCCGTGCCCGAGGTAGACCGCCTGCCTGCTCATGGTCACCAGGACGTACGACCCGTAGGCCCGGTCACCGGCCGCCTGCGCGAGCCGCAGTGCCTGGACGAAGTACCGCTGGGCGAGGCCGTGCGCCGCGATGTCGTACGCCGTCCAGCCCGCCAGCCGGGTCAGGTCGGCGGCGGCCGAGAACAGCCGCCGGCCCGTCGCCTCCCCGTAGACCCCCCTGAGCATCGGTTCCGCCTCGTGCTCCAGATAGCGCACGAGGGCCTGCCGGGCGTGCCCGCCGCCGTACGTGTGATCCAGCGTGCGGAACAGATCGGCCACCGAGCGCAGGGCCGCGATGTCGCCCGATGTGACCCGCTGGCCCGGACCCCGGTCGGTCTGCCGCTGCCGGGGCAGCGCCCCCGGGCGGCCGCCCTGGGCCGGGACCCGGTTCGCGCCCGCGCCGTTCAGCGAGGGGGGTTCACCGCGTCCGACCCGGTCGTCGGCCCGCCCGATCAGCCAGTCCCTGCTGGGCACGACGAGCCCGGCCGGGGTGAACGCGATCTTGCGCAGCTCGGCATGGCTGCCGGAGTCCTTGCGCCACAGACCGCTCACGATGTCCACGGCCTCTTCCGGGGTGGCCGCGAATTCGAGCCCCGCGTACACGGGGGCGCAGGCGTCGAGCCCGAGGTCCTGCGCGGACAGCCTTCTGCCCAGCCGCCTCGTGAACACTTCGGCGATCAGTGCCGGGGTGGTGCCGCGCGGCTGCTGGCCGCGCAGCCAGCGGGTGACCGAGGTCTTGTCGTACCGCAGGTCGAGCCCGTGCTCCAGACCCAGCTGGTCCACCCGTCGGGCAAGGCCTGCGTTGGAGAATCCCGCTTCTGCGATGAGCGCGGCGAGCTGTCGGTTGGGGGTGCGCTGCGGAGGTCGTTCCGTCATCAGCTCTGAGCTCTCCTGCCTTCCGGGCCCCGGGTGGCAGCCCTCATGGAACGGCGTGAATTTAGCGACCCTGGACCCCGCAACGGACCTCTGCGCCCCTACTTCATCCGATCGTGTGACGATTCTCCGGAGGCGCTGACGGAGACCCCGTGCTTTCGCCCTGCCCATGGGCCTCTCTTCCCGCCGCCGTACAGTGGCTGGGGGCGTGGCGATACGAAGGAGACACCACCGTGAGTGAGCTGCGGTTTGTCCGACTGGGGTTCGGCGACGATGCCGTCGAGTACCAGGAGGCGTGGCAGAAGCAGCGTGAGGTGCACGCCGCCCGCTTCGCCGACGAGGTGCCCGACACCTGTCTGCTCCTTGAGCACCCGCCCGTCTACACGGCGGGACGGCGCACCGAGGACAGCGAGCGCCCCCTGGACGGCACCCCCGTCGTCGACGTGGACCGGGGCGGCAAGATCACCTGGCACGGCCCGGGACAGCTCGTCGGCTACCCGATCCAGAAGCTGCCCCGCCCGGTCGACGTCGTGGCGCACGTGCGCCGCCTCGAAGAGGCCCTGATCCGCAGCTGTGCGGAGCTGGGCCTGGAGACGACCAGGATCGAGGGCCGCAGCGGCGTCTGGGTGCTCGGCGACCCGGTCGAGCAGCGCCCGCAGATCGGCGGACTGTCCCTGGACTTCGACCCGCGGCTGACGGACCCCGAGTTCGACGCCCGGCTGAACGGCCCGGAGTACGCGCCGTCGAACGCCGGTCAGCGCCGCGAGGACCGCAAGCTCGCCGCGATCGGCATCCGCGTCGCCAAGGGCGTCACGATGCACGGCTTCTCGCTGAACGTGAACCCGGACAACACCTGGTTCGACCGGATCGTCCCGTGCGGCATCCGCGACGCGGGCGTCGCCTCGCTCGCGAACGAGCTGGGCCGCGCGCTCACCATCGAGGACGTGCTCCCGGTGGTCGAGAAGCACCTGACCGCGGTGATGGCGGAGTCCGTGCTCGCGCCGCGGGTGGTGGAGTCGGCGACCGTTTAGGGAATGCACCTGTCCGGCACCGGGTTGTGCGGACGTAAAGCCATACAAATATCGGGCGTACCCTGGTGTTCGCCGAAGAATCGAAGTCGTAGGGAGCCGGACGTGTCCGCTGTCGCACCCGACGGACGCAAGATGCTGCGTCTGGAGGTCCGGAACAGCCAGACCCCCATCGAGCGCAAGCCCGAGTGGATCAAGACTCGGGCGAAGATGGGCCCCGAATACACCAAGATGCAGGCCCTGGTGAAGGCCGAAGGACTGCACACGGTGTGCCAGGAGGCTGGCTGTCCCAACATCTACGAATGCTGGGAGGACCGCGAGGCCACCTTCCTCATCGGCGGTGACCAGTGCACGAGGCGCTGTGACTTCTGCCAGATCGACACGGGCAAGCCCGAGGCCCTGGACCGTGACGAGCCGCGCCGCGTGGGCGAGTCCGTCGTCACCATGGACCTGAACTACGCCACCATCACGGGCGTCGCACGCGACGACCTGGAGGACGGCGGCGCCTGGCTGTACGCGGAGACGGTCCGCCAGATCCACCAGCAGACGGCCGGCCGCGAGCTGGGCCGCACCAAGGTGGAGCTGCTCGCCCCGGACTTCAACGCGGTCCCCGAGCTGCTGGACGTCGTCTTCGAGTCCCGCCCCGAGGTCTTCGCGCACAACGTGGAGACGGTGCCGCGCATCTTCAAGCGCATCCGCCCCGGCTTCCGCTACGAGCGTTCGCTGGACGTCATCACCAGGGCGCGCGCGGCCGGGCTGATCACCAAGTCGAACCTGATCCTCGGCATGGGCGAGACCCGTGAAGAGGTCAGCGAGGCGCTGCGCGACCTGCACGAGGCGGGCTGCGAGCTCATCACGATCACGCAGTACCTGCGGCCCTCGCCGCGGCACCACCCCGTCGAGCGCTGGGTGAAGCCGATGGAGTTCGTCGAACTGAAGGACGAGGCCGACGCGATCGGCTACTCCGGTGTGATGTCCGGGCCGCTGGTCCGGTCCTCGTACCGCGCGGGCCGTCTCTACGGCCAGGCGATGGAACGGCGCGGGGCGCAGACCGCCGCGGCCGGGACCGTGTGAATCGACTCACAAGCAGTTACTGACAAGTAGTGGCCGTAATGACGCGGTCCGTACGAATGCCGCAGGTCGGGGCGTCGTACGGGCCGCGTCAACGTTTTCGCCCGTACCGTCAAGGTTTCATCGGTGTTTGACCAGTCGGTCACGCGCTGGTAACACCAAGCAGTGACCCTGGCTTTACGCACCGCAGTTACGCCGTTACCGCCACCCGCCGTTGCTACGAGGGGGACCCCCGACATGCAGGCCGTACGCGCCAACGCCCTCCCGTCCGTCACCGACGCACTGCGCGCCGTCGAGTCGCTACTGATGGGCACCGGGCAGCGCACCGCACGCCGGAACGCCTGGACCGCCGTGCTGGAGGACCGCCGCCGGGCGAAGGACCGGGTCGAGACTCAGCACGTACTGGAGGCCGTGTCCGCTCGTACGTCCTAGGCAACGTAAACTTTCTCGCATGGCGAGGAAGGAACGCGCAGCGAACGCGGACACTGCGAACCCCGGGCGACTCAAGCAGATTGCCCTGACGTACAAGATGACGCGGCGGAACGACCCCAAGGTGGGTCTGATCGTCGCGGGCGTGGGCATCGTCGTATTCGGTGTCCTCCTCGGCCTCGGCTTCCTGATCGGTCACCCGGTCTACCTGGGCATTCTCGGCTTCCTGCTGGCGTTCCTGGCGATGGCGATCATCTTCGGACGCCGCGCCGAGCGCGCTGCCTTCGGGCAGATGGAGGGACAGCCGGGAGCCGCGGCGGCCGTGCTGGACAACGTCGGACGCGGCTGGACGACGACTCCGGCCGTCGCGATGAACCGCAACCAGGACGTCGTGCACCGGGCGGTCGGCAAGGCCGGCATCGTCCTGGTCGCCGAGGGCAACCCGAACCGGCTGAAGACGCTGCTCGCGGCCGAGAAGAAGAAGATGGCCCGCATCGTCGGCGGCGAGGTCCCGGTCACCGACATCATCGTCGGCAACGGCGAGGACCAGGTGCCGCTGAAGAAGGTCCGCACCAGGATGCTCAAGCTGCCCCGCACCCTCACGGGCCCGCAGGTCACCGCGACCAACGACCGGCTGCGCGCGATGGGCGACCTGATGAGCAACATGCCGGTCCCCAAGGGCCCGATGCCCGGCACCAAGGGCATGAAGATGCCGCGCGGCCGCTGACCCCGCCCCTCCCCGTTCCTTCTACGCAGAAGACGGCCCCGGAACCTTCGAGGTTCCGGGGCCGTCCTGCGTTCCGTGCCGTACGGGCTCCTACAGGCGCACCTGTACGGCGCGGGCCAGCCGGTCGTGCAGGCCGCGGCCGTCGCGGTCCCAGATCAGCGCCGGGATCGCCAGGCAGAGCAGCACGCTGCGCACCACGGCCCAGCCGAAGCCGAGCCGCCCGCCGTGCTCGGAGACGACCCGCACGCCGAAGATGCGCTTGCCGGGGGTGAAGCCCAGGGTGCCGACGGTCAGTACGTGCAGCACCAGGAAGATGCCGAGCGCGTAGTTGCCAGCCGCCTGCGAGTCGCCGCGGGCGAAGAGCCCGTACGCGATGAGCAGGCAGAGCGCCCAGTCGACGAAGAGGGCGCCGAACCGGCGGCCCAGCGGAGCCACCGAGCCGGGGCCCTCGGGGGGCAGGCCGAGGCGCTTGCCCCGGTGCCCGAAGTCGGCGCCCATCTCTTCGGCCGCCGCGCGCGGCCCGGAGAGCCACGATCCGATTGCTTGCCTGTTGTCCACCCGTCAAAGGTACTGCGCCCCCCTTCGTCCCGGTCCGGCCGGGGCAGCGTCGAACGGGCTCCCGGGCGGAGCCTTAGCGGCTCGACGGGGCACTGTCGCACCGGGCTGGTTAACTTGGGCGAAACAAATGGGTCATGCTGGAGAAATCCCGTCTGCCTATGGTCGACGCCAGCGTGTGCCACCGCACTGGCCCGCATGTAGACCCGCAGAGATAGCGGCAACCCCGTCCGGCCCCGGGCGGGAGTAGGAGGAGCTGGATGTTCGGGAACGCCGACGAAGCCAAGAAGTTCATCGCGGACGAGGACGTCAAGTTCGTGGACGTCCGGTTCTGCGACCTGCCGGGCGTGATGCAGCACTTCACGATCCCCGCGGCGGCCTTCGACCCGGACGAGGAGCTGGCCTTCGACGGTTCGTCGATCCGTGGCTTCCAGGCCATCCACGAGTCCGACATGGCGCTGCGCGCCGACCTGTCGACGGCGCGGATCGACCCCTTCCGCCGCGACAAGACGCTCAACATCAACTTCTTCATCCACGACCCGATCACGGGCGAGCAGTACAGCCGCGACCCGCGCAACATCGCCAAGAAGGCCGAGGCCTACCTCGCCTCCACCGGCTTCGCCGACACCGCGTACTTCGGCCCCGAGGCCGAGTTCTACGTCTTCGACAGCGTCCGCTTCGCGACGTCCGCGAACGAGAGCTTCTACCACATCGACTCCGAGGCCGGCGCCTGGAACACCGGTGCGGTGGAGAACAACCGCGGCTACAAGGTCCGTTACAAGGGTGGCTACTTCCCCACTCCCCCGGTCGACCACTTCGCCGACCTCCGTGCCGAGATCTCCCTGGAGCTGGACAAGCACGGCCTCCAGGTCGAGCGCCAGCACCACGAGGTGGGCACCGCGGGCCAGGCCGAGATCAACTACAAGTTCAACACGCTGCTCGCCGCGGCCGACGACCTGATGCTCTTCAAGTACATCGTGAAGAACGTCGCCTGGAAGAACGGCAAGACCGCCACCTTCATGCCGAAGCCGATCTTCGGCGACAACGGCTCGGGCATGCACGTCCACCAGTCGCTGTGGCAGAACGGCATCCCGCTGTTCTACGACGAGCAGGGCTACGCGGGCCTCTCGGACATGGCCCGCTACTACATCGGCGGCATCCTCAAGCACGCCCCCTCGCTCCTCGCCTTCACCAACCCGACGGTGAACTCCTACCACCGCCTGGTCCCCGGCTTCGAGGCCCCGGTCAACATGGTGTACTCGCAGCGCAACCGCTCCGCCGCGATGCGCATCCCGATCACGGGCTCCAACCCGAAGGCCAAGCGCGTCGAGTTCCGCGCACCGGACCCGTCCTCCAACCCGTACCTGGCCTTCTCGGCGCTGCTGATGGCCGGCCTGGACGGCGTCAAGAACAAGATCGAGCCCCCGGAGCCGATCGACAAGGACCTCTACGAGCTGGCCCCCGAGGAGCACGCGGGCGTCCAGCAGGTCCCGACCTCGCTCCCGGCCGTCCTCGACGCCCTGGAGGCCGACCACGAGTACCTCCTGGCCGGCGGTGTCTTCACCCCCGACCTGATCGAGACGTGGATCGACTACAAGCGCACGCAGGAGATCGCCCCGATCCAGCTGCGCCCGCACCCGCACGAGTTCGAGCTGTACTTCGACCTCTAGGCCGGCTGCTTCGCACGGAGCCCCGCCACCGCCCTTCCGGGCGGTGGCGGGGCTCTTTCGCTTGCCTGCGTGTCACTTCGTACGGGAGAAGTGGCGGGCGCCGGGTGCAAGGGTGGCGGCCGCGGGGGCGAGGAAGCAGAGGAAGGCGCAGGTGAGGAGGGTGGGGGTGGGGCCGAAGGTGGTGACGGCGGGGGCGATGAGGGCGAGGCCCAGGGGGGCCAGGCCGTAGGAGAGGAGGAAGTCGAGGGAGGAGACTCGGGCCAGTTTGTCGGGGGCGACCTCGCGCTGGGTGGCGGTGAACCAGGGGACGTTGAAGAGTTCGATGCCGACGCCCGCGAGGACGTACGCGCCGATGACGACGGCGGGGTGTACGGGCAGGGCCAGGCCGAGCGGGGCGAAGCCGTAGCAGGCCAGGCCGAGGAGGGCCGCGCGGCCCTGGGAGCGGGGGCGCCAGCGGGCCATCAGCAGGGCGCCGCCGAGGGCGCCGAGCGTGTAGGCGGTCATGGCGGCGGCCAGGACGATCTCGGTGCCGTAGCGGTCGCGGCTGATCAGCGGCAGGGCCACGCCGGTGGCGGAGTACCCGGTGGCGATGACGGTGGTGAGCGCGCCGAGTCCGGCCAGGAACCAGGGGTGCCGACGGGCCTCGCGCAGCCCGTCGATGAACTCGGCTCGGAGGGAGGGGCGCGGGGCGGGGAGCGATTCGGGGCGCGAGTCGGGGCGCGAGGCGGCTGCTTCGTCGTCCTGTGACGTGGGCTTCGCGCTTTCGGCGGATGCCTTTCCGGGGCTGCCGCGGCCCGGGACCAGTGCGGCGGTCAGCCAGAGCAGGCCGATGCCCAGGAGCAGGGTCGCGGTGTCGAGGAACACCGCGAGCAGCGCGGTCAGGGCCGGTCCTGTCAGGGTGGTGACGCGTACGGACAGGGTCATCGCCGCATTGGCCTGCTGGCGCTGCGACGGCGCGACGACCTCGGCGGTGAGCGCCTGGAAGGCGGGGCGGCAGGCACCCTGACCCGCGCCGGCCAGCGCCGCGGCGACCGCCATCAGCAGGAGCGAACGGCCGAGTCCGGCCGCCAGCAGGGGCGCCGCGACCCCGGCCGCGAGGGCGGCCCACAGGACGACGCCGCGCCGGGTGTGGCGGTCGGCGAGGACGCCGCCGACCGCCACGGCTATCAGGAATCCGGCGGTACGGGCGGCCAGGAGCAGGCCCAGGGCCGCCGGAGTGAGGGTGCGGTCGAGGACGGCGAGACCGAGCACGAAGGGCAGGGCCCAGGTCGCGAGACCGGAGGCGGTGGTGCCGGTCCACAGCCGCAGGAAGCGCGCGTCGAGGAGGACGGACCGGGCGGGGGGCTCACCGGCGGGGGGCTCACCGACGGACGGCTTCTCGGCAGGCTTCTCGGCGGGCTTCTCGGCAGGCTTCTCGGCGGAGGGCGGCCCTTCAGCGGGGGGTTCACCCGCAGGCGGTTCTTCGGCGGAGGGCGCGCCGGGGGGCGGTCCCTCGGCAGGGGGCCCGCCGGCACGGGACACCTCGGCAGAGGACCCACCGGCACGGGACACCTCGGCAGGCGCCCCCTCCGCAAGGGGGTCGCCAAGGGGCTCTCCCGCGGGCGGCTGTGGCTGTGGTTCCGGGTTCGGAGCGGGGCGGTGGGGGTGAGAGGTCGTCACTGGGTGTGAACTCCTGGGATTTCATTGTCTCTCAACTCACCTCGGGTGGAGGGGAGTTGGAGCGGCAGGTCGGGGCGCGGGCAGGGGTGCCCGGCCTTGGGGGCTAGCTTAATGAAAATGATTACCGTTACAGTAGCGCTCGTTCCGGGCCGCGTCAGCACCTGAGTGCGGTTCCGATCTCCTGCCATCACTGCCCCGGAGGACTCATGTCCCGTTCCGTCCGGGTCGGCGCCGTCGCGCTGACCCTCTCCCTCGCCGTCGTCGGCTGTGCCGGTCCGACGACGACCTCCGCGCCGCAGCCGGCTGCCGACGGCAAGGCCGTGGAGGTCACCAGTTGCGGACGGCAGCTGTCGTTCGAGGGGGCGCCGAAACGTGCCGTCACGCTCGACCAGTCCGCGACGGAGGTGCTGCTGGAGCTCGGACTCCAGGACCGGATGGCGGGCACGTCCAACCTCAAGACGAAGATCGCGCCCGAGTACCGGGAGGCGTACGGGAAGGTGCCCGTGCTCAGCCCGAAGCTGCTCGGCGGCGAGCAACTGCGGGCCGCCGACCCCGACTTGGTGGTGGCCGGGTTCAACGACCACTTCACCAAGGACCGGACGGGGACGCGGGAGGAGCTGGCGGCGCTGGGGCTGCCTTCGTTCCTGAGCGCGGTCGACTGCCCGAAGCAGAACGCCGCCGGGAAGTCCCCCTTCGATCTGCTGCTGGAGGACTACCGGAACCTCGGGAAGGTCTTCGGCGTCGAGGAGCGCGCCGAGAAGCTCGTACGGGAACAGCGGGCCGTGCTCGACAGAGCGGCGAAGGACTCGGCCGGGGTGCGGGGCGCACCGCGCGTGGTGTGGGTGTACTCGGTGTACGGCGACGCTCCGTACGTCGCCGGGAAGACCGCCATGGCCAGTGAGATGAGCCGGATCGCCGGAGCGAAGAACGCCTTCGACGACCTCGACGAGGACTGGCCGTCCGTCACCTGGGAGGAGGTGGCCAAGCGGAACCCGGACTTCATCGTGGTCGGTGATCTGTCGGAGCGCGGCAAGCCGGGCGACAGCGCGGCGGACAAGCTGGCGGCGATACGCGGCAATCCGGTGATGGCGCAGTTGGCCGCGGTGCGCGAGAAGCGCTTCATCACGGTCCCGGGGACGGAGATGGACCCCTCGGTGCGGACCGTGGACGCGCTGCCCCGGCTGACTGCGGGGATGAAGGCGCTGGGTCATGCCGGGCGGTAGCAGTACGAGCGGAGCGACGGCGGCGGTCGATCTGCTGGATCCGGCGGCCCGGGAGCTGCCGGAGCCTGCGGAGGTGCCTGCCCGGGAGGAGTCGACGGTCGGCGCCCGGCCCCGTACCGTGCGCGCGGTCGTGCTGTTCGCGGTCGCGTCCGCCGTGCTGCTGGGGTCGGTCGCGGTGTCCGTGCGGATCGGGTCGACCGAGGTCGGCTACGGGGATCTGGCGCGGTCCCTCGGTGCCCGGCTGGGGATCGGGGCGGGCGGCGAGCCGGTGCCGAGACTGCTGGACTCCCTGATCTGGGACCTGCGGGTGCCCCGGGTGCTGCTGGCCGCGCTGGTCGGGGCGGCGCTCGCGGTGTGCGGGGCGGTGCTGCAGGCCGTGACGCGCAACGCTCTCGCCGATCCGTATCTGCTCGGGGTGTCGTCGGGGGCGTCGACCGGGGCCGTGGTGGTCGTGGTGTTCGGGTACGGGGCGCAGGCGCTCGGGGTGACCGGCGGGGCCTTCGTGGGGGCGCTGTTGTCGTTCGGGCTGCTGATGCTGCTGCTCAGGCGCAGCGGGCTCGACTCGGTGCGGATCGTACTGACGGGCGTGGTGGTGGCGCAGTTGTTCACGGCGCTGACCTCGCTGGTGCTGATGGCGTCGGGGGACGCGGACATCGCCCGGGCGATCACGCAGTGGCTGCTGGGGTCGATGGCTTCGGCGCGGTGGGACTCGGTGCTGGTGTGTGCGGTGGTGACGGCCGTCGGGTTCGCGGTGGTGTGGGCCAACTCCGGTGCGCTGGACGGGTTCTCGTTCGGTGCGGACACCGCGTCGTCGCTGGGCGTGGAGGTGCGGCGGACGCGGTGGGTGCTGCTGGTGGTGACCTCGCTGATGGCGGCGGTCGCGGTCGCGGCGGTGGGGGCGATCGGGTTCGTCGGGCTGATCGTGCCGCACGGGGTGCGGTTCCTGGTGGGGCCGCTGCACCGGATGCTGCTGCCGTTCTCGGCGGTGGCCGGGGCGGTGTTCCTGGTGTGGACGGATGCGGCCGCGCGGGTGGCGTTCGCACCGCAGGAGGTGCCGGTGGGGGTGTTCACGGCGCTGCTCGGGGTGCCGCTGTTCCTGCTGGTGCTGCGGAGAAGGGGAGAGCTGTGAGGATCGGCGCACAGGGGCTGACCTGGTCGGTGGGCGGCAAGGCGGTGGTGCGGGACGTCTCGTTGGAGGTCGCACCCGGTGAGACGGTCGCGCTGATCGGACCGAACGGGTCGGGCAAGTCGTCACTGCTGCGCTGTCTGGCCGGGCTCCGTGCACCGGACGCCGGCTGCGTCGCGTACGACGGCCGGGACGTACGGGGCTGGAGCGCGCGGCGCGTCGCACGGCAGGTCGCCTTCGTCGAGCAGGCCGTGGACGTGGAGAGCGAGCTGCGGGTGGCGGAGGTGGTCGGGCTCGGCCGGACCCCCTTCCGCAGCCGGTGGGGCGGGGCGGGCGCGACGGATCTCGCGGTGGTGGCGGCGGCCCTGGAGCGGGTCGGTCTCACGGAGCTCGCGGACCGGGAGTGGAAGGCGCTCTCCGGGGGCGAGCGGCAGCGGGCCCATCTGGCGCGGGCGCTGGCGCAGCGGCCGTACGCGATCCTCCTCGACGAGCCGACCAACCACCTCGATGTGAAGCACCAGTTGGAGCTGATGGAGCTGCTGTCAGCGAGCGGTCAGACGGTGCTGGTGGCGCTGCACGACCTGTCGCTGGCCGCCCGGTACTGCGACCGGCTGCTGCTGATGAAGGACGGCCGGCTCGTCGCGGCGGGGACGCCCGCCGACGTACTGACGAGGCCGCTGCTCGCGGAGGTCTTCGAGGTGGAGGCAGAGGTGGGGCCGGACGCGCTGGGCCACTTCGCGGTCGCCTACCGGGGGCCGGTGCGCGACGACAGAGACGACATGACTGATCGAGTGAACGAGGAGAAGGAGGCGTCATGGACGTGATCGGGAGTACGGGTACGGGTACGGAAGTACTTCTCGCGGAGGTGCTGGCCGGTGAACACGGGCCGCTGCCCGAGGAGTTGACGGCCACCAGTGTGTTCTGGGCGCATCACGGGACCCGGCTGGCGGGCGGCAGCACCACCTATCTCAACCAGTACGTACTGGTGCGGGTGGGCGGGGCCTTCGGGGCCTGCGCCTTCGAGGCGGCCGAGCTGGACCCGGGGATCTGCGGTGCGCTGTCGGGGAGTTCGCTGGGGACGCTGTTGCGCGATCCGTCCCGGCCGGTGCGGATCGCCGCACTGGACGCGTATCTGGCGGCGGTCCGGCCGCACCGGGACGCGGGCGCGGAGGCGGTACTGCTGCCGACCGGGCCGCCGGAGGTGCGTGCGGTGGCCCGCGACGCGGCGATCGCCGGGCTCCTGGACGTCCCGCAGGGCGCCGGGGTCGCTCTGATCGGAGTGGTCAACCCGCTGGTCGCGGCGATCCGGGAGCGCGGCGGGGTGCCGCTGCTGTGCGATCTGAACCTGCGTACGACGCAGTGGGGCGACCCGGTGGCCCGGGACATGGCCGAGGTGCTGGACACGGCGGACGCGGTGGTGGCCACCGGGATGACCCTGAGCAACGGCTCGTTCGACACGATCCTGGCCAGGTGCCGGGAGCGGGGCGTGCCGCTGGTGGTGTACGCGCAGACCGGGAGCGCGGTGGCGCGGGCGTTCCTGGGGGCGGGGGTGAGCGCGGTGTCGGCGGAGCCGTTCCCGTTCTCTCAGTTCAGCGCGGAGGAGACGGTGCTGTACCGGTACCGGGCCGGTGGGGCGGGTGAGGTCGCGTGAGAGGCGTCCGCGCTGCTCCCCTGTTCCGTACGGGGACGGGGCACGCGTCCTGTCATCACGGCGAGATCCTCCAGGGCGTCTTCCGGGACGCGGAGGGGCACGGCTGCGCCGGGCTGGTGACGCTCCCGATGCACGGGCCGGGCAGTCCGGGCAGCCGGGCGGTGTTCGTGCCGCGCCCCGGCACGCGGCCCGGGGAGGTGACGGTGGAACCCGCCGGGCGGACGAAGGCCCGTCGGGCGGCGGCCCTGATGGCCGAGGAGTGCCGGAACAGGGCCCGTGTGCCGGTCTGCGGAGGCGGGTTGAGGCTGACCGGCGACCTCCCCGTGGGTCTGGGGATGGGCTCGTCCAGCAGCGACGTGATCGCGGCGCTGCGGGCCGTCGCGGACGCCTTCGGGGTACGCCCGCACCCCGGGACGCTCGCCCGGCTCGCGGTGCGGGCGGAGGAGGCGTGCGATCCGCTGATGCTGGACGGCGGGCGGGCTGCACTGTTCGCCCAGCGGGAGGGGCGGGTGCTGGAGGTGTTCGGCGGGGCGCTGCCGCCGGTGGTCGTCGTCGGCTGCGCGCTGGGCGGCGGCAGACCGGTGGACACCCTGGCGCTGCCCGCGCCGCGCACCGCGTCCGTCGCCGAGCTGGACACGTACGCCCGGTTGCGGGAGATGCTGCGGCGGGCGGTGCGGGCCGGTGATCCGGTGCTGCTCGGCCGGGTCGCCACCGAGAGTGCCCGGCTCGGCCAACGGCGGTTGCGGCACCCGGAGTTCGGAGCTCTGGAGGCGGCGCTGGAGGAGACCGCCGGGCGGGCCGGCGCCGTCGGGGTGCAGATCGCACACAGCGGCAGCGTCGCAGGACTGTTGGTCGACCCGGCGGGCGGCGGGCTGCGCCGCCGGGTGCGGGAGTGCGTACGGGTACTGGGCGGGCTGGGCCTCCCGGCCGTCCGGGTGTTCGCGACGTACCCACCCTTCGTCCCCCATCCCCCGTTCTCCCCGTTCACCCCGTTCACCCCCTTCACCTCTTTGGCCCCGACTGCCCCTTCCCCCTCTTCCCTCCCCTTCGAGGAGTTGTCACATGGACACGCACATAGCGGATTCGATCGGCCGCCCGGATCTGGTCCGGCTCGACGAGGGGCTGCTCTGCCTGCGCTTTGAGACCATGAAGGTGGTCTCCGCCCTGGCCGCCGTACGCCATCTGCTCGACACCGGGGCGGTACGGCGCGGGGACACGCTGGTGGACAGTTCCAGCGGGATCTACGCGTACGCGCTGGCGCTGGCCTGCCACCGGTACGGGATGCGCTGCCTCATCGTCGGCTCGTCGACGGTGGACCGCACGCTCCGCACCCAACTGGAGGTGCTGGGCGTGGAGTTGGAGCAGATGGAACCGTGCGACGACCTCAAGCTCGACCAGAAGCGGCGGGTCGCGCGGATCGCCGAGATACTGCGCGACCACCCCTCGTACCACTGGATGCGGCAGTACCACGACGACATCCACTACCTCGGCTACCGCGCGGTCGCCGACCTGGTCCGCAGCAGGACGGACACCCGGCGGCTCACCCTGGTCGGCGGGGTGGGGTCGGGGGCGTCGACGGGGGCGCTGGCCCGGTACCTGCGGGAGAGCGGGCCCGGGGTACGGCTGGTCGGCGTGCAGCCGTACGGCAGCGTCACCTTCGGCAGCGAGCAGGTGGCCGATCCGGAGATCATCATCGCCGGGATCGGCAGCTCGATCCCCTTCGGGAACGTGGCGCACGCGCAGTACGACACGGTGCACTGGATGTCCTTCGACACGGCCCTGTCGGGGAGCGTCGACCTGCTGAGGCGGCACGCGGTGTTCGCCGGTCTCTCCACCGGGGCCGGGTATCTGGCCGCCCGCTGGGAGCGGGGGCTCGAACCGGACCGGACCGTACTGTTCCTGGCGGCCGACACCGGCCACCGGTACGCCGAATCGGTCTTCGCCCGGCACCGCGAGGCACGGCCGGTCGAGGACCTGGCACCGCGCGCGGTCACCTGCACCGGGGAGCTGGCGCTGCCGTGGTCGCGGATGAGCTGGGGGCGGGCGGGGGCGCCGGAGGGCGCGGTGGCGTGAGCAACGCGGCAGGCGGGGCGGGCCCGAAGGGGACCGCCCCGCCTTTTGTCGACTGCTCCGTCGCTCTGTCGCTCTGTCGCTCTGTCGCTCTGTCGCTCCGTTGCTCCGTTGCTCTGTTGCTCTGGCGCTCCGTTGCTCCGTGCCCGGCCGGCTCGGACCCGGGCGGCTCGGCCCGGCTAGCTCAGCTCGTCGCGGATGAGCTCGCGGACCAGGCGGCAGGTGATGTTGGACGGCGGGTGGATGCCCACGCGTGCGGCCGTGGCGCGGATCTTGCGGTTGGTCGCCTTCTCGGGGACGTAGACCCCGGTGTCCATCAGGGCTATCGCCAGGCGCATGGCCTTGAGGCGGCGGTTGTGGGAGATGTACCACTCGCGCGGCCGGCCGGCCGGGAGGGGCTTCTTGCGGAGCGGTTGCGGCGCCTTGCCCCGGCCGGTCTTCGGCTTGTGGGGGTGGGCGTTGGTCATCAGTGCGGCAGCGGTCACGGGCATCCTCCTGAGGCGGTCGCTGACCCTCTCGGACGCTTCCCATTTTACTGGGCACCACTGACAATCGGCCCTGGCCAGAGGCTGTTTGAGCCCGGTGGGCGATGGGGCTGGGGGTACCGTTGGGTCCATGGAGATCTGGATCAATCCCGCGTGTTCGAAGTGCCGCTCGGCGGTGCGGCTGCTGGACGAGGAGGGCGCCGAGTACACCGTGCGGCGCTACCTCGACGACGTACCGGACGAGAGCGAGATCCGGGAGGTGCTGGGGCGGCTCGGGCTTGAGCCGTGGGACATCACCCGGACCCAGGAGGCCGCGGCCAAGGAGCTGGGCGTACGGGAGTGGCCGCGGGACGCGGCGGCGCGGGACCGGTGGATCGCCGCGCTCGCCGCGCACCCGAAGCTGATCCAGCGGCCGATCATCACGGCCGACGACGGGACGGCCGTGGTGGGGCGTACGGACGAGGCGGTACGGGACGCCATGGGGCGGCTCGGCGGCTGAGGAACGCGGAACGGCTCGGCCGCCGAGGAACGCGGAGCGGCTCGATCAGGGGGCGGGGGTCGCGGTCAGCGCCGCTTCCGCCTGTGTCAGGAGCTCCGTGACGTGGAGGCCGAAGCGGGCGTCGCAGGGGTGCGGGGTGCCGGTGCGGGCCGCTTCCAGGAGAGCTCCGATCGCCGTGCCGAAGGAGTCCACGCCCGCTCCCCACGGTCCCGGCAGGGAGTGCACGCCGGCGGTGCCGCGGAGTTCGATGTCGACGCCGGACGCCTCGGGCGGCGCGGTCAGGCTGAGGGTGGTGGCGCTGGAGGCGCCGGAGGCGTGGCGGAGCGTGAGGTGGACGGTGTCGCCGGGGCCGGGGGCGGCGGTCAGGTCCGTGACGTCACCGAGGGTCGGGAGGAGTACGGAGAGGGCGTGCGGGCCGACGTCCCAGAGGGCGCCCTTCTCGGCCCGCCACGGGGAGTCCAGGTACGGGCCTTCGGCGCCGGGCCAGAAGACGGCGCCGAGCCAGTGCGCGCGGGCGGTGAACCAGCCCTCGGTGGCGGTCTGTTCGGCGATCCAGGCGGTGGTGCCGGCGGCGAAGCGGAGGGTGAAGAAGACGACGGAGGCGACGCCTGCGGTCTCGGCGGCCTCCGCGACCTGACGGGCGCCCTCCACCGTGGTGGCCACCGGCTTGTCGAGGAGGAGGTGGCAGCCGGCCTGCGCGGCGCGGACGGCGAGGGGGGCCTGGATGTCCGGGGGGAGGGCGATCGCGACGGCGTCGCAGGCGGCGAAGAGGGCGTCGACGTCGTCGTAGGCGGTGGTGGAGTGCGCTTCGGCGATCTTGGCGGCGGCTTCGGGGCGGCGGCCCCATACGCCGACGAAGTCGACTTCGGGGTGGGCGGCGAGGGCGGGGGCGTGGGTGCGGTCGGCCCAGGGGCCGGTGCCGAGGAGGCCGATTCGGGTGGGGCGGGTCGTCTGCATGGGGTCAGTCTGCCGGGGCGAGGGGCGGGGGCGAGCGTGGGCCGGAGCGAGGGGGTGCGCTCCGCGTGGGGGCCGCCCCCTTGCCCACCCGTCCCGCCCCCGGGGGGCGGCCCCGCTGCCCAAGGGGGCTAGGGGTCGGCGGCGTCAGCCGCTCACGGGGGCTCGGGGGCAGGTATTTAGGGGCGCGGGGAACTGCGCGATCAGCCACGGCGCACCCGCACGTACAACCCACCCGCTCCCACCCCTCCCCCGCCCGCCGCCGCAGGCACCGGTGCGATGTAGGTCACGTGGGCCCGGAGGCCAGGTAACACGGGGTTCACACATGGGCAACGGACGGGAAATGGCGGGTTGCCAGGCTGCCGACCATCCCCGCAGCCGCGTAGAACCCGCAAAGGATGGCGTCCGTGACGTTCAAGGCCGAGTACATCTGGATCGACGGCACCGAGCCGACCGCGAAGCTCCGCTCGAAGACGAAGATCCTGGCGGACGGAGCCGCCCTGCCGATCTGGGGCTTCGACGGGTCGAGCACCAACCAGGCCCAGGGGCACGCCTCGGACCTCGTACTGAACCCGGTGTTCTCCTGCCCGGACCCGATCCGCGGCGGCAACGACATCCTCGTCATGTGCGAGGTGCTGAACATCGACATGACGCCGCACTCCTCCAACACGCGTGCCGAACTGCGGCCGCTCGCCGAGCAGTTCGCGGGCCAGGAGCCGATCTTCGGCATCGAGCAGGAGTACACCTTCTTCGAGGGCGAGCGCCCGCTCGGCTTCCCGGCGGGCGGCTTCCCGGCCGCTCAGGGCGGCTACTACTGCGGTGTCGGCGCCGACGAGATCTTCGGCCGCGAGATCGTCGAGAAGCACCTCGACCACTGTCTGGCGGCGGGGCTCGGGATCTCCGGCATCAACGCCGAGGTCATGCCGGGGCAGTGGGAGTTCCAGGTGGGCCCGCTGGCCCCGCTGGAGGTCTCCGACCAGCTGTGGATCGCGCGCTGGCTGCTCTACCGCACCGCCGAGGACTTCGGGGTGTCGGCCACCCTGGACCCGAAGCCCGTCAAGGGCGACTGGAACGGCGCCGGCGCACACACCAACTTCTCCACGAAGGCGATGCGGGAGGGGTACGACGCGATCATCAGGGCGTGCGAGTCGCTGGGTGAGGGGTCGAAGCCGATGGACCACGTCAAGAACTACGGGGCGGGCATCGACGACCGTCTGACCGGTCTGCACGAGACCGCTCCCTGGAACGAGTACAGCTACGGCGTCTCCGACCGCGGCGCATCGGTCCGCATCCCGTGGCAGGTCGGCCAGGAGAAGAAGGGCTACATCGAGGACCGCCGTCCGAACGCGAACGTCGACCCGTACGTCGTGACCCGGCTGATCGTGGACACGTGCTGCACGGCGCTGGAGAAGGCCGGACAGGTCTGACAGCACTGCTGAATCCGCTTGTCCGGAGGGGGCGTTCACCGGTTGGGGCCGGTGGTCGCCCCCTCCGGCACGTCCGTTGTCAGTGGCGTGTGCCAGCCTGAATCCATGTCCGACATCCTCGACATCAGCGTCAAGACCGAGTCCGGGGCGGTGGAGGAGCACCTCACCGCCGACCGGCTCACCGCGCTCGTCCACCGCATCGGCGGGGACGACGACCACTTCCTCGTGGTCCGCCGCATACCGGCGGACCCGGCTTCGTTCGTGCAGGTCTGGCACGACGACGGCGGGGCGTTCGAGGTGGAGCACCGCGACGGCGGCCCCGAGCGGCACTTCGCCGCGTCCCTGGCCGACGTCCGGGCCGTGGCCGACGTCCTGTGCGGCTGGGCGCGCGGGGAGCGGGGCTGGGGCACGGGGATTCCGTGGGAGCAGCAGGACCACACCCCTCCCCCGCCGGACCCCGAGCCGATCCCCGAGCTTCCCGACGAACTGCGCGCGGAGGTCGAGGAGTACGCGGCCGAGCTGGTCGACGGCGGATACGAGAGCCGTACGGAGATCGCCCGGGACGTGCACGAGACGTACGAGGACGACGGCCTGTCGTATCCGCAGACCTGGCTCGTCGTGGACCGGCTGTGGAATGCGCGGCTCGCCGAGCAGGAGGAGTGGGAGGGGCGGACCGACCCCGAGCGGGTCGGCGAGGCGTTCGCCGCGCTCGGCCGGGCCGGCATCACCGCCAGGGAGCACTTCGCCTGCTGCCGTGCGTGCGGGCTGGCGGAGATCGGTGCGGCGGGAGCAGAGGGGGCGGAGAGCGAGGGAGAAGGGGCCGGGGAAGCGCGCGGCTTTGTGTTCTTCCACACGCAGGGCACGGCCGTCGCCGTGGCGGGCGGCGGACTCTCCCTGTACTACGGCGGGTTCGCGAAGTCCCCCGAAGTCACGGCGGCCGTCGGCCGGGAGGTCGTGGCAGCACTGGCCGAAGCGGGCCTGACGGTGGAGTGGGACGGGTCGCCCGACAAGTCGATCCTGCTGCCCGAACTGGAGTGGCGGAAGCGACTGGTGGACTGATCTGCACAGGGGGCGCACAGGGGCATCACAGGTCCTGGGTCGATGAGACCCTCCTGCAGCCCTCGTACACATGCTTCAATGGGGCGCATGAACGGATTCCAGAACACCACCGCTACGGGTCGCTTCGACCTGGAGCCGTTCTGGCCTTCCCGTCAGCACCACGACTTCGACCGGGTCTGTTGTCGCGCGACGAACGCGCGGACCCTCTAAAGCCGTTCCCGGCCTCCCGACAGCAGCGCACGACAGCATCGGGACTCGACCGACGGTCTTCGGTCCACGCGCACTCCGCAGGAAGCAGTACGCCGCCGCGCGGTTCTCCGCGGCGGCTTCCTCCGCGCGAAAGAGCTGACCAGCCATGGCGAACCCCACCCGTACCACGCACACCTTCTCCACCTCGTCCGTCGCGGCGAACGCCGTCCAGCGACGGGCCGTCCACGAACCGCTGCGGCCCCCCGCCCACCGGCTGCGGGCCGTCGACCGCGACGAGGTGGCCCCGGCGCCCGCCCCGCTGCTCCCCCTCCGGCCCGCCTTCGACGTCGCCGACTACCTTCCGCCGGGCGCCACTTGGCTGCCCGCCCCGCAGCACACTCTGCCCGCGCTGCCCGGCCGCCCGCCGATGGTCGGCTACCTGGTGCTCGTACCGGCGGACCAGCAGCAGGCGCCGCCCGCGCTGGTGCCGGAGGCGGGCCCCGCACCCGTACAGCACACCCAGCACGTTCAGCGCGCACCGCACCCGCAGCACACTCAGCACGCGCAGGACGGTGCGGTGCGGATCGACTCCTCGCGGCGGATCGTGGAGGTGGAGGGGCGGGCGCTTGACCTGACGTACCTGGAGTTCGAGCTGCTCGCGCACCTGGTCGCGCACCCCCACCGGGTGCACACCCGCGACCAGTTGGTGACCACGGTGTGGGGCTACGGGCACGTCGGCGACGGCCGCACCGTGGACGTGCACATCGCCAGGCTGCGCCGCAAGCTGGGCGCCGACCACCGGCGCAGCATCCAGACGGTCCGCCGGGTGGGCTACAAGTACGCGCCGTAGAACCCTGCGGGGCGGGTCCGGCCGCCAGAACCCCGCGGGGCCGGGTCCGGCGCCCGGTGGTGCTAGGTACACCCCGCTCCGGGTGCCCGGACCCAATGCCTCCACCCCTCCCCACCGGCGAGAATGTCGGGGTACTCGGCGCACGGGCCGCGGACGGAGAGGGACGAACCACCATGAATGCCACGAAGATACGCGCGTCGATCCAGGCCGGATTCCGCGGCCTCGGCCTGTCGGTCGCCACGATCGCCGTCTCGGTCACCCTCTTCACCCTCGCCCTCCTCTCGATCGCCTTCATCGGGCTCGGCATCGGCGTCTTCACCACACCGCACGTACTGGAGGCCGTCCGCAAGTGGGCGAACCGCCGACGGCTGCTGGCCGGCACCTGGTCGGACGTGCGGATCGCGATCCCGTACCGGCCGCTGCCCGCCGACGTGCGCACCGGCGTGACCGGGGTCGTCGAGCGGACCACGCTGATGCTGAAGGACCCGGCGACCTGGCGGGACATGCAGTGGCTGCTGGTCGACGCGGTCGCCGGGTTCGCCACCGCGATCTTCCCCGCGGTGCTGATCCTGTACCCGGTCGAGGGGGCCGTGATGGCGGCCGGTCTGTGGCGGGTGTTCCAGGACGGCGACCCGTACTGGTACGCCTTCATCCCGGTCACCAGCCAGACCACCGGGCTGCTGGCCGCCGGGCTCGGCGTGGTGATCCTCGCCGTCGGGCTCCGCTACAACACGACGCTGTTCCAGGCCCACTTCCGGCTCTGCAAGTTCTTCCTCGCCCCCACGAAGGAGGCGACGCTCGCCCAGCGGGTGGAGAAGCTGACCGAGACCCGGCACGACGCCCTGGACACCTCGGCCGCCGAGCTGCGCCGCATCGAGCGGGACCTGCACGACGGGGCGCAGGCCCGCCTGGTCGCCATGGGCATGAACCTGGGCACCATCGAGGCGCTCGTCGAGAAGGACCCGGCGAAGGCGAAGAAGCTGCTCGCCATGGCTCGCGAGTCGTCCGCCGAGGCCCTCACCGAGCTGCGCGACCTGGTCCGCGGCATCCACCCGCCGGTGCTCGCGGAGCGCGGCCTCGGCGACGCCGTGCGGGCGTTGGCGCTGCGGCTGCCGGTCGAGACGGAGGTCACGGTGGACCTGCCGGGGCGCTCCGAGGCACCGGTGGAGTCGGCGGCGTACTTCGCGATCAGCGAGGTGCTCACCAACGCGGTCAAGCACTCCGGCGCCGACCGCATCTGGGTCGACCTGCACCGTGCGGGCACGGGCACCGACGGCACGATCCGCGCCTCGGTCACCGACAACGGGCGGGGCGGGGCGAAGATCGGCGGCGGCTCCGGGCTGAGCGGGGTCGAGCGCCGACTCGGTACATTCGACGGTGTCCTGGCCGTCAGCAGTCCCGCGGGCGGTCCCACCATGGTGACCATGGAGATTCCTTGCGCGTCCTTCTAGCCGAAGACCTCTTTCTGCTCCGCGACGGCCTGGTCAGGATGCTCGAAGCGTTCGACTTCGAGGTCCTGGCCGCCGTCGAGACGGGGCCCGAACTGACCAAGGCATTCGCCGAGTTGGAGCCGGACGTCGCCGTCGTCGACGTCCGGCTTCCGCCGTCCCACACGGACGAGGGCCTGCAGTGCGCGCTGGCCGCCCGCCGGGCGAGACCAGGACTGCCCGTCCTCGTACTGTCGCAGCACGTCGAGCAGTTGTACGCGCGCGAGCTGCTCGCCGACGGGAACGGGGGCATCGGGTACCTCCTCAAGGACCGGGTGTTCGACGCCGAGCAGTTCGTCGACGCGGTGCGGCGGGTGGCGGCCGGCGGTACCGCGATGGACCCGCAGGTCATCCAGCAGCTGCTGTCGCGGCGGGCGCAGGACAAGCCGATAGGCCAGCTCACCCCGCGCGAGAAGGAGGTGATGGAGCTGATGGCGCAGGGCCGCTCCAACGCCGCCATCGCGGCCCAGCTGTTCGTCACGGAGCGGGCGGTGGCCAAACACACCTCCAACATCTTCGGGAAGCTGGACCTGCCGGTGTCCGACGACGACAACCGGCGGGTCCTCGCGGTGCTGGCCTACCTGGACCGCTAGCCGACAACCGGCAGCGGACCACCGGCACTGGGCCACCGGCAGCGGGCCACCGGCAGGCAACGGCCTCGCCCGCGAGGCCGTAAGGGCGACAATCGGCCAACTCGTGCATAACCTGTCTCCGGCGTGACCTGTACGTGACCTGTTCGGTAGGGGATTTCGGCGTGAGAGGGGCTGCCCGACGTGCATGACCGGTGGATGCGGAGGTCCATGGCCGTGACCGGCCTCCTGGCGCTGTTGTCACTGGCCACCGCGTGCGGCGGGCCGGTGGCGTCCGCGCCCCGGCTGGATCCGGGGGTGTCGCCCACACCGCAGAAGTCCGCCGCCGTGATCGACTATCCGCCGTTCATCGGGGTGCTGGTCGACGGCGACGAGCACTGGTGCACGGCGAGCGTCGTGGACAGCCCCAAGGGGAACGTCGTCGTCACCGCCGCCCACTGCGTGTACGAGGAGGAGGGCACGGCGGCGCGGAAGATCTCGTTCGCCCCCGGGTTCGCCGGCCAGGGCAAGGGCAAGCAGCCGTACGGGGCGTGGCAGATCAGGTCCGTGCAGGTCGACGACCGGTGGCAGGAGCAGGAGGACGACCCGTACGACTTCGCCTTCCTGACCCTGGAGCCCGATGCCCAGGGGCGCGAGGTCCAGGACGTCGTGGGCGCCGCGGGCCTCGACTGGGAGTCCGAGCCGCAGCGGCAGGTGACGGTGATCGGCTACCCGGAGCCGGACCACAACCCGGACAACCACCCGGTCACCTGCACCACCGACAGCAGGGTCGACAAGGACCTGCCCGGCATGGTGCAGATGCGCTGCGCGGGCTTCTGGAACGGGACCAGCGGCAGCCCCTGGCTCACCGACTACCGGGGCCCGGACAAGCCGGGCAAGCTCATCGGCGTGCTGAGCGGCGGCGACACCGACTCGGAGTCGACGGCCGCGCTTTTCGGGGCACCCGCACGGGCCCTTTATCAGCGGGCACTGAAATCATGAGCGGGAATTCCGCGAATTGGTAGCTTGCTACGAAATCACGGTGCTGGTGGGGAACGACTGAACGCGGTGTTCCCCGCGTACGTATGGGACTTCGCCCGGAAGAAACCTCCGGCAGAAAGCGAAGGCCCTTCATGCAACACAAGCGTTCGAAATTGGCGAACAGGACGATCGCCGCCGGCGCCGCACTGATTCTCGGCGGGGGCGGAATGGTCGCACTGAACGTGCACGCCTCGGCCAACGAGGATCCGCCCGCCCGTGCTGCCTCACCTTCCGGACCCCGCATGGCGACCATCGGCTGCCCCGATGCCGCGGGCGCGCTCCCCGACGTGCCCGAGGGGGCGCGGCAGGAGGTCGACCGGGAGCTGGCCGCGATGGACAGTCAGATCACCGAGGCGTACCGGAAGTTCGCGGAGGCGCGGGGCGGGTCCCAGGACCAGAGCTCCGTGCTCGGGCCGCTCAAGGACGAGCGGGCCGCGTCCCTCGGCCGGATCGGCGACGCCGTGGAACGGCAGCCGGAGGCCGACCGCCCGCAGGGGCTCGACGCACTGGCACCGTGCACACTGCGGGCCGGTGAGCAGCAGGGCAACGGCCAGGACGGCGACGCCGACGGCGACCCGCAGGGCACCGCCCCCGACGGCAGCCGGCAGAGCGAGAACCGCGACGGCCAGCAGGGCGAGGATCCCGAAGGCAAGCAGGACAGGGATCCCGACGGCAAGCAGACCGGCGCCCCGCAGGGCAACGGCCCCTCGGCCTCCGACTTCGTCGACATCCGCTCCGTGCGCCCCAACGTCCCGCGCGTGCAGAACCGCCGCACCGCCTCGCGCGGCACCTTCACCACCGACTGCGGGCGCAACGAGAACGGCAAATTCAATCCGGACAATGTCATCGTCGCGCCCGGGGTGAGCAATGGCGCACACCATATGCACGACTACGTCGGCAATCAGGCCACCGATGCTTTCGCGAGCGACGACACACTCGCCGCCGGTGCGACCAGCTGCCGGAATCAGGGCGACAAATCCACGTACTACTGGCCCGTGCTGCGTCTGCAGAACGGAAAGGACGAGGCCGACGCCGGAGCGGACGGCGGCGGAAAGGACCAGAACACCGGCGAGATCCAGACCCCGTCCCGAGTCAGCCTCGATTTCGTCGGGAATCCGACCGGCCGGGTCACCGCGATGCCGCGCTTCCTGCGGATCATCACGGGCGACGCGAAGGCTTTCACCAACGGTGATGCCAACGCCAATGCGTCATGGAGCTGCACCGGGTTCGAGAACCGGCAGCTGAGGAACAAGTACCCGATCTGCCCGCGCGGCAGCCAGGTGGTGCGCACCTTCAAGTTCCAGAGCTGCTGGGACGGCAAGAACGCCGACAGCGCCAACCACCGCACCCATGTCGCGTTCGCCCGGTCCAACGGGGCGTGCGGGCTCGGCTTCCGGCCCATCCCGCAGCTCGTGCAGCGCGTCGTGTACGCGGTGCCGCCGGGGCCCGGATTCGCGGTCGACTCGTTCCCCGAGCAGTTGCACAAGCCGGAGACCGACCACGGCGACTTCATCAACGTCTTCGAGGAGAAGCTGATGCGACGGGTGGTGGACTGCATCAACGACGGCAGGCGCTGCCGGTAACAGCCGCCTGCCGACCCACACACCCCCGAGACCTGCGCGGTCAGCTCCCGTGACGACCGTGAGGACCCCCCGTGTGCCCTTCCCCGCTCCCCGAGTGGTGCACGCCGGTCGTCACCGTCCCCCCGAGCCGGCCGCGCAGCGCCGTGACCACCGCCTCGTCCCCTGCCGCGACCCACTTGCGGCCGACGAGATAGCTGCCGCCGTAGTCGTCCGCCCCGTCGAGCCACTCCTGTCTGCCCCGGTCGGTGGCGAACGTCGCCAGGACGTAACTCCCGCTCTGCGTACGACAGTTGGCCTGCCGGATCTCCGCCGCTTGGGTCCCGATGTCCGGTACGCAGCCCGCCTTCGCCGCCAGTTCCTCCAGGGTTCCGGCCGCCTCTTCCGGTTCCGGCGGCGATCCGCCGCAGCCCGTCACCAGAACCAGCGCGACCAGAGCACCCGCCACTCGCCTGTGCATCCGCACATCGTGGCGCCCCGCCGCCCCGCCCGTGCCGGAACCGTCATATCTGACACCCCCGTTACGCCCCATGCGCGATCATGCCCCCATGCACTTCCCGGACCTTCCCGTGCTCGCCCCCGCCTACGTCGGCGGCGTGCAGCTCGGCGCCCTGGCCGCCCACCGCCATCTGCCCGCCGCCGAGCGCCAGGACTTCCTGCGCGGCTGCTCCACCAACGTCGACCAGCTCGCGGCGGGCCGCTGGGACACCCTGCTGACCAGCGCGGTCGTCGTCGAGGAGCCGATGCCGCTGCCGTACGTACTGCTGCTCCTCGCCGTCCTCGGGTACGCCGAGTACGCGTACGGCGCGTGGTGGGCGGCCGGGGTCTTCCTGCTCGGGCACAGCGCCGCGTCGCTCCTCGTGTACGGCGGGCTGCGCGCCACCGGCGCCGACGCGGCGACCCGCCGTGCCGTGGACGTCGGCACCAGCTACGGCTTCAACACCGTCCTCGGCGCGCTCACCGCCGCCGTACCCAACGGCCCGCTGCGGTTCGCCGCCCGCGCGGGGCTGCTCGTGCTCGGGGCCCGCCCCCTGCTCAACCGCGACCGCCCGACCTTCACGGACGTGGGCCACTTCGCCGCGCTCGCGCTCGGCATCGGGCTCGGATCGGCGGTCGCCGGGCCCCGCCGGGCCGCCTGACGGCAGGCCACGTACGGTGGCGGGGAAACCCCTCACCAGCAGCAGGAGCCCCACCGCCATGACCGCACTCGCGTCCACCACCGTCGCCAATCTCCGCGACCTCGGCGGCCTCCCGCTGTCCGGCGGGCGCACCGTCCGCCCCGGCCTCGTCCTGCGGGCCGGGCAGCTGGACCGGATGGACCCGGCCGCCGACCCGGTCCTGGCCGGCCTGGCGATACGTACGATCGTGGACTTCCGCAGCGACGCCGAGCGGGCCGACCACCCGGACCGGGTGCCGGCCGGGGCCCGGCTGGTCGTCGCGGACGCGCTCGCCGACACGATCCGCTCCGCCGTCGCGCGCGGCGACTCCGACGACAGGCCGGCCGCCGCCCAGCTGGGGCACATCCTGTCCGACCCGGCGCTGGCCGAGGAGCACCTGGGCGGCGGCCGGGCCCAGGCCCTGTTCGCCCAGACCTACCGCGCGCTGGTGTCGTCCGGCTCGGCGGTCGTCGCGTACCGCAGCTTCCTGACCGAGCTGGCGGCGCCGGACGCCGGGCCGCTGCTCTTCCACTGCACGGCGGGCAAGGACCGCACCGGGTGGGCGGCGACGATCGTGCTGACCCTGCTGGGGGCCGACCCGGAGACCGTCGAGAGCGAGTACCTGTCGGTCAACCCGGCGGTGCGGGCCGCTTTCGCGCCGCTCATCGAGGGGTTCGTCGCGAAGGGCGGCGACCCGGAGATCGCGCAGGCCGTCATCGGCGTCGTACCGGAGTACCTGGAGACGGCGCTGGCCGAGGTGAACGAGAGGTTCGGCTCGATGGAGGCGTACGTACGGGACGGGCTCGGTGTCCCCGACGAGGCCGTGGCCCGCATCCGCGAGCGCCTCACCCAGGGCTGACGGGCCCGGACAGCTCCTTCTCCAGCAGGGTCACCGCGTAGGAGGGGGCGCCGCCCGGGGCCTCCTTCGCCGTGTTCTCGCCGGTGACCCGGTAGCCCGCCGCCTCGTAGTACGTACGCAGCCGGGGGTTGTGGGACACGCAGTCCAGCCGGGCGAGCCCCCGGCCCGACTCCGCGATGCGGGACTCGGCGGCGGCCAGCAGCGCCCGGCCGAGCCCGGCCGGGGCGCTCGTGCGGTCGGTCATCAGCCGGTGGACGTAGCCCGCGACCGGCGGCTGCACGCCCCAGGCCCCCTCGTCCTCCCACCAGAGTTCGTACGCGCCCACCGCGCGCCCCGCCAGCTCGGCCAGCCAGACCTCTCCCTCGCGCATCCGCCGGGCGAAGTGGGCGGCGTCCTTCTGGCCCGGCCGCCACTGGTCGATCCCGTGCTGCTGCATCCAGCGCGCCGCTCCGTCGTGGAGACGCACGAGAGTGGAGAGGTCCGTGTCGTCGGCGGGGCGGAAGGTGAGGGACGCGGTCGTGTCGATCATGCGGAGTACGGTAACCGCCGCGTGAGCGGGGACCGCAGGGGGCACCCGACCCCTATGGAAGGCACCGACACGCGCGCGGACCGCACGGAAGAAGCGCCGGGTTCCGGGCCGCGGCCCGCCCCCGCCCGGCCGCCCCTCGGCCGCGTCCCCCTCTGGATCAAGATCCCCGGCGTGCTGCTGACCCTGGCGGCCGTCCTCCTGCTGGGCACCCGGCTGTTCCTGATCCCCGGCCTCGACGGCCTCTTCGGCACCGAGGCCAAGGACCGCACCGGACCCGCCGTCCTCAAGTCCCTCCAGGACATGAGCAGTTACGAGGCCGCTTCCGGAAACTTCCAGGTGGTGGTGGACCTGGAGAAGGACGCCAGGTTCCTGCCCGACGCGATCCGCGGCACCCGCACCCTGTACGTCGGCGCGGGCACCGTCGGCGGATCCGTGGCGCTGGGCGGGCTCGGCAAGGACGACGTGACGGTCAACGAGGACCGCACCGCCGCCACCGTCCGCCTCCCGCACGCCACGCTCGGCAGGCCCGCGCTGGACCCGGACCGTTCGTACGCCGTGTCCAAGCAGCGCGGTCTCCTCGACCGGCTCGGCGACTTCTTCTCCGACAACCCGAACGACGAGCGGGCCGTCCAGCAGTTGGCCGCCCGGCACATCGGCGAGGCGGCCAAGGACAGCGGACTGACCGCCCGCGCCGAGAAGAACACCACGAGCATGCTCCAGGGCCTGCTGCGCTCGCTGGGCTTCAAGGACGTGACGGTCACCTACAAGTGACGCCGCCAGTACGGGAGTTGCCTACCCTGGGTGCTACTCGGACGGGCCCCGCTGCTCCGGCACCACGGGCAGCATCGGCGCCAGTGCCGTGATCCGGTCGACCAGTTCGCCGAAGGGGCCGTCCGCGGGCTCGTCGGCCAGTATCCGCAGCACGATCTCCGCCATCCCCGCGTCGTACGCCGCGCTCACCGCCATCAGCGCCGCGAAGTCGTGGACGAGCTGCAACTCCAGTTCGCCGCGCGGGATTTCGCGCCCGTCGAGCCAGATCAGCGCCGTCGACTCGGCGAGCGAGACCCACGAGCGGACGACGAGCGCGAGCCGGGCGGGCGGCTCGCCGATGCCGAGGTGGTCGAGGATCTGCTCGTAGGCGGCCTGCCGGACCTCGTCGATCATCGCGTTCGTCGTGGAGGAGCCGACGGCGGGGCCGCCGCGCATCAGGGCAGAGAAACCGGGTCCGTGCTCGTCGACGAAGCCGAAGAAACGGCCCATCACCCGCAGCAACCGGCCGCCGAGCGGGCCCTCGTGCGGCTCCTGGAAGCGGGCGGCGAGCTCGTCGGCGGCCCGCCGCAGCGCCGCCTCGTACAGGCTCTGCTTGCCCGGGAAGTAGTGGTAGACGAGCGGCCGCGAGATGCCCGCGGCGGCGGCTATCTCGTCGATGGAGACTTCGTCGGGAGAGCGATGGCTGAACAACTCCAGCGCCACACCGATCAGTTGCTGCCTGCGCTCTTCGACGCCCATCCTGCGGCGCACCCCGGTCGTCATCGCACCAGCGTAACCGGCGGGCCCCGGTTGAGGGACCCCCGGGGGCCGGTCCGGATCTTCACCGGCCCCCTCCGCCGGCTCCGTCTAGAGGTCTAGGACCAGGCGCTCTCCACGCGCCCGCGAGACGCAGATGAGCAGCGAGTCGCCCCGCTCGGAATCGGTCAGCAGCTCGTCGCGGTGGTCGATCTCGCCCTCGATCACCCGCTGCTGGCAGGTGCCGCAAAAGCCCTGCTCACAGGAGTACGAGACGTTCGGGGCCAGGGGCTTCACGGCGGCCAGGATCGAGGTTCCTGCGGGTACGGAGACGGTGCTTCCGGTGCGTCGCAGCTCCACTTCGAAGGTGCCGGAGCCACCGGCGTGCGCGCCCGGCGCGAACCTTTCGACGTGCAACGAGCAGCTTTCCGGAAGTGATCCCTCCACCGCTCCCAGGAGCCCCTCGGGGCCGCAGCAGTAGACAGCCGTCCCCTCCGGTACTTGCGCCAACAGCCCCGCCAGGTCCGGGAGTCCGTCCTCGTCCTCGGCGACGACGGTGACCCGCTCGGGCCCGCCGAGCTTCTCGATCTCCTCCAGGAACGGCATCGTCGCCCGGCTGCGACCCCCGTACAGCAGCTTCCAGTCCGCGCCCGCCGCCTCGGCGGCACGCAGCATGGGCAGTACGGGCGTGATGCCGATGCCGCCCGCGACGAAGACGTACGACGGGGATGCGACCAGGGCGAAGCGGTTGCGCGGCCCGCGGACCTCGATCTCGGAGCCCTCGTGGAGCCGCTCGTGCACCTCGCGCGAGCCGCCCCGGCCGCCCTGCTCCTCGCTGATGACGCGGGTGGCGACGGTGTACGAGGCGCGGTCGGCGGGGTCGCCGCACAGCGAGTACTGGCGGACCAGGCCCGACGGCAGGACCAGGTCCAGGTGCGCGCCCGGCTCCCAGCCGGGCAGGTCGCCCGCGTCCATGGCCTCCAGGTGCAGCTGCACCACGCCGTCGGCCGGTTCGGAGCGCCCGCTGACCAGGACGCGGGTGCTGGCGGGGCGTCCCCGCAGTCCCGATATGGGCTCTTCCAGCGCGGGCATCGGCCACAGCGGCGAGCGGTCGATGCGGGTGCGCAGGGAGCGCCGGGTGACGACGGCCGCGGCGGCGACGCCGGCGGCGATCAGGTACGTACGGGCGCGGGGCATGGCTTCAGGAACCTCCGGAGGTGCGGGCCTCGGCGGCCAGCGCGGCGGGGGAAGAGGCGAGGTAGGCGACGGCCTGGGCGGTGCTGCCCTCCTGGGAGGGGTGGTAACTGCGGCTCAGATAGCGGGGGATGGACCTCAGCATGGCTCCGGGCGTCGGCAGCAGGCCCTGCCGTCCGCCGCGCACGAGGTCCTTCAGGGTGGCCTTTCCGGTGGAGCCGAGGGTGGGGTCGTTGGCCATGAAGAAGCGGGCGCCGCGCTGCCAGAGGAAGACGAGCGCGGTGAACGCGGTCGCCCAGGTGCGGGCCCTGCGCCGGTAGCCGCCGTCGACGTGCTGGAACAGCTCGAAGGCCACCGACCGGTGCTCGACCTCCTCGGCGCCGTGCCAGCGCAGCAGGTCGAGCATGGTCGGGTCGGCGCCGCGCCGGTCCAGCTCGTCGGCGTTGAGGACCCAGTCGCCGAGGAAGGCGGTGTAGTGCTCGATGGCCGCGATGATCGCGATGCGCTCCAGCAGCCACCACCGCCGCGGTCCGCCCGGCGGCAGGGTGCGGTCGCCGAGGAGCTTCTCGAAGAGCCAGTCGACCTGCGCGGTGTAGGGGGTGGGGTCGAGCCCCTGCGCCTTGAGGTGCGGCAGGACGTCGTCGTGGGCCTGCGAGTGCATGGCCTCCTGCCCGATGAACCCGATGACGTCCTCGCGCAGCCGGTCGTCGGTGATCAGGGGCAGCGCCTGTTTGTAGACGTGCACGAACCAGCGCTCCCCGGCCGGGAGCAGCAGGTGCAGGACGTTGATGGTGTGGGTGGCGAAGGGCTGGCCCGGGAGCCAGTGGAGCGGGGTGTCCGCCCAGTCGAAGGACACCCGGCGGGCCTTGAGCGGCGTCCGCTCCGACGCCACCGGGACCGGCCCCTGCTGCGTATTAGACATGGCGTCAATGTACTGACGGGTACGACCTTGGCAACAGGTCTGTGCAGCCAGAACTTTGACGCGGCCCGGACGGGAATTCCCGGATCGGCGCCACTGGATCGGGATTGCGGGATCAGGGCTGCTGGATCCGGGCCACGGCATCCCGGCTGCGGACTATCGGAGCGAGTTCACCTTCGTCCCGTCCGTGAGCTTCCCGGTCAGGGTCGCCCTGGCGCCTTCCTTGGTGGGTACGGCGAGGACGTTGCCGTCCGACGTGCCGCGCACTCCCCCGGTCACGGACAGCGAGGCGAACCTGTCGTTCCCGGCGGCGAGGAGGTACCACTTCCCGGCCTTCGACTTCCACATCACACCGGCCAGCGCGTCGGGGCCCTTCGCCCCGCACGCCGCCGTGTTCTCGGCCCGCGCGACGATCGCACCCGGTGCGCGGCGGTCCGTGCCGGGCTGCTGGAACTGGGCGAACACCCGGCTGCCGGGGCCCTGCCAGGTCTCGGCGCGGGTGCACTGCCAGCGTGCGGTGCCGTTCGACTCGGGCAGCGTCTGGCTGGCGTACGACCAGGAGTTGACGCTGCGGACGCCGTGCGAGCGCAACGTGGGGAGCAGACAGGCGGTGTGCGCCCAACCAGCCCTGTCCAAGGGCGACTTGAGGTCGCCCGGGGTGGCGCCGGGCCCTGCGGTGAGCCGGGCCGGGAGGAGTTCGCCGAGGTCGGTGAGGGTGCGCGTGCCGGAGCTGTCGCGCACCTCCATGGCGTCCCAGGTGCGGCAGTCGCGGACCATGGAGGAGGTGGTGACCGGGGCGGTGACGCCGTCGGCGGCACGGCTCAGGGAGCGGGGTGCGGCGGCCGGGTCGAGGAGGTCGCGCACGGAGACCTGGTCGGCCCAGGGGGCGGTGAGATAGCGGACCGCGGTGGCGGTGCGGGCGACGACGACCGCGTTCGCGGTGGCTTCGGTGGCGCCGTCGGCACGGGCGAAGTCCAGGGCGGTCCTGGTCCGGTCGCTGCCGTCGGCGGGTTCCGCGTAGCGGACCAGGCGCAGGCCGTCGTAGAGCAGGACGACCCTGGCGCCGTCCAGCTCGCCCGCGTACAGCAGCTGCGGCGGTCCCATCGCGGGGCCCGTGGGGGTGCCGGGAGTGGCGGAGACATGCGCGTCGGCGCCGGGGGTCGCCCACTCGCCGAGGGCGCGGCGCAGGAGTTCGGTGTCGCCTGCGAGGGCGCCGCGGGCGGGCCAGCCGGAGAAGTCGGCGCGGTCGGCACTCTTCCAGACGGCGGGCTCGACCCGGGTCAACTGGCCGGGGTCGAGGGCCAGTTCACCATCCGGATTGTGCGCACCCGGCCCGCCCCCGCCGGTCGCGGCGAGCAGCACCCCGCACACCACGAGTGCGGCGAGAGCGGCGAGGCCGATGCGGGTGTGCTGGCGGCGGCGCATCAGGTCGGTGGGGCGGGCCTGCAGCGAGCACGGGTCGAACTCGGCGGACTCCAGGAGCGGGGACGGCTCGACGGTGCCGGCCTCGGCGAGCGCGGCGTCCGGCGCGGTGACTCCGGCGGCGGCCAGTACGCCTCGTACCGCGTCGTCGTCCAGCCTCTCCAGACCGCGCAGTACGTACGCGGCGCGGCCCGCGCCGCTCAGGGCGGCGAGCCGCTGGTCCAGGGCGAGTTCGTCGGCGCCGCCGGACTTGGGGAACAGCCGGACGCCCCACACCTGCGGCAGCACGGGCGGCAGCTGGGCGCGCTTCGGCCACGCCCTGCGCAGCAGCGGCGGTTCGGCTTCGAGGGCCCGGCGCAGTACCTGCTGCCGCACGAAGGCGTGCCCGCTGCCGCGCGCGGCGCTCTTCGCCGCCTCCTCGTCGGGGCGGCGGGTGGCGGGGATGCCGACGGCGGTCGCGGGGGTGCGGCCGGTACGGCCGCGCGGGAGGGAGCGCTGGACGAGGGAATGGGCGGTCAGGACGCGGCGGTTGCGGCCGAGGTGCGGGGGGAGCACGAGGTAGGCGAGGCGGACGAGGCGGGGGTAGTGCTCGACGAGGGCCGCCTCGGCCTGCTCCACGCCGACGGCGACGGCGGGGCCGGAGGCGGAGTCGGCGGGAGGCTCGGCGGCGGGGGCATCGGTGGGCTTGCGGGGGCGGCTGAGGACATCCTGAGGGCGGCGCACATTACGCAGAACGAGCGATTGATGGGATGGTCACCCACGATTTCGGACGGGGTGCGGGGGCGGCCCGGGGAGGGACGGGGAAACGGCCCCGCCGGACCCCGGAACAGCCCCCGGCCGGCAGGTCGGCCGGTCAGGGGTGGGGGTCCAGGAGGGCCAGGGCGAGGGCGGAGTCCTGGTGGGCGGCGGCGCCTTCCGCGTAGGCGCGTTCGTAGGCGGTGTCGCCCACGAGGGAGCGGGCCCGGCGCTCGCACTCGGCGCGGACGGGGGCGAGTTCGGGGGTGCCGCGCTGGGGGTGGCCGACCTGGCCCCAGTAGGTGTGGCCGGTGCCGTAGACGCGGGCGGCCTGTTCGCCGTCGCCCTGTGCGGCGAGTGCGGCGGCCAGCAGGTCGAGGCCGAGCGCGATGCCGAAGCTGTCGCGGATCCGGTACTTGGCGTCGACCATCGCGCGGGCGTGCGCGACCGCCTCGTCGGCTCGGCCCCGGAGCAGTGCGACGAGGGCGAGCTGGTAGTCCGCGTACGCACGCGTCCAGCATTCGCCCCGCGCGGCGCAGACGCGGCGGAGTTCGGCGGCCGCGGTGGCGGCTTCGTCGAGTTCGCCCATGGCGGTGAGGGCGAAGACCCGCACCAGACGGCACCGGAGCTGGGACGCGGAGTCGAAGGGGGCTCCCGGCCTGGCGGTCAGGCACCGGTCGGCGACGGTGTGGGCGGCGCGGGGCCGCCCCATCAGCAGGTACGTGACGCCCAGCAGGTACGCGGCACTCAGCATGCCCTCGGGGTCCTGGGCCTGCCAGGCGGCCACCGTGCACTGCTCGCCGAGCACGCGGGCGCTCTCGTAGTCGCCCTGGAGGGTGCTGACGAACCCGAGCGCCCACAGGGCGCGGGAGCGGTGCGGGCCCGGCTCCCGGTACGCCGCCAGGGCGCGGGTGACGTAACTCCGCGCCTCGCGGAGACGGCCGCAGCCGCCCCAGAGGAACCCCACCCGCCCGGCCATCTCCAGCGCGGCGCGCGGGTCGGCCTCCAGGAGGTGGTCGAAGGCAGCGCACAGGTCGGCGAAGGCGTCACTGATCCGCCGGTACCAGGCGGCCTGTTCGGCACCGAGCCAGCCCTCGTCCGCGCGGCGGACCAGGTCGGCGTGGAACGCGGCGTGCCGGGCGGCGACGCGGGGGCCCTCGCCGAGTTCGCACAGCCACATCGCCCCGTACTCACGGAGGGTGTCGAGCATCCGGCAGGGTCCTTCGGACCGTCGCCGCACCACGGACTTGCGGACGAGGCCGTGCAGGGCGCGGCCGACGGCGTCGCCGTCGAGGGGCCCGCCGGAGCAGATCTCCCGGGCCTCCTCCTCCCCGAAATCCCCCCGGAAGACGGACAGCCGGGCCCACAGCAGGCGCTCCAGGGGGGTGCAGAGCTCGTGGCTCCAGCCGATGGCGGTGCGCAGGGCACGGTGCCGCTGGGGCCAGGTGCCGTCCTGGGCGAGGACGTCGAGCCGGGCCCCGGAACGGGCGAGCCGATGCGCGACGTCCTGTACGGAAGACCCCTCGGCGAGCTGGGCGCAGGCGAGTTCCAGGGCGAGCGGGATGCCTTCCAGATGGGCGCAGACGGCGGCCACGGCGGCGTCGGCTGAGGGATCGCCGAGGTCGATCCCGGGGACGGCCCTGCGGGCCCGGTCCCGGAACAGCGCGGCGGCGCCGTCCGGCCCCGCCAACGGCAGCGGCGGTACGTCGACGACGGCCTCACCCCGGCACCCGAGGGCCTGGCGGCTCGTCGCGAGGATCGTCAACTGCGGGACGGTGGTGAGGAGTTCACCGATCAGGTGGGCCGTGGGACCGGCCAGGCGCTCGCAGCAGTCGAGCACGAGGAGCAGCCTCTTCGGCTGGAGCCATTCGCAGAGGGCTTCGGCGGGCATGCGGAGGGTGTGGTCGGCGAAGTCCACGGCGTCACAGACGGCGGCGACGAGGAGTGCGTCGTCACGGAGGGGCCCGAGATCGGCCCACCACACCCCGTCGGGGTGCCGGCCGGCGCCTGCGGCCCGTTGCGCGGACCGCAGGGCGAGCCGGGTCTTGCCGACACCGGCGGGGCCGGTGAGGGTGACGAGGCGGTGCACGCCGAGGGCGTGGGCGACACGGCGGAGATCGGCGAGGCGACCCACGAAGCTCGTGGCCTCCTCGGGGAGGTTTCCCAACACGGTTTCATTCTGTACTACTTGGGGGTGGGTGGTCGCCCGGGCGGGGGCAGGCATTCAGGGGCGCGGGGAACTGCGCGCCCAGCCACGACGCACCCGCGCGAAGACCACCCATCCACCCTCACCGGTGCAACCCCCCGCCCCCCTCGACCCTCAACGCACGCTGAACACCGCCACTGTCCGCGCCGGCACGGCAAAGGTGCCCGACCTGCCGTCGTAGGACGACTGCTTCACGGCCGCATCCGCGCCCCCCGCCTGCACCGGATGCAGCCCGTAAGCCGTCCCCGCCACCCCCGGCACCACCTGCTTCTGCTCGGTCGGCGTCGCGTTGAAGACCACCATCAGCTTCCCGAGCCGCATCGTCACGACCCCCGGTGCCTCCCCCTTCCCGGACAGCGGGAAGGAGAGCGCGGCCTGGACCTGTCCCGCCGTCGCCAGGCTGAAGTCCGGTTCCGTCGTGCGGATCTTCAGCAGGTCCTGGTAGGCGGCCGAGGTGCCGTCGATCTCCGCGCACCCGGCCTTCAGCGCGGCCAGCCCCAACAGCGGTTTGCCGTAGGCCCACTTCGACCGGTTGTCCGCCGCCATCGGCAGCCCGCGCCCGAACCCGTTCCCGTCCCGGCAGTCCCAGTGGATCGCGTTGAACCAGTCCCCGCTGTCGTACGAGTTCCGGTCCAGCGACTTGGAGCGCAGCAGGTCCGTGCCCGCCTGGGACAGCGCCGGGCCCTGCGAGAGGGCCGCGGTCGCCATGGCGAGCACCTGCATCCGCGCCCGGTCCGCCGCCGGAGTCCGCGCCGGGAGCTTGAAGGCGAGGGCGTCGTACAGCGATTCGTTGTCGTGCGCGTCCGCGTAGGAGAGCGCGTCACCGGGCGCCGCCGCGTACCCCGCCGGGGCGCCGTTGTAGTCGACCTCCGAGCCCTTGACCGTACGGCCGCCGCTGTCCGTGAAGGAGTAGTCGGCGAGGTTTCCGGTCAGTCCGACCTTCAGCAGGTCCTGGTAGTGCAGCAGGCGGGCCCGCTGCTCGGCCGGAGTCCCGTTCGCCTTCGAGGAGTTGGGGTCGGTGAACAGTCCGCTCCCGAACCCCTGGACGCCCGGGTCCTCGTCGAAGGGCCCGCCGCCGCGCACCGCGTCCCGCGACCGGTCAGAGAAGGTGGCGATGCCCGTTCCCGCCATGTTCTTCTGGGTGGCCTGCTCGAAGCGGGCGTCGTCGGCGATCTCGCCGAAGTTCCAGCCCTCGCCGTACAGGATGATCGACTTCCCGTCGACGCCGTCCTCCGCCACGGTCAGCGCGTCCAGCGCCTTGCGCACGGCGAGGATGTTGGCCTTGGGGTGGTGGCCCATCAGGTCGAACCGGAATCCGTCGACCTTGTACTCCTTGGCCCAGGTGACCAGCGAATCCACCACCAGCTTGCCCATCATGGCGTTCTCGGGCGCGGTGTTGGCGCAGCACGTCGACGTGGCGACGGACCCGTCCGCCATGAGCCGCTGGTAGTAGCCGGGCACGATCCGGTCGAGCACCGACTTCTCGGACTGGCCCGCGGCGACGGTGTGATTGTAGACGACGTCCATGACGGTGCGCAGTCCGGCGCCGTTGATGCTCTGCACCATCTGCCGGAACTCCACGGTCCGCTTCGTCCCTTCCGGGTCGCTCGCGTACGACCCCTCGGGGACGGTGTAGTGCAGCGGGTCGTACCCCCAGTTGTACGCGTCCTTCCCCGCGACCTTCCCCACGCAGGCCTGCTGCTCCTCCGAATCGGGCGCGTAGGAGGCCAGGTCGCAGGCGGGAGTGGCCTGTTCGGACTTCTTCTCCGGGATGGTGCCGATGTCGAAGACCGGGAGGAGGTGGACGTACGAGGTACCCGAAGCGGCGAGCTTGCGCAGGTGCTGCGAGCCCTTCGATGCGCGGTCGGTGAAGGCCAGGTACTGGCCGGGGTGCCGGGAGGTCCTGTCCTCGACGGAGAAGTCCCGGACGTGCAGCTCCTGGATCTGGGCGTCGCGCAGCGGGGTCGCGGCGGGCTTCTTCAGCGCGCCCCACCCCTTCGGCGCGAGCTTCGGGTCGGTCAGGTCCACGACCAGGCTGCGGGCGGAGTCGGTGGTGAGGGCGGTCGAGTACGGGTCGGTGACCCGGTTCGTGACGACCGCCCGCACACTGGGCGCCCACACCTTGACCTCGTACCGGTACGGCTTCCCTGTCCACCCCGGCCCGCCGGTCACCGACCACACCCCGCTGCGGTCGTCGCGCCGCATCGGGACCTTCGCGCCGTCCAGGTCGAGGACGACCTCCTGCGCGGTCGGCGCCCAGAGCGACAGCGTCGGCCGGCCGTCCCGGAAAACGGGACCGAGTGACGCCTCGGTGGCGCGGGCCGCGTACGTCGCGTCGAGAACACCCGGGATCTGCACCCCGGTCGCCGCCAACAGGGCGCCGTTCGACGCCCGTTGGGTGGCGATGACCTGTCCGCGCAGCGATTCGTCGATACGGTCGCGGTCGCGCGCGTCCACGGTGAACGCCGGATGGTTCTTGAGGTGCGGGTACTTGGCCTTCTGGGCGTCGCTCAGCGCGGCCGGGGTGAGCCGCAGCCAGCGGCCCTCGTCGTTCAGCGCACCGTCGACGACCTTGATGCCGCCGTCGCGTGCGTACACGAGCTGCTGGCTGACGGCCCCGGTCACCCCGGCCTTCCACACCACCGTGTCCCGGTCGATCCACTGCGCCTCGGCCTTGCCGAGGTCGAGCGAGCCCGCGCCGCCGGCCTGCGGCAGCACGTACTTGGGCTGCCCGGCGAGCGCCCACACCTCGTGGCCGTACGTGGCGAGGTCGAGGGACTGGTCGGTGGGGAGGTCCTTCTCGTCGCCCTTGTGCAGGATGTAGGAGAGGGAGGTGGCCCCGGCGGCGAGCGGGACCTCGAAGGTCACCCCGAACGCGTCCTTCTTCACCGGCTGGAGCGGCTTGGCCCAGTCGGTCGGGTCCTTGGCGCCCGTCCAGACGTGCAGGCCCCAGCCGTCGTGGTTCCCGTCGGCGCGCTGGTAGTGGAGGACGGCCTTGGTCTTGTCCTGCGGTGGATACGTCCCGTCGGGGGCCTTGGTGAGCTGGCCCTCCTTGCCCTGCTCGACCCAGACCTCACCGGTCGCGGCGAGGTCGATCGTACGGGTCGGGCCGTCGGCGGTCCCGTTCTTCTCGACGGTGTACGGGAAGGAGGTCGCGCCCTCGGCGAGCTTCACCCACGCGAAGGCACCGTAGGCGTCCCGCCCGCTGAACACGCCCTGTCCCGCGGGGGACTTGAGCTGCCACCCGTCGTAGTCGCCGTCGGCCCGCCGGTAGTGGACGACCGCGTAGGTACGGTCCCCCGCGCGCGGCTTCTCGGGCGGCGGAGTCCGCCCCGCCGTCGTGGCGGCGAGGGCACTGGCGGTGCGTCCGGCACTGTCGACCACAACTGCCTTGTACCGCAGGGGCGTTCCGGCATGCACGCGCGCGTCAAGATGCTGGGTCACCTTGTACGGGGCGTGGTCGGCGGAGCCGAGGGTGCGCCAGGGCCCCTCACCCACCTGGGCGGCGAACACGACCCGGTTGAGCTGCCCGCCGCTCGGCACGGCCTCGATCTCGACGGTGCCGGTGGCCCCGGCGGCCGGAGCCTTGAGGGTGAGGGCGGGCTTGGCGGCCGGGGCCCCGAGGGGCTGCTCGGCCCGGAGTACGAGGCTGGAGAGCGCGGGCACGGTGACCTTGACCTTGCGGTCGGCCGTGCTCCTCACGAGGCCCGAACCTCCGTAGATCGTACGGAAGTCGGCGTTCTCGACGGCCACCGGAACCTCCACCGTCTTCGCCTCGGCCGCGTTGTTGGCGGCGACCAGGTACGCGACCTTGCGCTTGGCGTCCGTACGGGAGAAGGCGTAGACGGACCCGTCGCTCAGCCGCTCCTCCTGGACGCCGTCGCGCAGGGCGGGGTGGTCCTTGGTGAGCTTGGAGAGGGCGGCGATGGAGCGGTAGACGGGGTGGGTGGGGTCGTACGCGTCGTCGGCGTGGGTGCGGTCGGTGCCGAGCTGGTCGTCGTCGAGGTAGTCGGCGGTTTTGGAGGCGAAGAGGGTCTGCCGGGAGTCCTTGTCGCCACCGGCGCCGGTGAAGCCCTGCTCGTCGCCGTAGTAGACGACCGGATTGCCCCGCCCGAAGAACATCAACTCATGGGCGAGCCGCGCCCGTTGGACCAGCTCCGCATCACTCGCCTTCGGGTTGTCCTGCTTGAGGAAGGTGCCGATGCGGCCCATGTCGTGGTTGCCGGTGAAGGTCACCTGCTCGTACGCGTTGGCCTTGTCGGTGGTGTAGCGGTAGTCGGCTCCGTACGCCTTGGCGAGCCTGTCGGCGCCCGCGCCCTGGGACGCGTACCCGCGCAGGGCGTCCTGGACGGGGAAGTCGAGGGTGGCGTCGAGGCGGCCCCGGGTGACGTACGGGGCGGTGGCCGCCGGGTTGGAGTCGTAGATCTCGCCGAACATGAAGAAGTCGTCGCGGCCGCGCTTCTTCGCGTAGGCGTCGAGTGCGGTCGCCCACTGGGTCCAGAAGTCCATGTCGACGTGTTTGACGGTGTCGATGCGGAAGCCGTCGATGTCGAAGTCGCGGACCCACTTCTCGTAGATCCTCGCCATGCCGTCGACGACCTCGGGACGCTCGGTCCACAGGTCGTCGAGGCCGCCGAAGTCGCCGTACTCGGCGCTTTCGCCCGCGAAGGTCGAATCACCGCGGTTGTGGTACATCGTCGGGTCGTTGAGCCAGGAGGGGGACTTGCGCTCGCCCGCGCGCGGCTGCGGTGTGTACGGGAAGGAGTCCCGGTCGACGCTCTTCGGGATGCCGGTGCGGTCGTCGAAGGGGCGGCCGGACCTGTCGAGGTAGGGATAGGCGCCCTTGGGCCGGTAGCCGTACTTCTTCTCCGCGTGGTCGACGGTGTCGGCGGTGTGGTTGGTGATGACGTCGAAGAAGACCTTCATGCCCTTGGCGTGGGCCTTGTCGATGAGCTGCTCAAGGTCGGCGTTGGTCCCGAAGTGGGGGTCGACCTGGGTGAAGTCGGTGATCCAGTAGCCGTGGTATCCGGCGGAGGCGTCCTTGCCCGTGCCCTGTACGGGCTTGTTCTTGAAGATCGGGGCCATCCAGATGGCGGTCGTCCCGAGGCCCTTGATGTAGTCGAGCCTGCCGGTGAGGCCCTTGAGGTCGCCGCCCTGGTAGAAGCCCTTGTCGGTGGGGTCGAAGCCGTGGTCGAGGCGGGAGCCGGTGAGTCCGCCGCGGTCGTTCTTCGCGTCTCCGTTCGCGAAGCGGTCCGGGAGGACGAAGTAGAACTGGTCGCGGGTGAGGTCGTGGCGGGCGGGGGAGGCGGCGAGCTTGGCGTCGGAGGGTGGGGGTGGGGGGTTCGGGGCATTCGGTGCCGCGAGTGCGGGGGAGGCGGGGGTGAGGGTGGCACACAGTGCCATGGTCACTGCACCGAGGGCGGCTCTTCGCAGGGGGCGGGGTATCACGGGTCAGGTCTCCTTAGGAGGGGTGGGCGGGAGCGGGGGCGTGCGGTCGTGGGAGGGGCGCTCCGCGTGGGGGGCCGCCCCCTTGCCCACCCGTCCCGCCCCCGGGGGGCGGCCCCGCTGCCCAAGAGGGCTAGGGGTCGGCGGCGTCAGCCGCCCACGGGGGCAGGCATTTGGGGGCGCGGGGAACTGCGCGACCAGCCACGACGCACCCGCACGTCTCACTGCCGGACAGCTACGCCGCCACACCCCCGCGCGCCGACGTGCAACGCCACCGCCGTCCCCGGCGCCACCGTCGCCGTGAAGCGGCCCGAGCCGTCGACCACGACCCGCCGGCCGCTCTGCACGTCGCAGTAGTCGCCGCCGGCCAGGCCGGTCTGGAAGGTGCGGGTGAGAGCGGCCCCCTCGCGGTTGATGGCCACGTACGCCTTGTTGCCGCGCCCGAAGGCGATCTGGTTGCCGCCGTTGTCCCACCACTGGGTGACGCCCTGCCCGCGCGCGGCATTGCGGAAGCCGACCATGGACGAGATCTCCCGCCAGGAGTGCTGGCACTTCCAGCCGTCGGTGTAGCAGGAGTTGACCTGCCCGCCGTTCGGCGGCCCGGCGTCCTTGTCGGACCACTCGTAGCCGGAGTGCACGTCCGGCGCCCCGTACGGCCACGCCAGCATGAAGACGTTGGCGAGCGTGTAGGCGTTGCCCGCCTTGTAGTTGAGGGTGTCGCCGCCGCGCTCGGTGTCGTGGTTGTCGACGAAGACGGCGGACTTGCCGGACTCCATGAAGCCCCAGCCCTCGCCGTAGTTCTTGAGGTAGGCGAGCTTGTCGCCCCCGGTGAAGACCTGCTTGAGCCCGCGCCCGTACCGGAATTCCTGTACGTCCCCGGTCCCGAGGTACTCGCTCGGCGACACGGCCTCGCCGCCCCCGAAGATCGCCTCCTGCTTCCAGTGGACCCCGGGGTTGGTCAGCTTCCCCTTGATCGCGGCGAGGTCACCTGCCGGCATGTGCTTGGCGGCGTCGATGCGGAAGCCGTCGACGCCGAGCGAGAGGAGGTCGTTCAGATACCCGGCGATCCTGCCGCGGACGTACTCCTCACCCGTGTCGAGGTCGGCGAGTCCGACGAGTTCGCAGTTCTGGACGTTGGCGCGGTCCTGGTAGTTGCTGCCGATCGGGGAGCGGCAGTCGTCCATGTCCGCGCCGGAGTAGAGGCCCGGGTAGGTGTACTTCGTGTACGACGACCCGCCCGTCCCGGTGCCGTCGCCCGCGGCCATGTGGTTGATGACGGAGTCGGCGACGACCTTCACACCCGCCGCGTGGCAGGTGTCGACCATGTTCTTGAAGGCGGTGCGGTCGCCGAGCCGTCCGGCGATCTTGTAGCTGACGGGCTGGTACGAGGTCCACCACTGGCCGCCCTGGATGTGCTCCTGGGGAGGGGAGACCTGGACGAAGCCGTATCCGGCGGGGCCGAGCTGATCGGTGCAGGCCTTGGCGACCGAGCCGAACTTCCACTCGAAGAGGACGGCGGTGACGTCCCGGTCACCGGTCGGCGCTGCTTCGGCGGTCGTGGCGGGTGCGAGGGCGAGGGCAGTGCACGCCGCCAGTGCGGCGGCGGTTGCTGCGGGTATGGCAGACGGGAGTCTGCGGGCCATGGGGATTCCTCCTGCGTGGGGGGAGGTGCGCGGCTCTGAATGTTCGGGGAATGTTCGTGCTGAATGTTCTTGCTGCAATACGGCAGCAACTTCTTGCAGAGTGACGGTACGAGGGGCTCCAGAGGGGGTCAATACCTTGCGCACCGCGAGAACTTGAAAGCCGTGAAAGTTCGTGCGGGCCTACAAAGCGGCAGGTCAGGCCCGCTAATTGCCGCCACGGCAGACAAAAGCCCCGGCACGGCCCCGAGAGGTCCGTTGCCATGACGGCAACAAATGTTGTCGCCCCGGGTGCGGTGGGCGCAGCCTGATCTCGGCCACAGGCCATCGACGAACGATTCAGGAGGCCGCACGATGACCACCCACGAAGGCGCCGGATCCGCCCGGGGCACGGACCGCGACGGACAGCAGGGCAAGCGCGTGCACCACGTGCGCGCCGGTGAGTTGGACGGCCATGCCGCCCTCAGCGGCTCCACGGTCGGCTCGCAGCGGCTCTGGATGGGACTGGTGGAGAACGCTCCGTCGAGCGCGACGGACAACCACCATCACGGCGCGTCGGAGGCGGGGATCTACGTGGTCAGCGGGCACCCCGTGTTCGTCTTCCACGACGGCACGCGGGAGGTACGGATCTCCGCCGGTCCCGGCGACTTCCTGCTCGTCCCCCCGTTCGTCCCGCACCGCGAGGAGAACCCCGACCCGGACGAGCCCGTGGTCGTCGTGATCGCACGGACCACACAGGAGCCGATCAAGGTCTCCGTGCCCGAGCTGTACCGGGCCACGGAGCCGGACCTGCGGCAGGAACCCGCCTCCGCGTAGGTTCCGGTGCATGACGACGACCTCGCAAGAGACGACATCCCAAGAGGCGTTCCTCCGGGCCTTCCACGCCGAGCACCCCGCCGTGACCTCGGACGCGTTCGCGGACGGCCGCGCCGTGGACGGCCGGTCCAGCTACGAGATCCTGTGCGACCGGGTCGCCGGCAGCAGGCGGGTGCTGGATCTCGGTTGCGGTGACGGCCTGTTGCTGGAGTTGCTGGCCCGCACCGACGGGCGGCGGCTCACCGGGGTCGACCTGTCCCCCGAGGCCCTGGCGCTGGCGCGACGCCGGCCGGCGCTGGCCGGGGCGACGCTGCTGGAGAGCCGGGCTCAGGACCTTCCCCTTGCCGACGACAGCTTCGACGCCTGCGTCTCCCACATGGCGCTGATGCTGATGGGAGAGGTCGAGCAGGTCGTCGCGGAAGTGGCCCGGGTGCTCTCTCCCGGAGGCACGCTGGCCTGCGTGCTGGGAGGTGGCGCCGTGGGCGGGGAGGCCTTCGAGTTGTTCCTCGGGCTGCTGGGGCCCGTGATCGACGAGGCCCCTGCCGCACAGCGCATCCCGGTGCTGGGCGACAGGAGGTCCCGGAGCCGTGACGGTCTCGACAGTCTCCTCGGTCCGGCCGGATTCGCGCCGGTCGGCTGGGAGACCGTCCCCATTGACCTGAGCGGTCCCGCGGAGCAGGTCTGGGCGGCCGTGTCCGGTCTCTACGACGTCGGGCCCCTCGATGCGCCCACCGTCGCCTCCTTGCGCGAGGCGTTCCTCACCGGGGTGCGGGACCTGGCGATGCCGGACGGGCGCGTCCCCTGCGGGCTGAAGGTGCATGTCGCGACGGCACGCTTGAGTTGAGCGTGCGGGACGGGCCGGGCACTTGAGGCGAGTGCGCGGGGCAGGCACTTGAGGCGAGTGCGCGGGGCAGGCACCGTGCCGGGAACTACGGGCGGCCCGGCGCACGTTGACCCTGCATGGTGCTGATGCTGATTCTCCCTCTGCTCTTCACGGCCGTGATCGTCGTGCCGCTCCTGCTGGCCGGTGCCCGGCGGCTGGTGCTGCGCACCGGACGCCCCGTGTGGCTGCGCAGGTTCATCGCCCGGACGACGACGGGCGGCGGGGGGAACGGCGCGGGGGCGGCCGTCGCCGACGAGCTGGCCGCCGCCCTGAATCCGAACAAGCGGGTGGAGATCGCCCAGCGCCGTACGGACGAGCTGATACGTCACGACGCCGAGGCCGGTGCCCCGCCACGCGCCACGGAGGTCGACCTGGGCGCGGGGCGTGCGGTCATCAGGCGCCGCCAGGACCGTACCCTCCCCCGCACGCTCCCCCGTGCCTAGCCCCGTACCTGCCCCGTCGACCCCCGCACCACCAGCTCCGGCTGGAACACGAACTCCGTGCGGCCCACCGCCACCGCGCTGCCCCTGATCTCCTCAAGCAGCGCGCCGACCGCCGCCGTCGCCATCGCCTGCACCGGCTGGCGGACGGTGGTGAGGGGCGGGTCGGTGAAGGGGGTCAGGGGGGAGTCGTCGTAGCCGACGACCGACACGTCCTCGGGGACGCGCAGGCCCCGGTCCCGTGCCGCCCGGATCACACCGAGCGCCATCATGTCGCTGCCGCACACCACCCCCGTGCACCCCGCGTCCAGGAGCGACCCCGCTGCCGCCTGGCCGCCCTCCACGCTGAACAGGGTGTGCTGGACCAGCTCTGCCGAGCCCGTCGCCGCGATGAAGCCCTCGCGTTTGCGGTGCGAGGGGACGTAGCGGACCGGGCCGACCGCGAGACCGACCCGGGTGTGGCCCAGTTCGCGGAGGTGGGCCACGGCCATCTGGGCGGCGGCGCGGTCGTCCGTCGACACGAAGGGGGCCGTGACCGCCTCGTTGTAGCCGTTGATCAGGACGTACGGGACTCCGCGCGCGGTCAGCGCCTCGTAGCGGGCCGGGTCGGTGGAGAGGTCGGAGTGCAGTCCTGAGAGGAAGACGATGCCGTCGACTCCCCGCTCGACGAGTTGCTCGACCAGCTCGTCCTCCGTCGCCCCGCCGGGGATCTGGGTGCAGAGCAGCGGGGTGAAGCCGTGGCCGGCCAGGGTCTGTTCGATGACCTGGGCGAAGGCCGGGAAGATCGGGTTGGTCAGTTCCGGGGTGACCAGGCCGATGAGGCCCGCGCTGCGCTGCTTGAGGCGTACCGGGCGTTCGTAGCCGAGTACGTCGAGCGCGGCCAGCACCCGTTGGCGGGTGCCGGCCGCGACACCCGCCTTTCCGTTCAGGACCCGGCTGACCGTCGCCTCGCTGACCTTGGCCTGCGCGGCGATGTGGGCAAGCCTCGGGGCGGCGGGAGCGGGAGTGCTCCCACCGCCCCGGGGCGCGGGAACGGTCACACGGCCCACCAGACGGTGGTGTCGGCGGGCAGGTCGAACTCGCCGTCGTCACACGTGACTTCGGTACTGGCGAGGAGTACGCGGCCGGGGGCCGCCATCCGTACCGGCTCGCCCGTCGTGTTCGCCGTGCAGACGAAGCCCTCGCGGGCGAAGGCGAGGACACCGGCCGGGGCATCGGGCAGCCAGGTCACGTCCGTACCGGCGCCGAGTCCTGTCCGGTCGCGGCGGACGGCGAGCGCCGAGCGGTAGAGCTCCAGGGTGGAGTGCGGGTCGCCGGTCTGGGCCTCCACCGACAGGCCCGCCCAGGAAGCGGGCTGCGGGAGCCAGCTGCCGCCGGACCCGAACCCGTACGACGGGCCCTCCACGGTCCACGGGATCGGGACCCGGCAGCCGTCGCGGAAGCCGTCCTGGCCCGCCGCGCGGAAGAAGGACGGGTCCTGGCGGACCTCGTCGGGGAGGTCCGTGACGTCGGGGAGGCCGAGCTCCTCGCCCTGGTAGACGTAGGCCGAGCCGGGGAGCGCGAGCATCAGCAACGTCGCCGCGCGGGCCCGGCGCAGACCGAGTTCCGGGTCGCCCGCGGTGCGGATCTGGGTGCCGAGGCCCGCCGGGTTGGCGAAGCGGGTGGTGTGGCGGGTGACGTCGTGGTTGGACAGCACCCAGGTGGCGGGGGCGTCGACGGGGCGCATCGCGGCGAGCGAGGTGTCGATGACCTCGCGGAGGGCGGCCGCGTCCCAGTGGGTGCCCAGGTACTGGAAGTTGAAGGCCTGGTGCAGTTCGTCGGGGCGGACGTAGTTCGCGGTGCGCTCGACGGTCGGGGTCCAGGCCTCGGCGACGCCGATCCTCTCCCCCGGGTACTCGTCGAGGATCTTCCGCCAGGAGCGGTAGATGGCGTGCACGCCGTCCTGGTCGAAGAAGGGCGTGCCGCCGTCACTGCTGCCGAGGAGCTTCAGCTGGTCGTGGCTGCCGAGGTCGGGCAGGCCCTCCGCCTTGACCAGGCCGTGGGCGACGTCGATGCGGAAGCCGTCGACGCCCATGTCCAGCCAGAACCGCAGGATGGAGCGGAACTCGTCGGCGACGGCCGGGTGTTCCCAGTTGAAGTCGGGCTGCTCGGGGGCGAAGAGGTGCAGGTACCAGTCGCCGTCCGTGCCGTCGGGGTTGCTCGTGCGGGTCCAGGCGGGGCCGCCGAAGACGGACTCCCAGTCGTTCGGGGGGAGTTCGCCGTCGGCGCCCTTGCCGGGGCGGAAGTGGTAGCGGTCGCGCAGCGCCGAGCCGGGGCCCTCGGCGAGGGCGCGCTTGAACCAGTCGTGCTGGTCGGAGGAGTGGTTGGGCACCAGGTCCGTGATGACGCGCAGGCCCAGCGCGTGCGCGTCGCGGATCAGGCCGTCGGCGTCGAGCAACGTACCGAACATGGGGTCGATGGCCCGGTAGTCGGCGACGTCGTACCCGGCGTCGGCCTGCGGGGACGCGTAGAACGGGCTCAGCCAGACGGCGTCCACACCCAGGTCGCGCAGGTAGGGGAGGCGGCTGCGGGCACCGGCCAGGTCGCCCATGCCGTCGCCGTTCCCGTCGGCGAAGCTGCGTGGGTAGACCTGGTAGATCACCGCGTTCCGCCACCATTCGGTGGAAACGTGAGCCGGGGCAGGGGCAGCGAGGTGCTGGGTCATGTCGTCCCTGGGGGTGTGGGGTGGGCGTCCGGGTGAGGACGTACGTACAAGTGGAGCGGGCCCGGTCGGCCCTTGCGGGCGGGGTCAGCCCTTGGTCGCGCCTGCCGTCATGCCCGCCACCAGGTGGCGCTGCACGAAGATGAAGACGAGCGCGGCCGGTATGGCGATCAGCACGGACGCGGCGGCCATCGGACCCCACTGGCTGCTGTACTGGTTGACGAACTTCTGCAGCCCGCCGGCCAGGGTCATGTTCTCGTCGCCGACCAGGAAGGCGGAGGCGTACGCGACTTCGCCCCACGCGGTGATGAAGGAGTAGAAGGCGGTGACCGCGAGGCCCGGCTTGGCGAGCGGCAGGATGAGCCGCCAGAACGTGCCGAACGGGGTGAGCCCGTCGACCTGCCCGGACTCGTCGAGCTCGCGCGGGATGCCGTCGAAGAAGCCCTTCATCATCCAGGCGCAGAACGGGACCGAGATGGTCAGGTAGGTGATGACCAGGCCCATCGGCTGGTTGAGCAGGCCCAGCGTCGCCATGATGTTGTAGATCGGCACGATCAGGACGGCGACCGGGAACATCTGGGTGATCAGCAGCGTCCACATCAGGCCGCGCTTGCCGGGGAACCGGAAGCGGCTCACCGCGTAGCCCGTCGTCGCCGAGACGAAGACGCCGATGACGGTGGACAGGCCCGCGATCAGCAGCGAGTTGCCGAACCAGGTCAGGAACGGCGTGTCGCTGAGCAGACCGGTGTAGTTGTCGAGCGTCGTCTCGCGGACGAAGTCGGTGGTGGTCGCGTACTTCGCCGGCTTGAGCGAGGTCAGCAGGACCCACAGCACCGGGAAGACGGCGACGACGGACGCGACGACGAGCATGGCGTGCAGGCCGAACGAGGCGAGCGGCGAACGGCGTTCACGGATCTGGACGTTGGCCCGCTGGCCCGTCGCCAAAGTGGTGGTGGTCACCAGACATCTCCCTGCTTGCGGAGGACTCGCCGGTAGACCGCGGCGAAGAGCATCAGGAGTACGAGGATCAGCACGCCCCACGTGGAGGACTGCGCGAAGTCGCGCGGGCTGATCTCGAAGGAGAACTTGTACGCCTGGGTGACGAGGATCTGGGTCGCCTCGCCGGGTCCGCCCCGGGTCAGCAGGAAGATCACCGGGAACATGTTGAAGGTCCAGATGGTGGAGAGCAGGATCACCGTCGTGCTCACCGGGCGCAGGCCGGGCATCGTGATGTGCCGGAAGCGCTGCCAGGCGGTGGCGCCGTCCATCTCGGCGGCCTCGTACAGCTCGCCGGGGATGGACTGGAGGCCGCCGAGGAGGGCGACCATCATGAACGGGATGCCGAGCCAGACGTTGACGCTGATCACGGCGAACTTCGCCCAGGTCGGGTCGTTCAGCCACGGCACGGCGTCGATGCCGCCGCCCGCGAGGATCTTGTTGAGCAGTCCGTTGTCCTGGTTGTAGAGGAACCGCCAGGCGAAGACGGACACGAAGCCGGGGACCGCCCAGGGCAGGACGAGCAGCATCCGGTAGAGGCCGCGGCCGGCGATCCTGCGGTTCAGCATGTTGGCGAGGCCCATGCCGAGCGCGAAGGTGAGCGAGACGCAGGCGACGGTCCACAGGACCGTCCAGCCGAGGGTGGCGAGGAACTGGCTGCCGGTGAGGGCGTCGACGTAGTTGTCGAGGCCGACGAACTCGTACGTCGCGGGCAGGTGGTTGACGCCGATGGAGCGTTCCACATTGCGCTCGTTGGCATCGGTCAGCGACAGGTAGATACCGCGGACCAGCGGGTATCCGATGATGACGCCGATGACGATCACGACGGGCGCGACCATCGTCCAGGCGTACCAGTGGGTGGAGAACGACCGGCGGAGCCTGCCCGGCGTCCTGCCCTTGTCGTGCTGGCCCGTGCCACGGCTCCGGCTGCGGGCGAGGTCGTCGCCCGCAGCCTTCACCAGAGGCCGGCCGGTGTCAGCGGCAGCCATCAGTGATTCCTACTTCCAGCCCTTGAGCAGCTTGCGGTACGCGTCCCCGGTGGCCTTGGCGCCCGCCTCCGGAGTGGACTGGCCGGTGAGGACGTTCGAGTACTGGACCTTGAGCGGCTCGAAGAGGCTGCCGTTCTCGGGGATCCACTGGCGCTCGACGGCCTTCTCGACGACCGGCTTGAAGAAGGCGACGTCCGCGTTCTTGGCGACGTCCGGCTGGGAGTAGACGGAGGTGCGGGTCGGCAGCAGGCTCAGCTCCTTGGCGACCTTCGTCTGGACCTCGGCGGAGCTCATGTACTCGACGAAGGCGTAGGACGCGTCGAGGTTCTTGGAGCCCGCGTAGACACCGAGGTTGTGGCCGCCCTGCGGGGCGCCCTGCTTGACGGAACCGGCCGGGACGGGGGCGATGCCCAGGTTGGCCCTGTCCTTGAACTGGTCACCGGTGTACGTGTCGGAGAGCGCCCACGGACCGTTGATCATCATCGCGACGTCGCCGGACTTGAACGCCTTCTGCTGGTTCTCGTAACCGTCGCCGGCGTCCGTCTTGGCGGTGCCCGATGCGACCAGGTCCTTGACCACCTGGAAGGCCTTGACGCCGGCCGGGCCGTCGACGGTGACCTTCTTGTTCTTGGCGTCGACCAGGTCGCCGCCCTCGCCGTACAGGAAGGAGAGGAAGTAGTACGCGTCGTCGCCGCGCAGGTACATGCCGGTCTTGCCGGTCTTCTCCTTGATCTTCTTCGCGGCGGCCTTCAACTCGGGGATGCTCCTGGGGACTTCGACACCCGCGTCCTTCAGCATCTTCTTGTTGTAGAAGATGCCCATGGAGTCGATGACCTGCGGGACGGCGTACGTCTTGTCCTTGTACTTCGTGGACGCCGCGGCCTGCGGGAGGAAGTCGCCCGCGTTCTTCAGGGCGGTGGTGCCGTCCAGCGGGGCCAGGTAGCCGAGGTCCGCGAAGTCGGGGGTCCAGGCGACGTCGGCGCGCATCACGTCGGGGGCGCCGGAGCCCGCCTGAGCGGCGTTCTTGAACTTGTTCTGCGCGTCGCCGAAGGGCACGCTGACGTACTTGACGGTGACCTTGGGGTGCTTCTTGGTGAAGTCCGCGGCGATCTTCTTGAAGACCTTGTCCTCGCTGCCGACCGTGGAGGTGTCCCACCAGGTGACCTCGCCGGAGAGCTCGCCGCCCGACCCCTTGCTCGGGCCGTCACTGTCGCCGCCGCAAGCCGTCGCCGCGAGCGCCAGGGTCGCGACCAGGGCGGTGGCTGCTATGCCACGTCGCATCTGAACTCCTTCAACTGCCGTACCGCTCCGTCGCGGCGCCGGGTCGTGGAGGAACGTAACAAGCCTGAAAGAAGTCCGAAAGAGTTTGCGGGAAATTTCTGCAAGGGGGGTGGATCGTTACATCGGCGTGTCCTGCGGATTGCCGCAGGACCCCTTGCAGGACTGGTCAGAGTGGCTGTGACGGCCGACCGGGCGGACCTCTCAGAGCATTCGCAAGAACTTGCAAGGCTGTTACTTATCGAGGGCACCGGCGTTGATCCCGTAGTTGCCGACACCGGAGCCCGTACGAGAGCGAGCAGCCCCATGAGCCTCCTGCGCACTGTGAACCCCGAGAGCCCCGCGGACCCCGTGGGCCTCACGGAGCCCAGCGCCGAGCCCCGCCCCTTCGCCTCGCGGTGGTGGCGCGATGCCGTCATCTATCAGGTGTACGTCCGGTCCTTCGCCGACAGCAATGGGGACGGCATCGGGGATCTGCCCGGCATCCGGGCGCGCCTGCCGCATCTGGCGCGGCTGGGGGTGGACGCGGTGTGGCTGACCCCTTTCTACGCCTCGCCGCAGGCGGACGGCGGCTACGACGTCGCGGACTACCGGGCGGTCGACCCGCTCTTCGGCACGCTGGACGACGCGGTGCAACTCATCGACAGCGCCCACGGGTTGGGCCTGCGTGTCATCGTGGACGTGGTCCCCAACCACACCTCCGACCAACACGAGTGGTTCCGGGCGGCGCTGGCCGGTGGCCCGGAGCGCGACCTCTACCACTTCCGGCAGGGGCGGGGGACGGACGGCGAACTCCCGCCCAACGACTGGGAGTCGGTGTTCGGCGGCCCCGCCTGGACCCGGGTCGCGGACGGCTCCTGGTACCTGCACCTGTTCGCCCCGCAGCAGCCCGACCTCAACTGGGAGAACCCGGCCGTGCACGCCGAGTTCGACTCGATCCTGCGGTTCTGGCTGGACCGGGGCGTCGACGGCTTCCGCGTCGACGTCGCGCACGGCATGGTCAAGGCCGCCGGAATGCCGGACATCGGGGCCCGAGAGCAGGCGAAGATGATCGGCTCGCAGGTCCTCCCGTTCTTCGACCAGGACGGGGTGCACGCCATCCACCGCGGGTGGCGGCGACTGCTCGACTCGTACGAAGGGGAGCGGATCGGTGTCGCCGAGGCGTGGGCGCCGTCCCCCGAGCGGCTCGCGCTGTACGTGCGCCCCGACGAGCTGCACCAGGCCTTCAACTTCCAGTTCCTCACCTGCCCTTGGGACGCGACGGCGATGCGGGCGGTCGTCGACGCGTCGCTCGCCGCCACCGGTTCGGTCGGGGCCCCCACGACCTGGGTGCTGTCCAACCACGACGTGGTGCGCCACCTGACCCGGTACGGGGCCGACGACTACGCGAAGGGGCTGCGGCGGGCCCGCGCCGCGGCCCTGCTGATGCTGGCGCTGCCGGGTTCCACGTACCTCTACCAGGGCGAGGAGCTGGGCCTGCCCGAGGTGCGGGACCTGCCCGACGAGGCCCGCCAGGACCCCTCCTTCTTCCGCACCGACGGCCAGGACGGGCTGCGCGACGGGTGCCGCGTGCCGATCCCGTGGGAGGGCGACCGGGCACCGTACGGCTTCGGCAGCGGCGGGACCGGAGAGGACACGGGCACGGGTACGGACACGGGCACAAGTACGGGCACAGGTACGGACGCGGGCACAGGCTCCGGCACGGGCAGCTGGCTTCCGCAGCCCGCTTCCTGGGCGGGCCTGTCGGTGGCGGCGCAGACCGGTGCGGAGGGCTCGACGCTGGAGCTGTACCGCACGGCGCTCGCACGGCGCAAGGAGCTGCCGGGCCTGGGCGACGGCGGGATGGAGTGGCGTCCCTCGCCGGCGGCCGGGGTGCTCGACTTCGTCCGCCCCGGCTTCCGCTGCCTCCTCAACACAGGTACCGAACCCGTCGAACTCCCCACCCCCGGAAGGCTGCTGGTCACCTCCGCGGACCTCGCCGCCGAAGGGGGAACCCTCACCCTTCCGGCAGATACGTGCACTTGGTGGGCAATCCCGTGAGCCGCCCGGTAAGGTCCCCTTCCATGACCGCACGGCTAGCCGACATCGCAGCCCAGGCGGGGGTCAGCGAAGCGACGGTCAGCCGGGTACTGAACGGCAAACCGGGTGTTGCCTCGGCCACCCGCGAATCCGTACTCGCCGCACTCGACGTCCTCGGGTACGAGCGACCCGTCCGGCTGCGCCGGCTCAGCGCGGGCCTCGTCGGGCTCATCACCCCCGAGCTGGAGAACCCCATCTTTCCCGCGCTCGCCCAGGTGATAGGGCAGGCGCTGACCCGCCAGGGCTACACACCGGTGCTCGCCACCCAGACCCCCGGCGGCTCCACCGAGGACGAGCTGACGGAGATGCTCGTCGCGCGCGGCGTCTCCGGCATCATCTTCGTCTCAGGACTGCACGCCGACACCACGGCCGACACCCAGCGGTACGAGCAGCTGCGCGCGCAGGGCGTCCCCTTCGTCCTCGTCGACGGTTTCTCGCCGAAGGTGCAGGCCCCGTTCATCTCGCCGGACGACCGCGCCGCGATGCGGCTCGCGGTGACGCACCTGGCGGCGCTGGGGCACACCCGGATCGGTCTTGCCGTCGGGCCCAAGCGGTTCGTGCCCGTACTGCGCAAGATCGAGGGCTTCCGCAGCAGCATGCAGGAGCGGCTCGGTCTCTCGGCCGAGGAGGCGGAGGAGCTGATCCAGCACTCCCTCTACACACTGGAGGGCGGGCAGGCCGCGGCCTCCGCGCTCATCGAACGGGGCTGCACGGCGGTCGTCTGCGCGAGCGACATGATGGCGCTCGGGGCGATACGGGCGGTACGGCGGCTGGGTCTCGACGTACCGCGTGACGTGTCGGTGGTCGGCTTCGACGACTCGCCGCTCATAGCGTTCACCGATCCGCCGCTGACGACCATCCGCAAGCCGGTGACCGCGATGGGCCAGGCGGCCGTCCGCGCGCTGCTCGAAGAGGTCGGCGGGACCCCCGCCCCGCACAGCGAATTCGTGTTCATGCCGGAACTCGTCGTCCGCGGGTCAACCGCCTCGGGACCTCGTCCTTGAGTCGTACGCGGGGCGGGCCGGAACCCACCGGAGGATGATCGGTACCGGATAACGATCTGGCAGACTCATCTCTCATGGGTGAAGCGACCACGAGAACCGAGGCAGGCCGGGCGGCCGACCAGAGGGCCACCATCCCGTCACCCACGGTGAGCGACGGCGGGGAGCCAGGGGCCCGTTCCAAGGCCGCCTCCCTCGTCGCACGCATCCGGTCGCCGCGCCGCCCGCGCATCTGGTTCGAGCTCCTGCTGATCGTGATCAGCTACTGGATCTACTCGATGATCCGCAACGCGGTCCCCGAGCAGAAGGCGAAGGCGCTCGCCAACGCCGACTGGATCTGGAAGGTCGAGAACGACCTCGGAATCGCCGTCGAGAAGACGATCAACCATGCGGTCGACTCGGTGACCTGGCTGATCGTGTCGATGAACTACTACTACGCGACGCTGCACTTCCTCGTGACGATCGGCGTGCTGGTGTGGCTGTTCCGGTGGCAGCCGGGGCGGTACGCGGCGGCGCGCACGATCCTGTTCGCCACGACCGGTGTCGCGCTGGTCGGCTACTACCTGTACCCGCTCGCTCCGCCGCGGCTGATGAACGGCGGCGGCTTCGTCGACACCGTGCTGGTCCACCACACGTGGGGATCGATGGCCTCGGGCGACCTCAAGAACATGTCGAACCAGTACGCGGCGATGCCCTCGATGCACATCGGGTGGTCGACGTGGTGCGGGCTGACGATCTTCTTCCTGGCTTCGGCGCCGTGGGCCAGGATCCTCGGGCTGCTGTACCCGACGCTGACGCTGGTCGTGATCGTCGCGACGGCCAACCACTTCTGGCTGGACGCGGTGGGCGGGCTGCTCTGCCTCTCCTTCGGGTACGCGTTCGTCTACGCGTGGTACGGGTCGCTGCCGCACCGGCTGCCGAAGGTGCTCTCGGGCAGCGGCCCGGGACGCCTGCTTCCTGCGCGGGCATAGAGATGCCCAGCCCCCTTGGGCACAGGGGCCGCCCCCTGGGGCGGGACGGGTGGGCAAGGGGGCGGCCCCTCGCGCGGAGCACGCCCTCTCGCGGCCGCACAAGCTCGCCCCGGTGGGGGCCGGCGTCCCGGGCTGCGCCCGGTGCACGGACTGCGTCCGCGCGTCCTCAAACGCCGGACGGGCTGAGGTGCCCCGCCAGCCCATAGGCTCGGACCCACACCGCCAGCGCCGAGCAAAAGGCAGGGAATCCGATGACCGCCCCCGGACGCCGCAGCAGCACCTTCACGCGCCTCATCCGGCTCGGTTTCACCGATCCCGCCGCCTCCGAGCGGCTCCTCGACGACGATTCCCTCGCCCTCGTCCGCCACGACCCCGTCCTGCTCGACGCCCTCGGCGCGACCGCCGATCCTGACCTTGCGCTGCGCGGCCTCGTACGGCTCTCGGAGGCCCAGCCGGGCGACGACGACCGGCAGGAGTTCCTCCGTACCCTCGTCGCCGCGAAACCCCTGCGGGACCGGCTGCTCGGGGTCCTCGGCACCTCCGAGGCCCTCGCCGACCACCTCGCCCGGCACCCCTCCGACTGGCACGCCCTGCTCAGGTACGAGGCGACGGACCTGCACCCCGGGGTGGCCGAGTTCGAGCACGGGCTCGCCGCCGCCGCCGACCCGGTGGCACTGCGGGTGGCCTACCGGCAGTGCCTGCTGACGATAGCTGCGCGTGACGTGTGCGGGACGACGGACGTCGCGGAGACCGCCGCCGAGCTCGCCGACCTCGCGACGGCCACCCTCCGCGCCGCTCTCGCGATCGCCCGCGGCGCCGCCCCGGAGGACGACGCGCTGTGCCGTCTCGCCGTGATCGCGATGGGCAAGTGCGGGGGTCACGAGCTGAACTACGTCTCCGACGTGGACGTGATCTTCGTCGCGGAGGCGCTGGACGGCGTGGACGAGACCCGGGCGATGCGGGCCGCGACCCGTCTCGCCTCGCACCTCATGCGGATCTGTTCGGAGACCACCGTCGAGGGCACCATCTGGCCGGTGGATGCCAACCTCCGCCCCGAGGGCCGCAACGGGCCCCTGGTCCGTACCCTCTCCAGCCATGTCGCGTACTACCAGCGCTGGGCGAAGACCTGGGAGTTCCAGGCGCTGCTCAAGGCCCGCCCGGTGGCCGGTGACCCCGCCCTCGGCGAGGAGTACGTCGAGGCGCTGTCCCCCATGGTGTGGCAGGCCGCCGAGCGCGAGAACTTCGTCCCCGACGTGCAGAAGATGCGCCGCCGGGTCGTCGACAACATCCCGGCGGGGCAGGTCGAGCGGGAGCTGAAGCTCGGGCCCGGCGGGCTGCGCGACGTCGAGTTCGCCGTGCAGCTGCTCCAGCTGGTGCACGGCAGGAGCGACGCGTCGCTGCACAGCGGTTCGACGCTGGAGGCCCTGCAGGCGCTCGCCGCGGGGGGTTACGTGGGGCGGGCGGACGCCGCGCAGCTCGACGCGGCGTACCGGTTCCTGCGGCAGCTGGAGCACCGGATCCAGCTCTACCGGCTGCGGCGCACCCACCTCGTCCCCGAGGAGGAGGCGGACCTGCGGCGCCTCGGGCGTTCGCTGGGGCTGCGCGGGGAGCCCGTCACCGAGCTCCAGCAGGTGTGGCGGCGGCACGCGGCCGTCGTGCGCCGACTGCACGAGAAGCTGTTCTACCGGCCGCTCCTCGACGCCGTCGCCGGGCTCGCCCCCGGCGAGACCCGGCTGAGCCCGCGGGCCGCGGGGCAGCGGCTCCAGGCGCTCGGGTACGCGGACCCGGTCGGCGCCCTGCGCCACCTGGAGGCCCTGTCCTCCGGCGTGACCCGCAAGGCCGCCATCCAGCGCACCCTGCTGCCCGTGCTGCTCGGCTGGTTCGCGGACTCGGCGGACCCGGACGCCGGACTGCTCGGCTTCCGCAAGGTGTCGGACGCGCTGGGCAAGACCCCCTGGTACCTGCGGCTGCTGCGCGACGAGGGCGCGGCCGCCGAGAACCTCGCCCGCGTCCTCTCCGCCGGACGCCTCGCCCCCGACCTCCTGCTGCGCGCCCCCGAGGCGGTCGCCATCCTCGGCGACCCCAAGGGCCTCAACCCGCGCACCCGCGAGCACCTGGAGCAGGAGGTGCTGGCCGCGGTGGGCCGCGCCGACGGCGCCGAGGCCGCCGTCGCGGCGGCGCGCGGGGTGCGGCGCCGCGAGCTGTTCCGTACCACCGCGGCCGACATCATCGGCTCGTACGGTACGGAGGACAGTCCCGCCGAATCCGACCCCGGCGCTCTCGTCGACCGGGTCGGCGGGGCCCTGACCGCCCTCAACGCGGCGACCCTCGCGGGCGCCCTGCGGGCGGCGGTGCGTGCGCAGTGGGGCGACGAGCTGCCGACCCGCTTCGCCGTCATCGGCATGGGCCGCTTCGGCGGGCGCGAGATGGGTTACGGGTCGGACGCCGACGTCCTGTTCGTCCACGAGCCGCGCGAGGGCGTCGACGAGCAGGAGGCGGCACGGGCCGCCAACAAGGTCGTCACCGAGATGCGCAGGCTCCTCCAACTCCCCACCGCCGACCCGCCGTTGATGATCGACGCGGATCTGCGCCCGGAGGGCAAGAGCGGCCCGCTGGTCCGCTCCCTGAAGTCGTACGAGGCGTACTACCGGCGGTGGTCCCTGGTCTGGGAGAGCCAGGCCCTGCTGCGCGCCGAACCGATGGCGGGCGACCTGGAACTGGGCGGCCGCTTCATCGAGCTGATCGACCCGCTGCGCTACCCGATGGAGGGGCTCGGCGAGGACGCGGTCCGCGAGATCCGCCGGCTGAAGGCCCGTATGGAGTCGGAGCGGATGCCGCGCGGCGCCGACCCGACGCTCCACACGAAGCTGGGGCGCGGGGGTCTGAGCGACGTCGAGTGGACGGTCCAGCTGATGCAGATGCAGCACGGCTGGGCGGAACCCGGCCTGCGCACCTCCCGCACGAGGGAAGCACTGACCGCGGCCCACAGGGCCGGGCTGATCCCGACCGAGGAGGCCCAGATCCTCGACGAGGCCTGGGTGCTGGCCTCCCGGGTGCGCAACGGTGTGATGCTGGTACGCGGCCGCGCCGGCGACACCTTCCCGTCGGACGGCCGCGAACTGGCCGCCATGGGCCGGTACTTGGGCTACGAGACGGGCCACGTCGGCGACATGCTGGACGACTACCGGCGGATCACGCGGCGCGCGCGGGCGGTCATGGAGGAGCGGTTCTACGGGGCGTAGCGCAGGGGCCGGTGGGCGGGCGGGCACGGTGCGGGTTCGTTGTGGCCGGTCGCGCCCACGCGGCGCAGCCGCAGAACGATGCTGCCCCGCGCCCCTGCATGCGGCCCCCAGCCCCGCTTGAGCTACGCGCCCACCACCCCGTCCACGCCTTCCCGCAGGAAGTCCGCGTGCCCGTTGTGCCGCGCGTACTCATGGATCAGGTGCAGCATCACCCACCTCAGCGACACGTCCTCGCCCCACCGCGCGAAGTGGGCGTACACGTCCAGCGACTCCGCCTCCCGCTCGATGCGGCGGGAGTGCTCCACCTCCGCCTCCCAGGCGGCGAACACCTCGCCGCGCGTGGAGGTGCCCGCGTCGTACGCCTCCTGGTAGTCGCCCTTGTCGGACCAGAGGTGCGGAATGTCCTTCTCCTGGTTGACGACGCGCCGGAACCAGGTCCTCTCGACCTCCGCCATGTGCCGTACGAGACCCAGCAGCGACAGCGTCGACGGCGGCATCGACCGCTGCCGCAGCTCCTCGTCGTCCAGCCCCTCGCACTTCATGGCGAGGGTGGCACGGTGGAAGTCCAGGTAGGCGCGGAGCATTTCGCGTTCGGTGCCGCGCTTGGGCGGTTCGGGGCGGTTGTCACCGGTGTTCATGAGGGCCGGTCAGCCTTTCGTCGGGCGCAGTACGAGGGTGTGGAAGCCGAAGCAGTCGCGGTAGCCGCGCAGCCATTCGGTGCGGTGCACCGCCGAGGCCTCCAGGGCCGCCGCGCTGTCCGGGTCGTCGGGGTGGTCCAGGGCCCATTCGGCGAGCGAGCCCGTCCAGTACCACTCGTAGTCGTCGAGCTCGTGGCGCGTGCTGAGATGGCCGTAGACGGGGGCCCAGCCGTCGGCCGCGATGTTCTCCACCGTCGTCGCCAGGTCCTCGTAGTCGCCGAGCATCTCCACGGCCTCGGGGGTCGGGTCGGTGAGGAAGTACGCGTCGCCGACCAGCACGGACCCGCCCGGAGCGAGGTGCTCGCGGGCCGTGGCGAGGGTGGGGAGCAGGCCGCCGAAGGCGTGCACGGCGCCGACGCTGATCACGACGTCGAAGGGCCGGTCGGAGGTGAAGTCCGCGGCGGACGCCTCCAGGAGTTCGAGCCGGTCGCCGACGCCGCGCGCGTCGGCCTGCGCCCGCGCCTCCGCCAGCGCGTTCCCCGCGATGTCGACGCCGACCGCCGTCGCACCGGGGTGTGCCTCCAACGCCCGGATCAGCCATTCCGCCTGGCCGCAGCCGAGATCGAGGAGGCGTGCGCCGTCCCGGGTGACGGCTCGCCCGATGAGCCGCCGTACGGCGTCGTCGTCGAGCGGGGCGGCGATCGGGTGGTGCGCGTGAGCCAGCTGGGACCTGCGAGAACGTTCCATCCGGGCAGGATCTCAGCGCCGTACCGTCGCCGCACCCGTTTTTCGGCCACAAGGACGGTCAACGGGTGCGACGGGCAAGGCACTTACAGCACCGGCAGGTTCTTCCGCAGCTCGAAGGCGGTGACCTCGGAGCGGTACTCCTCCCACTCCTGCTTCTTGTTGCGGAGGAAGAAGTCGAAGACGTGCTCGCCGAGGGTCTCGGCGACCAGCTCGCTGCGTTCCATCAGGGCGATGGCCTCGCCGAGGTTCTGCGGGAGGGGCTCGATGCCCATGGCACGGCGCTCGGCGTCGGAGAGGGCCCAGACGTCGTCGTCGGCGCCCGGCGGGAGTTCGTAACCCTCCTCGATGCCCTTGAGGCCGGCGGCGAGCAGGACCGCGTACGTCAGGTAGGGGTTCGCGCCCGAGTCGATCGACCGCACCTCCACCCGCGACGAACCCGTCTTGCCGGGCTTGTACATCGGGACGCGGATCAGGGCGGAGCGGTTGTTGTGACCCCAGCAGATGTACGAGGGGGCCTCGCCGCCGGAACCGGCCGTGCGGGCCGAGCCGCCCCAGATCCGCTTGTAGGAGTTGACCCACTGATTCGTCACGGCGGAGATCTCGGCGGCGTGCTTGAGCAGGCCCGCGATGAAGGAGCGGCCCACCTTGGAGAGCTGGTACTCGGCGCCCGACTCGTAGAAGGCGTTGCGGTCGCCCTCGAAGAGCGAGAGGTGCGTGTGCATGCCGGAGCCGGGGAACTCGGAGAACGGCTTCGGCATGAAGGTGGCCTGCACGCCCTGCTCCAGCGCCACCTGCTTCATGACCAGGCGGAAGGTCATGATGTTGTCGGCCGTGGAGAGCGCGTCGGCGTAGCGGAGGTCGATCTCCTGCTGGCCGGGGGCGCCCTCGTGGTGGCTGAACTCGACCGAGATGCCCATCGATTCGAGCATGGTGATCGCCTGGCGGCGGAAGTCCATGCCGACGTTCTGCGGGGTGTGGTCGAAGTAGCCGGAGTTGTCGGCGGGGACGGGCTTGGAGCCGTCCAGCGGCTTGTCCTTGAGGAGGAAGAACTCGATCTCGGGGTGGGTGTAGAAGGTGAAGCCGAGGTCGGAGGTCTTGTTGAGGATCCGCTTGAGGACATAGCGCGGGTCCGCGAAGGACGGCGAGCCGTCCGGCATCAGGATGTCGCAGAACATCCGGGCGGTGCCCGGGGCCTCGGCGCGCCAGGGGAGGATCTGGAAGGTGCTCGGGTCCGGCTTGGCGATCATGTCGGACTCGTAGACCCGGGCGAAGCCCTCGATGGCGGAGCCGTCGAAGCCGATGCCCTCGTCGAAGGCCTGTTCCAGCTCGGCGGGGGCCACCGCGACCGACTTCAGGAAGCCGAGCACATCGGTGAACCACAGGCGTACGAAGCGGATGTCCCGCTCCTCCAACGTACGGAGCACGAATTCCTGCTGCTTGTCCATTTTCACTTCCATCCTTGCTGGTCAGGCCGCCTGCTCCCACGCCTCGGGACACACTGGGGGCTCCCCAGCATCCCACCACACGGTTTCGGGCAGATTGCGGACCGCCCCTGCTCACCGTGGCGGGGTCACTGGGGCGGGGTCACTGGGGCTGTATCGCTGCGGCGGGGGGAACCCGGCGGATCCGTACGGCCTCAGCGTCTCACCGATCCCCGGGCCGGCACTTACTGGTGACGTACGGCGAGGTGGCCGTTACGATCGCGCCTCATGGGGGGCTTACGGCACTTCCGCACCAGGGGCACCAGCGCACACGCCGCACGCGTCAGGCGCGGCGTGGCCCTTCTGTGCGCCGTCGCGGCCCTCCTCGGCGCGCTGCTGGTCTGCCTGACCCCGGCGCGGGCCGAGACCGCCGCTCCGCCGTCGGCCGCGTACAACTGCCCGTACGACCAAGGCGGTTGCGGTCTCTTCCCGCACGCGGCGCCCGCGGTACTGACCGTTCCGCCGCTGGACACGCCGCCGGGCGCCGTGGCGCTGCCGGTGCGGCACGGGGGCGACGGCGGGACGGCAAAGGTGGCGCGCGGGGACGGGACGTGGGCGCGGGCCCCGGGGCCGTACGTGCTGATGGTGCTGCGGAGGTAGGAGCGGGATCGGCGCACCGAGCACCTGGCGCCGAGCGTACGGATTCCCGCAACTCCCCTCCCAGCGAAGGATGTTCACCATGTCCGTCGACACCTCCCGCAAGGCCCGAATAGAAGAGATGCGGCGCGCCGAGAGGTCGCGCGACCGCCGTAACAAGATCATCGCGTTCGGCGTCGGCGGCGCCGTCCTGGCCGGTCTGCTCGGCTTCGGCGCGTACGTCTTCACCAAGGAGTCGGACAAGAAGAAGAGCGAGGTCGCCGACGCCAAGGGCCCCATCAAGGACGAGAAGGTCTGGGACGCGAAGAAGCTGGGCCGCACCCACGTCACCCAGCAGGTCACCTACCCGATGACCCCGCCGGTCGGCGGCAACCACCACCAGGCGTGGATGAACTGCCAGGGCGACGTCTACCCGAAGCCGGTGCCCGCCATGAACGCCGTGCACTCGCTGGAGCACGGCGCGGTCTGGGTCACGTACAACGACAAGGCCCCGAAGGCCGACCTCGACAAGCTGGCCGCGAAGGTCAAGAAGACGCAGTACTCGCTGATGAGCCCGCTGCCTGAGCAGGCCGGGGCGATCATGCTGAGCGCGTGGGGCAAGCAGGTCACGGTGGACGGGGCGGACGACCCGCGGGTCAACCGGTTCTTCACCCGGTACGTGATGGGGCCGCAGACCCCGGAGCCGGGCGCGGCATGCTCGAACGGGGTGACGCTGGACGCCTCCGGCGCTCCGGTACTGGGCGGGGGCATGCAGGAGTGACCCGCTCGTGGTGGCGTGCGGTGGGGGCGGTGGTGTTCGCGCTGGCGGTGGTGGCGGGGGCGGTGACGGTGACGCGGGCGGCTTCGGGGACGGATGCCTCGGGGTCGGATGCCTCGGCTGCCGTCGCGTCGTCCGCTCCTGACGGGAGCTCGGCGGACGCCGGGTTCGCGCGGGACATGGCGGCGCACCATCAGCAGGCGGTGGAGATGTCGTTCGTCGTACGGGACCGGACGAAGGACGCGGACGTACGGCGTCTCGCGTACGACATCGCCAATACGCAGGCCAACCAGCGGGGCATGCTGCTGGGCTGGCTCGACCTGTGGGGCCTGCCCAAGATCGCGTCGCCGGACGCACCCCAGATGGCGTGGCTCGGGGGGCCTTCCGGGCACTCCGGCCACGCCGGCGGTGCTGGTCGGGCGGACGGGCTGATGCCGGGGATGGCCACCCGGGCCGAGCTGAAGGCGCTGAGCGAGGCGGACGGGAAGGCGGCGGAGATCCGCTACCTGCAACTGATGACCGCCCACCACAAGGGCGGCGTCACGATGGCCGAGGGCTGCGCCAAGCTGTGCACGGTGGGGGCGGAACGGGAACTGGCACGGGGGATGGTGGATGCGCAGGGGGCGGAGCTGGAGCTGATGGCAGGAATGCTCAAGGAGAGGGGCGCGATGAGCGGGCGGTAGCGAGCGCGTGCGGTCGGGAGGGCGGGGCTCCGCGTGGGGGCCGCCCCCGCTGCCCAAGGAGACGGCGATATCCGCCAAGGGCGCACGGGCACTAGGGGCAGGCATTTAGGGGCGCGGGGAACTGCGCGACCAGCCACGACGCACCCGCACGAAGACCACTCGCCCCGGCGGCCAGCCACGACGCACTCGCACGAAGCCCCGCCGCCCTGCGCCAAGCAGCCCGCACCGATGCGCCCCGGGCCGGCTCGGGCCCGCATGGCCGGGGCCGGGGCCGGGCCCGCATGGCCGGGGCCGGACCGGGGCGCATGGCCGGGGCCGGACCGGGGCCGGACCGGGGCCGGACCGGGGCCGGACCGGGGCCGGACCGGGGCCGGACCGGGGCCGGACCGGGGCCGGACCGGGGTATCCCCTACCCCCACACGATCCCCGGCGGCCGCACCCCCGCACACAACGGCATCCCCGCCCCGTCCGTCAGCCCGACGCGCCCCTCCGCCTCGCCCGAGGCGACCAGTTCCCCCGGCAGATCCGCCAGGAAGATCTTCGCCCGGCGGAACATCTCGAACTCCCCGTCCTCCCCCACCTCCCCCCACGTCAGATACACGAACCGCTCCCCCGGCCGCCCCTGCACATGCGGTCCCTTGAAGTCCACTCCCCCGTCGCGCCCCCGCACCACCTCCACCGGAAACTCCCACACCGCTTCTGCCGCGTCCCCCCGCACCAGCCCCTCGGGGTCCTTCTTCCGCTGCACGGCGACGTGCACCTCCCGGAACTCGCCGCACTCGGCCCCCGGCAGGTCGTGGCCCACGATCCGCACCTTCAGTTCGGTCATGTCTCCATAGCAGCACAAGCCTCTGACACTCGCCCCGTTCAGCCCCGCAGCACCGCCCGTGCCACCTGCTCCGGCCGGTCCAGCATCACCAGGTGCCCGGCGGGCGACGCGATCTCGAAGCGGGCGGCGAGCGTGTCGGCGAGGTCGCGCTGCCGGTCCAGCCAGCGCAGCGCGAAGTGGCCCGGCCTGCCGTCGTACGCGGCGACGACCGTGACCGGCGCGTGCGCGGGCAGCGGGCGGGACGCGCGCAGGGCGAGGAGTTCGGCGGCGACCGCCCGGTAGTGGGTGTTCTCCAGGAGCATGCCCTGCAGCACGCGCGCGGTGCGGTAGGTGCGGCGTACGAGAGGGGTGGGCGCCGGGTCGTGGACGCCGCGGGCCCGTGAGCCCCGTACGACGGCACGGCGGGCGGCCGGCCCCAGGGCTGCCGGGACCCCGGCGGCGACCAGGGCCGCCCCTATGCCGCGCGCCGCCGCCGTCCGGACGGCGGGCGCCGCGGGCACGCGCGCGTGGGGCTCGGTGCTGGAGTCCACGAGGACCACGGACGCGGTGCGCTCGGGATACAGCCGGGCGAACGCCTCCGCGTGGAATCCGGCAAGCGAGTGCCCGACCACCGTCACAGGCCCGACGGCACCGGCACCGGCACCGGCACCCGCCCCGGCCCCGGCCTCCGCTGCTGCCCCCGCCGCCCCGGGCCTGCGCGCTCCCACCGCGTCCACCACCGCCACGATCCGCTGCGCCTCGCCCGCCGCCGTCGGCACCACCCGCGCCGCGCCCGAAAGTCCGTGCCCCGGCCGGTCGAAACGCACCACGGTGCGGTACGGCGCCAGCAGCGGAACCACCGGTTCCCAGTCGAACCAGCACATCGCGAGCCCCGCGCTCAGGACGCACACCGGCCCCCTGCCCTCGACGAGCACATGGTGCGGAACGCCGCCGATCTCCTGGAAGAACTCATCTGCGTCTGTCACGTCTGTCACGGGGACAGCTTCTCGCGCCGCACCGAGTACGCGAGCACCGCCAGCCAGATGGCCACCAGCAGCACCTGCAGCCGCTGTCCGATGCCCAGCGCCCAGGTCCCCCGTCCGGCCTCGAAGGCGGCGACGGACGCCAGTGTCCAGGTGGTGGCGGCCAGTTCGAGCCAGACCAGCAGCGGCCCTCTGCGGGAGAGCGGGGTCCACTGCCGGTAGCGGTGGGCGGCGACGGTCAGCGCGACGATGCCGGTGAGCGCGCCCAGCATGGCGAGGCTGCTGCTCCACGCGTGTGCCGCGTGGGTGGCGGGGACGAGTCCCGCGGTCTCCCGCGCGGCGCACTCCGGGTCGACGGTGGGCGCACAGCTCAGCGGCAGCCGCGAGTCCGCGACGGTCGCCCCGCCGAACAGGACGAGCCCCGCCCACCCGGCCAGCAGCCAGGGACGGCGCGGCGTGCGGATCAGGGCCCACAGCGCGCCCAGGAAGAGCAGCGTGCCCGCCGCCAGGTCGGTGGCGCGGAAGACGCCGCCCAACGGCTGGTCGGCGGCGGCCAGTTCGCTCACGTACGTGTTGATGGGGTCGAGGCCCGTCCACACGAGCACTTCGAGCACCCACGCGGTGTACGCGGCGGCGCCGAGCCCGAGGAGGAGGGAGATGGGCCGGGAGGAGTCGGAACGGTCACGGCCGGGCGGCACATTGAATGTGGACATAGTGGGACAGATGCTAATTCGATCCCCGCCCCTCCCCGGGGAGCGATACCCGGCGGGGGTAGGGTGCGGGGCATGGTGTCGACGAGCGTGCGGGATGCGTGGGGCGGGCGGCTGCTGCTGTTCGCGGCGCTCCTGTTCGGCATCGTCACGATGCACACGCTCGGCCATCCCTCCGGGGAACACGGCGGGTACGAACCCGGGTCCGCCGGCATGGGCACCGGCACGTCCCTCAGCACGGGCGCGACACTGGCGGCCCCGAACACGGCGACGCCGGACACGACGGCACCCCACACGACGGCGCCCCACACGACGCACACCGCGCCCGGCGCCTCCCCGCACACCGCCGCCGGAACGGCCGCTTCCGACGCCCCGTCCCTCTCCTCCCCCCAAAGCCCCCTGCACGGCATGGACCCGATGTCGGTCTGTCTCGCCGTGCTCGCCGCCTGGGGCGTCGTCCTGCTCGGGGCCCGGCTGCTGACGAGCCGTCCGTTCGCATGGGCCGCCCCACCCGGAGGCGCTGCGCTGCTGCGCGCGCTGCGGCCCCGTCCACCACCGCGCAAGGCGGTCCTCGCCAGATTGTCGGTCCTGCGGATCTAGAAGCGGGCCCGCCGCTTCCCCCTGCCCCCACGGGGTCGGGGAGCGGCAGCGCCGCCTTCCACCGCAGAGCACACCGACAGACACACGAGGTACTCAGCCATGCGTACGCACCACACGCGCCGCACTCTCCTCGGCGCGGGAATCGCCGTCGCCTCCACCGGACTCCTGGCCGCCTGCTCCGACTCCGGTTCAAGTTCCGGCTCCGGTTCGGCCGGCCACGCGGGCATGGACCACGGCGGCTCCGCGCCGTCGTCCTCCCCCGCCGCCCCGAAGGGCTTCGTCGCTCCGTACGACAAGGAGGTCGCCGCCGCCGAGGCCGCCCGCGGCTCGGGCCCGGTCCGCTCCGTGAAGCTCACCGCCACGCCCGCCACCCTCGACCTCGGGGGCGGTACGAAGGTCAAGTCGTGGGCGTACGGCGACGCCCTGCCCGGCAAGGAGGTGCGGGTCACCGCGGGCGACACCCTCGCCCTGACCCTCGCCAACCACCTCCCGGCCGCCACCTCCCTGCACTGGCACGGCCTCGCCCTGCGCAACGACATGGACGGCGTGCCCGGCCTGACGCAGCAGGAGATCAAGCCGGGGGCCGAGTTCGCCTACCGCTTCAAGGTGCCGCACCCGGGGACGTACTGGTTCCACCCGCACTCGGGCGTGCAGCAGGACCGGGGACTGTACGCGCCGCTGATCGTCGAGGACCCCAAGGAACCGCTGAAGTACGACAAGGAGTGGGTCGTCGTCCTGGACGACTGGGTGGACGGAGTGGACGGTTCCACTCCGGACGCGGTGCTCGCCGAGCTCAGCAAGGGCATGGGCGGCATGGACCACGGCAGTGGCGGCAGCAGCGGGGGCGGCGGCCACGAGGGCCACTCGATGCCCTCCCCCGACAGGTCGACGTCCGCCCCGAAGAGCCCGTCCCGGATGATGATGGGCGCCAACAGCGACCTCCTGGGCGCCGACGCGGGCGACGTCGCCTACCCGCACTACCTGATCAACGGCCGTACGCCGCAGGCACCTTCGGCGTTCAGCGCCAGGCCGGGCGACCGGATCCGCCTCCGGATCATCAACGCGGGCGGCGACACCGCCTTCCGCGTCGCGCTCGGCGGCCACCGGATGACGGTCACCCACACCGACGGCTTCCCGGTCCGGCACGCGACGACGGACGCGCTGCTGCTCGGGATGGGCGAGCGGTACGACGTCCTGGTCACCGCGGGGGACGGGGTCTTCCCGCTCACCGCGGTCGCCGAGGGCAAGAAGGCGGCGGCCCTGGCGCTGCTGCGCACCGGCGGCGGCGCCGCGCCCGCCGCCTCCGTACGCCCGAAGGAACTGACCGGGAAGCTCCTGACGGCGGACAGGCTGGAGGCGGCCGAGTCCGTCGCGCTGCCGGCCCGCGAGCCGGACCGGACGGTGAAGATCCGGCTGACCGGCGGGATGGCGAAGTACGACTGGGCCTTCGACGGGAAGCCGTACTCCCCCGACCAGCGGCACCCGGTGAAGGCGGGCGAGCGGGTCAGGCTCGACTTCACCAACGCGACGGCGATGTGGCACCCGCTGCACCTGCACGGCCACACCTTCGCCCTGGCCAACTCCGCCGGAGGGGCCCGCAAGGACACCGCGGTCATCCTGCCCAACGGCCGCCTCACGGTGGACTTCGACGCCGACAACCCGGGCCTGTGGATGATCCACTGCCACAACGTCTACCACTCGGAGGCCGGGATGATGACGGTCCTCGGCTACCGGCGCTGACCGGGCGCGGACACCGCCGGGGCGGGGCCGAGCGCCCCGCCCCGGCGGCCCGGCAGCCCGCGAAAACGATGTGAGCAAAGGGTGAAGGCGCTGTTAGGGTCCTCGGAGCCCGCAAGGTCGAACTCGCATTCGCCCTCGCCCACCGGACTCCGAGGACCCCCGCATGACCCAGCCGCCCTCCCCCAACGAGCCGAACCCGTGGGCCCCGCCCCAGGAGGACGCCCAGGCACCGGCCGCACCCGAGCAGTCCGGGCAGCCGGGGCAGCCGGGGCAGCCCGGACAGCCGGGGCAGCCCGGGCAGCAGACCCTGATCGACGGCCCGCCGTCCGCTCCGTACGCGCCCGGACAGGGTTACGGGTACGGCCCGACGCCCCCGTACTCCTACGGCTACGCCCCGCAGCCCGCCCCGCGCAACGGCATGGGCACCGCCGCCCTGGTGCTCGGCATCGTCGGCCTCCTGCTCAGTTTCGCGATGTTCCTGTTCTGGCTGAGCTGGCTGCCGTGCCTGCTGGCCGTGGTCTTCGGCTTCGTCGCCCTCGGGCAGATCAAGAAGGGCGTCGCCAGCAACCAGGGCATGGCCTGGACCGGCCTGGCCCTGGGCGCGGTCGGCACGGTACTGACGATCATCGGCGGCGTCCTCACCATTGCTGTGTTCAAGACCGGTGTCGACGAGTACGACCGCATACTCCAGGTGGAGGCGTCGGAGAGCCGCGAGGCCGACGACGCCCGGTCGCGGAAGGCGGCCGAGGAGGCGGCGGCGGAGAAGGCCAGGCACCTGAAGTTCGGCGAGACGTACACCTACCCGAGCGGGCTCAAGGTCACCGTCTCGAAGCCGGTCCCGTACGCCTTCGACGACTACACCGTCTCGGTGGAGACCAAGGGCAAGAAGGCGCTCCAGGTCGTCGTGACGGTGGTCAACGGCAGCTCCGCGCCCGTCGACTTCAAGACGAGCCTCCCCCAGGTGACCGACGCGGAGGGCAACGACGCGGAACTCGTGATCGACGGCAGCAGCCGGCAGGAGATCATCAGCGGCAAGGTCGGACCGGGCAAGCAGAAGGTGGGCAAGACCGCCCACGCCATGCCGGCCGGGGCGGACGGCTCGCTGGAAGTCATCTTCAACCCGGACGTCGCCCTCTTCGAGGACCTGACCTGGTCCGGCCCCACCAAGTAGCCCCACCAAGCAGTCCCACCAAGCAGTCCCACCGCGCGGCCCGAGCCGTCCGCCAGGACATCGCGTCAGGTAGACGATTAGACTGGCGGGCGTGCCTCAACTACGTCTCGCTCTGAATCAGATCGACTCGACGGTCGGCGATCTCGCCGGGAACGCCGAGGCGATTCTCCACTGGACCCGGCACGCCGCCGAGCAGGGTGCGCATCTGATCGCGTTCCCGGAGATGGCGCTGACCGGCTACCCCGTCGAGGACCTGGCCCTGCGGTCCTCCTTCGTCGACGCCTCCCGCGACGCGGTGCACGCGCTCGCCGTGCGGCTCGACGAGGAGGGCTTCGGGGACGTCCCGGTCGTCGTCGGCTACCTCGACCGGTCGGCGAAGGCACAGCCCCGCTACGGCCAGCCCGCGGGCGCCCCGCAGGACGCCGCAGCCGTGCTGCACGGCGGCCGGGTGGTGCTCTCCTTCGCCAAGCACCACCTGCCCAACTACGGCGTCTTCGACGAGTTCCGGTACTTCGTGCCGGGCGATTCGCTGCCCGTGATCCGGGTGCACGGCGTGGACGTCGCGCTCGCCATCTGCGAGGACCTCTGGCAGGACGGCGGCCGCGTCCCCGCCGCCCGTACCGCGAACGCCGGGCTGCTGCTGTCCATCAACGCGTCCCCGTACGAGGTGCACAAGGACGACACCCGCCTCGACCTGGTGCGGGCGCGCGCCCGGGAGGCCGGCTGCACGACCGCGTACGTCGCGACGACCGGCGGCCAGGACGAACTCGTCTACGACGGCGACTCGATCGTCTGCGACAAGGACGGCGAAGTGATCGCGCGCGCCCCGCAGTTCAGCGAGGGCAGCATGCTGCTCGATCTGGAGCTGCCCGCCGCGAGCGACGACCCGGTCACCGGAATCGTCGACGACGGCCTGCACATCGACCGCGTGGTGCTGGGCGCCGACCCGCTGCCCGCGTACGACGCCGAGCTGACCGGCGGCCACTCGCAGCGCCTTGAGGACACCGAGGAGATCTACACAGCGCTGGTCGTCGGGCTGCGCGCGTACGCCGCGAAGAACGGTTTCCGCTCGGTCCTGATCGGGCTGTCCGGCGGCATCGACTCCGCCCTCGTCGCCGCCCTCGCCTGCGACGCGGTCGGCGCGCAGAACGTGTACGGCGTGTCCATGCCGTCCAAGTACAGCTCGGACCACTCCAGGGACGACGCCGCCGAACTCGCCCGCCGCACCGGGCTGAACTACCGGACGGTCGAGATCGGCCCGATGTTCGACGCGTACATGGCGGCTCTTGGCCTGACCGGTCTCGCCGAGGAGAACCTCCAGTCCCGGCTGCGCGGCACCACCCTGATGGCGCTCTCCAACCAGGAGGGCCACATCGTCCTCGCCCCGGGCAACAAGTCCGAGCTGGCGGTGGGCTATTCGACGCTCTACGGCGACTCCGTGGGCGCGTACGGCCCGATCAAGGACGTCTACAAGACGTGGATCTTCGAGCTCGCCCGCTGGCGCAACAAGGCCGCCGAGGAGCGCGGCCAGACCCCGCCGATCCCGGAGAACTCGATCACCAAACCGCCGAGCGCCGAACTGCGCCCCGGCCAGGTCGACACCGACTCGCTGCCCGACTACGCCGTCCTCGACGGGATCCTGGAGCTGTACGTCGACCGGGACCAGGGCCTGGAGGCGATCGTGGCCGAGGGCTTCGACCGCGCGCTGGTCGCGAAGACGCTGCGGATGGTGGACACGGCGGAGTACAAGCGCCGCCAGTACCCGCCGGGCACCAAGATCTCCCCCAAGGGCTTCGGCAAGGACCGCAGGCTGCCGATCACCAACAGGTGGCGCGAGTCGGCAGGTTGATGCCGCATCCGGTACGGGGGAGGGCCCGCCGCATCGGATGCGGCGGGCCCTCCCCGGGTGCTCTCCGGGTCCTCCCCCGGTCCTCCCCCCCCGTACGGACGAGAACCGCTAGAACCTCACCTTCGCCGCGATCGGCAGGTGGTCGCTCGCCGTCGCGGGCAGCGTCCACGAGGACACCGGTTCCACTCCCTTGACCATGATCTGGTCGATGCGCGCCATCGGGAACGCGGCCGGCCAGCTGAAGCCGAAGCCGTCGCCCGCCGCGCCCTGCGTGGAGCGCATCTGCGCGGTCACGCCGTTGAGGGCGCGGTCGTTCATGGTGCCGTTGAGGTCGCCGAGCAGGACCACCCGGGGCACCGGCTCGCGGGCGATGGCCTCGCCCAGGGCGTCGGCGCTGTCATCGCGCTGACCCGCGGTGAAGCCCGCGTTGAGCTTGACCCGTACGGACGGCAGGTGGGCCACGTACACCGCGACGTCGCCCTTGGGCGTGGCCACCGTGGCGCGCAGCGCGCGCGCCCAGCCGAGCTTGATGTCGACCTTGCGGGCGTCGGTCATCGGGTACTTGCTCCACAGCCCGACGGTGCCCTGCACCGAGTGGTACTTGTACGTGCCGCGCATGGCCTTCTCGTACCCGGCGAGGTTGTCGCCCGCGATCTCCTCCAGGGCGACGACGTCCGCGCCGGAGGCGGCGAGGACGCGGACGGTGCCCTCGGGGTCGCTGTTCTCGGCGTTGACGTTGTGGGTGGCGACGGTGAGGTCTCCGCCGGGTGTCGACTTGTCGGTGTAGAGCCCGCCGAAGAGGTTGAGCCACACGGCGGCCGGGAGGACCAGCGCGACCAGGGCGAGCGCCGAGCGCCGCAGCAGGGCCAGCACCAACAGCAGCGGGACCGCGAGGCCGAACCAGGGCAGGAACGTCTCGGTGAGGCTGCCGAGGTTGCCGATGGTGTTGGGGATCTGCGCATGGAAGATCATCACGAGGGCGACCAGCACGGCGAGGACCGCGAGGAAGATGCCCCGGCGCCAGATGCGGCGGTCGCCGCGCCAGCTGCCGCCGGCCGCCCCGCGCCAGCGGGAGCCGGTGCCTGCCCCACCGGTGACACCGGCGGCCCCGGCAGTGGCCCCGGAACCGGTCCTGGAGGGCTCGGCCTCCGGGCCGTCGTTTCCGGTGTCCGGCCTGTACGCCTGCGCCATTGAGCTGTCCTCACTTGCCTTGCTGCTCTGCTCTTGCCCGTACGCCCCCGACCCGCCCCCGACCCTAGGCGATGACCGGGGCGCATCTCCGCCGCCATCCGGGACGGCCGTACTGCGGGGAGGACGACCGGGCACCCGCCGGGGGTTCCGGTCCGGCCGCCGGATACCTCCTCTGTGACGAAATGCGCACAAAGCCGCAGGTGGGAAAGGTGTCGCCGCAGCCCACTTCCGGACGGCGACCGGAAATGCCACCATGGATGCGGTCCGGAGACGCCGTAAGGGCGCTTCGAGATGACGAAGGAGCTGTACCAGCCATGACGCTTCAGGCTGCCCAAAACGCTGTAGAGAACGCTGCGCGGAACCAGGCGCAGAACCAGGCGCAGAATCCGACCCCGCAGGGCCGGCACCTCCCGCGTTCCGCCGATCCCAAGGCCCTCTACGGAGGCACCGGCACGCGTCGGATCACCGTCCACCAGATCGCCGCCGCCAAGGAGCGCGGCGAGAAGTGGCCCATGCTCACCGCGTACGACGCGATGACGGCGTCCGTGTTCGACGAGGCCGGGGTGCCGGTGCTGCTCGTCGGCGACTCGATGGGCAACTGCCACCTCGGCTACGAGACGACCGTGCCGGTCACGATGGACGAGATGGCCTTCCTGTCGGCCGCCGTCGTACGGGGCACCACGCGCGCGATGGTCGTCGCGGACCTCCCGTTCGGCTCGTACCAGGAGGGTCCCGTCCAGGCCCTGCGCAACGCCACCCGCCTGATCAAGGACTCGGGTGTCGGCGCGGTCAAGCTGGAGGGCGGCGAGCGGTCGCTGCCGCAGACCGAGCTCCTGGTGGCCTCCGGCATCCCCGTGATGTCGCACCTGGGCCTGACCCCGCAGTCGGTGAACACGCTCGGCTACCGCGTGCAGGGACGCGGAGACGAAGCGGCCCACCAGCTGCTGCGGGACGCGAAGGCCGCGGAGAGTGCGGGCGCGTTCGCGCTGGTGCTCGAACTGGTCCCGGCGGAGCTGGCGGCGGAGGTCACGCGCAGCCTGTCCATCCCGACGATCGGCATCGGCGCGGGCCCCGACACGGACGCGCAGGTCCTCGTCTACACCGACATGGTCGGCCTGACCGGCGGAAAGGTGCCCCGCTTCACCAAGCAGTACGCGAACCTGCGGCAGACCCTCGGGGACGCGGCGAAGGCCTTCGCGGACGAGGTCTCGGGCGGAACGTTCCCGCGCGAGGAGCACACCTTCCACTAGACCACTGCCCGCACGGACGACGGCCCGCCTTCCCCCCTCCGGCGGGCCGTCGGTGCGTTCCCGGGCAGTGTGTCCCCGGGCAGCGTGTTTCTGGGCAGCGTGTTTCTGGGCGGCGCGTTTCTGGGCGGCGCCGGCCGTCGGTCTGTCGGTGGGCTGTCGGTGGTCTGTCGGCCCGTTGTCAGTGCCGACTGCTCCAATGGCGGACATGACGCGATACGACAAGAAACCGGATTCCGGCGGCCCCGGCACACCCGCCATCGAGGTCCGCGGGCTGGTCAAGCACTACGGCGAGACGAAGGCACTGGACGGCGTGGACCTGGACGTCCGCGAGGGCACCGTCCTCGGGGTCCTGGGGCCCAACGGCGCGGGCAAGACCACGCTGGTGCGCTGCCTGTCCACCCTGATCAGGCCGGACGCGGGCACCGCCACGGTGGCGGGGTACGACGTGGTGCGCCAGCCCCGCCAGCTGCGCCGCACGATAGGCCTGACCGGGCAGTACGCCTCGGTCGACGAGAAGCTCTCCGGCTGGGAGAACCTCTACATGATCGGGCGGCTGCTCGACCTGTCCCGCAAGGACGCCCGCAAGCGGTCGGACGAGCTCCTGGAGCGGTTCTCGCTGACCGAGGCGGCGAAGAAGCCCGCCGGGCAGTACTCCGGCGGCATGCGCCGCCGCCTCGACCTGGCGGCCTCCATGATCGGGCAGCCCGCCGTGCTGTACCTGGACGAGCCGACCACCGGCCTCGACCCCCGCACCAGGAACGAGGTGTGGGCGGAGGTGCAGCGGATGGTCGGCGAGGGCGTCACCGTGCTGCTCACCACGCAGTACATGGAGGAGGCCGAGCAGCTGGCGAGCGAGCTGACGGTGATCGACCGGGGGAAGGTCGTCGCGAAGGGCAAGGTCGACGAGCTGAAGGCCAAGGTGGGCGGCCGGACCCTGCAGATCCGCCCCTCCGACCCGGCGCAGCTGCACGCGATGGCGGGTGCGATCCGCGCGGCGGGCCTGGACGGCGTGGCGGGCGCCCAGGCGCTCCCCGACGAGGGCCTGCTGTACGTGCCGATCCTCAGCGACGAGCAACTGACCTCCGTGGTGGGCCTGTTGGGTGCGCAGGGCTTCGCGATCGCCGACATCGGCACGCATCTGCCCAGCCTGGACGAGGTGTTCCTGGCGATCACAGGACAGAAGAGCAGCGAGAGCGAAGACCTCGGCGGCGCGCTCGACGCCGAGTTCGGCGACGTGAAGGAAGAGGTAGCGGCATGAGCACGGCCACTCTGACCAAACCGGCCCCCGAGGGACAGCGGTCGCCACGGCCGGCTCTCCCCGAGTCCGAGGGCCGGATCGGCCTGCGCGCCAACCTGCGGCACATCGGCGCCCTCGCCCGGCGCAACGCGCTGCAGATCAAGCAGGACCCGGAGTCGATGTTCGACGTCCTGCTGATGCCGATCATCTTCACCCTGCTCTTCACGTTCGTCTTCGGCGGCGCGGTGGCGGGCGTGGGCAAGCAGAGCGACTACGTCAGTTACCTGGTGCCCGGCCTGATGGCGATGATGGGCATGAACGTGTCGATGGCGGTCGGTTCCGGTGTCAACGAGGACTTCCGCAAGGGCGTCATGGACCGGTTCCGGACCATGCCGATCGCCCGTTCCTCGGTCCTCATCGCGAAGATCGTCGTCGAGATCGGCCGGATGATGGTCGCCTTCGCGATCCTGCTGGTCGTCGGCTGGATCATGGGCATGGAGATCACGACCTCCCCGCTGGCGGTGCTGGGCGCGATCGGTCTGTCGCTGCTCTTCGGCGCCTCACTGATGTGGATCTTCATCCTGATCGGGCTCACCGTGAAGACGGCGCAGGCCGTGCAGGGCGTCGCGATGCTGGTGCTGATGCCGCTCCAGTTCGGCTCGTCCATCATGGCGAAGCCGGACACCATGCCCGGCTGGCTCCAGACCTTCACCGACTACAACCCGATGTCCAACCTCGCGGACGCGGCCCGCGGGCTCTTCAGGACCGGGCTGCCGATCGCCCACGACGTGTGGATGGTGCTGGCCTGGTCGGTGGTGATCACGCTGGTGACCGCGCCGGTGGCGATCCGCAAGTTCCGCAACAAGGCCTGAGGTTCAGCCCTCGGCAGCCTCCGCCGTCCGGTACTGATCGCGTCGTGTGCGTACGAGGGCGTCCGCCTGCTCCCTGGAGAGGCGGACACCCTCGGCGTGCGCCTTCGCGTAGGCGGCGTCACTGAGTACGGAACGGGCGGTCCGCTCGGCGAGTTCGCGGGAAGCGACCTCCTGCGGGGCCGCGTAGTGCCCCTCGGGCAGCAGCGCGGTGTACACCCCGAGCAGCCGGGCGGCGTCCTCGGCGAGGGAGCGGTTCTCGGCGGGCGAGTGCGCTGGGGCGAGGGAGCGGCCGACAGCGGGCGAGCGGTCCACGGCGGACGAGCCGTCCACCGCAGGCGCACCACCCACGGCGGGCACACCGTCCTCGGCGGGCATGCCGTCCCCCGCGAGGGAGCCGTCCACGGCGGGCACGCCCTCCACAGCGGACGCACCGTCCTCGGCGGGCACACCGTCCTCCGCAGGCATGCCGTCCCCCGCAAGGGAGCCGTCCACGGCGGGCACGCCCTCCACAGCGGACGCACCGTCCTCGGCGGGCGAGCCGTGCACTGCTCGTGAGCCGTCCCGAGCCGACGCACCGTCCCGAGCCGACGCACCGTCCAGCGCCGACGCACCGTCCAGCGCTGACGCACCGTCCCCGGTCGGCGCCCCGTTCACCGTCGGCGCGCGGGTGGCGAGGCCGGCGAGGGAGACTGCTCCGCCCATCAGGTGCATGGGGATCATCTGCGGGGCGATCATCAGCGTCATCATGTCCGCGGACTCCTCCAGTGCCTGCACGGTGAGGTCGAGCGCCTCCTCGTACCGGCCCTCCTGGTTGCAGAGCCAGGCCAGCAGCCCGAGCGCGATCCCGTCGAAGATCCCCAGGTTGCCGCCCGAGAACTCGACGCGCAGCTTGCCCAGTTGTTCCCGCGCCTCGCCCGGGCGTCCGGTGCGCCCCAGCCACATCGCCAGGATCAGACGGGCCGCCGGCAGCCCCTCGTACCCGGCGATGTGGCTGTCGGCGACGATGTCCCGCAGGATCGCCTCCCCGACGTCCCCCTCTCCCGTCTCCATGAGCACCCCGGCCAGCCGGGAGCGCAGCACCGCGGTCTGGGAGTGGGCCCCTGACCTCTCGGCGTACTCCGTGGCGGCGCGGTAGTCGGCGGCCGCCGCGGCGAACTCGCCGCACCGCTCCTGCGCCTCGCCGCGGGCGGAGAGCGCCTCCGCGCTGCCCCAGGCGTCACCGAGCCGGGCGAAGATCTCCAGGCTCTCATCGGCGTCCCGCTGGGCGTCGCCCGCCGAAGTGGTCAGATTGGCCCGGAGGTTGGCGCGCAGCTGGAGGGCGAAGGCCAGGTCCCACTCGGACTCCAGCTCGCGGCACGCCCGGACCGTGGCGTTGATCATCTCGTTGAGGAAGGACGTGCTCCCGCTGGTCAGAATGACCGCGTAGAACCACAGCGAGCCGGGCAGGCGGCAGGTCTGCGGAAGTCCTGGCCGGTACGTGTCGACGACGCGGCGCAGCCAGGCGCGGGCGTCCGGCGTGGTCCAGGCGTCGAGCTCGTGGTCCATGTTGGCCATGTGGATCAGCCGGACGCCGCGCCTGGCCTCCTGGAGGAGGTCGGGCGACATCGGCGGCGGGGTGTCCGTGCACCGCTCGTACAGCGGCGCGGCCGTGACGGCCGGGGTGCCCGCCGCGAACGGGTCGGGGCTCAGCTCCATGGCGGCGGCGGCCCAGTGCCGGGCGTCGGCGCGCAGGTCGCGCATCTGCCAGTACCAGGTGAGGGAGTGCACCAGGCACAGCACCTCGTGCTCGTCGGTCGCGGCGGCGTGCCGCAGGGCGGTGCGGAGGTTCTCGTACTCGCCCTGGATCAGGGCGAGCGCGTGCGACTGACCGCCGCCCCGGAGCAACGGGTCGGTGGTGCGGGCGAGTTCGCGGTAGTGGACGAGGTGGCGGTGCTCGACCTCGGGCCGCCGCCCGGTCTCCTCCAGCCGTTCGGCGGCGTACTCGGCGACGGTCTCAAGCAGCCGGTAGCGCATGGCGCCCCCGCCGAAGTCGGCGGGCGCCGCCACGACGAGCGACTTGTCGACGAGCGAGCCGAGCAGGTCGAGGACCTCGGGCCCGCAGACGGCCTCGGCCGCGGCGAGGTCGCAGCCGCCCGCGAAGACCGACAGCGCGGACAGCACGCCCCGCTCCGCCACGTCGAGCAGCTCCCACGACCAGTCGACGACCGCCCGCAGCGTCTGCTGCCTCGGCAGTACGGTCCTGGCGCCGCCGGTGAGCAGCCGGAACCGGTCGTCGAGCCGGTCGGCGATCTGCCGGGGGGTGAGCATCCGCAGCCGGGCCGCGGCGAGTTCGATGGCGAGCGGCAGGCCGTCGAGTCGGCGGCAGATCTCGGCGGTGGCCTCCGGGTCGTCCTCGACCCGGAACCCGGGCCGGGCGGCGCCGCCGCGCTCGGCGAACAGCCGGAGCGCGACGGGCTCCGGCAGCGGGTCGACCGGACGCACCAACTCCCCCGGTACGCCCAGGGGTTCACGGCTCGTCGAGAGGACCGTCAGCCCGGGGCAGTGGGCGAGGAGGTGCTCGGCGAGGCGGGCGGCGGCGTCCACCAGGTGCTCGCAGTTGTCGAGCAGGAGCAGCATCCGGCGGTGGGCGCAGTACTCGGTGAGGCGTACGAGCGGGTCGCCGGTGTGCCGTTCGGCCACCCGGATGCCTTCGGCGCCGGCGCCGCGCAGGACCGTCTGGCGGGCACCGAGCGCGGTGAACACGGCGTCGGGAACGGCCTCCGGGTCGTCGACGGGGGCGAGTTCGGCCATCCACACGCCGTCGGGCCAGGGATCGGCGTGCGGGTCCGCGCCCGGGGTCTCGGCCGCCTCCTGCGAGAGGCGGGTCTTGCCCGCGCCGCCGGGCCCGAGGAGGGTCACGAGCCGGGCCTTGGCGAGGTCGCCCCGGATCGCCTCGATGTCGGCCTCACGGCCGACGAAGGAGGTGAGGCGGGCCCGGAGGTTGCCGACGGCGGGCTGCGGGGCCGGGGCGGGGGACGGCGCCGGAGCCGGGGATGGCACGTGCGGGCCCGGCGGGTCGGCCAGGAACTGCCCGTGCAGGGTACGGAGTTCAGCGGACGGGTCGATGCCGAGTCGGTCGGCGAGGTCCCTGCGTACGGTTTCGTACGCGTCCAGCGCCTCGGCCGTACGGCCCGTTTCGTGCAGGGCACGCAGCCGCAGGGCCTGGAGGGGTTCGTCCAGGGGGTGGTCGGCGCAGAGGGAAGTGAGTTCGGGGAGGGCTTCCTGGGCCCTGCCCAGCGCGAGGAACGCCGAGAGGCGGGCCCGGCGGGCGTCGAGCAGGCGGGCGTCCCAGCGGGTCGCGTCGGCGCTCAGGGCCGGGAGGTCGGCGAGGGCCGGGCCACCGCTCTGCCAGAGCGCGAGGGCGTCGTCGAGGAGGGCGACGGCCTTGGCCGGGTCGCCCCCGGCGAGCGCCTGGACGCCTTCGCCGGTGAGCCGCTCGAAGCGGTACAGGTCGACGTCGTCGGGCTCGGCGTCGAGCGCGTAGCCACCGTGCACGGACACGACGGCGTCCCGCCCGAGGCTGCGGCGCAGGCGCGCGATCAGGGCCTGGGCGGCGGCGGGAGCGTCGGCGGGCTGCGTATCGACGTCCCCCCAGACCTCGTCGACGAGCACCGGCACGGAGACCGCCCGCCCCGGCCGCAGGGCCAGCACGGTGAGCACCGCGCGCAGGCGGGCACCGCCGAGGGGGACGGCAGTACCGTCTTCGCGGAGGGCTCGGGCGGAACCGAGGATCTGATAGCGCACGGCCCCATTGTCGCCGGGCCCCACCACGAGCTGTCGCTGGGGCGCGACGCGGGAACCACGGGGACACGGAACGGGATCCGCCGGAACGCGACGCGGGGACCGTGGAGACGCGGAACCAGATCCGCCGGAACGCGACGCGGGCTACCACCGGGACACGACACCGAGACCGCTCAGCCGCAGTACGGGTCGCCACCAGGACACAGCACCGAAACCGCCCAGCCGCAGCGCAGGTCGCCACCAGGACACGACACCGAAACCGCCAGGACGCGGCGCGGGCTACCGCCAGGACGCGCTGCGGGCTACCACCGGGACACGGCGCGGGCCACCACCGGGACACAGCGCCGAGACCGCCCGGCCGCAGCACGAGTCGCCACCAGGACACAGCACCGAAACCGCCAGGACGCGCTGCGGGTTACCACCGGGGCACAGCGCCAAGGCTGCCCGACGCAGTACGAGTCGTCACCGAGACGTGGCACCGAAACCGCCGAAGCGTACGGCGAGTTGCCACTGGGACACAGCACCGATGCCACCGGAGCGCGGTACGGAGCTGCCAGGACTCAGCGCCGGGCCGGACAGGACGCAGTACGAGCTGCCGCCCGACTCGGCACCGAAACCGCCGAAGCGCAGTACAGGGCCGCCAGAACACAGCGCCGGGGCCTCCTCCGAGCCCGGAGGCGGGGCGTGTTGCTGTCGGGACACAGCCACGGGCCACCGGGGCCCGGTGCGGGTTGCCGTCAGGGGCGCCGTGACGGGGACTGCCGGGACACAGCGCCGGGCCGGACGGGACGCAGTACGAGTTGCCGCCGGACTCGGCGCCGAGGTGGGCAGGGCCGACGGGCCCGGTAGAAGTTGCCGTCGGGACGTGGTGCAGTCCCTTCACCACCTCTCCGGCGGCGGTCCCACCAGCCTCTCTCCCAGCCTCGCCGCCCTGTCGCGGAAGCGGGTTCCGCCGGGGCGGCCCGGCATTCGGCCCGCGTTCTCGCCCGCTGCCGCGCTCACCAGGTGCTGCACCGTGTCCAGGTCGACCTCCGCCCCGTCCGGCACCACCAGCAACTCATGGGCGAGGGAGGCCAGTTCACCCGCCCCGTCGCCCGTCAGGGCCAGTACCGTGGCTCCCGCGCGGCGTACGTCGTCCACCCGTTCCAGCAGGTCCTCCCCCGGGCCCGTTCCTCCCGGCCCCACCACCAGCAGGGTCTCCCCGCGCCCCGCCGCCCCCAGCCGTCCCAGGCCCACCGACAGGTGGGCCGGGTCGTGCGGTCCCACCTCGTGGCGCACGAGGGTCGGGGCCAGCGTCGGCAGACCGGACCAGGCGGCCTCGTCCATCAGGTGTGCGGCCAGGTGCCACGGTTCGTACGTCCTCGTCCCGACCAGCAGCAGACCGCCGCTGCCCGGCGGCGAGACGGACGCCCTCAGCAGCCCGGCGAACCGTCTCGTCGCGCCGAGCCATTCCGTACCGGCCAGGACCTCTCGCAGCAGTGCGACCCTCACGGCATCCATGGGGGAGATCCTCGCGCGCGGGCGGCCGCGGCGTGTCCGGACAAGACCTCGGCTCACTCGAACGAGCCCCACTACCTGCAAGTAGGGTCGGGCCATGACTTCCACCACAGACAGCGGCAAGACCGCCGCTCCCAAGCCGGTCAAGGACCCGTGGGACCTGCCCGACGTCTCCGGTCTCGTCGTCGGCGTCCTCGGCGGCACCGGCGACCAGGGCCGCGGCCTCGCCTACCGGCTGGCGCGGGCCGGCCAGAAGGTGATCATCGGTTCGCGCGCCGCCGAGCGCGCGCGGTCCGCCGCCGACGAGCTGGGCCTCGGCGTCGAGGGCGCGGACAACGCCGAGTGCGCCCGCCGCAGCGACATCGTCATCGTGGCCGTGCCGTGGGACGGCCACGCCAAGACCCTCGAATCGCTGCGCGAGGAGCTCGCGGGCAAGCTCGTGATCGACTGCGTGAACCCGCTCGGCTTCGACAAGAAGGGCGCGTACGCCCTGAAGCCCGAAGAGGGCAGCGCCGCCGAGCAGGCCGCCGCCCTCCTCCCGGACTCGCGCGTCACGGCCGCCTTCCACCACCTCTCCGCCGTCCTGCTCCAGGACCCGGCGGTCGAGGAGATCGACACCGATGTGATGGTGCTGGGCGAGGTGCGCGCCGACACCGACCTCGTACAGGCGCTGGCCGCCCGCATCCCCGGCATGCGCGGCGTCTTCGCGGGACGCCTCCGCAACGCCCACCAGGTGGAGTCGCTGGTGGCCAACCTGATCTCGGTGAACCGCCGCTACAAGGCGCACGCGGGTCTGCGCGTGACCGACGTATAAGGCGATCCGGGCATGGGGGACACTGGACGGGCAGCACCGCAGCACCCCGCGACACCCCGCAGCACCCCTCGTTACTCGGACAGGAGACGTCCCCCATGCCCCGCCTCGCTCTGTACGCCCTGGTCGTCTGCCTCCTGTCGGTCGCCGCGGCAGTGGTCTCCTTCGCCGAGGGCAACCTGCTCGGCATCGTGTGGGTCCTGCTGGCCGGCGTCTCGTCGAACATGACCTGGTACTACGTGCGCAAGGCGAAGGTGGAGAAGGCGGCTTCCGCCTCCGCGTAGGCCCCTCCGGCCTCCGCGTAGGCCCCGCCTGCCCCGCCTGCCCCGCCTGCCCCGCCTGCCCCGCCTGCCCCGCCTGCCCCGCCTAGCGAACGGCGCAGAACGGGTTCGTGTCCTGCCAGAACTGGAACAGGTCGCGCCCGCAGTACGCCTCCGCCTCGCTCACCCCGAGTCCGCCCGTGAGCGCGTAGATCACGTCGAAGAACACCCGGTTGACCTCCGGCACCCACAGCAGCGCGAAGACGAACAGCAGCCCGAAGGGCGCGTACGGCTCGATCTGCCGCCGGATCTTGTACGAGAGCCAGGGCTCGATCACGCCGTACCCGTCGAGCCCCGGCACCGGCAGGAAGTTCAGGAGCGCCGCGGACACCTGGAGCAGGGCCAGGAAGGCGAGCGCGAAGCGGAAGGCGAGCGGGACGCCGTCCAGGGCGTCCAGCCAGAACGGCGCCGTGCAGACGATGGCGAACAGTACGTTCGTGAGCGGTCCCGCGGCGGAGATCAGGCTGTGCTTCCAGCGGCCCTGGATGCGGCCCCGCTCGATGAAGACGGCGCCGCCGGGCAGGCCGATGCCGCCCAGGATCACGAAGACGATCGGCAGCACGATGCTGAGCAGGGCGTGGGTGTACTTGAGCGGGTTGAGGGTGAGGTAGCCCTTCGCGCCGATGGTGATGTCGCCGCTGTGCAGGGCGGTGCGGGCGTGCGCGTACTCGTGCAGGCAGAGGGAGACGATCCAGGCGGACGTCACGAACAGGAACACGGCGATGCCGGGGGCGGCCGCGAAGTCTGTCCAGACGGCCCATCCCGTGACCGCCATGACGGCGACGATGCCGAGGAAGACCGGGCTGACCCGGCGGTCCCTGCGGCTGATGGCGGTGGTCATGGGGGCGGCTCCTGGGAGTGGGCGGGCGCGGAGGTACGGGAGTGCGGGTTCCGGCGGCTCGACCGTACCGGTGTTGCGGGGTGAACGTCCGGGAGCGGGGCGGGGGTTCCGGGCGGCGGGCCCGGGCGCACCGGAGCAGTGGGCCCAGGTGCACCGCGGCTGCCTCTCCCCGAAAACAAGTTGCCTATTCAATCCATCTCCCCGCAGCATGAACCTTCGTGTCCCGAAAGCTTTCCTCTCTCCTTCCCGACCTCTCCCCCTGGCGCTCGTCCGCCGACTTCCGCCTGTTGTGGGTGCAGGGTCTCGTGGCGTTCTTCGGCAGTTCCATGGCGCTCGTCGCGCTGCCGCTGCAGATCGCGCACCTCACCGATTCCCCGCTGGCCGTCGGTGCGATCGGGGCCGTCGAGCTGGTCCCGCTGATCGTCTTCGGGCTGTACGGAGGTGCGCTCGCCGACGCCGTCGACCGGAAGCGGATAATCCTGCTGACCGAGGCCGGGCTCTGCGTACTGGCCGGGATCCTGCTGGTCAACGCGCTCCTCCCGGAGCCGATGCTCTGGCCGCTGTACGTGGTCGCCGCCGGGGTCGCCGCCCTCGCCGGGCTCCAGCGCCCGGCGCTGGACTCGCTGATGGCCCGGATCGTGCCGCACGACCAGCTGACCGCCGCCGCTGCCCTCAACGCGCTGCGCTGGCAGGTCGGGGCGATCGCAGGGCCCTCGCTCGCCGGGTTCGTCGTGGCGTCGGCGGGCACGCCCACCGCGTACGCCGTCACCATCGCCGGGTTCGCCGCATCCGTCGTGATGTGTCTGCGGCTCTCCCCCGCCCCGCCCTCGCACGACGCGGAGAAGCCGTCGCTGCGCGGCATCGCGGAGGGCGCCCGGTACGCGTGGAGCAAGCCGGTGCTGCTCGGTACGTACGCGATCGACCTGGCCGCGATGTTCTTCGCGTTCCCGAACGCGATCTTCCCCTTCCTCGCGAAGGACCTGGACGCCGAGTGGTCGCTCGGCCTGATGTACGCGGCGATGCCGCTCGGCGCGTGCGTGGTCGGGCTGACCAGCGGCTGGGCGTCGAAGGTGCGCAGGCACGGACGGCTGGTGGTGTTCGGCGCGGCCGGCTGGGGTCTCGCCATGACCGCCGCCGGCTGGAGCAGCAACATCTGGCTGGTGCTGCTCTGCATCGCCTTCGCGGGCGCCGGCGACATGCTCAGCGGACTCGGCCGCTCCACCATCTGGAACCAGACCATCCCCGAGGAGCTGCGCGGCCGGCTGGCCGGCATCGAGATCCTGTCCTACAGCTGCGGCCCGCAGCTCGGCCAGGTCCGCTCCGGCGCGGTCGCGGGCTGGACGGGCGTACGGGGCGCGGTGTGGAGCGGCGGCGCGGCGTGCGTCGTCGCGGTGGGCCTGCTGGCCGCCGTACTGCCCAAGCTGATGTCGTACGACTCGGAGACGGACGAGGACGCGGTACGCCGCCGGGCCCAGCGGGAGGCGGAGCAGGCCCGTACGGCGGCGTAGCGGCGGCCGGGGGGCGGGGGCGGGTTTCTCAGGTCCGGGTTCCCCCCGGCTCCTCACCCGGTCCCTCGCCCTGTCCCTCGCCCTGCTGGGACCCCTTGTCGTGCCACTTCGGGTCGTTCTCCCACTCCAGGTTGCGCTCGCGGGCCGTCGTCATGGCGCGCTGCGCCTCCTCCCGGCTGGCGTACGGCCCGAAGCGGTCCTTCGAGGGGCACTGCGGGCCCTCCTCGACGGTCTGGTGCTCCAGGCAGTAGAACCACTCGCCGGGCTTGCCGACGGTACGTCGTTTGAACAGGGCCATCGCCTTGACTCCTCGTGTCGCGGGCCGGTCGTCTCTGTCGCCATAGTGCCCCCGCTGCGCTGGCTAGACTCGTCGGCATGTCTGGCCAGTCGCTGCTCGTACCAGGGGAGCTCTCTCCCATCCGTTCCGTCCCCGGCAACATCCGGCGCCCCGAGTACGTCGGGAAACCCGCGCCCACGCCGTACACAGGGCCCGAGGTCCAGGACTCCGACACCGTCGAGCGGATGCGCATCGCGGGCCGCATCGCCGCGCAGGCGATGGAGGAGGCCGCCAAGCACATCGCGCCCGGCGTGACCACCGACGAGCTCGACCGGGTCGCGCACGAGTTCATGGTGGACCACGGGGCGTACCCCTCGACCCTCGGCTACCGGGGCTATCCGAAGTCGCTGTGCAGCTCGGTCAACGAGGTCATCTGCCACGGCATCCCCGACTCGACCGTCCTCAAGGACGGCGACATCGTGAACCTCGACGTCACCGCCTACCTCAACGGCGTGCACGGCGACAACAACGCCACCTACTTCTGCGGCGACGTCGACGAGGAGTCGAAGCTGCTGGTCGAGCGAACCAGGGAGTCCCTCAACCGCGCGATCAAGGCGGTCAGGCCCGGCCGCCAGATCAACATCATCGGCCGGGTCATCGAGTCGTACGCCAAGCGCTTCGGGTACGGCGTCGTACGGGACTTCACCGGTCACGGCATCTCGACGTCCTTCCACTCCGGTCTGATCGTGCCGCACTACGACAGCCCGCACGCGACGACGGTGATGCAGCCCGGCATGACCTTCACGATCGAGCCGATGCTCACCCTGGGGACGCACGAGTACGACATGTGGGAGGACGGCTGGACGGTCGTCACCAAGGACCGCAGGCGCACCGCGCAGTTCGAGCACACGCTGGTGGTGACGGAGACCGGGGCGGACATCCTGACGCTGCCGTAGTCCTGCCCCCGCCGGGGGCCGGGGCTTTTTTACCGACAGGGCGTCGGGAACCGGTTGACTTAGGTAAGCCTAAGCAGGGAAGATCGGTGGTGGCGGGTGCCACTGCTGCCACCACCGCTCTTCTCGTCCCGTCCGCTCTGTCCCCGGAGGTCCGCTTTGGACACCCTCTTCTCCACCCAGATCCGTGTCGCCTCGCACGAGCAGCACACGGAGGCGGAGACCTCGACGTTCATGAGCGACCTCCTCGGCGGCAGGCTCGGCGTGGACGCGTACACGCGCTACACCGAGCAGCTGTGGTTCGTCTACAAGGCCCTTGAGGACGCCGCCGATTCCCTGCGGAACGACCCGGTCGCCGGCCCGTTCATACAGCCCGAGCTGATGCGCGTCGCCGAGCTGGAGCGCGACCTGACGCACCTGCGCGGCGAGAACTGGCGCGACACCATCGTGGCCCTCCCCGCGACAGCGGCGTACGCGGCACGTGTCACCGAGTGCGCGGTCACCTGGCCGGGCGGCTACGTCGCCCACCACTACACGCGCTACCTGGGCGACCTGTCGGGCGGCCAGATCATCCGCGACAAGGCCGAGAAGACCTGGGGCTTCGAGCGCAAGGGCGACGGCGTCCGCTTCTACGTCTTCGAGGGCGTCTCCAACCCGGCCGCGTTCAAGCGGGGTTACCGGGAGCTGCTCGACTCCATCGCCACGGACGACCTGGAGAAGAAGCGCATCATCGAGGAGTGCAAGCGGGCCTTCGACTTCAACGGGGCGGTGTTCAGGGAGCTGGGCGGTGAATTCCCGCTCAGTGCGTAGCTTTTGACGGTACGTGAGAGAGGCCCGCGTCGGTGTCGACGCGGGCCTCTCGTGCGTCCGCTCACACCTGAACGGCGAACCGGACGCGCCCGCCCAGCTCGATCAGGCCGTCCGGGCCCGGGGCGGTGAGGAGCTGGGAGCCCTTCCCCTGCCGGATGTTGAGGGCACGGCCGAGCTGTGCGGTGAGGAGGAGGGCGGCGGCCCCCGTCGCCTCGTCCTCGTCGATGCCGTCGCCGCGACGGGGGAAGGCGCGGGCCCTGACACGCCCGGCGGCCTCGTCCTCCCAGGCCCACGCGTACAGCCAGCCCTCGCCCGGCGGGGGCGTGGGGAGGGCGTCCACCTCGGCTGCGGTGGCGTACTGCCGGAGTGCGCGCGGCGGCGCCCACTCGGCGCGCGCCGTGATCCAGGTGAACTCGCCGTCCTGGCGCGCGAAGATCTCGCCGACGGCCAGCTCCAGCACCTCGATGTCGAGCAGCCAGGCGGCGCCGACGAGGGGGTGCCCGGCGAAGGGGAGCCGGAGGGTGGGCGTGTAGATGTCGACGACCCCGCGCTCGGGGTCGTCGACGAACACGGTCTCGCTGAACCCGAGTTCACGGGCACGGGCCTGCCGGGCAGCCGGATCGGGATGAGTACGGGGCGCGTCCCGCACGACACCGAGGGCGTTGCCGTGGGTGCCGTCGGGGGCGCAGAACACGTGCAGTACTTCGAGGTCGTTCACGGACGGAATTGAAGCACGGGTCGCTTGGGCGCGGGGCGGGGGACATCGTGCGGGTGCGTCGTGGCTGGCCGCCGGGCAGGTGTTCATCGCGCGGGCACGTCGTGGCTGATCGCGCAGTTCCCCGCGCCCCTAACTGCCTGCCCCCTAGCCCCTTGGGCGGCTGACGCCGCCGACCCCCAGCCTCCTTGGGCAGCGGGGCCGCCCCCCGGGGGCGGGACGGGTGGGCAAGGGGGCGGCCCCCCACCGCGGCACGCCCCTCCCGACCGCACGCCCCCGATCAGACCGCTCAGCCCTGCTCGTTCCCCGTCACCATCCGCCGCTTCCGCGCCGCGAACACCACGGCTCCGCCGGCCACAGCCAGCGCCCCCGCCGCACCCATCAGCGCACCCGACGGCGCCGAAGACCCCGTAGCCGCCAGGTTGCCGCCGACCGAGCCACCGCCCAGGCCCCCACCGACACTGCCGCCACCGACACTGCCGCCACCGACCGTGCCCGCGGTACCGGTGCCACCGGTCGTACCCGCACCACCCGTGGAGCCACCCGTGGAGCCTCCCGTGGAGCCCCCCGCCCCACCGGCGGAGCCGCCCGGCAGCTGCGCGTCCTTGTCCACCGAGACCGCGACCGTCAGCGCGTCCATCTCCTGGCCCGCCTTGTACATCCCGCCGAACGCCTTCGAGCCGCCCGCCGTCAGCTTCGCCGGCACGCCCGCGAGCTTCACCACGCCGTCCACGACGGACAGTTCACCGGCCGGGGTCAGGTCCGCGATCGTCAGCGCCTTGAAGGTCTCGACCTTCTTCGTCGCCCGGTCCTTCGTCGACACGTCGGCGACCAGCGTTCCCTTGCCGCCCTTCACCTCGACCTTCAGCGCCGAGAAGTTGAGGTCGAGGGTGTACGCGCCGCCCTCCTCGTGGCCGACGAAGCGGACCTTGCCGTCGAAGGACGCGGAGAGGTTCTGCTTCTCACCGTCGAAGGAGCCCTTGCCCTTCGGGAAGCGGAAGCCGTCGCCGGACTTCACCGCGCCCCCGGAGAGCTCGACCTTGCCGTGCGCGATCGGGCCCGTGACGTAGTCGCGGAAGCGGCCCAGTACGCCCCAGTCGAGGTTGCCGTCGACGATCGCGCCCTGCTCGGCCTCGACCGGCGGGTCGACCGGCGGCTTGGTCTGGCCGGGGTCGGTCGTCGGAGGCGCGGTCGGGTCGACCGGCGGCTTGGTCGGGTCGACCGGGGGCTTCGTCGGATCCACGGGCGGCTTGGTCGGGTCGACCGGCGGCTTCGTCGGGTCCACCGGCGGCTTCGTCGGCTCGCCGCCCTTGTCGGCCACCACCGAGAGCGTCGCGGGGTCGAGCTTGTCGCCCTCCTTGTACTGGCCGTTGAACGCCGTCGAGCCCGCCTTCGTCAGCGTCGCCGGAATGTCCTTGAAGACCATCGCCCCGCCGGCGCCCTGGCCGGGCTTCACCGCGGACAGGTCGAGTGCGGCGAGTTCCACGTCGTCCTGGACGACGAACTCCTTGCTGCCCATCGGCTTCGACCTGACGTCGGCGGTGATCGCACCGGTCGTGCCCGCCGTGGCGACCTTCAGGTCGGAGAGGGTGACGTCGAGGACGCCCTCGTGGGCGGTGAAGTGCACCGAGCCCTTGAAGCCGGTCTTCGTGCCGTGCGTCTTCATGTCGTACGTGCCGACGCCGTCGACGAAGGTGAACGCACCGTTGTTCGCGGCCTGCTTGGCACCACCGGCAACCGTGATCTTGCCGCCGGAGAACGGCGAGGCCAGGTACTTGCGGAAGGACTCCTTGAAGCCCCAGTCCAGCGTGCCGTCCTTCAGCTTGATCTGGGCGGGGGGCCCGGCGGGCGCTTCGGCGGCGGTGGCCGGAAGGGCGAAGGCGGTGGCACCGACGGCGGCAACCGTGGCTACGGCTGCGGCGAGGGCTATCGGACGACGGTTGGCTGCCATGTTCCGGGGACTCCTAAAGAAGCGGGGGGGGGAGGAGGGAGAGGGAGAGGGAGAGGGAGAGGGAGGAAGAGAAAGTGAAGGGGGTTCGGGGGTCAGCTCGCGGCGGTGCCGGTGCCGGTGCCACCGCCACTGCCGCGCCTGCGGACCACGAAGAGCACGGCCCCGGCCGCCAGCACCAGGACGACCGCACCGATGGCGATGTACATCCCGGTGTTCGACGAAGAGGAAGCGGCGGAGGAGGAGGTGTTCGCCGTCTTCGGCGCCTCGGAGGACTTCTTCTCCGAACCGGCGCCCGCAGCAGGTGTCTTCGGGTCGCTGCCCAGGTCCGGCAGGGCCGGCAACTTCGCCTTGTCGTCGACGGCGACGGCCAGCGACACCGGGTCCATCCCGGTGCCCGCCTTGTACATCGAGCCGAACGCCTTCGCGCCCTGCTCGGTCAGCGTCGCCGGGGCCTCGGCCAGGTTGACCAGGCCGTCCTTGGCGGTCAGCGCCTTCGCCTCGAAGGTGACCAGCGGCACGGCGGCCGACTGCGTGTCCTTCTTCGACTGGAGGTCCTTGCTCGCGACGTCGGCGACCAGGGTGCCCTTGCCGTCCGCGACCTTGACGCCGACCTTCGAGAGCGTCAGGTCCAGGTGCGCGCCGGAGAAGCGGACGCTGCCCGCGAAGGCCGCGTCGAGGGTCTGCTTCGTGCTGTCGTACGAGCCCTTGCCCTGCGGGAAGCGGAAGAGTGCGCCGCCGTCCAGCGCGCCGTCGGCCAGGTCCCACTTGCCCTTGGAGATGGGCCCTGTGACGTACTCGCGGAAGGTGCGCCGCACGCCCCAGTCGACGGCCGCGTCCTTGAAGGCGCCGGACGCCTTCTCGCCGTCCTTGTCCTTCTCCTCGGGGGCCTTCGACTCGTCGGGCTTCTTCGCGTCCGGGGTCTTCGCCGGTTCCTGCGCACCCGCCGCCACGTCCGCCGACAGGCTGACCGGGTCGAGTGCGGTGCCCGCCGTGTAGTAGCCGGCGAAGGCGGTCGCGCCCTGTGAAGTCAGCGTCGCGGGAACGTTGTTGAGGGCGACCGGGCTGCCGCCGCCCAACATGTTGATGCCGCCGACCGCGAGCGAGGCGAGCGGGATCTGCGCGGAGCTGGTCACCTTGCCCGTGCTCTTGGCCTTGCTGGTGACGTCGGCGAAGAGGGTGCCGCTGCCGCCGGAGATCCTGACGGTGGGACGGCTGATGGTGAGGTCGAGCTCGTGGCTGCCGTCCGGCTTCTGGTGGCCGGTGAAGCGCACTCCGCCGGAGAAGCCGGAGTTGAGCGCCCCGCTGTCCGGGTCGTACGAACCGGAGGCCGAGTGGAAGCGGAACTGACTGCCGCCGACGGTCGCGGCCCCGCTCTGGAGCGTGAAGTTCCCCTTGGCTATGGGCCCGGTGACGTAACTCTGGAAGGATGATTTGATCCCCCAGTCGAGCCTGCCGCCCTGTACGGTGCGCGCTGCCGCACTGGCTGCGGTGGCCGGGAGCAGGGCTCCCAGCACGGCCGCGATGAGCGCGACGGCGAATGCGCGGGCCGGTCTGGACGACAACATCAGGGTCCCTCCGAGGTCTAGCGAGCGAGGTAAGGCTAACCTAAGCTATGCCCGACCTGGTCCGGAACCCTTCGGATCCGTACGAATCAGCCGGGCAGGCAAAACTCCCCCGCCACACCGGCCCCTTCGGCCGGCCGCAGAGAACAGGACGGTGCACTCCGTGCGAACGCCAGCCGCGTCCCCGCGTCCCTCACGCCTGGCAGGCGCACTGATATCCGTGCTCGCCCTCGCCGTCGCCGCCACCGGATGCGGTACGGGTACGACGGCGGACCCCGCCGCGGAGACCAAACCGGAGACCCGGCAGGCCCCCGACCGCGTCGAGCCGCTCGCCGCCGCGCCCGCGCCCCGACTGCCCGTCACGGTCGCGTCCGCCGACGGCAAGCAGGTCAAGGTCGCCTCCACCGACCGGATCGTGCCGCTGACCGGCAGCCTGAACGAGATCGTCTTCACCCTCGGCCTCGGGAAGAACGTCGTCGCCCGCGACATCACCGCCACCTTCGAGCAGGCAAAGGCCCTCCCGGTAGTGACACGTGCGCACGACGTGTCGGCGGAGAGCGTGCTCTCCCTGAAGCCGACGGTCGTCCTCGCCGACACCACCACCGGGCCCGCCGAGGCCGTCGAGCAGATCCGCGATGCGGGCATTCCGCTCGTCGTCGTGAAGCCCGCCAAGGAACTGGCCGACGTCGACAGGCGCATCGACGCGGTCGCCGCCGCCCTGGGCGTGCAGCCGGCCGGTGCCGCGCTCAAGAAGCGGACCCAGGAGCGCATCGCCGCCGTCCAGAAGGACATCCCGAAGCCGAAGGACGGCAAGAAGCCGCGGGTGACCTTCCTCTACCTGCGCGGTTCGGCGTCCGTGTACCTGCTCGGCGGGCGCGACTCCGGGGCGGCCTCGCTCCTGGAGGCGGCCGGTGCGATCGACGCGGGCAAGGACTCCGGACTGAACAAGGACTTCACCGCGATCACGAGCGAGGCACTGGTGAAGGCCGCGCCCGACGCGATCCTCGTGATGAGCAAGGGGCTCACGTCCGTCAACGGCGTGGAGGGCCTCCTCAAGGTCCCCGGGGTCGCCGAGACCCCGGCCGGCGTGGACCGGCGCATCGTCTCCGTCGACGACGGCGTGCTGCTCAACTACGGCCCGCGCACGGACCAGGTCCTCAAGTCCCTCGTCGACCAGCTGTACGCCCCGGCGGCCGGGAAGTGAGCAGTGACCCGGTGACCACCACCTCCGACACCGCCCGGACCTCCGGCGAGGGGGCTCCGGACGTCCCTGCCCGCCCGGAGCCCCAACCGGCCTCCCCCGCAAGGGAGTCGACCCCCGAGGCGGCCGAGAACCCCGCCAAGGCCCCCGCCAGAAGGCGCCGCGGCACCACCTTCACCCTCACCGTCGCCCTCTCCCTCGCCGTCCTCGTCCTGGCCCTCGTCTCGGCCGGGCTCGGCACCTACCACATCTCCCCCGGCGACGTCCTCGCCTCCGTGCAGCACCGCATCGGGCTCGGCGGCGCACCGCTCGACCGGGTCGGCGAGAGCGTGCTGTGGAACATCCGGCTGCCCCGCGTCGTCCTCGCCCTCCTCGTCGGCGCCTCGCTGGGCTGCGCGGGCGCGCTGATGCAGGGCGTCTTCGGCAATCCGCTCGCGGAGCCCGGCGTCATCGGCATCTCGGCCGGTGCGGCGGTCGGCGCGGTCGCCTCGATCGCGCTGGGCCTGAGCTTCTTCGGCAACTGGACGGTGACGTTCTGCGCGTTCGTCGCCGGTCTGGTCACCGTGCTGCTGGTGTACGTGCTGTCGCGTTCGGGCGGCCGTACCGAAGTGGTCACCCTGATCCTCACCGGCATCGCGGTGAACGCCTTCGCGGGCGCCCTGATCGGCCTGGCCATCTTCTTCGCGGACAACGCGCAGATCACCCAGATCACCTTCTGGCAGCTCGGCTCGCTCGCCCAGGCCACCTGGCCGAAGGTCCTCGCCGTCCTGCCGTGCGCACTGCTCGGACTGCTCGTCGCGCCGTTCTACGCGGGGAAGCTGGACCTCCTCGCGCTCGGCGAGCGCCCGGCCAGGCACCTGGGCGTGGACGTCGAGAAGCTGCGCATGGTCCTGGTCCTGGTGGTGGCCCTGCTGACGGCCGCCGCCGTCGCCGTGGCGGGCATCATCACCTTCGTCGGTCTGCTCGTCCCGCACCTGCTGCGGATGGCCAACGGGCCAGGACACCGCTTCCTGGTCCCCGGCAGCGCCCTGGGCGGCGCGCTCGTACTGCTCGCCGGTGACCTCGCGGCCCGTACGGTCGCCAGCCCCGCGGAGCTTCCGCTGGGTGTGCTGACCGCGCTCTTCGGCAGTCCGTTCTTCTTCTGGCTGCTGCGCAGGACCCGTCGCAAGCAAGGTGGTTGGGCATGATCGCGTGGAAGTCCCTGCTCTCCCCGGGGCGCACCCGCAGCCTCCCCTCCCCCGCCGCGCGCGGCACCGCCGCCGTCGAGGTGTCCGCCCTGCACGTGCGGCTCGGGCAGCGCGAGGTGCTCTCCGGCATCGACCTGGAGGCCAGGGCGGGCGAGGTCCTCGCTCTCGTCGGCCCCAACGGGGCGGGGAAGTCGACCCTGCTGGCGGCGGTGGCCGCCGATCTCCCCGCCGCCGCGGGCACGGTACGGATCGACGGCAGGCCCGTCGGCGACTGGAGCGCACCGGAGCTGGCCCTGCGCCGCTCCGTGCTCCCCCAGTCGGCGGCGCTCTCCTTCCCCTTCCCCGTCGAGGACGTCGTACGGATGGGGCGCGCGCCCTGGGCGGGCACCCCGCGGGAGGACGAGGACGACGCGGCGGTCGCGGAGGCCATGGCGGCCACCGAGGTCGCCGGGTTCGGGCCGCGCCCGTTCTCGGCGCTGTCCGGCGGCGAGCGGGCCCGGGTCGCGCTCGCCCGCGTCCTGGCGCAGCGCGCCCCCGTGCTCCTGCTCGACGAGCCGACCGCCGCGCTCGACCTGCGCCACCAGGAGCTGGTGCTGCGGATCTGCCGGGAGCGGGCGGCCGCGGGGGACGCGGTGGTCGTCGTACTGCACGATCTCGGGCTCGCGGCGGCGTACGCGGACAGGGCTGCCGTCCTGCACGACGGGCGGATCGCGGTGTGCGGGCCGCCCGCCGAGGTGTTCGGCGAGGACCTGCTGAGCCGGGTCTACCGGCAGCCGGTCGAGGTGCTTGAGCACCCGCGCACCGGCGCCCCGCTGGTGATCCCCAGGAGGGCCGCACAGCGGATTTGACCCGGACTTGACCCGACGACGAGGCGGCCATGGGATCCCCGTGACCGCCTCGTACTCATGGGGGTCCAGGTGAGATCTGAATCACTGCACGGGTGGTTATGTCCGGGGTAAAGGGCGCTTAACTTAGGTAAGCCTCAGTAGACCTGAGGGCCTCGTAGTCCCCGTCGGCGACTTCCTCATGACCTCGTCGATCTTCCGCCCCGCCTTTCACCCCGCGTGGAGTCCCCTGATGCGTCCCGCACGTCTCTCCGTCCTCACCGCGGTCGCCGCCGCGACCGCCCTCACCGCCGTGACCGGCTGCGCAGAGAAGAGCGACGCCAAGGGCGGCGGCGCCGACGGCGCGGTCCGGGTCGTCGCCAAGGACGACTCCTGCGAGGTGTCGAAGAAGGAGCTCCCCGCCGGGAAGGTCGAGCTGGCGGTGGAGAACAAGGGCACCAAGGTCACCGAGGTGTACGTCCTGTTCCCCGACGACCGCATCGTCACCGAGCGCGAGAACATCCTCCCCGGCACGAAGGCGGACCTGACGGCGGAGATCAAGGCCGGTTCGTACGAGATCGCCTGCAAGCCCGGCATGAAGGGCGACGGCATCCGGCAGAAGATCACCGTCAGCGGCGGCACCGCCGCGAAGCGCAGCCCGGAGCAGGACGCCGCGGTCGCCGCGTACCGCACCTACGTCCGCGAGCAGGCGGAGCAGACGCTGCCCAAGGCGCAGGTGTTCGCCGACGCGGTGAAGGCCGGCGATCTGGAGGCCGCGAAGAAGGCGTACGCGCCCTCGCGCATCGGCTGGGAGCGCACCGAGCCGGTCGCCGAGTCGTTCGGCGACATCGACCCGATGGTGGACCTGCGCGAGGACGGCGTCGAGGAGACCGGCAAGCCGTGGACCGGCTGGCACCGCCTGGAGAAGGCGCTGTGGCAGGACAAGAAGATCGGGGACGCGGAGAAGAAGCTCGCGGACACCCTGATGAAGGACCTGAACACCTGGGTGAAGAAGGTCGGCACCGCCGAGATCACCCCGACCTCGATGGCCAACGGCGCCAAGGAGCTCCTCGACGAGGTCGCCACCGGCAAGGTCACCGGCGAGGAGGAGCGCTACAGCCACACCGACCTCGTCGACTTCAAGGCCAACGTCGAGGGCGCCGAGAAGTCGTACACGCTGCTCAAGCCGGTCGCCGCGAAGAACGACCCGAAGCTGACCGCCGAGCTGGACAAGCAGTTCGGCGCGCTGAACAAGCTGCTCGACAAGCACCGCCCCGACACGTCCTCGTACGACTTCGTGTCGTACGACAAGGTCGGCAAGGAGCAGCGCAAGGAGCTCAGTGACGCGGTGAACGCGCTCGCCGAGCCGCTGTCGAAGCTCGCCGCAGCGGTCACCAAGTAAGTCCCGTACGAGGAGGGTCCGGCCGTGTCCGAAGACGTCAACTCCCCTGCTCCGTCCCGCCGTTCGGTGATCGGCTGGGGCGGTGCCGGGCTCGCGCTCGGTGCCGTCGCGGCGGGCGGCGCCGCCGTCGCGCTGACCGGCGGCGACGACCCGCAGCCCGCCGCTTCCGGCGGTGCGGCCGTCCCCTTCCACGGTGCGCACCAGGCCGGGATCGCGACGGCGGTCCCGGACCGGCTGCACTTCGCCGCGTTCGACGTGACGACCAGGGACCGGGCGGAACTGGTCCAGCTGCTGAAGGAGTGGACGGCCGCCGCCGCCCGCCTGGCGGCGGGGCACGCGGTCGGCGAGGGCGCGTACGGCGGCCAGCCGGAGGCCCCGCCGGACGACACGGGCGAGGCGCTCGGCCTCAAGCCGTCCCGGCTGACGCTGACGATCGGCTTCGGCCCGTCCCTCTTCGACGGCCGCTTCGGGCTGAAGGACAGGCGGCCCGGGGCCCTCGTCGACCTCCCGAAGTTCCCCGGCGACAACCTCGATCCGGCGCGCAGCGGCGGCGACCTGTGCGTGCAGGCGTGCGCCGACGACCCGCAGGTCGCGGTGCACGCCATCCGCAACCTCGCCCGGATCGGCTTCGGGAAGGTCGCGGTGCGCTGGTCCCAGCTCGGCTTCGGCAAGACGTCCTCGACGACGCCGGACGCGCAGACCCCCCGCAACCTCTTCGGCTTCAAGGACGGCACCCGCAACGTCAGCGGGACCGACACCGCCACGCTCGACAAGCACGTGTGGGCGTCGGAGAAGGACGGGGCCGCGTGGATGGCGGGCGGTTCCTACCTCGTGGCGCGCCGCATCCGGATGAACATCGAGACCTGGGACCGGACTTCGCTCACCGAGCAGGAGGACATCTTCGGCCGGGACAAGGGCGAGGGCGCGGCGGTCGGCAAGTCCAAGGAGCACGACGAGCCGCTGCTCAAGGCGATGCTGCCGAGCTCGCACGTGCGCCTCGCGCACCCGGACTCCAACTCCGGTGCCCGGATGCTGCGTCGGGGCTACTCCTTCACCGACGGCACGGACGGGCTCGGCCGGCTCGAAGCGGGCCTGTTCTTCCTGGCCTACCAGCGCGACGTGCGGGACGCGTTCATCCCCGTACAGCGGAATCTGGCGCGCTCCGACGCGCTCAACGAGTACATCCAGCACGTGGGTTCGGCGCACTTCGCCGTCCCGCCGGGCGTCCGGGACAAGGACGACTGGTGGGGCCGGGCGCTGTTCTCGTGAATCTCCTCAAGAAGGGTCGGGGACCGACGTGTTCGCGAACTACCTGACCGGCCTGCGTGAAGGCCTCGAAGCCAGCCTGGTCGTCTGCATCCTGGTCGCCTACCTGGTGAAGACCGACCGCAGGGACGCCCTGAAGCCGGTGTGGACCGGCATCGCCGTGGCGGTGCTGATCGCACTGGGCTTCGGCGCGGCGCTCACCTACGGGTCGCAGGAGCTGACCTTCGAGGCGCAGGAGGCGCTCGGTGGTTCGCTGTCGATCGTCGCGGTGGCCCTGGTGTCCTGGATGGTGTTCTGGATGCGGCGCACCGCCCGGCACCTGAAGGCCGAACTGACCGGCAAGCTGGACGCGGCCCTGCAGATGGGCACGTTCGCACTGGTGGCGACCGCCTTTCTGGCAGTGGGCCGGGAGGGCCTGGAGACCGCGCTGTTCGTGTGGGCCTCGGTACGGGCGCTGGGCGACGGTACGAACGGGCCGTTGATCGGCGTCGCGCTGGGCCTGGCCACGGCGGTGCTGCTCGGCTGGATGTTCTACCAGGGCGCGGTACGCATCAACCTGGCGAAGTTCTTCACGTGGACCGGGGCGATGCTGCTCGTCGTCGCCGCGGGCGTACTGGCGTACGGCGTCCACGACTTGCAGGAGGCCCGCTTCCTCGGCGGCCTGTCGAACAAGGCCTTCGACATCAACGAGCAGATCCCCCCGGACAGCTGGTACGGCACGCTCCTCAAGGGCGTCTTCAACTTCCAGCCCGACCCGACCGTCCTCCAGGTCACGGTGTGGGCGCTGTACCTGGTCCCCATGCTCGTACTGTTCTTCGCCCCGGTAGGGTTCCGGACGTCGGTGACGGCTGGTACGACGGGCACGGCAGAGACGCAGAGGGCGACACATGAGGACGCGCACGCGAAGACTGAGGCGACGAGTGGCGACGCTGGCAACGGCGACGGCGCTGGCGCTGACGGCGAGCGGGTGCGTGACGGTGCACGGCGAGCTGGCCCTCGTCCCGGCGGCGACGAAGGCTGAGGCCGCCCAGGCCCTCAAGGACTTCACGGACGCCTACAACAAGGCGGACAAGGCGTACGACCCGGCCCTCACCGCGGGCCGGGTCACCGGCGCGCTCGGCGCCATCAACCAGGCGGGGCTCAAGGCCCGCCGCAAGCAGAGCCCCGGCGGCAACAAGGACCACCGGCCGCTGGTCCTCTCCGACACCCGGTTCCTGATCCCGAAGAAGGCGGGCTGGCCGCGCTGGTTCGTCGCCGACGCCGACAGCAACCGGGACACCGAGGGCGGCGACGGGCGCGCCGACAGCCGCTGGCTGCTCGTGTTCGTACGGGACGGCGCGGACCAGCTCTGGGAGGCCTCGCACCTGTTGACGGTGCGGCCGGACGAGCTGCCCGATTTCGCGGTGGACGGCGAGGGGTGGGCGGTGCCCGCCGACGAATCGGGTCTGCAGATCCCGCCGAAGGACCTGAGCCGGGCCTACGCGACGTACCTCCAGTCCGCGTCCGCCAAGGGCTCGGCCCGCTCGGCGGCCTTCGCCCCCGGCCCGGACACCACCACGTGGCTGGCCTCGCGCAAGCGGGCCTCGCAGCGCGTCGGCCGGTCCATGCAGTACCTGGACCAGGAGCTGAACACGGGCCCGTTCGCCCCGGTGGGGCTCGCCACCAAGGACGGCGGCGGCTTCGTCTTCTTCGCCTCCCGCCACTTCGAGAAGCAGACGGCGGCCCGCGGCGTACCGCTGCTCGACCTCAACGCGGACGTACGGGCGCTGATGACCGGCACCCCGAAGTCCACGCTGATGAAGGAACGGGTGTCGAGCCAGGTGGCGCTGGTGCCGAAGAAGGGCGCGGCGGGCACGGCGGTGGAGCTGGAGTCCCGCGTCCAGGGACTGGTCGCGGCCACCGGCTCGTAACACTCCGACAACTCCCTTGGCCTCCAGGGGAGTTGCTCGGGTTCAGCGTCCGATCGGCCAGGCCACCGCATGCGGGTCGGTGTCCGATCCCGCACCGTCCGCGTACCGGGCGCAGGCGTCGGTGAGGGTCTCCAGCAGGGTCAGCGGATCGGGCAGGGCGTGCTCCGGGCCGCGCACCCAGTGCACGTCCAGGTCGCCCGGCAGCCGGGCCGGCGGTACGAGGACGTAGCTCCCGCGGCAGTGCCAGCGCAGCCCCGGATGCTCGTCCATGGTCTCGGGATGGCAGTCCAGCTCGCAGGGCCACCACTCGTCCTCGTCCTCGGGGGTGCCCCGGGTCGCGGTGAAGAACAGCATGCGGGCGTCGGCCTCGCTGCCGCCCTCGCCGAACACGGCGACGGGACCGACCTCGATCCCGGCTTCGACGAGCCGCTCCAACGCACCGCGACCGGCCTCCAGCGGTACGTCGAGGACGTCGTGGACCATGCCGGTCGCGGTGATGAAGTTGGCCTGCGGCTGGGCGTTCGCCCACCGCTCGACCTGGGCGCGGTCGGTGGTCGACTGGGTCTGCCAGGCGAAGGACACGGGGTGCCGGGCGGGCGTCGGACAGCCGACGCGCTCGCACGAACAGCGATAGCCGGAGGGGTACGCGGCGGGGGCGAGCGGCAGCCCGGCGCCGGCGGCTGCGCGGAGCAGGTCGAGACGGTCGGCGGAGGTGTCGGGCACGGTCCTGCCGGCGGCCCTGCGGCGCAGCCACTGGGCGATCCGGCCGCCCTGCGCGGCCGGGGCGCGGTCGGAGCGGGCACCCTGTCCCGCGCCCGTCCTCGCCTCGGGATCCGAGCCTGTCCCTGCGCCGCGATTGCGGCCGAACTCCGCGCCCATCTGGCTCCTCACCCTTAAACGTCGGCCCCCGGCCCTGAGCTCTCGCCCCCGGCGGACCCGTCCATGCTCGCACCATCCTGCTCCTCCGGTGGCAGGTGTCCGCATCCGGGGTCACCGGTGACGGCACCGAGTGCCGTTCCCCACACCTTTCCCCGTGCCTTTCCGTACACCTCTTCCCACACCTCCCCGCGCCTTCCCCGTGCGGTGCTCAGCGCGGGGCGAGACCGTGCACGGCGTACTCGACGAGGCTGTCCGCGTACGCGTGGGTGAGCGGCGCCGTGCGCAGGAACCAGCGGTGGGTGAGCGGCCCGGTGAACAGCTCCAGGGCGATCTCGGGGTCCACGTCGGGCCGGACCTGGCCCGCCTCCTGCCCGGCCCGCAGCCGGTCCACGTACAGCTGGAGGGACGGACGCAGCATCTTGTCGACGTACTGGGCGCCGAGCTCCGCGTCGACGATGCCCTCGGCGGCCAGGGCCCGGGTGGGGATGTCGTACTTGGGGTCGACGAGTTCATCGACGGTCGCGCGCAGGACGAACTTGAGGTCGGCCACCAGGTCGCCCGTGTCGGGAAGCGCCTGCCCGACCTCTCCGACGGCCTCGGCCGCCTGCTCGTTGAGGTCCACGAAGGCCTCCAGGAGGACGGCCGCCTTGGAGGGCCACCAGCGGTAGATGGTCTGCTTGCCCACGCCCGCGCGGGCGGCGATGCCCTCGATGGTCGTCTTCTGGTAGCCGACCTCGCCGACGAGGGCGAGGGCGGCGTCGTAGATGGCGCGGCGGGAGCGGTCGCTGCGGCGGGCGGAGTCGGGGGTCTTGCCGGGGGCTGCCATGGTGGCAATCTACCAGCGGGGCGAGACGATACGCATCGTCTCTAGGTATCTCGTGGCACTCCGAACCACCCTTTCGGTGCACAGCTAAAAAGCCCCACCACCACCGACCATGGCACCAGGCACACACCGTGCCTCCCGGCCGTACCCGTCGTTCGTGAGGAGCCCTCATTGCCCGGACGCATTCGTGACGCCGCGCCCCGCCGCTACCTGATGTGCCCCCCGGAGCACTTCAGGGTCACGTACTCCATCAACCCCTGGATGGACCCCGCCAAGCCCGTCGAACTCCCCCTCGCCCTCGCGCAGTGGGAGGACCTGCGCGACCGCTACCTGGCGCTCGGCCACACCGTCGAGCTGCTCGATCCCCGCCCCGGCCTCCCCGACATGGTGTTCGCCGCGAACGGCGCCACCGTCGTGGACGGCCGCGTCCTGGGCGCCCGCTTCGCCTACGCGGAACGCACCGCGGAGGCCGAGGCCCACCGCGAGTGGTTCCGCGACCACGGCTTCGCGGACCTCCTCGAACCCGACCACGTCAACGAGGGCGAGGGCGACTTCGCCGTCACGTCCTCCTGGATCCTGGCCGGCCGCGGCTTCCGCTCGACCTCGGCCGCGCACGACGAGGCGCAGGAGTTCTTCGGCCGCCCGGTCATCGGCCTGGACCTCGTCGACCCCCGCTACTACCACCTGGACACGGCGCTCGCCGTCCTCGACGACCGCACCGACGAGGTCATGTACTACCCGGGCGCCTTCTCCCCCGGCAGCCGCGCCGTCCTCGCCCGGCTGTTCCCCGACGCGGTGATCGCCGAGGAGGCGGACGCGGCGGCCCTCGGCCTCAACGCCGTGAGCGACGGCCGCCACGTGCTGCTGCCGCACGCGGCGACCGGTCTGTACGAACCGCTGCGCGCGCGTGGCTTCGAGCCGATCGGCATGGACCTGGGCGAGCTGCTCAAGGGCGGTGGCAGTGTGAAGTGCTGCACGCAGGAGCTGCGCAGCTGAGAGGGGGTGGGGTTCGGGGAACTTGCTGTTCGGTGTTTGCCCGCGGGCACATTGTGGCTGGTCGCGCCCGCGCGGCGGAGCCGCATCGTCAGCACAGCCCCGCGCCCCTAAAGGGGCGGCCACTGGTCGCCCCAGTCGGTGTCGCGGGCAGCCTTGTAGAGGTCTCCGTGCTTCTTGGAGACGTTCTCCTTGGCCTGCTCGCCGTCCGCCCGGCACAGCTCCAGCATGACCAGGCCCTTGCGGATCTGCGGCTTGCGCACGACGCGGGCGGCGACCGGGGTGGCGTCGACCGCGTCGTCCCGCACCGCCGCCACGTACGCGAACTTCTCGTCCTCGTACGCCAGCGAACCCCCCTTGACCTTCCGGTGCAGCGAGGACCTGCTGACCCGGGCCGAGAAGTGGCACCAGTCGGTGCCCGCCGGGTCGATCGGGCAGGCGGCACTGTGCGGGCAGGGCGCGGCGACGCGCAGCCCCGCCGCGATCAGCCGCTCACGGGCCGCGAGGATGCGGCGGTAGCCGTCGGGCGTGCCCGGCTCGACGATGACGACGGCCCCGGACGCGGCCCGGGCGGCCTGGTCGACGAGGGTGTCCCGGTCGCCCTCGGTCAGCTCCTTCAGCACGTACGACACGGTGACGAGATCAGTGCTCTCGATGGTGAGCGCCGATCCGATCCGAGAGCGCTGCCACACGGTGTTGCGCAGCGCGGGCACCCCCGACGCCTCGGCCAGCTCCCGGCCGAGCGCGAGGGCGGGTTCCGCCCAGTCGAGGACGGTGCTCCGCTGCGTCCCCCAGGCCTCGGTGACGGCCCAGCTGGCGGCTCCGGTCCCGCCCCCGACGTCGAGGTGCGTGTCCGGCGTCCACCCGGGCGCGGCGTCCCGCAGCGCGCCGAGCGCGGACCGTACCGCCTCGAAGGTCGCGGGCATCCGGTAGGCCGCGTACGCGGCCACGTCGGAGCGGTCCCGCAGGACCGGGGCGTCGGTCGGAGTGGTCCCCCGGTAGTTGGCGATCAGCCGGTCGACGGCCTGCGTCGCCTGCTTGGGCGGCAGCCCGTCGAGCAGTCCCGCGAGGGCGCCGCGCAGGACTTCCGGGAGGGAGAGGGTGGAGTTCACCGGAAAAGTGTAGGGGGCAAAAAGGGACGTGAGGGAACTGCTGCGCATCCAGGGGCAGTTGCATACGCTGACAGCCGTTGACCGTTTCTGGGGGCGGCGCGTCCGGTGGGACGCGCCGGGGGAAACCGGGGGAAGCAATGGGACAGCGGATCGTGCGGACGGCACTGGTGGCCGGAGTCGCCGTCCTGGCGCTGCTGCTCGTCCTGGCCACCTGCGGCGGCGCCCAGGACGACAAGGGCAGCAAGGACGACAAGGCGGGCAGGGGCTCCGGCACGGACAGCGGTGCGGCCCGGACGGAGCAGGACACCGCGTCCGGGCCCGTCCCCCGCCTCCGGGTCCCCGCCGTGTACAGCACGGCGAAGGGGCGTGCCTGGCAGATCGTCGGCGGCTCGGCGGAGTACGCGCTCGCCCTGCCCCCCGCCGAACCGTCCACCGAACCGCCCGCCCGACCGTCCCCCGGGCCTTCCACGCAGCCGCCCGCCCAGCCGTCCCCCGGGCCCTCCGCCCACTCGCCCTCGTCCCCCCTCCTCGCCCACGTGGAGCGCTCCGGCTCCGGCCGGTTCGTGCTCCGTGCGTACGACGCGGCGACCGGGAAGCCCGTCTGGACGGGCCCGCCGTGGCGGTCCCTCTCCGACCCGGCGCACTTCCCCCGGCTGCTGTCCGTCGCCAAGGGCGACCGCCGCTTCTTCGTCACCTGGTCGTACGGGAAGGTCGGCGGCTCGGACGCGCTCTCGACCGGGGACTCGGTCGTCGCCCTCGACGTGTACGACGCCGGGACCGGCCACCAGCTCCACGTCGAGCTGCCCTGGACGGGCGTCCCGGTGGTGTCCGGCACCGGGCCCGGCATCCTGATCACCGACGGTGCGGCGGCGTCGACGGTGGTGGACCCGCTCACCGGGCGGCCGTCCACCGTGGCGGCGGACGACCTCCGGCCGCCCAGGGACTGCCGGAACTGCCGGGCCCGCACCGAGGTCAGGGGCCTGACCGCGAAGGGGCTGCTGGTCGGCGGGCGTACCGAATTCTGGGTGCGGGGCGGCTGGTACAGCAGGTCGGTCGCGCCCGTGGGCGCCGACCCGGCGTCCGGTCTGCCGACCTCGGTGACGGCCTCCGGCCACGTACTGGCGAAGTGGCAGAAGAAGAAGCCGGACGGCTGGGACCGGTGGGCGGTGCACGACGCGGACACCGGCAAGGTCCTCGCGACGGTCGACTGCCGCAAGCCGGCGATAGAGCCGGGCGCGTACCCGCAGGCGGCGACGGACCCGGGCGGCGGCTACCTGGTGGCGGGGAACCTGGCCTTCGACCTCCGCACCCCCGTCCCCAAGGGCGTGCGGACGGGCCACTGCTTCCAGGAGGAGGAGGGCACCAGGCCGGTGACCCTGACCTCGGTCACCGACGGGGGCACCGCGTACGGCACGACGAGTCCGACCTCGGCGGGCGGCACCCCCGTCGAGGTGCCGCTGGGCACCGCCGTACCGGCCGCGCTGGCGGACACCACGGTGCTGCCGGAGGCGGAGGTGGCGGGCACCGGCCTGTTCCGCTGGACGGACCGGCAGGACCGGCAGCACCTGATCGGGTACCCCCGTAGCTGAAACGCTGGCGCACCGGCGTGAACTCGGCCACTCTGAGCGGATGTTGCTGCCCAGCGCACACGAGCAGACCGAGCTGATCGAAGTCGTCCGCATCACCCCGGACGCCAACGACCCGCTGCCGAAGACCATGACGGGCGAGGACACGGCACTCTGGGAGGAGGCCGAGGCGCGCGAGGCGCTGGCCCTGGTGAAGGAGCTCCCGGCCAGCCGGCCGGGCCAGACGTTCCTGCCCGGATGGGGGCTGCGGGTGCACGGGGCGCGCGGCATGCTCTTCGAGATCGCGTTCTCGTACGAGTGCCACGCCGCCCGCCTCTGGGGCCCGGCCGTCCCGCACAAGCAGGAGGGCCTCTACCCCTTCGACCCCGACAGCGCACCGGCGGTGGAACTGCTGCGCCGCTTCCGCTCGCTCGCGTAACGGCGCCCAAGGGCAGCGGGCCACTTTCCGGTACTACGCCTCCGAGGTCCGCTGCCAGGGGCGGCACAGCCCCACGAAGCACCCCACGGCGAGCAGTGCGCACACCAGTTGTACGACGGCCATCGGGACCGCCGTCGTCTCGCCCGCGATGCCGACCAGCGGCGAGGCGATCGCACCGACCAGGAACGAGGTCGTGCCGAGCAGCGCGGAGGCGGAGCCCGCCGCGTGCGGGGTGCGCATCAGGGCCTGGGTGTTGGTGCTGGGCATGATCAGACCCATCGCCGACATGAGGACGAACAGCCCGGCGGCCACCGGCCACAGCCCGACCTTCCCGAACACTCCGCTCGTCATCAGCAGCAGGGCGACGGCGGCGAGGGTGACGACGGCGAGGCCGAAGGCCAGCACCTTGTCGAGGCGGACCCGGCCGACGAGGACCTTGCCGTTGATCTGGCCGACGACGATCAGGCCGACGGAGTTCACGCCGAAGAGCAGGCTGAAGGTCTGCGCGGACGCGCCGTAGATCTCCTGCACGACGAAGGGGGAGGCGCTGATGTAGGCGAAGAGGACGGCGAAGGCGAGACCGCCGGTGATCATGTACCCGGTGAAGACGCGGTCGGCGAGGAGCCCCTTCATGGTGCGCAGGGCCTCCCCGACGCCGCCGGTGTGCCGCCGCTCCTGCGGCAGCGTCTCGTGCAGCCACTTCCACACCACGAGGGTGAGCACGACGCCCACGCCCGTCAGCACGTAGAAGATGCCGCGCCAGTCGGTGAGGCGCAGCACCTGTCCGCCGATGACGGGCGCGATGACCGGGGCCACGCCGGAGATCAGCATCAGGGTGGAGAAGAACCTCGCCATCTCCACGCCGTCGTACATGTCGCGGACCACGGCTCGGGCGATGACGATTCCGGCGGCGCCCGCCAGGCCCTGCAACAGACGGAAGGCGATGAGGAGTTCGGCGTTCGGCGCGAGCGCGCAGATGGCGGTCGCGAGGACGTACACGACCATGCCGAAGAGCAGCGGACGGCGGCGCCCGAGCTTGTCGCTGAGCGGACCGACGACGAGCTGGCCGAGCGCCATGCCGGCCAGGCAGGCCGTCAGGGTGAGCTGGACGGTCGCGGCGGGCGAGCTGAGCGCCTTGGTCACCTCGGGCAGCGCCGGGAGGTACATGTCCATGGACAGCGGCGGCAGCGCGGTGAGCCCGCCGAGGACGAGCGTGACGAGGAGGCTGGTGCGACGGACGGCGGTGGAGGCGGGAGCCCCGGCGGTGGGCCCCGCCGCGGGGGCGGCGGCCCGAGCGGCGGCCTGGGCGGCCGGGCCGGTGGCCTGGGCGGGTACGGCGGTCACGGGGCCCGCCGTCGCGGCGGTGGCGGACTCCGCGGCTGCCGCCGCCGTCGCCGACTCGACCGCGGCCGTGGCTTCCGCGCCCGCCGAGGGTATGTGGTCCTGTCCCGCTGCCGCCGTCTTGCGGCCGCTGTCCGGCATCGTCGCTCCCGTTTCGTTGAATACCGACCTATGCTCTCAGCTCGTCCAGAGTGCTGGGAACAGGCTCCCGACGCGGGAGCGAGGGGTGGGGCGGATGAACAGCGGGCCCATACGCTGGGGAGTACTGGCCACCGGGGGGATCGCCTCGGCGTTCACCGCCGACCTGCGGAAGATGCCGGACGCGGAGGTGGTGGCGGTCGCGTCCCGCACCCCGGAACGCGCGAAGGCCTTCGCCGACCGGTTCGACATCCCCCGCGCGTACGGGAGTTGGGCCGAGCTGGCCGCCGACGACGACATCGACGTCGTGTACGTGGCCGGACCGCACTCGGCGCACCGGGCGGCGGCCGGGATGTGCCTGGAGGCGGGCCGCGCGGTCCTCTGCGAGAAGTCCTTCACCCTGAACGCCCCCGAGGCGGCGGAACTGATCGCCCTCGCCCGCAGCCACGACCGCTTCCTGATGGAAGCGATGTGGATGTACTGCAATCCCCTGGTCCGGCGTCTGGCCGCCCTGGTCGAGGACGGCGCGATCGGCGAGGTCAGGACCGTCCAGGCCGACTTCGGCATCCCCGGCCCCTTCGCCGCCGACCACCGGCTGCGCGACCCCGCCCAGGGCGGCGGCGCACTGCTCGACCTGGGCGTCTACCCGGTGTCGTTCGCCCACCTGCTGCTGGGCGAGCCAGGCACCGTACAGGCGACGGCGCTCCTCTCCCCCGAGGGCGTCGACCTGAACACCGGCATCCTGCTCGGCTGGCCGGACCGGGGCGCCCTGGCCACCCTGTCCTGCTCGGTCACCGCCGCGACCCCGGTCGTCGCGTCCGTCACCGGTACGAAGGGCCGCATCGAGGTTCCGCACGGCTTCTTCTTCCCGGAGCGCTTCACGCTGCACCGCGACGGCCACGACCCCCAGGAGGTCGTCGCCGCCGACGGCGTCCCGCACGACAGCCTGCGGCACGAGGCGGCCGAGGTGATGCGCTGTCTGCGGGCGGGCGCGCGCGAGTCCCCGCTCGTACCGCTGGAGGGCAGTCTGGCGGTGATGAGGACGCTGGACGCGGTGCGGGAGAGGATCGGTGTGCGGTATCCGCAGGAGGTGACTAGACGGGCTTGAGGCCCGGGTTGCCCGCCTCTGTGACGAAGGACGCGGCGGTGCGGATCGGGGCTCCCGGTGTCGTGACCGCCTCCATGGTCCGGAAGTCGGCGCGGGCCTGTTGCGGGGTGAGGGTGACCAGGGCGTAGCCGCGCCGCCCGTTGTAGTGCTTCATGTGCGGGTTGGCGCCGGTCATCCGCTCCCAGTCGGCGGGCCGGTCCAGCCCGTTCTTCCCGCTCGCTATGGAGGTGGTGACGATCTCGGTACCGACGATCCGGGCGCCGGGGTCGCGGAAGTCCCGCTTGATGTCGAGCCCGTACGAGACGTGCACGTCCCCGGTCAGCACCAGCAGGTTCTTCACCCCCGCCGACTCGGCCCCGGCGAGGATGCGCTCGCGCGAGGCCGGGTAGCCGTCCCAGGAGTCCATGCTGAGCTTGAAGCCGGGGGCCGACTGGTTGCGGCGCTCGGCGAAGGTCACCTGCTGCGGGAGGACGTTCCACACCGGCCGTGTCCCGCTGCGCCAGCCGTCGATCAGCCACCGCTCCTGCGCCGCGCCGGTCATGGTGCGCACCGGATTCTCCGACTCCGGCCCGGGGACCTGCCATCCGTCGCCGTACGCCTGGTCGGAGCGGTACTGCCGGGTGTCGAGGATGTCGAACTGGGCGAGCCGCCCGAACCGCAGCCGCCGGTAGAGCCGCATGTCGGGTCCCGTGGGCCGCTGCGGGGCGCGCAGCGGCTGGTTCTCCCAGTACGCGCGGTAGGCGGCGGCCCGCCGCAGCAGGAACTCCTCCGGCGGGACGTCGTTCTCCGGGGTGCCGCCCGCGTAGTTGTTCTCGGTCTCGTGGTCGTCCCAGGTGACGACGAAGGGGTGCGCGGCGTGGGCGGCCCGCAGGTCCGGGTCGGACTTGTAGAGGGCGTACCGCAGCCGGTAGTCCTCCAGGGTCACGGTCTCGCGGTTGAAGTGCGCGGGCAGCCGCCGGTCGGTGTACTTGCGCTCGCCGCCGACCGCGTTCACCGCGTACTCGTAGAGGTAGTCCCCGAGGTGCAGGACGGCGTCGACGTCCTCCCCCGCCAGATGCTTGTACGCGGTGAAGTACCCGTCGTGGTACGCCTGGCAGGAGACGACCCCGAGCCGCAGCTCACCGACGCGCGCCCCGCGCGCGGGCGCGGTCCGCGTGCGCCCGACGGGGCTCAGCCAACTCCCCGCCCGGAAGCGGTAGTAGAAGACCCGGTCCGGCGCCAGCCCGTCCACCTCGACGTGCACGCTGTGGTGGAACTCGGGATGCGCGGTGACGCTGCCCCGCCGCACGGTCCGCCGGAAGCGCTCGTCGTGCGCGACCTCCCACTCCACCCGGACCCGGGCCTTGGGCAGCCCGCTGTCCGTTTCGTACGGTCTGGGAGCGAGCCGCGTCCAGAGCAGCACGGAGCCGGGGTGGGGGTCCCCCGACGCCACGCCGAGCACGAACGGATCCTCCTTGATCCGCCGGGCGTCGAAGTCGGCGACGGAGGCGGCGTGGGCATCGGCGCCGCCCATGCCCAGGAGGTTGGTGGCGAAGGCGAGGGTGGCGGCGGCTCCGGCGACGGTGAGGAAGCCGCGCCGGTGGTGCGTCAACTGGCGTGCGGCGGCGAGCAGTTCGGGTGCGTGAGTACGGGTCATGCAAGAAGCCCACCCGCCGGGGACGGCCCCCGCTTGTCACGTACACGTCCACCACATGACGGACAGATGAGTTCCTGTGCGGCGCGGGTGACTACCCTCCCTGCCCATGAGCACTCAGAAGATCGCGGTGGTGACAGGGGCGGGCTCCGGCATCGGCCGGGCGGTGGCGGTGGAGCTGGCCGCGTCCGGCTGGTCGGTGGCGCTGGCGGGCCGGCGCGCGCAGCCGCTCGCGCGGACGGCGGAACTGGCGGGCGGCGAAACCCTCTCCGTCCCGACGGACGTCGCGGACCCCGAGGCGGTGACCGCGCTCTTCACGGCGGTACGGGAGCGGTACGGGCGCCTGGACCTGCTCTTCAACAACGCGGGAACGTTCGGCCCCGGCTCCACGCCGACCGAAGAACTCAGCCACGCCGACTGGCAGTCGGTGGTCCAGGTGAACGTCACCGGCGCGTTCCTGTGCGCGCAGGCGGCGTACCGGCAGATGAAGGAGCAGTCCCCGCAGGGCGGCCGGATCATCAACAACGGCTCGATCTCGGCCCACGCGCCGCGCCCGCACTCGGTCGCCTACACGACCACCAAGCACGCGATGACGGGCCTGACCAAGTCACTCTCCCTGGACGGCCGTCCGTACCGGATCGCGGTGAGCCAGATCGACATCGGCAACGCGGCGACGGACATGACGGAACGGATGCGGACGGGAATCCTGCAGGCCAACGGGCAGCTGGCGGTGGAGCCCGTGATGGACGTGCGGGAGGTGGCGGGGACGGTACGGCACATGGCGGAACTGCCGCTGGAGGCGAATATGCAGTTTGCGACGGTGATGGCTACGGCGATGCCGTACGTGGGGCGGGGGTGAGGTCGCGCGGGGCGGGGGGCGGTGGCGAGCGCGTGCGGTCGGGGAGAGGCGCGCCGCAGTGGGGGGGCCGCCCCCTTGCCCACCCTTCCCCAAGCTCTTAAGGAGCAGGGGAGACCCCACTGCCCCCGGGGGGGCGGCCCCGCTGCCCAAGAGGGCTGACTTAGGGGCGCGGGGAACTGCGCGATCAGCCACGACGTGCCCGCACGACGACCACCCCCGACCCGCGGCCAGTGGGAATGCAACCCGCCCCTCGGCCGTTGCCCGCAACATGACTACGACGCCTCGCCCCGCCACCCCCGAAATCCTCCGCTACACCGCCTTCTCCGCCGACCCCGCCGGCGGCAACCCCGCCGGAGTCGTGCTGGACGCGTCCGCCCTCGCCGACGCCGACATGCTCGCCATCGCCGCCGACCTCGGCTACAGCGAGACCGCGTTCCTCGTCCCGGCCGACGGCCAACACACCTACACCGTCCGCTACTTCAGCCCCAGAGCCGAAGTCCCCTTCTGCGGCCACGCCACCGTCGCGACCGCCGTCGCGCTCGGCGAGCGGCTCGGACCGGTCGACCTCGTCTTCGAGACGAAGGCCGGCACGGTGCCGGTGACCGTCACCACGGCCCCCGGCCGCACCCCGCACGCCGTCCTCACCAGCGTCGAGCCCCACACCGAGCCCGCCCCCGAAGCGGACGTCGCCGAAGCACTCGCCGCCCTCGACTGGGCCGCCACCGAGCTGGACCCCGCCATTCCGCCCCGGATCGCCTATGCCGGTGCCCGCCACCTGGTCCTGGCCGCGGCCACCCGCGCCCGCCTGGCCGACCTCTCGTACGACTTCGAGCGCCTGGCCGCGCTCATGCGCCGCCTCGACCTGACCACGGTCCAGCTCGTGCACCGCACGTCGGACACGGTCTTCCACGTCCGCGACCCGTTCCCGGTGGGCGGCGTGGTCGAGGACCCGGCGACGGGCGCCGCGGCAGCCGCCTTCGGTGCGTACGCGCGCGAACTCGGGCTGGTGGCCGCCGACTCGACCCTCACCCTCCACCAGGGCGACGACCTGGGCCGCCCCGGCGTCCTCACCGTCGAACTCCGCGCGGGCGACCCCCGCGTCCGGGTCGGCGGCACGGGAACCCGCATCACCGACCCGACCGCCCGGAGCCTGTCCGACTAGGGCCGGGCCCTCACGCCTGCCCCGTCTCGAACCGCGACACCTTCCCGCCGTCCACCACGAACCGCCACGCGGTCCGCATCGATCCCCAGGTGTCGTTCCGGTAGTCGACGACGAGCCCGAGCCCGCCGTCCGACTCCGACTCGACGTCCATGTGCCCGCCCGAGGAGAACATCTCCCGGTCGGTCCACTCCGCGAGGTCCCGGTCCGAACCGTCGTCGGACATGGTCGCGCCGGGTGTGAGCAGTGCGTGGAAAGCGGCCTTGTCACCGGCGTTCACCGCGGTGACGAAGGCCCGCACGGTGGGCTCGCTGAGCTGGTCGACAGGTACGGACATGGCGCTGCTCTCCTAGCTGTGAGGCGGTGGGGCTGTGGGACCCGGGCTGCTCCCGGGCCTCCCAGCCTGCCCCGCCCCACCCCGCCCCGCACCTCGGCGACCCCCCTTACCGCGCCTGAGCAGGGGAAACGTAGGAGAACCAGCCCTCGGTCTCGTCCCTCCCCAGCACCCGCTCCAGCACCAGGCCACCGGTCATGGCGGGGAAGTACCGCCCGGCGGGCCAGCTGCGCGCGTACGGCTCCGGATCGAGCACGAGCACCCGGACCCCACCGCGCCCGCCCTCCCCGCCGACCACCGGGATGTCGCTCGGATCCCCCTCGTTCCAGATCCAGCCCCCGTCGGCGCCGACCAGGTTGAACGACCCGTACGTCAGGACCTGCCCCGCCACGTCCCGGCACACGGCCACCGCGTCCGCCGACGGCGCGTCCCCCGGCAGGTGCCCGCCGCCCACCAGCGCGTCGGCGAGCAGCGTGTGCAGCTGGAAGTTGTCCCCGATGCCGCTGATCCGTACGAGGAAACCGGCCCTGCTCTCCCGGTGCAGCACCACCACGGGCTCCCCGTCGAGCACCCGCAGCGCGTAGCACAGGCCCTTGAAGGACTCCTCGGACGCCCACTCGATCCGGGCCAGCAGCGCCAGCAACTCCCGCCTGCACCCGACCTGTTGACGCCCGGCCTCCTCGTTCAGCATCGCGAAGGCCGCCATCCGCCACTGCGGCAGCGTCCACCAGGCGACGGCCGCCGGGAAGCCGACCCGCGCCACGACGTCGTCGTCCGGGCCCTGTGCGTGCTCCTCCGACTCCGGGTCGGGGAACTTCCCGCCCCCGGTCTCCTCCCAGAGCGCGCAGAACTCCAGTACGTCCTCCAGTACGTCCCGCATCCCCGCGAACACCCCGGGCGCACACAGCCCCGGATCCGCACCGCGCTCCGCACAGGCCCCGACGATCACCGCGATCACCGCCCGTATCCCGTCGGGTGCGGCGGTCAGCAGCCCGGCCAGCCGCGGCCCGCCCTCCCGCACCTCGTCCGGCCCTGCGTGCCCGAAACTCCGCCGTACCGCGTCGAAGGAGTCCCCGGTCGCCTGCGGATCACGCGCGGCGACGGCCGCCTCGAACTCCCCGACCGCACGCACGAATTCCCCACCGGTACCACTTGATCCAAAAGTCACCCGGGCACCCTAGTCCGTGCCCGATCCGTGCCTTCACCGGGCCCGTGCGACAGGTTCGGCCGTGAGCTGCCCGGCGAGTTCCATGCGTCGCCGTACGCCGAGCTTGCGGAAGCTGTTCGTCAGGTGGGTCTCCACGGTGCGCAGCGCCAGGTGCAGCAGTGCTGCGATCTCCGGGTTGGAGTGGCCCTGTGCGGCCAGGTCGCAGATGCGCCGTTCGCTGCTGGTGAGGGCGTGGGCGCCGGTCCGGCGGGCGGTGGCGCGGCGGGCTCCGGCGGCGGCGAGCAGGTCGGTGACCACGGCGCTCCAGCGGTCGGCGCCCATCCGCTCGGCGTACCGGGCGGCCTCCCGCAAGGTCTGCCGGGCGGCGGTGCGGTGACCGGTCTCGGCGAGCATCCTGCCGTGGGCGGCGAGGGCGGCGACGAGTTCGGGGGTGGTGTCGGGGGTGCGCAGCAGGTCGACGGCCTGCCCGACGGCCTGCAGGCCGGCCCGGCTGCCGGTGGCGGTGCCGAGCGCCCGCATGGCCCGGCCGATGCAGCGAGGGGTGCCCCAGCGGCGGGCCGCCTCCAGTTCCTCGGCCGCGAGCGCGACGGCCGCGCCTGGCCTGCCGAGGAGCAGGTGGCAGTCGGCCGCGGCGGACCGCCACGGGGTGACGATCGGGCTGATCACCTGCCGTTCGCTCTGCCGGCGGCCGCACTCCAGCAGGTCGTCGAGGGCGGCGGCGGGGTCACCTTCGGCGAGGCTCAACAGCCCTCGGGCGTACAGGAATTCGTTCCACTGCCAGGACCCCTGGGAGGCGTCGGCGGTGACCGAGCCTGCCAGTCGACGGGCTTCGGCGGTGCGGCCCGTCTCGGTGAGCGCGATGACGGCCTGTGCCACCAGGTGGGCGTTGTCCGGGCCGGAGGGGGCGGGGCGGGTGCGGTCCGGGGCCGGGTGAGCATGGTCGGGGGCGGGGCGCGCATGGTCAGGGGCGGGGTGTGCGGGCGGCGGGCCGACCGGGATGCCCCAGCCGTGGCACGCCTCCAGCAGTTCCCGGTAGCGGCCGCGCATCACCAGGCTCTCGGCGTGGACGCTGAGCAGGCTCTGGTGGCCCGGGTCGGACGACGGGCCACGGTGCCCGCTCAATCCGTCCTCGACCAGGCGGTCGGCGAGTGCGAGTGCGTCGGCCCACTGGGCGAGCGTGGCGGCGGAGGCCAGTACGTACGTCCGGGAGAGCCGGTCCGGCGGTTCCGCGGTCACCTCGCGGGCGACCGCGAGGGCCTCGGCGGCCGTCAACCGGCCGCTGGTGGAGTCGAATTCGGCGAGCAGCGCACGTACGGAAGGCGCCGGGCGCAGGGGTGCGGCGGCGGACAGCCTGCGCAGCCTGTCCACCGTTTCCAGCCAGCTGTCCCCGTCGTGCGAGGCGATCAGGGCCGCGGCGCCCTGAACGGCACGGGTCAGTTCCGGGTGGCCGGTGAACCGCTCGGACAGCTCCTCCATCACTTCCAGCGCGATCGAGGTCTGGCCACGGGCGGCGAGCGCCGCGCCCAGGGCGTTCGCGGCCTTGAAGACGCTCGTGTCGGACTGCTGCGCAAGCCGCACCGACTCGGCCAGGTGCCGTACGCCCAGGGCCCGTTCCGCCGGGCCCAGCGTCACCTCCAGACTGCCGAGTTCCGTCAGTACGCCGCCGCGCCGGGAGGGCGGCAGCGGCTCCTTCAACGCCCGTCGCAGAAAGCCCACCGCCTCCTCGGTCCTTCCCTCGCGGCACGCGGTGCGGGCGGCGCACAGCAGCGTGTCGGCGGCCCAGCCGGGCCCGCTCCCGCCCGCCGCCACCAGGAGCGCGGCGACCGCCTCGTCCGGTGCGCCCCGGCGGTGCAGCAGTTCGGCGCCCGCCCGGTGGGTCTCGGCCGGGACGCGGAGGGCGAGCAGCGCTTCCTCTCCCGTGGTCCGCCCTTCGGCGAGGGGCGCCCACGCGATCTCCCAGCGGTTGCCCTCGGGGTCGGCGATGTACGCCGACCGGCCCCCTGCGGGGCGGTCGGCCGGCCCTGCCACCGTGCCTGCACCGGCGGCCACCGCGGCCGCGAAAGCGGCATCCACCTGCTGCGCGCTCTCCACGGCACAGGTCAGCGTGATGCCCGACCACTCATGGATGTCCGAGGCGCTGCGGGCGGCCGTGACGGCGGGCGGCCCGGACACGGGACACAGCACCAGCAGTACCCCCGCGAGCAGGAAGCCGGCCCGGCCGTCGTCGCTGCCCGGCAGTTCCGCCCAGCCCAGTCCGCGGTAGAACCGGCGCAGCATCGGCACGTCCCGCGCACCGAGCGTCACTCTGCAAGGAAGAGAAGGCACCTCAGACATGATCAAGATCTTGCAGTTGGGGAAATCATCTGGCAACAACTGGCGATAAAAGGGCGTAATAAAGCCCGGTTCTGAACGGAAAATGGCCCTGCCCAAGGGAGAACCCTTGGGCAGGGCCACAGCAGAACGAGCCGGCCTGTACGCCGGGTTCTGTCTCACGGCCGCCTCGCGGCAGCCGCGGAGACGGCCATCCATCTAGGGCCGGCGTTGCCACCGGCCTCGTGCGGTCTACCCGCGAACTCGGGCGAGCAGCCCTCGGACGTCCGCGCAGAGCCGTCTTCCGACGGCCCCTCTTGACCTTGCTCCGGGTGGGGTTTACCTAGCCGTCCGAGTCGCCCCGGACGCTGGTGGTCTCTTACACCACCGTTTCACCCTTACCGAGGACCTCGCGGTCCCAGGCGGTCTGTTCTCTGTGGCACTTTCCCGCGGGTCACCCCGGGTGGCCGTTAGCCATCACCCTGCTCTGTGGAGCCCGGACGTTCCTCGGGAGGATCCCCGAAGGGTCCCCACGCGGCCGCCCGGCCGACTCGTCTGCCGTGCCGACCATGCTACCCGGCGGGGCGGGACGCGGCCGACGCCGCACGGCGGTGCTTGACCTTGCCGCAGCGTCAACGTTTCTACTGGGGGCATGCGGATCGGAGAGATCGCCGCGCTCGTCGGTATCACCACGCGTGCGGTGCGGCACTACCACCATGTCGGACTGCTGCCCGAGCCCGTGCGGCGGGCGAACGGCTACCGCGAGTACGGGCTGCGGGACGCCGTCGTGCTCGCCCGGATCAGGCGGCTCACCGAGCTGGGGCTCGGTCTCGACGAGGTGCGGGACGTCGTACGGGACGATGCGGGGCGCGAACTCGCCGAAGTACTGGGCGAGTTGGACGAGGACCTGGCCCGGCAGGAGGCGGAGATCAAGGCCCGGCGGGCGCGGATCGGCGTACTCCTTGAGCAGGCGCGGGACGGCAGCCTGTCGCCGGAGGGGCCGGTGTCGACGGAGCTGGGCGAGCTGCTGCGGGAGCTTCCGGCGGTCGGCGGCGCGGCGGCGAAGGACCGCGAGATGCTCGCCCTGCTGGACACCACCGCCCCGCCCGAGGCGCGCGGGCGGATGGTGGAGGCGCTGCGCGAGGCGGCGGCGGTGCCGGGCGCGGCGGAGCGCACCCAGGAGGTGTACGCCCTGCTCGACGCGCTGGTGGACGCGGCGGCCGACGATCCCCGGGTGCCGGAGGCGGCGCGGCTGCTGGCCTCCTGCATTCCGGACGGGCTGTGGGAGGAGGGGACGGCACTGGACGAGAACGACACCTTCCTGCGGGCGTTCTTCGCCGATTTCGCTCCCGCCCAGGCGGAGGTCGTACGGCAGGCCATGCACATCGTGACCAAGAGGGGTGAAGGCGGATGAAGAAGGTACTCAGAGCTGTCGCCTACACCGCGCTGCCCGCCGAACTGGCGCTGCTCGTCTGCCTGTTGAGCGGCGTACGGGTGCCGTCGGCGGTGCTGCTCGCCGCCGAGGCGGTGGTGCTGGCGGTGGTGCTGGCCGAGCTGGCCGTCTTCGTGGGGCTGCGGCGCCGCGGGCTCACGACGCGCGAGGCCGTGGCCGAGCTGGTGCCCGAGCCCGTACGACGGCTGCTGGGGCACGAGCTGCGGCTGTGGGTGTCGCTCGGGCGGTGGGCGGCGCGGCGCAGGCACGGGGTCGGGGCGGGGGATCTCGCGTTCGGCCACGCGAAGGCGCAGACTGCGCTGCTGTGGGGCTTCGCGTTCGTGTGCGTGGTGGAGACGGTGGGGCTGCATGTGCTGCTCGCGGGGCTGCCCGTGGTGCAGACGGCGTTCCTGGTGGTGGACGTATACACGGTGGTGCTGATCCTCGGGCTGCAGGGCGCCGCCGTGACCCGGCCCCATGTCGTACGGCCGGACGGCGGGCTGCGGGTGCGGGCGGGCGCGCACGTGGACCTGGACCTCCCGGCGGCCCTGATCACGTCCGTACGGTACGAGCTGCGGCTGAATCCGGGGGCGCAGGAGGACGGTCTGCTGGAGCTGGCCGTGGCGTCGCAGACCTCGGTGACCGTGGAGCTGAGCGCACCGGTGGAGGCCGTGTCGCTGCTGGGGAAGCGGCGCCCGGTGACCACCGTGCGCTTCCACGCGGACGACGCACGGGGGCTGGTGGAGGCGGCCAGGCGGGCGCGGGCGGACGCCGCGGACTCCATGAGCGCCACGGACTCCATGAGCGCCGCGGACTCCGTGCACGCCGCGGACTCCATGAACGCCGCAGACACCGTGCACGCCGCGGACACCGTGCACGCCGCGGACACCGTCAGGCCGGGGCGAACAGCACCTTCGCCGCCCCCGGGTCTGCCTGCGTCAGCCTGACCCGGATGCGTTCGCCGAGGGGAAGGTCGACGCCGCCCTCGACGCGGGCGATGACCGCGAGGTCGGCACTGTCCAACTGGACGGTGCCGACCGTCGGTTCACGGTCCTTGACGTCCACCACGTGCGCGTCGAAGAGCTCGCCGATGCGGTCCTTGAGGAGGGCCGCCTCGACGATGTCGACGCACTCGCGCTCGACGGTGTTCTGCCGCCGGGTGCCCTCCGCCATCTTCTTCGGGAGGTCGGGGAGCGCGGACATCACCCACTCCGGGGGCTCGTCGCCCGCCACCGCCGCCACGCACAGCTCGCCCGCGTACCGGTCGACGAGGCGGCGCAGGGGCGCGGTGCAGTGGGTGTACGGGGCCGCCACGGCGGCGTGGATCGCCGGGTCGGGGAGATCGCCGCCGGTGAAGACGGTGTAGCCCGCACCCCGGAGCAGGGTCGTGCACTCCTGCAGGAACGCGGCGTGGGCGGGTTCCGCCGGATCGAGACCGCGGACGATGTCGGCGTACGAGGTGTGGTGCGGCCAGTCGATGCGCAGGGCGCGCGCGGTGCGGCGCAGCCGGGCGACCGCGCCGTCCGGGGCGGCGGGGAGGGTGCGCAGGATTCCGGTGCCGGCCGCCGTCATGAGGTCGGCGGCGACCGTCCCGGTGAGCAGGGAGATCTGTGCGTTCCAGCCGTCGGCGGGCAACGGGGTGCGGTAGGTGAGGCGGTAGGCGCCGTCGCGGAGCTCGATCTCCTGCTCGGGGACGTTGAGGGAGATGCCGCCGCGGGCCCGTTCCTGCTCCTCGCGCAGCAGTCCGATGTCGCGGAGCAGTGCGAGGGGCTCCTCCGCCGTACCGGCGTCGACCCGCTGCTGCACCCCCGCGTAGTCCAGCTTGGCGCGGCTGCGGACCAGGGCGCGGCGTACGTCCGTGGCGACGGCCCGCCCGTCCGCGTCGAGGTCGATCCGCCACAGGAGCGCCGGACAGGTCTGGTCCGGGAGGAGGCTCGCGGCCCCCTCGGAGAGCATCTGCGGATGCAGCGGAACCTTCTCGTCCGGGAAGTAGAGGGTGGTGACCCGCCGGTGCGCCTCGGCGTCGAGCGCTCCGCCGGGGGCCACGAAGGCGGCCACGTCCGCGATCGCGTAGTGCACCCGGAACCCGCCGCCCGTCCGCCGCGCCAGGTGCATGGCCTGGTCGAGGTCGGTGGAGGCGGGCGGGTCGATGGTGAAGAAGGGGAGGTCCGTGGCGTCGTACGGATCGGCGGGCAGCATCGGGTTCTTCGCCGTCCGCTGTGCCTCGGCCAGCACCTCGGGCGGGAAGGCGTCGGGCCCCGCCGGATCGGCGGGCACGTCGAGCGTCGTCCGCAGCTCGCGCAGGGCTGCCCGCAGCGGAGCGGCCTCGGCGGCGCCGGTCACGTGGATATGGCGGCGTGGCATGGATCGAGCGTAGGACGCGCAGCCGGATGCGGCACGGCGGAAGGCGGCGGTCCGGCGTACTCGTCCAACGGATTACCGTTGCCTGGTTCGTTCACCCCGTACGTACGAAGGAGTCACCCCGTGCTCGTCCTCCTGCCGCCCTCCGAAGGAAAGGCCGCTCCGGGGCGCGGTGCCCCGCTGAAGCCGGAGTCCCTGTCGCTGCCGGGCCTCACGGCGGCCCGGACGGCGGTGCTGGAAGAGCTGGTGGAGCTGTGCCGGGGCGACGAGGAGAAGGCCCGGCTGGTGCTCGGGCTGAGCGAGGGGCTGCGCGGCGAGGTCGCCAAGAACGCCGAACTCCTCACCGCCGGCACGCGTCCCGCCGGGGAGATCTACACCGGGGTGCTGTACGACGCCCTGGACCTGGCGTCGCTGGACGCGGCGGCCCGCAAGCGGGCCAGGCAGTGGCTGCTGGTGTTCTCGGGGCTGTGGGGTGCGGTGGGGGTCGGCGACCGGATCCCCTCGTACCGCTGCTCGATGGGCGTGAAGCTGCCGGGGCTCGGGGCGCTCGGCGCGTACTGGCGGCCCGCGATGGCGGAGGTGATGCCGGAGGCGGCCGGGGACGGGCTGGTCCTGGACCTGCGCTCGTCCGCCTACGCGGCGGCGTGGAAGCCGCAGGGCGACGTCGCGGGCCGCACGGCGACCGTGCGCGTGCTGCATGCGCAGATCGTCGACGGCGTCGAGAAGCGGTCGGTGGTCAGCCACTTCAACAAGGCGACCAAGGGCCGGATCGTACGGGACCTCCTGGTGGCGGGTGCCGCCCCGGCGGACCCCGCCGAGCTGGTCGTCGCCCTGCGCGACCTCGGCCATGTCGTCGAGGCGGCGGAGCCCGCGAAGGCGGGCCGGCCGTGGTCGCTGGACGTGGTGGTCCACCAGATCCACTGAGGTCCGACGCGAGGCCGGACGCAAGGCCGGACGAGGTCCACCCGGGCCTGCCGGGCGCAGCCCGGCGCCCTTCGGAGCACTGGGTTGATGCGCGTAGAGTGGACAGGTTGCATTTCATCCAATCGCAACAACTGCAGCTCGTTCGAAACCCACCAGAGGAACCCTGTGCCCAGCTCATTGCGCGACATTCTGACCTCCGTGGCACAGGGGCAGTACCCGGCGCCCGACGGCCGGACCGTCGTCGTGCCCCAGCCGAGCCCCCGCGACGCGGGAGTGCTCGCCTTCACGGCGCACTCGGTGATCTTCTCCGACCAGGACCCGGAGTGGATACGGGCCACCCTGGAGGAGGCCTGTCCCGACCCCTTCTCGGCCTCCCTGCACCCGGCGTTCCTGGCCGCGCTGATGGTGCGCACCGGCCGCCGCATGGACACGGTCGGCTCGCTCACGCTGGCCTCCGCACTGGAGGGCCCGCCGCCGCTGGAGCTGACGCCGATCGAGGACCCGGACCACCCGAGGGTGGTGCGGGCCCGCAAGTACCGCGACGAGGTACGGGTCTGGTCGTCCGAGGGCGGCGGCATCCTGATCGTCGGCCGCGGTCTGGCCGGACGCTGGGAGACGGCGATCGAGGTGGACGAGGAGTCGCGGCACCGGGGCCTGGGGCGGGCACTGGCGGAGTCGGCGCGGCACATGATCCCGGCGGGCGACGTGATCTGGTCGCAGCAGGCCCCGGGCAACGCCCGAAGCGTCCGCGCCTTCCAGGCGGCGGGCTACCGGCCGGTGGGCGCGGAGGCACTACTGATCGCGGCCTAACACCCACGATCCCCACCCGGCACGCACCCCGGCCCGCACGAGGCCTGCCGGTAGCACCCGGGCCCGCACGGGCCCCGCGCGAATCGCACCCCCGCCCGCGCACGGCCTGCACCGGTCACACCCCGGCCCGAACCGGGACCGCGCGGCTCACGACCCGGCCCGCACGAGGCCTGCCGGTCACGACCCAGCCCACGCGAGGCCTGCCGGTAGCGGCCGGGCCCGCACGGGCCCCGCGCGAATCGCGGCCCCGCCCCCACAAGGCCAGCACCGGTCACACCCCGGCCCGAACCGGGTCCGCGCGGCTCACAGCCCCGCCCGCACGGGACCTGCCCGGCCCACGCCCCGGCCCGCACGAGGCCTGCCGGTCACGACCCAGCCCGCACGAGGCCTGCCGGTAGCACCCGGGCCCGCACGGGCCCCGCGCGAATCGCACCCCCGCCCCCACAAGGCCTGCACCGGTCACACCCTGACCCGAACCGGGTCCGCGCAACTCACAGCCCCGCCCGCACGAGGCCTGCCCGGCCCACGCCCCCGCCCGCACAGGCCCCGCGCGGATCGCGGCCCCGCCCGCGCACGCCCTGCACCGGTCACGCCCTGGCCCGAACGGGGTCCGCGCGACTCACGCCCCCGCGTGCACGAGGCCTGCCGGTAGCACCCGGGCCCGCACGGGGACCGCGCGGCTCACGCCCCGGTCCGCACGAGGCCTGCCGGTCACACCCTGGCCCGCACGGGCTCTGCGCCGGTCGCGGCACGACCCGCACGGGGCCTACGCCCACCACGACCCCGCCGCACGAGGCCTGTCGGTCGTGGCCCCGCCCGTACGAGGCCTGCACCCATCCCGACCCGGCCCGCACAGCTGCCCGGCTCACGGACCCCGCCCGCACGAGCCCTGCCCGGCTCATTCCCCCGCCCGTGCGAGGTCTGCCGGTCGTGGCCCGGTCCGGCTCGCGCGAGCTCTGCTCCGATGGTGTCCCCGACCGCCCCAGACGTTGCACATTGCGCAACGCTCGTTGCGCAGAACACTCGGTGCGCGGCAGGATGCCCTCATGGCCTCCTCCGCACCCTCCGGTCCCTCCGTGCTCGACCTCGCCCCCGTCGTCCCCGTGGTCGTCCTCGACGACGCCGTCGATGCCGTTCCGCTCGCCCGTGCCCTCGTCGCCGGTGGACTGACCGCCATCGAGGTCACCCTCCGTACCCCCGCCGCGCTGGACGCCATCCGGGCGATCGCGGACGAGGTGCCGGACGCGGTCGTCGGCGCCGGGACCGTCATATCCCCCGCCGGTGTCGCCGACTCCCTCTCCGCCGGAGCGCGGTTCCTGGTCAGCCCGGGTTGGACGGACACCCTCCTCGACGCCATGAAGGGGTCCGGACTCCCCTTCCTCCCCGGGGTGTCCACCACCTCCGAGGTCGTCGCGCTCCTCGAACGCGGCGTCACCGAGATGAAGTTCTTCCCGGCCGAGGCCGCCGGCGGCACCGCGTACCTCAAGTCGCTGTCCGCCCCGCTCCCGCAGGCCCGCTTCTGCCCGACCGGCGGGATCTCCCTCGCCTCCGCCCCGGCCTACCTCGGCCTGCCCAACGTCGGCTGCGTGGGCGGGACCTGGATGCTCCCGGCCGACGCGCTGCGGGACAAGGACTGGGGCCGGGTGGAGTCGCTGGCCCGCGAGGCGGCCGCACTCCGGTAGCCGTTGGTCGCCGGCCGGTACGACGAAGCCCCCGGCGGCCGCTTGAGTTCTAGTGGTTGTCGCAACACCCCAGCTCAGGGGATGCGATGGAGTTCGAGATCCGGGAGAACCGGGGGCGGCCGACCGGGAAGGGGAT